>SSMU01000020.1 GCA_004799545.1 Phenylobacterium sp.
TTCGGCCAGGGCGGCGAGGATGCGGTCCGAGCCGGACGGCAGGTCCGGATCGGTCAGGATGGCGCGGCCGCCGGCCGCTTCCACCGCCGCCACGATCTCCGAATCGCCCGCCGCCACGGCCACGGGTCCGACGCCCGCGGCCTGCGCCTGGCGCAGCACGCGGACGATCATCGGTACGCCGCCGATGTCGGCCAGGGGCTTGCCCGGCAGGCGTGTGGCGGCCATCCGTGCGGGGATGATGACGATCGGGTTCATGCTGGGCTATCGGGCGGTTGCGCGAGCGCCGGTAGCGTGTAAGAGAGCCGGGCGCAATAAGGGGCGGGATTCCCGCGGGTCTTGAGGACCCTGCGAGGGCCCGGCCGTGGAGAGGGCCAAGTCAGGATCCATGGCAGATCTCACGTTCAACAAGATCGCCGGCGCGGTGCTGGCGACCGGTCTGGCCATCACCGGACTCATCCAGCTTTCGTCGGGCGTGTTCTCGAAGGAACCGGTGACAAAGCCAGGCTTCGCCGTGGAGGTCGCGGCCGACACCAGCGGGGGCGGCCCGGCCGCGCCCGAGGTCCCGCCGGACTGGGGTACGGTGCTGCCCAAGGCCGACGTGGCCGCCGGCCAGGCGACCTTCGCCAAGTGCCAGTCCTGCCACAGCCTGACCGCGAACGGCACCGGCCCGGACCTGGCCGGCGTCGAGGGCCGCAAGCCGGGCACCGAGCCCGGCTTCTCCTATTCGCCCGCCATGACCGCGTTCGGCGGCAAGCAGTCGATCTGGGACTACGAGCACATCTTCGAGTTCATCAAGAACCCGCAGGCCTATATCTCCGGCACCAAGATGACCTTCGTGGGCCTCAAGAACCCCGAGGACCGGATCAACGTCATCGCCTACCTGCACACCCAGGGCTCCAGCCTGCCGATCCCGGCGCCCAACCCGGCCGCGGCCGCCAAGGGTGCGGCGACCACCGGTCCGGCCCCGGGCACGGGTCCCGCCGCCGGCGCGCCGGCCGGGGCTGCGGCGACTGCGCCGACCGCCACGGGCACGACCGCCAGCGCCGGTGTCGCCGGTGCGGGGGCAGGGGCCCAATCGGGCGGTCCGGCCGGCCAGGGCAAGGGCGCGCCGGGCGGCGCTCCCAACCAGGAAACCACCGCCAACCCGGGCAGCGCGGGTTCGACGCGGAAGTAGGCGCGCCGACGCCGGGATTTGCTCAGATTCGCCGATATCCCGTCGGCTGGCCGTGGCCGGCGGCAGCGATGCGGGCGATGGTCTCGTCGAGCGGTTCGATGGCGACCATCATGTGGTGGCCGTTGGCGTGCACGATGCGGGCATCGTCCAGGCCGATCGCCACGTGGCCCTCCCAGAACACCAGGTCATTGCGGCCGAAGGCTTGGCGGTCGATGGGCTCGCCGAGCCCGGCCTGCTGGTCGGCGTCGCGCGGGCAGGCCCGGCCGCAGGCCATCAGGGCCTGTTGCACCAGGCCCGAGCAGTCCAGCCCCAGGCTCTCGCGGCCACCCCACAGATAGGGCGCGCCCAGGAACCGCTCGGCGACCGCCGCCGGATCGGTCTCGAAGACGCCGACGGGTGCGAGGTGCTCGGCGGCGATCCAGCCGCCGCCGGCGATCTTCCGCAGCCGGCCCTCCTCGGCCTCCACGGCGACCAGGGCGTTCAGCGAATAGGGCCCGGACGCCTGCGCCTTGATGGAGGGTCCAGCGAAGGCGTAGGTGCGGATGGCGGCCACCCGATGGGTCGGCTCGGGCCCCGGCGCCGCGAGGCTGGCGGCGGCCACGAAGCCTACATAGCCGTCGCGCCGCGCCTGGCCCCAGATCCAGCCCCCGGCTTCTTCTTCGAGCAGATCGAAGACCTCGCCGAACAGCAGCTGGTCCATCTGCTCGGACGCCGCGTCCGGCGCGCGGTGGAGGCCAGCAGCGGCGACCACGCAGGCGCGGGCCTTGGGGTCGAGATAGACCTCGGCGGGGGCGACGCCCTCCAGGGCGCGGGCGGCGACGCCATCGCGCAGCGGGGTGACGCGGCCGTCGAAGCTCACTTGAACCGCTCCCGGATGAGGCCGTAGAGGCCGCGGATCACCTGCGCCTCGGCGCCCGAGGGCCAGCCCGGCCGGTTGCGCGGGTTCCAGGCGAAGATGTCGAAGTGCGCCCAGGGTCCGGCCGGCGCGAACCGCTGCAGGAACAGGGCCGCGGTCACCGAACCCGCCTGGGCCCAGCCGTCGGGATCGTTCTTGATCTGCGCTACGTCGGAATCCAGGGCGTCGACGTAGCCCTTCCAGAGCGGCATCCGCCAAAGCGGGTCCGAGGCGGCCCTGGCATGGGCCTCGATCTGGCCGGCCAACTCGTCGTCGTCGGTGTAGAAGGGCGGCAGCTGCGGCCCGAGCGCGATACGCGCCGCCCCGGTGAGCGTCGCGAAGTCGAGGGTCAGGACCGGCTCCAGCTCGGCCGCGCGGGTCAGGGCGTCAGCCAGGATCAGCCGGCCTTCCGCGTCGGTGTTGCCGACCTCGATGGAAATCCCCTTGCGCGAGGCCAGCACGTCGCCCGGCCGCATGGCGTCGCCGGAAATCGCGTTCTCGACGGTGGGCGCCAGCACCGCCAGCCGCACCGGCAGGCCCGCGGCCATAACCATCCGCGCCAGGGCGAGCGCGTGCGCCGCCCCGCCCATGTCCTTCTTCATCAGCCGCATGCCGCCCGAGGGCTTGATGTCGAGGCCGCCGGTGTCGAACACCACGCCCTTGCCGACGATGGCCACCAGGGGCGCGCCCGCCTGGCCCCAGCTGATCTCGATCATCCGCGGCGCGCGCTCGGGAACGGCGGCGCGGCCGACCGCGTGGATCGCCGGGTAGTTGGCCTCCAGCAGGGCGTCGCCGGTGACCACGGCGATCTCCGCCCCATATTGCTCGGCGATCTCGCGGGCGATGGTCTCGACCTGCCGCGGCCCCAGGTCGTTGGCCGGGGTGTTGACCATGTCGCGAGCCAGGGCGCAGGCGTGGGCCAGGTGGCGGACCTCGGCCACGTCGCAGCCCTCGGCGAGCAGCTTGGGCTTCTCCGCGCCATGAGCTTTGTAACGGTCGAACTTGTAGCTGCCGAGCGCGAAGGCGAGCGCGATCTGATCGGGGCTCAGGCCGGCCGGCGCGGCGGCGATCTTGTAGACGCCGGGCGAGAGCCTGGCGGGGAGGGCCCGGAAGGTCATGGCGTCCGGCGCGTCGCCCAGGCCGAACAGCACCTCGGCCGTCGCGCCGTCGGCGCCCAGCACGCTGACCGCCTGGCCGGCCTTGCCCTTGAAGTCGGCGAGCCGGGCCGCGCCACGGGCCAGGGGCGAGGCGGCTTCCAGGACGCCGGCGGCGTCGGCCTCGGTAAGGGCCCGGACGGGGATGGCGGCCTCGTCGGACGCCTCGAGGATCACTTCGGACATGGGTGCTCCTTCGCGGTCCCTCCTGTCGCGCACCTGACGCGGCCCCGCAACCGCTCAGGCGCCGATGAAGGGCTTCATGAAGGGCGAGGCCGGAAAGGCCGCCAAGGCGCCGATGGCGATGGCCAGGCCGTAGGGGACGTTCTCCCCCGGCTCAGCGAGGCGGCTGAACCAGGCGGGGCCGGTGACCACGAAGGGCCGGAGCGAGGAGGAGCGCAGCGCCAGCAGCGTCATGGCCAGGCCGCCGCCGGCGACGGCGGTGATGACCCCGAAGGTCGCCGCGGCCGGCCAGCCCAGCCACAGGGCCGCGGCCGCGAACAGCTTGGCGTCGCCGCCGCCGATCCAGCCCAGGGCGAACATCGCCATACCCAGGACCAGGCCGCCCGCGCCCACGCCCAGGTGCAGGCCGAGCATCGGAAGCGGCAAGCCCATCGCCAGGGCCGCGGGCGGGAAGGCCGCGATCAGCGCCAGGGAGATCCAGTTGGGGATGGTGTAGCTGGTCACGTCACGTAGGGCCGCGACGATCACCAGGGCCGGGAAGACCACGGCCAGCACGGCCTGCAGGATGTGGATCATGGACGCCTCCGGGACCTCAGCATCGCGCGGCCGGATGAACGGAGGGTTTCGTCGGCTCGAAAAGCCGGCTCAGAAACGCGGAAGGCCCCGACGCTGGCGCGCGGGGCCTTCGCTAGGGTCCGCCGGATCGGCGGCGGGCCGCGAACGCTTACGGCAGGTTGTTGGCGACGTTGCCGAAGGTGTTCGACAGCTTGCCGCCCAGGAGCGGCAGGACCGCGGCGATAGCCACGGCGACCAGGGCGGCGATCAGGCCATACTCGATGGCGGTGGCGCCGGACTCGTCGTTCAGGAAGCGCGAAACGAACTTGGACACGGGGGTGTCTCCTTGACGTGGGAGCGGCCGGATCGCGAACGGTCCGGCCGCCAAACACAATGCGGACTATCAGGGGATGTGCTTAAGGCGTCGTGAACTCGCCAAATAATTGTAGAGTCTTGGTTGACGTATATTTACCATGACGTGTCGAATACATGGATACGCATAGAAAAAGGGCCTCCCGATGCCGGGAGGCCCTTGCCATTGGAAACGACCGCCAGGCTTACGGCAGCTTGTTGGCCACGTTGCCGAAGGTGTTGCTCAGCTTGCCGCCGAGCGTCGGCAGCACCGCGGCGATGGCCACGGCGACCAGGGCGGCGATCAGGCCATACTCGATGGCGGTGGCGCCGGACTCGTCCTTCAGGAAGCGCGAAACGAACTTGGACATGGGTTACTCCTTTGCTTGGCGGGCAGGCGGCGGGAGGCTTTTCAGACATCGCCTGCTCGCCCAAACGCCAGAGCAATTTCGCCCGTCGCGCTTAAATCGCTGTGAAAGTTTTGAGTATTCGAAAGATTTTCTCTCTTGGTTTACTTAGTTTAATCATTATTCCTGGTTAAGCATGGCAACAAACTGCTGAAATATCTGACTATTTCGCCCAACGTGCGCGCTTATCCAGCTCCGAGCGCGGACGTCAGGGCGGCGAAGAAATCGTCTGCGATTAAGCGCTTCCCTGGCTCCAACAGCGCCGGCCGGAGCCCGATGAGGCTGTTAGTCAGGAAGATCAGGTCGGCGCCGGCCAGCGCGTCCGGGCCGGCATGCACCGCATTCGCCGGCCGGCCGAGCCGGTCGGCGGCGGCGATCACCCGTGCACGCACGATGCCCGGCAGCACCCCGCAGTCGAGGTGCGGGGTGAAGAGCCGGCCGCCTGAGATCCAGAACAGGTTGGCGGCCGAGGCGCAGGCCAGCTCGCCGCGATTGTTGAGCATCGCCGCCTCTTCGGCGCCGGCGATCTGCGCCTCGCGCCGGGCCAGGACATTGTCGAGGTAGGCCAGGGTCTTCAGCCGCGAGGCCGGCGAGCCCTCGTTGCGGCGCACAGAGCTGACGATCAGCCGGGCCGGCGTCGTGGGGCGCGCCGCGGGCGCGGCGGTGGCCACGAGCAGGGGCGCGAGCGCCTCCGGCCGGTCCAGGCCGCGACCGCCCGAGCCCGCGGTCAGGGTCAGGCGCACGGCGGCGCGCACATCCTCGAGGCTGGCCTCGGCCAGGGCCTCGCGCATGGCCGCTTCGGCGACGCCGCGGTTCGGCGGGGGAAGGCCCAGGACGTCGCAGCCGGCGATCAGGCGATCGAGGTGGGCGGCCAGGTCGACCAGCCCGCCCGCCTCAGCCAGCACGGTCTCGAACAGGCCGTCGCCGAGCGTGAGGCCGCGGTCGCCCGGGGGGATCACGCCGCCTGCCGGCCCCCGCCCTTGACGAAGGTCAGGCCGATCAGGCCGATCACCAGCAGCACGATGATGCTGGCGAAGCCGCCCTGCTGGGTGTGGGTCATCCGCGTGCCGATGTTCACCAGGGTGGGCGCGAGCCACAGGGTGGCGACGCCGGACAGGGCATAGACGCCGAAGAAGGCGCCGGTCTGCTCCGGCGGCGTCAGGCGGGTGAGCAGGGTGCGGCTGGAGGCGTACTGGCCGGTGATGAAGATGGCGTTCACGAAGCCGATGCCGATGAAGGCCCAGTCGGTCAGGTGGCGGAACACCGGCCCGTTCCAGATCGGCGCGTGGGCCGCGGGATCGTAGGCCCAGAGGTAGAACAGCCGGTCCGGCGCGATGCCCAGCATCAGGGTCAGGCTGAGCGCAGTGGCGCCGATCTGGATGCACAGTGCGTTCTTCGGCCCCAGCCAGCCGTCGGTCCAGCGGGCGACGAAGCCGCCGAACACCGCGACCACGCTGAGCATGATGCCGTAGACCAGCATCTCCAGCGGGCCCCACTTCATCACCCCGATGGCGTAGACCCCGGCGTAGATCAGCACCGCGTTCATGCCGTCGACGAAGAACATCCGCGAGGCGAGATAGACGACCGCGTCCTTGTAGCGCCGCACGGTCTTCAGCATCCGCCACAGCTCGCCCGCGCCGTCGCGCCAGGCGGTCAGCATGGGGATGCCGGTGCGCGGCGCGTCGGGGGTCAGGAGGAGCAGCGGAACGATGCCTACGGCCAGCAGGGCCGCCGCCATCAGCGCGACCACCCGCTCGGGCTCGTGGGTGGCGGGGTTCAAGCCGAACAGCGGCGTGGCCGGCACCCAGCTCCAGTGCACCTTGCCCGGCAGGGCGAAGGCCCAGGCGGTGAAGGCGAGCGCCACGACCGAGGCGCCATTGCCGCAGGAGAGCGCCAGCGCCGAGGCCTTGTGCGCGGCCTTCAGGCCGGCGGCGCGGATCAGCATCGAGTTGTGCAGCACCTCGGCGTAGACGAACAGCAGCCGGGCGCCGATGTAGAGGGCGGCGAGCGTCGCCAGCGTCATGGCTCCGCCGGGCCTGGCGAACCAAAGGGCGCCGACCATCGGGACCATCAGGCCGATGATTGTGCCGAGCCAGGGCTTGCGCGGGCCGAGCTTGTCGATCGAGGCGCCCAGGAAGGGGGCGGTGAACACCACCACCCAGCCGATGATCTGGTCCCAGCTGGAGATGGTCGCCTGGCCGCGCACCGGGTCGCCCACCAGCACCGAGGCCACGTAGGGCATGAAGATGTAGATGGTGACCAGGATGATGAACGGGTCGCGGCCGCCCTGGTGGATCGACCAGGCGTAGGCGCCACGGCTCATCTTTCCGTCGCCGCCGAGGCTGGCGATGATCGGCGGCTCGACGACCGCGGCAGGTCCATCGGCGTCGAGCGGCAAGGGCTGGGTCAAGGCGGCGGTCTCCCCGGGGATGTCCGCCTTTTGTCAGGGAGGCGGTTGGCCGCGACGTTAGCCGCATCGCCGAGGGGTGGCTAGGCGGCGAGTTCCCGGTCGGCGGCGGCCAGGGCCTTGGCCGCATCCACCGCATGGCCCTGGGCGGCCAGTGCCTCGCAAAGCGCGGTGAGGCAGAGCCGCACGTGCCAGGGGGTGGCCGAGGCGCCCATCAGCCCGACCCGCCAGACCTTGCCCTTCAGGGGGCCGAGGCCCGCGCCGATCTCCAGGTCCCAGTGCTTCAGCACGTGCGCGCGCACGGCGGCCTCGTCGACGCCGTCCGGCACGACCACGGTGTTGAGCTGCGGCAGGCGGTAGGCCGCGTCCACCAACAGGGAGAGGCCCGCGGCCTCCAACCCCGCCGCGAAGGCGGCGTGCACCCGGGCGTGGCGCATGATAGCGGCCTGCTGGCCTTCCTCGAACAGGGCGACCAGGGACTCGTGCAGGCCATAGAGGGCGTTGATCGGGGCGGTGTGGTGATAGGTCCGGCCGCCCTCGCCGCCCCAGTAGCTCATCAGCAGGTTGAAATCCAAAAGCCAGTTGCGGACCTTGGTCTTGCGGCCGGTGATCGCCGCCTGGGCGCGTTTGGAGAGGGCGATCGGCGACAGGCCGGGCGGCGCGGAGAGGCACTTCTGGGTTCCCGAATAGACCACATCGGCGTCCCAGCCGGCGACGTCGACGGCGATGCCGCCAAGCGAGGTCACGCAATCCACCACGGAGAGCGCGCCGTATCGGCGGGCCAGCGCGCAGAGCGGACCGGCGTCGGAGCGCACCCCCGTCGAGGTCTCCGCATGGACGAAGGCCAGGAGCTTGGTCGGCGCCTCGGCGAGCGCCGCCTCGACGCGCGCCGGATCCACCGGCCGGCCCCAGTCGTGGTCGACGGTAACAACCCGCGCCCCGGCCCGATCGGCCATGTCGGCCATCCGGCCGCCGAACGCGCCGTTGACGGCGATCACCGCCCGGTCGTCCGGCTCCAGCAGGTTCATCATCGCCGCCTCCATGCCGGCGGTGCCGGGGGCGGGCAGCGGGACGCAGGCGTGGTCGGGGGCGTTGAACAGCCGTTGGAGCGCCGCCTTGATCTCCTCCATCAGCGCCTGGAATTCCGGATCGAGGTGGCCGATGGTCGGGCGGGCGAGCGCGGCCAGCACCCGCGGGCTGACGTCGGAGGGGCCGGGCCCCATGAGGATGCGGCGGGGCGGCTGGAAGCTCTGCATCGTCACTCCGCGGGGATCAGGGCGAGGTCAGGGCGCGGGCATAGGCCCTGGCCCTCAGCCGAGCAACCGCTCGTGCAGGCGCTCGCGCAGCGCCGGGGTCAGGCCGAGACCCGCGTCGAGATAGCCGTCCACCGACCCGAACCGCTCGCGCATGGCCGCGAAGGACTCGGCCAGGAACTCGGCGTCGACGCTGATCGCATAGGCGACCGCCGCCTCGGTCGGCCGCCGGCCGGTGGCTTCGAAGATCAGCCCGCCCACCGTCTCCGAGCGCGCGGCGATGCGGGCCGGGTCGTTGGTCAGCAGGTAGTCGGCCATGATGTCGTCGTCATGCACGCCGGCCAAGTGGTGGGTGAGGGCGCAGATCACCCCGGTGCGGTCCTTGCCCGCCGCGCAATGCACCAGCACGGGCCCGTCGCTTTCGGCCAGGGCGAGGAAGTAGCGGCTGTAGAGATCGACGTATCGGGGATCGGTGGGGGCGGCGCGATAGTAGTTCAGCATGTAGCGCCGGAAGGCTTCGATCGAGAGGTCGGAGTCGCGCAGGAACTCCATCCACTCCACCGTCCGCTCCTGCTCGGCGTCGCTGTCGATCACCGTGGCGCCGAAGCCCGCCCAGCGGCGGCTGGGATCGCGCTCGCGCTCGTTGGGGCGGCGCAGGTCGACGATCAACGACAGGCCGAGGTCCTTCAGCCGGGCGAGGTCGGCCTCGCTGGCCCGCGCGTGGTGGCCGGAACGGTAGAGCCGGCCCGCCTTCAGGCCGCGGCCGCAGGCGGTGCCGTAGCCGCCGAAGTCGCGGAAGTTCTCGATACCTTCGAAGGCGATGTGGCGGGTCATACGGGCTGACTAGCGGTTTTCGAGAGTCGGATCGAGCCCGCGCCCGAGCCTTGTGCAAAGAGTTCCGCGCAAAGGAAAAGGGCGGCCCGTGAGGACCGCCCTTCCCTGTCGCTGCGCCCGTGCGGCTTAGCGGCGGATGGTGATGCCGGTGTAGAAGAACCGGCCGAGGTCGTAGCCGACGTCGTTGCCCGTGCCGATGGTCACGGCCGGCGGGTTGTCGCCAAACACGTTGTTCACGCCGACGAACACTTCCGCCCCGTTGCCCCAGCCACCGAAGTGGTCGTCGAGCTTATAGCGCAGCGAAATGTCGTGGTAGAACACCGCCTTGGCGAACGGGACGTCGAGCGCTTCCGACCGGTCGACCGAGGTCGGGTCGATGTTGAACAGCGCGCCCTTGCCCACGTAGCGGACCTGCCAGTTGAACGTCACCGGACCTTGCTTGTAGGTCGTGTCGGCGATGCCCTTCCAGTGCGGGGTGCCTTCGTTGTTGATGTTGTTCACCCGGCCTTCGTCCACGTTGTAGGTGGTCGGATCGGTCTGGAACGGGAAGTTCCTCAGGCGGGCCACATAGTCGACGTTCAGGTCGAACGAGATGCTGCCCGTCAGGCCCTGGGTGTAGCGCCAACGCTCGGTGAACGCCGACACGTCGTGGCTATAGGTGACGTGCATCTCGTAGCCCTGAGTCAGCAGCTTCGAGGAGTTCACGAAGGTGGTCTTCACGAAGTTGATGTTGTGCGTGGTCGGATCGCGCGTGAACAGGCTGCAGAAAGTCGGGTCCAGACTGGCCGAGTTGAAGCAGTTGTTGATGATCGACTGGGCCGAGACCTGTGAGATCGCGTTCTTGATCTTGATCCCGTAGAAGTCGAGCGTGATGGCCAGGCCCGGGACCACCGGGGGCTGGAACACGATGCCGCCGGTATAGCTGATCGACTTTTCCGGCAACAGATCCGGGTTGCCCGACGTCTGGCCGGTGATCGAGGCGTTGGTGTTGGCCACGAAGCCGGCGGGGATGCCCGCCGCGGCGCAGTTGTGGGCGAAGTTGGTTTGCGAGCCGATGTTCTCGGCCGAGCACGGGTCGACGACGCTGAAGAAGCCGGGGGTCGGCGGCAGGAAGGCCTCGGTGATGTTCGGGGCCCGGATCGACCGCGAATAGGTCGTGCGGAACTTCAACCAACTCACCGGCCCATAGTCGCCGCTGAACTTGTAGGCGCCCACGCGACCGACCGTCGAATAGTCGGCGCCGCGGAACGCCGCATCCAGGGTCAGCTCCTGCATGAACGGACGCCAGTCCTTGAAGATCGTCTGGCTGAGTTCGATGTAGGCTTCCTTGACGTTGTAGCCGCCCGAGGAGTTGTTCGAAAGGTTCTCGGTCAGGCCGTTGACCAGGGCCGGATCGTTGACGTCCTTGGTGCGCTCCTGGCGGTACTCGGCGCCGAGCGCCACGCCCAGAGAACCGCCCTGCAGGTTGAAGAACCGGCTGGTGTCGAAGTTGGCGTTCAGGCTGGCCACTTCCTGGCTCAGGGTGTCGTGGGTGTCGAAGGAGCCGAAGGAGTAGGCGAAGGCCTGTGCGCTGTTGCGCCCCGGGGCGAACGGATTGAAGGGCACGCAGCCCGGCGCCGCCGAGGTTTCGTCGTCGGCCAGCGCCGGCGGGCCGGCGCTCGGCACGTTGATCCGGCAGGCCGGCTGGCCGGTCGCCGGATTGATCACCGAATCGAACGCCGCATGGAAGTTGGCGAGGATCTCGAGGTCGTTGTTGGTGACCGTCGTGCTGACCTTGCCGTAGTTCAGCGCGCCATCCCAGTTGATGTTGGCGAAGCCCGCGTCGAAGTCGCCGTTGAGGCCGCCGACGATGCGATAGGTTTGGCGCTTGATGTCCTGGCTGCGGCCGCCGGGCTGCAGGAACTCACCGATGAGCGGATAGAGCCCCGGGGGTGTCCCGGCCAGCGCGGCCCGCAGGTCAGGCTGGATGAAGGCGTTGTCCGGCTGCAGCTGGAAGTCGGCGAAGGTGAAGGACGGCTGGATTTGGTTCTGCACGTTGGACTGGACGAGCTTGGCGTCCAGGTTGGCGTGCAGGTGCGCGGTCCAGTCGAAGTTCGCCCGGAAGTCGGCGCCCTTCGTCTCGATCGGCGACTGCTCCTGGTTCAGGTCTTCGCCGAAGTAGCAGTCCTGGCAGTTGGCAGGAAACTGGCCGAAGGCGAAGCTGTTGAACCCGCTGCGCGCCGCCGCCGGGATCACATTGCCCTTGGCGTCGAACATGAACTGCGGCGCGAAGGTCAGGGCGTTGATCAGCGTACCGTTGGGTGTGACGAAGTCGCTGCCCACATGCGGCACGAACAGGCTGTCCGGGATGCCATCGTTCCGCCGGGCGGCGGGGCTGGATAGGAACGACGGGTCCACCGGCCCGGTCAGGTCGGCCGGGTTGGTGATCGTGCCGTAGTTGTTGGCGCCCGGGATATCGCGCACCCAGATGGTGTTTTCCTTGTTGTAGAAGACCGACCCCGTCAGGTTCAGGCGGTCGTCGAGGAAGGTCTTACCGAAGGTGGCGGAGGCGCTGTACTTCGCGCCATAGCCGTCAAAGCTGCCGACCTGGGCATCCATCTGGAGCCCCTCGAACCGCTTCTTCATGATGATGTTCACAACGCCCGAAACGGCGTCCGAACCGTAGATGGCCGAGGCGCCGCCGGTGACCACTTCCACGTGGTCGACGAGCTCGGGCGGGATGGAGTTGATGTCCACCGCGTTCAGGCCGACGTCGCCGTTGACGTGCCGCTGGCCGTCGACGAGGACCAGGGTCCGCGACGTGCCGAGGTTGCGCAGGTCGATCGAGCTGATGCCGGCGCTGTTGCCGAAGTTGTTGGAGTTGGCGCGGACGGTGTTGGTGTTACCCACCGCCGGCAGCTGGGCGATGATGTCGCCGAGGTTCTGCGGACCGGCCTGCTGGATGATGGTCGGCGAGATCACCGAAACCGGCGTCGGCTGTTCAAGGTTGGGCCGCGGGATGCGCGAACCGGTGACGACGAGTTCCTGCAGCGTGTTTCCGGCCGCCGGCGTCGCTGGCGCAGCCTGGGCCCAGGCGCCACCCGCCATGACCGCTCCGGCCAGAAGAGTTGTGCCCAGAAGGATTGGTTTCCTGGTCAAGGTTGCGCGCACATTCCCCTCCACGAGTTAAAATCCACCACGATTGCGCCGCAATCGATGGTGGCCCTTTCATGGCATCTGTGCAGCGGCGCGCCACAAGAAAATCGCAATGCAGACAACAGACTGACACATCGTGGCCTTGAGACCACAATCGGCGCGTGTGTCACCCGTGCAATAAAGTAAACGAAGTTTAACTTACTGCGTTATCGGAACGGAGGCTCGTCGAAGCTTCGGAGCTTGCGCGAATGCAGTCTCGCGCCTTCTTCCCGTAACAGATCCATGGTCATGATACCGATCTGCAGGTGCTGGCCGATGGCGCGCTCGTAGAAGGCGTTGGCCTGGCCGGGCAGCTTGATCTCCCCGTGCAGCGGCTTGTCGGAGACGCAGAGCAGGGTCCCGTAGGGCACTCGGAACCGGTAGCCCTGGGCGGCGATCGTGGCGCTCTCCATGTCGATGGCCACCGCCCGGCTCTGGTTGAACTGCTGGGCGGAGCTCGAATAGCGCAGCTCCCAGTTGCGGTCGTCGGTGGTGACCACGGTGCCGGTCCGCAGGCGCCGCTTCAGCGGCTCGCCGGTATCGCCGGTGACCAGTTCCGCCGCCCGATGCAGGGCCACCTGCACCTCGGCGATCGGCGGGATCGGGATCTCCGGCGGCAGCACGCGGTCGAGCACGTTGTCGTCGCGCAGGTAGGCGTGGGCCAGCACATAGTCGCCGATGGTCTGGGAGCCGCGCAGGCCGCCGCAGTGGCCGATCATCAGCCAGGCCTGGGGCCGGAGCACCGCAAGGTGGTCGCAGATGGTCTTGGCGTTGGAGGGGCCGACCCCGATGTTCACCAGGGTCACACCGCGGCGGCCTTCGGCCATCAGGTGATAGGCCGGCATCTGGTGCTTGCGCCAGGCCCCGGCGGCGATCTGCGCTTCGGGATCGCGGGTCTCGGCGGTGACATAGACCTGGCCCGCCGCCGACAGCGCCTTGTAGGGCCCGCCGTCGTTCAGCTGCGCGCAGCCCCAGCGGACGAACTCGTCCACGTAGCGATGGTAGTTGGTGAACAGGATATACTGCTGCACGTGCTCGGCCGGCGTGCCGGTGTAGTGGGCGAGCCGGGCGAGCGAGAAGTCGGTCCTCAGGCCGTCGAACAGGGCCAGCGGCCGCGGCTGGTCGTCGGCTGTCAGGAATGAGCCGTCAGCGATCTCGTCGCCGATGTGGGCGAGCTCGGTGGTTGGGAAGTGGCGGGCGATCTCCGACGAGCTGCGGTCGGCGAGCTCGATGTCGGCGGCGCCGTCCAGCACATAGGGGAACGGGATCTCCTGCGTCGAGCGGCCGACCTCGATATCCACCTCGAAGTCCTGCTGCAGCAGGGAAAGCTGCTCGGTGAGGTAGTCGCGGTAGAGGTCCGGGCGAGTGACCGTCACGGCGTAGCGGCCCGGCAGGCCGATGCGCGCGAACGCGCGGCCGATCCGCGGATAGGGCTTTCCCGCGGGCCAGTAGAGGCGAAGCTCGGGATAGGTGAAGGCCCCGCTGCGGCGGAGGCTGGGGTCCGGGGGCTTGCCGCCCGCCAGGAAGTCTCGAAGGGCGCTCCGGAGCGCATCAACGCTGCCCCGGTATTCTTCTTCTAGCCGATCAACGATGCCGGCTGCGTTTCTCTCTTTCATCAGGCGCCTTATAGCCACGCCGTCGCCGCTTGGCGAGCCGAAGCGTCGCGCAGGCGGCGCGGCCCACGGTGTGCAAGTTTCAGGCGCCCAGGCCACAGCCGGCGTCGCCGGCGCCTATTCCCTTCGCTTGCTGGTTGCGCCGGGGCCCGGCGCGGGCCATTTTTTCCCTTGTAAAGCAGGCGCTCTTGCGCGCCGGCGGGGAATCCCTTCGTTGGGGGCGTGGTGACGGGCGCGACGGTCGAGCGACGGCTGAAGGCGATCCTCGCGGCGGACGTGGCCGGCTATAGCCGGTTGGTCGCGGCTGACGAGGATGGCGCCCTATCGCGCGTCTCGGCCCTGTTGCGCGACGTGCTGCGCCCGAAGGTCGAGGCCCACGAAGGCCGGATCTTCAAGACCAACGGTGACGGCTTCCTGGCCGAGTTCCCGGGCGCGATCGGCGCGTTGCAATGCGCCGTCGACGTGCAGCGGGCGATCGCCGAGCGCAACGCCGGCTCGCCCATTGAGCAAAGGCTGATCCTGCGCGTGGGAATCCACGTGGCCGAGGTGGTGGTCGAAGACGGCGACATATTCGGCGACGGGGTGAATATCGCCGCCCGCCTCGAGGCCCTGGCCGAGCCCGGCGGGATCTACGTCTCCGGGCGGGTGCAGGAAGACACGTTCGGCCGCGCGACCATCGAGTTCGACGATCTCGGCGCGCGGAAGCTGAAGAACATCCCGCGCTCGGTGCGCGTCTTCCGGGTGCGGCTGGAGGGCGCCGAAGCGAACGGCCCGCCGGCCTTGCCCTTGCCCGACAAGCCCTCCATCGCGGTGCTGCCGTTCGAGAACCGCAGCGGCGATCCCGAGCAGGAATACTTCGCCGACGCGATCACCGAGGACATCGTCACCGCGCTGGCCCGCTGGCGGTGGTTCTTCGTGATCGGCCGCAACTCGAGCTTCGCCTTCAAGGGCAAGTCGGTCGACGCCACCACCGTCGGACGACAGCTGGGGGTGCGCTATGTGCTCGAAGGCAGCGTCCGCAAGGCCGGAGCCCGGGTGCGGATCACCGCCCGGCTGCTGGAGGCGGACACCGCCAGCCCGATCTGGGCCGACAGCTTCGATCGCGAGATGTCCGACATCTTCGCCCTGCAGGACGAGATCACCGCCCAGGTGGTGGCGGCCATCGAGCCCGCCATGCAACAGAGCGAGGCGGTCAGCGCGGCGCGCAAGAACCTCGGCGACCTCGACGCCCTGGACTGCTTCCAGCGCGGCATGTGGCACCTCAACAAAGTGTCCGAGGAAGGCTGCCAGGTGGCGATCGACTTCTTCCGCCAGGCCATCGAGCTCGACCCGGACCTGGCGCTCGGCCACATCGGCCTGGCGCGCGCCCTCTACGGCCGCGCGGTCTACGGCTGGTCGCCGCGAGCGCGCGACGACCTAAGGGCCTCCGCAGACGCGGCCCAGGCCGCCATCCGGCTGGACCCTCGGGACGCCTACGCCCACTTCGCCGCCTCCGGCGCTGCGCTCTATCTCGGTCAGCACCAGGAGGCGCTGCTGGAAGCGCGCAAGACCGTGGCGCTCAACCCCAACCTCGGCTTCGCCCATTTCCGGCTCGGCCAGGTGCTGGTCTATGCGGGCCGCTCAGCCGAGGCGATCGAGCCGATCGAGCGCAGCCTGCGCAACAGCCCCTACGACCCGCAGCTGGGCGCCATGCTGTTCCTGCTGGCGGCCGCCCACTACCACACCGGCCACTACGAGGAGGCGGAACGTGCGGCCGAGAACGCCTTCGCCCGCCACGACGCGCGCGGCGCCGCGGTGCTGGCCGCGAGCCTGGCCCGGCTCGGCCGCATCGAGGAGGCGCGCAACGCCTTCCCGTCGCACCTGCAACCGACGATCGCCCTGCTGCGCGGCCAGATGACCACCTATGCGCGCCCCGCCGACCGCGAGGACCTGCTGGACGGCCTGCGGCTGGCGGGGATCGACGTCGGGAGCCTCGAAGGGATCAGCTAGCCCTGCGGATGGGCGTCGCCCGGATAGCGGCTCTTCATCAGGATGGTGACCCCGCCCTTGGTGGTTCCCGTGTCGTGGGAATGCCAGATGGTCAGCTCGTAGTCGTAGGCAGGCGCCCAGGCGAAGGTCACCGGCGTCTTGGCCGACAGGGCCTGGTGGATCACCGCGCGCAGCGCTTCCTTCATGCTGGCCGGCGTCTTGTCGAAGAACCCCTTGAAGGCACGCTGCAGCACGGCGTCATCGCCCACCGCGAAGCTCAGGTCGAGCGGCTTGCCCGGCTCGAAGTCAGCGACACGTTGCTTGGCGAAGGCCTCGATGTTGTCGGCGTGGAACGACGTGTTCAGGCCGCGCCACGCGGTTTCAAACATAGGCATGGAAAAACAACCCCCTTGCATGGACCGCGGTGCGGCCCGTCCCTGTTGAATTCTAGGGGCGCGCGTCCCTCGTGCGGCGGACCGATTCGCCCCGGATCGGTCGCCATGGTTAAGCTACGGTGCGGGGGCCTCCCTGACGAGCCTCCACGTGCCCGGAACGGGCTCAGCTCGCCGCTGAACCTCCGCCGGCGAGCCGCTCGGGGGCCAGCACCCGGATCCCGGCCGTGGTCACCGCCACCTGGCCGTCGGCCGACCATTCCTTGAGCTTGCGGTTGACCTTCTCGCGCGAGGCGCCGATGCGGCGCGCCAGTTCCGTCTGGCTGAGCGCCACTAGGCCGCGGGCGTTCTGTTCGGCCAGCAGCAGCCGCGCCAGGCGTCCGCCGAGGTCTAGGGTGGTCTGGGCCTCGAGCGCCGCGTTGGTGCGCCGCAGGCGCCCAACCAGCTCGACCAACAGGCTCACCGCCGCGGCGGGCTCGGCCTCCAGCCGTTCCAGAAGGGCCGCGCGCGGAATGCGCCACAGGCGCGAGCGACGGGTGGCGGCCATGTCGGCGGAGCGGGGTCCGCCATCGAGGACGGCCATCTCGCCCGCCAGCGCGCCCTTGCCGAGCGCCACGAAGCGGACCTCCCGGCCACCGCGCGAGGCGGTTCGGACCTCGATCTCGCCATCGAGCACGACGTAGACCGCATCGCCCGGGTCGCCGGCCTGGCAGAGCAGGCGTCCGGCCGGCAGGTCGACGGCGCTGCCGGCCCTGGCGAGCGCGGCGGCGCCTTCGGCCGACAGCCGCCCCAGGACCTCGCTGGTCCTGAGCGCCACCAACACCTGATCAATCGAACTCGTCGGCGCCGTCGCCATCCCGCCCCCCAGCTGGCGAGGGGCGCCGCAGAGGCGTCCGCCAGCCCAATCCAGCAAATCTAGCACGTTGCTGTCGGCGGCGAACGCCTTCATCGGAGAGAGCAGTTCCGGCATCACCGCGGGTCGCGGCTGGCCAGTTGGATAAGCCCGGACGTGTCGTCCATGCGCACGGGCGTCTTGGTGTAGAGGGCGCTGACTTCGGTCGAACCCAGCGAGTCCACCGCCTTGCCGGTCATGCGGGTCACGCAGCGCTCCTGTTCGAAGCGGCGGTTCAGGTCACGCTGGCCGTCGTCGCCGCAGAACTTGATCGCCGCGATCTTGATGCGGTGCAGGGCCGATTGGGCGCCGGCCGCATGGCTGGTGTCCAGGTCGCTGAGGCGTACGACCATCACGTCCTGGCGGTCGGACCAGGGCTGGGCGTTGGCCGCGCCGGCGGCGCAGATCAGGCTCATGGCGGCCAGGGCCGCCCCAAGGAAGTAGCGGTTCATGTTGGAAGCTCCTCGAACGTGTCATCGCGGGTTGCGATGTCAGCTTGGTAGAGCTTGGCCGGGCGGGCCGATGTGACAGTGGTCACAGGCGATGGACGCCGCCCGCTATCCCAGCGACAAAGGCCGCCGCTAGACCCTGTCCCGATTGGCTTGAATCAAGCCAATCGGGATGAACGGGGTCGTCGCTATTTCTTCGAGAGCCCTTCTTGTCCACTCACGATGATCCATCGTGAGTGGACAAGAAGGGCTCGATGAACCTCGGGGGACGTCTGGGCATGAATCGGCTGTTCACGATCTTCATCGTCGGGGCGATGGTCCTGGGCGTGGCGGTGGGCTTCGGCCTCAACCAGTTCGCCTCGCCCGACCAGGCCAAGGCCGTGGCCGAGAACCTGTCGATCATCACCGACGTGTTCCTGCGGCTGATCAAGATGATCATCGCCCCCCTGGTGTTCGCCACCCTGGTCTCCGGCATCGCCCACATGGAGGACGCCGCCTCGATCGGCCGGACGGGCGCTAAGACCATGGGCTGGTTCATCTCCGCCTCCATCGTCTCCCTGACCATCGGCCTGATCATGGTCCACCTGCTGCAGCCGGGATCCGGCCTTTCGCTGCCCATGCCTGACGCGACCAAGGCGGCCAGCGCGGTCGATATGACCCACTTCACCCTCAAGGCCTTCATCACCCACCTGGTGCCGGCCTCGATCATCCAGGCCATGGCCGACAACGAAATCCTGCAGATCGTGGTGTTCTCGATCTTCGTGGGCACGGCGGTGGCCGCGATCGACGACCGTGCGCCTGCGGTGCTCGCGCTGGTCGAGCAGGTGGCGGCTATCATGCTCAAGGTGACGGGTTTCGTCATGCGGACCGCCCCGCTCGCCATCTTCGCGGCGCTGGCCTCGACGGTGGCGACGCAGGGGGTGTCGATCCTGGCGACCTACGCTAAGTTCGTGGGCGGGTTCTACCTGTCGCTGGGGCTGCTGTGGGCGCTGTTGATCGCGGTGGCGGTGCTGATCGTGGGGCGCCGCGCGCTGACGCTGATGGGGGCGATCCGGGGGCCGGCGCTGCTGGCCTTCTCGACGGCGTCGTCGGAGGCGGCCTATCCGCGGACCCTGGAGGAGCTGCAGAAGTGGGGCATCTCGCGCAAGGTGGCGAGTTTCGTCCTGCCGCTCGGCTACTCGTTCAACCTCGACGGCTCGATGATGTACTGCACCTTCGCGACCCTGTTCATCGCGCAGGTCTATGGGGTGCAGATGTCGATTGGGCAGCAGGTCACCATGCTGCTGCTGTTGATGGTGACGTCGAAGGGGATGGCGGGGGTGCCGCGGGCGTCGCTGGTGGTGATCGCCGCGACGCTCAGCTACTTCCGGCTGCCGGAGGCGGGGCTGTTGCTGATCCTGGCGGTGGACCACCTGCTGGACATGGGGCGCTCGGCCACCAACGTGGTGGGCAATTCGGTGGCGGCGGCGGTGGTCGCGCGGTGGGAGAATCAGATCGAGGTCCCGGCGGAAGCCCCCCTCCCCGCCTAGGGCGTTGAGGGGGTGTTAAGCATGTCGCTTAACCCGGTATTCGCCCCGAAGGGGGATTGGTTGGGCCCTCTGTCCGCTGGTCCGAGGCCCGACCCCTGTCGCCTGCCCGTCAAAACCGTCTGGAAGTCTTGGCCGCACGCGTGGCCGAGCTGGAAGCCGAGCGCGAGCTGACGCTGCGCCTGGCGCAGACGGATTCGCTGACCGGCCTGCCCAATCGCGGCGCCTTCACCACGGCGCTCTGCGCCCGGCTGGACGCCGCCCGCGCCGCCGGCCGCTCGGCGGCGCTGTTCGTCATCGACCTCGACCGCTTCAAGCACCTCAACGACACCCTGGGCCACCACGCCGGCGACCTGGTGCTGGCCGAGATGGGCGAGCGGCTGCGCGCCGAGGCCCATGACGGCGAGATCGTGGCCCGGCTTGGCGGCGACGAGTTCGCCCTGATCGCCGACGGCGAGGAGGTGGCCGCCCGCGCCCGCCTGCTGCTCGCCAGCCTCTGCCAGCCGCTGACCATCTACGGCCGGGTGGTCTCGCCCGGCGCCTCGGTCGGCGTGGCGGTCTATCCGGTCGACGCCGCCGACGCCTCGGACCTGCAGCGCTTCGCCGACATGGCGCTCTACCGGGTGAAGACCCGTGGCGGGCGCCGCTGGAGCGTGTTCGACGCCGAGCTCAGGGCCGAGAACGAGCGCCGCCAGACCCTGGAGGCCGAGCTGCGCCGCGCCATCCCGGCGGGCGAGATCGAGCCCTGGTTCCAGCCGGTGATCGAATCCATGACCGGGCGGATCACCGGGGTCGAGGTGCTGGCCCGCTGGAACCACCCCGAGCAGGGCCTGCTCACCCCCGCCGCCTTCGTGCCGATCGCCGAGGAGCTGGGGCTGATCGGCCAGATCGACGAGGCGGTGTTCGAGACCGCCTGCGGCCTGGCCGCCCCCTGGGTCGCCGAGGGGCTGATCGAGGCGATCTCCTGCAACGTCTCGCCACGCGACCTCTTGGATCCCGGCTTCTCGCGCAAGCTGATCCACCGGCTGGCGCGCACCGATCTGCCGGCCACCGCGCTCACCGTCGAGATCACCGAGACCTTCCTGCTGCAGGACCTGGGGCTGGCGCGCCGCCACATCGAGCGGCTGGCCGCCAAGGGCGTGCGCATCGCCCTCGACGATTTCGGCACCGGCTATTCCAACGTCCGGGCGCTGATGAACCTGCCGATCCAGACCGTGAAGCTCGACCGCAGCCTGATCGAGGCGGTGGGCCGCGACGCGCGGGTCTCCAAGCTGGTGGCCTCCCTGCTGCACGCCGCCCGGGCGCTGGGCGTCAGCATCGTGGCCGAAGGCGTCGAGGAGGAGGCCCAGGCGCTGTTCCTGCGCTCGGCCGGCTGCGAGCGGATGCAGGGCTACCTGTTCGCCCGGCCGATGCCGGCGGCGGCCATGGAGGCCCACCTGCGGGCCAGCGCCACGGCCGGCGAAGCTCCGCTGGTCGCCGCCAAGCCGCTGCTGCGCCGCAGGGGCTAGCGCGGCGCCTCGGGCCAGGCGGAGATGCCGGCGGGCCAGGGCTCGGGCGGCGGGGCGCCGAACAGCATGTCCCACAGGCCGTGCACCATGACCGAGAGGCCGATGACGATGAGCATCGCCACCGCGATGGTGGCCAGCGGCGACATCGGCACCATGTGGTCCTGGAAGGCGGACAATCGCCAGGCGAGGTCGGCGAAGCCGTCGACGCGGACGGCGGCCGAGAGCGGCGAGGCGTTCCACAGCCAGACGCCGAACGCCGCCACGGCCGCCCCGCTCGAAGCCTCGAGGAAGCCCTGCAGCCGCACGGCCCAAGGGTGGGCCAGATGGAAGACGCCGCGCAGGATGATCCCCAGGCCATAGGCCAGGAACGGCCAGAACAGGCTCGCCCTGAGCGCCTCCCAATTCACCGAGGCCAGCGGGCCGGGCTCGAAGCCCGCGGCGCGCAGGGCGCCGGGCGAGACGCCGAGATCGTAGCGCAACAGGCTGATCCACCAGAGCACCAGCACGGCGCCGCCGACCAGCAGCACCACGCCGCGTCCGACCGGGGACCAGTGCGGCGGCGGCTGCCACGGCGGGAGCGGCGCCCGAGGCGGACTGGGCGGCGGCGGCGCGTAGGTCCGCATCTCCGGCTGGGCTGCGGCCTGGGCCCGGGGCCGAGGCTGCGGTCGCGGCGAAGGCTGCGGACGTTGGGGCTGGGACCGGGGGCCGGACGGCGCCGACGAAGATGAACGCGACGACGGCGACGAAGGTGGCGACGATGGCGACCAATAGGGCTGGCCCGGCCAGCCGCGGCCGGCCAGCCAGTCGCGGAGCGTGTCCCAGTCCCAGGCGGCGAACTCCAGGAAGCGCAGATCGCGAACGCGCCAAGTCTCGAAATAACCGATCCGGAAGCCCTGGCGCTCGATCAGCCAGGCGACGACGGTCGCCACGCCCACCAGCACCAGTATGCCGCCCACCGCAGAATCGATGGCTCGGCCCAGGGCGTAGGCGAAGTCGCCGCCGGCCAGCGCCCGGCCGAACAGCACCAGCACCGCCACCGCCACCTGGATGGCGACGCCGACCTTCACCGCGAAGGCCCAGTAGGGATAGATCGCCGGGCCGACCACGTGCTGCGGCCCCTCGCGGTAGCGCGCCGCGACCACCAGCGGGTGGCCGACCTCGCGCAGCACCGCCTCGGTCTCGTCGTCGGTGAGCGGCCGGCCAAGCTCCTCCTCCCGCGCCTCGATGCGGCTGAGGATGGTGTCGCGCAGCTCGGCGACAATGTCCTCCCGATGCGCCATCGGCAGCAGGATCGAGACCGCACGCAGATACTGGTCCACCAGGGTCATGGCGTCCTCTCCAGACATCAGGGTTCGATGATCTTCTCGAGCGAGGCGCTGATCCGCCGCCACTCGTCCAACAGTCGGGCCAGCATCGCCTCACCGGCCGGCGAGAGCCGGTAGAAGCGCTTCTTGCGCTTCTCCTCCTCGCGCCATTCGCTGACCAAAAGGCCTTGGGCTTCCAGGCGCCGGAGCAGCGGATAGAGGGTGCTTTCCTCCATCTCCAGCCCGTCGGCGGCCAGCGCCTGGCGCAGGGTGTAGCCGTAGCGTTCCTCGCGCAGCCGGGCGAGCACGCCCAGGGTCAGCGAACCCCGCCGCAGCTCCATCCGCAGGCTCTCATAGAGATCGCCGTCCACGCCCGCCCCGAGCCTCATGCCACATAGTGTATGTCACACAGTATATAGCGCACAGCTAAGCTGTGAGCAAGCGGGATTGGGCTGGGCGGCGTCAGTTTGAAATCGGGTGGGGTCTCAGTTTGAAATTAGCCCTACTCGCGTGATGCGCGCGCCTGTGGCAGGCTGACCCGATGGACAACCCGCCCTTTGCGCTCAAGCCCTCGCCGTTCGTGATGATCGCGCTCATCGCGCTCATCCTGGCGCTCATTGGCGTCGGGGCATGGCGTCACGCCGGCGCGCTTCAACTCGGCGCGTTGGGTATGGGCGCCCTGGCGCTCGCGGTCATAGCCGTCGCCCTGCGTCGTCGGGCCTAAGAGCCCCCAAGGACAGAAGCGTCCCGCCGACGCCGTCGGCCGCGCCGTCGCCAAGATCGCGACGGGAGAGATCGAGGAGCACGTTGATCCGAAGCAGGGTCGGCGGGGCCGATGGCATTCCGCGCGCGCCGGGTCGCCGCTATGATCCGGCGATGCGGGACGAAGCACGCCTCCAGGACTTGAGATCGCAGCGTGTCGCGTTGGAGACCCGGCTCGCAGAGGCGCGCACCGGGATTCGGCCAACCATAGCCGTGCGACAGATGGAACGCGCGCTTGCGGCCCTGGACGACTTGATCGCGCGCGAGGACGCCCAAGGCGCCTAGAGGTCCCCAAGGACGGCGGCGCCCCGCCGACCCGCCGGGACCCGGTTTTCCTGGCTACTCGGTCGTCGGGGCTCGGCCCGACTTCCTGGGCTCCAAAAGCGGGAAGCGGCGAACCGTCCGCGCGCCCGTCCAGAGTTCCATCGCCCGTCCGTCTCCGTGATGACCGGCGAGGCCGACAGCCGCAGCGTCGGACTCGCAGTCGAACGTCACCGCGTGCTTGATGTGCTCGTTCTCGAGGAAGTAGAGCCGGTAGCCGGTCATCGTGGGGGTCCCGCTCAGGCGGGAGCACGAGACGGCTCTCAGTCGCGGACGCCTAGGGCGATTGCCAGCGATCCCCGACGCTAGGCCGTATCGCGGGGAAAGTCGTGCGCCCTCTGGGCAATCCGAGGAACAGGGATGCGTGAGCCCTGGCCCCGCAGTGAATTTCGATCCGCCCGACCGCTCCAGCTCGGGCCGGCGCTTGCGGGCGGGCTGAGCGCGGGAGCCGGCTAGCCGGGCCTGACCCGGGCGCGGGCGACGCTGGCGGCTTCGCCGCCGGCCACGGTCAGGGTCCAGAGCGTCAGGTCGGCGTCGTCGGTGACCGTCACGGTCACGTCCGGCTTCGCCCAGAACTCGTCGGCGGTGTCGCGCAGGACTTCGCCAAGCAGGTGGACGGCGGCGGTTCTGGCCGCGTCCGGGTTCGGCAGGACCGTCCCCTCCAGATCACGCGAGGTTTCGCCATAGTCGATGTGGAAGAAGTAGCGGTCCATACGGTGCTCTCTAGGCGGCGTGGGGGTAGAGGTCGTTGGCGGGCGCGATGCGCGCCAGGACGTAGGCGCGGGCGCGGGCGACGATCCCACGCCGGGCCAGCACCATCTGCTGATGATCGCCGGCCTGCTCAATTCGCCGGGCGAATAGCGCTTCTGCGTCTTCGGTCTTGCTGGACATGGCAGCTCCACACACACAGGCGGGAGCGCAAGGGTCTCTCAGCCACCGGGGCCTGAATTGATGGCCGGTGATGCCGCCACCCTACGCTTGTTGGACGCAGGAGGCGAGCGCGGCCCCCTGATTTGGGGTCAGCGCACCTGCTCCGCCCGGGCGTCGAGGCGGGCGAGGATCTCGGTGCGGACCTGGGGACGGACGTCGGCGTAGGCGCGGGCGGCCATGGCGTCAGTTCCGGTAGAGGCTGGCCAGGCGCTTGACCTCGCGGGGGCTGAGGTCGGCCGGCCAGGCGAGGTCGCTGCGCCACTTCACCCGGTGGCAGCCGGGGCAGTTCCAGGCGACCCGCCGGGCGATGGCGCCGGCCGGGGTGGCGTGGCCGCCGGCCTTCAGCTGGCGCAGCCGCTCGACGATCCGCTCCGGGTTGTAGCCCTTCGACCAGCCGCAGAGGGAACAGGTGATGACCAGGCGGCTGCCGGGGTATTTGCGGTGATCGCCAAGGGTGGCCCCGCCGGTGGCGGAGACGGGGCGGAAGGCGTGGGGGTGGTTGGCGGCGGAGGGGTGGGAGGGCATGTGAGAACAAAAGCAGAACTAACCCATTGTGTCATCCCGGTTTCGGCGCAGCCGAAAACCGGGACCCATTCGCGCCGGCGATGGGGGGTGGAGTGCGCACCTCATCCCCGCGTCGCGGCGCTGAATTTCTTGACGATGCGCTTGCCGGACCAGAGCTCGGCGAGGGCGCCGGCGGCCCGGGTCTCGGCCTCTCGGATGGCCTGGGCGTCGTCGGCGCATTCGAGGTCGAGGGCGCGCTCAATGCGTCCCGTCTTGGCGAGGAGATAGAGTCTGTACGCGGTCACTAGCCACCCCCGTGGTGGCGGCAGGAAAAAGCAACGGCTTCCCCTCCGTCAAGGGCCTTCCTGACATAGACGCCGCACCGCGCGGGCCGCCTCTAGGTCGCGTCCAGCGGCGCGGTCCAGCGGGCGCGGTGGACCTGGACGCCGCCGCGGTCGCCCGCCGTCACCGCGCCAAACCGGTCGGCGAACACCGCAGGCAGGGGCTGGGCGTCCGGCGGGGCGAGCCAGAGGCGCAGGAGGTGGCGCCGCCGCTCCGGCTCCGGCCAGTCCTCGAAGGCGGTGCGGTCGTGGAACAGGATGTGGTTGTTGACCAGCTGGATATCGCCCGGCCAGAAGTCGAGCTCGATGTGCAGGGCCGGGTCTTCGGCGAGGGCATCCAGCAGGTCCAGCGCCGCGACCTGCTGGGCGCTGAGCGGGGGGACGCCCGCGAACCGCCGGGCGCTCTCGATATACTGGCGCTGGTAGATGGCGGCGAACCGGCCGGCATGCCAGTTGAACACCGGCGCCTCGAACCAGGGCCGCTGGCCGACCGCGGCCTCGCCCCGCCGGTCGGTCTCGATCGGGGCGAACAGGATGGCCGCGAGGTCTGGCGCCCGAGCGGACATGGCGTTGTAGAGGCTGACCGAGCTGACCAGGCTGGAGCGGCCGCCGGCCTTGGCGGGGCGCAGGCACATCAGCGCGACCACGTCGCAGCTGTCGGTGTGATAGGTCTGCCGCTCGTGGGTCTGGTAGAGGCGCGCGGTGGGATCGTCGCTGGAGCGGCCGAGGTCCTTCACATGGCCGAGGATGTGGCCCTGCGCGTTCTGCGGCCGCGCCGCGCCGAGGTGGGCGCCGATCCCCAGGAAAGCCGCGGCGACCTCGCGCCGGTCGAGAGCGGTGGGGTCAAGACCGCGGATCACCGCGAAGCCGCGTCCCGCCAGCACCTCGGCGCGCAGGATCTGGCTGAGGCGGGGGGCGAGGCGCGGCAGGGGGAAGTGCTCGGCGGTGATGGCGGTGAGGTCGGCGCCCTGGGCCACGAGGGCGCGGGCGGCGGCCGTGACCTCGGCGACCTCGGCGGGGTCCAGGGGATGCAGCCACTCGTCGGGCGCGAGGTCGGCGGCGCGCCAGGCGGCGGGGCTGTCGATCACCGGGGGCGGCAGGTCCATGGGCGCGATATCGCGCGGTGGAGCGGGGAGATTCAAGGCGCGGCGGGCCTAGGCAGAAGACCCAACCATTTTCCAGCCGTCATCCCCGGGCTTGTCCCGGGGACCCATAAACGCAGGCCTATGAGCATCGGATCGCAGCGGCGCCGTCGCGCCATGCTGACATCGGTCGGTGTTTATGGGTGGCCGGGACAAGCCCGGCCATGACGATCACTATTGAAAATCAAAGGACTGAGAGGGTTTGCTCCCCTCAGACCTCTGGCGGGTCCTTGAGCAGCCAGCCGCCCAGGGCCTTGGCCTCGTGCGGCGGCAGGCCGAAGGCCAGCCAGCCATAGCCGGGGTGGCGGAAGCAGACGCCGAAGTCCTCCTTGCGCGGCTGGCACCACCAGGCGGGATCGCGGATGGCGGCGACCCGGCCGGTGGGCTCCAGGCGCTCGGGCACGGCGTCGCTGAGCAGGGCGCGCAGCTCGCCCAGCCGGGCGATCAGCTCGTCGAGGTCGGTGGCGTCGGCCAGGCCCTCCAGCCCGTCGCCGTCCTCGTCCAGCACCCGGATCAGCACGTCCTGGCCGTCGTCGGTCGGGGTGAGCTCGAAGCGTAAGGGGCTCATGGGGCGTCACCTCGTCTCAAGGCCGGACCGCCGGAGCGCGCCGGGACCCGCACAGGGGAGCCCGATTCGCCGCCAAGCCAAGGCGCGATCCGCCGCACCCCGACCGGCGCCACGGGGCGGACGCCACACTTCCGCCTTGCTACTGGAGGCTGCATGGACGCAACGGCTCGCGTCCTGTCGCGTCGAGCCTTTTGGGGGAGCGCTCGAGTGTCCAGGGGAGTTGTCCGCGCTGTCAGGACCCTAGCCGTCACCCTGCTGCTGGCTTGCCCCTCGGCGCTGGCCGCGCAGCCCGCCGCGCAGCCGACGCCGCTCGAAGGCCTCACCGTTCCCGGCCACGCCCCGCCCGAGGCGCAGCGGCGGCAGATCGACGCCTATGTGCATGAGATCGCCCCGCTGCGGACGGACCAGCCGCTGGCCCGCTGGACCGATCCGATCTGCCCGCTGGTGACCGGGCTTCCCCGCGGCGCTGCAGAGGAGGTGCTGGTCCGCGTCAGCCAGGTCGTCCAGCAGGCCGGAGCGCCGCTTGCGCCGAAGGCGAGCTGCAAGCCGAACTTCGTGATCGTGGTGACCCCCGATCCGAAGGGCTTCGCGCGCGCGTGGCAGAAGCACGACCCCGGCATCTTCGGCGACCGGACCCTGTCGAGCGCCGACGCGCTGCTGGCCGCCGGCCGCCCGGTGATCGTCTGGCAGAACACCAGCAACGACCCCTCCGACGGCAGCGGCCTCACCGGCGACATCACCAAGCCCGGCGAACGCCATTGGGCGCAGGGCAGCCACATCTTCACCGAGATGGTCCGCCATACGCGCGGCGCCGCGGTGATCGTCGATGCGAAGCAGGCCGTGGGCCTGACCACCCGGCAGATCGCCGACTATGTCAGCATGACCGGGCTCGCGGAGATCCGCGCGGACGCTTCGGTGGAAGCCTTCCCCACCATCCTCGCCCTGTTCAAGTCCGAGCGCGCCCGGGCGCCGCGCGAACTGTCGGCCTGGGACCTCGCCTATCTGAGGGGCCTCTATGCGACGGATCCATCAGACCGCACGCAACGCCTCAAGATCAGCGCCGAAATCGAACGCGAGACGTCGCAGCCGACGAGCTAGGCCCGGCCGAGGGTCCCTACTCCGCCGGAAGGATATTCTCGCTGCGCTTGGCCTGGACGCGGTCGAACTCGGACCAGACGCCGTCGTTTCCGTGCCATTGGCCGCGGGTGGCGGCCTTGGAGTATTCGGTGGAGCGGGCTTCGAAGAAGTTGGCGTGCTCGACGCCCGACAGCATCGACTGCAGCCAGGGCAGCGGGTTCTCCTTCACGCCACCGTAGACCTCCGGCAGCTTCAGCTGGCGCAGGCGCCAGTCGGCGATGAAGCGGATGTATTTCTTGATGTCGTCGGGGGTCATGCCCTGCACCTCGCCCGCCTCGAAGGCGAGGTCGATGAACTTGTCCTCCAGCCCGACCACGGTCTTGCAGCAGTCGACGATGTCGTCGGCCACCGACTTGGTGACGCAGCGCGTCTCGGCGTTGAAGGCGTGGAACAGCTTGACCATGCCTTCGCAGTGCAGGCTCTCGTCGCGCACCGACCAGGAGATGATCTGGCCCATGCCCTTCATCTTGTTGTGGCGCGGGAAGTTCATCAGCATGGCGAAGCTGGCGAACAGCTGCAGCCCCTCGGTGAAGCCGCCGAACATGGCGAGCGTGCGGGCGATGTCGGCTTCGGTCTCGACCCCGAACTGCTGCATGTAGTCGTGCTTGTCGCGCAGCGCCTGGTAGTCGAGGAACGCGGTGAACTCTGAGTCCGGCATGCCGATCGTCTCCAGGAGGAGCGCGTAAGCGGCGATGTGGATGGTCTCCATGTTGGAGAAGGCCGCCAGCATCATCTTCACTTCGGTCGGTTTGAAGACGCGGGCGTAGCGCTCCATGTAGTTGTCGTTCACCTCGACGTCCGACTGGGTGAAGAACCGGAAGATCTGGGTGAGCAGGTTGCGCTCGCGGTCGTTGAGGTTGGTCGCCCAGTCCTTGAGGTCCTCGCCGAGCGGGATCTCCTCCGGCATCCAGTGGACCTGCTGCTGCTTCTTCCAGAAGTCGTAGGCCCACGGATAGCGGAACGGCTTGTAGGCGAACGAAGGGGTGAGCAGGCCGGGCAGGCTGCGCAGGTTGCCAGGCTTGGTTGAGCTCTTCGACGATGGCGCGGTTGGCGGGATCACGGACTTGGCCTCTGGACTCGAAGGACGAGCGACAGAGAGACGTTACCAGCCAATCGGACAACATCTAGCGCCAAGTTGGCGCACCACCCCAACATCTTGTGAACAAGCCTGGGGATATCCCTGCCCTCAAGGGGCGGGAAATTATTTGCGGCGGATGGCGAAGGAGAGGGCGACCATGGATTCCGAGTGCGGATCGACGCCGTACATCAGGTGGTCGGCCTTCATGTCGCGGTGGACATAGCCGAGCGAGGTCTGCAGCGGGCCCTTCAGGAAGCCGACGCCCACCTGCTGGTCGCCGACCAGGCGGCTGGTGGGATCGGTGCTCCAGCCGGCGCGGCTCCAGCCCTGGTCGCCGCGCAGCATGTTGAGGCCGACCGAGCGGCCGGAGGCGGCGGCGAACAGGTACCAGCGGCCGCGGTCGCCGAACACCCGGCCGTCCTGCACGCCCATGTCCTTGAGGCGCTGGCCGGCGATCTCGCTGCGGCTGGTGGAGAGGCCCACCGTGGCGCCGGCGACGGCCGAGCGGCCGCCGTAGCTGTCCATGCCGACCCCGGCCTGGGGCGAGACGTCGACCTTGAGGCCGGCCGCGCCGAAGGTGACCAGGCTGGGCCAGCGGCGGAGCATGGTGACCTGGTAGTTGCGGGTGTCGAGCTGCGCGCCGTAGACGGCCATCGGCAGGCCGCCGGGGCCGAGGCTCAACTGGCCGACGCTGACCTGCAGCGAATCGACCGCAGCGCCGGGGCGCGGCGTGTTGAGCGCCAGTTCGCTGGAATTCCACTGCACGAGGCCTGCGCCGTTGGAGGCGAAGGCGGCCTGGTTCAACGCCGCCGCGCTCGCAAGGGGCTCAGCCGCAGGCTGCGCCAGCGCAGCGCTCGAGGCGCCGCACCCCAGGACGATGGCCCAAATAGCCAGCCGCCGCATTGAACCTCTCTCCCAGCCCGCGTCATGTATAGCGCAGCCAAGCGCTACAATTCTACGGACAAGCTAAGTCCCGAACTGAAGTCGGGTTCCCAAGCTAAGGCAAAAGACGTGCCGCGCCGCGGATAGGCCTCAATTCAACGCAGGCCGCCAGCCGGGGCCGCCGCCTGGAGTTCTTGGCGGGATTCAAACGCGCAAGACAACGCCGCCACAATCCGGTCAAACCCGCGAGGGCTCCTATTGGCAGGCGAGGCACTCCTCGTAGTCGGTCTTCTCGCCGGTGGACATTTCGACCACCGCCGCCAGCTCGTTGCCGGCGTGGGCGGCGCGCTGCACCGACTTGGAGCGCAGGTAATAGAGCGACTTGCAGCCGCGTTCCCAGGCCATCCAGTGCAGCATGTGCAGGTCCCACTTCTGGACATCGCCGGCCAGGAAGATGTTGACCGACTGCGACTGGCAGACGTCGGGGGTGCGGTCGGCGGCCAGCTCGACCACCCAGCGCTGGTCGATCTCGAAGGCCGTCTTGTAGACGTCCTTGTCGTCCTGGCTGAGGAAGTCGAGGTGCTGCACCGAGCCCTCGTTGGCCAGGATGGTGTCCCAGACCGCGGCGGTGTTCTGGCCCTGGGTGTCGAGCAAGGCCTCCAGGTAGGGGTTCTTCACCGCGAAGGTGCCGGAGAGCGTCTTGTGGCTGTAGATGTTGGCCGGCACCGGCTCGATGCCGGCGCTGGTCCCGCCGCAGATGATCGAGATCGAGGCGGTCGGGGCGATGGCCAGCTTGTGGGAGAAGCGCTCCATCACCCCGCGCTCGGCGGCGTCCGGGCAGGGACCGCGCTCGGCGGCCAGCGCCCGGGACGCGGCGTCGCACTGGCGGCGCAGGGTCTTGAACAGCCGCATGTTCCAGCTCTTCGCGAGCGCGCTCTCGAAGGGCACGTTCTGGCTCTGCAGGAAGGAGTGGAAGCCCATCAGGCCCAGACCGACCGAGCGCTCGCGGGTGGCGGCGTAGACGGCGTTGGCCATCTCCGGCGGGGCGCGCTGGATGAAGTCCTCCAGCACGTTGTCGAGGAAGCGCATGACGTCCTCGATGAAGGTCGGGTGGTCGCGCCACTCCAGGAACTTCTCGGCGTTGACCGAGGACAGGCAGCAGACCGCGGTGCGCTCCCGGCCCAGGTGGTCGGCGCCGGTGGCCAGCATGATCTCCGAGCAGAGGTTCGACTGGCGCACCTTCAGGCCCAGCTCGCGCTGATGCTGCGGCAGGGCGCGGTTCACGGTGTCGGAGAAGATCAGGTAGGGCTCGCCGGTCTGCAGGCGGACCTCGAGGATCTTCTGCCAGAGCGAGCGGGCGTCGACCTCGCGGACGACGTCCTGGGTCTTGGGCGAGCGCAGGCCGAACATGGCCCCGTCGCGCACGGCCTCCATGAACTCGTCGGTGATCGAGATGCCGTGGTGCAGGTTGAGCGACTTGCGGTTGAAGTCGCCGGAGGGCTTACGGATCTCCAGGAACTCCTCGATCTCCGGGTGGTGGATGTCGAGGTAGACCGCCGCCGAGCCACGGCGCAGCGAGCCCTGGCTGATGGCCAGGGTGAGCGAGTCCATCACCCGGATGAAGGGGATGATGCCGCTGGTCTGGCCGGCGCCCTTCACCTTCTCGCCGATCGAGCGGACGCCGCCCCAGTAGGTGCCGATGCCGCCGCCGTTGGAGGCCAGCGCCACGTTCTCGTTCCAGACGCTCTGGATGCCTTCCAGGCTGTCGGGCACGGCGTTGAGGAAGCAGGAGATCGGCAGGCCGCGGCCGGCGCCGCCGTTCGACAGGACCGGGGTGGCCGGCATGAACCACAGGGTCGAGATGTAGTCGTAGATCCGCTGGGCGTGGTCGGCGTCGTCGGCGTAGGCCGTGGCCACGCGGGCGAACATATCCTGGTAGCTTTCGCCCGGCAGCAGATAGCGATCTTCCAGCGTGGTCTTGCCGAAATCGGTCAGCAAGGCGTCGCGCGAGCGATCGACCTCGACCTTGCGCACCAGCTGCAGTTGCGGACGCTCAGGCTTGGCCTGAACCCGCTCCGCCGCACCGGCAATCCCAACCTTCGCCGCTTCACTCATCGTCCCAAACCCATGCCCCTGAGAGGAAATCGGCCCCCATGGCCTGATCCTCTTCGCCCCTACATCTTGTGGTGACTAGGTGTCACACAACCCACATATGGGGGCACAGAGCCTAAAGAGTCGTCAATGAGGACGCCGATCGGCGCCCAGGAATTTTTCGTTAACGAAAGCTTACCGCAGGCCCGCCGCCCTCGGCAGAGGCGATGCGCTCGCGGCCCGTTCTCACGACAGTGTGACCGCGCCGGCTCAGCGGTGCAGCGGCCAAACGACGCTGATCAGCAGGGATCCTACCACCAGCACGAGAATGCTCAGGGGGGCGCCCAATCGGGAGTAGTCGGAGAACCGGTAGCCGCCCGGCCCCATGACCAGGGTGTTGCACTGGTGGCCGACCGGGGTGAGGAAGTCCGAGCCCGCCCCCACCGCCACGGCCATCAGGAAGGCGTCGGGGTTCAGGCCCAGCCGGTGGGCGAAGCCGGCGGCGATCGGGGCGAACACCAGTACGGTCGGCGCATTGTGCATGAAGGGCGCGGAGATCATCGACAGCAGCATGAAGATGCCGACCTCCAGCACCGGGGTCAGGCCGCCCAGCACCTGCGACAGCCAGCCGGAGACCAGGTTCGCCCCACCGGTGGTGTAGATCGCCTCGCCGACCGGGATCAGGGCGCCGATCAGCACCAGCACCGGCCCATCGAGGGCGGCGTAGGCGTCCTTCATGCGCAGTCCGCCGAACGCCACCATCGCGGCCGCTGCCCCGAAGAAGGCCATGGCCACCGGCGCCCAGTGGAAGGCGATCGACAGCATGGCGACGGTGAGGATCGCCACTGGCGCGAACGCCCGGCGCAGGCCGCCCAGGCGCACCTCGCGCTCGATCAGCGGCAGGACGCCGAGCGCCTGGACAGCGCCCGGCAAGGTGCTCTCCGAGCCCTGCAGCAGCAGGATGTCGCCCGGCTTGAAGCGGATGGCGTTGAGCCGCTGGTTCAGGCGGTAGCCCGAGCGGCTGACCGCCAGCAGGTTGACGCCGTACTCGCCATGCAGGTGGAGCTGCTGGGCGGAGCCTCCGACCAGCCGCGACTCTGGCCCGACCACGCCCTCGATGGACAGCACCTCCTCGTTGGCCTGTTCCTGGGCGACCGGCTTGTCCGAGCGGGTGAGCGTCAGCTTGGCCCGGGAGATCACGGTTTCGAGGGCGTGCTGCTCGCCCTCCATGATCAGGATGTCGCCCGGCTGGAGGTGGCTGTTGGCGTGCGGGTTCGCCCGGCGCTTGCCGCCACGGATCAGGGCCACGACCTTGACGTCGTCCTCGGTAAGGGCGTGCAGGTCGGCGATGCGAAGGGTGTCCGCGCCGCGGTCCTCGGGGACCTGCACCTGGGTGGTGTAGGCGTTGGCCTCGAGGTTCGCCTCCAGGCTGCCGCCGCCGGTCCGGCCGCTGGGCAGCAGGCGGTAGGCGAAGCTCAGGAAGACGATGGCGATCGCCGAGAGGGCGAGGCCCACGGGGGCGAAGTCGTACATGCCGAACGGCTTGCCGTAGAGCTCCTGGCGCACCTGGGAGGCGATGATGTTGGTGGAGGTGCCCACCAGGGTGACCAGGCCGCCCAGCAGTGAGCCGAACGACATCGGCATCAGGAGCCGCGAGATCGGCGTGCCGGTGCGCCGCGAGGTCTGCTGGGCGATCGGCATGAGGATGGCCAGCGCGCCGACGTTCTTGGTGGTCATGGAGAGCAGCGTGGTGGCGGCGACCAGCACCGGCACCTGGCTTCGCAGGGTCTTGAGCTTCGGGGCGATGGGCCTGAGCAGCGCCTCGATGACCCCGGACCTGGCGAAGCCGGCGCTGACCACCAGGGCGCAGGCGATGATCACCACCACGTCGTTGGAGAAGCCGGAGAAGGCCTTGGCGGGCTTCACCAGGCCGAGCGCGACCGCCGCCAGCAGCGACAGGACCGAGATCAGGTCGTAGCGGAACCGGCCCCAGATGAAGCAGCCGATCGTCACGAAGACCAGGCCGAAGGCCAAGCCCTGCTGGGTGGTCATGTGCAGTCCCTGGCCAGACCCGCAGGGCCGTCCCTATCGCCGGAACGCGCAGCGTGAGCTTGAGTGCCTGGGCGGGGTCAGTGCGCGGCGAGGCCCACTTGCGGCCTTGCGCACGAGGACGGCCGGCTCTGGCCGGTCGGCCCGAAATGGAAGCCTGAGAGGATGCGGCCTAGATCTTTTGGAAGCGACCGCCGAGCTTCCTGGCTGGTTAGCCCCCGATCCGGGGGGTTGAACCGGGGGCCATACAACCAGCGCGTCCACTCGGGAGAACATCGATACACGCCAGAGGACGATGCGATGGTCCTGAGCTTGGGCGAAACCACATTTGTTGGGGAGCACGAAAAAAGCTTCGCGGTCGCGCCGCCTCTCGATGTGCGTCCGCCGGAGCGGAGCCGATACAGGCTTTCGACCCGTTGCGGAGCTTGGCGCCCGTGAGGTAGCCCTGGGGCTCAGCCTGTTGGAGCGGCCGGCGTGAAGCACACGAACCACGCGCGCTGGGCGGGTGTCGCAGCCGCGGCCTTGATCGTCGCCCTCGATCAACTGTCGAAGGCCTGGGCGCTGCACGCGCTTGCCGAACAAGGGGTCTCGCGACCCTTGGTGGGCTGGCTCAGGGCGACGCTGGTCTTCAACCGTAGCAACGCGTTTGGGTTGGCGCCCATCGCTGGGGAGCTGAGTCGGTTGGGCCTGGCCGCCTTCAACCTCGCGATGGCGGCGGCGCTGCTCTGGTGGCTCTTCCGCCGCCGCCACGCCTTGCCGATGGCGCTCGGCGCCGGGGTTCTGGCGGGCGGCGCGGTGGGCAACGCCGTCGATCGCGTGAGGCTGGGTTATGTCGTTGATTTTCTTGACCTGTCCCGCCTCGGCTTTCCTTGGATCTTCAACGTCGCGGACAGCAGTGTCGACCTCGGCATCGCGCTCCTGGCGCTGGGGATCCTCATCGGTCGCGAGGCGACGACGCGGTCGACCCCGGCTGAACCGCGCGAAGGCCGCTGACCACCAGACGTCCGCGATGTCCCGTCCGGCCGTGGCCTCAGCTCGAACGGATGCTCGCGGATGGGCCGATGGCCTAGGCGGCTGGCGGGAGGGCCTGATTCCACATCTCGCGGCTGAGGCGCCACGCACCGGAGGGTCCGCGATGCAGCACGAGGAGCATCTTTCCCCAGCTATCGAACCGCGGCTTCCCCGGTTCGGTGAGCACCTGATGCTCGAGGCACCACTCGGACGCCCACGATCCCGACACCTGCTCGTCGAAGCACCGGTTGGCGAAGAGCTCCATCCGGAGGGTGGGATGCTCAGCCGGGATCTGGCGCAACATGGCGGCGATCTTCGCCTTGCCGACCAGGGGCGGGGTTTCAGGCAGCAGGACCACGCCATCCTCCTCCCAGAGGCTGAGCATGGCGTCGTTGTCCATGGCGCGGGTCGCCTCGGTGAAGGCCTTGTTGAACGCCGCGAGGGCCGCGGGCCCGTCATCGCCGGCCCTGGGCGCGGCGTGGGCGCCGGTGGCCAGCGCAACGGCCAGCAGGACGCAAGCTGTCGCGCCGGCGAGGGTCTTCAGCCTCGCCGCGCCTTTCAATGATCGCATTGCAGGACTTCCCCTTGCTGTCGCGCTGTCGCCAATATGGGCCAGGGCCCTGACCGCGGACAGAGCGCGCGCGCCGGCTATCGGGACTTCGAGCTGTTCAGGGCCGCGGCCGCGCGCACGAGCGCCGTGAAGGCCGCCTCGTCCAGCTGATCGGTCTCGTGGATGTCGATGGCCCGGCGGGTGTTGCCGTCGAGGCTGGAGTTGAACAGGCCTGACGGGTCCTCGAGCGAAGCGCCCTTCGCGAAGGTCAGCTTCACGACGCTCTTGTAGGTCTCGCCGGTGGTGATGATCCCGCGGTGGGACCAGACCGGGACGCCGCGCCACTTCCACTCCTCGACCACCTCGGGGACCGCCTGCCGGATGAGCGCGCGAACCCGGGCGAGCGTCTTGCCGCGCCAGTCGCCGAGTTCCGCGATCCGGCCGTCGATCAGCCGGGCGGGGGATTCGCCCTCGGGCGTTGCGCTGGGCGTCATGGCGTCGGCGGCTCCTTGGACGGTCTTCCCATCTTGCGGCGGCCGGCGGCTGTTTTCCACCCGTGACGGACGACGGGCGTCATTGCGCCCAGGCTCCAATGCGAAGAGCCCCCAAAGCAAAGAGCCCGGCCTTTCGGCCGGGCTCCCGCATAACTTCCGAAGAAGCCGTGGTGATCGAACCTAGAAGTTGATGTCGATCGTCGAACGGCGGTTCAGCGGTTCCTTCACGCCATCGGCGGTCTGGACGGCGAGATCCTTCTCGCCCTTCCAGTCGACCGACAGGTTGGTCTGGGCGACGCCCAGGCCGACCAGCGCATCGGCGACAGCCTTCGCGCGGCGTTCCGACAGACGCAGGTTGTAGGCGTCGGAGCCGGAGGTGTCTGTGTGGCCGACCACCACAACCTTGGTCGCGTGACCTTGGTTGGCGTAGTTGGCGGCTTCCTGCACCACCGACTGGGCTTCCGGCGTCAGGATGTACTGATCGAACGGGAAGTAGACGATGAACTGCTTCGCCTCGTAGGCCGGCGGCGGAGGCGGCGGCGGCGGGGGCGGGGGCGGAGGCGGCGGGGGAGGAGGCGGCGGCGGCGGCGGAGGCGGCGGCGGCGGCGGCGGCGCTGCGAACGAATAGCGCAGGCCGAGGGTCACCGAGTCGTCCTTGTACTTGCCCTTGAAGACGCCGGGCTGCAGGGCCGCCGTGCCGTTGGAGGCCAGGCTGGCGTCCGCGCCGCTCAGGTAGCGGTAGGTCAGGTCGACGTTCAGACGATCCGTCGCACGCCAGGCCACGCCGGCCAGCAGCTGCCAGGCGAACACCGTGTCGTTGTCGCTGATGGTCAGGTTCTGGAAGGCCGGGTTCGCGCCGCCGAGCGGGGTGATCACGCCGGTGACGTTGGAGAACTGGCCGGTCAGCTTGGTCGAGACGTGGTTGACGCCAACGCCGGCGCCGACGAACGGATCGAGCGAGGAGTTCGGCAGAATGTCGTAGATAACGTTGCCGAGCACGGTCCAGGAGTTCATCTGGCCGTCCGGCGAGCCGCAGGTCGGGGCTGCAGCCGTGCGGGTCACGCCCGGGGTGCAGAGGCCGGTGACGGCCTGGTTGGTGCCGCCGCGGACGGAGTCGATGTCGCCACCGCGGTAGCCGACTTCGAGCTCGACCCGCCAGTGGTCGCTGACCTGGTAGCCAAGCCGCGCGAACCCGGTCCAGTCATCCTTCTGATTGATGTCCTGGGTGTAGGGGATGCCGTTGGCGGCGAGGTTGGCTGACGTGACCTTGAAGGGTTCTGGCCAGTGGTAGCCGAGGTCGACGGCGCCATACCAACCGACTTCAGCTGAGGCGCCCGTCGCGGTGAAGAGAGCAGCCAACGCGGCTCCCGCCAGGAGTTTGAACTTCATTCTCAGAGCCCTCTCGTTGCCCTCAGTGCTGCGGCCTATTGACCCAGCACGCTTATATCAAGGCCGGACAGTCGCGTAAGTGTCGCCGAAGCCACACCCGTACCGCAATCTCCGGATCAAGATTCGCCTAGACCGCGACGCTATACGACGAACCCCGCAGCAATCAATGCGGGTGCGGGAAGAAGATTTCCCCGCGGACACATCCCGACCTGCCCGACGTCCATCAGAATGATCGAATTCCAGGACGAAAGGCGCGCCGCGATCTGCCGCGTCAGCGTCGAAAGACCCCGCGCGATTGCGCGAAGTCCTTGTGAAACCTTGTAAAGTGGACGCGCCGTCGCAGGTGGCGCGCACGATCGCGGGATGCCCTGCGGCATCCCTCACGATCGATCCGGCCAAGCTGCCAAGCACCATACGCCCCACTCGAATACATCGCGCGCCCCGTGTCACGCTGACCCTACAACTCATACGGCCGCGCTTGGTTCCACTCGCCTCGTTCGATTGCCAGCGCCGCATTTCCGGCGCCGATCAGCCCTCGTTGCGACGGCCGATGCGACGGCGCCCGCCGAGCGCATCGGGACGGTTGAGCTCGGCGCGGAATCCATCTCGCCGCTCGTGGATCGAAGCGATCACCAGTCCCATTGGCACGCCCAGCTCGACAAGGACAGCTTCGGACAGCTGCAGGCTGGCCTCGATGGTCTCCGGCACCGCATCTGTGGCGCCCAGGTCATAGAGGCGCTTGGCGTGGCGGGCGTCGCGGGCGCGGGCCACCACGGTGAGGTTGGTGCGCAGCGCCCGGGCCACCTCGACGATGGTCTCGGCGCCTTCCGGATTGTCCATGGTCACCACCAGGGCCGCGACCTCGCCGAGGCCCGCGCGCATCAGGAACTCGGGCCGCGAGGCGTCGCCGAAGAAGATCCGCTCGCCGGCCTTGCGCCCGGCCTCGACCAGCCGGTGGTCCTGTTCGGCGCCGACCCAGGGGATGTCGTGGCGCCGCAGCATCTCGCCGACCAGCCGGCCGACCCGGCCGTAGCCCACCACCAGCACCCGGGGCGCGGTCTCCGCCACCTCCGGCTCGGCGGCGAGATCGGGCGCGGCGAGGCGCGTTCCGCCGAGCCGCGCGCCCAGGGCGGCGAGCACCGGGATGGCGATCATGCTGAGGGTCGCGGCGACCAGCACGCTCTGGCCGACCAGGCGATCGACCAGCTTCTCGTCCATCGCCTGGCCCAGCAGGACGAAGGCGAACTCGCCCGCCGCCGCCAGCAGCAGGGCCGTCTCCGCGGCCGCCCGGACGGTCAGGCGGAAAGCCAGGGCGAGGCCGAAGATCACCGCGGCGTTGAGGACCAGCAGCCCCGCCGCCACGCCCAGCACCAGCGCCGGGCGCTCGATCAGCAGCGGCACGTTGAGGCCGATGCCGATGGACAGGAAGAACAGGCCGAGCAGCAGGCCCTTGAACGGCTCGATGGTCACCTCGACCTCGTGGCGGAACTCGGTCTCGGCGAGCAGCAGGCCGGCGATGAAGGCGCCCAGCGGCATGGAGAGACCGGCCAGCGCGCTGACCAAGCCCGAGCCGATCACCACCAGCAGGCAGGCGGCGACGAACAGCTCGGTGCTCTTGGCCTTGGCCACCGAGCGCAGCATCGGGCGCAGCAAGAGCCGGCCGGCGATCAGCAGGACGCCGAGGCCGAGCGCCGCCTGGGCGAAGCTCAGCAACACGCTGGGCGAGGCGGCGTGGCCGGCGCCGCGGCCCACCAGGCTGAGCGTCACCAGCATGGGGGCCACTGCCAGGTCCTGGAACAGCAGCACCGAGAAGGCCGCCCGGCCGGCCGGGGTATGCTGCCGCTTCCGGTCGCTGAGCGTCGGCATGACGATGGCGGTGGAGGACAGCGCCAGGGCCGCGCCCAGGGTGACAGCGGCGTCCACCGGCTGGCCGAGCGCGAAGGCGACCAGGGCCAGCACCGCCAGGCTGGCCGCGACCTGCAGGGCGCCAAGCCCGAATACCAGGGCGCGCATGCGGCGCAGGCGCTCCCAGGAGAGCTCCAGGCCGATGGTGAACAACAGGAAGACCACGCCGAACTCGGCGAGCTGGGCGACCTCGGCCGGATTGTCGATGCTGAACGCGGCGAGCCAGGGCGCGTAGCGCTCGAGCTGGCCGAGGCCATAGGGGCCGAGGAACACGCCGGCGCCGAGGAATCCCAGGATCGGGCTCAGCCGCCAGCGCCGGAACAGCGGCACCACGATGCCCGCCGTCGCCAGGAACAGGACGACGTCCTTGTAGGCGCCGGGTTCGAGGTGGGCTTCCATGGGCGCTCCGGGTCCGCCGGCGACTATGGACCCGCGGCCGCGCTTGCGGAATCCGTCCAGGGCTCTAGAGACGCGGAACCCATGCCGCGCCCTGCCCTCCTGCCCATTATCCTTGCGCTGAGCGCAGCCTCCGCCCAGGCCAGCGCCTCGCGCTCGGGCGCGCTGGAAGCGGCCGACGCCTGGAGCCGGCCGGCGGCCGCCGGGCTGAACGGCGTCGGCTACATGACGCTGGCCAACCACGGGCCGCGGGCGGAAGCCCTGGTCAAGGTGGAGAGCCCGCTGGCCCAGGCGGTGGAGATCCACCGCACGACGATGAGCGCCGGGGTCATGTCGATGGCCGCGCAGCCGCGGGTGGAGATCCCGGCCGGCGGCCATGTGGCCTTCGCCCCGGGCGCCTACCACCTGATGTTCGTGCGGCTGAAGGCCACGCTGAAGGCCGGCGACAAGCTGCCGGCCACCCTGGTGTTCGCCGACGGGCGGCGGATCGGCGTGGCGTTCGCCGTCGGCTCCGGGGCCCCGCCCGTGGGGCATTCCGACGCGGCCGTCACCGGCGTCGCCGAACGGTCGCAATTCGTGACAAAGAAGTAACGACCCAACCGCCGCCGGGCGCGGCATGGTCCGCCCCAGCGAAAATTCAGGATGAGTGCTCACCCTATGAAGACCCTCTGGCTCGGGGCCGCCGCGGCGGCCGCCCTCCTTTCCGCATGCCCGGCCCTGGCCGCGACGACGGCCCCGCCTGCCGCGCCCGCCCCGGCCGGCGACCTCACCAAGGCCCCGCGCATGGGCGCCTGGGGCTATGACCTCTCGGCGCGCGACCCGGCGGTGACCCCCGGCCAGGACTTCTTCACCTACGCCAACGGGAGCTACCTCAAGACCCTGCAGATCCCGGCCGACCGGACCAGCTACGGCTCCTTCGTGGCGCTGAACGAGCTGTCGCAGAGCCGCTTGCGCGCGGTGGTCGAGACGGCTTCCGCCGACAAGGCCGCCACCGGGCCGCGCGCCCAGGTGGGCGGCTTCTACCGCAGCTTCATGGACCAGCCGAAGGTGGACGCCCTGGGCGCCAAGCCGCTGGCCGCCGACCTCGCCCGCATCAAGGCCGCCAAGACCAAGGCCGACATCGCCCGGCTGATGGGCGCGACCATGGCCGGCTTTGGCGGTTCGATCTTCGGCGCCGGGATCGGCGAGGACGCCAAGGATCCCGACCACTACGCCGTCCTGATCGGCCAGGCGGGCCTCGGCCTGCCGGACCGCGACTACTACCTTGAGCCGTCGTTCGCCCCGCAGAAACAGGCCTACGGGGCCTATGTGGCCAAGCTGCTGACCCTCGCCCACTGGCCGGCGCCGGCGGCCAACGCCAAGGCTATCGTCGCCCTGGAGACCGAGATCGCCAAGGTCTCCTGGAGCCGCGCCGACCAGCGCGACGACAACAAGATGTACAACGCCACCCCGGTGAGCGCTCTGCCCGCCCTAGCCCCCGGTTTCGAGTGGCAGGCCTTCCTGGCCGGCGCCGGCCTCTCCAAGGTCGACCGCGTGGTGGTGCAGGAGAAGTCCGCCTTCCCGCAGATCGCGGCGATCTATGCGAAGACGCCGATCGAGACCCTGAAGGCCTGGGAAGCCTTCGACCTGGTCGACCAGGCGGCCCCCTACCTCGCCAAGCCGTTCGACGAGGCGCACTTCGAGTTCCGCGCCAAGACCCTGGGCGGCCAGCAGGCCCAGACGCCGCGCTGGAAGCGGGGCGTCAGCCTGGTGGACAACCAGATTGGCGAGGCGCTGGGCAAGCTCTATGTCGACGCCTACTTCCCGGCCGACAGCAAGGCCAAGATGCTGGTCCTGGTCGGCGATATCCGCGCGGCCATGCGGGCGCGGATCGAGCGGCTCGACTGGATGAGCCCGGCCACCAAGGCCAAGGCCTACGAGAAGCTCGACAACCTGCGGGTCAAGATCGGCTACCCCGACACCTGGCGCGACTACTCGGCGCTCAGCCTCAAGGACGGCGATCTCTACGGCAACGTGCAGCGGGCCTCGGCCTTCGAGTGGAACCGCGAGGCCCGGCGGCTCGGCGGGCCGGTGGACAAGGCCGAATGGGGCCTGACGCCGCCGACCATCAACGCCTACTACAACCCGACCGGCAACGAGATCGTCTTCCCGGCCGCCATCCTGCAGCCGCCGTTCTTCGATCCGGAAGGCGACATGGCGGTCAACTACGGCGGCATCGGCGCGGTGATCGGCCACGAGCTGACCCACGGCTTCGACGACCAGGGCCGGCGCTACGACGCCAAGGGCAAGCTCACCGACTGGTGGACGCCGGAGGACGCCAAGCGCTTCGAGGCCGAGGCGGCCAAGCTCGGCAAGGAGTACGGAGCCTTCGAGGTGCTGCCCGGCGCGCACATCAACGGCGACCTGACCATGGGCGAGAACATCGCCGACCTGGGCGGGCTCTTGCTGGCGCTCGACGCCTACCACGCCTCGCTACACGGGGCCCCGGCGCCGATCATCGACGGCCTGACCGGCGACCAGCGGGTGTTCCTGGGCTGGGCGCAGGTGTGGCGCGGCAAGACCCGCGACGATGCGCTGCGCCAGCAGTTGGTCTCCAACCCGCACTCGCCGAACCAGGCGCGGGTCGACGTGCCGGTGCGCAACATCGACGCCTTCTACGAGGCGTTCGGCGTGAAGCCGGGCGACAAGATGTACGTGGCCCCGGCGGACCGGGTTCGGATCTGGTGATCACCCAGCCCGGTTTTGGCGCTCCCGTCAAAACCTGACGTCAGGCAAAAAATTGGCCCGCTGCGGGGGATAATCGCAGCGGGCCTTATTCTTGAGCAGTCGCTCTGATGAGCGGGCGTTTCCTCCCCGAAACGCCGGAGACCTCAGGACTTATCGCCTTCATGTCTCTCGCGACAGGAAGGAACGGCAATTTCCTGCCCGAGTCAACGGACTGCGCGCGGTTCTACGGCATGGCGCGATCAGAAATCCGCGAGCTGGCGAATAATTGCGTCACTTTTGACGCAAACGTCAAAGAACACGATCTCTCAACGCCTCGTAAGCCGGGCAGCCGACTTCGAACACGAAGTCGGGCCGCGCCGCCGTCACCGGGCCAAGGCCCGCCGCGGTGAGCGCGAGCGAGGCCTCCGCCGCTTGGCCGACCTCGACCAGCAGGCCGTGCGGCCGCTTGGTGGCGCCCGCGGCCACCAGCCGCTTGACCACCTTGGCCTCCGCCGCATCGCCGGTGGCGGGCCAGGTGAGGGTCGCCGACCCCAGGGCCGCGGTCCGCGCCTCGACGATCCGCAGCAGGCGCTCGGCGGCCGTCGCCTGGGCGGGCGTCCAGCGGGCGTTCAGGCTGGCGGCGAGCTGGGCCTGGCTCTTCAGGATCAGGCCATCGGCCAGCACCTTCAGGCCGTTGGCGGCCAGGGTCGCGCCGGTGGTGGTGATGTCGACCACCAGCTCGGCCGCGCCGGAGGCCGGCGCCCCCTCCGTCGCCCCGCCGGATTCGGTGATCCGGTAGTCGACCACCCCGTGGCGGGCGAAGAAGGCGCGCGTCTGGCTGAGGTATTTGGTGGCCACCCGCATGCGCCGGCCGGTGCGGGCCAGGTAGTCGTGCGCCACCTCCTCCAGGTCGGCCATGGTCTCCACGTCGAGCCAGCTCTTCGGCGCGGCCACCACCAGGTCGGCGCGGCCGAAGCCCAGGGCCTTGAGCAGCAGGACGCGGGCGTCGAGGTCCTCGCCCCGTTCGCGCAGCAGGTCCTCACCGGTGACGCCCAGGTGGACCTCGCCGGTCCCCAGGGCGTCGGCGATGTCGGCGGCCGACAGCAGGCGCACCTGGGCCTCGGGCAGGCCCTTGAGGTCGGCCAGGTAGCCGCGCGCCCCGCCGCTGACCGCGAGCTCCAGCCCGCAGTCGGCCAGCCAGGCCTCCACCTGTTCCTTCAGCCGACCCTTCGAGGGCATGGCGATGATCAGTTGGTCTTTTGGGGGACCGCTCATGCCTCGCCTCCGGCGAAGGCGCGCCAGGGCCGGACCATGCAGCCCACCGCGCGCGCCGAGGCGCCGCCGCCCAGCCGGGCCAGCAGGCCGTCGTAGCGGCCGCCCACCGCCACCGGCCGCTCAGGCCCCAGCGCCGTGCTGCGGATCTCGAAGGTCAGGCCGTCGTAATAGTCGAAGGCGTGGCCCAGCGCCGGCGCGAAGCGCATGCGCTCGATCGGCGCCGTGCCTTGCAGGTGGGCGAGGCGCGATTCCCAGAGGTCGAGGGCGGCCTCCAGCGCCTTGTCGCGGCCACCGGCCAGGGCGCGCACCCGGTCGAGCCCGGCCTTGGGCGCACCGGAGATGGCCATGAAGTCGGCGATGGCGCGGGCCTGGACCTCGGTGAGGGCCGGCGCGGCGGCGGCCTCGGCCCGGCGCACCAGGCGCGCGGCGATCTCCGCCGGTCGGCGGCCGCCGACCGGCTCCACGCCAGCCAGGGCCCAGACTTCTTCCAGCATCGCCGCGGCGGCGGGCTCGGAGAGGCCGGAGAGCATGGCGGCGAGCTGGCCTGCGCCGTTCCCGGCGTCGCGCGGCGGCTGGCCGGCCCGGTCGAGCTCGGCGTGCAGCAGCCGCGGGCGTCCGGCGACACGGGTCAGCCGCGCGGCCAGGGCCGGCGCCAGGTCGAGGGCCGCGATGAAGGCGGCGAACAGGCCCACGTCGCCAAGCCACAGGGTGAGGTCCTGGCGGCCGCCGGCCTCGCAGGCCAGCCAGGCGGCGCAGGGGATCTGGGCGTCGTCGGTGACCGGCGGGACGGTGACGGGGGTGAACAGCTCGACCCCCATCTGCAGGAACTCTTCCGGCTCCGCCGTGCCGGGCGAGGCGCGGAAGGCCGGACCTTCGTAGAAGTAGCGGCCGGAGGGCGCGCCGCCCGCCAGGTGCCGGCTGGCCACGGCCACCGTGAAATCGGGCCTCAGGCAGGCCTCTGCGCCGCCCTCGGCCTGGACCAAGAACAGCCGCGCCCGCATGGCCTCGCCGGCCAGGTCGAGCAGCAGGCCCAGCGGCTGCAGGATCGGGGCGTCCACCGGCTCCGCCCCGCCGGCGAGCGCGGCGCGGATCTCCGCCAGGGCGTCCGCCGGAACGGGCGGCTCGGTCCTCATAGCGCCGAGTCCAAGGATTGAGCGTCCAGGATCTTGCGGATGGTCGCCACCAGTTCGGCGCGGGGGATGGTCACCTGGCCCGGACGCTCGGCGCGCCAGGCGGCGTTGTCGGTGACGCCCTTGGAGAGGGCGCGGCCAAGGTCGAGGTCCTTCACGGTGGCCGTGCCGGCCGCGAACTCGTCCCCGCCGATGATCACCGCGGCGGGCGACAGCCGGCGGTCGGCGTACTTCATCTGCGCCTTCATGCCGGACGCGCCGAGATAGACCTCGGCCGGGACCCCGGCGCCGCGCAGCTCGCCGGCGACCGCGAAATAGTCGGCCATCCGGGTTTGGTCGAAGACGATGACCACCACCGGTCCGCGCAGGTCGGCGGCCGCCTCGCGGCCCGCCGCACGCAGCGCCGCGGCCAGGCGCGAGATCCCGAAGGAGAAGCCGGTGGCCGGCGTCCGTTCGCCGGTGAAGCGGGCCACCAGGTCGTCGTAGCGGCCGCCGCCGCCGACCGAGCCGAGGCGCACCGGCTGGCCCTTGTCGTCGGTGGTTCCCAGCAACAGCTCCGCTTCGAAGACAGCGCCCGTGTAATATTCCAGCCCGCGCACCACGGCGGGATCGAAGATCGCCCGGTCGGCGCCGAGGCCGAGGCTGGTGAGCGCCGCATCGATGGCCGCAAGCTCGGCCAGCCCCTCGTCGCCCTCCGCCGAGCCGCCGATGACGTCGGCGAGCCGGCCCAGGGTCTCAGCCCGGCCGGCCCCGGCGGCGGTGAAAGCCAGCACCCGCTCGGCCGCGCCGGCGTTGAGCCCCGCGCCCTTGGTGAAGGCGCCGCTCTCGTCCAGCCGCCCCTCGCCCAGCAGCAGGCGCACCCCGTCCGGGCCCAGCCGGTCGAGCTTGTCGACGGCGCGCAGCACGGCGAGCTTCTGGCCCTCGTCGGCGACCCCGGCCGCGGCCATCAGGCCGTTGAGCAGCTTGCGGTTGTTGATCTTCAGGACCGCCGCGCCCTCCGGCACGCCGGCGGCCACAAGGCCTTCGGCGGCCATGGCGATGATCTCGGCGTCGGCCTCGGGACGGGCCGAGCCGACGGTGTCGGCGTCGCACTGTGTGAACTCGCGGTAGCGGCCCGGGCCCGGCTTCTCGTTGCGCCAGACGGTCCCGAAGGCGTAGCGGCGGAACGGCTTGGGCAGGGTCTCCCAGTTCTGGGCGGCGAAGCGGGCCAGGGGCGCGGTGAGGTCGTAGCGCAGGGCGATCCACTGCTCGTCGTCGTCCTGCAGGGCGAAGACGCCCTCGTTCGGCCGGTCGGCGTCGGGCAGGAACTTGCCGAGCGCGTCGGCATATTCGAAGGCCGGGGTCTCCAGCGGCTCGAAGCCGTAGCGCTCATAGACCGCCGACACCGCCGTCAGGATTTTCCGCTCGGCTGTCAGGTCGCGGGCGCGGCGGTCGATGAAGCCGCGCGGGCTGCGGGCTTCGGGGCGCTGGGTGTCGGTCATGCCTGCGCGCTTAGCGGTTGCCGCGTCTTCGCTCAAGGAAGCGTTCTGCGAAGTGCGTTCAGGGGGAAGGTCCATCGGTCGGTCCTCGTGAAGGGTTCGACGGACGGAGCTCGAAAAGCCAAGCCCCGTCCGCATCGGCGGGGCTCGGAAGGGGCGCTCAGCTCAGGCCAGGCGATCCCATGCCGATCCCGCGAGGGTCGGATGGTGGGGATGGCGGTGAGGGTGCGGCGCGCGGCTCATCGGGCGCGGCTTGTAGCGGACCGGACCCAAGAAGGCGAGTCTCGCGGCCGGGAGCCCAGGGCGAGCGCAGCCGTTGAGAGGGTGATGGCGGAGACCGGGATCCGGATCGGGACGGCGGGATGGGCGATCCCGCGCGCGGTGGCCGACGCCTTCCCGCGCGAAGGCTCGGGCCTGCAGCGCTACGCCGGCTGCTTCCAAGTCGTCGAGATCAACTCGACCTTCTACCGGCCGCACCAGGCGAGCACCTTCGAACGCTGGGCTGAGACGACGCCGGAGGGGTTCCGCTTCGCCTTGAAGGCGCCGCGGGCGGTGACCCACGAGGCGAAGCTCGCCGGGGGCGCGGCCGAGCTGGCGCGCTTCCTTGAGGACGGCCGCAGGCTGGGCGCCAAGTTTGCGGTCGTGCTGGTCCAGCTGCCGCCGAGCCTGGCGTTCGATGCGGATGTGGCCGGCCGGTTCTTCGCCGGGTTGCGGGACCTCGCGCCGGACCTCGCCCTGGCCTGCGAGCCGCGCCACGCCAGCTGGTTCGAGCCGCAGCCCGACGCCCTGCTGGCCGGGCTGCAGGTGGCCCGCGTCGCCGCCGATCCGGCCCGCCATCCCGCGGCCGCCGAGCCCGGCGGTTGGCGCGGCTTCGCCTATCACCGCCTGCACGGCTCACCGCGGATGTACTATTCGAGCTATGCCGACGGGCGCCTCGAGCGCCTGGCCGAGCGGCTCCGCGCCGGGCCGGCGGACAGCTGGTGCATCTTCGACAACACCGCCTCAGGCGCGGCCGCGGCCGACGCGCTGCAGCTGCGGCGGCGGCTCGGCGGACGTCCGCAAGCGGCGGAGGACGGCTAGCGGCGCCGGCTCAGCTCCACATCTTCAACAGGCTGGCGAACACCAGGGTCAGGCGGCGGCGGTTGGCGTCGTGCGGCAGGGCCGCGACGCTCTGTTCGAACTCGTAGAGCATCAGCCTCTGCTCGGCGCTGCGCAGGCGGCTCTCGAACCAGCCGACCACGGCGTGGCGGACGCCTGATCGAACGGGCGCCACGGCGTGCAGCACCGAGGTGGGATAGATCACGAGGGAACCGGCCGGGAGCTTCACCGGCTGCGGCCGCCGGTGGCTGTCCAGCACCAGCTCGCCGCCCTCGTAGGACGCCGGATCGTCGAGGAACAGGGTGAAGGACAGGTCGGCCCGCATCTCCGCGCCGTCGTCGGCGCGCATGAACGGGGCGTCCACGTGCTCGCCATAGGTCTCGCCCTCGGCGTAGCGCGAGACGATCAGCGGCGACCAGCGGGTGGGCCGCGCATAGGTGGCGACCTGGCTGTTGGCGCCGATCAGCTGTTTCAGCCGCTGGCGGAGCTCGGCGAGGGTCGCATCGTCCGGGGCGGCCTCGCGGTTGCGCTTGACCTCCCGCGCCGAGCCCTGGGCGGTGATCTTGCCGTCGACGAAGGTCGCCTGTTCGACGGCGGATCTGACCCGCTGCAACTCGTCCGCCGCCAGCACACGCTCGACGATCAGCACGGCTAGGCCCTCAGCCTGGCGATGAGCGCGGCGGTGGAGGGATCGTGGGCGCCGGCCGCCCCGCCCTCCAGTTCGCCGAGCACCCGGGCGGCCAGGGTCTTGCCGAGCTCGACGCCCCACTGGTCGAAGCTGTCGATGCCCCAGAGCACGCCTTCCACGAACACCTTGTGCTCATAGAGGGCGATCAGGGCGCCCAGCCGCTCGGGATCCAGGGCGTCCAGCAGGATGAAGCTCGATGGGCGGTCGCCGAGGAAGGTGCGCTGCGGCGCGAGCGCGTCGATCTCGGCGGTGGAGAGACCCTTGGCATCAAGCTCGGCGCGGACCTCGGCCTCGGGACGACCGACCATCAGGGCCTCGGCCTGGGCGATGGCGTTGGCCAGCAGTTTCTTCTGGCCGGCGGGATCGCCGTCGGTGGGCTGGCGCACCGCCAGGAGGTCGACGGGGACGATGTCGGTCCCCTGGTGGAGGAGCTGGAAGAAGGCGTGCTGGCCATTGGTGCCGGCGTCGCCGAACACCGAGGCCGCGGTAGGGTGGGCGACCGGCCCGCCGTGGGCGTCGACCCGCTTGCCGTTGGACTCCATCTCCAGCTGCTGCAGGAAGGCCGCGAAGAGGCGCAGCCGCTGGGCGTAGGGGACAACCGCGCGGATCGGCCGGCCGAGGCCGTTGCGGTTGAACACGTGGGCCAACGCCAGCAGCACCGGGGCGTTGGTGGCCAGCGGCGCCGTCTCGAAATGCCGGTCCATGGCCGCGGCGCCGGCCAGCAGGCGCTCGAAGGTCTCGTAGCCCAGGGCCACGGCGCAGGAGAGGCCCACCGCCGACCACAGGGAATAGCGGCCGCCGACCCAGTCCCAGAAGGCGAACACCTGATCGGGCGGCACGCCGAACGCCTGGGCCTTGTCCGGCGCGGCGGAGACGGCGACCAGCTGGGCGTCGGCGGCGGAGCCCAAGGCGGCGCGCAGCCAGGCGCGGGCGACCTCGGCGTTGGTCAGGGTCTCCAGCGTGGTGAAGGTCTTGGAGACCACCACCACCAGGGTCTCGGCGGGATCGAGGCCGGTCAGCGCCTGGGCCAACTCGGCCGGATCGACGTTGGCGGCGAAGCGCAGCTCGATTTTCGGGTCGAGGGGCTTCAAGGCCTCCCAGATCAGCCGCGGCCCAAGGTCCGACCCGCCGATGCCGATGTGGACGATGGCGCGGAACGGTTGGCCGCTCGCGCCCTTGCGGGCGCCCGAGCGCACCTCGTCCGCGAAGGCGCGCATCTGGGCGCGGGTGGCCTCGACCTCGGGCGAGACCGGTTGGCCGGCGGCCTTGAAGTCGGCGCCGGCGGGCGCGCGCAGCGCCATGTGCAGGGCGGGACGGCCTTCCGAGAGGTTGACGATCTGGCCGGCGAACAGCCGCGCCCGGGCGGCCTCGACGCCAGCGGCGCGAGCGAGGCCCAAGGCCACGTCCAGGTCGGCGAGCGACCAGGGCTGTTTGGAGAGGTCGAGGTCGAGGCCGGCGGCGCTCAGCGTCAGCCGGGCCAGCCGATCCGGCTCCTGCGCGAACAGGCTCTCGATCCGCCGCGCACGGGCGGCGCCGGCGGCGGCGTCCAGACGGCCCCAGGCCGCATCGATCTCAGACACGCGTAGGTCCATCCCCCGGAAGCTTCTTCAAGGCGCGTACTTAACGCTGCAGCCGTACGGGCGGGTCACCGGCTGGGCGATCGGCCGCCCGGCCCTCAGGTCCGCCAGCGCCAGGGCCACGTAGTTCTTGGCGCCCCTGAGGCTGGCCGGATCGGTGTAGGGCCGATCGTCGATGCCGCCCATGTAGACCAGGCGGCCGGCCTTATCGACGATGAACATGTGTGGCGTGGTCCTGGCCTCGTAGGCGCGGGCCACGCGGGCGTCGGCGTCCAGCAGCACGGCGGTGGCGTGGGAGCCCACCTTGGTCATCCAGGCGCGGACCTGCTCGGCGGTCATGTAGCCGCTGACGCCGGGCGGATCGGTCATCACGGTGAGCCAGACGACGCCGCTCCGGGTCGCCTTCGCCTGCAGACGCTGCATGTTTCCGGAGTCGTAGTGCTTGTGGCTATAGGGGCAGGCGTCGCTGGTCCATTCGAGGACCACGGTCTTGCCGGCGAACTCCGCGAGGCTGCGCGCACGGCCCTCCTGATCGATGGCCTGGAAGGCCGGCGCGGGCGCGTTGATGGTCGGCGTGGAGAGCGCCGGCGCGGCCAGGGCGAAGGCCGCGGCGAGGCCGAGGATCACGCGTCGGGACAGCTGCCGGTAGGCCATGGATGGGACGCCCTACCCCCGCCTGGCGGCGCTCTCCAGCGCCTTGACGACCACGCCCTGGGTCAGGATGGCCGGCAGGATCTGCGGCGGGCCGCCGTTCGCGCCATAGACCAGGTAGAGCGGCACGCCAGCCCGGCCGTAGCGGGCGAGCTCGGCGGCGATCACCGGGTCGCGCTTGGTCCAGTCGGCCTTGAGGTAGGTGACGCCGTCCTTGTGCATGGCGTCCACCACCGGGCGGGTGGAAAGCACCACCCGGTCGTTGACCTGGCAGGAGACGCACCAGGCGGCGGTGTAGTTGACGAACACCGGCTTGCCCTCGGCCTGCAGGGCCGCGAGCTTCTCGGGGCTGTAGGCCTCCGAGGCGAGGTCGGCCTTGGCGGCCGGGCCGCCCTCGCTCGGCGTCTCGGCGTAGGCGGGCCAGACCACGGCGGCCAGGGCGATGGCGGCCAGCGCCACGGCGGCGGACCCCAGGACCAGCGGCCGGCCGCCAGCGGCGGCGCGGCGCTGGGCCGCGCCGGCGATCCAGGCGGCCAGCGCCAGGACGATGGCCGCGCCCAGGATGCGGGCCAGGGCCGTCTCCCCGGCCTGGATGGTCAGCACCCAGACCAGCCAGGCGGCGGCGGCGAACATCGGGAAGGCGAGCGCCTTGCGGAACACGTCCATCCACGCCCCGGGCCGTGGCAAGCGGCTAAGCAGGCCGGGCCAGAAGGTCACCGCCACGAAGGGCGCGGCGAAGCCCACGGCCAGGGCCAGGAAGACGGTCATGGCCGCGGCCGCGGGCTGGGTCAGGGCCCAGCCGATGGCGGCCCCCATGAAGGGGGCGGTGCAGGGGGCGGCCACCACCACGGCGAGCGCGCCGGTGAACACGTCGCCCACCAGGCCGCCGCGGCTGGCCAGGCCGGAGCCCACGCCTTGCAGCGAGCTCCCGACCTCGAAGACGCCGGAGAGGTCGAGCGCGATGGCCAGCATCAGCAGGCAGAGCACGGCCACCACCGGCGGCGACTGCAGCTGGAAGCCCCAGCCGATCGCCTGGCCCGCGGCCTTCAGCCCGATCAGCACGCCGGCCAGGGCCAGGAAGGTCACCAGCACGCCGGCCCCGAACGCCAGGCCGTGAGCGCGATTGCTGGCCTCGTCCCGGCCGCCGTGGGCGGCCAGCGAGGCGGCCTTCATGGCCAGCACCGGGAAGACGCAGGGCATCAGGTTGAGGATCAGGCCGCCCACGAAGGCGAACACCGCCGCGGAGAGCAGGCCGAGGCTGGCCCCGCCGGCCGCGCCCCCTTTGGCCGCCGGCGGGCCGAGGCCCGAGGCGCCGGCCGGCGGCGCGCCGGGGTTGGCGGCGACCTCATAGGCCTTGCCGTCGACCGCCAGGACGCCGGCCAGGGCCTTGGGCGCAGCGGCGCCCTGGAAGGCGTACCCGGGGGTGAGGGTGAGCGTCAGGCCCTGCGGGCCGCGGTCGATCGTCTGCGGCTTGGCGTGGTCGATGACGGTGGCGTCGAAGGGATAGAAGTAGGCGTCGTGGAGGTCGGCGCCCTGCAGCACCGGGCCGGCGATGGCGAGGGCGACAGCCGCGCCCCTCTTCTGGAAGGCGGCGGTGAGGCCGGCGGGCTTGGGCGCGTCGGCCAGGGTGCGGGCGATGGGCGCGCCCCAGGTGGGATCGGGCCCGCCGCCGCCGGCCACCACCGGGATCGTGATCGAGAGCTTGGCGTCCTCCGGCACGCAGATCTCGCGGCAGACCAGGAAGGACGCCGCGGCGGAGAGCGTGGCGGTCTGGCCGGGCTTGGCGTTGGCCGGCGCGGTCACCGCCACCGGCAGCAGCACCTCGCCCTCGTAGCCGTAATTGACCAGTGGGCCGACCGGCAGGCGCCGCGGCGTCGGCCAGACGATGTCGCCGGTCGTCCAGCCGGCGGGCAGGGTCCACTTCAGGCTGGTGGGCTCGCCGCTGTCGCCCGGATTGCGCCAATAGGTGTGCCAGCCGGGGAGCATCTGCTGGCGCAGCGCCAGGTGGATGGTCTGGCCCGGTGCGATCCCCTGATCCTGGGCCACCAGCTCGGCGGTCAGGTGGCCGGTGTTCACCGGCTGGGCGAGCGCCGGCGCCGCGACCGCCAGGGTCGCCAGAGCCGCCGTCATCAGGGCCGCAAGCCAACGCATCGTCACCCTACCTCGCCCCGCCCACGTCACGCGGCTATATGGCGTGTAAGAGCCCGCCACGCAAAGCCGGGCTCGCCCGCCTCGCGCCGCTTCAGGAGACGCCGCCTTGCCCGCCCGCTTTGACGAGATCGAGATTGGACAGGTCGTGGCCCTGGGGGTGGCGGCGGTCGACCCCGACGTGCTGGGCGCCTTCATCTCGGCCTTCACCCCCGGCTGGGTCGCCGAGCGGGGCGCACCGGACGCCATGATCTACGCCATCTGGGCGAAGCTCGACGCCATCGCCAGCACCGACTGGCCGCAGATCAAGCGGCTGGGCGTCGATGCCCTGCGCTGGGTGCGCAACCCGCCGGCCGGCGAGCTGCTGCGCGGCCGGATGACGGTGATGGCCAAGGACCCGGTGGGCGAAGGCAAGGGCATCGTGATCTGCCAGCACGACCTCCTGGACGAGGCCGGCCGGCTGGTCTTCTCGTGCCTGACGCGGGGCGTGTTCGCGAAGTAGCGCTAGGCGTTCGCCGCCTGGGGCTGTTCCTGCTGCTGGCGGACCATGGTCAGCGCGATCAGCCGGTCCCAGCCGACCAGCGAGGTCAGGTGGGCATAGATCTGCGACAGGGCGCCGTTGTCGCGCAGCTCGGCCAGCTTCTCGGCGGGCAGGGCGCCCAGCTTCTCCTCGGAGATGCCGAAATAGTCGGCGATCTTCTGCGGGACGCCGGCCGTGCCGTCCGGATTGGCGGGCACGAAGTTGGCGACCTTCACCTCGAACAGGTCGAGGTCCTTGAGGATCTGCACGAAGTTCAGGGTGCGGTTCCGCTCCGTCTCGAAGTTGTTGCAGAACTCCAGGCAGCGGGTCGTGTACTCGCTGGGCTGGCCCTTGGCGTCGAAGAACGGCATGTCGCCGCCTTCCACGATGAACTCGGCCGCCCGGTCGATGCACAGCACCATCTGCTTGGCGTTGTCGTCCTGGGCGTAGACGAACGGATAGCGGCGAACATAGGCCGGGATGTAGAAGCCCGCCTCGAACTGGCCGTTCTCGTCGATGAACATGTTGCGGCCGGGGTTCAGGCCCATCACCGCCAGGGGGGTCTTGTCGTCGCCCACGAAGATGATCGGGCCGCAGATCGCCGCCAGCGGGAATTCGCCCACCGTCAGCGGCACGGCGTGGCCCTCCTTGGCGAAGCCGAAGGGGCTGTCCATCTGCTTGACGCCCAGCTTGCCGTGCATCTCCGGATTGAGCGGCTCGGGCTGCTTGTAGAAGAGGACGCTGCCGGTGATCGGACCGGGGTTCTGGACGGGCGTGGTGGTGATGTCGGACATCCGAAGCCTTCGAGTGGAAAAGCGCGCAGCCGCGTGGAACCCGGCGCGGCGCAAGGTCGCCGCTTCTAGCCGATCGGTCGCCGGGCGGCAATTGAGGCGCCTCGCCGCTTGCCGGACGCCGGCTTCGGAGCTTCAATCGCGGCCATAAAGACGAAGGCCCCGCCTGCGGCCAGCCCCGGAGGACATTTCATGCCGATCTATTACCCCGACATCCTCGAACAGAAGACCGAGCCCCGCACCTTCACCTACGGCGACAAGGACGTGATGCTCTACGCCCTGGGCGTCGGCATGGGCCGCGACCCGATGGACGAGCGCGAGCTGCCGTTCGTCTACGAGAAGGCGCTGCGGGTGGTGCCGACCGCCGCCACCGTGCTGGCCGCCGGGGCCGGGCGCCGCGCCGCCGCGGCGCAGACCGCCGAGCAGAAGCCCGGCCTGAGGGTCAGCCAGCTCAACTACCTGATGGTGGTGCACGGCGAGCAGAAGGTGGAGCTGCACAAGCCGCTGCCCACCACCGGCAGCTTCACGGCGACCAGCCGCACCGTCGGGGCCTACGACAAGGGCAAGGACAAGGGCGCGGTGGTGGTCAACGAGACCGTCTGGACCGACGACAAGGGCGAGAAGGTCGCCACCCTCACCGGCTCGACCTTCGCGCGCGGCGACGGCGGATTCGGCGGCCCGACCGATGGCGCGCCGGAGCCGCACGCGGTCCCCACCCGCAAGCCGGACATCTCCGTACCGTTCGAGACCCGGCCGGACCAGGCGCTGATCTACCGGCTGAACGGCGACCGCAACCCGCTGCATTCCGATCCGGACGTGGCCAAGCGGGCCGGCTTCCCGCGGCCGATCCTGCACGGGCTGTGCACCTACGGGATCACCTGCCGCGCGGTGCTGCAGGAGATCGTCGACTACGACAGCGACAAGATCCTCAGCCACCAGGCGCGGTTCTCCGCCCCGGTGTTCCCGGGCGACACCATCACCGTCGACCTCTGGAAGGACGGCGACGTGGTCTCCTTCGAGGCCCGGGTGCTGGACCGCGGCGCGACCGTGATCCGCAACGGCAAGACCGTGCTGCGCAGCTAGAGGCTCCCTTGATCAAGTATCTGCTTGTCGGCGCGGCGACCGCGGCGGCGGTCGCCGTCGCGCAAGTCCCGCACAAGTCCGCCGACCCGGCCGACGCCACCCCGATCCGCAACGGGCTGATCGGCTACATGCACAAGGGCGAGCTGGACGGCGAAGCCATCCTCGGCCCGCCGCCGGCGATGGACTCGGCCCAGGGCAAGGCGGACCGGGCGATCTACCTGCAGGCCCGCGCGCTGGCCGGCACGCCGCGCTGGAAGCTGGCGCAGCGGGACAACGACCTGTGGACCGGCGGGGCGGTCAACCGGTTCTCCTGCGCCCTAGGCGCCGAGATCGACGCCAAGACCACACCGGTCACCTATCGGATCCTGCAGCGCGTCGAGCTGGACGTGCGCACCGTCGGCACGCCGCCCAAGGACCGCTACAACCGCACCCGGCCGCCGATCGGCGACAGCCTGCCGCTCTGTGTGGCGCGCGGCGACTGGATGGTGAAGAACGCCTCCTACCCCTCCGGCCATTCGATGACCGGCTGGGCCTGGGGGTTGATCCTCGGCGAACTGGCGCCGGCCAAGGCCAGCGCGCTGGCCGTCGCCGGCCGCGAGATCGGCCAGAGCCGGGTGATCTGCGGGGTGCATTTCCAGTCGGACGTGGACGCGGGACGCCAGCTCGGCGCGGCGATGGTGGCGCGCCTGCACGACCATCCGGAGTTCCTGAAGGACATGGCGGCGGCCCGCAGCGAACTGGCCCGCGACCACACCGCGCCGAGCGCCTGCGACTACTAGGGTCTCAGCCCTGGGCCGGGCGTTCCGCCACGAAGACGATGTGGTGCTTCAACGGATGGTCGTCGGCCAGCAGCGGATGGTCGAAGTCGCGCTCGGGCCTGCGCCGCATTCCGAGCCGCTGCATCACCGCCTGGGAGCGCAGGTTGGTCCGGCCGGTGAAGGCGAAGATCTCCGCCGCCTCATGGCTGGCGAAGCCCTCGGCGATCACCGCGCGCGCCGCCTCGGTGGCGAACCCCGAGCCCCAAGTGTCCGGGACCAGCGACCAGGCGATCTCGAGGCCTTCCGGGATGGGCGCCCGGCCCACCGTCGAGGCCAGGCCGCAATGGCCGATCAGCCGCCCGTCGCTGCGCCGCTCGACCGCCAGGCGCCCGAGGCCCGTCTCCGCCAGGCTCGCCCGGTTGTTCGCCAGCCGCTCGTAGGCCTGGTCACGGGTGAAAGGGCCGCCCAGCCACGCGCCCACCCGCGGGTCGATCAGGAAGTCGGCGTAGGGCTCGCGGTCCCCGTCACGCCAGTCGCGCAGGATCAGCCGCTCGGTCTCGATGCGCGGCGCCTGGGTCACTGCGGCCGGCTCTGGGTGAGGGCGCCGTAGAGGTCGGTGCGACGGTCGCGGAAGAAGCCCCAGGCGGCGCGGTGGGTGGCCAGGAAATCCAGGTCGAACTCGGCGACGAGGGCGCCCTCGTCCTCGCGCCCGAAGGCTGCGGTGAGGTCGCCGCGATGGTCGGCGATGAAGGAGGAGCCGTAGAACAGCTGGCCGCCGTTCGGATAGTCGGCCCACGGCTCGAAGCCGGTGCGGTTGGCGCCCACCACCGGGATGACGTTGGAGACCGCGTGGCCCTGCATCGCCCGCCGCCACGGCGCAGCGGTGTCGAGGTTCGCATCGTGCGGCTCCGAGCCGATCGCCGTCGGATAGAACAGGATCTCAGCCCCCATCAGGGTCATGGCGCGGGCGGCCTCCGGGTACCACTGGTCCCAGCAGATGCCGACGCCCAGGCGGCCGAACCGGGTCGGCCAGACCTTGAAGCCGGTGTCGCCGGGCCGGAAATAGTACTTCTCCATGTAGCCCGGCCCGTCCGGGATATGGCTCTTGCGGTAGACGCCCAGCGGCTTGCCGTCGGCGTCGACGATGACCACGCTGTTGAAATAGTGCGGACCCTCGCGCTCGAAGATCGAGACCGGGATCACCACGCCCAGCTCCTGCGCCAGAGGCGCAAGCGCGGTGACGCAGGGGTGCTCGCGCCAGGCGTAGGCCTGGGCGAACCAGCGCTCCTCCTGGGCGACGCAGAAATAGGGGCCCTGGAACAGCTCCGGCGGCAGGACCACCTGCGCGCCCTTGGCGGCGGCCTCGCGCACGAAACCGGCGGTCTTGGCGATGTTGGCGGCCATGTCCTGGCCATAGGACGACTGGATGGCCGCGACGGTGATCTTGCGGCTCATCAGGCGGGCTCCTGCTGGGTGATGCAGTGGAAGGATCCGCCGCCGGTGAGGATGGCGTTCGACGGCAGGCCGATCACCTGACGGTCGGGGAACAGGTGCTCCAGCGCCTGGATGGCGTAGCCGCCCGGCTCCTCTTCATAGATGGGCACGATCACTGCCCGGTTGGCGATCAGGAAGTTCATGTGCGAGGCGGGCGCCGGCCGCTCCTCGCCGTCGTCGATGTAGCCGGGCGAGGGGATGCGCGCGACGGTCAGGCGGCGGCCGGCGGCGTCGGTCATGGCCGAGAGCCGGCGCACCACGTCGTCGTAGGCGTGGGTGTTCGGATCGCGCCGGCCCCAGGGGATCGGACAGGCGACCACGCCGGGGGCGACGAAGCGCGCGAGGTTGTCCACGTGGCCGTCGGTGTGGTCGTTGAGCAGGCCGTCGCCCAGCCAGAGCAGCTTCCTGGCCCCCAGACCCTCGGCGAGCGCCTGTTCGGCCACGGCCTCGGTCCAGCCGGGATTGCGGTTGCGGTTGAGCACGCACTGGCCGGTGGTCAGCACCGTGCCCTCGCCGTCGTGGTCGACCGCGCCGCCCTCCAGGATGACGTCGTGGCGGGTGAGCGGGACGCCAGCCGCCTTGGCGATCTGCTCGGCCACCGTGTCGTCGTGCTCGAGATCGTACTTGCCGCCCCAGCCGTTGAACCGGAAGCCCTGGGCCTGCAGCCGGCCGGCCGCGTCCTTGCCAAAGATCGGGCCGGTGTCGCGCAGCCAGATGTCGCCGAAGGCGCCGGGCGTGATCTCGATCCCGGGCACGTCGCCCAGCAGCCGGCGCGCGGCCGCCTCGCCGTCCGGATGGCCGGTCATCAGCCGCACCCGTTCGCCGCCGGCCCCCGCGAGGGCGCGCGCCAGGGCGGCGACCTCGGCCTGGGCGGCGGCGAGGTCGTCCTGCCAGAGCTCGGCATGGCTGGGAAAGCCCAGCCACATGGCCCGGTGCGGCGCCCACTCCGACGGAACGGTGAAGCTCATCCTGACCTCGAACTGAAGACGCGCGCAGATGGGCGTCGGCGGCGTCCGCGTCAAGCGCTCACGAAAAAGGGCGGCCCGTCGCCGGACCGCCCCTTTCCAACTCAGCTGTGAGGTCGAAGCCTAGAACTCGGCGTTCAGCGTCACGTAGACCGTCCGCGGCGCGCCGACCGAGAGGAAGGGCGTGCCGGGCGAGAAGGTGGTCGTGCCGCCGGCGACCAGCGGGACGCTGATCGGATGGGCGGTGTTCACCGTCGTTGAGCGGCTGATGTAGTCGCGGTTCAGCAGGTTCTCGACGTTCAACCGCAGCGAGGTCTTGGCGCCGTGGACGTCCGGCAGGTCGTACTTCAGGTCGAGGTCGAAGTCGGCATAGCCCGGGGTACGGTCGTCGTTGGTGTCGGTGATGTACCGCGAGCTGATGTACTTGCCTTCGAACCCGAAGGTGACCGGACCCACGTCGTACTGGGCGCGGGCGGAGAACTCGCGCTCCGGGGTCATCACCAGCTGCTTGCCGGCGATCGGCAGGAACGCCGCCTGCCCGTTCACCACGATGGCGAGGTTGTTCTTGATCTCGCTGTGGGTGAAGGCGGCGGAGCCGTAGAGGGTCAGGTGCTCCATCGGCCTGTAGCCGGCCTCGAAGTCGACGCCGTAGATCTGCACGTCGCCCACGTTGCGGTCGATGGACAGGGTCGCGTCGTTCGGGTCGATCGATTGGACGATCCGGTTCTTGTACTCGGTGTCGTAGAGGTTGGCCGAGGCCGTCAGGCTTTGGGTCTGATAGCGGTAGCCGGCCGAATAGATGGTGCTGGTCTCAGGCCGCACGAGGTCCGGCGAGCTGGTGTAGAGGTCGTCGGTCTTCGGCGCCGAGAAGCCCTGCGCATAGCTGGCGTAGAGCAGGTGGTCGTCGGCGATGCGGTAGGTGACGCCGGCGTTCGGCAGCACCTTGTCGAAGCGGAAGGTGGCGCTGAACGGGAAGCGGAAGTTCGGCTGGCCCGACGGGTTGAAGGTCACGGTCGAACCCATCAGCGAGTTCAGGGTCGGAATGCTGCTCCCGGGGGGGACGACGCTGGTGCTGTGGGTGGCCACCGCCTGGTTGAACGCCTGCTGCACGAGCGCGGGGTTGATCGAGGTGCACTCCACGGTCGAGCCGTTGAAGGTGTAGCAGTACTGGTTGATGTCGCGCTGGAAGTGCGGGTCGCGCAGGCCGACGTTGATGTGCAGCCGGTCGTCGAAGAACTTGCCGATATAGTTCAGCGCGAACTGGTTCAGCTGGGCGATCGAGAAGCGGTCGCGGGTGCGCAGCTGGCTGCCGTCGAGGCCCAGTATGGCCGGGCCCCGGCCGGCCTTGGAGCCGAATTGGTCATCGGGCTGGCCGGTCGCCAGGTCGACGAAGGTCGCCTCGCCGGTCTGCCGGTGGCGGCCGTAGTCGTAGGTGTAGGCCAGCTGGATGTTGTTGTGATCGTTGATGTCCCACAGCAGCGAGGAGGTCACCACCCAGCGGTGGGTCTTGGTGTTGCTGGGCGTGTAGACCGGCACGGTGTCCAACTGGTCGCCGTCGCCGTTCAGGTCGACGCCGGGACTGGTGACCGAGCCATTCGGATTGATGATCAGCCGGTTGCCGGACAGGCGCACGTCCTTCTCGCTGATCGAGCTTCCGCCGCCGCCGTTGGCCAGGGTGTAGAAGAACGACGGGTCGAAGGTGAAGGTCAGCTTGTCGGTCAGGTGGTAGAGCGACGAGCCGCGGATCTGGCCGAAGTCCACCGGGTTCGGGTGCAGGCCCCAGAAGTTGGTGTCGCTGCCCGCCTGGCCGGCGTTGGCCGGCAGCCCGGCCGCGAGGGCCGCGGCGCCGGTCGGCGGCGTGGGCACGGTGTCCGCGTGGCCGTTGATGGCGGTGGGGGCCACCCAGACCGGGTTGTAGTCGAAGCTGGTGCCGAACTGGGCCAGCTGGGCGCGCGAGGCGCTGAAGTAGAAGATCGGGCGATTGGACGCCCAGTTGGCGGCGAGGCTCACGAAGCCCTTGTCGCCGAGCGTCTGGTAGACCCGGGCGTCGAGGCCGCGGCGGATCAGCGGACCTTCGCCCTTGTACTTGTCGGCGCGGGCGTAGTTGCCGGAGATGTAGGCCCGGGTGCCCCAGGGGCCGATGGCGCCGCTCTCCAGCTCGCCATACACGCGCTCGTAGCGGTAGCTGCCCCCGGAGACGTTGGCGAGGATGCCGGAGGTCTCGGTCGGCACCTTCGAGATGATGTTCACCTGACCGCCGACCGCCGACGCTGTCGGGCTGTCGACGTCGGTCGCGCCGATGTCCACCGTCACGTGATCGGTCAGTTCGCCGACCAGGTATTCGCCCGGGAAGCAGGCGTAGTTGCCGGTGTCGTTCACCGGGCTGCCGTCGATGGTCACCGAGAGGTGGTTACAGTCGAGGCCGTGCATCCGGAAGTCGCCGGACAGGATGCCGGTGGGGTCTTCACTGGAATATGTGACGCCCGGCAGGAAGTTGATCAGCTGGGCGAAGTTCTCGCTGCCGATCTGGGTCTTGATGAACGCCTGGCTGACCACGGACTCGTCCTTGGCCACCAGCACCTGCTGGGCCAAGCCGTTCATGTTCGGCGCGCCCCGCGCGCCGGTCACCACCAGTTCCTGCACCTGGGTGGCGGTGGATTGGGCGAACGCGCCGCCCGCCAGCAGCATGCCGGTCGCAAGCGCCGTCGACGCGCAAAGTGCGCGGGTCAAATTAAACGTCATAAGTACCCCCTTCTCATCGGCCTCACTCGGCCGCCATCCCCCGGCGGACCTGAGTCCTGATCGCCGTATAGCGTGGATTGTAGAGCTGTTGGTGACGGTTTTGCTACGCTCGGCAAGCAGCTGTCATCTTTGCCGCAGGTGTGGCGCCGGCGCCTTTATCGCGCCTCATTTTCAGCCGGCCGCGGCGACCCCTGGCCCGCAAAAGCGGCTCCCACTTTCGGCGGCCGCGCTTTAGGGTCCGCGCCGCTAAGCAAGGGAGCCGACATGGCGCGGGGCGCAAGCTTGAAGAGCCCGGAGGCGGACTGGAGCGGGGCGATCCTGCTCACCGCCGGCCTGACCCTGGCGCGGATCGTGGCCCTGTTCCGCACGCCGCTCGAGCTCTACCCGGACGAGGCCCAGTACTGGCTTTGGTCGCGCACCCTCGACTTCGGCTACTATTCCAAGCCGCCGATGATCGCCTGGGCGATCTGGGCCACCACCCGGCTGGGCGGTGACGCGGAGGTCTTCGTCCGGCTGTCGGCGCCGCTGTTCCAGGCCGGGGCGACGCTCACCGTCTTCGCGCTCGGCCGCAAGCTCTACGGCGGCCCGGCGGCCCTGGCTGCGGCGGCGCTCTACGCCCTGATGCCGGCGGTGCAGATCTCGGGCGTCGTGGTGGCCACCGACGCGCCGCTGCTGTTCTTCCTGGGCCTGAGCATCCTGGCCTATGCGGAGCTGCAGTCGGCGCTCGGCGGACGGCGGCTGGCGCTGGCCGCCGGGCTCGGCGCGGCCCTGGGCCTGGCGTTCCTGTCCAAGTACGCCGCCCTCTATGCGGTGATCGGCATCGGCGTGCACCTGGCCGTCAGCCGCGAGGCGCGGCGGGCCTGGTCGCCGGCCGCAGCGGCGCTCGCCGTGCTGGTCTTCGCCCTGGTGCTGGCGCCCAACCTGATCTGGAACGCCCAGCACGGCTTCGCCACCCTGCACCACACCGCCGCCAACGCCGCCTGGGGCCAGGGCTCGCCGTTCAATCCCAAGGGGTTGGCGCAATTCCTGCTGACCCAGGCGGGGGTGTTCGGGCCGATCCCGTTCGGCGTGCTGGTTGGCGGCCTGGTGCTCGCCGCGCGGCGCCGGGCGATGTCCCGCGAGGACCTGCTGCTCGCCTGCTTCATCCTGCCGCCGCTGCTGATCGTCAGCGTCCAGGCCCTGCTCAGCCGGGCCAACGCCAACTGGTCGGGGGCGAGCTACCTGCCGGGCGCGGTGCTGGCGGCGGGCTGGCTGATCCGCTGGCGGGCGCGGCGCTGGCTGACCGCGGCGGTGGCGATGCAGGCGGCGATGGCGGCCTTCGTCCTCTTGGTGCTGGTCGAGCCCCGGGTCGCCGACGCCGTGGGCGGCTCCAACAGCCTGAAGCGGGTGCGCGGCTGGGCCGGGACCGTGCGGCTGATCACCGATCGGGCCAAGGCGGAGGCGGACAACGGCCTCTCCACCATCGCGGTGAACGACCGCTTCCTCTACTACGCCCTGGCCTATTACGGCCGCGCCTATTTCCGCGAGCCGAGCGCGCCGCCGCTGAGCTACTGGCTGCTGACCGGCAAGCCCGGCAACCAGGCGGAGAGCAGCGCGCCGCTCGACGCCAGGCTGGGGACCCGCGTGCTGGGCGTCGCCCTCGACGGCGTCTACCGCAACCAGATGATGGCCGACTTCCAGCGGGTCGGCGGCCACGAGATCGACAGCGTCCAGCTGGACGCCAAGCACCAACGGCGGCTCGACCTGTTCATCGGCCAGGGCTTCGCGCCGAAGCCGCGCGATCCGGTCACCGGCCTACCGCCCCGTCCTCCGCCGCCGCCCGGCCTACCGCCGCAGCCGGAAGACTAGCGGCCGCCCCACACGGCCTTGAGCCGCGCGTCGCGACCGCAGCCGACCCGGTAGGCCATGTAGGCGGCGGGGTTCTTGCGCGCGTAGTCCTGGTGATAGGCCTCGCCCATCCAGAACTGGGCGGCCGGCCGGATCTCGGTGGCGACCGGCTGATGCAGGGCCTTGGCGACCTGGGCCTTCACCGCGTCGGCGGCCTGGCGCTCGGCGGGATCGGCGACGAACACGGCGGTGCGGTAGGTCGGGCCCTGGTCACAGATCTGGCCGCCGGGATCGGTCGGGTCGATGTGGTGGAAGAAGGCGTCGACCAGCTTCGGATAGGTGATCTTGGCCGGGTCGTAGGTGACCTTGATCGCCTCCAGGTAGCCCTCGTGGTTGTCGTAGGTCGGATGTGGCTGGGTCCCGCCGGCGTAGCCCACCGCGACGCCGGTGACGCCGGGGGTGTGCTCGATGTCGTGCTCGGCCGACCAGAAGCAGCCGCCGGCGAACACCGCGGTCTTGAGGGCTGCGGCGGCGGGCGCGGCCTGGGCGGCGAAGATGGCGGCGGCGGCGGCCGCGGCGAGGAGGGGTTTGTTCATGGGGGTGAGAGTTCCACTATCGAGGCTCGGAGTCACGGTACGAGCGCGGCGGCCGGGCGGACGCAGGCGAAGGCGCCCGCGGCGATCAGGTCGGTGAAGGTCTGGCTGAGCGGCAGGCCGGGCTCGGCGAGCAGCGCCCGCTCGCCAGCGCCCGCGAGGCTCAGGCCCGCGCGGCAGGCCGACAGGAAGGCGTGGGCGCCGGGGCCGAGGACGCGGTGGGCGACCTCGAGACCGGGGCGCAGCAGGAGCAGGCCCTCCGGCCGGGCGGCGAGCTCGATCTCGGCCGGCGCATCGTCGGCCTGCAGGGCGCGCCACAGGCTGGGCGTGGCGTCGTCGAACCACAGCAGGGCCGTGGCCGGATGCAGCGCGGCGGCCGTGGTCGCATAGGCCGCCGGCGCGAGGGCGGCGAAGGTCTCCGGCCCCAGCGGCGGCCGGTCGGCGGCGAACAGCACGTCGCGCCGCGCCCAGTCGATGCGGGCGAGCCCCGCCAGCCAAGGCAGGTCGGCGGCCGGCGGAAAGCTTGCGAGCCAGTCGGGGAATCCGGCGCCGTAGGTCATCAGGCTGGGCGAGGCCGGCGGATGTTGGCGCGAGAAGGCGATGGCCCCCGCGGCCATCCGCGCCGCGCCGAGCGCGCGGCGGACGGTGGGGAACTGGTCGGCCAGGGCCTCGGCGCAACCGCGGGCGATGGTGTTGCGGTGGACGGCGAAGCGGGCCTCGGCCCCCTCCCCGTCGATCCAGGGGGCGAGCGGCGCGAGCTCGCCGGCCAGGGCGTCGCTAAAGGCCTCTTGGAAGCGGCTGAGCTCAGACATGCGCCGGCGTCCGCGTGAGCACTTGGTGCGCCCGGTCGCGTTCGGCGATCAGGGCGGCGAAGGGCGGCAGCTTGTCGTCGCGCTCGATCAGCGTCGGCCGCGGCCCGACGCGGGCGATCAGCCGCTCGTAGAGCCGCCAGACCGGCTCGGCCACCGGGGCGTCGTGGCTGTCGATCAGCATGGCCTCGCCGAGGCCGGGGTCGGGCGCGTGGCCGGCCAGGTGGATCTCGCCGATGGCGTCGGCCGGCAGGGCGTCGAGATAGGCCTCGGCGCCGTAGCCGAGATTGCGGGCGCTGACGAAGGCGTTGTTCACGTCGACCAGCAGGCCGCAGGCGGCGCGGCGGACCAGCTCGGCCAGAAAGTCCGTCTCGGCCATCTCGTGGCCCTTGAGCGGCAGGTAGAGGGCCGGGTTCTCCACCAGCACCTGGCGGCCGAGCGCGTCCTGCAGGCGCGCGACATTGCCCACGATCCGGTCGAGGGCTTCGCCGGTGCGCGGAAAGGGCAGCAGGTCGGGGGCGTAGACGCCGCGGCGCTGCGACCAGGCGAGATGCTCGGAGACCAGGGCCGGCTGGAACCGCTCGACCAGGCGTGCCCAGGCGGCGAGGTGCGCCGCGTCCGGCGGCTCATCGGCGGCGAGTGACAGGCCGACGCCGTGCAGCGAGATCGGGAAGGCCGCGGCGACGGCCGCCAGCCCGGCCAGCCGCGGCCCGCCCTCGGCCATGTAGTTCTCGGCATGGACCTCGAACCAGAGACCCGGCGCGGAGGCCTGCAGGGCGTCGGCGAAATGCTGCGGCTTGAGGCTGACGCCGGCGGTCAGGCCGTGGGGCATGGCGCGCGGCGGATCAGGCCTTGGGCTGGGGCGTCAGCGAGCCCACGCCCTTGGGCGTCTTGATGGTGACGCAGGTCCCCTTCGCCACGGTCTTCCAGGCCTGGCCGTCGTAGTCGACCTTGGCGGTGCCGGCGCAGGAGGTTCCCGGCCCGGCCATGCAGTCGTTCTGGCCGGCCTTGGCGACGCCGTAGCACTTCTCCTTCGCGCCCCCGCCGTCGGCGGCCATCTTCTCGGCCGCGGAGGCCGCGCCCCCGATCAGGGCGAGCACGGCGGCGGCCGCGACCGTGGACTGGGTCTTGTTCATCCGGGGCTCCTCAGGCGTCAGCCGTCCATATACCCACGTATTTGGGCGATTTCGCGCCCGTCAGGCCGCGAGCGCGCCGGCGACCTCGAAGGCGGGCTCGGTCTTGGCCCTCACCTCATCCAGGGTGACGCCCGGCGCCAGCTCCAGGAGGCTGAGCGGCGACTTGCCCCGGTTCACCTCGAAGACCCCGAGGTCGGTGACCACCAGATCGACCACGCCCTGGCCGGTGAGCGGCAGGGAGCAGGCCTTGACCAGCTTCGGTGCGCCGGTCTTCTCGGTATGCTCCATGACCACCACCACCCGCTTGACGCCGGCCACCAGGTCCATGGCGCCGCCCATGCCCTTGACCATCTTGCCGGGCACCATCCAGTTGGCCAGGTCGCCGTTCGCCGCCACCTGCATGGCCCCCAGGATCGAGAGATCGATGTGGCCGCCGCGGATCATCGCGAAACTGTCGGCCGAGCTGAAATAGGACGATGAAGGCAGCTTGGTGATGGTCTGCTTGCCGGCATTGATCAGGTCCGGGTCGGCCTCCCCCTCATAGGGGAAGGGCCCCATGCCCAGCATGCCGTTCTCGCTCTGCAGGGTCACATGGACGCCGGGCGGGATGTAGTTGGCCACCAGGGTCGGGATGCCGATGCCGAGGTTGACGTAGAAGCCGTCGCGCAGCTCGGTGGCCGCGCGGGCCGCCATCTGGTCACGGGTCCAGGGCATCTAGGCTTCCTCGCGCTGGCGGACGGTCATCTGCTCGATGCGCTTCTCGAAGGCGGGGCCTTGCAGGATGCGGTCGACGTAGATGCCCGGCGTGTGGATGTTGTCGGCGTCCAGCTGGCCGGTCTCCACCAGCTGCTCGACCTCGGCGATGGTGACCTTGCCGGCGGTGGCCATCATCGGATTGAAGTTCCGCGCGGTCATCCGGTAGACGAGGTTGCCCTCGTGGTCGCCCTTCCAGGCCTTGACGATGGCCAGGTCGGCGGTCAGGCCGCGCTCCATCACATAGGTCTCGCCGTCGAACTCGCGGACCTCCTTGCCCTCGGCGACCAGGGTGCCGACGCCGGTGCGGGTGTAGAAGGCCGGGATGCCGGCGCCGCCGGCCCGGATGCGCTCGGCCAGCGTGCCCTGCGGATTGAACTCCAGCTCCAGCTTGCCGGAGAGGTAGAGCTCGGCGAACAGCTTGTTCTCGCCGACGTAGCTGGAGATCATCTTCTTGATCTGGCCGCCGGCCAGCAGGATGCCCAGCCCGAAGTCGTCGACCCCGCAGTTGTTGGAGACCACCGTCAGGTCCTTGACCCCGGAGGCGCGGATCGCCGCGATCAGGTTCTCCGGGATGCCGCAGAGGCCGAAGCCGCCGGCCATGATTGTCATGCCGTCGAAGAGCACGCCGGCCAGGGCGTCTCCCGCGGACTTCTGCACCTTATTCGCCATGCGGCGGGTCTTAGCGCCCGGACCGCGGTTTGAGAACGGGGCTTGCGCGAAAAGCACGCGGGGACGGCGCCGCCGCCTTGTTTTGCAGCGATTTGAGGGCTGGCGGCTGCCGGTGTAGGACATTGGCCATGAGCCAAGCCCACGCCCTCCCGCGCAGCATCGCGCCCGTGTCGTTCCGCGAGTTCAGCCGCGACTTCGAAGGATTCTCCAAGGACCTCGGCGACTCGTTCGCCCGCTACGGCTTCGCGGTGATCTCCGACCACGGCATCCCGGACCAGAAGATCGAGGCGGCGATCGGCGCGGCCAAGCGGTTCTTCGCCTTATCCGAGGCGGCCAAGCTGAAGTACAAGCTGCCGGTCTCGGGCCAGCGCGGCTACACCCCGTTCGGCGTCGAGACCGCCAAGGGCGAGACCCACTACGACCTCAAGGAATTCTGGCACGTGGGTCGCGAGCTGCCGCCCGGCCACCGCTACCGCGACCACATGCCCGACAACGTCTGGCCCGACGCCGACATCACCGAGTTCCGCGCCGAGCTGGGCTGGCTCTACGGCGCCCTCGACGCCATGGGGCTGAAGGTGCTGGAGGCGATCGCCGCCTGGCTGGGCCTCGAGCGCCACTTCTTCGAGCCGACGGTGAGCGAGGGCAACTCGATCCTGCGCCTCTTGCACTATCCGCCGGTGCCCAAGGACGGGCCGCACATCCGCGCCGCGGCGCACGAGGACATCAACGTCATCACCTTGTTGCTCGGCGCCGAGGAGGCCGGGCTGGAGGTCAAGGAGAAGGACGGCAGCTGGCTGCCGATCAATCCGCCGGCCGGCTCGCTGGTCTGCAACATCGGCGACATGCTGCAGCGGCTGACCAACGACAAGCTGCCCTCGACCACCCACCGGGTGGTCAATCCGGCCCCGGAGCGGCGCGGCTTCCCCCGTTACTCCACGCCCTTCTTCCTGCACTTCAATTCCGACTACCGGATCGAGACCCTGCCCAACTGCGTGGACGCGGGCCATCCCGACCGCTACCCGACCCCGATCACGGCGGACGACTACCTCCAGGAGCGGCTGCGGGAGATCAAGCTGGCCTAGAAAACCCCCGCCGCTGTGCGGAGGAGGTGGGCGGCCTAGCTGTCGTCTTCGAGGCTCTGCAGCGCCTCGGGCCCGCCGACATCGACGCCGAGGTCTGTGATCAGGCCGTTCTCGATCGAGTAGACCCAGCCGTGGACGCAGATCGACTGGCCGCGGGCCCAGGCGTCCTGGACGAAGACGTCGGAGGCGACGTTGCGTACCTGGCGGATGACGTTGAGCTCGCAGAGCCGGTCGAGGCGCGCGCGCTGGTCGGGCATGGCGTCGAGCTCGTGGCGGTGCTCCTGGTGCACCTCGCGGATCGGGTGCAGCCAGTGGTCGACCAGGCCGCGCCGCTGGCCGTCGACCGCCGCGGCGATGCCGCCGCAACCGTAGTGGCCGACCACCAGGATGTGCTTCACCTTGATCACATCGACGGCGAACTGCAGCACCGAGAGGTAGTTGGCGTCCTGCGGCGGGGCGAGGTTGGCGACGTTGCGGTGGACGAACATCTCACCGGGATCGAGGCCGACGATCTCGTTGGCCGGCACCCGGCTGTCGGAACAGCCGATCCAGAAATATTGCGGGGCCTGCTGGCCCACCAGCCGCTTGAAGAAGCCCGGGTCGCCGGCCGTCTTGCGCGCCGCCCAGTCCCGGTTGTTGGCCTTCAGATCATCGAGCATGGCCGCGCTCTAGAGCCCCGGCCGCGCCGCCACAACCCCCTCAGAGCGGTTTCGCGTCGGGTTGCTTGTTGGGATGCGCCGCCTGGAAGGCGGGATGCTCGGCCGCCCGCTCCGCCACCGCCCGGATCGCCGGATAGGGATCGAGGTCCACCTCGAAGCGGCCAGCCGAATAGACCTGCGGGATCAGGCAGCAGTCGGCGAGGGTCGGCGTCGCGCCGAAGGCGAAGCCCCGGCCGTGGCGGGCGATCATCGGCTCCAGGGTGTCGAAGCCGTCCCGGATCCAGCGCTGGCTCCAGGCCTTGATCCCCTCCGGATCGACGCCGCGCTTGTGCAGCTCGCGCCCGACGCGGGTGTTGTTCAGCGGGTGGATGTCGCAGGCGACGATCAGCGCCATGGCGCGCACCGCGGCGCGGTCCAGCGGCGCCTTGGGCAGGATGGCGGGCTCGGGCCTAGTCTCCTCCAGCCACTCGAGGATCGCCAGGCTCTGGGTCAGGACGTGGCCGTCGCCGATGTCCAGCGCCGGCGTCAGGCCCTGCGGATTGACCGCCCGATAGGCGGGCTCCCGCTGCTCGCCGGCGATCAGGTCGATGGGCGCGTAGTCGTAGGTGACGCCCTTCAGCGCCAGGCCGATGCGCAAGCGATAGGGGGCGGTGGCGCGCCAGGCGGAATAGAGGGTCCAGCTCATCAGACGATCCGGAAGGCGAGTTCGCCCACCCCCTCGACGCCCCCCTTGACCTGGTCGCCGCGGACCATCGGGCCGACGCCTTCCGGCGTGCCGGTGAAGATCAGGTCGCCGGGCGCCAGGCGCCACAGCTTGGAGGCCTCGGAGATGATCTCGGCGGTCGCCCAGATCATGTCGGCGACCACCGCGTCCTGCCGGACCTCGCCGTTGACCGAGAGCCAGATGCGGCCCTGCGGCGGCGCGCCGGTCCAGGGGCGGATGGGCGAGCTCGGCGCCGACTGGTCGAAGCCCTTGGCGGCCTCCCAGGGCTGGCCCTTGTCGCGGGCGGCGGCCTGCAGGTCGCGGCGGGTGATGTCGACGCCGACGGCGTAGCCGTAGACGAGGGCCAGCGCCTTCTCCGGCGTGAGGTCCGCGCCGCCGGCCTTCAGCGCCACCACCAGCTCGATCTCGTGGTGCAGGTTGGCGGTCTTCTGGGGATAGGCGACGTCGCGGCCCGGCTCGACCAGGGCGTCGGCGGGCTTGGAGAAGAAGAACGGCGGATCGCGGTCGTCGCCGCCCATCTCGCGCCGGTGGGCGGCGTAGTTGCGGCCGACGCAGAGGATGCGGCGGACCGGGAAGCGGCCGGATTGCCCCTCGACGGGGGCGCTGACCTGCACGGGCGGATCGATGACGAACGATGCATTTTGGGCGCTCATGGCGAAGCGACTTAGACCCGCGGCCACGCTATGGGAAGCCGACGCCGGAGACGCCCTGGATGACAGACGACGCCAAGACTACCGACGGCCCGCTGGCGGGCCTGCGGGTCATCGAGATGGGCACCCTGATCGCCGGCCCGTTCTGCGGCCAGATCCTCGGCGACTTCGGGGCCGAGGTGATCAAGATCGAGGATCCCAAGGCGGGCGATCCGATGCGCCAGTGGGGCCGCAGCCTGCCCAAGGGCCTGTCGCCCTGGTGGCCGGTGATCGGGCGCAACAAGAAGTCGGTGGGCCTCGACCTGCGCCAGCCCGAGGGCCAGAGGCTCGCGCGGACCCTGATCGGCGGCGCCGACGTGGTGGTGGAGAACTTCCGCCCCGGGGCGATGGAGAAATGGGGCCTTTCGTACGAGAGCCTGGCCGCCGAGAATCCCAGGCTGGTCATGGCCCGGGTCTCCGGCTTCGGCCAGACCGGACCCTATTCGCAGCGGGCCGGCTACGGGTTGATCGGCGAGGCCATGGGCGGCCTGCGCTACGTCACCGGCGAGCCGGACCGGCCGCCGGCCCGGGCCGGCATCTCGATCGGCGACAGCCTGGCGGCCATGCACGCGGTGATGGGCGTCCTGATGGCCCTGCACCACCGGGAGAAGACCGGCCGCGGCCAGGTGATCGACGCGGCCCTGTTCGAGAGCGTGCTGGCGGTGATGGAGAACCTGGTCACCGAATACGACCTGACCGGCTATGTCCGCGAGCGCTCGGGATCGGTCCTGCCGGGCATCGCGCCGTCCAACGCCTACCCCTGCGCCGGCGGCGAGCTGATCCTGATCGGCGGCAACGGCGACACCGTCTATGCGCGGCTGACCGAGGCCATGGGCCGACCCGAGCTGAAGACCGATCCGCGGTTCGTCGACCACGCCGCGCGCGGCGGGAATCAGGCCGAGCTGGATGGGATCATCGCCGCCTGGACCGGCGAACGGACGCTGGATGAGCTGCTGGCCCTGCTGGAGGCCAAGGGCGTGCCGGCCAGCCGGGTGTTCCGGGCGCCGGACATGCTGGAGGACGCCCAGTACCGCGCCCGCGAGGCGATCGTCGAGGTGGCCCACCCGGTGTTCGGGGCGCTGAAGATGCAGAACGCCTTCCCGAAGCTGTCGGAGACGCCGGGCCGGGTACGCTGGCCGGGGCCGGCGCTAGGTGAGCACACCGATGAGGTTCTGCAGGCCCTGGCCGGCTGCTCGCCGATCGACCTCGCCGACCTGAAGGCCAAGGGCGTCATCTGAGACGCGCCGGCAAATTGGTATGGAGGCAGGGTCGCTTGATCCGGGCGAAGTCCCGTAGCCGCCGGTCCGGCTCCTGCGACACGCCGCAGGTCCCCCATGACCTTTAATCTACGGCGGCGCTTGCGCCCCGGCGAGGCGGCGCAGTGTCTCAGGCGGCGAACAGCAGTTCGGCCACCGCGGCGGCCACCTGGGTGACGTCGTAGGGCTTGCGGATCACCGGGGCGTCGAAGCCGCCGGGCGCGCCGCCCGCCTCGCCATAGCCGGTGGCGAAGACGAAGGGCACGTGCCGGGCGGCCAGGGCTTCGGCGACCGGCATGACCGAGCGGCCATTGAGGTTGGCGTCGAGCACGGCGGCGTCGATCGGCTGGTCGAGCAGGGCCATGGCCTCCTCCAGCTCATAGGCCGGGCCGATCACCTCGGCGCCGGCGTCGGAGAGGCCGGTCTCCAGCTCCAGCGCCAGCAGCACGGCGTCCTCGACGATCAGCACGCGGGCGCCCTTCAGGCTCGACGAGCGGTCGACGGCCGGCGCGATGTCCGGCGCGCGGACGGTGGGCGCCTCGGGCAGGGTCTCCGGCCGCGGGGCGACCGCGGCGGCGCCGGCCCGCAGCGTGGCCCGCAGGCCCGAGGGCCGGTACTCGACATTGGCCTCGCCGTTCAGCTCGCGGCCGGTGACCTGGTCAAGCAGGGTGGTCCCGAAGCCGGTCCGCGACGGGGTCGCGACCCGCGGGCCGCCGCTCTCAGTCCAGACCGCCTCGAAGCCGCCGCCGGCGAGGTGCGTCCAGCGCAGATCGACCCGGCCGCTCTCCACCGACAGGGCGCCATACTTGCGGGCGTTGGCGGCGAGCTCGTGCAGGGCGAGCGCCAGGGCGTTGGCGGCGCGCGGGGTGAGGAACAGCTCCGGCCCGTCCCAGCGGGTCTGGCCGGGCGCCATGGCGCCCAGCTCGGCGGCCGCCAGGTGGTCGATGGCGGCGCCGCGCCAGCGGGCGGCGGTCAGGAGCTCGTTGGCCGAGGCCATGGCCTTCAGCCGGCCGCCGAAATTGGCCAAGAAGGCGTCGAGGGAGGTGGTCTGCTTGGCGGTCTGCAGGGCGAGCGACTGGACCGCGGCCAGGACGTTCTTCACCCGGTGATCGAGTTCGGCCATCAGCGACTGGCGGCCGTCGTCCTCGGCCCGGCGGGCCGTGACGTTCTCGACGACCCCAGTGACCGCGACCGCGCGGCCCTTGGCGTCGCGGGCCGTCACCCCCGTCATCCTCAGGCAGAGGCCGCGGCCGTCGTCGGGACGGACGTAGCGATACTCGAAGGCGAAGCTTTCGCCGCCGGCCAGCGCCTTCTCCCGCGCGGCCATGGTCTTGGCGAGATCGTCGGCGTGGACATGGAGGTCCAGCGCCTGGCCGCCGGCGGCGGGGCGTTGTCCCGCGGGAAGGCCGGTGATCGCGGCCATGCGCGGGCTCACCGTCAGCACGTCGCGGGTCAGGTCCCACTCGAACTCGCCCAGCCCGGCTGCCTGGAGCACCAGCTCCAACCGGCGGCCATCGGCGGGGCGAACCACCTCTTGGCGTGTCATGGGTCCCTACATAGGACGCGTCGCCGATAAGCGCGACAGGAACCCACATCGGGGACCCGCGTTTAGCCGGCGCCGGGGATGGGGCCGGTGCGGTACGCCTTTGCGGAAGGGGCGGAACCGGCCTAGCATGTCCGACGTTGAGGCTAGCGCTCCCCGCAGCCTCGCCGGGGCCTCTTTCGGAGACATGACATGCCCGCGAACGCAGCAGATATCGCCGACGACGCCAAGAACGGCATCGACACCGCGGCCCGCGTGACCGCCGAAGCGCAACGCACCTTCGCCGACGCGCGCTCGCGCATCGAGCAGGCGGTGCAGGACGGCCTGGCCCAGCTACGCGCCCAGTCGCGCGCCTATGCCGACACCGCCGGCGAGTCCTTCGAGCAGGCCTCGGAATATGTCACCGAGCGCGTTCGGGAGCGGCCGCTGGCCGCCACCGGGGCCGCCCTCGGTGTGGGCGTGCTGATCGGCCTGCTGCTCGCGGCCGGGCGTAAGTGATCTTCAGACGACTGCTTTCCATGATGGCCGCCGTCGCCGCCCTTGCGGCGGCGGCTGTCGTTTGCGTCATCGCCCTGGCCTTTGCGCTCTACGCAGGCCTGCGCGACCTGATCGGCCCGGCGTGGTCGGCCGCCGCCGTGGCCGGCGCCGCGGCCTTCGTCGCCCTGATCCTGGCCTTCGTGCTGACCCGCAAGGCCAAGCCCAAGCCGGTGCGCGGCGACGGCAAGAACCTGAGCGCCCAACTGGTCGAACTGGCCCGTGAACGGCCGCTGGTAGCCGCCGGCGCCGTGGCCGCCGCTCTCGCCGTGGTGGTGCGCAATCCGCGCATCCTGACCGCCGTGGTCGGCGCCGCCTTCGCCAGCCGCCCGCGCACGCCGCCCAAGCGCTAGGCGCAACCATCTGATTTCATGTGTTGGAACAGCCCCGGCAAGCCGGCGTTGAGCTGTTGTGGGCGCCTGGGCGCCCGCACGTCAGCGCCCCCCGGGCGCGCATGGAGAAACGCCAATGCTAGGCTGGGCCCTGACTTTCCTGGTGGTCGCGCTGATCGCGGCCGTGCTCGGCTTCACCACGATCGCCGGTGCGGCGATGGGTGTGGCCAAGATCCTGTTCGTCGTCTTCCTCGTGCTGTTCCTCGTCTCGATCGTCATGCACTTCGTGCGAGGGCGCGGCACAACGCTTTAAGGATTTCTCTACGCGCAGCCGGACGCAAAAGCGGCTTCCACTTTTGCTGGCTGTCGCTCGGTCAGGTCCGTCGATCGACGGACCAGGTGCGATACGGCTCGAAGTGGGAGCCGGTCCATCCCAGGGCGGCGATGCGAATCGCCGCCCCTTCTATTTCCACAACATTGAAGCTGGCCGGCACGCCGCGCTCGCGCACCGACAGGGTGCCGGCGCCCGCTGCATAGGTGCGGCCGTCGCCGAACGGATAGGCCCAGGCGAAGGGGGCGTGGATGTGCCCCGACAGCACCAGGTCCACCTTGGCCTCGGCGAAGGCGCGGGCGGCGGCCTGGCCGTTCCAGACCCGGGCGGTCATCGGCCCGCCGATCATCTCCACCAGCGGATGGTGGCAGACCACCACGCGGACGCACGCGGCGGGGACGGTCTCGAACCAGTCGGCGGCGACCCGCGTCTGGGTGGGCGAGATCTGGCCCTTCGACCAGTTGAGTCTAGGTTGGGGACCGCGGGCGGTGTTGACGCCGCGCACCGCGAATCCGTGGCCGAGATAGGTTTGGGTGGGGGCCGGGCCGATGGCGGCCTCGAAGCGGCGGAAGGGGGTGAAGATCCGCTCCGCCCAGGCGAGGTAGGGGGCGTCGTGATTGCCGGGCGTCACTAGCTGCGGGCCCTTGAGGCTCGCGAGCCAGGCCGCGGCGGAGGCGAACTCCTTGCGCTCGCCGTAGCGGGTGAGGTCGCCGGAGACGATCACCAGGTCGAAGCCGCCGGCGTTCACATGCTCGGCGGCGGCGGCCACGGCAGCGGCGTTCTCGCCGCCGAAGTGGATGTCCGACAGATGGGCGAGCCGGATGGTCACAGATCAAGCCGCCTTGGGGATCGCCAGCATCCGGGCCACGGTCGGCCGGTAGACGATCTCCGCGGTCGTATGCAGCCGGATGAGCTCGCCGTCGAGCAGGGCGGGGATGCCGCCGGCCGCCCACACCCGGGCGCTGCGGCAGCGGTGGACCTGGACCGACGGGTCGTTCCGCCAGTCGCCCACCAGGGCGTTGAAGCCCAGCCGGAAGGCGTCGACCGCGCTGCGCACGTCGAGGGCGGCGGCCTCGAGGGCCGGCTCCTCGTCGTGCAGGGCGCGCGAGACCAGCGGGCACATGAACAACAGGGCCTCCGCCTTGCCGCGCTCGCCGGTCTCCCAGGCGTAGCGCAGCCGGCCGGTGAAGGCGCGACGGAAGGCGCGGCGGGCGCGGTCGAAGGCGAGCCGCGTCTGGCCATAGCGGGCGGCCTCGCGGGCCGGCGCCCAGAGGGCCGGCGTGCCGACCACGGCGGCGACCAGGAAGGGCTGGCCCTCGACCGCGCCGCCGCCGACGTTGCGCTCCTCGCCCTCGGTGAGGGCGACGCTCAGCGCGTCCTGCCACGAGCGGACGCCGTAAAGGGCGTGCGGGAGCATGTTCATGGTGCCCCCCGGCAGGGCCGCCAGCAGCGGACCGTCCGGGCCGCAAAGCTCCGCCGCCAGCCGGGCTGTGCCGTCGCCGGCCAGGGTGACAAGCAGATCCGGCGCGGCGTCGACGGCGGCGCGCAGGCTGTTGGTCAGGTCACGGGCTTCCGGCGCGCTGATATGGGCGCTGAGCCCGTGATCGGCGAACACCTTGCGGAGCTGGTCGGGCGCATCGCGGCCGACGCCGCCCGAGGCCAGGTTGGCGACCACCTCGACGCGGCCTATGCGCCTCACGTTTCCCCCTTTGGTCCGCAGCTTGGCGGACTAGCCCGCGACGTTGGAAGCCTTGGTTTTCGCCGAATCCGCGGCGTCCTTCAGCGACTGCCCGGCGCTGGCGGCGGCCTGGCTGGCGACCGGCGCGGCCTGTTCCTTGGCGATCAGCAGGCTGTTGTCGACCACCTGGCCGCCCGCCCCGAAGGAGCCGTTGACCAGGGCCAGGACCACGATGACGGCGCCGAAGATCGCCGCCGCGAAGGTGATGGTCATGCCGATGGGATGGCGCTTGCGCCGCGCACGCTCGTCGCGCTGGCCGTGCTCGTAGGCTTCCCGCAGGTCAGCCTTGTCCAGCGTCTCGGGGGCCTTCGTCGGCGTCTCGTCGGGTCGTCCGCTGATCATGGACCGCTCCACTCAAGTTTGTTTGCGCATCTGTCGCGCAAACCCAACGATCCTCGAAGAGCGCGGTTCCGTGAAAGCCTTGGGGAACTGCGGCGCAGCCCCGGCGTTTTTTTCGGCAGGGACACACATGGAGACCTTGAATGCTCAAGGCATTGATCGGCCTCGCGGGGGCCAGCGCGCTGCTCGCGGCTTGCGCTGACGACCCGCACACCACCAACACGACGCTCGGCGGCGCCGCGATCGGCGCCGTCGCCGGCGCGGTGATCGGCAACAACCTCGCCCACGGCAGCACGCTCGGCGGCGCCGCCATCGGCGCAGCGATCGGCGGCGCGGCCGGTGCGGTCAAGGGCTGCCACGACGAAGGCGGCTGCGGCGCGCAAGCCGCGCCGAACCGTCGCCAGTACTACGATGAGCGTGCGGGCCGGTATTACTACTATGACTCTGGGACCGGCCGGTACTTCTGGGAAGACGGCTCGCCCCGCTACTAGGTCGACCGCGCTTCCGACTTCGCTTCAGGGGCGGCTGGATGTTCCGGCCGCCCCTTGTCGCGTCCGCCCGTGGGCGGGAAGGGTTCAGACATGAAGACCATGACCGGCTTGGCCGCAGCGCTGCTCCTGGTGGGCGGCTGTGCGAGCGTTCAGAACGCGCGGGCGCATCTGGTGAAGTCGCCGCCGCGCTGCGTCGACCAGACGGTGCAGATCTACTTCGAGCCGGATTCGGCCGAGGTGACCCGCGAAGGCCGGATGGTGATCAACCAAGCGGCCTCGAACGCCGCCGGCTGCCGGGTGACGGCTGTGGACGTGATCGGCCTGTCCGACGCCGCCGGCGGCGCGGACGCCAACCTGCAGCTCTCCAAGCGCCGCGCCGACGCCGTGGCCGCGGCCCTGACCGCCAACGGCCTGCCGAACGCTGAGTTCAAGACGGCGATGGGCCAGGCCGGGGCGGTGACCGCCAGCGGCCAAGCGCAGCCGCTGCGCCGGCGCGCCGATGTCACCCTGCACCTGGCCCCGCGCAGCTAACTTCCCGCGGGGCGGGCGGCGCGGCGGCCATAAGAAAAGGGCGGGCCCGGGGGCCCGCCACAAAGTGTGCATCATCGAGAAAAAGGGGTGCGGAGACGGCAGACTGGCATGCTCGCCAGTCTCAAGTCGGGGGGGGCGTCGCCGCCTCCGCATCGATTAAACACCCACTCTCCAAGAGTGTTCCGCCCGATGTGCTTTTTTTTCGAAATAATTCACAAGCCAGGCGCCGCGCGCGTCGAGCTTACCGCCCGGCGCCCCCGGCGCCCTGCCGTCGTGTTTCTATGCCATTGAAAAACAAGGATTTCATCGGATCATAGCGTTTGCGGCCCGCCCGGCCCACACGGAACGTCCGGCGCCAGCCGTGCGTTACGACCTCGGTGGGCGAGACCTGCCGGCGCAAGGAGGCTTGCCATGCGCTCGAGCTTCACGTCCCGCAACGGCTTCGCCCTGATGAAGACGCCGAACTATCGGCGCCTGGCGGCCCGGCGGCGGTGGATGGTGGTTGGCGCGGTGTTGGGCCTGGCGCTGGCCAGCGGCCTGATCGGCTCGCTGACCGCGTCCAAGGGCGACCTCCTCGCCCGGCCCACCACGGGTCCGTTCAGCTATTTCCCGCACAGCTAAGGAGTCTGGCCCCATGGCCTATTCGCAAGACCGACCCGCTATCGACGCCGCCCGCGCCCGCCAAGGTGGCCGGGGCCGTAGCGTCTTCTGGGTGCTGGTGTTCGGCATCGCGTTGACGGTGCTGGGCTTCGCCGCCACCTGGGCCTGGAAGGCCGGCGACTTCGCCGGGGCCAGCAACAGCGCCGAGCGCGCCTCGCCGGCCGCCGCCGCGACCTACAACGCGCCGCGCCCCGACGCGGCCAGCCGCCAGAACTACGACAAGGGCGGCCCAGTGGCCCCGCAGAACGGCGGCAACCCCTCCTAAGCAGCTGCACAAACGAAGACGGCCGCCCCTCGCGGGGCGGCCGTTCGCGTTTCAAGTGTTTGTGGGCGGCGGCCTAGAGGACCGACTGGCCGCGGAACGCGCGGATCACGAAGTTCACCACCAGCAGCACCAGGAAGACCACGAACAGGATCTTGGCGATCGAGGCCGCGAGGCCGGCGAGGCCGAAGAAGCCCAACATGCCGGCGACCACGGCGAGGATCGCGAAGATCAAAGTCCAACCGAGCATCCTTGCTCTCCATCAGGGTCAGAAACAGAAAGGGCGTCGCGGGTGCGACGCCCTTGCCGATCTACAACGTAAGCGGAGCTTGACCGTTCCGCAGGCGGGCTAGGCCGCCTGCTTGGAGGCCTTGCGCGGATGGAAGAACAGGGCCTGGCCGATCGCCGCCTTCACCGTCTCCGGCTGGAAGGGCTTGGTGATCAGGAAGGTCGGCTCCGGACGTTCGCCGGTCAGAAGACGCTCGGGGAAGGCGGTGATGAAGATCACCGGCACGTCGAAGCGGGCCAGGATGTCCTTCACCGCGTCGATCCCCGACGAGCCGTCGGCCAGCTGGATGTCGGCCAGCACCAGGCCCGGCGTCTTCCGCGCGATGGCGTCGACCGCCTCGGTACGGGTGGCGGCGATGTCGACCACCTGGTGGCCGAGCTCCTTCACCAGCGCCTCGATGTCGGCGGCGATGACCGGCTCGTCCTCGATGATCAGCACATCGGTGGCGAGCTCGGCGTCGATCTCGGTCTGGGCGTCGGCGATCAGCCGCTCCACCTCGGAGAAGTCGGCGCCCAGGATCTGGGCCGCCTCCGAGGGGGTGAAGCCTTCGAGGGCGGTGAGCAGGAACGCCTGGCGCGAGCGCGGCGCGATGCGCATCAGCCGCCGGGTGGTGTCGTCGGCGGCCATGTCGTCGTCGGCCGGGCCCTCGAGCTGGGCGCCCGAGGAGCACCAGATGGCGTGGAAGACGTGATAGAGGGCGACCCGCGGCGTCAGGCTGGGATCGAGCGTCCGTTCGCCGGCGGCAAGCGCCTCGAGCGCAACCCGGACGTAGTGATCGCCGGTGGTCTGGTCGCCCGTGAGCGCGCGGGCGTACCGGCGCACGTAAGGCAGATGCGGTGCGAGTCGAGCAAGTAGACTCAAGGGTGACCCCTCCCTGATAAGCTAGCGTAGCGGCCACGCGGAAGGGTCTCCCCAACCACGGCCCCATGATGGCTGAAAAACGTCACCGGCGGGAACTTGTTCCCTTGGCTCGTAGTTTTTCGCATCTTGTTCGTCCATCTGCGGGAACTTGGCGCGGAGCCGGACGTTGAGCGACAACGAGAATACAAAGAGGGGGCGGCCGCCGCGAGAGCGGCACGCCGACGAGATGATAGAACAGCGTCCTCCCGGCGAACGGCGCAAGTCGTCCGCGGCACTCGATGAAGCCCGCCTGCGCCAGCAGGCGATTGGCGTGCGCCTGCGTCAGATGTTCGACCAGGTGGTCAACGAAGACGTGCCCGACGAATTCCTCGACATCCTGCGCAAGGCCGACAGCCGCTCTTCGGAGAAGAGCTGATGGCTGACGACATCCAGGCAAGGCCGGCTCGGCCCAAGCCTTCCGCAGCCGATGACGAGGCTTTCAAGCGCGAGCTTGTGCAGCTGATCCCGCATCTGCGCGCCTTCGCCCGCACCCTGTGCGGCGATCCGGCCGCCGCCGACGACCTGGCGCAGGACGCCATGATGAAGGCCTGGGACGCGCGCGCCAGCTTCCAGATGGGCACCAACATGAAGGCCTGGACCTTCATGATCCTGCGCAACCAGTTCTATTCGGAGAAGCGCCGCTCGTGGCGGCAGAGCCAGCTCGACCAGGAAGCGGCGGAACGCACCTTGGTGGCGGTGGACGATCCGGAGGCCCCGGTGGCGCTGGACGAGCTTCGCCAGGGGCTGGGCATGTTGCCCCCCGAACAGCGCGAAGCGCTCATCCTGGTGGGCGCCGGCGGCTTCGCCTACGAGGAAGCGGCCGACATCTGCGGCTGCGCCGTCGGCACGGTGAAGAGCCGTGTCAGCCGCGCGAGGCGCGCGCTGCACGCCATCCTGGAAGGCGGAGCTTACGACCGCGACGGAGAGCCGGCGAGCGAGGCTATGCGCTCTATCCTCGCCGATGCTGAGCGTCTAAGCACCGCCCGTTAGGGACGGATAGCGTAACCCATGGCCGCTCTGCCCTGGGCATCCTTCAGCACGATCCGGGTCCGCCTGACCGCGGCGCTCGCGGCCGCGCTGCTGCCGGTGCTCCTCCTCGGCATCCTTCAATCGGCGATCGGCTTCAACCGGGAGCGGGTGAACCTGCGCCGCGACCTGGGCTTCGCCGCCGAGCGCAGCGCGGCCACCGCACGGGCGCGCATGGAAGCCGCCGACATCCTGCTGCAGACCCTGGCTCCCGGCTCGGTAGGGTTCCAGTGCGCCCAGCGCCTCGCCGAGGTCACCCAGCGGATCCCCGGCTACGCCAACCTGATCCGCTTCGACAGCCGCGGCCGGGTGGCCTGCGCCGCCGGCGACGTGCCGGCCGACGAGCAGCGGGCCATCCGTCCCTGGTTCCAGGCGCTGTCCGGCGGCCAGCCGCTGGTGGTCAGCCGCGATCCCGGCTCGCCCTACGCCCAGGAGCCGGCGGTGCTGGCGGCGGTGCGCGCCAACGCCCCCGACGGCCGCTTCGACGGCGCCTTCGTGGCGGTGATCCGGCTGGAGAGCCTGGAGCCCTCGGCCACCGACCCCATCCTGCCGGCCCATTCCGAGGTCGCCCTGGCCGACGCGGCGGGCCGCTACATTACCCTCACCGATCCCAAGGCCTTCACCAAGCTTCCCGCCGACTGGCGCGAGAAGACCCGCAGCCAGGGCTCCGACGTCTGGTACGACCGCGACGCGACCGGCCAGCGCCGGGTGTTCTCCGCCGCCCCGGTGGTCGGCGAAGCGGTCTATGTGGTGCTCTCGGCGCGCTCGCCGGGCCTGCTCTCCTGGGCCTGGCTCAACCCGCTCTCCGGCATCGTCTTCCCGCTGCTGACCTTCGTCCTGGCGCTGGTGGCGGTGCTGGCGGTGACCGAGCAGGTGGTGATCCGCTGGATCGCCTATCTGCAGCGCATCGCCGCCCTCTATGCGCGCGGCCGGCTCAGCGTGCGGCCCGTGCAGGCCGACCAGATGCCGCCGGAGATCCGTGAGCTCGCCGAGACGCTGGAGGACATGGCCGACGCCATCGTCGGCCGCGACGCCTCGCTCCGGGACTCGCTCGCCCAGAAGGACGCGCTGATGCGCGAGATCCACCACCGGGTGAAGAACAACCTGCAGGTCATCTCGTCCTTGCTGAACATGCAGCAGCGCTCGCTGACCGACCCGGCGGCGCGGGCGGCGATGTCCGACACCCGCCAGCGGATCACCGCGCTGGCCCTGATCTACCGCGCGCTCTACCAGGGCCCCGACCTCAAGCGCGTGGACCTGCGCCCGTTCCTGGAGGAGCTGACCGCCCAGCTGATCACCGGCGAGATGTTGCATGGGCCCGGCGTGCAGACCAACCTGGCGGTCGACGCCCTGGTCATCGACCCGGACCGGCTGGCGCCTCTCGCCCTGTTCGCCGTGGAAGCGATCACCAACGCCCAGAAGCACGCCTTCCACGAACGCGGCGGGGTGCTGACGGTCAGCTTCCGGGTGCGCGGCGAGGAAGCCGAGCTGGAGATCAGCGACGACGGCCAGGCGAGCGACGACGCCCTGGCCTCCTCAGGCGTCGGGCGCACCCTGATGACCGCCTTCGCCCGCCAGCTGCGCGGCCGCACGGAGCTGGTGCGCAACGCCACCGGCGGGGTCACCGCCCGGCTGATCTTCCCCAATCCCGGCGAACAGCCGGAGCGTCCCGATGCGAAAGATGGGAACCAGGCTGCAGCGTAGGCGTTGGGCACATGCGAATTCGCAAAAACTCCGGAGATATTCAATGCGCAAACTAGTGGTTTTGGCGGCGCTTGCCGCCAGCTTGGCCGTGGCCGCCTGCAACACCGTGCAAGGCGCCGGCAAGGACGTCTCGGCGGCCGGTCACGCCGTGTCGGACACCGCTGCGGACGCGAAGCACTAGGCCTGACGGCCTAACTGCAGGTGAGGCCCCGTCGCGCGAGCGGCGGGGCTTCGTCGTATCCGGAGCGCAATTCGCTCTAGGCCGCCGCCGCGGTTTCCATAGGGATCGGCGCGAACACGCCGGGCCGGCCCTCGACGGGCGCGAAGCCCGGGGCCGTCTCGTCCAGGCCCAGCACCAGCTGGCCGCCCGGCCTGAGCGCCTGGCTGAGATGGCCGAGGACCCGATCGCGCGCCGGCTCCAGGAGCGAGCCCAGCACGTATCGGCAGAGGATCACGTCGAAGGCGCCGGCCCCGGCGGGCACCTCCAGGAGGTTCATCCGCCGCCAGCGGACCCGGCGGCGCAGCCCCGGCGCCAGCAGGAAGGCCTCGTCGCTGTTGGCGAAGTGACGGACCAGGCGGCGGGCCGAGAGGCCGCGCTGCACCTCGATCGCGCCGTAGAGCCCGCTCTTGGCCCGCTCCAGCGCGCGCTCGCCGAGGTCGGAGGCGAACAACTCCACCCCGTCGAGGCGGCGTTCCTCCAGCAGCATGGCGAGGGAGTGGACCTCCTGGCCGGTCCCGCAGGCCGCGCTCCAGATCCTGAGCGGCGCGCCGCCGACGGGGCGGCCCATCAGGTCCCGGGCGAGGGCGTCGAACACTTGCGGGTCGCGGAAGAAGGCGGTCCCCGAAGGGGCCATGGCCTCGACCACCGCCCACACCAGGCGTTCCTCGCCGCGCTCGCGCACCACGCGGACCAGCTCCGAGGTGGACCCGAAGCCCTCCCGCCGGGCGACCAGCCCTAGACGGCCCTCCAGCAGATAGCCGCCTTCGGTTTCGACATTCAGGCCGGCGCGGGCGGCGCATAGCGCCGCCACATAGTCGCGCTCGCGCTGGATCATGCGACCCCCGCGGCGGCGAGCTTGCCGACCACGATGTCGGCGTCGAAGGGCTTCATGATGAATTCGTCGGCGCCGGCGTCCAGGACCTCGCGGATGCGCGCCAGCTCGGTCTCGCTCGAGCAGAAGATCACCTTGGGGTCCGCGCCGCCCGGTTCGAGCCGCAGTTGCTTCAGGAACTCCGGCCCGTTCATCACCGGCATGTGCCAGTCCAGGAGGATGGCCTGGGGCATGGCCGCGCGGCAGAAATCGAGCGCGTCGGCGCCGTCGCCGGCCTCGGCCACCACGAAGCCCAGGTCCTCAAGGATGCGGCGCGCGACCTTGCGAATCACGCGGCTGTCATCGACCACAAGACAGGTCTTCAAAAGGACGCTCCTCCACCACCCCGTTTTCGCGCAAAGATGGTTAAGGAGGCGTAGCGCGCGCGCCACGCGCAGGGGGCGAAACTAAACTTTTGACGCGTGGGGGACGGCGCTTCCGGCGCGCCGAGCGTGATCGCCTACAGCGGGACGGTCGCGGCGAACGTCACGCGCTCCTCGCCCATCTCGGCGGACACCCGGCCGCCGACGTCCTGCAGCAGCAGATGGACATAGTAGGCCTGCACCCAGTGGCCGTGCAGGCCGTCGCCCAGCGGCTCGCCGCCCAGGCCGCGCAGCACCTCGGGCCGCACGCGGGCCCGGGGCCCCGTCGCCTCGCAGGCGATGGTCAAGGCGCCGGTCTCCTCGACCGCACGGATGCGGGCGACGCCGCCGGTCGGCAGGGCCGCGCCGGTCATCTGGGCGATGTTGAGCAGGGCGCGGGCCGCGGGCTTGTTCATCGCCGCCGGCTCGGTCTCCCAGGCCAGTTCGGCGCGCATGTGGCCGAAGACGCCCTGCGTCAATTTCTCCAGCTCGCGCACGTCGAAGGTCTCGGCCGAGGCCGAGGCGCCGAACGCCACCCGGGAAAAGGCCAGGAGGTCGGTGAGCTTGCGCGCCGAGGCGCTGATCAGCGACATCGCCTCCTCGCGCATGTCCTGGGCGGAGGGGTCTTCCAGCAGGTCCAGGCCCGAGACGATGGCGCTCGCAGGGCTGATGAAGTCGTGGCACATCCGCGCCGCGAGATAGGCCGCCATCTCGGCGGGCCGCACCGGCGGGGCGCCCGCGGGCGCTGGACGATCGGTGTAGGCCGGCAGGTCACTCATGGCTGCGGACCTTGGGGTGATTTGAGCCTTTGGAAAACGCCTAGGCGCCCATAGAGAGAGCCCCTGCCGATCCGGCGAGGACCTAGGGCTTATCGATGAACGACATTGGGGCCGAGCTGGCCGAGATCTGCGAGGCGGCGGCGCGGCTGATCCTGCCGCTCTGGCGCTCGGGGCTGGCGGTGACCCACAAGGCCGACGAGAGCCCGGTGACCGAGGCCGACCAGCGCGGCGAGGCGCTGATCCTCGAGGCGCTGCGCAAGCGTTTCCCCGACGTCCCGATCATCTCCGAGGAGGACGCCTCGGAATTCGGCACGCCGGACGCCATCGGACCCCGGTTCTTCCTGGTCGACCCGCTGGACGGCACCAAGGCCTTCGTGCGCGGCGATCCGAACTTCACGGTCAACATCGGGCTGATCGAGGACGGCCGGCCGGTGGCCGGGGCCGTCGCCGCCCCGCCCAGCGCGGAAACCTGGTTCACCTCCGGCGATCACTGCCTGAAGCGGGTGAACGGCGGCGCGGCGGCGCAGGTGCGCGCGCGGACCTGGCCGGCCGGCGAGGCGGTGGCCCTGCTCAGCCACACCATGAAGGAGGAGACCATCCAGGCGCTCGCCGCCCAGTATGGCTTCGACAAGCGCGAGGCGATGGATTCGTCGATCAAGCTCTGCCGCATCGCCGAGGGCGCGGCCGACATCTATCCCCGGCACGGGCCGACCATGGAATGGGACATCGCCGCGGGCCATGCGGTGCTGGCGGCGGCCGGCGGTCGGCTGAGCACGCCCGAGGGCGAGCCCTTCGTCTACGGCAAGGCGCAGGACGGCTTCCGCAACGGCTGGTTCGTGGCGCGCGGGGCTTAGGCCCCGGACGACCTCGGCTAGATGTGCTTGGGCAGGTTCCAGTCGGCGGAGGCGGGGCCGGAGGTCTCGGACGCCTGCACGTCGTCGCCCTTGGCGAAGGCGACGCCCGGATGACCGAGCGCCAGATAGCCGAGGAAACCGCTGACGAAGGCGACGACCGCCAGCCAGGCGAAGGGTTTCAGGATGGCGAAGGCGCCGGTCATGGCGGCGGTTCCTTGAAGGACGAGTCGGAAGCGGAACACCAAACCCGCGGTCCGGTTGCGCCAAGGGGTTCAAATAGGAGCGGTTTTCCGACTCCGAGGCCCCCGATCAGACCTCCGACCACATCCTGAGGAGATTGTTGTAGAGGCCGGTGAGGCTGACCAGCTGCGGATCGGCCTGGCCGACCTTGATGGTGAGCGCCTGGATCGCCTCGTCGAGGGTCCACAGGAGGCCCCGCTGGGCGTCGGAGCGGATCATCGACTGCGCCCAGAAGAAGGCCGCCCAGCGCGACCCGCGGGTGATCGGCGCCACCCGGTGCAGGCTGGAGGCCGGATAGAGCACCAGGTCGCCGGCCGCGAGCTTCACGGCGTGTTCGCCAAAGGTGTCCTCGACGATCAGCTCACCGCCGTCGTAGTCGGCCGGATCGGTGAGGAACAGGGTGGCCGCCAGGTCGGTCCGGAACCGCACCGGCCCGGCGAAGCGGATGGCGTTGTCCACATGGGTGTCGAAGGCCATGCCCGCGTCGTAGCGGTTGAACAGCGGCGGGAAGACCCGGAGCGGCAGGGCGGCCGAGACGAAGGCCGGGTTGCGGCCGAGCGCGGCCAGGATCATCTCGCCGAGTTCGCGGGCGGCCGGCGCATCCTCCGGGAGCTGCAGGTTGCGCTTGGCCCGCGCCGACTGCTCGCCGGCCGTGACCCGGCCGTCCACCCAGGTTTCCGCGGCAAGCCGTTCGCGGCAGAGGGCGACCTGGTCCGGGCGCAGCAGGGTCTCGACAGTCAGCAGCACGGCTAGAAGTTGGCCCCCACCGAGAAGATCACCGTGCGGCCCGCCGCCGGTGTCGCCCGCGTGCCGAACACCTGGGTGTAGTTCAGTCGGTTGGCGAGGTTATAGGCGTTGACCGCGAACCGGTAGCGGCCGGTTCGGTAGCTGGCGAAGGCGTCGAGGCTGACGCTCTCCGGCGTCTCGGCGATCTTGGCGGCGGTGAGGGTCGCGCGGTTCGTGAAACTGACGCTGCGCGCCGTGTAACCCAGGAACAGCTTCGACTGGTAGGTGACGTCGCCGCCGACCTTGAGGCCCGGCAGGACGCTGTCGAGGTGGTACTCGGTGAACAGGGTGGCGGACGTCTTCGGCACGAAGGTCACCTGCTGACCGACCGCGACGGTGTTGAGGATCGGCAGGGCCGCCGTGACGCCCACCGGGCAGACGATGTTGGTGGGCACGCCCGTCGTGCTGGTCGGCACGGCGCAGTTGGCGAAGGATTGTTTGATCGTGGCGTCGAGGTAGGTGTAGCCGGCGCTGACCGTCCAGGCCTGGGTCACCTTGCCGGTCAGGCCGAGTTCGATCCCCTTGACCTGCTGCTTCTCGCCGGACTGGGCCTGCAGGAATCCGGTGGCCGGATCGGTCTGCAGGGCGTTGTCCTTCTTGATGTCGAAGATCGAGATCGTGGCGGCCAGCCGCGTGCCGGGGACGGGCAGCTTGGCGCCCGCCTCCCAGATCTGGCTGTCCTCCGGCGCGAGGTCCTTGGCGGTGAGGGTGAGCGCCGTGCCGGCGCCGACGATGGAGGTGCCCTGCGGGGTCTGCGACTTGCCCCAGGACAGGTAGTAGGTCTGGTCGGCGTGGGGCTCGAACACCAGGCTGATGCGGGGGCTCTTCAGCGTCGCCGGCGCCTTGACCTCCGGGGCCGGCAGGCCGGTGTAGAGCAGGGTGTCCAGCTTGGCGTCGTAGCGGTCGAGCCGGTAGCTGCCGATCACCGACCAGGCGTCGGCCAGCCACAGCCGGTCGGTCAGGAAGAGGCCGGCGTCGGTGCTGTCACCCTTGCTCTGCAGCGTCCCCGTCCCGGCCACATTGGAGACCACCGCCCCGCCCAGCACATTGGTGGTGCAGTTGCCGGTCGCCGGGCAGAACAGGTTCACGCCCGGGACCGGGTTGAACACTCCGTAGCCGGCCGGGAAGTTCGGGTTCGGGCCCACGATCGGATGCGGCATGGCCGGCCGGGTCGTGATCCCCGGCGGCAGGGTGTAGGCGAGGAAGTGCTTGTCGTTGACCTCCTTGGAGAGGTCGAGGCCGAGGATCGCCTGGTTCTTGAACGGGCCGAGGTCGTAGTCCAGCCGCGCGGTGGAGACGTTCTGCAGGCCCCAGGCGTCCATCTGGTAGGGGCTGGAGCCGCCGATGCCGCCGAACGCCTCGGTGGCCGGATTGCCATCGAACAGGGCCGCGGTGCAGGCCGCCGTGCACTGGTCCAGTGTCGAATACTGGAAGTAGCGGGAATAGGCCGCGTAGCGGGTGTCCGAGGTGAAGCTGAGCTTGTCGGACGCCTGGTGGGTGAAGCGGACGGTCAGCAGGTCGGTGTCCGACCGGTCGACGTCGTTGCGGAAGCCGAGGAAGCTCGAGCGCTCGACCCCCACGCCATATTCGCTGGCAGGCAAGGCCACAATGGAGCCCGGCGGCTGCGCGATGATGATGCCGTAGTCGGGCCGCTGGTGGTTGTGTTGGTGGGTGTAGTTGGCGCTGAGCGTGGTGTCCGTGCCCAGGCCGATGGCGCCGCTGAGCGCCGCGCCCCAGCGCTGCGAATAGATCAGGTCGCGGTCCACCACCCCGGTGTCGTTGGCCATGACGGTCAGCCGCACGGCCGCGGTCGGACCGATCTGGTGGTTGAGGTCGGCGAGGCCGCGGTAGTAGTCGCCATTGCCGGCATAGAGGTCGACGCTGCCGAAGTCCTGCAGCTGCGGGGTGCGGGTGACCACGTTGATCGCCCCGCCGGCGGTCGAGCGGCCGAACATGGCGCCCGAGGGGCCCTTGAGCACCTGGACCTCCTGGTAGTCGAAGCTGTCGCGGGTGTAGGCGCCGAAGTCGTGCAGCCCGTCGAGGTAGAGGTCGTCCTTGGCGTCGAAGCCGCGGATCTTGAATTGGTCGCCGGAGAGCGTGCCGCCCTCGCCAATGGCGATGGTGATGCCGGGCACGTTGCGCAGGGCGCCTTCCAGGCTGGCGATCCCTAGGGCCTTCAACTGCTCGGCGGTGATCAGGCTGATCGCCTGGGGCGTGTCCTGGATGGTGGTGGCCAGGGTGGCCAGACCGGTGTCGTGGCTGAGCGGCAACTGTTCGCCCTTCACCACCACGCCGGACACCTCGGTGGCGGCCTCCTCGGCATGCGCCGCGCCGCCCAGTGTCGCGACACCGGTCGCGACCCCAGCCGCGAGCGCCAGGGCCCGCACCACATGGCCGTTCCGCGCCTTGCGATAGCCCACCACGCCCCGCGTCGACCCGCCCATACGCCCACTTTCCTGCAACTGAGAGTCGTTCTTAACTAGCTAGGCCGAGCCTGACAATGAGAATGAATCGCAAATCTGCGGATATCTGTGGTCGCCGCCGGCCTTCGGCGCGATGCTTCGGCCGAAGGTCCCAAGCGGAGGAACGCCATGGCCTACGAAGCGGGCGACTACGAAGCCATCACCCTCGAGCGGCGCGGGCACGTCGGCGTCCTGACGCTGAACCGCCCCGACCGGCTGAACGCCATCTCCCCCACCTTGCGCGACGAGGTGCAGCAGGCGGTGGCGGCGCTGAAGGCCGATGACGAGGTGCGCGCCGTGGTGCTCACCGGCGCCGGCCGCGGCTTCTGCGCCGGCGCGGACCTGCTGGGCGCGGGCCCGGTGGCGACGGGGCGCATCGAGGAACCCACCTCGCAGGGCGGGCGGCTCGACGAGGACGGCTGGGTCGGCCGCTGGGCGACCATGTGGGCCGAGCTGGACAAGCCGATGGTGGGCGCGATCAACGGCGTGGCGGCCGGCGCGGGCATGTCGACGGCGCTGGCCTGCGACGTGCGGCTGGGATCGCCCGCCGCGCGCTTCAAGAGCGTGTTCATCGAGCGCAGCCTGTCGCCGGACAGCGGCCTCTCCTACTTCCTGCCGCGGATCGTGGGCTATGCGACGGCCGCCGACCTGATCTTCACCAGCCGCGCAGTGGACGCCGAGGAGGCGTTGGGCCTGGGCCTGCTCAACCGCATCGTCCCGGCGGAGAGCCTGGTGGAGGAGGCAGTGGCCTACGCCGGCCTGATGACCCAGTGGCCGCCGTTGGCGCTCAGGATGTCCAAGCGGGTGCTGCAGCACAGCGTCGACGCCGGTCTGGAGGCCGCGCTGCGCTACGAAAGCGTGGGCCTGGGCTTCGCCCGCAAGGCGCCCAACGACGTCAAGGAATCCCGCCTCGCCTTCACCGAGAAGCGCAAAGGCGTCTACACGGGGAGCTGATTTGCCGTCATAAGCCGCCCATTCGTTTGGGAGATTTCCGATGCCCCTCGACACGGCCGCCGACCAGAAGACCTTCCGCTGGGACGATCCGCTGGACCTGGCCTCGCGGCTTTCGGAAGACGAGCGGATGGTCGGGGAGGCGGCGCGCGCCTACGCCCGCGACAAGCTGCTGCCCCGGGTGGTCTCGGCCTTCGCCGAGGAACGGTTCGACCGCGAGATCATGACCGAGATGGGCGAACTGGGCTTCCTGGGCCCCACGCTCCCGGAAGAGTACGGGTGCGCCGGCGTCAACCACGTGGCCTATGGCCTGATCGCCCGCGAGATCGAGGCGATCGACAGCGGCTACCGCTCGGCGATGAGCGTGCAGTCGTCGCTGGTCATGTACCCGATCTACGCCTTCGGCTCCGAGGCCCAGAAGCGGAAGTTCCTGCCCGGCATGGCCAAGGGCGAGATCATCGGCTGCTTCGGCCTCACCGAGGCGGACGGCGGCTCGGACCCCGGCTCCATGCGCACCGTGGCGAAGAAGGTCTCCGGCGGCTTCTCGCTCTCGGGCGCCAAGATGTGGATCACCAATGCGCCGATCGCCGACGTGGCCCTGGTCTGGGCCAAGCTGGACGGGGTGATCCGCGGCTTCCTGGTGGAGCGCGGGTCCAAGGGCTTCGAGACGCCGAAGATCCTCAACAAGCTCTCGCTGCGCGCCTCGGTGACCGGGGAGATCGCGCTGGCCGACGTCTTCGTGCCCGAGGACATGATGCTGCCGGACGTCTCGGGCCTGCGGGGTCCGTTCTCCTGCCTCAACAAGGCGCGCTACGGCATCGCCTGGGGGGCCATGGGGGCGGCGGAGTTCTGCCTGCACGCCAGCCGCGACTACGTCGCCACGCGCCAGGTGTTCGGCAAGCCGCTGGCCGCCCGCCAGCTGGTGCAGAAGAAGCTGGCCGACATGCAGACCGAGATCGCGCTAGGCTTCGAAGGCGCGCTGGCGCTGGGCCGGCTGATCGACCAGGGCGCCTGGGTCCCCGAAGCCATCAGCCTGATGAAGCGCAACAACTGCGGCAAGGCCCTGGCCATCGCCCGCGAGGCCCGCGACATCCACGGCGGCAACGGCATCTCCGGCGAGTACCATGTGATGCGCCATGCGGCGAACCTGGAGACGGTCAACACCTATGAGGGCGCGCACGACGTCCACGCCCTGATCCTCGGCCGCGCGATCACCGGCGAAAGCGCCTTCTGACAAGGGGCGGGCTCTAGGCCGCAGGGGCCTCCAAACCTTGTGTTTACCTGACTGGGTTATGCGACTTCCGTTGGTGAGGGAAGTCGATGGCCAAAAAGCGCGCATCCGGCGCGGCCGAAAAGCCCGACATGATCCGCTGGCTGTTCGAGAACAGCCGCGACCTCATGCACGTTGTCCGCGAGGGTGGCCTGTTCACCTTGGTGAATCCGGCCTGGCAGGCGCTGACCGGCCTTAGCGAGGCGGAGCTGATCGGCCGGCCGATCGCCGACTTCATCCATCCCGAGGACCTGCCCGGCGTCCGCGAGCGGGTCGCCAAGAGCCGCGTGGGCGACGTCTTCGAGAGCGAGATCCGCCTGCTGACCAAGGACGGCGAGTGGCGCTGGTTCGCCGCCCGGCGGCAGATGATGGCCAACGGCCAGCACATCTGCACCCTGCGCGACGCCACCGAGGAGCGGGCCCACGCCCAGGAGCTGGAGGACGCCCGGCGCACCCGCAAGCTGCTCGGCGTCGCCGCCGGGGTCGGCATCTGGAGCTACGAACCCCTGGAGCACCGGACCTACTGGTCCGACGAACTGGAGGCGATGACCGGCATTCCGAAGGCCCAGGTCACCGGGCCCGCCGGCTTCTACTCCGTGCTGCATCCGAGCGAGCGGGCGAAGGTGCAGGTTGCCCTGGTCCGCGGCGCCACCACCGGCGAAGCGGCGCAGATGGAGCACCGGATCAAGACCGCCGGCGGCTGGCTGACGCTGCGCGCCACCTTCCGCACCGAGCCCCGTCCCGGCGGGGTCTTCGCGCTGAAGGGCATTTCCGAGGACATCACCGAGCTGGCCCGGGCGCGCGACGCGGCGCGGCGCGGCGAGCAGCAGATGCGCAAGGCGCGCCGGGACGCGCAGGCCAACGCCAGCCGGCTGTCGCTGGCCCTGGAGGCCGCCGAGGCCGGCGTCTACGAGATCGACCACGTGGCCAAGACCTTCTGGGCCTCGCCGGAGTTCGAACGGCTGACCGGCCAGAAACACGCCACCTACGAGGAGGCGACCCAACTGCGCTTCCCCGGCTTCCACCCGGACGACCTGGAGCATGTGCGCGCCTCGTTCCGCGCCCTGCACACCGGCTCCAAGCGCTCGGGCGAGGCCTTCGAGGCCCGCGTCGTCCATCCCAACGGCGAGACCCGCTGGGTGCGCGTCTCGCACCACCTGAAGGTGGCCCGCAACGGCCGCTGGCTGCGCGCCGTGGGCCTGGTGCAGGACTTCGACGCCCGCAAGCGCCAGGAGATCGCCCTACTGGAGGCCCAACAGGCCGCCGAGGCGGGCGCCGAGGCCAAGGCCGCCTTCCTGGCCAACATGAGCCACGAGATCCGCACGCCGATGAACGGCGTCATGGGCGTGCTGCACCTGCTGAAGAGCGAGCACCTGACCGAAGACGGCCGGGCGATGCTCGAGGAGGCGCTGTCCTGCGGCCAGATGCTGGCCGAGCTGCTCAACGACGTGATCGATTTCTCGAAGATCGAGGCCGGCCACCTGGAGCTGACCCGCGAGCCGGTGGACGTGGCGGCCCTGGTCGAGGGCGTGGCGCGGCTGCTGCGCCCGCAGGCCGAGGCCAAGGGGCTGACGGTCGAGATCGACGTCGACCGCCAGGTGGGCTGGGTGCGCGCCGACCCGGTGCGGCTGCGCCAGGCGCTGTTCAACCTGATCGGCAACGCCGTGAAGTTCACCGGCCAGGGCGGCGTCAAGGTGCGCTGCTTCGCGCCGATGCGCGGCGTCCTGCGCTTCGAGGTGGAGGACACCGGCGTCGGCATCCCGACGGGGGCGCAGGCGCGGATCTTCCAGCGGTTCGACCAGGGCGACGCCTCGACCACCCGCCGGTTCGGCGGCTCGGGCCTGGGCCTGGCGATCACCAAGCGGCTGGCCGAGATGATGGCCGGCGACGTGGGCTTCATCTCCACCGAGGGCGAGGGCTCGACCTTCTGGCTGGAGGTCGAGGCGGAGCCGGCGGCGGCCGAGGCGCGGCCCCTGGACGACATGGCCCTGCCGGTGCTGGCGGGGCTGAAGCTGCTGGTGGTCGAGGACAACTCCACCAACCGGATGATCGCCACCAAGCTGCTTGAAGGGCTCGGGGCCTCCGTGGAGACCGCGGCGGACGGCTATCTGGGAGTCGAGGCGGCCGAGCGCGGCGGCTTCGACGTGATCCTGATGGACGTGCAGATGCCGGGCATCGACGGGCTGGAGGCGGCCCGCCGCATCCGCGCGCTCGGCGGCGCCGCAGCCACCACACCGATCGTGGCGCTCACCGCCAACGTGCTCTCCCACCAGCAGCGGCGCTATCTAGACGCTGGCATGGACGGCGTGGTCGGCAAGCCGATCTCGCCCGGCGCCCTGATCGCCGAGATCGCCCGGCTCAGCCAGCCGCAGGTCGCGGATGAGGACGACGGCGAGGGCCACGCGGTCGCCTGACGCGGGCCGCACGCCCTTTCAAGCGCTCGGCGGCCGGTGATAGAGCTTCCCCAAAGCGTTCGGGGAGGGTTTGCGGTATGGCGGAACTGGCGATCGAGGGTGCGCCCGCGAAGGTCACCTCGCTCAGGACCGTGGTCGCCGCCTCGGCGGCCGGCACCACCTTCGAGTGGTACGACTTCTTCGTCTTCGGCAGCCTGACCCAGGTGATCTCCCGGACCTTCTTCTCCGGCCTGCCGGAGACCGCGGGCTACGTGGCGGCGCTCGCCCTGTTCGGCGCGGGCTTCCTGTTCCGGCCGATCGGGGCCCTGGTGTTCGGCCGCATCGGCGACCGGCTGGGCCGCAAGGGCGCTTTCCTGGTCACAGTCATCCTGATGGGCGGGGCGACCTTCCTGATCGGCCTGCTGCCCTCCTACGCCACCGCCGGCATCGTGGCCCCTGCGCTCCTGGTGCTGATGCGCATCGTCCAGGGCTTCGCGCTGGGCGGCGAGTACGGCGGGGCGGCGATCTATGTGGCCGAGCACGCGCCGGACAACGCCCGTGGCCGCGCCACCGCCTGGGTGCAGACCTCCGCCGCGTTCGGCCTGTTCGCCGCCCTGCTGGTGATCCTGGTCAGCCGCCTGGCGCTGGGGCGGGTCTTCGGCCCGGGCGCGTTCGACGCCTGGGGCTGGCGGATCCCGTTCCTGGTCTCGGCGGGGCTCTTGGCGATCTCGATCTTCATGCGCCTCAAGCTCTCGGAGAGCCCGGAGTTCGCGCGGATGAAGGCCCGCGGCGAGACCTCCGAGCGGCCGTTCGCCGACGCCTTCGGCCACTGGCCCAATCTGAAGATCGTGCTGCTGGCGCTGGTCGCCATCATGAGCGCCCAGGGCGCGGTCTGGTACACCGCCTTCTTCTACGTCCAGACCTTCATGGAGAAGTTCCTGAAGGTGGAGCCTGCGACCATCAACGCCCTGATGATGGGCGCAGCGGCGGTCAGCGCCGCGGGCTATGTGCTGTTTGGCTGGCTCTCCGACCGCATCGGCCGCAAGCCCGTGATGCTGTTCGGCATGACCCTGATGCTGGTCGCCTTCTTCCCCGGCTTCCACGGCTTGGCGCGGACCCTGAACCCGGCGCTGGCCGAGGCGCAGGCGGCGACGCCGGTGAGCGTGATCGCCGACCCGGCCGACTGCTCCCTGCAGTTCGATCCGGTCGGCAAGGCCAACTTCACCTCCTCCTGCGACATCGCCAAGTCCATCCTGGCCAACGCCGGGGTCAGCTACCAGAACGTCGCCGCCCCGCCGGGGACGACCGCCCAGGTGCGGGTCGGGCTGATCACCATCACCGCCTCCGACGCCCGCGGCCTGCCGAAGGAGGTGGTCAAGGCGGTGAAGGCCGACGTCGAGGGCAAGGTCAAGGAGGCCCTGGCGCACGGCGGCTATCCGGCCAAGGCCGATCCGGCGCGGATGAACCTGGTCGGCGCCTTCGGCTGGCTGATGGTGTTCGTGGTCGCCGCCACCGCGCTCTACGGCCCAATCGCCGCCTGCCTGGTTGAGCTGTTCCCGACCCGGATCCGCTACACCGGCATGTCGCTGCCCTACAACATCGGCACCGGGTGGATCGGCGGCTTCGTGCCGTTCACCGCCTTCGCCATCGTGGCGGCGGTGGGCAACATCTATTCCGGCCTCTGGTACCCCTTCGCCTTCACGGCGCTGTCGGTGGCCACCTGCCTGCTGCTGCTGCCGGAGACCAAGGGCCGATCGCTGGACCGCTGAGGCCAGCCTTGAAGACGCGGGGGGGCGACGTGAAGATCGACGGCGGATGCCATTGCGGCGAGATCACCTACGAGGCGGAGATCAATCCGGACAACGTGATCATCTGCCATTGCACCGACTGCCAGACGATCTCGGGCGCCCCATACCGGGTCAACGTCCCGGTCCTGGTCGAGCGGTTCCGGCTGAGCGGCGCGCCCAGGACCTATCGGAAGACCGGCGACAGCGGCGATGCGGTCGCCACCACCTTCTGCGCCACCTGCGGCGCGGCGCTCTACTCCTCCAAGGGCGAGACGCCGAGCTTCGTCTTCCTGCGGCTGGGCGGGGTGAAGCAGAGGGCGCAGCTGGCGCCGAAGAAGCAGGGCTTCTGCCGCTCGGCCATGCCCTGGGCCCTGGATATCCGCGACGTGCTCGAGATCCCCGCGCCGGCCCCGAGCAAGGACGCCTAGGCCACCGGCGCCACGCGCACCTCGGCGCCAAGCTCCGCGAGGGCGGTGAGTTCCTCCGGCGCTGGGGGGCCGGCGGTGATCCGCACCAGCTGCAGGCCGCGGTTGGCGAGTTCGACGAGGTGTTCGACGGTGAGGTCGCGCGCGGCGTGGCGCTCGGCGTCGCGGCGGGCGAGCGCCAGGACCTCCGGATCGAGCCCGTCGTCCAGCACCAGCACGTCGGCGGCGGCCAGGGCGCGCACCGCGGCCAGCGTCAGGCGCTCGGCCGCACCGATCCCCAGCACGAAGCTGATCAGGCCCTTCGGCGTCCCCTCCTGGGCGAGGGCTTCGCGCAGCTTGGTCTTGGCCAGGGCCATGTCGCCGGCCGCGGCGGCTTCGGCGGCTGGCCCCGAGAGGGCGGCGCGCAGAAAGGCGCGGCGGGCATGGGTCTCAGGCCGGGCCTGGCGGATCTCGTCCTGCAGGCTGCGCAGCAGGGCCGCGACGCGGCCGGCGCCTTCGGGCACCCGGGCCTCGATGTCGTGGCGCAGCAGGGCGGCGAGCATGGGCGAGGCGCCGCCGGTGCCGATCGCCGCCACCACCTCGCCGCGGTCGATCACCGCCGGGGTGGTGAAGTCGCAGAGCGCCGGGCGGTCGACGACATTGACCGGCACATGGGCGGCCCGGGCGGCCTTCGCCGCGGCCTCGGCATAGGCGTCGTCCTCCGTCGCCACGAAGGCCAGCGCGGCGCCGGCGTAGGCCTTGGCGTCCAGGCCTGCGTCCCCCTCGAGCCGGACCAGCCGGGCCGGCGAGCCGTCGAACAGCCGCACCTTGGCCTCCGCAGCCGGGCCCGAGCCCGCCACCACCACCGTGCGGCCGGTGAGCGGGAAGAAGGCGGGGAAGGCGTCCATCGGCGCGGCGTGGCTCCTGGCGGCTACTTCAGCGTATGCAGGTAGCCGACGATCGCGGCGCGGCCGTCGTCGGCCGGCACGGCGATGGGCATCTTGGTCCCCGGCGCGAAGGCGGTGGGCGACTTGAGGAAGGCCTCGAGGTTGGCATCGGTCCAGGTCCCGCCCTTGGCCTTCAGGCCCGGCGAATAGGCGAAGTCCTGCCGCGCGGCGATCTTCGCCCCGGCCACGCCGGTCAGGGCCGGGGCCATGGGGGTGCTGGCCGCCTGGTGGCAGGCGCGGCACTGCAGGGCGAACAGCTGGGCGCCATCGGCGGCGAGGGCGGGCGCGGCGGCGAGGCCTGCGGCCGCGCCCAGGACGGTGGCGAGCGCGGCGGCGAAGGCGTGGCGGAACATGGTCTCTCCTGAACTTCCCCGTGATCGACCCAGCAGTAGCGGACCCCGCGCCGCCCGGGCAACCGCCGCGCCGCTTACGCCGGCGTCTGAACGGCGTTAGGATCGCGCCGACGACGGGTTCGTGGAGAGCGAGATGGCGGCGACGCTGCAGATCAACGGCAAATCGATGAGCGTGCAGGCCGCGCCGGACACGCCCCTCCTGTGGGTGCTGCGCGACGAGCTGGGCATGACCGGGTCGAAGTACGGCTGCGGGATCGGCCAGTGCGGCGCCTGCACGGTGCTCGCCGACGGCCAACCGATCCGCTCCTGCTCGACGCCGATCTCAGTGCTGGGCGCCGCCAAGATCACCACCATCGAAGGCCTCGGCGGGACCCATCCGGTGCAGGTCGCCTGGGAGCGGCACGACGTGCCGCAATGCGGCTACTGCCAGTCGGGCCAGATCATGAGCGCGGTGGCCCTGCTGGCCAGCAAGCCCAAGCCCACCGACGACGAGATCACCGCCGGCATGGACGGCAACATCTGCCGTTGCGGCACCTACCAGCGGATCCGCGCGGCCATCAAGGATGCGGCGGGCCTGCCGCAGGTGGCCTCCGACGCGCCGCCGCTCGACGTGCCGGCGCCCACGCCGGTCCCGGCGATCTGAGAGGGATCAGCGCCATGAACAAGCCCCTCGACCGCTTCCTCGCCGACGGCGCCACCCGGCGCGACGCCCTGGCCATCGGCGCGACCCTGGCCGGCGGCGCCCTGGTGGTCGGCTGCTCGCCCGCCGACATCCTGGCGCTCGGCGCGCCACACGACTTCGGCGCCTTCGGACCGTTCATCAAGGTCGGCGCGGACGGCTGGGTGACGGTGGTCTCCAAGCACATCGAGTTCGGCCAGGGCAACCACGCCGGCCTCGCCGCCATTGCGGCGGAGGAGCTCGACGCCGACTGGTCGAAGGTGAAGGTCGAGTTCGCCCCGGCCAACGCCAAGGTCTACTCCAACGCCATGATGGGCGTGCAGGGCACCGGCGGCTCTTCGGCCATCGCCAACTCCTGGATGCAGCTGCGCAACGCCGGCGCCTCGGCCCGCGCCATGTTCGTGCAGGCCGCCGCCGCCAAGTGGAACGCGCCGGCCGGCGAGATCACCGTGCAGGACGGCGTGGTCAGCCACGCCAAGAGCGGCAGGCAGGCGGGCTTCGCCGAGCTGCTGCCCGACGCGGCCAAGCTGAAGCCGCCGCAGGCCCCGACCCTGAAGGACCCCAAGACCTTCACCCTGATCGGCACGCCGAAGGTGCGCCGCAAGGATTCCGGGCTGAAGAGCACCGGAACGGCCACCTACACCCAGGACATCCACCTGCCGAACATGCTGACCGCGATGGTCGCCCACCCGCCGAAGTTCGGGGCCAAGGTGGCCTCGTTCGACGACAGCGCGGCGCGCAAGGTGGCCGGCGTGGTGGACGTGTTCCAGATCCCGACCGGGGTCGCGGTGACGGCGCAGAACACCTGGGCCGCCCGGCAGGGCCGCGACGCCCTGAAGGTGAAGTGGGACGAGACCGGCGCGGAGACCCGCAGCTCGGACCAGATCCAGGCGCAGTACGCCGCCCTCGCCGCCGGCAAGGTCCAGCCGACCGGCGCCACCTGGCAGCCTTTCGAGGCTAAGGGCGCGGTGGCCCAGGCCGGCGCGGGGACGGCGGCCGTCGAGGTCACCTACGACTTCCCCTACCTGGCGCACGCCGCCATGGAGCCGCTGAACTGCGTGGCCATCGTCAAGGGCCAGAGCTGCAAGCTGATCCACGGCTCGCAGTCGCCGACGCTTGACCAGCTCAATGCGGCGAAGATCGTCGGCAACCTGCCCGGCAATATCGAGGTGGAGACGCTTTACGCCGGCGGCTCGTTCGGGCGGCGGACCAATTTCCAGTCCGACTACGTGGCCGAGGCGGTGCGCATCGCCAAGCACGTGGGCGGCGGCCGGCCGGTGAAGCTGGTCTGGACCCGCGAGGACGACATGCGCGCCGGCTACTACCGGCCGCTGACCCACCACGCGGTGCGGGTCAGCCTGGATGCGGGCGGCATGCCGGCTGCGTGGCGCCACCGGGTGGTCACCCAGTCGATCATGAAGGGCTCGCCGATGGGCACGCCCAAGCTGGACGAGACCTCGGTGGAGGGCGCCAAGGGCTCGCCCTACCTGAAGGCGACGCCGGTGGTCGACGCCCAGGTGCTGTCCGCCGACGTCGGCGTGCCGGTGCTCTGGTGGCGCTCGGTGGGGGCGACCCACACCGCCTTCGTCATGGAGCACACCGTCGACCAGCTGGCCAAGGCGGCGGGCAAGGACCCTGTGGAGTACCGCCGCATGCTCTACGCCAAGGCCGGCGCCAACCGGCATCTGGCGGTGCTGAACCTGGCCGCCGAAAAGGCCGGCTGGGCGACCCCCGCCCCGGCCGGTTGGACCCGCGGCGTGGCGGTGCACGAGAGCTTCGGCTCGGTGGTCGCCCAGGTGGCCGAGGTGAAGCTGGAGAATGGCCAGCCCAAGGTCGGCCGGGTGGTCACCGCCATCGACTGCGGCACGGTGATCGCACCCGACCAGGTGGCGGCGCAGATGGAGGGCGGCACCTGCCTCGGCCTCTCGGCGGCCCTCTACGGCAAGATCGAGCTGAAGGACGGCGAGGTGCAGCAGGCGAATTTCGACGGCTATCGGGTGCTCCGGAATTCCGAGGCCCCGACGGTGGAGACCTATTTCGTCACCTCGCCCAATCCGCCAAGCGGCGTCGGCGAGCCCGGTACGCCGGTGATCGCCCCGGCCGTGGCCAATGCGCTGCTGGCCATGGGGCGACCGCCGACGACGAGCCTGCCGTTCGTGAAGAGCTAGGACGCCGCCTCCGCAACGGGCGAGGGCGAGCCAGGGCGGTTGGGCTATTGGCGGCGCCTAGGCGTTTCCCATGGGCCACGGCGTATCCCGGACGCCGATCCAAATGAGGAACGCCACGCCATGCACAGGCGCCTGATCTTCGTAACCCTGACCGCCGCCCTGCTCGCGTCCAGCGCAGCCGTCGCCCAACCCGACCAGAGACGCGATCAGCCGCAGCGCGGCGCGGCCCATGGCGGCGGACAGCCGCAAGGCGGCCGCCCCGCAGGGGGCCAGACGCGTGGACCTGGCGGCCAGGGCCAGATGGGCCGCGGCCAGGGGCGGGGCGCCGCGCCCGGCGCGCAGGCCGGCAATACGCAGCCGGCCGTCGCACAGCAACGTGGCGGGCGGATGGGCAATCCCTCGCGCGGCGCCGTCGCCACCCATCAGCAGAGCCAGACGGCGCGGCAGCAGAGCCAGGTGACGCGGCAAGGGCCGCCGCCCGGCGCGGCCGCGCGCGGACCCATGAATTCCGGCGGCCGGCCCGCCGGCCAGTTCGTCTATCAGGGCCGGTCGCACCAGGCGATCCGAGGGCCGGCCTTCAGCTACCCCAGCGGCTGGGGCTACCGGCGCTGGGACAGCGGCCAGTCGCTGCCCTTCCTGTTCCTCACCTCGCGCTACTTCTTCATGGACTACGGCCTCTACGGCCTTGCGCCGCCGCCATCCAACTACGTCTGGGTGCGTTACGGACCCGACTTGCTGCTGGTCAGCCGACGCACCGGCCGCATCCGCCAGGTGATCTACGGCGCCTTCTACTAGGCTGGTCTGACACCCAGGTCCTGAGGCTCGTCCACGTCGAACAGGACGCCATCGTCTGGGGCTTCGACAAGCGCCAGGCGGTCGCCGAGGCGCTGGAGCACGGCCCGCGCGCCGGCGTCGCCGGTGAGGCACAGGAGGTCCTCGAACAACGCCCGGCCGATCAGCACAGGATTGCCGCGGCGGCCCTGGAAGACCGCCGCCGCCGCCGGCGCGCCCGCCGCCAGGGCCTCGGCCAGCGGCTGCAGCACGGCCACCGGCACGCGCGGCATGTCGCCCAGGAAGACGAAGACGCCGGTCGTATCGTCCGGCAGGCTGGCGATCCCGGCGCGCAACGACGCCCCCATGCCTTCGGCGTGGTCGGCGGCGTGGACGATCCTCACGCGCGGATCGAAGGCGCGGGCGGCGGCCGTCACCCGCGCGGCATCGGCGCCGGTCACCACGGTCACCCCGCGCGCCGGAGCGGCGAACGCTGCGGCCAGGGCGGCGTTAAGCAAGGGTGCGCCGGCATAGGGGGCGAGCAGCTTGCCGCCGCCGAACCGCAGGCCGGACCCGGCGGCCAGCACCACCGCCTCCAGCCCGCCGATCGTCCCCGCCCCTGTCGCCAAGGCCCATTCCTCTCTATGTTCCCGTCTGCATGACGCCCTACGATGGCTCCTCTTCGCAAGGTCCGCGCGCCCTGGTCGACGGCTTCGGCCGGACGGTGACCTATCTGCGCCTGTCGGTCACCGACCGCTGCGACCTGCGCTGCGTCTACTGCATGGCCGAGCACATGACCTTCCTGCCGAAGGCCGAGGTGCTGAGCCTGGAGGAGCTGGACCGCGTCGCCTCGGCCTTCGTGGCGCTGGGGACGCGGAAGCTGCGCATCACCGGCGGCGAGCCCCTGATGCGCAAGGGCGTGATGGGGCTGTTCGAAAACCTGTCGCGGCATCTGGCGACCGGAGCCCTGGACGAGCTGACCCTGACCACCAACGGCACCCGGCTGGCGGAGTTCGCCCAGCCCCTGGCGGCGCTCGGCGTGACCCGGATCAATGTTTCGCTCGACACCTTGAAGCCGGATCTGTTCCGCACCCTCACCCGCGGGGGCGACCTGGCCAAGGTGGTCGGCGGCATCGACGCCGCCCAAGCCGCAGGGCTGAAGGTCAAGCTCAACGCCGTGGCTCTGAAGGACAACAACGCCGCCGAAATACCGGAGCTGATCCGTTGGGCGCACAGGCGCGGCGTCGACGTCACCCTGATCGAGACCATGCCGATGGGCGAGGTGGAGGTCGACCGCACCGACGAGTTCATCTCGCTCGGCGAGGTCCGCCGGACGCTGGAAAGCTTCTGGACGCTGACCGACCTGCCGCTCTCCACCGGCGGCCCGGCGCGCTACGTGGAGGTGGCGGAGACCGGCGGCCGCCTCGGCTTCATCACCCCGCTCAGCCACAATTTCTGCGAGAGCTGCAACCGCGTGCGGCTGACCTGCACCGGCACCCTGCACACCTGCCTCGGCCGCGAGGACGCCTGCGACCTGCGCGCCCTGCTCCGCGCCGGCGCGTCGGACGCGGAGCTGATCGCGGCGATCCGCGGCGCGGTCGACGCCAAGCCCATGGGCCACGATTTCCATATCGAGCGCGCCGCCCGCCCGGCCGTGGCGCGGCACATGTCGACCACCGGAGGCTAGGGCCTCATGGCGCGGGTGCTGCTGTTCGGACGCCTGAGCGACCTGGCCGGCTGGCGCGAGCGCGAGGTGGCCGAGGCCGGCTCGATCAGCGCCTTGAGGGCCCTGCTCGCGGCCGAGGACCCGCAGCTTGGCGCGGCGCTCGCGGGCCCCGGCGTCCAGGTCGCCCTCGACCAGGCGATCGTGCGCGGCGACGCCGCCATCGGCCCCAAGGCCGAAGTCGCCTTCCTGCCCCCGATGAGCGGCGGATGACCCTCCTTCGCCGAGGCTTCGGAGGGCCAGCCCTCCATGCGGGACTTGTCCTGCGCAGCTCCGCCAGGAGCGAAGCGGGATGATCACCCTCACCGACCAGCCGTTCGATCCGGGCGACCTGCTGAGCGCCTTCTGCGCCGGGCGGATCGAGGTCGGCGCCATCGCCAGCTTCACCGGATTGGCGCGCGCCGAGGCCGGCGCCACGACGACGCTGGAGCTCGAGGCCTATCCGGGTTTCACCGAGGCCGAGATCGGCAAGATCGCCGAGCAGGCGCGGGCGCGGTTCGCGGTTGACGACCTGATGATCTGCCACCGGGTGGGCAAGATCGGCCCCGGCGAGCCCGTGGTGTTCGTGGCCACCGCGGCCCGGCATCGCCGCGCCGCCTTCGAGGCCTGCGACTTCCTGATGGACTACTTGAAGTCCAAGGCGCCCTTCTGGAAGAAGGAGCATGGCCCGGACGGCGCCCGCTGGATCGAGCCGCGCGCCGAGGACCACGCCGATATCTCGCGCTGGGACAAGGAGACCCCCCGATGAACGCGCCTGTTCTTTCCCCTGGCGGCCGGGTCGACACCTCCCGCGCCATCAAGCCGGTGCGCATCGCCGTGCTGACCGTCTCCGACACCCGCGACGAGGAGAGCGACACCTCCGGCCACCTGCTGGCCGGGCGGGTGACCGGCGCGGGCCACCGGCTGGCCGGCAAGGCCATCGTGCCCGATGATGTGGCGGCGATCCGCAGCCAGGTGCAGGACTGGATCGCCTCGGGCGAGGTCGAGGCCATTGTCACCACCGGAGGCACCGGCATCACCGGCCGCGACGTGACGCCGGAGGCCCTGGAGCCGCTGTTCGACAAGAAGATCGACGGCTTCTCGGTGATCTTCCACCTGGTCAGCTACCAGTCGGTGGGGCTCTCGACCCTGCAGTCGCGGGCGACAGCCGGGATCATCAAGGGTGTGTTCGTGTTCTGCCTGCCGGGCTCGAACGGCGCGGTGAAGGACGGCTGGGACAAGGTGATCTCGGCCCAGCTCGACAGCCGCCACGGCCCCTGCAACATGGTCGAGCTGATGCCCCGGCTGATGGAAGTCTAGGGGCCGGTGGGCAAGCTCACCCACATGGACGAGACCGGCCGCGCGCGGATGGTCGACGTCTCGGACAAGGCCGTCACGGCCCGCGAGGCGACAGCGGAGGGCTTCGTGCGGATGAGGCCTGAGACCCTGGCCCTGGCGCTCTCCGGCGAAAGCAAGAAGGGCGACGTGCGCGCGGTGGCCGAGGTCGCCGGCGTGATGGCCGCCAAGAAGACCTCCGACCTGATCCCCATGTGCCACCCCCTGGCCATCTCCAAGGCCGAGGTGCGGGTGGAGGCGGCCGAGGGGGGCCTGGCGGTCACCGCGCGGGTCAAGACCACCGGCCAGACCGGCGTCGAGATGGAGGCCCTGACCGCCGTCAGCGTCGCCTGCCTGACGCTCTACGACATGCTGAAGGCGGCGGAGAATGGCATGGTCATCGAGGCCGTGCGCCTGGTCGCCAAGTCCGGCGGCAAGTCGGGCGACTGGCAAGCATGAAGCTGCTCAGCGTCGACGAGGCGCGGGCCCGCATGTTGGCGGAGATCGCCGCCCTGCCGGCGGAGAGCGTGGCGCTGGCGGACAGCGTCGGACGGGTGCTCGCCGAAGAGATCCGCGCGGTGCGCGACCAGCCGCCGTTCCCGGCCTCGGCCATGGACGGCTGGGCGGTGCGGGCGGCGGATTGCCCGGAAAGCCTGAAGATCGTCGGCGAGAGCGCCGCGGGCCACGGCTTCGAGGGCCGGGTCGGTGCGGGCGAGGCGGTGCGGATCTTCACCGGCGCGGCGATCCCGGATGGCTGCGACGCCATCGTCATCCAGGAAGACGCCGAGCGGACGGGCGACGAGGTCCGCGTTCCCGAGGTGGCGGCCGGCCATCACGTCCGCCCGGCCGGCCTCGACTTCAAGCGAGGCGAGACGCTGCTCGAGCCCGGAGTGCGGATCGACGCCTGGCGACTGTCGCTGGCCGCCTCGGCGGGTCGGGCGGAGGTCGCGGTCCATGGCCGGCCGCGCGTGGCCCTGCTCTCCACCGGCGAGGAGATCGTCGAGGCGCCCGCCGCGCCCGGACCCTTCCAGATCTACGACTCTGGCGCGCCGGCGCTTGCGGTGATGATCGAAGGCTGGGGGGCGGCGGTGACGCGGTCCAAGCCGGTCCGCGACCAGCTGGAGGCGGTGGTCGCGGCCATGCGCGGCGCCGAGGCCGAGCTGATCGTCACGGTCGGCGGCGCCTCGGTGGGCGACCACGACCTGGTGCGCGCCGCGGGCGAGGCGCTGGGGATGAGCTATCGAGTGGAGAGCGTGGCGGTGCGGCCCGGCAAGCCCACCTTCTTCGGGGTGCTGGCCGACGGCCGGCGGCTCTTGGGCCTGCCCGGCAACCCGGCCTCGGCCTTCGTCTGCGCCGAGATGTTCCTGCGGCCGATCCTGGCCGCCTATCAGGGCGCCTTGCCCGATCCGGTGACGATCACCGCGAAGCTCGCCGCGGGTCTGCCGGCCAACGGGCCGCGCGAGCACTGGATGCGCGCCAAGCTCAGCTATGCGGAGGGCGAGGTGACCATCCGGCCCTACCGCGACCAGGACTCCTCGCTGATCAGCGTGTTCGCGGCCTCCGACGCCCTGCTGCGGCGTCAGGCCGGCGCGGCGGCGCTGCCAGCCGGCGCGGTGGTCGAGGCGCTGCCGCTGTCGCGCGCATAGCGCAGGGCCATGATCTCGCCGATCACCGAGACCGCGACCTCCCAGGGCGCCTTGCCGCCGATGTCGAGCCCGATCGGGGCGTGCAGCCGGGCGATAGCGCTCTCGGCCATGCCCTCGGCGCGCAGCTCGGCCAGGCGGCCCAGCAGCCGGCGGCGCGCGCCCAGCAGGCCCACATAGCCCGCCGGCGACGGCAGGGCGGCCCGCAGCGCTGCGTGGTCGGCGTCGATGTCGTGGGTGGCGATGGCGACGGCGGTCCAGGCGTCCACCTCGAGCGCCGCGAGCGCCCGGTCAGGCTCTTCGCGCCGATAGGCGACGCCGGAGATCGGCGGCGGCGTCTCGGGGCCTTTGGAGCGCACCAGGGTGGTCTCGAAACCGGCCTGGGCGCCCAGCTGGGCGATGGCCAGGGCCGTGGGATCGCCGCCCACCACCACCAGGCGCGGCACAGGATCGTAGGCCCGGTCGACGGCGACCTCCGGCCAGGGCGAGACGTCGGGCCCGCAAAGCCGGGCATAGCCGTCGCTGACCCAGACCACCGGCCGGCGCTCGACCTCGGCGGCGAGCAGCTCGTCCAGGGCCGGATCGCCGGCCGGGACGCGCTCCACGAAGATCTCGATCCGCGCGCCGCATAGCAGCTGGATGTCGGGCCAGGGGCTGCCTTCGCCATAGACCAGGCTGCGCGGCTCGCCGTCGGCCAGGCAGGCATAGGCGTGGTCGGCGATATCGCTCTCCACGCAGCCGCCGGAGAAATAGCCGGCGACGATACCGGGCGCGAAGACCATCTGGGTCCCGGGCGGCCGCGGCCCGCCGCCATCGACGCTCATCAGGGTGGCCAGCGCCACCGCCTGGCCGGCGTCACGCGCGCGCCGCAGGGCCGGGCGCACGTCTTCGGCCATGCCGAACAGCGGCCATTCGGGCAGGGGCGCGCGCTCGTTCAAAATTTAACCCCTGAGCAAGGTCCTGGATACGGGTTCTTAGGCATCTTGCGTCCAACATGGCGGCCTTACGAACGCAAGCTCAAGCCCCACATGACGTCACTCCTCGCGAAGCTCGGCCTCGGGTCAGGGCAGTTCGGCCTCGACCAACCGGTCGGCGGCCGTGGCCGGCCGCGCGACGCCGAGACGCGCGAGATCCTGGCGATCGCCGCGCGCGCCAACCTCGCGGTCATGGAGGTCGGACGCCATTCGCAGGCCGTCGAAACCACCATCGGCCAGGTGCTGCCGCGGCCCAATCCCTTCCGTTTGACCGTGACCACCGTGCGCCCCGATCGCGGCCCCGACTTCGCCGAGGCCGAGGTCCGCGCCCAGCTCGCCCGCCTGGGCGTCGAGCAGGTGGACGCGATCTTCGCGCCCTCCGCCACCGATATGCTGAGCCCGGCCGGTCCCGCGCTGTGGGACCGCCTGCGCAAGCTGAAGGACGACGGCCTCTGCCGGAAGATCGGCGTCTCGGTCTACGCCTCCGACGACCCGCTGGGCGTCGCCCGCCGGTTCAAGCCGGACGTGGTGCAGGCCCCGGCCTCCCTGCTCGACCAGCGGCTGATCGTCGACGGCACGCTCAGCGAACTGGCCGGCATGGGCGTCGAGGTGCAGCTGCGCTCGATCTTCCTGAACGGCGTCCTCTTCCTGCCGCCCGACCGCGCGCCCTCGCACCTGAAGGCGGCGGCGGGGCGGATCAGCCGCGCCCGCCGGCTGATCGCCGAGGGCCGCTCCGATCCGCTGCAGGCGGCGCTGGGCTTCGCCCTGTCGCGCCCCGAGGCCTCCGCCGTGCTGGTCGACGTCGGCTCCTCCGCCGAGATGAACGCGGTGATCGCCGCCGCCATGAGCCCGCCCCCGGACCTCGACTGGGACGAGATGGCGATCGACGATCCCGCGGCCCTCGACCCCCGCGCCTGGGCGGCGGCCTAGCGCGCTCGGAGGCGCGCTAGGTCTTCTGGCGCGCAGCCGGACGCAAAAGTGGTCTTCACTTTTGCTGGCTGTCGCTCTTAGTCTCTAAGCCTCACCCCGACGTAGACCGCCCGGCCTGGTTCATTGAAGCCGAAGCTCTCCTCGTAGCGCTTGTCGGTGAGGTTCTCGACGCGGGCGGTGAGCGTCAGCTGATCGTTCAGCCGATAGGAGCCGGCGAGGTCGGCGACCGCGAAGCCCGGCCGCGTCACCGGCGTGAACCCGTCGCGATCGACGTCCGGCTGGCTGGATTCCGCCTTCACGGTCAGGGCCGCGCCCCAGCGGCCATGGTCCCAGAAGAGGCTCGCCGCCCCGCTTTGCTTCGGCACGCGCAGGAGTGCGGCGCCGGTGGTGGCGTCGATGGCGTCGGTCCAGGCGTAGGCGAGCTTCAGCCGGAGGTCCCCGGTCAGTCGGGCGTCGGCCTCGGCCTCCGCGCCGTTCGAGCGGGTGCGGGCGATGTTGATGTAGCGCAGGTCGACGTAGGCGATCTGGTCGCGGACCTCGAGATGGTAGCCGGTGACGGCGGCGGTGAGGCGACCGTCCGGCGAGGTCCAGCCGAGCCGCAGGTCCTCCCCCTCGGCGCGCTCGGGGCTGAGCGGGACCGGCGGGGCGAAACAAAAGTCACAGACAATTTCCGATAATGACGGAACCTTGAAACCCTGGCCCGCCGAGGCGGTGAGGGTGAAACCGGCGCCGACGTCGAGGGCCGCGGCGAGGCGGGCGGTGGTGCGGGCCTTGAACTGGTCCGGGTCGTCGTAGCGGAGGCTGGCGGTCAGGGTCAGGGGCTTGAGCGGGGTCAGGCGGCCGACGGCGAACACCGAATCGATGGCGAGGTCGGCGTCGGCGCGGCCGGAGAGGTTGGCCTCGGTCGAAGACCGCTCCGCGCCGACCACCATGCCCCAGGGATCGGAGGCGGCGCCACGCTCGGCCGTCCAGCGCCAGATGCGGCGCTCGGCGGTGTAGGTGGCCGGGAAGTCGGAGACGTCCTCGCGCCACAGGCGGTAGTCCGAGTAGCTGAGCGTCTCGTGGAAGCCCCAGGGGCCGTCGACGAGGGCGCGGACCGTGCCCTCCCAGGCCCGGGTCTTGTCCTTGTCCGGGGTGTCGGCCAGCGTGAAGTCCGGCGGCGGGAAGCCGTCGATGTGCACGTCGGAATAGGTGTAGCGCAGCCGGGCGTCGAAGCGGACCCAGTCGGTGAGCGTCAGCCGGCCGGCGAGATTGCCGGTGAAGGTGCGGAAGGGATCGACCTCCGTGCCGGTGTCGGCCTTGGAGATGCCTCGGGTCTCGAAGCCCGCGGCGGTGGCGGAGAGCGCATAGCGGTCCTCCGAGACGCCGGCGCCCAGGAAGCCGCGGCCGGTGGCATAGGTCCCGCCCTCGGCCTCGGCCTCCAGGCCCTTCAGCTCGCGGGTGGTGATCGAGACCACGCCGCCGATCGCGTCGGACCCCCAGAGCGAGCCCTGCGGCCCGTTCAGCACCTCGATGCGCTCGACGTCGGCGGCCTGCAGGGACGAGGGGTCGAAGGTCCCGTTGGGGTCGGCCGGATCGCCCACCGGCACGCCGTCGATCAGCACCAGGGTCTTGTCCGGGCTGGCGCCGCGGATGCGGATGGCGGCCAGGCCCCCGAACGCGCCCTGGCGGGTGACGCTGACCCCGGGCACGGTGGCCAGCACGTCCTCCAGGAAGGGGGTCTGCCGGGCCTGGAGCTCCTCACGGTCGACGACATAGGCGCCGGTCACCGCGTCGACCGGGCTCGGCAGGCGGGTGGCGGTGACCACCAGCTCGCCCACCGGCGTTGGGCCCGGGTCCGCCGCGTGGGCGGCGGCGGGAAGGAGGGCCGCCAGGGCCCCCGACGAGAGAAGGGATGAGAGAAGAAAAGCACGCATGGTCGTTCAGCCTCCGTCATGTGGAGTCGCTGCGACTGGAAGGGATCAACCTTCCTGCGCCGATGGTCTGGACCCGGACCCCGGACGAGCGACGGAAGACGGCAGGTCTCCTGGCTCACGGGTCACCGGCTCCTGGCCCTCGCCTTCCCAGGAGACCCGAAGGCCTCCCAGTGGCGCCGCCCCGATGACCGGGACGGAATGGACCTGGAACCTCGCCGCTTACAGTTGCGGGCACAGCCGGGGCGTCTCACCCCAGTTCCCTCTTGGCCCCCCGATCAAGGGGAGACCGCCTTCGCGCGGGGAGGAATGGACCGGAACAGGCTTGGCCGCAAGGGCGTGGATGCTCCCCATAGGGGGAGCTGTCGCGAAGCGACTGAGGGGGTTGAAGGGCGAGGCGGATGGCGGCGCGGGCTGCAACCCCCTCCGGCCCTCCGGGCCACCTCCCCCTGAGGGGAGGATCGCTTTCGAGCTAGGCCAGCGCGCCCCTATACATCGCCAGCAGCTCGCCCCAGGCGCGTTCGGCCTGTTCGGCGTTGTAGACGGCGCTGCCGGGGACGCACCAGCCGTGCTGGGCGGGGTAGACCTCGAGCTTGACCGGCACGTGGGCGGCCTCGAAGGCGGCCTTCACCGTGTCCTTGGCGGTGGGGTCGGACTTGTCGTCGTTCTCCGCCTCGCAGACCAGGTAGCGGCCGTGCAGCTTGGCGATCATCAGGTGCGGGCTGGCGGGGGTCTTCGACACCAGGGTGCCGCCGTGGAAGCTGCCGCCGGCGCCGATGCGCGGGCTCAGCGCCCCGGTCTGGATCGTCAGCGCCCCGCCCATGCAGTAGCCCTGCACGCCGATCCTCTTCCGTTTCGAGACGGAGGGCTGGGCATCCAGGAAGGCGATGTAGGCGGTGGCGTCGCGATCGATGCCGTCGGGCGTCATCGCCGCGCGATAGCTGAACAGCCGCTTGCGCTGCTCCGGATCGTTGAAGTTGAAGCTGGCGTCGACCACCGGCGCCTTGGCCGAGCGGTAGAAGGGGTTGGGCACCAGCACCACGTAGCCGGAGCTGGCCAGCCTACGGCCCATGTCGCGGAAGGCGGGGCGCAGGCCTGCGATGTCGGTCCAGATCAGCACGCCGGGCCAGGGGCCCTTGCCGGGCGGGGTGTAGAGCACCGCGTCGCAGGCGCCGTCCGGCGTGGTCACCGTGACGTCCTGCTCGGCGACCGCGGCGGCGGCCTGGGCGGCGGCGCTGGTGGCGTAGCCGGCGACGGCGGCCGCCGCGAGGCCGAAGCCGCGGCGCGACAGGCCGGGCGCGGCCAACCGCGGATCGTGCAGCTGGCCCTGATGGATCTCGTCGTCGCACATGATGGCGGCCCTCCCGTTTCGCGCATGGCCCGTTTCGCGCATGGCCCGTTTTCCGCATGGGGAGACAGGCCGCGGAAGATTGCAACGTTATTTCACCGGGCATTCTCTGTTGGATGTGGGTTCCGCCCTTCCCCTCGATGGGGAAGGGTTGGGATGGGGTGTATCCGCCGAGATGACGGCGGGTCCGGGCGGCGCCAGCGCCCGTCTGCGCCCTTCGCCTTGTGGCTTGCGCACACCCCAATCCCCGCCCTTTCCCCATCGAGGGGAAAGGGAGAGCGCGCGGTCGCCTGCCACGCTCCACCCGAGAGCGCCATCGGCGAAGGTGAGGTGTGACCGCGGTCACAGCTTGGCGGGGGCGGCGCGCCTAGGACTGCGCTTGCGCCCCTGCCCCACGGGGGACGCGGGACACCAGACGGCCCTTAGCTGCCCTCCCCGGCCAGCCGTCGACGTCCGAGGAAAGCGGGCGGACGAGTCGCAGCCTTCGCCAACGAAGGTCCGGCCTGCTCCGCCCGCGCCTTGGCCCCTCCAGCCTTCGAACCCCAACCGCCGACCGCGAGGCGCGGGTCCGAGCTTGTGACAAAGGTCACAGACAAGCTCGACCATAAGGGTCAATGTCCGCCGTGACCCAACCCCCAGGGCGGGTCACCGTTCGTCAGTCGGGAACGAGGGGCGAGCGAGCGGGTCGGGCCTCTTTTTCAAGAGGGGGGGACCGACCCGCTACTCACCCCCCAGATATTGATGGCTCAGTTCATGTCGAGGGTGCGTCTGACCGAGCCCTTCCCCTCGATGGGGAAGGGTTGGGATGGGGTGCGTCCGCGGAGATTGGGAGAACGCCCAAGTGGCCTCGGCGCCCAACGGCGACCATCACCGCGACGCCCTGCGCTCACCCCAAACCCCGCCCTTTCCCCATCGAGGGGAAAGGGAGAGCGCTCTGCGCGCCCACACCCGAACAGAACTGAGGCGAACCCTAGCCCCAGACCTTGTAGGGATCGACGAAGGGCTTGCCGAGCGCCTCGGCCACGGCCGGGTGGGTGAGCTCGCCCTTCAGCACGTTGAGCCCCCGCGCCAGGTGCTTGTTCTTCTTCAGCGCATCCAGGCCCTTGTCGGCGAGCTGCAGGCCGAACGGCAGGGTGGCGTGGCCGAGCGCCTCGGACGAGGTGCGGGGCGCAGCCCCCGGCATGTTGGCCACGCAGTAATGCACCACCCCGTCGATGGTGTAGGTCGGGTCCATGTGGGTGGTGGGCCGCGAGGTCTCGAAGCAGCCGCCCTGGTCGATGGAGACGTCGACCAGCACCGAGCCGGGCTTCATCCTCTTCAGGTGCTCCTTGCGGACCAGCTTGGGGGCCGCGGCGCCGGCGGTCAGCACCGCGCCGATCACCACGTCGGCCTTGAGGATCTCCTCCTCCACCGCGCCCAGGGTGGAGTAGCGGGTGATCGCCCGGCCGCCGAAGATGTCGTCGAGGTAGCGCATGCGCGGGATCGAGCGCTCGACGATCACCACCTCGGCGCCGAGGCCCAGCGCCATACGCGCCGCGTTGGCGCCGACCACGCCGCCGCCCAGCACCACGATGCGGGCCGGGGGCACGCCGGGCACGCCGGAGAGCAGCAGGCCCATGCCGCCATTGTGCTTCAGCAGGGTCTCGCCGGCCGAGAACACCGCGATGCGGCCGGCGACCTCGGACATCGGGGCCAGCAGCGGCAGGCCGCCCGCATCGTCGGTCACCGTCTCATAGGCGATGGCCGCGCAGCCGGATTTCAGCAGGCCCTCGGTCTGGGCCGGATCGGGCGCCAGGTGCAGGTAGGTGAACAGGATGTGCTTGGGCGTCAGCCGCGCCCATTCGACGGCCTGCGGCTCCTTCACCTTGACGATCAGCTCGGCGGCCTCGAACACCGCCGCGGCGTCGGGGAGGATCTTGGCGCCCGCCTTGACGTAGGCCTCGTCGGGATAGCCCGCCCCGGCGCCCGCGCCCGCCTCGACCACCACCTCATGGCCGTGGGTGACGTACTCCCGCACCGCGGTGGGGGTGAGGCCGACCCGGTATTCGTCCGGCTTGATCTCGCGAGGCACACCGACGCGCATGAAGGCCTCCGTGGGGGCAGGTTGTTGCTAGGTGGCGGCGGTTTGAGGGGAGAATGTGGCGGGGTCAAGGGGGGATGGTGGGGTGGGGGCGGAGAACCGGTCGGCTGGGGGACGGGGCGAAGGTCTGCGAAGAGGGAGGGCGAGCGCAGATGACGGCTCTGCGCCAACAACGGGCCTTGGGGCCCGGCCGCAAAGCGGACGTTTGTCGGAAGCATCTACACCCCCTCTCGTCGAAGAGGCGCCCTACGGTGGGATGACGGCCCCTGGTAGCTTCAACTGCCACGGCTTGCGGTCAGCCGGAGGCGACAATTGCCGCCAGGGCCGCCGACATCTGTTTCGTGCAGATTTCCTGGCGATCCTTGTACTGATCCATGAGCGACGGGCCGTCGGTGTCCTTGCCCGTCCGTTCCTTCGTCAGTTCGCACAACCGTTCATGGTAGAAATCAGCCGCTGCCAGCGCCGCGTCGAAGTTCGGATAGTGGGTCGTGTCGGGGTTAAGGTCTCGGTGCGCCGCGTGCTCGTCGCGATAGTCGACCATTGTTTTCCAGTAGGCGCGCCAGTCGTCCAGCGACATGCCAACCGACCTCAGAAGACCCTCACGGAATGCATCGGTGTCGCCGAACACGTTCTTCCAGTGCAGGGCTCGATGGTCGGCGTGGTCAGAACCGAAAAGGATGCACCAACTCGTCGCGGCAACGTCGAAGGCATTGTTTCGAGCAATCCTCAGAGACAGAGGAGGGTCGTCACCTAGCCCCCGAAGCGCGCGGGTAAGAGCGACTGCATCAACAACTGATCGCAGGGGTCTCGCGGGCGAAGACGATGTCCGCATCTTTGACGACCATCTTGCGCGCCTCGCTCATCGACGGAGCGGCCTCCCTGTGTCTGACGTCGGTTCTATTCGAATTCCGGCATCGCCGCGTCGAACCCGTCAAGCACCGCTGAGACATCGACCCTTCGTGAGCCGACAGGGCGTGAGTTTGTCAGCAGATTCTTGGATTGCGCGGTGAAGCCTCGCCGCGTCGTCCAGAACTCGTTCGGGCCAAAGCTGAGGGTCAGGCCGTCACGCGCAGATCGGTGCGCCCGCCCGACGCGCCAGTGCAGAGCGCAGTGGAAAGCCCCGGTGATCATGATGCGCGTTGCGATATCCGCCGGCGCGTCGTGCTTCGGCACGTAGGCCTGATAGGCCGGGCTGGGATAGACCAGCGCTGCCGAAATGCGCCTTCCCGCGAGTAGGTGATGGTCGCTACGGATGCGTCCTAGCACGTAGTCGGAAGCTTGTCTGATGGCAGCCGACCACTTCGCGTAGTCCGCCGTCTCGTCATAGCATTTCACCTCGAAGGCGAGCGCGTGACCCCACAGCGCCCTGTCGCACGGGATCGCGACGACGTCGGCCCGCACCGTCAGGCCAGTGAGGAGCGGATGCTCGATCTCGACTTCCTCGAAACACAGGAAGAAATCTCCGAGCGCGCTGATCAAGTCGCGGCGGTGAGCTGCTTCTACGTCCACAATGCTCAGCCTCCCCAGCGCTCCGACCGCGAGCGCGGGGGGAGCGCCGCCAGTGCGTTTCCTATATCTCCAAGCGTCACCGTAACCGAGCACTCTCAATGAGGGACGACGAAATCGACGAAGCGCGCGAGAACCGGGTTCTGACGGACTGGTGCGCCCTGACGAACGACGTGCAGGGCCTGTGCGTGGACCTCTGGGATCGCACGTCTAGCTGGACAGGGCTCAACACCGACCCGGCGGCCTTCTCGATGATGCTGTTCAAGCGCGCCTACGGCCACATTCGCGCGTTCAGCCTGCTCTACAACGCGAAGTTCTTTCGCGACGCAGACGGCTGTGCACGCAGCGCCGTCGAGGTCGCCATCTGCCTTGCGAACCTCGCGGCGAGGCGAGAGGCATTCGTGGAGGAGATGCGCAGCGACGCGGCGGTTACGACCAAAGGCCAGATACCAATCTGGTCCGGGGGGGATGCTGCTTTCGGTCGCGAGGCCAGCGCCGAGATGGCGAGGGTATTCGGCGAGCGCCGCAAGGACGGCGGCAAGCACGAGAAGCTGGACATGAAGGCTGTCGCTGACGGCGCGGGCCTTCCTCAACTCTATCGCTGGTATCGCCACTTCTCCGGCACTCGGGTCCATGTGACGGGCCTGTCAATCCTCGCTGATGCGGTCGCGGTCGGCGACGAGGAACACGAGCAACGCATCGACACCTACGCGCGGCTACGGCGAATTGATGCCCTGGCCACCGCTGGTGGCGCGACCGTCATTTCCTGCGAAGCCCACTCCAAGGTTCACGGGATCGACGACCTTCACGACCGGGCTGCCGAGCTCATGCGCCGCATGTCGACACTCGGCCCGACCGACATCTTCGCCGACAAGAGCTAAGGCGTGGGGGAAGCGAAACGTCGGCGGGAGAACAACGCACAGCGCCTCGCGAGCGCGGCGGGGTGCATTTACTGCGCAGGCCGCGAGCGTGCGAGCACGCTCGATCACATGCCGCCGCGTGCGGTCTTTTCCGCGAAGCAGCGGCCGAAGGGGCTGGAATTCCCGTGCTGCGAACGGTGCAATGCCGGGACGAAGACGACAGACCAAGTCGTCGCTCTGATGAGCCGCATTTCACTCGACGCCACGTCGCCCGAGGGCATCGCTGAGGTGCGGAAATATCTCAACGGGGTGGCCAACAACGTGCCGGGCCTGTTGGAGGAAATGGCTGGTCCGCCAGAATGGCGCAGGGCTGCGACGCGACGCGTGCCTGCCGGTCAGCATCCGCTCTTTTGCGGCGGCCCGCTCGTGAGCGCTCACATGGAGAGGTTCTCGGCCAAGTTCGGCTTCGCGATGCATTTCGAGCTCACGGGGCAGCCTGTCGGGCCGGGCGGCGGTGTCGCCGCCCGCTGGTATTCGAATGCCGACATCTACGAGAGCAAGTTCCCGATGGAGGCTTGGGACGTGCTCGGCGCGCCCGCAACTCTCCGGCAGGGCAAGTTCCATGTGAGCGAGCAATTCGAGTACGCCTGCGCGATCGGCGAAGACGCATCGATCGGGATGTTCATCGGCACCTTTCGACGATCCTTTGCGGTCCTGGCGTTCACCACCACGGGGCCACGCGCGGTGTTCGATGACCCGCCGGTCCCGCTCCGTCTCTGGCGTCCTGGGAGCTTAGCCGACGGTTAATGGCTGCGGTCCGGCTCAGCTTGTTTGGAGCCGCCAGGCAGTCCGAAGATGATCCACGGTCCAGGGCCGGGCTCGTTGATGCTTCGGTAGAAAGCGATCTGGTCGCTGACCTTTCGGCAACGCCAAACGAGCACGCGCGTCCGTTCGTGAAACGCGGCTTTCGCCCCGTCCGTCACCATCACCACCGTCCGCTTCGCGGGTCTCGCGAGTAGGGTACGAGTATTGGAAAAGAGCTCTTCGAGTTCTTCGCGACAGAAATCGACGTCGGTCGCGAGCCCCGCAGATGGCCAACCCTGCACCGGGATTTCCGACACCTTCTGGAAGTGTTTGAGCTTGTCGCGAAGGGCCACGGCGATTTCGGCGAATCCGCGCATGTCATCGGCAGCCAAACGGCGATCAGCTTCTTCGGCAACCTGCCCTGCGCTTTCGACCAAGAAAGCGAGCGAGCCGAGGAAGCGCAGCATGTCATCCCGCTTTCGTCGCTCTTCAAGGTGCACGGATCGATCGCCCTGCCACCACGCGAAGATAATCGCCGCGACTGTACCGAACGCCTGCGCCCACCCTGCGGCCTCCTGGGACCACAGAGAATGGTGGCGAGCGTCGAAAAGGAGTTCGACGAGAAAGACTGCAAGCGCACCGGCGACGAAACAGCCGAGGATGCTGAAACCTTTGCGCTCGAACCAGGGGCGCAGCATCCGCCGCCGAACCGCGCGATCCGATTTGGTCCCCGTCATGAATTCGAGAGTAGCTGTGCATCCGCTGGAAGACCAAGGTTCCATGCGGGGTGCTCGCCCGGCCCAGTCCGTGCCGGGAGCAGACGTCCAGAACGTCCGCGATGAGTCATGATCGGTCCAAGCGCCGAATGGCCATTGCGGGGCGACGGCGGGCCTTCGACTTCGATCCGCAGCGCGAGCCTTGGCAGGCCTCGACCTCGAAGCTGAGCCGCGCGGGCAAGTCGGGATGCGCGGGGTTGCGGCATCCCCATCCGCCTCTCGCGTGGCCAGGCGAGAGGCGGGTGGAGGGCGCGGTGAGGATTGCGCTCCGCCCGCTAACGCAGGCGGTAGGTCACGGTGGTGACGACGCGCAGCTTCTTGAAGACCTGCGAGGGCTCGTCGCCGCCGTCGCTTCCGAGGGCGACTTCATCGCGGCCGAGGATCTCGAAGGAGCCTTGGGTGGCCTGGGAGATGCCGCCGAGCTGCGAGTGGGAGTCGCGCGCGAACTGCTCCGCGCCGCTTCGGGCGCTGGCGGTCGCCTCGCCGATCATGCCGGGGCGGACCTCGTTGAGCCGGGTGAACAGATAGGCCGGGCCCCGGTAGTCCTGCAGCACCACGCCCTGGCGGACGAGCTCGTTCAGGTGGCGCGTGGTGACCTGCACCCGGTCGACGTTGCGGGTCCGCACGATCACCGATTGGGAGACCTGGTAGCGGGCGCCCACGCGGCCGGACGGCTGGTATTCGCGCGCATACTGGTCGACGACCTGCAGGCGGCCGAGGTCCACTTCGGAGGCGGAGAAGCCCTCCGCCGCCAGGAAACGGCGCACGGTGGCGAGGTCGCCCTCCACCTGGCCCTGGACTTCGCTCAGGCTGTCGCCGGCGCGGGCGAAGCGGAGCGGAAGCAGGGCGAGGTCGGCCTTCGCCTCCTTCTCCGAGAGGCCGCGGACGGTGACGGTGCGATCGCCCGTCCGCGCATCCACGAGACCCTTGCCGACGGCCGCTCCACCGAAGGCGACACCCATGGCGACCAGCGCCCCCGTGATCACGGGGCCTGCCAGCTGCTTTTCCATTTTCTTACGAAGTCCGACGGGCCGCGCGGTCGTCGGGATGACGCCGTAACCGGCCCTGAGTTTCAGCCATTTGGATGTGGTGGAGCGGCGGGGTTGGCGTGAGAGGCGCTGAGGCCGGCGCGTGCATTCTGATTGGGCGTGGCAAAGATGATACGGGGGTGTGGCCGCGATGCCCGCATGAGTGCGGGGCTCGATAGGCCGGCCGGCTCGGCGTCCGGTCGTGACTTCCCCACCCGGCGGGGCTTCGCCCCGGCCACCCTCCCCATTAAGGGGAGGGAAGGCGCGGGCTTCGGACCACCTGCGCCGGCGCGAGGAACTTGGAACTTGCGGGTGGGTCGGCTCGCTTGGTCCGGTAGGGGCGCGTGGGCGGCCTGGTGGAGGATGGCATGGCGGACGAGGAGAAGAAGCCGGGTACGGGACCGCATACGGTGAAGGCCGGCGTGCTGGATCGGCTGATGGGCAACCGGGGGCCGAACGGGGAGCTGACCTTCGAGGGCAAGCCGGTGATGACCGAGGACCTGCCGGACGAGGATGAGGACTAGGGATCTCGGCTTCATCAGCCCAGTGCGTTTGTTCGCATTTTGTTCTTGCGTTTGCGCGCGTTTTCGGGTAGGTTTGGGTATCGGTTGAAGTTGCGGGCGGCGCTCTGAGCCGCTGTTGAGGAAACCCCCTCCGGCGCTTCGCGCCACCTCCCCCTGTGGGGGAGGAGCTTTGGGGGCTAGCTCGGCGGGCGCGGCGCTCCGGACCGCACTTCCCCACCCCGCTCGCCTTTGGCGAGCTGTCCCTCCCCTTGAGGGGAGGGGAGATCAGGATCATCGGCATGGATTTGAGCGACGGGCCGCCCCGGCGGCGGAAGGCTGCGCGGGCGGCGGTGCGGTTCACGGCGGCGTTGGGCCGGGCGATCTGTGCGCGGGTGGCGTCGGGGGAGAGCCAGATGGCGATCTGCGCGGAGCCGGGGATGCCCAGCCGCTCGACCCTGTTCCACTGGGTGCGGGACATGCCGAAGTTCGCCGCCGAGTTCGCCCGGGCCCGGGTGGCGGGCGGGGTGAGCCGGACCAACGGGCGGCTGTCGTCGTTCAGCCAGCCGGTCGCCGACGAGATCTTCGCGCGGCTGTGCGAGGGCGAGCCCTTGACCTCGATCTGCGAGGACCCGGCGATGCCCTGCTTCTCCACGGTCTACTATTGGCGGCGGCACTTTCCGGAGTTCGCCGAGGCCATGCGCATCGCCCGCGAGATCCAGGCGGAGCGGTTCTGCGACCTGGGCTGGGCGATCGCCGAGGGGATCACCCCGGAGGCGGCTTATGCCAGCCACGTGAAGCTGACCCAGTTGCGCTGGATGGCCGGGCACCTGGCGCCCAAGCGGTTCGGGCGGCTGAAGCCGCAGGAGCTGGACGAGGACTGGCAGGGCGGCGGGCTGACGGTGATCGTCAAGCGCTATTCCGACGGGATCGACCCGGACATCGGCCGCGAGCTGGCGCCCGGCGAGAGCTATGTGCTGAAGCACACGCCAGCGCGGCGGGAGGATTAGGGCGTCGGGGGCGGGAAGAAGGCGCGGGCGCCCCCTGGGGTTGATTGACTCGCCGCGGGCTTGGAGGAACATAACCGGAACATCATTCCGGAGACCTTCGCCATGCTGAGCCGCGCGCTCGATCAGATCTTCCTGGCGGCCGCCGTGCTGCCCGCCCACCTGGGCACGGCCAGGCGCGAGTTCGGCCATGCGCCGGAGACGGTGGCGGCGCTGGAGCGGCTGGAAGCGGCGTTGACGGCGGCGCGGGCGGCGTTGGCCGGCGGGCGTGATCGTTGCGGGCGACGTCGGGCCGCGAGCGAGGAATGAGCCCCCTCCCCCATTCGCGGTCGCGAGCGGGGGAGGAAGAGACCCTAGCAGAGCGCAACGCGCTCCAATTTTGAGTCTAGATCACGATTCAACGATCAGGCGATTCCGCCTGATCGCATCGTGCTCTAGCGCCAGTGGCAGACCTTGTGATGGTGGTGCCAGGTGCAGACCTGATGGCGATGATGATGGTTCATCATGTGATGGTCGCGGTGATCGTCGATCGGCTGGGCCGCGGCGGCGCCGGCGAGGGCGGTGGCGGCCGCGAGCGCGGCCATGAACGTGAACTTCAAGGGAATTCTCCAGGGTCGGGTTTTCGGATAGCTATCCGGTCTATCCCTAACGCCGGCCTCGGGCTTTCGTTCAGCCGCCGCGGGCGAGCCGGCGCTGATTGGCGCGGACCTTGCGGCGGTAGTGGGCGACGGCGCGGGCCGGGCCCAGGTGCGGGACGCCCTGCAGGGCGGCGGAGACCAGCTGGGCCTGGGCCACGGCGGCGGCCTGTAGCTTCTCGGAGACCATCAGCTGGGCCTCGGCGGCGCTGGTCCCGCCGGTGGCGAACTGGGCCATGCGCAGCGAGATCACCGCCTGGGATTCGGCGGCCAGCATCAGGCTGTTCATGGAAAGGTCGAACCAGCTTCCGTACGGCGTGGCGCGCGGCTTCATGAAGCGGCGCGGGGACGGAGGCGGTTCGAGGTCATGGTGGTCTCCGGCGTTACGCTGAGGCGTGGGTAACGGGGAGCTTCGCACACCGTTCCGGAAAGAAAAGTGAAGTCGGCGGAAAGAAAAAGCCGCCGGCCTTTGGCGGACCGGCCTGCATCGCCAGGAAGAAGCCGGAGCCGGCCCGATATGGCCGGCTCCGGAGGCTGGGTCTTCCAGGGGAGGAAGGGCCTATTGCGGGGGCGCCGAGGTGTTGCCCGTGGTGTTGGACGACATCGCGTTGCCGGACGTGGCGTTGGTGTCGGTGGTGGTCGAGGTCGTGGTGTTGGTGGCGGAGGTGTCGGCCGTGGTGTCGGCGGTGGCGTTGGCGGTGTTGTCGGCGCTCTTCTTGCTGCATCCGGCCAGCGTGGCGCTGGCGAGGACGGCGGCGGCGACAAGGCCCCAGGCTCTGGTCTTCATGCGAGATCTCCCGTGCGTCGCCGGTCCGTGACCAGGGGGATCGCGGGCTGCCGGCGGGGGCGCGAAGTTAAACCGGATGATCGGGCGCTGGGAATGGGGAGATGTGTTTCACGCCGGACATCGAATATTGTGGAAACGGCGAAATCTTGCGCTGATTTGCAGGTTTGACGCATCTGAATTCACAAAGGACGGTTTGGTTCAACTTGGCCATGAAGCGGACGATCTGCGGGGCCGAGGCGGACGACGGCCGGTGGCGCGGCGCGATCTACGGCGACGCTTGGAACGAGATGGCCGGCTTGGCCGCTTGAGGGCTCTCGGCGCATCCGCCGTGGCCTCCCGCCGTCAAAGCCCGATGAACCTGCTGTTCCTGATCTCCCTGCTCTGCGCGCTCGCCGCCCTGGCCATCCCGAAGATCTTCGGCCTGATGGGTCGCCGCCGCTGAGGCTTGAACCGGGCCCCTGCCTGCCGCAAGGGTAGGACCGGTTTCAAGTTCGGGGGTCTGTTACATGCCGGTTGTCACAGCGGCGCTGGCGGCTGCGGCCGCGATCGCGGGCGTGCATGAATATCAGGACCTGGCGCTCTCGCCGCGCGGCGACCTGGTCGCCTCGGTGGAATCCCTGGCGACGCCCGGCCGGGCCCGCGAGCCGCACGGCGTGGTGGTGGTGCGCCGCACGGCCGACGGCGCCATAGCCGCCACCTACGACCCCTGCCCCGCCTGCCGCTATGGCGATCCGACCTGGTCGCCGGACGGGACGACGCTGGCCTTCACCGCCTCTGACCGGGCGAGCCATACCGGGTCCCTGATGCTGGCCACCGGCGAGGCCGTGAAGACGGTGAGCTTCGACGGCCTGGCAGCCAAGCCGCGGTTTTCCCCCGACGGCAGGACCCTGGCCCTGCTGGCCACGGCGCACGCCCACAAGGAGAGCGGCGCGACCAGTCCCGGCGCGGCCCGGGTCGGCGACATCGACGAGGCGCCCGACGAGCGGCGGATCGCGGTGGTGGAGGGCGGCGCGGTGCGCCTGGTCTCGCCGGCCGACCGCTTCGTCTATCAATACGACTGGACGCCGGACGGGCTCGGCTTCGTGGCCAGCGACGCGGTGGGCGACGGCGACAACAACTACTGGGTGGCCGAGCTGCAGGCCGTCGACCTGGCGACCGGGGCGGCGCGGACCATCGCCAAGCCTGCGGTGCAGATCGGATCGCCGCGGGTGTCGCCGGACGGCAGGACCGTGGCCTTCATCGGCGGGCTGATGAGCGACTTCCCGGTGATCGGCGGCGACCTCTATACCGTGCCGATCGCCGGCGGCGAGCCGCGCGACATGACGCCGGGCTTCAAGGGCAGCTTCGCCTCGCTGAGCTGGGGCAAGGCCGGCCTGTTCGCCACCGCCCTGGTCGGCGAGAAACAGACGCTGTTCTCCGTGGGCCGCGGCTTCGCCCTGAAGCCGCTGTGGGCGGAGGCGGCCTCGACGGAGGCGGGTGACGGCGAGCTGGCGCTGTCCGCCGACGGCCGCAGCGCCGCCGCCACCCTGCAGACCTTCGCCCTGGCCCCGCGCATCGTCGCCGGGCCGGTGGGCGCCCTGAGGGCCATCACCCACGACAACGACGCCCTGGCCGCCAACGCCGAGGCGCGCAGCATCACCTGGAGCAACGAGGGCTTCCAGGTGCAGGGCTGGCTGCTGGCGCCGAAAGGCGTGGCGGCCGGCAAGACCTATCCGATGGCGGTGGTGGTGCACGGCGGACCGTCCTCGGCGGTGACGCCGCGGTTCCTCTGGGAAGGCTCGACCCACGCCCTGCTCGACCACGGCTACTACGTCTTCCTGCCCAACCCGCGCGGCTCCTACGGCCAGGGCGAGGCCTTCACCAAGGCCAACGTCGAGGACTTCGGCGGCGGCGACCTGCGCGACATCCTGAAGGGCGTCGACGCGGTGGAGGCGGCCGCGCCGGTCGATGATCACCGGCTGGCGGTGATGGGCGGCTCCTACGGCGGCTTCATGACCATGTGGACGGTGACCCAGACCCACCGCTTCCGGGCCGCGGCGGCCGGCGCCGGGATCGCCGACTGGGTCAGCTACTACGGCGAGAACGGCATCGACCAGTGGATGGTCCCGTTCTTCGGCGGCACGGTCTACGACCACCCGGCGGTCTATGACCGGCTCTCGCCGATCCGCTACATCAAGGCCGCCACGACGCCGACCTTCATCTATGTGGGCGAGCTCGACGTGGAGTGCCCGGCGCCGCAGAGCCTGGAGTTCTGGCACGGCATGAAGGCCGTGGGCGCGCCCGCCTCGCTGGTGATCTATCCCGGCGAGGGCCACCGCATTCAGAAGCCCGCCGACCAGCAGGACATCGAGGCCCGCACCCTCGCCTGGTTCGACAAGTACCTGGGCCAATAAGGGCTCAGTAGATGCAGGCGTCGAGCTCGTCGCGGCGGACCACGCCGGCGCGGGCGACGATGGTCCCGGAGCGGCGGCGGACGTAGGCGCCGGGGCTGGCGGCGCGCCAGGCCAGCGGCTTGGGGATGATCACCGCCAGCCGGGCCGCCTGGGCGGGCGTCAGGTGGGCGGCGCTGACCCCGAAATTGTGCTGGGCGGCGGCCTCGGCGCCATAGACGCCCGGGCCCCACTCGATGGAGTTCAGATAGACCTCCATGATCCGCGGCTTGCCCCACAGGGTCTCGATCAGCACCGTGAACCAGGCCTCCAGCCCCTTCCGCGGCCAGTCGCGGTCGGGCCAGAGGAAGATGTTCTTGGCGGTCTGCTGACTGATCGTCGAGCCGCCGCGCAGCCGCTCGGAGACCGCGTTGTGGTGCAGCGCCTTCTCGATGGCGGCCACGTCGAAGCCGTGGTGCTCGCAGAAGCCGGAATCCTCCGAGGCGATCACCGCGCGGACCAGCTGCGGCGAGATCCGGCTGAGCGGGACCCAGCGGCGGTCGAAGCCGCGACCCTCGATGAGCCGCTCGACCATCAGGTAGGTGATCGGCGGCGGCACGATGCGGTAGAGGCCGACCACCACGATCGGGCCCACGAAGACGAAGACCAGCACGGCCAGCAGCGTCCAGCCGACGAGGCGGCTGGCCAGGCTGCGGCGGGCCTTCTTCGATCTGGGCGCCAAAGGTTTCCTTCCCCCCGGAAAGCCGGTGTAGGTGATTCCCTGATGGGTGAGGGTCGCGCCGGAGCGGTTGAGGGTCGATGAACGTCAGCGAGGCGGTGGCGGGCCGCGTCTCCATCCGCGGCTTCCTGGACAAGCCCGTGCCGGGGGAGACGGTCAAGGACATCCTGGCGCGCGCCGCCCAGGCGCCGTCCGGCGGCAACCTGCAGCCCTGGCGGGTCTATGCCCTGGCCGGCCAGCCGCTGGCGGACTTCAAGGCCATCGTGCGGGCCAACGCCTTCGGCGAGCCGCCGGAGTACGAGGTCTATCCGCCCAACCTCTGGGAGCCGTTCCGCACCCGTAGATTCCAGAATGGCGAGGACCTCTACGCCACCCTCGGCATCCCCCGCGAGGACCGGCCCGCGCGGCTGCGGCAACTGGCCAGGAACGGGGAGTTCTTCGGCGCGCCGGTTGGGATCTTCTTCTGCCTCGACCGCAAGCTGGGACCGCCGCAGTGGGCCGACCTCGGCATGTACATGCAGAACGTCATGCTGCTGGCCGTGGAACGCGGCCTCGACACCTGCCCGCAGGAGTACTGGGCGCGCTATCCGAAGACGGTGGCGAGCTTCCTCAGCCTGCCCGAGGACCACATGCTGTTCTCCGGCATGGCGCTGGGCTGGCGCGATCCCGAAGCCCCGATCAACGCGCTGAAGGCCGCGCGCGACCCCTTCGAGATTTGGGGCGAGCTCGTGGGGTTCTAGCCGCGGCGGCGGCGGCCTTGCGCGCCGTCTCCTCCTCCGCCTTCGCCTCGTCCTGCAGGCGGCCGACCCACTTGGCGTTCTCGGTGGAGATCAGCGATTCCACGCGCTCGACGAGGATCTTCAGGGCCTGGGCCGCGCTCGCGCCGCCATAGGACCCGACGCCGCCCATGTAGGTGTACTTCTCATGCCGCAGGGCCTCGCAGGTGGAGCGGTAGGTGATCCAGTTCTGCTGCCATTGGTTCACGTGCTGGACGGTCTCCAGCACCAGAACCCCGGCGGCCAGGGCGGCGGTCAGCTCCGGATAGCGGAGGAAGGCGAGCACCGGGATGAAGGCGGTGACGATCACCTGCGTCAGGCGCGTCCGCTTGTACCACCGCTGGGCCTCGCCCGACTTGCGGTCGTACCAGGCGACCTGCTGCTCGAGCCGCAGATAGCCGCTGTCGGGCTCGTCCTGCACCCTGGCGTCCATCGGATTTCCCTCTCCCGGCGGCATGGTCAGCGCTGCGCCTCGCCGACGAACTCGGTGACTGAGACCTGCCGGGTGACGCCGTCGCTCATCGGCCGCAAGTACCGCCAGTTGAGCTGGGGCGTCTGACCGTCCGGATTGGTGACGGTGATCGGCGCCCCGGCGACGACCAGGGCGCCGTTCCGAAGCACCAGCGCGCCGTGCATGATCGAGAACCGGCTGATCGAGCCGTCGGCGTGGTGGATCGCGTAGTTGGTGGAGCCCGCCCGAGCCTCGACGATCCCCGACGCCGGCGCCACGACCCGGGATCCGGGACGGAGCAGGTACATCCGGGTGGAGCCCAGATCGTGGGAATCGCCGCCGACGACCGGCTCCCGCAGCTTCACGGAGGGGTCGGCGAGGGAGGTGGCCTCGGCGCCCAGCTTCACCCAGGCCGTGTCGGCGGCGGCGGCGAGGCGGGCGACATCGGCAGGCTTGGCGTCAACGCGGCACCAGTCGTCGCGCGTCGTTCGCAACGCGAACAGGAAGCGGCGGCCCCCGAACACGCAGCTCAGTTTCGGCTGCCCCGGGGTGCGATCGCCCAGCGCCACCCACTCCACGGCGCTGCCGCCATAGGCCGGCAGATATTGTCGCGGCGCCGCCCGGAACCGGTCCCGCGCGGCTTCATTGGCGAACAGCATGGTCGGTCCACCGGCCACGGGCTGCAGCTTCACGTTCTCGTCGCCGCGAACCAGTCGAGGACCGGACGCATAGGTGGTGACGTCGTACCCCTCGAGCCAGAATGCGCGGACCGGCGTGGGGACGACGGGTCGATCGCGACTTTGCTTCTCCCGGCCGCCCTGGCTTCGGACAATCGGATCGAGCGCGGTCACGGCGGTGTCGAACGCCGTCCCGCATTCGGGATGGATCCGGTCAGGCCCAGGGGTGCAGAGGGTCCTGTATTCACCGACAAGCTTGGTCACCGAGGCGACGCGGACGCTGTCCTGCCAGTTGACATGGGTGCTGGGTGAACTCCTCAGGTCCTCGAGGAGGCCGTCCTCGTTGGCCAGCCGCATGAGCCCGGCGTTCATGCGCTTCAGGCGCTCGTCGAGGCCCGTCGCCGCGAGCTGGGCCATCTGGGTGCGCGGCGGCATCTCGGCGACACCTGGAAGCTGCGCCGCCAAGTGGGGGTCGGGCGCGCCACGGGCGGCCAGGACGGTCAGGACACGCACCAGCGCGCCGGCCTTGTCGATCGCCGCAAGCGTCTGGTCCAGCGCGCTTTCTCCGGTCGGCGGAATCTCGTCCTCCCCGCCCTCGGTCTCGAAGCGCCAGAGGAGAGGCAGGGAATCCATCAGGAAGTTCGTGCTGGTGTTGTCGCTCATCAGCAGCGGCAAGCGCACCGAATAGGCCGTATCGAACGCCTCGTTGGCCTCCAGGGCGCTGGCGTAGACAGACGCCGGTTGCTCGGCGTTCGGATTGGCGAGGAGCTGCTGCTTGGCCTGTTCGACGAGCGCGTCGTCAACGTCCATGAACACGCCGAACTGACGCGCGCGCAGCGCCTCGACGAAAATGTGCAGCTTCAGCCGAGGCAAGGAGGTCTCAGGCGGCGTATCGTCGCCGGCCGCGTCCGTGGTCGGCGACGCCAGGGCGGCGTCATCCTCAAGCACCAGCAGAATGTGGCCCGCGTCCTCCTTGCGCCCTTGGTCGAGGCGAAGCTCGGCCGCCGCCGCGCGGCAGCCGATGGTCGCCAACCGCCGCTCGTCAGAGGGTCCAGACAGCTCCGCGCATCTCCCGGCGATCTGGTCGATCTCCGGCCGCAGTCCGATCCTGCGATGCAGGCGGATGAGGGCGGCGGAGGCCTCCTGGCCGGCGGCCGCCGCGGCCGGGGCCCGTTCGCTGGCGACGGCCTGGTAGGACTGGACGTAGGCCTTGGCGGCGGCGGCGTAGTCCTGGCGGAGCTCCGCGGCCTCGCCCTGGGCCGCATAGGAGCGGGCGACGAGCGCCGGGTCGTTGGAATGTTTCCGCACCGCCTCGGCCTCCGCGGCGATGGTCTTCGCCGCGGCCTGGCCGGAGGCGTCGGCGCCCACGTCCTCGGCGGCGGTTTCGGCGGCCAGCAGATGGAGATGGGCGAGTTGTTCGTCGGCGCCGGCCGTGTGGGCGCCGGGGCTCGATTCCAGCAGCTTGGAGAGCTGTTCGGCGTTCGCAAGGGTCGCGGCGGCGACCGTGCCGACCCGATCGTGCTGGTCTTCGAGGCGCGAGGCTTCGCTGTGGATCAGGGCGATCAGGGACCCATTGGAGCGCCGTGACTGGTCCAGCGCCTGCACGGCGTCCCGACGCGAGGCGTTGGCCGCGTCGGTCAGCTTGATCTGCCTGTCCAGGAGATCGCGATTGGCCATCGCAAGGGCTGTCTGTTTGGCCGCGGCCAAGGTCTCGCTTTCAACCGCAGCCTTGGCCGTGTCCCTGGCCTGGCTGGCGATCCGCAGGAGGCGGTGCTGTTCGAACTTATCCCTCGCCTGCTGCCGCGCGTACTTGGTTTGCTGCACGGCGTAGGCGGCCGTGCCGGCGATGCCGACGATCAGGGCGGCGATCGTCGCTGTGCTGGAGTAGCGGGTCAGCCGTCGCCGACGCGCGGCGGTTTTCTCCGCCTCGCGCTCCATCTCTCGGAACTCGGCCTCGAACTCGAGACGCCGCGCCTCGCCACGGTCGAGGAAGGCCTGGACCACCTCGAACCCAACGAGCGCCTCGCCGTCGAGCCCGGCGGGGCTGTAGCGGTCGGCCCAGGCGGGTGTCGGCCCCTGCGACGTCCACCATTCGCGGCGGCGCGCCAGCGGCAGGTCCGGCAGAAGAAGGGCGTCGGGGCGTCCCTCCCGCTCCCAGTCCGCGGCCTGGGAGGCGAGGTTGCGCCAGATGTCGGCGGCCTGGGCCTCGCGCATCAGCCAGACCGACAGCTTCTCGGTCCATTGGCGGATCAGGCTCTCGTGGGTGATGTCGATGTAGCTGTCCGGCCCCAAAGGACCGGTGGCGCGCAGGAACTGGCAGTCCTCGCCGGCGAAGGCGTCGACGACGCGGGTGACGACCCCGAGGTCGAGCCCGCTGATCGCGACGATGTCGGCCACGGTGTGCGGATCGCGGATGGCGAGGGCGACGCTCGGTCCCCGCACGAGCGCGCGAAACACCGCCTCGACCGGCTTTTCGTCGGCCAGGCCCAGCCCGCGGATGACCTCCTCGCCGTGGGTGTTCAGCGCGCCGGTGAGGCCGCCAATGCCTTGGTAGTCGTCCAAGGTGAGCTCGATGGGCGTTGGGTCGCCGCGGTCGCCGCTCTCCGATCCGGTTGCGCGCTTCCACATTCGGTTGAGCGCGTATTGCATCAGCGGCAGCTGATCCGACTCGCGGACCGCCTGGATCGGCTCGCTGGTGCGAGCGCCGGCCAGGGGCGCGAACCGGCCCATGTCGTTGAGGAGGCGCGACTGCAGCGCCTCGCCGATCTCGAAGCCCATGACCGCGGCGGGACCGGCGATCGCCTCGCGGCAGGCGTCGCGCAGCATGCGCGGGGTGAGGAAGATGCTCCGGCTGATGGCCTCGGCCAGGTCGGGATAGGCGCCGCAGGCCCCGAAATAGTCGGAGCGCATGGTGATCATGACGTAGATCGGGGCGCGCTCGCTCTTGGCGCTCTCGGTGAGCAGGGCGACGTAGGCCTGGGCGTCCTCGCGGGCCTCCAGGCTCGCGTAGTTGAACAGCTCCTCGAACTGGTCGACCAGGATGAGCAGTTTCCAGCCCGGCTTGATGTGGCTTTCCTCGCACCACTCGACGATCGAGCGCGGGCCACGGCGCAGACGGGCTTCGAGCGCCTCGACGTCGGTCTCCGGCGGGTCGGCCTGGTCGGCCTTCAGCAGGGCTTCGGCGAGCTTGGCGATGGGGGCGCCGCCGGGCAGGCAGTCGGCGAACCGCCACTGGGCGCCGACCGGGCCGAAGCCGCCTTCCAGCGCTTCGAACAGGCCCGTGCGGACCAGCGAGGACTTGCCGCTGCCCGACGCGCCCAAGACGCCCAGGAAGCGGTTGTCGCTGAGCCGCTGGAGGAGCTGGTCGACCTCCTCGTCGCGTCCGAAGAAGATGCCGGCTTCCTCCCGCCGGAACGACCGCAGGCCCGGGTAGGGGACGCGAGGCGCGTCCAGCGGCGCCGGTTGGCTGTCGGCCGGCTTCGACCCGCGGACGCGCGGCTCCGCACCTGCCAGAGACCGCGTCATGGGAACAGCTTTTCGCAGAGCTCGTCGATCGAGCCGTCCGCCGACTCGACCACCTCGAGCCTGTGATAGGCCACCGCGAGGTCGTCACCTGTCTTCGGGGGCGCCGGACAGAGGTCCACGTACCAGGCCGTCTGCAGCTTGCGCTTGGCCTGCAGCCTCAGGAAGAGCTGCAACTGGCTGTTGAGCCAGCTGCCCTGGCTCTTCTCATGGACCACCGCCACCCGGTCGCAGCTGAGGTAGTTGGCGCGCAGGTCTTTCGGCTCGTCGCTGTCGAAGTTCCGCAGCATGACGGCGCGGTTCTTGTTCTTGCCCCGCTCGAAGATCTGGCGGGCGCGCAGGGCGTCGATCTTGTCGGCGTCGATGAACACATAGGAGCTGCCGGGCGGCGGCGGCGGCTGGGGCGCCGGCTCGGTCGCCCGGGTCACCACCAGCTTCTTGAAGTCCTCGAAGCCCATCTCCGCGACCCGTGGACCGGACAGCAGCGCGTGGTGCTGCGCGTCCACGATCGTCTCGAGGTCGGTTCCAAGATCGCGCCACTGGAGCAACTGGCTGCTCTTGTGCACCAGGGCGGCCGCGGACTGGAATCCGTCGAACCCCTCCGGCATGGTCGCCGGCCGCGGCGTGCGGCTCGGCCCGAGGAGCTGCACCACGACGGCGGCCCGGTCGAGGAGCGCCTCGAACTCGGTGCGGAACTCCTGGCTCTCCATGTCGGGGTCGGCCAGCAGCACCGGCACGTCGAACTGCTCCAGATAGGTGGCGAGCTCCTCGTTGCGGGCCTGCAGATCATCCGTCGCCCGGGCGATCAGCACGCACCGGAAGTTCGGATTGGCCGGGCGGCTCGTTGTCGAGCGGCGGCCGATCTCCCGCAACGTCTCCAGCCGTTCGGCCATGTTGTTCGCGAGGTCGATGAGCCGAACGTTGAACTCCCCAACCGTTTGCTCGAAGGGCTGCGCCGACCCGCGGACCGTCCGCGAGTGGAACTCCAGACGCAGCGGATCGTCGATGGTGATCGGGTAGGCCTGACCTTTGCGAAGCGGCAGCAGCTCGGCCAGGAAGACGCGGCTGTCGCCACCGGAGGTGCTGGTGAAGGCGCCGAGCTCCCGGGTCGGCCAGGACGCCAGGTAACGGGGCGATCCGATGATCAGGAAAATCGCTGACTTCTTCGCCATATCGACGCACTTCGCGACCGGCTCACCGTACTTGAGGTCGCCGCGGCCCGCGTAGAAGATGCCGATCTCGTCCTCGCCGGGCAGCAGGTTCTGGAGCTGGGTTTCAAGCTCTTTCACGAGCCGCTGGACCCATGGGTCGCCGCCGAGCCTGAGCCGGTCGTTCCTCAGCGAATAGCTGACGAAGATGTCGACGTCGTACCCCCCCACAAACGCCATCCGTCTCTCCCAAGCCTGGACGAACGGGCGGCGCGCCGTCGCGGACGGACGGCTGGCCGGCCTCGCCAAGAGCGCGGCTCAAATCGGTGGATCGCCCCAACCCGCCGCAATCAACGCTGTGACTGGAAACCGGGTACGCAGCTCCGCGGCGAAGCTCGGAGCCGCTACGATCGGATGTTGCGCAGGCGATCTTGGCTGTGACCTAGGTCACAGACTCTCTGAGGGCGGAGGCTCTGGGGAGGTTGTCGTCAGCCCGCGACCTCGGCCACGCCGGCCGCGCCGTCCTCGTCCCCCCAGGCGACGCGCCTGGCGTCGGGGGTCATGGCGAGGGCGGTGATCGGGGAGCCCTTCTCGGCCTTCAGGGGGATGATCTTCTGGCCGGCCAGGTCGCAGGCCCAGACGCGGCCGTCGTCGAGGCCGGCCGCCACCCAGCCCAGGCCGGGCGCCGCGGCGACGCGGACCACCAGGGCGCTCTCGTCGTAGCCCACCTCGGCGGCCTGCTTGCCCATCGGCCCGGTGGAGCCGGCGAACGGCCAGATCACCACGCCGTTGGCGCCCGAGGTGGCCAGCATATTGCCCCGCGCCAGGAAGGTGAGGCTCTTCACCTTGGCCGGATAGCCGCCCATGCGCATGTTCTTCTCGTCGGCGATCCGCCAGCCGTGCAGCTGGTTGTCCTGCATGGCCGAGACCAGGAACCTGCCGTCCGGCGAGACGGCGAGGGCGACGTGGCTGCCGGCCCATTTCAGCAGGCTGGGCTTCTGGCCCTCGATGCGGGCGTACCAGAGGGCCACGCCGCCATAGGTGGCCGCGGCCAGGCGCCGGCCCTTGGGATCGAAGGCGAGGTCGGCGACCGACTTCTCATGGACGAAGGTGCGGGCGAACTTCGGGTCGGCCGCGTCGCGGACGTGCAGCTCGCGGCCGGCGGCGAAGGCGATCAGCCTGCTCTCCGGCGAGGCCGCGACGGCGTCGATCCAGCGGCCCGGGAGCGCGGCGATCTGCTCCGCGCCCGAGTCCACGCCCGGGGCCCGCGACCAGACCAGGCGGCCGTCGTCGCCGCCGGTGAGCAGGCCCTCGCCGGAGGGATGGACGGCGGCGGCCAGCACCGCCCCGTCGTGCGCCTCGACGACCTCGCCGGCCTCGAACCGCACCGTGCCGTCGCCGAGCGCGAAGGCGGCGCGGCCGGCGGCGTCGAACAGGGCGGCCGTCACATAGGCGTCGAAGCTTGCGTTCATGCCGCTCCCCTAGATCGGCGGAGCCGCCTGCGGAACCCCCGTTCTGACGGCCGCGCCGAGAACGCAGGTCTCGGATCGGCGCGGATTCCTAGCGGTGAGCGCAGGCCGCCCCGCCGCCTCCCGCCCGCCAAGCGCTTCGGGCTTTACTTTCTTGGGACGGCTTGCCAAAGGTCAGCCGAACTCTAGACGCGGGCGCGGAAGACGCCGCCCAAGGGAAGGAAGACGACATATGGCTGCAAAGCTGGGCGGTCAGGGAGGCGGACGTTTCAGCCTCGGCCAGAACAGCGACATCAACGTCACGCCGTTCGTGGACGTGATGCTGGTGCTCCTCATCATCTTCATGGTGGCGATTCCCGCCGCGACGGTGTCGATCAAGCTCGACCTGCCGCCGGCCATCCCGCCGCCCCCCGGCACCAAGGTGAAGGAGCCGGTGCTGATCAACATCCAGCAGGGCGGCAACGTCTTCGTCGGCGACAAGGCGACCAACCTGGACAGCCTGATCACCGACCTGTCGGCCAAGCTGGCGCAGGACGATCCGACCATTCCACCGCCGCAGCAGCGGGTCTACATCCGCGCCGACAAGTCGGTCCGCTACGGCGACTTCATGGCGGTGATGAACACCCTGCAGGGCAACGGCTTCTACCAGGTGGCCCTGATCAACGAAGAGCTGGGCTAGGCCCTTCGCACACCGAACCCTGAAGGGCCCGCCGGCAAGCCGCCGGCGGGCCTTTTCCATTTCCGGCGTCGGGCGTGGAACCTTCGCCGTCACACAAGCGTTGCCGTGCGGGCTTTCGGCGGCTTAATGCCGGGACGGCCTTGGGGGGTTTGGATTTGCGCGTTCGGGTCGCAACCACGGTGCTTTGCGCCCTCACCGGCGCCGCGCTCACGGCCAGCGCCGCCCACGCCGACGCGGTGGCGCCGGGCGAGGCCGCCGTCGAACAGCTGCGCGGCCTGTCGATCGAGGACCTGGCCAACGTCCAGGTGACCACGGTTTCGCGGCACGAGGAGTCGCTCGCCCAGGCCCCGGCCTCGGCCTATGTCATCACCCATGAGGAGATCGTCCGGTCGGGCGCCCAGACCCTGCCGGAGATGCTGCGGCTGGCGCCCAACCTCTACGTCGCCCAGAGCTCGGCCTATGGCTATGTGATCACCGCGCGCGGGCTGAGCGGCAACTCCAGCTTCCAGAACTTCTCCAACAAGCTCCTGGTGCTGATCGACGGGCGCAGCGTCTACACGCCGCTGTTCTCGGGCGTCTCCTGGGACCTGCAGGACGTGCTGCCCGAGGACATCGACCATATCGAGGTGATCAGCGGCCCGGCCGGCACGCTCTGGGGCGCCAACGCCGTGGAAGGGGTGATCAACATCATCACCCGCAAGAGCGGCGACACCCAGGGCGGTTTCGTCTCGGCCGGCGGCGGCGAGCTGGAGAGCAGCATCGGCCTGCGCTACGGCGGCAAGATCGGCGACCAGGCCACCTGGCGCATCTACGCCCACGGCTACAAGGGCGACAGCCTGGACACCCCCACCGGCGGCAGCGCCCACGACGGCTTCGACCGGGTGCAGGGCGGCTTCCGCGTCGATTGGGCGGCCTCGGACAAGGACACCCTGTTCCTCGAAGGCGACGCGCTCGACGGCTCCGGCGACCAGTTCGACAACATCAGCGGCGGCAATGTCACCGGCCGCTGGAACCACCTGTTCGCCGGCGGCTCGGACCTGCAGGTGCAGGCCTATGTGAACCGCGAGGCCGAAGGCCACGACATCACCGGCGGCGTCCCCCTGTGGCTGAACAGCTATGACCTCGACGTGCAGCACAGCCTGTCGCTGGGGGCGCGCAACGACTTCGTCTGGGGCGGCGAGGTGCGGATCACCCAGTACCGGATCGAGCCGGACGGCGGCCTCGCGTTCCAGCCGCCGCGCCGGACGCTGAACCTGGCCGACCTGTTCGCACAGGACACCTTCGCCCTGGCCTCCAGCCTGAAGCTGACGCTCGGCCTGAAGCTGGAGCACGATCCGTTCTCCGGCTGGTCGCCGATGCCGAACGCGCGCCTGGCCTGGACGCCCAATCCGACCACCCTGATCTGGGCCGCGGCGTCACGGGCGATCCGCGCGCCCACGCCGTTCGACGACGACGTGCGCGAGACGGTGGGCGGAAGCCTGTTCCTGCATGGCAATCTCGACTTCCAGCCGGAGCGGCTGACCGCCTACGAACTCGGCGCGCGGCTACAGCCGACCAGCCGGATCTCGCTGTCGGCCACCGCCTTCTACAACGTCTATGACGACCTGCGCAGCATCGAGGCGACGCCGGTCACGCTCATCCCGCTGTTCTGGGGCAACGGCGTCCAGGGCCACACCTACGGCCTGGAGGCCTGGGGCAACTTCCAGGCGGCGCCCTGGTGGCGGCTGTCGGCCAGCGTCGACCTCCTGAAGGAGGACTTCAACATCAAGCCGGGCTTCCTGGCCCTGGGGGGCATCTCCGAGGTGGCCGACGACCCGAAGCGCCAGGCGATGCTGAAGTCTTCCATGGACCTGGGCCCGGCGGTCACCTGGGACGCGCAGCTGCGCTACGTCAGCGCCCTGCCGGACCCCGCCCTGCCCGCCTATACCGAGCTCAACACACGCGTAGGCTGGCGGGTGAGCCCGAAGCTCGAACTGTCGCTCTCGGGGTTCAACCTGTTGCACGCCCGGCACGTGGAGCTGCCGGGGGCCAGCGCCGTGCCGCGCACCGTCTTCGCCGAGCTGCGCTGGGGCTTCTGAGTGACGCGGCGAGGCTCAGGATGGATCGGCGGGGCCCTGCTGGCCCTGGCTACGCTCGCCGCCACGCCCACGCGCGCCGAAACCGGGGCGCTCGAGCAGGCGGTGAAGGCCACCTACCTCTACAAGCTGGCGCCGTTCGTCGCCTGGCCGCCGGGCGCCTTCAACGCGACCGATGACCCGCTGGTGATCTGCGTCCAGGGGGCCGACGCCTTCGCGGGCCTGGTGGACCGCGCCGCGGCCGGCCAGCGGGTGGGGCCGCATCCGGTGCTCGTGCGCCGCCTGGCGCGGCTGGAACGCACCTCCGGCTGCCACGTGGCCTATGTGGCCGGCTCACAGGCCCAGTCCACCGCCCAAGCGCTGGCGGCGGTCAGCGGGTCGCCGGTGCTGACGGTGACCGACGCCGAGCGCGGGCCAGCCCGCGGCATCGTCCACCTGGTGCTGAACAGCGGCAAGGTGCGGTTCTCGGTCAACATCGGCCAGGCGGAGGCGGGCGGCCTGGCGGTGAGCTCGAAACTGCTGGCGCTGGCCCTGGAGGTCTCGCGATGACCTCCCGAGCCGCGGCCTGGACCTTGCCCGGCATCACCGAGCGGCGGCTGACCACCCTGGCCTGGATCAGCGCGCTGGCCCTGCTGGCCCTGGGCGCCCTGCTCAGCGTGCGCAACGAGAGCGCCTTCCGGCACGAGATGGGGCGCCAGACCAACGCCCAGGCCGACATCCTGGCCGCCAGCGTCACCGCCGCCCTGGCGTTCGACGACCGCCTGGCCATGCGGCAGTACGTGGACGCCCTGAAGGCCAATCCGGGAATCTCCGCGGCGGCGGTCTATGACGGGCAGGGCAACCAGCTGGTCAGCCTGCGGCTGGGCGACGCCCCCGCCCCACCCGCCCACGCCGCGCCGGTCAGCACCTTCTGGCGGATGGGCCGGGTGCTGGCGACGCGTCCGGCGGCCGAGCAGGGCCAGGTGCTGGGCTATGTCTATCTGGAGACCCGCCAGGACTCGCTGAGCGACGTGGTCAACCGGCACACCGGGGTGGGCCTGCTGACCATCATGGGCCTACTGCTGCTGATCCTGGTCAGCCTGGCGGCGGCGCAGCTGCAGGCCCGCGCCGGCCAGCTGACCATCGCCAACGACCGCCTGACCGAGGAGATGGAGGCCCGCGCCCAGGCCGAGGAGGCGCTGCGCCAGAGCCAGAAGATGGAGGCGCTCGGCCAGCTGACCGGCGGCATCGCCCACGACTTCAACAATCTGCTGCAGGTGATCCAGGGGGCGCTCGAGCTGATCCGTCGGCGGTCCAGCGACGTGGCCCGGGTGGAGACCTGGGCGCAGAACGGCCTGCAGGCCGCCGACCGCGGCGCGGCCCTGACCCGCCAGCTGCTGGCCTTCTCCCGCACCCAGAAGCTGGACCTGCGGCCCTTCGTGGTCGCCGAGCTGGTGGCCGGGATGCGCGAGCTCCTGATCCGCACGCTCGGCCCCAACATCGAGCTCACCCTGGCCCTCGACACCGACCGCGTCCCGGTGCTGTCGGACCGCACCCAGCTGGAGCTGGCGATCCTGAACCTGGCGATCAACGCCCGCGACGCCATGCCGGAAGGCGGGCGGCTGGTGATCCGCACCCAGCCGACGGTCATCGAGACCGACCCGGTGCTCGAGGCGGGCGAATATGTGGCGCTCAGCGTCACCGACAGCGGCGAGGGCATGCCGGCCGAGGTGATCGCCCGGGCCTTCGATCCCTTCTTCACCACCAAGAGCATGGGCAAGGGCACGGGGCTGGGCCTGAGCCAGGTCTATGGGGTGGCGCGGCAGGCGGGCGGCGAGGCGCGGATCGCCAGCACGCCCGGCGAGGGCACGACAGTGACCGTGCTGCTGCGGCGCTCCGAACAGGCCGCCGAAGCGGAGGCTGAGGCGAGCGGGCCGGACCCGATCCTGGCGCCGGCGGCCGGGGCCACGGTGATGGTCGTCGACGACGACACCCAGGTGCGCGCCTTGCTGATCGAGACCCTGAACCTGCTCGGCTACGAGGTGCTGGAGGCCGACGGCGGGGCCACCGCGCTGGAGGTCCTGGCGACCCGGCGGCCGGACGCCATGCTGCTCGACTTCGCCATGCCGCAGATGAACGGCGCCCAGGTCGCCGACCGGGCGCGCAAGCTGTGGCCCGACCTGCCGATCGTGTTCGCCAGCGGCCATGCCGACACCGCCGCCATCAAGGCCGCGGTGGGCGACGGCGCCCGCATCCTGCGCAAGCCCTTCGACATGAACGAGCTGGCCCGCACCCTGAACGGCATCCTCGGCCGCACGCCGGCCGACGCGGGCTGAGGACGATCTAGAACCCGTTGCCGTTCCGGCGGACGTGGTCGCAGATGGTGCGGTAGTCGCTAGTCAGCTCGTCGCCGATGGCCAGGTTGCGGGCCGCGCGGTCCTCGCCGAACGAGATGGCGTTGGAGACCGTGCTGGGCGCCTCGGAGTGGTTGAAAAACCGCCCGTTGTCGCCGCACAGCACATAGAGCCCGGTCGCCTCGTGCCAGGTGCAGTAGGTCTCGAGGTAGCTGCGCATGTGCGGCGGCAGGGAGGCCAGCTCGTCGGGCGTGTAAACCCGGTCGATGCGGGCGTCGAAGCGCCAGATCAGCTCGCCGGCCTTCACCGGCTGGGTGAGGAAGACGCCCAGGCCGTGGATCGGGCTGGGACGTAGGTCGGTCTCCACCATCATCATGAGGTTGGTCTATGCCCGGACTGGTTGCGGCGTATGCCCCGATTAGCACGTGACGCAGAGATGGCGAGCCGGTTCCATCGGCTGATCCACAAGCCGCCCGCTTATTGGGCGATGCAGGCCTCGAAACCCTGCCGCAGGGCGGCTTCGTCGAGGTTGCGGCCGATGAACACCAGGCGGGAATAGCGGTGCTCGTCGGCGCGCCAGTCGCGCTGGAAATCGCCCTCCAGGATCATGTGCACGGCCTGGAAGACCAGGCGGCGCTCCTCGCCCTTGACGTCGAGGATGCCCTTGGCGCGCAGGATGTCGGGCCCCTGGGTCTGCAACAGGGTGTTGAGCCAGGCGGTGACCTTGCCCGCGTCCAGCGGCTTTTCGGTGCTCAGCGAGACGCCACGAATCCCGCTTTCGGCCACGTGGTCGTGGATGTGGCCGTGCGCGTGGTGATCGTGATCGTGGCCATGCCCCTCATGGTCGTGATCGTGGTCGCAGTCCTCGTCGTGGACGTGGCCGGCTTCGCCGTGCGCCGGGTTGAGGAACTCCGGCTCCAGGTCGGTGATGCGGGACAAGTCGAAGGAGCGGCGGCCGAGGATGGCCGACAGCGGCACCTGGCTGCGGGTCGTGCGGTGGATCGGGGCCAGGGGATTGAGCGCGCGGATGGCGCGCTCCACGTCGCGCAGCTCGGCCTCGGTGACCAGGTCGGTCTTGTTGAGCACGATCTGATCGGCGAAGGCGATCTGCTCGGCGGCTTCCTTGGAGTCCTTCAGCCGCAACGGCAAGTGCTTGGCGTCGACCACGGTGGTGACGCTGTCGAGCCGGGTCTTGGCGCGCACGTCCTCGTCGACGAAGAAGGTCTGGGCCACCGGCGCCGGATCGGCCAGGCCGGTGGTCTCGACGATGATCGCGTCGAAGCGGCGGCCGCCCTTCTGGGTCTGGCGCTTCATCAGGCCCGAGAGCACCCGGATCAGGTCGCCGCGCACCGTGCAGCAGACACAGCCGTTGGACATCTCGAAGACCTCTTCATCGGACCCGACCACCAGGTCGTTGTCGATGCCGATCTCGCCGAACTCGTTGATGATCACCGCATAGCGCTTGCCGTGGTCCTCGGTGAGGATGCGGTTGAGCAGGGTGGTCTTGCCGGCGCCGAGATAGCCGGTGAGCACGGTGACGGGGGTCTTGCCGGAATCTGACTCTTGGGCGGTTTCCGGGGGGTTCGCGGGGGCGGTCTCGCTCATGGGCGACATGTAGGCCGCCGGCGGCGATTTCCAAAGAGGCGGCGATTTCCAAAGAGGCTCTGGGCGTTATACCGTAACACCGATGACCACGAGCCCCCGTTCCCCCGACTTGGCCGAAAACCTGACCGACGGCCTGGACGCCTTCCGCGGCGACCGCGCCTACCTGGGCGCGGACCACCTGCGCAACGAGCGGCGGACCTGGATCGTCACCGGGATCTGCGCGGTGACCCTGGTGGCCCAGGTGGCCGGCGGCCTGGTGTTCAAGTCCATGGCGCTGACCGCCAGCGGCCTGCACATGGCCGCCCACGTGGCGGCGATGGCGACGGCGGCGATCGCCTATCGGATGGCCCGCCGCTATGCCGCCGACCCACGGTTCGCCTTCGGCACCGGCAAGCTGGGCTACCTGGCGGGGTTCGCCAACGCCATCGTGCTGGGGGTGATCGCGGTGCTGATCGGGGTGGAGAGCGTGACCCGGCTCTTCGCGCCGGAGGTGGTGAACTACGACTCCGCCCTGCCGCTGGCGGTGGCGGGCCTGGCGGTGACCCTGGTCTGCTGGGTGCTGCTGAAGCCGCAGAAGCACGCGCACGGCCACGACAAGGACGGCGACCTGAACATCTCCGCCGCTCACCTGCACCTGTCGGCCGACGCCGCGGTTGGGGTGCTGGCGATCGCCGGCCTGGCGGCGGGGCGCAGCCTGGGCTGGACCTGGGCCGACCCGCTGGCCGGGCTGGCCGGCGCGGGGCTGGTGGCGCAGTTCGCGGTGAGCCTGGTCTGGCGCGGCGCCGCGGCCCTCCTGGACATGACGCCCTCGCCGCAGCTGGCGGGCGAGATCCGCAGCCGGCTGGAGGCCGAGGGCGAGCGGGTGGTCGACCTGCACCTGTGGCGGCTGGGGCCGGGCCATTTCGCCGCCGTGGCCGTGGTGGCGGCCGGGGCGGACCGCACCGTCGAAGCGCTGCGGGCGCGGCTCAAGGGCCTCTCCGGCCTCAGTCACCTGACGATCGAGTTGAGACGGGGCGAGCTGCGAACGGGCGAGTTGCGCGCGGGCGGCGAAGCGGGCCAGGGTCCGACCGATGACGTCACGCGTTAGGGGCCGTATGCGTAAGGGTCGTTTCCTGGGAACCCGCGGACGGGTGGCGGTGGGCGTGGGCGTCGTGGCCCTGGTCGCCGCGGCCGCGGCCGGTTGGGTGGCCGACGGCCATCAGATCCTGCCCGAGCACGCGACCCTGACCTCGACTCGGCCGATCGGGAAGCTGGCCCGGCTCGCCCCGCCCGCGCCGCCGCCGCCCGCCGAGCTGCAGGCGACCATCGCCAAGCTGGCCGAGACCTACCGCGAGCCGGTGGGCATCGCCGTCACCGACGTCAGCGACCGCTGGACCGCCCAGGTGGCCGGGAGCGAGGTGTTCCCGCAGCAGAGCGTCTCCAAGCTGTGGGTCGCCCTGACCGTCTTCCAGGCGGTCGACCGCCACGCCATGACGCTCGACCAGCCGGTGGTGCTGACGCCCGACGACCGCTCGGTCTTCTACCAGCCGCTGGCCTCGCGCATCCGCGGGCCGAACGGCTATGCGACCACGGTCTATGACCTGTTGCGCCGGCAACTGACGGAGAGCGACAACGCCGCCAACGACAAGCTGATCCGCGAGGTCGGCGGCGGCGGGGCGGTGGATCGGACCCTGGCCGAGAAGGGGCTGGCTGGGCTCGGCGTCGGCGAGACCGAGCGCGACCTGCAGACCCGGGCGGCCGGCCTGACCTGGCGGCCGGAGTACGGCCAGACCTGGATCTTCAAACAGGCGCGCGAGCAGCTGCCGGACGCGGTGCGCGACGCCGCCATCAGCCAGTACCTGGCCAACCCGCCGGATGGCGCCAAGCCGATGGCGATCACCGAGAGCCTGGCCGCCCTGAAGCGCGGCGAGCTTTTGTCGCCCGGCTCGACCGAGGCGATGCTGGGGCTGATGGGCGAGGCCAAGACCGGCCTGTCACGGCTGCGGGCCGGCCTGCCGGCCGGCTGGAGCATCGCCCACAAGACCGGCACCGGGCCCGACTGGCGCGGCGCCTCGGTCGGCATCAACGACGTGGGCCTAGTGACCGCGCCCGACGGACGCAGCTTCGCCGTGGCGGTGATGATGCGCGAGACCCGGAAATCGGTGCCGGCCCGGCTGGTGCTGTTCCAGCGGATCTCGCGGGCGATCGTCGACTACTGGCGCGAGACCCCGGCGACGCCGCCCGACCAGCGCATGGCCAGCGCCGGCGGCGGAGCCCTGCTGACCCGTTAGGACGGATCGACATTCACCGCGGGGCAGACCTCGCGCCTCCCTCCTCCTCGATGGAGGAGGGTCAGGGTGGTGGTGTTTCCGCCGAGACGAGGCGAATGGCGCAGATGGGCGTCGGCGCCTTACGGCGTTTTTCGCCCCAGCGCCCTGCGCACACCACCATCCAACCTTCCTCCATCGAGGAGGAAGGCTCTTCGGGAAATTCGCCGCGCCTGGGTTGAATGTCGATTCAGCCTAGCGCGGCGGCGGCTGGGTCGGGCCCTGGGCCTCGCGCGCCTCGGCCATGCCCTTCAGCACGGTGAGCTTGATCGGGGCGCCGGCGAAGTCCTTGCCGGTCCAGGTGATGCCGATGTGCGGATCGGTCGGGAAGGCCGCGCAATAGGAGAAGGGCAGGGTCGGCGGCTTGGTCTGGCGCAGGCAGACGCGGTCATCCTTCAGGGTCCAATGGCCGGCCAGCGCCTGGTTGCTGCGGCCCACACCGTCCCAATTGCCGTCGGGATGCAGCCAGATCTTCTGGGTGCGGCCATCGGGATAGACGGACATCACGGTATTGCCGAACGCCGCCGCGATACGGCTCAGGTCAGCCGCCTGGGCGTTGAGGGCGGTGAAGCTGGCGGCGACGGCCAGGGCGGTGCGGATCAACATTCTTACCTTCGGCATGACGGGCTAGAACGCGGAGATGCGCAAAGCGTGCCCCGACGACCTTCTGCCCGACGCTACGTGAACTGAACCTGACAAGCTGGACGAAAGGCAAGCCCATGGAAAACGAGATCAGCCCGGACGCCGAGCGCGCGGGCATGCTGGCCGCATTGCACGCCCTTGTCGTGGGGATGCTCTCGACGCTGAAGCGCAAGGGCCTGCTCAGTCCGACCGAGATCGACCAGCTGTTCGAGGCGGGGCTTTCGGTGTTCGAGCGGGGCGAGCCGGACGACACCAAGGCCGCCGCCCAGCTCACCTTGCAGATCCTCGCCCGCAGCCTGCAGGACTAGACCCTTCCATTGTTCAGAGCGCGTCCGGCGGCGAAACCGGTACCCACCTTCGCCTGACGCGCTCTAAGGCGGACCGACATTCACCGCGGGGCAGACCTCGCGCCTCCCTCCTCCTCGATGGAGGAGGGTCAGGGTGGTGGTGTGTCCGCCGAGACGAGGCGAATGGCGCAGATGGGCGTCGGCGCCCTACGGCGCTTTTCGCCCCGGCGCCCTGCGCACACCACCATCCAACCTTCCTCCATCGAGGAGGAAGGCTCTTCAGGAAACTCGCCGCGGGTGGGTTGAATATCGATTCAGCCCAGGGCCCGCCTAGCCGCCGTGCTTCTTGTCGTCGCCCTTGACGGCCGCGTGGGGCTGGGCGCCGGCCGGGTGGGGCTGAGGCTGCGGCTGGGCGTGGGGTTGTCCGCCGCCGCGGAAGGCGGGCGGGGCCGCGGCCTGGGCCATGCGCGCGGCCGGGGGTGGGGCGATGGCGCGCGGAGCCGCCTGGGCGCGAGCCTGGGCCATGGGGGCTTGGCCGCCGCCGCGCTGTTCCCGACCGCCGCCGCGCGTCTGCGGTGCGGCCTGGGCGGCGAGCTGGGGCGGGGGCGCGCGGAAGGAGGCTGGGCGGCCGTGGTCCTGGACCGAGGGGGCGACGACGGCGCGGGGCGCCTCCGCCTGGCGGGCGAAGCGCGGCGCCTCGTTGCGGGCCATGGCGCGGGGCGCGATCGGCTGGGCGGCTGCGACGCGGGCCTCCCCGGCCGGCTGCGCAGCCGGCGTCGTCGCGGCGAACCGGCCGCGATCGGCGCGCGGCTGGGCCTGGGCCTGGGCCTGCGGAGCCTGGGCCATGGGCGCGGCGGCGAACCGCTGGCCCTGGGCGTTGCGGCCCTGGAAACCTCGGCCTTGGGCCGCGAGCTGCGGCGCCTGGGTCGCCGGCGCCACGCGGGCGGGCCGCTCGGCCGCGACGCGCTGGGCCACGGCCTGGCCGCCGCCGGTGTTGCGCCACTGGCGCCAGGCCGGCTGGGTGGCCGGCGCGTTCAGCCAGCGCTGTTGGCTGCGGGCGATCAGCGGGGCGCGTTGGCTCCAGGCGGTCTGGTCCACCTGGGTGCGCGGCGCGCGGCCGAAGTCGCGGCGCATGTCGTAGCCGCGGCTCCAGTAGGACCGGGCCTGCGGATAGTCGCGGGCATAGTCATTGGCCGAGATCAGGGCGCCGGCGGCGGTGAACAGGGCGATCAGGGCCCCGTCCGGCCCATAGGCGTAGCCATAGTCCGAGGTGCGGACGAAGTAGGGGTAATCCTGGCCGGGCTGATAATAGTAGTAGCGGTAGTCCTCGCCGTAGGGCTCGGCGAACATGTAGCTGTCGTCGGCGGTCTGCCAGACCCAGGGCTGCTCGCCCGAATAGTCGAAGCCATAGTCGGGCGGCGTGTCGTAGAAGGCGCGGTCGAGCGAATAGGCCTGCTCGGCGTAGGGATAGGCGCGGGCCGGGACCGCCTGGCCGACCGGGATCAGCCGGTAGCCGGGGTCGGCGCCGATCGGGCCGGGATCCGGCAGGGCGGACGCGGGCGGGTCGTTGCGGGCCAGCAGCGGCCGGTTGTCGATCTTGCAGCCGGCCAGGGCCAGGCCGCTCGTGGCGAGCAGAAGAAGGGTCTTCACGGGGTGATTGGCGGACATGGTCTCGTTTCGACGGTTACGCGCCGGAAAGCTCGGCGCCGGGACGCAGTTAGGCCGGCCAAGCCCCGTCCCACCCGGGTGGCCGCCTCTCACAACGCGGTTTCGCGGGGTCGGGTTGCCGCCGGTTCCGCGCCCTGGGCGGCGGGCATGACGGCGGCCGCGTCGGACATTTTCGCGTGAGGCCGACCGGCTACAGCCGCCGCACTCTGCTCCGCCAGCTCGCCCTGCTGGGCGCGGGCCTCGGCGCGGCCTGGTGGGTGCGCGAGCACTACCTGTTCCCCAAGCCGGTGGTGGAGTTCCCGGGCGGCGCCTCCGGGACCGACTGGCTGGCCCTGCCCGATCCCGGCGGACTGATCGAGCTGCCGGCCCACATCGCCGGCCTGCCGATCCGGGTGGTGGTGGATTCCGGCGCCCAGTTCTCGGCCATCGACCGGGACTTCGCCCGACGGCTCGGCCTGAAGGAGGCGCCCCTCCCGCTGCTGGCCTTCGGGGTCAGCGGCAAGCCCAGCGTGACCCATACGGTGACCCTCGACCTCAACGTGGGCGGCATGCAGCTGCTGGCCATGCGGGCCGCGACCCTCGACCTCCTGGCGCTGTCGGGCGTGATGCGCCGGCCGTTCGCCATGCTGATCGGCCGCGACGTGCTGCAGGCCCTGACCGCCGACATCGACTGGCCGAACGCCCGGGCGCGGTTCTTCGCGCCGGGGATCTTCCAGCCGGAGCTGGGCGCGCGGGTGGTCCCGGTGCGCAGCCAGGGCGGGGCGCTGATGACCCCGGTCAGCATCGAGGGCGCCGCGCCCATCGAGGTGATGGTCGACACCGGCGCCACCTCGGAGCTCGCCCTCTCCGAGCCGGTGGCCCGCAAGCTCGGCCTGCTCTCCGGCCGCCCGATGACCAGCGGCCGCTCGGTCAGCCTGGGCGGCGTCGGCGTGGACCGGGTGGTGCACGCGGCGGAAGTCGACTTCGCCGGGCGGCGGCTTTCCGACGTGGAGGTGCAGGTGTTCACCCCGTCGGCGCCCGCGCCCCTGCCGGCCGGCCTGCTGGGCGTCGGCATCCTGAAGCACTACCGGGTGGCCCTCGACGTCGGGGCCGGCGTCCTGTGGCTGACCGGGCCGGCGGCGGCGCGTCCGCAACACCGCGTGGGCCCGCACGCGGTGCTGCAGGAGGGCTAGGGCTTGGCGGGTGCGGCCGGGGGCTCGCGCTCGAAGATCCCGGGCGGGCCGGGGAACACCACCGGGCTCTCATAGCCATCGGCGGAGATGGCGCTGACCCCGAAGAAGAAGTCGTCGATGTTCACCGCGGCCAGGGTCGTGCCGTCCGGCGCCGTGGCCAGCCGGCTGAACCGCCATTGCGGATCGGTGGTGGGCCGCCACCAGACGCGGTAGGCCGCCGCGGCCGGCTCGGGCTTCCACTTGAGCTGGGTGTCGGGCGTCACCGCGCCCTTGATCTCGACCTCGGTGGGCGGGGCCGGCGCTGAGGCCAGGGCCGCCATGGTGATCACGTTCAGCCGGGTCACCTGGGCCAGGTAGGGGAAGTCGACGCCTTCGATCACGTCGCCGTAGCGGATGCCGTTCTCGACCCGCAGGTCCTGGTGCTGGCGGGTGTAGTTCTCGGTGGATTCGGTGACCCGCACGGCGGGGTAGCCGGCCTTCAGCATCTCCACTTGGTCGCCGCCGCGGCCATAGCGGTCGGTGCGGTAGACCATCACCACGTCGAGGTTGGTCAGATACTGGTCGGCCAGCCGGTCCATGAACCGGGCGAGGTTGCGCGACGGGCTGTCGAGCTCGCCGCCGTTGTAGCGTCGGGCGTCGGCCTCCTTGGCGGTCTCGGTGGTGCGGGTGCCCTCGGAGAACACCCGCACGTGGGTGTTGTCGCGCACCCCGCTCATGCCCTCGGTGTTGCCGACGATGTCGTTGTTGAGGTCGGCCTCGACCTTCCAGCCGTGGGCCGCGGCGTAGTCGGCCAGGACGTGGCCGCCGTAGAGCCCCTGCTCCTCGCCCGACAGCACGGCGAACACCAGGGTGGCGGGGAACCGGCGTTTGGAGAGCACGCGGGCGGCCTCGATGACCGCCGCCACGCCCGAGCCGTCGTCGTTGGCGCCGGGCGCGTCCGAGGTGGCGTTCTGGACGTCGGTGACCCGGGAATCCAGGTGGCCGGAGATCACGATGACCCGCTCGGGGTCGCTGGTCCCCGGCAGGATGGCCAGCACGTCCATCACCTCGGTGGGTTGGGGGACGCGCTTGCCGGTGACGGTCTCCGACGGGGTCTCGACCTTCAGGCAGCCGCCGCAGTCGCGGGACAGGGCGGCGAACTGGCCGGCCACCCAGCGTCGCGCGGCGCCGATGCCGCGGGTGTTGGAGGTGGTGTCGGAGAGGGTGTGGCGGGTGCCGAAGGCGACCAGCCGGGCGATGACGGCGTGCTGCTGGTCGGGGCTGACCTCGCCGGCGAGCTCATGCAGCAGCGGGTGGTCGCCGGTGGGGGCTTGCGCCGCCGCGGGGAAGGCGATCAGCAAAAACGCGGCGGCGAGGACGGACAGGCGCAACGGCGAAGCTCCCGGACAGAGGCCGGCGACCTTCGCGCGGACCCAGCGCCTCGGGCAAGCGGGATGACGCACGAAAAAGGGCGGCCCGCTGGACCGCCCCGTTCCATCGAATCCTGGGATTCGTTTAGCGGCTGTTGGCGATGATCGAGGCGATCAGGCCGGTCGCGGCGGCGGCCAGGACGTAGTTGCCGTCCACCTGGCGCCATTCATAGCCACGCGGGGGCTGGCGCAGGTGGTTGCGATGCCAGTCGACGCGCTGGCCACGGCCCCAGTCCTCGCGGGCGATGTGGCCGCCCTTGCGCCAGTCGTGATGCTGGCCGCCCTGGGCTTGCTGGCGCTGGTCGTGGTGATCGTAGGGCTGGGCCAGGGCGGCCCCGCCGGCGGTGAGGGTGATCAGGGCCGCCGCGGCGGCCGTCAGCATGCGTTTCATGTCGCGTTCCTTCGAATTTCCGATGTTGGAAGAGTGCGCCCCGCCCGGTGAGCCTCACCTGAACGCGCCGGCTCAGCCGACGTTCATCGGCGGGCGACTGAACGCAGGTCGCCACGAGCCAAGGCAACACATTTACAAGTTGTGCGTTGTATTTTCACACGCCAAGGTATGTGGTGTGGCGTCGGTCTTGAGAAGTGGCCGGCCCGGTAAGCGGTGAGAGCCGGTAAGATCCTCCGCAGTCGTCCACGTCCCCCAGGACGGGGGTCGATCGCAAGCCGCAGCGCGTGAGCCGCGGCCCTAGAGCGCCCCCGGGGTCAACACCGGGGGCGTTTTCGTATCCGCCGGTCGGGAACTGGCCCTAGAAGGCGCCGAGCAGGGCCTGGCTGAACCAGCCGGCCGCGAAGCTGACCAGCACGACTAGGCCGAAGAAGGCCAGCGCCGGCATGAACGGATCGTCGTTGACCACGGGCCTTGTCTCCTGAAGCCTCAACCGCGGCCATAGGAAGCCGGAACGCAGCAATGGGTTCCGTGAGGCTTGACCGAGGCGGCCGGAGCCCGCCAAGAGGGATCGGACAGGTCGCTGCGGCGCGTGGCCGGGGCCCGCGGAAAGAGCTTCGAAAACCGGCTCCCGCTTCGTTGACTTCGCCCCGCACCCGCGTATAAGTCCGGCCCTCTCGCCCGCGGGCCATCTCGCGGGCGCATTCTGTTTTGCACCAAAGCTCCAAATCCCAGAGCTCAAGTTTCGAAGGCGCGCGAAGATGTACGCGGTGATCAAGACCGGCGGGAAGCAATACCGGGTTCAGCCCGGCGACCTGCTGGTGGTCGAAAAGCTGGACGGCGAACCCGGCGCGAAGGTGGCGTTCGGCGACGTGCTTATGCTGGGCGAAGGCGAGGCCGTCACGGTCGGCGCGCCGCTGGTCGAGGGCGCGAGCGTTTCGGCGACCCTGATCGAAACCCGCAAGGGCGAGAAGGTGAAGATCTTCAAGAAGATCCGCCGCCAGGGCTATCGCCGTACGCGCGGCCACCGCCAGTTCCAGAGCGTGCTGCGGGTGACCGCCATCGCCGGCGCCGGTCAGGAAGCCAAGTGGGACGGCGAGGTCAGCCTGACCACCAAGGCCGAGCTCGACGCCCGCGCCCGCGGCCTGGCCTTCGTGGCCCCCGGCGCCGTGGAAGCCAAGGCCGACGCGAAGACCGCCAAGGCCGCCCCGGCCAAGCAAACACGCGCCGCGCCGAAGGCCAAGACGGCCGAGGAAGTGGTCGCCTCGCCCGAGGTGAAGGACGCCATGGCCGCGGCCGAGACCAACGCCCCGGTGGCTGAAGCCCCCGCCAAGAAAGCTCCGGCCAAGACGGCGGCGCCGAAGAAGGCCGCCGCCCCGAAGGCCGAAGCCAAGGCCAAGCCGGCCGCCAAGAAGGCGGCGGCTCCGAAGGCCGAGGCCAAGGCTGTGACCGAGAAGAAGCCGGCGGCCAAGAAGGCCCCGGCCGCAAAGAAGAAGGACTGAGGCGCAGCCAGGTAAGGCGGCGTCCTCAAGAGATTAGGAGAGCACCATGGCTCACAAGAAATCCGGCGGCTCCTCGCGCAACGGTCGCGACTCGGCCGGCCAGCGGCTTGGCGTGAAGAAGTTCGGCGGCGAAGCGGTGCTCGCCGGCAACATCATCGTGCGGCAGCGCGGCACCAAGTGGCGGGCCGGCGACAATGTGGGCGTCGGCAAGGACCACACCCTCTTCGCGCTTATCACCGGCGCGGTGAAGTTCGTGACCAAGAAGGACGACCGAACCTACGTGACGGTGGTTCCGACCATGGAGACGAACGCCAGCTAGAGCGGAACCCTCCAGACCGGTTCCGCCCCTGAGAAAATCAAGGCGGACCGGACAGGCAAAAAGCGGGGAGTCCGGACGCCGGGCTCCCCGCTTTTGTTTTGGGCCCCTCGACGGGTCCGGGAGGCGAATATGTGTTCGATTGAAGTGACTCCCGTCATCGCGACGGAACGGCTGGTGATGCGCGGCCCCGTGCGGGCCGACGCCATGGCCATCGCCAAGCTCGCCGGCGATCCCGGCGTGGCCGGCCAGACCGTGTGCGTGCCGCATCCCTATTCGCGCGACGATGCGGAAGCCGCGGTGGAGCGGGCCTATCGGCTCGACTGGGAGCGGGAGGCGGAGTTCGCCATCGAGCACCGCAACTTCGGCGTGGTCGGCATGCTGGGCTTCAAGGTCCGCGAGCTCGGCCGCCCGGAGCTCGGCTACTGGATCGGCCGGCCGTTCTGGAACCGCGGCTACGCCACCGAGGCGGTGCGCGGCGCCCTGAAGTGGGTGAAGCGCGACTGGCGCAAGCGCCTGGTCATGGCCGGCCACTTCGCCGACAACCCGGCCGCCGGCCAGGTGCTCTGCAAGGCGGGCTTCCTCTACACCGGCGACGTGCGCCTGAAGCCGTCGCGGGCCCGCGCCGCCGAGACGCCGACCCGGATGATGGTGTGGCTGGCCTAGAGGATGAGGCTAGGGCGCGACCTTGAAGACGTAGGTGCCGTCGGTGTGGTGGCCGTCGGCCGAGGTCATGCCCCAGCTCACCTTGTAGGCGCCGGGCCGGAGCGGCGCGGACGGGGCGATCACCACCACCCGCTTGTCCTTGGCGTCGAGGGCGAGCGGGCCGGTGGACACCGGGCCGGTGGGGCCGGTGATCGCCACGTTGGACTTGGCCGGCTCGATGGTCTCGCTGAACGACAGGCGCAGCGCCTGCGGCGAGCCGTGGGCGGTCGACCCCACGGCCGGGGCGGCGTGCAGCAGGCGGGCGTGGGCCTGCGCCTGGCCGGCGGCGGCGAGCGCCGCGACGGCGGCGGCGATCGTGAGGATGTGGCGCATGCGTGGCTCCAGGAACCGGATGATGGTGTGGCTGGCCTAGGCCCCAAGCGGCTCCCGACATGGCCCGCGTCGGGAGCGGCTCGTCGGTGGCTAGTTGGCGACCTTGAAGTCGTAGGTCCCCTCGGTGTGGTGGCCGTCGTCGGTGGTGGCGCCCCAGTTCACCTTGTAGGCGCCGGGCGCCAGCGGGGCCGAGAACGGCAGGATGGCGACGTGCTTGTTCTTGGGGTCGAGCGTGAGCGGGCCGGTCGCGACCCTTCCGGGACCATCGACGGTGACCCGCGACTTGGCGGGCACGATGGCCTCGCTGAACGACAATCGCAGCATCTTGGGGGCGTGCGCGGTCGCGCCCTTGGCAGGGGTCGCGTTCAGCAACCGCGCGTGGGCCGAAGCTTCACCGGCGGCGAACGTGGCTAGGGCGGCGGCGAGGATGAGGACTTTGCGCATGGCTGGGCTCCGGGCGGTGTCTCCCGGCGCGCCGGGCGATGCAGGATATGCTATCGGCGGCGCAAGATGAAATTCCTCGACCAGGCCAAGATCTATATCCGCTCCGGCAACGGCGGCGGCGGGGCGGTGTCGTTCCGCCGTGAGAAGTACATCGAGTACGGCGGGCCGGACGGCGGCGACGGCGGCAAGGGCGGCGACGTCTGGGTCGAGGCCGTGGATGGGCTGAACACCCTCATCGACTACCGCTACCAGCAGCACTTCAAGGCCGAGACCGGCGTCCACGGCATGGGCCGCAACCGGCATGGCGCCAACGGCGAGGACGCGGTGCTGCGCGTGCCGGTGGGCACCCAGGTGCTCTCCGAGGACAAGGAACAGCTGCTCGCCGACATGGACGCGGCGGGCAAGCGCATCCGGTTGCTGAAGGGCGGCAACGGCGGGTTCGGCAACACCCACTTCAAGGGTCCGGTGAACCAGGCGCCGAAGTTCGCCAACCCTGGCCAGGACGGCGAGGAGCAGTGGATCTGGCTCCGGCTGAAGCTGATCGCCGACGTGGGGCTGGTGGGCCTGCCCAACGCCGGCAAGTCGACCTTCCTGGCGGCGGCCAGCGCGGCCAAGCCGAAGATCGCCGACTATCCCTTCACCACCCTGCAGCCGAACCTGGGCGTCGTGGACCTCTCCTCCGGCGAGCGGTTCGTGATGGCCGACATCCCCGGCCTGATCGAGGGCGCCAGCGAGGGCGCGGGCCTGGGCGTGCGGTTCCTGGGCCATGTGGAGCGCACCGCGGTGCTGATCCACCTGGTGGACGCCACCCAGGACGACGTGGCCGGCGCCTGGCGGACCGTGAAGGCCGAGCTCGCGGCCTACGGCGAGGGCCTGGAGGACAAGGCCGAGATCCTGGCGCTGAACAAGGTCGACGCCCTCGATGAGGAAACCCGCGCGGAGAAGGCCGCCGAGTTGGCCGCCGCGGCAGGGACCACGCCGCGGTTGGTCTCCGGTGTCTCCGGCGAGGGCGTGCGCGCGCTGCTGCGCGAGGCCTGGCGGCAGGTGCGCCGACAGCGCGGCGAAGTCGTCGAGGACGAGGACGAGGACGAGGCGGAAGGCGCGCCCTCCGAGGGCTGGGCGCCGTGAGCGAGCTGGCGGCGGCGCAACGGATCGTCGTCAAGGTCGGCTCGGCGCTGCTGGTCGGCCAGGACGGCGCCGCCGATGGCCACTGGCTGCACGCTTTCGCCGCCGACGTCGCGCGCTTACGGGAACGCGGCCAGCAGGTGCTGGTGGTCTCCTCCGGCGCGGTGGCTCTGGGACGGCGGCGGCTGTCGCTGGGCAAGCGCGCGCTGACCATGCCGGAGAAGCAGGCCGCGGCCGCGGCCGGCCAGTCGGCCCTGATGCGCGCCTGGGAGGAAGCCTTCGAGCCGCATGGCCTGGCCGCCGCCCAGGTGCTGCTGACCCGCGACGACACCGAGGTGCGCCGACGCTGGCTGAATGCGCGCGCCACCGTCGAGACCCTGCTCTCGCTGGGCGTGGTTCCGGTGGTCAACGAGAACGACACGGTGGTCACCGAGGAGATCCGCTACGGCGACAACGACCGGCTGGCCGCCCGCGTGGCGCAGATGATCGGCGCCGACGTCCTGGTGCTGCTCTCCGACGTGGACGGGCTCTACACCGCCGATCCGCGGCGCGATCCGGGTGCGGAGCACCTGGCCCTGGTGGCGCGGCTGACGCCGGAGATCGAGGCCATGGCCGGCGGCGCCAACGCCGGCGCGGGCATGGGAACCGGTGGCATGGCCACCAAGCTGCAGGCCGCCAAGATCGCCAGCGCCGCGGGCTGCGCCACGGTGATCACGCTCGGCCATCGCTCTTCGCCGCTGGCGGCGCTGGAGGCCGGCGAGCGGGCGACGGTGATCGCGCCCTCGACCACGCCGGCCGCCGCCTACAAGGCCTGGATCGCCGGATCGGTGGCCCCGGCCGGAGCGCTGGTGGTTGACGCCGGCGCCGCGGCGGCGGTGCGCAAGGGCAAGAGCCTGCTGGCGGCCGGCGTGCGGCGCGTCGAGGGCCGCTTCGGCAAGGGCGACGCAGTGGTGATCCGCGACGAGGCGGGCCAGGACATCGCCCGCGGCCTGGTGCGCTACGACGCTCCCGACGCGGCGCGCATCTGCGGGCTGAAGTCCGACGCCATCGAGCCGGCCCTGGGCTACACCGCCGGACCGATCGTGCACGCCGACGACCTGGCGCTGGGCCATGCTCACGAGCCAGGGTGATTTGCCGACGGGTCTGTGACAGCCTTGAGCGCGTCAGAACGCGCTCAAGGTTTTGACTTGGAGCCTGTTTTCTCCGTCCAGATGATTTCATCTGAACGGAACAGGCTCTAGGTAAGGCTCAGACTGAGCATATGGGACGGTCGATGGACGACGCGGGCGCCAGCTTGCAGGCCGAGATGAGCGCCATGGGACGGGCCGCGACGGCGGCCGCCCAGGCGCTGCGCCTCGCCGAGCCCGCCGCCCGGACCCGCGCCATCGCCGCCATGGCCGCCGCCGTGCGCGCCGCCGCCCCTGAGATCCTCGCCGCCAACGCCCGCGACGTGGTCGCCGCCCAGGCCGCGGGGCTCACCGCGCCGATGGTCGACCGCCTGCTGCTGGACGCGGCCCGGCTGGAGGGCCTGGCCCAGGCGCTGGAGACGGTGGCCGCGATCCCCGATCCGGTCGGCGTCGAGATCGGCCGCTGGACGCGGCCCAACGGGCTCGACATCGCCCGCGTCCGCACCCCGATCGGGGTGATCGGCATCATCTACGAGAGCCGGCCCAACGTGACCGCCGACGCCGCCGCGCTCTGCGTGCGCGCCGGCAATGCGGTGATCCTGCGCGGCGGCTCGGAGTGCCTGGCCACCAACCTGGCGATCCATGCGGCGCTGGTCGAAGGGCTGCGCGAGGCGGCCCTGCCCGAAGCCTGCGTGCAGATCGTCCGCACCGCCGACCGGGCCGCGGTTGGGGCGATCCTGGCGGGCCTGGACGGCGCCGTCGACCTGATCATCCCGCGCGGCGGCAAGAGCCTGGTGGCCCGCGTCCAGGCCGAGGCGCGCGCCCCGGTGCTCGGCCATCTGGAGGGGCTGAACCACGTCTTCCTGCACGCCAGCGCCGACCCGCAGAAGGCCATCGCCATCGCGGTCAACGCCAAGCTGCGCCGGGTCTCGGTCTGCGGAGCGGCGGAGACCCTGCTGGTGGACGCCGCGGCGGCCGAGCGGCTGCTGCCGCCGGTGGCCAAGGCGCTCGCCGAGGCCGGCTGCGAGCTGCGCGGCGATGCGGCGGCCCGCGCCATCGTCCCGATGGCGGCCGCGACCGAGGCCGACTGGACGACGGAATACCTGGCGCCGGTGATCAGCATCGCGGTGGTCGAGGGCGTCGCGGGCGCGGCGGCGCACATCGCGACCTACGGTTCGGCCCACACAGACGCCATCGTGGCGGAGGACGCCGCCGCCGCGGAAGAGTTCGTGGCGCGGGTAGATTCGGCCATCGTGCTGATCAACGCCTCCACCCAGTTCGCCGATGGGGGAGAGTTCGGCTTCGGCGCGGAGATCGGCATCGCCACGGACCGCCTGCATGCGCGCGGCCCGGTCGGCGCGGAGCAACTGACGACCTATAAGTATGTGGTTCGCGGGACCGGCCAGACGCGTCCCTGACGCCGGGCGTCCCGGGGCGCTCCGGCTTGGCCTGCATCTCGAGCCCGGGATGCGGGTGGGGCTGTTCGGCGGCTCGTTCAATCCCGCCCACGAGGGGCACGCCCATGTGGCCGAGACCGCCAAGCGCCGGCTGAAGCTGGACCGGGTGATCTGGCTGGTCTCGCCGCAAAACCCCCTGAAGCCCAGCCACGAGACCGCGTCGCTCAGCGCGCGGATGGCCGGCGCGCGGGCCATGGCCAACGAGCGCGGGATGATCGTCTCCGACGCCGAGACCCGGATCGGGGCGCAATACACCATCGACACGGTGCGCGCGCTCAAGGCCCGCTACCCGCGAGTGCAGTTCGTCTGGGTGATGGGCGCCGACAGCCTGGCGACCTTCCACCGCTGGCGCGGCTGGACGCAGATCATGCGCGAGGTGCCGGTGGCGGTGGTCTCGCGGCCGTGGATCGCGCTGAAGGCCCGCCTCTCGCCGGCCGCGCGGCGGTTCGCCCGCTTCCGCCGGCCCTCGGCCCAGGCGGCCCTGCTGCCCGGCATGAAGCCGCCGGCCTGGGTGTTCCTCCGGGGGCCGTTCAACTTCCAGTCCTCGACGGCCTTGCGGGAGCGTTCGCGTAAGCCGGCGTCTCGATCCAGGGCCCAAACCACGTCCAAGACCGCGGCGTCCTGACGTAGCCCCTGACCCCGGCCTGCAATCCATGGTAGGGTCGCGGGTAGCGAGGACAACACAGGAGCAACCCCGCTGAACCGTAAGACCGCGCCGCGTGCGCAAGAGGCCCCCGTCCCGCCCCCGGCGGCGACCCCCGAAGCCTCGCAGGACGACCACGGCCGCACCATCGGCCTGGAAGAACAGATCCTGGCCCGCCTGGACGACGACAAGGCCCAGGACGTCGTTTTCATCGACCTCAAAGGCAAGTCCCCCGTCGCCGACGCCCTGATCGTGGCGTCCGGCAGGTCGCACAGGCATGTCGGCGCTCTGGCCGACCACCTGCTGCGGCTGCTCAAGGAGCGGGGCTACGGCAAGGCCCGGGTGGAGGGGCTGCCGCATTGCGACTGGGTGCTGATCGACGCCGGCGACGTGATCATCCACCTGTTCCGGCCCGAGGTCCGCAGCTTCTACAACATCGAGAAGATCTGGTCGGTCGACTCGGCGCACCGCGCGGTCAACTGAGGCCGCGCCCTTAAGAGGGCGTCAGGCGAGGTCGCGTTCGATCCGGTCGAGCACCGCGCCCCAGTCGCCGGCCCGCGCCTGGCGATAGAGCCTGGCTTGCGGATACCAGGCGGTCTCGTCGCGCCCATATCCCCATCGCCAGTCGACGCCCAGGGCCGGGATCAGGATCCAGGTCGGCTTGCCCATGGAGGCGGCCAGGTGGGCGATGGCGGTGTCGACGCTGATCACAAGGTCGAGGCCGGCGATGATCTCGGCGGTGTCGCGGAAGGTCCTGGCCCCGGTCTTCTCCGGCGCCAGGTCGAGACCCAGCGCCCGCAGGCGTTCCGCGTCCGCCCCGAAGAGCGAGCGATTGCGGTCGTTCGCGTGGGTCGGGCTGCCGATGGCCACCACCCCGACCCCGCCGCCGCTGCGCAGCGGAACATCGATCCCGGCCGGCGGCGGGATCCCGAGGTCCGGACCCAGCCGGTAGGGCAGGCTCATCAGCGGCGCCCAGAAGTCGGCCGGCGCCTGCCGGGAGAGGCCCTCGACGGCGAAGGAGAACAGCGGCGCCACCTCGGGAATGCACAGCAGGACCGCCTCGGCGCCGCGCCCGCGCAGGGCCTCGACGTAGCGGGCGAACATGATCTGATCGCCGGCCCCCTGCTCGCCGATCACCAGCAGCTTGCGGCCCGCCGGGTTTTGGCCCCGCCATTCGGGGACCGCCAGCTCGGGCGAGGGCGCGGCCAGGGCCGGGATCCCCCGCCTGGCCTCCAGCAACATCCAGCCCAGCTCGTAGGCGCCCTGGGCGAGCAGGGCCAGGGCCAGGTTGTAGCGGGGCAGGACCCAGCCGGGGGACAGCTCCAGCGCCTTCAGGAGGTGGCGGACGCCCTCGGCCAGCTCGCCCTTGTGCACGCAGACCCCGCCGAGGTCGGCGGCGGCCTTGGCCGATCCCGCCGGGCCCGCGGCGCGCAGCAGGGCCTCGGCCTCGTCGATCCGCCCGGCCTCGAAGGCCGCCTTCGCTTCATCCAGGTCGACGCTCACGGCGGGTGGGTAGCACAGCGGCGCAATCGCGGTCATGGACTCCGCACCGCCTCGCCCGCAACATGGCCCCCTGAAGAGGCGACCATGTCCGAAACCCTGTCGCGCGACCTTCTGGATTCATCGGCCGGCGAACTCGTCCAGGCCCTGGCGGCGCGCAAGGTGAGCGCCCTGGAACTGACCGACGCCGCCATCGGCCGCATCGAGGCCCGGGACGGGGCGATCAACGCCGTCGTGGTCCGCGACTTCGACCGGGCGCGGATGGCGGCGAAGGCCGCCGACGCGGCCCTGGCGCGCGGCGAGCGCGGCGCCCTCCTGGGCCTGCCGATGACGGTGAAGGAATCCCACAACGTCGCAGGCCTGCCCTGCACCTGGGGCTTCGAGCTGTTCAAGGACTTCGTCGCGCCGGCCGATTCCGTGGGCGTCGCGCGGCTGAAGGCGGCTGGGGCGGTGATCCTCGGCAAGACCAATGTCCCGGTGATGCTGTCGGACTGGCAGTCGGCGAACCCGATCTATGGTCGGACGGTCAATCCGTGGGACCCGACACGGTCGCCGGGCGGCTCCTCCGGCGGCGGGGCTGCGGCCCTGGCCGCCGGCATGGTTCCCCTGGAGTTCGGCTCCGACGTCGGCGGCTCGATCCGCGTGCCGGCCGCCTTCTGCGGCGTCTATGGCCACAAGCCGAGCTATGGGCTGATCCCGACCCGCGGCCACGCCCCGGCCGGCGTGGACGGCGTGCCCCCGCCGCTGCTGGTCCTGGGGCCCCTCGCCCGCAGCGCCGCGGACCTTCAGCTCGCCCTCGACGTCCTGGCCGGCCCCGATGAGCTGGAATCCGTGGGCTGCCGGCTCGACCTGCCCGCCCCTCGCGGCGCGCGGCTGTCCGACTATCGGGTGCTGATCGTCGACGCCCTGCCGGACGTCGAGACCGACGAGGAGATCCTCACCGCCCTGAACGAACTGGGCGACAGGCTCGTCAAGGCCGGGGCTCAGGTGACCCGCGACATCGCGCGCCTTCCCGACCCGGCCCGTGCGCGCGAGCTGTTCATGGGCATCCTCGACACCGCCCTGAGCCGCGGTCGGCCCTACGCCCAGCCGGGCAACGCCCATGACTACATGGCGCTGCTCGACGGCCAGCTGGAAGTCCGGCGCGCCTGGGCCGAGCTGTTCCGCGATGTGGACGTCGTCCTCTCGCCCGCGTTCGGGACCGTCGCCTATCCGCACCAGGAGGAGCCGGATTGGTCTCAGCGGACGCTGACGATCAACGGCCGCGCCACACCCCAGGGCGCGCAGATGGCCTGGCCGGCGCTTGCGTTGCTGCCCAACCTGCCGGCCACCGCAGCGCCCATCGGCTTCACCAAGGCCGGCCTGCCGATCGCCGTCCAGGTCATCGGGCCCTACCTCGAGGACAGCACCACCATCGGCTTCGCGGGCCTCCTGGAACGCGAGTTCGGCGGCTTCACCGCCCCGCCGCCGCTGTAGGTGAAGATCACCCTCCTCGCCATCGGTCGGCTGGGCCGGTCCCCGGAAACCGAGCTGGTGAAGCTCTACGCCGAGCGGGCGACGGCGGCCGGCCGCGCGCTCGGGCTGGGGCCGGTGGAGGTGGTCGAGGTGGAGAGCCGCAAGCCCGGCAAGGCGGCGGAGGCCGAGGCCCTGAAGCCCCACCTGGCGGACGCCCATCTGATCGCCTGCGACGAGCACGGCAAGGCGATGGCCTCGCGGCCCTTCGCCGAGGAGATCGCCAAGCTGCGGGACCAGGGCGTGCGCCGGCTGGTCCTCGTGATCGGCGGCGCCGACGGCCTCGATCCGGGCCTCCTGCAGGCCGCCAAGGCCAGGCTGGCGTTCGGGCCGCAGACCTGGCCGCATGCCCTGGCCCGCGCCATGCTGGCCGAGCAGGTCTATCGGGCGGTCTCCATCCTGGCCGGATCGCCCTATCATCGCGACTGATGACCCGCGCCCGCCTCCTCACCGCCGCCGGCCTTTTCGTCCTGTTGCTGGGCGGCCTGGCCCTGGCCCAGACGGCCGACCGGCTGGCGCGGCTCAACCTGCAGGAGACCGAGCTCTCCGCCGACCAGGCGCACAACATGACCGAGCTCTCGCGCCTGCTCTCGGTGCTGGAGCAGCTGAAGCGCGATCCGCCGCCGGCCCTGCTGGTCTCGCCCAGGGACGCCAAGGACGCGGTGCGCGCCGCGATCCTGGTCAAGGCCATGACGCCGGAGCTGGAGGCCCGCGCCCAGGCCTACGCCCGCTCGGCCGGCGAGATGGCCCGCCAGCGCCGGCTGGCGGCGGTGGAGAGCGAGGCCCTGTTCACCCGCGACAGCCAGGCCGCCGACGCCACCCCGCCGCCCGCCGCGCCCGCGATGCCGGAGCTGCGCGGCGCGGCCGAGCCCGAGACGCCCTTCCCGCTGCGCGCGCCGGATGCGCTCGCGCGGCCGACGCTGGGGACGGTGGTTCACCGCTTCGGCGATGCGCTGGCCAGCGGCGGTCGCGCCAACGGCCTTACCTTCGCCACGCCGAAGGGGTCAGTGGTCGCCAGTCCCGCCGCAGGCCTTGTCCAATATGTGGGCCCGGTGAAGGGTTGGGGCGTCATCGTGATCTTAAGACTCAGCGGCGGATACCATCTTGTGCTAGCGGGTTTGGATCGCTCGCCCGTCTCGGTCGGACAATCCGTCGCGTCGGGCCAGGCTGTCGGATGGATGCCGGATGGTCGACAATCGACGTCGGAGCTCTATCTTGAGGTTCGAGACCAGGGTTCGCCCGTCGATCCGGCGCGGTGGCTTAAGAACAATGCGGGCTGAGACGTCTACCAAACGTCTTGTGGGGGCCTGTATCAGAAGCGGCGCGCGCGTCGCGAAGGGAGCCTGCATCAGGCCATGAAGAAGTATCTCTTGATTGGCGTTTCGGCCTTCGTGCTCGGCGCGGGGTCCATGGCCTATGTTTCGAGCCACGCCTTGGCGTCCGCCGAGCCCAAGGCGAAGACCTACCGGATGCTGGGCCTGTTCGGCGACGTGCTGGACACCGTCGAGCACCAATATGTGACCGAGGTCGACGACACCAAGCTGATCCAGTCGGCCATCGACGGCATGCTGACCTCGCTCGATCCGCACTCCGGCTACCTGAACCCGGAAGACTTCCAGGAGATGCGCGACCAGACCCGCGGCGAATACGGCGGCCTGGGCCTGGAGGTCACCAGCGAGGACGGCGTGGTCAAGGTGATCTCGCCGATGGACGACACCCCCGCCGCCAAGGCCGGGCTGAAGCCCGGCGACTACATCACCGCGGTGAATGGCGAGAGCGTGCTCGGCCAGTCGGTCAACGACGCGGTCAAGGAGATGCGCGGCAAGCCCGGCGAGACGGTCACCCTGACCATCGCCCGCGAGAAGTCCGATCCGTTCGACGTCAAGCTGGTGCGCGAGGTCATCAAGACCAAGACCGCCACCGCCAAGATGGATGGCGAGTACGGCGTCCTGCGGATCTCCTCCTTCGGCGAGAAGACCACCGACGAAGCCACCGAGGCCTTCAACGGCCTGAAGGCCAAGAACCCCAATATGAAGGGGCTGATCCTCGACCTCCGGAACAACCCCGGCGGCCTGCTCGACCAGGCGGTGGGCATCTCAGACCTGTTCCTCGAGAGCGGCGAGATCGTCTCCCAGCGCGGCCGCGATCCGCGCGACGTGGAGCGCTACAACGCCCGGCCCGGCGACATCACGGGCGGCATGCCGATCGTGGTGCTGATCAACTCCGGCACCGCCTCGGCCGCCGAGATCGTCTCCGGCGCCCTGCAGGACCGCAAGCGGGCCCAGATCGTCGGCCTGACCAGCTTCGGCAAGGGCTCGGTGCAGACCGTGATCCCGCTGCGCGGCGGCATGGACGGGGCGCTGAAGCTGACCACGGCGCGCTACTACACGCCGTCCGGCCGCTCGATCCAGAAGACCGGCATCACCCCGGACCTGGAAGTCGCCGAGACCAAGGAGCAGGCCCAGGAGATCGCCAACCGGGCGTTCCAGTTCTCCGAGGCCTCGTTCCACAACGCGCTCAACGCCCAGGAGGGCAAGACCCGCGTCGCGCCGCACGAGCCGGCCGAGGCTCCGCCGGAAGCCTTCGACACCAAGAAGGACTTCCAGCTGGCCCGCGCCGAGGACGTGCTGCACTACGGCTCGGTGGCCGCGACGCCGAAGCTGCCCGTGCCCACCGCGCGGCTGGCCTCGATCCTGTCGAAGTCCAAGGTCGCCGAGGTCAAGCCGCCGATCACCAAGTAGGGGCCTTGCGGGTTCATACTGCGGAAAGGGCGGCTCTCGGGCCGCCCTTTTTCGTTTCCCTCCCCCGGGAGGGGAGGGACAGACCGAGCGCAGCTCGGTCCGGGTAGGGAAGTCAGGATCAAGCTCTGACTCCGGTGCCTGGCCCACACTTCCCTACCCTGGCCGCTTTGCGGCCTGTCCCTCCCCGTTTCGGGGAGGGAAAGGGCTCGTTAACCATGTTGGGCGAGGCTCACCCCGAAGGAGCCTCCTACCTTGGCGATGACTGCGATTCCTCGTTTCTCGGCGCCCAGGTTCGGGGCGGCGCAGCTGCGGGCGATCGCCACCAGCCGCTATCTGGGGGTGGGCGGCGCCGCGGTGCTGTTGGCCGCGACCCTGGCCGGCCTGGTGAGCGTGCTCGGGCCGATGACGGCCACCGCGCCGCACATGAAGATCCCGCTCTCCGCCGCCCTCCGCCACGCGCCCACCGGCTGGCGCGAGGCGCTGTCGCCGGCCAACGGGCCGCTGACCATCACCGAGGACATCGTCCGGCTGTCGGAGCGGCCGCTGGCGCCGCTCGCCGGGATCACCTGGAACTCCGGCGGGACGGGGGCGCGGCCGGTGGCCGGCGCCCTGCCGATCGCCCCCCTGCCCGGCCTCTATGCGCCGGGGCCCGGCGGCCCGCTGCCGATCATCTCCCCCGACGGCCACACCCCGTTCGACGCCTACAAGCGGCCGTTCGTGGCCAATGGCCGACCGAAGATCGCCCTGATCATCGGCGGCCTGGGCCTGAACGCCCGCGCCACCCGCCAGGCGATCGAGACCTTGCCGCCGGAGATCACCCTGTCCTTCGCGCCCTATGCGGAGGGGCTGCAGGGCTGGATCGACGAGGCGCGCGCCCACGGCCACGAGGTGCTGCTCGAGACCCCGATGGAGCCGCTGGACTATCCGGACAACGATCCCGGCCCCTACACCCTGATGGCCGACGGCTCACAGCCGGAGATCGTCAAGAAGCTGGAGTGGGTGCTGTCGCGGGCCACCGGCTACTACGGCCTGACCAACTACCTGGGTTCGCGCTTCCTCGGCAGCCCGGCGGCCTACCAGGCCTTCGCCGGCGCCGCGGCCGGGCGCGGCCTGGGCTTCATCGACGACGGCTCGGGCGCCAAGCTCACGGGTGGCGCCCTGCCGCGGGCCTCGGCCGAACGGGTGGTCGACGACCAGCTGAGCCAGAGCGCCATCGACCAGCAGCTGCTGGCCCTGGAATCCGGCGCCATGCAGCGCGGCCAGGCCATGGGCGCCGGCTTCGCCTATCCGGTGACCCTCGACAAGGTGGCCAAGTGGGCGGGCTCGCTCAGCGACCGGGGCTTCCAGCTGGCGCCCGCCTCAGCGCTCGCCGTCCGCCGCTAGATGGACCTCGATCGGTACCGGCCGAACGTCGGCGTGGTGCTGTTCCATCCCGACGGCCGCGTCTGGCTCGGCAGGCGGGCCGGAACCCCCGGGCCGCACAACTGGCAGTTCCCGCAGGGCGGCGTCGACGATGGCGAGGACCTGGAGGCCGCGGCGCGGCGCGAGCTGCACGAGGAGACCGGCGCGCGCAGCGTCAGCCTGCTGGGCCGCACCGACGGCTGGATCACCTATGATTTTCCACCTGAGGCCGCGGGTTCCAAGATCGCCCAGGGCTGGGCCGGCCAGAAGCAGGTCTGGTTCGCCTTCCGCTTCGAGGGCGAGGAGGCTGAGTTCGACCTCGCCGCCGACGCCCATCCGGAGTTCGACGCCTGGCGCTGGGGCTATCTGGCCGAGGCGCCGGCGCTGATCGTGCCCTTCAAGCGCCCGGCCTATGAGGCGGTGGCCAGGGCGTTCGCGCCCTTCGCGGCGTCCGCTTAGGCGCGCAACCGCTTCCAGCCGAGCCGCAGCAGGCCCGCCAGGGACACCAGGGCCCAGGATCCCTCCATGGCCACGGCGGAGAGGTTGAAGGCGCGCGACAGGGACAAGAGGATCAGGCTCGCGCCCACGAAGTTCACGCCGAGCGACAGCGCACGCTGCGGGTCGATGCGCCCCAGGGCGGCGCCGGCGTAGGCGATCAGGATGACCAGGACGCCGAGGAGCCCCGCGGCGTCCGTCCAGCTCATGACAGTGCGCGTTCCTGGTAGAACAGGTAGCCGGTGTCGTAGCCGCGGTTCAGCGGGGTGTCGTCGGGCTTCTTCCAGGTGGTGAAGTTCACCGCGGTGGAGGAGGCCGATTCCAGGTGCTCCCAGGAGCGCTGCACGCGCTTGACGTTGTCGCCGCCGGTCTGGACGTAGTTGGCGGTGGCGATCAGCTCGGGCTTGTGCAGGAAGGCCCAGACGTTGACCGCCTTGTAGATGTCGGTGTCGCCGCCGATCGCGTAGTGCACCTCGGCCTGGCAGACGTCCTTGTTCACGCCCTGGGCCAAGAGGTTGATCGTGTAGTCGCGCGAGCCGCCCAGCGGCACCGACCAGGTGCCGTCCCGGCGGTTCTTGCGGGCGCCCGGCAGCTGGCCGGCCAGCTGGTCGAAGTTGCCGCCGCGCACCAACGGCACGCAGACCTTCTCCAGGACCTGGATCAGCATGGCGCCGTCGCCGGTGGTCGGCAGGGCGGGCGCGGCCTCGGCGACCGGCGCGGGCGGCGTGGCGTCCGGGGTGGTCGCCGGCGGCGTCGTGGCGGGCGCGCCCGGGACGGCGGCGCCCGGGGCGGTGACGGCCGGCGGCGCGGCCGTCGTCGTCGAACCGGCGGCCGGCGGCGCCGTCGTGGTTGCCGGCGGCGGGGCCGCGGGGCTAGCGGGCGGCGCGGCCGGGGCGGTTGTGACCGGGGCAGGCGCCTGCGCCTGGGCGACCGAGGTCAGCCCGACGGCGAGGATCAGGCCTAAGGAGATGGTGCGCATGGACTTCTGGATCCCTGACTTCTGGCGCGCACTAAACTGAAGCCCTGGGTCCTGCGCAAGACCTCACCGCGGCAAGAGCGCCGCAAAAATTACATCCCGCTATTTTGCCGCAGATTTTCGCGGCCCGGCTCAGGCCGCCTCGACCGCGTACTCGGCGAGGATGGTGAAGCCGTCCGGCGTCACATCGGCGAAGCCGCCGCGCACCTCGAAGACGGAGACCTTGCCGTCATTGTGAACACGGACCTGGCCTTCCTTGAGCGCGGTCATGAACGGGCCGTGGCCGGCCAGCACGCCGAAGTCGCCTTCCGACCCCGGCGCGTCGACCTGGTCGACCGCGCCCGCGAACAGCTCGCGTTCCGGCGAGACGAGGGAGAAGTGCAGCTTGTCGGCCATGACCCTTAGGATTCCAGCGCCAGCTTCTCGGCCTTGGCGACCGCGTCCTCGATGGTGCCGACGTTGTAGAAGGCCGGCTCCGGCAGGTGGTCGTATTCGCCGTCCACCACCGCCTTGAACGAGCGGATGGTGTCTTCCAGGCTGACCAGCACGCCGGGGGTGTTGGTGAACTGCTCGGCCACGTGGAACGGCTGCGACAGGAAGCGGCTGATCTTCCGCGCGCGGGCGACGATCAGCTTGTCCTCTTCCGACAGCTCATCCATGCCCAGGATGGCGATGATGTCCTTCAGCGCCTTGTACTGCTGCAGGGTCTCCTGCACGCGGCGGGCGACGGTGTAGTGCTCCTCGCCGATCACCAGCGGGTCCATGATCCTCGAGGTGGAGTCCAGCGGGTCGACGGCCGGGAAGATGCCCTGGGCGGCGATGTCGCGGCTGAGCACCGTGGTGGCGTCCAGGTGGGCGAAGGATGTGGCCGGGGCCGGGTCGGTGAGGTCGTCGGCGGGCACGTAGATCGCCTGCACCGAGGTGATCGAGCCCTTGGAGGTGGAGGTGATCCGCTCCTGCAGGTTGCCCATCTCGGTGGCCAAGGTCGGCTGGTAGCCCACCGCCGAGGGGATGCGGCCCAAGAGCGCCGACACTTCCGAGCCCGCCTGGGTGAAGCGGAAGATGTTGTCGATGAACAGCAGGACGTCCTTGCCCTCCTGGTCGCGGAAGTACTCCGCCTGGGCGAGGCCGGTCAGGGCCACGCGGGCGCGGGCGCCCGGAGGCTCGTTCATCTGGCCGTAGACCAGGGCGCACTTGGAGCCTTCGGTCGAGCCGGTCTTGGGGTCCACGTTGACGTTGGACTCGATCATCTCGTGGTAGAGGTCGTTGCCCTCGCGGGTCCGCTCGCCGACCCCGGCCAGCACCGAATAGCCGCCGTAGGCCTTGGCGATGTTGTTGATCAGCTCCTGCATGGTCACGGTCTTGCCGACCCCGGCCCCGCCGAACAGGCCGATCTTGCCGCCCTTGGTGTAGGGGCAGAGCAGGTCGATCACCTTGATGCCGGTGACCAGCACCTCGGCCGAGGTGGACTGCTCGGCGAAGGAGGGCGCCTCGCGGTGGATGACGCTCATGTGGGTGGTGGCGATCGGGCCGGCCTCGTCGATCGGCTCGCCGATGACGTTCATGATCCGGCCGAGGCAGGCGGGGCCCACCGGCACGGTGATCGGCTTGCCGGTGTCGAACACCGGCTGGCCGCGGGTCAGGCCTTCGGTGGTGTCCATGGCGATGGCGCGCACGGTGTTCTGGCCCAGGTGCTGGGCGACCTCGAGCACCAGGCGGAAGGGCTGGCCGGTCCGCTGGTCGGTGTTGGTGGTCTCCAGGGCGTTGAGGATCGAGGGAAGGTGGCCCTCGAACTCCACGTCGACCACGGCGCCGATGATCTGCACCAGGCGGCCGGTGGCGACGCCCCCCACACCCTTTTGGGAAACGGCGGAGGCCTGCGGGCCGGCCGCCTTCTTGGCGGGGGGCTTCTTGGCGGCGGGCTTCTTGGTGGCGGCTTCGGACATGACGGTCTCTTTCGGAGGTGCGGGCTAGATCGCTTCGGCGCCGGAGATGATCTCGATCAGCTCCTTGGTGATCTGCGCCTGGCGGGCTCGGTTCATCTGCAGGGTGAGGCTGGCGATCATGTCGCCGGCGTTGCGGGTGGCGTTGTCCATCGCCGTCATCTGGGCGGCGAAGAACCCGGCCTGGTTCTCCAGCATGGCGGAGAAGATCTGGGTGGTGATGTTTCGCGGCAGGAGCTCGGCGAGGATGGTCTCCTCGTCCGGCTCGTATTCGTAGGAGGAGCCCTTCAGGTCGATGGTCGGCGCGCCGGCGACGATCTCGGCCGGGATCAGCTGGCGGCCGGTCGGGATCTGGGTGACCACCGACTGGAACCTGGAGAAGAACAGGGTGACGACGTCGACCTCGCCGGCCTCGAACATCTCGCGGATCTTGCCGGAGACCTGCTCGGCGACGCCGAGCGAGGGGGCGCCGCCGACCTCGAAGACGCCAACCAGCCGCTGGGCGTGCAGCCGGCGCAGCTGATCGCGCGCCTTGCGGCCGACCGCGATGATCTTCACGTCCTTGCCTTCGCGCAGCAGGGTGGCGATGCGCTCACGCGCCGCGCGGACGATGGAGGAGTTGAAGCCGCCCGCCAGGCCGCGGTCGGAGGTGGCGATCACCACCAGGTGGCGTTGGGTCGAGCCGGTGCCCACCAGCAGCTTCGGCGCCCCGTCGCCGGAGACCCCGGCGGCGAGGTTGGCGATCACCGCCGCCATGCGCGTGGCGTAGGGCCGCGCGCTCTGGGCGGCGCCCTGCGCCCTGCGCAGCTTGGCCGCCGCGACCATCTGCATCGCCTTCGTGATCTTCTGCGTGGCTTTCACGCTTCCGATCCGATTGCGCATCTCCTTGAGGCTGGCCATCGCCGGCTATCCGCTCCCTGGGCCAGGCTTACGCGAAGGTCTCGGCGAAGGCGGCGAGGGCCGCCTTCAGGCGATCCTCCACCGGCGCCAGGTCCTTCTTGGTGCGGATCTCGTCCAGCAGGTCCTGGTGCTTGGCGTGCAGGAACGACAGGAACTCACGTTCCCAGCGGCCGACGTCGGCGGTGGCCACCTTGTCCAGGTAGCCGCGGGTGCCGCCGTAGATCACCGCCACCTGCTCCTCGACGGAGAGCGGCGAGTACTGCGGCTGCTTCAAAAGCTCGGTCAGGCGCTCGCCGCGGGCCAGCATGCGCTGGGTGGCGACGTCGAGGTCGGAGCCGAACTTCGCGAAGGCGGCCATCTCGCGGTACTGGGCGAGCTCGCCCTTGATGGGGCCGGAGGCCGCCTTCATCGCCTTGATCTGGGCCGAGGAGCCCACGCGGCTCACCGAGATGCCGACGTTCACTGCCGGGCGGATGCCCTGGAAGAATAGGTCGGTCTCCAGGAAGATCTGGCCGTCGGTGATCGAGATCACGTTGGTCGGGATGTAGGCCGAGACGTCGTTGGCCTGGGTCTCGATCAGCGGCAGGGCGGTCAGCGAGCCCGAGCCGTTGTCCTCGTTGAGCTTCGCCGCGCGCTCCAGCAGGCGGCTATGCAGGTAGAAGACATCGCCCGGATAGGCTTCGCGGCCCGGCGGGCGGCGCAGCAGCAGCGACATCTGGCGGTAGGCGACGGCCTGCTTGGAGAGGTCGTCATAGATGATCACGGCGTGCATGCCGTTGTCGCGGAACCACTCGCCCATGGCGCAGCCGGAGAAGGGCGCCAGGAACTGCAGCGGGGCCGGCTCCGAGGCGGTCGCGGAGACCACGATGGTGTAGTCCAGCGCGCCGCGCTCCTCGAGGGTCTTGACGATCTGGGCGACGGTCGAGCGCTTCTGGCCGATGGCGACGTAGATGCAATAGAGCTTGGCGCTCTCGTCGGTCCCGGCGTTGATCGACTTCTGGTTCAGGATGGTGTCGATCGCCACGGCGGTCTTGCCGGTCTGGCGGTCGCCGATGATCAGCTCGCGCTGGCCGCGGCCGATCGGGATCAGGGTGTCGATGGCCTTGAGGCCGGTCTGCACCGGCTCGTGCACCGACTTGCGCGGGATGATGCCCGGCGCCTTGACGTCGACGCGGCGACGCTCGGCGACATCGGTCAGCGGGCCCTTGCCGTCGATCGGCTCGCCCAGCGGGTTGACGACCCGGCCGAGCAGGCCCTTGCCCACCGGCACGTCGACGATCTCGGACAGGCGGCGGACCTCGTCGCCCTCGCCGATCGCCCGGTCCTCGCCGAAGATCACCACCCCGACGTTGTCGCGCTCCAGGTTGAGCGCCATGCCCTTCACCCCGGCCTTGGGGAAATCCACCAGCTCACCGGCCTGGACGTTGTCGAGGCCGAACACGCGGGCGATGCCGTCGCCGACCGACAGCACCTGACCGACGTCGGAGACGTCCGCCTCCTCGCCGAAGTTGGCGATCTGGGACTTGAGGATGGCCGAGATCTCGGCGGCGCGGATATCCATGGGGCTACGCTCTCTTCAGGGCGAATTTCAGAGACTCGAGCTTCGAACGGAGCGAAGCGTCGAACAGTCGGGAACCGACCTTCACGCGGATGCCGCCGAGGATGGCGGGATCGACGCGGGTGGTGACTTCAGGATCCTTGCCGAGCGCCTGGCGCAGGGCGGCGGCGACGCCCTTGGCCTGGGCGGCGCTGAGCGGGATGGCGGTGGTGACTTCGGCGGAGACCGCGCCACGGGCCTTGGCGGCGATCGCCTCGAAGGCGGTGATCACCGCGCCCAGCACGCCCGCCCGGCCGTTGGCGGCCAAGAGGCCGAGGAATTTCTTGGTCGTGCCGTTGAACTTCGCCTGGTCGGCGATGGCTGTGAGGCCCTTGCCCTTGGCCTCGGCGTTGAAGGCCGGCGAGCCGATCAGGATCCGCAGGTCACGGCTCTCCGCCAGGGCGGCCTTCAGCGACTTGAGGTCGGCCTCGACGGCCGCCACGGCCTTCTCGTCGCTCGCCAGATCGAACAGGGCCTGAGCGTACCGCTCGCCTACGTTCGACGCGTTGGATTCGTCCGCCACTTAACTCTCTATCCGCCCGGTCGATGGACATGCCGCGGCGGCATTGCCGCTGCTGCGTAAGGGCTTGAAAGCGCTTGGGAAAAGCGCATCGGGTCAAAGGTCCGAAACGACCCCCGGCCCGAAGCCGCGCGCCTGATAGCACGCGCCCTCCCGCGCCGCAACAGAGGGGGACCCGGGCGCCGCGACGTAATGCTCACGAGGTCCGTGAGAGCTGGGCCGCGGCGCCGAGAACGTGATCCGGCCAAGCTGCAGGCCCGAGCTGGGCCTTAGGAACATACCGGTTTGCCGAACGGTTGCACGTCTCGGATCGCCATGCAGTCGGCGCGCCCAGTGCAAGTCGGGGAATTCCAGTCATGCCTACCAGCACCCTCACCGTCGATGGCGGGCAGGTCGAGACGTCGATCACGTCCGACGCCAGCGGGACTGAAACCCTGCACGTCCAGAAGGTGGATGCGAGCGGCGCCCCGGTCGGGGCGGAGTTCGACGCGGTGCAGGGCGCGCCCTTCCTGCCGGTCAGCGTCGCGGCCCTGGCCAACGGCGGCTATGCGGTGGTCTACGGCTACGCCTTCCGCGGCTATGACTATAGCGTCTCGGTGTTCGACGCGAACGGGGCGGCGGTGAAGACCTTCGCCCTCCCCGGGTTCGGCGACGGCGTCTCGATCGCGGCCTCCTCGGAAGGCGGCTTCCTGATCGCCGACCGCGGCACGGTGCAGACCGCGGCCGGCGTCGACTACGAAGGCCATCCGCTGCTGACCCTCTACGACAACGCGGGCGATGTGGTGGGCGCTGCGGCCCAGCTGACCGGCGACCTGCCGGCCGTCTCGGCCCTCGCCGACGGCCACTACCAGCTCACCTGGACCGACGGGAACCTGACCCACAGTATCGACTACGATCCGCAGAACCCGCCCGACTTCTCCAAGCCGGCCGCCCCGGGCGTGCAGGTGATCGACGATTCCGGCGCCCAGCCGGGCGTGGTGGCGAACGGCCAGCCCACCGACGATGCGACGCCCACCCTGCGCGTGGCGGTGAGCCAACAGGGCTTCATCGAGGTCACCTTCACCCAGGGCGGCTCGGACGATCCGAAGGTGCTGGGCGGCGTCGCGGTCAGCGCCGCGGATGTGGCGCGCGGCTATGTGGACGTGCCGGAGCAGGCGACGGCGGCGGGTCCCTACGAGGCCTTCGTCCACTTCAAGACCCTGGACGGCGCAGCCAGCGACGCCACCACGGTCAGCCTCGTCTACCAGCCCGCGGCGCAGGCGCCCGATCCGGCGCCGGCCAGCGCACCGGCCGGCGAGGTGATGGTCGGCGCGGCGGGCGGCGACACCGTGCAGGGCACGGCCGGCGCCGACACGGTCACCGGGGCCGACGGCGGCTCCAACTACCTGCGCGGCAATGACGGCAACGATTCGATCAGCGGCGGGGGCGGCTTCAACGACATCAACGGCAACCACGGCGACGACACCATCGTGGGCCATTCGGCAGTCGGCGACTGGCTGGTGGGCGGCCAGGGCGACGACCTGATCAGCACCACCACCTCCAACAACATCCTCTACGGCAACC
>SSMU01000021.1 GCA_004799545.1 Phenylobacterium sp.
AGTTCGCCCAGGATGGCGAGGCGGCGTTCGGCCATGTCGCTTTGGGTGGACATGAACAAAAGTAGAACACACGATCCCGCAGATCGCCAAATTTTTTGTGCAAAAATTTTTCCGGGATCGCTGCGCCGGCCGCGGTGCGCATTGCCAAACCCGATCCGCCCCGGGCAAGCTCGGCCTCAAATCCGGGGGATCTCACATGCGTTTCGCCTTCATCGCCGCGCTCGCCGCCGCGAGCGCGCTCACGCCGGTCAGCCGCGCCACCGCGGAGGCCGCGCCGCACATCCTGCAGCAGCCGGCGATCAGCCACGGCCTGATCGCCTTCAGCTATGCGGGCGACATCTGGACCGTGCCTGTGGGCGGCGGCCGGGCGACGCGGATCACCACCGGCGTCGGCGTCGAGCGCTCGCCGATCTTCTCGCCGGATGGCGCGACGCTGGCCTTCACCGGCGAGTACGACGGCAACATCGACGTGTTCACCGTGCCGACGGCGGGCGGCGTGCCGCACCGGGTGACCTTCCACCCGGCGGCCGACGTGGCGGTGGGCTGGACAGCGGACGGCAAACAAATCCTGTTCCGCTCCAACCGGGCGGCGGCCAGCCGCTACACCCAGATCTTCGAGGTCTCGCCGGAGGGCGGCCTGGCGCGCGCCCTGCCCCTGCCCATGGCCTATGCCGGCCAGATGAGCCCGGACGGGCGCAAGATCGCCTACAACCCGATGGCCCCGGCCTTCGGCTTCGACTTCACCAACTATGTCGCCTGGGGCAACTACCGCGGCGGCCAGGCCAGCACGATCCACATCACCAGCCTGCCCGGCCTCGACACCGTCGACGTGCCGCACGAGGCGGCGGCCGACCTGTCGCCGGCCTGGGCGGACGGCAAGCTCTACTTCCTGTCGGCGCGCGGTGGGCCGATGTCGATCTACAGCTACGACCCGGCGACGAAGGCGGTGGCCCTGGTCTACGCCAACTCAGGCGCAGAGATCCGCTCGCTCTCCACAGACGGCCACGCCCTGGTCTTCGACCGGTTGGGCGAGCTCTACACCCTGGAGCCTGGCGGGGCACCGAGGTTGGTCCCGGTGGACGTCACCGGCGACATGCCCGACGTGCGCCCGCGCATCCGCAAGGTGGGCGACGAGGTCCAGAACGTTGGCGTCTCGCCGACTGGCCTTCGCGCCGTGGTCGAGGCGCACGGCGAGATCCTGACCGTGCCGGTGAAGAAGGGGCCGGTCCGCAACCTGACCAACACGCCGGGCGCCATGGAGCGCGACCCGGCCTGGAGCCCCGACGGGCAGTGGATCGCCTACTTCTCCGACGAGACCGGCCTCTACGAGCTGCAGGTCATCGCCCAGACCGGCGAGGGCAAGGCGCGCCGCTACCCGCTGGCGCCGGAGCCCGCCTACTATTTCCACCCCCTGTGGTCGCCGGATTCGAAGAAGATCGCCTTCTCCGACAACCACCTGCGGTCCTTCGTGCTGGACCTCATCACGGGCAAGCTGACCCAGGTTGGCGAGCCGGACGTCTGGGGCGGCTTCACCGACCAGACCCACGGTATGAGCTGGTCGCCGGATTCGAAGTGGCTGGCCTGGACCCACTACGCGTCCAACCACCTGCACCGGGTGATGCTGTTCTCGACCGAGAGCGGGACCTCGATGGCGGTCACCGACCCGATGGGCGATGCGCGCAGCCCCGCCTTCGACCGCAACGGCAAGTACCTCTACTTCCTGGGCAGCAACAACGCCGGCATGGTCCAGCACCAGCTGGACATGTCGAGCGACCTCTATCGGCCGACGCGCTCGGTCTATGCCCTGGCGCTGGCGGCGCAGACCGCCTCGCCCATCGCCCCGGAGAGCGACGACGAGAAGTCGGTCGCCGAGGCCCGTGAGAAGGCCAAGGACGAGGCCGACGCCACGCCGGCCGGCCGGGCCGGGGAGGAGAAGGCCGAGGCCAAGGCCAAGCCGCACGCGCCGCCGACGCCTACGCCGCCGAAGGCCACGGCGATCGACCTGGCCGGCCTGAGCCCGGCCGCGATCACCGAGCGCACCGTGGCCCTGCCGATCCCGGCGGGTCCGTTGGACAACCTGCAGGCCGGCAAGCCGGGGACGCTCTATTTCCTCAGCGATCCGGCCGCCACCGACCCGAACGCCCGCGGCCCGAACGGGACGCTGCGGCGCTTCAGCCTCGCGGACCGCAAGGTGGAGACGGTCGCCGAGCATCTGGCCGACTATGAGATCACCGCCGACGGCGAGAAGGTGCTGCTGGCCGAGGTGAGCCCGCCCGGCCCCGACGCGGCGCCGGGCGGCGGGCCTCCGCCGCACTACAGCGTGGTCCCCGCAACGCCCCGGCCGCCCGGCGCCCCGCCGCCCAAGGCCGACGACACCGCCCTCGATTTCGGCAAGCTGGAGGTGCGCGTCGATCCGCCCGCCGAGTGGATGCAGATGTACCGCGAGGTCTGGCGCATCGAGCGGGCCTATTTCTACGACCCGCACTTCCACGGCTTCGACACGGTGGCCGCGGAGCAGCGGCTGGCCCCCTACGCCGCGGCGGTGCAGTCGCGGGCCGACCTGAACTACGTCTTCCAGGAGATGCTGACCGGCTTCTCGGTGGGCCACCTGCGCGGCTCCGGCGGGGCGATCCCGGCGGCCGACAAGGTGGCGGGCGGCCTGCTGGGCGCCGACTACGAGATCCGCGGCGGCCGCTGGTGCCTGGCGAAGATCTACGACGGCGGGGCGTGGTCGCCCGACGCCAGGGCGCCCTTGGCCCAGCCGGGGCTGAACATCCATGCCGGCGACTGCATCCTGGCCATCAACAACCAGCCGCTGGACGGCGCGACCGACATCCAGCAGCCGCTGGAAGGCACGGCCGGCAAGGCGATCGCCCTGACCCTGGCCGGCCCCGCGGGACCGCGCACGGTGACCGTCGTGCCGGTGGCCAGCGAGGCGCGGCTGCGCAACCTCGACTGGATCGACGGCAACCGCCGCAAGGTGGACCAGATGTCCGGCGGCCGGCTGGCCTATGTCTACCTGCCCGACACCGGCGGCGGCGGCTTCACCAGCTTCAACCGCTACTACTTCGCCCAGACCGACAAGCAGGGCGTGGTGGTCGACGAGCGGTTCAACGGCGGCGGCCAGATGGCCGACTACATCATCGAGGTGCTGGGCCGGAAGCTGCAGAGCTACTGGTCGCCCCGCTACGGCGCCGTCGAGCGCACGCCCTCGGCTTCGATCCTCGGCCCCAAGGTGATGATCGCCAACGAGGCCTCCGGCTCCGGCGGCGACGCCCTGCCCTGGCTGTTCAAGCACAACCAGCTGGGCCCCCTGGTCGGCAAGCGCACCTGGGGCGGGCTGGTGGGCATCAGCGAGACGCCGATCCTGATGGACGGCGGCCATGTCACCTCGCCCGACGTCGCCTTCTTCTCACCCCAGGGCCAGTGGGACGTGGAGAACCACGGAGTCGATCCGGACGTGCCGGTGGAGCAGGACCCGAAGGCGGTCGCCGCGGGCCACGACCCGCAGCTGGAGGCCGCCGTCGGGCTGGCGATGCAGAAGCTGGGCGCGCCTGCGACGCCGCCCCGGCCGGCCTATCCGATCTATCCGATCAAGCCGGCGAGCTGAGGGCGCGGGCGAAAGATGCTCCCCCCTGAGGGGGAGCTGTCGCGGAGCGACTGAGGGGGGTTGAAGGGCGCGGCGTCGGACGCCGTGGAGGAAACCCCCTCCGGCCCTTCGGGCCACCTCCCCCTCAGGGGGGAGGATCTAGGCCTTCTCGGTTTCGGGGGCCTTGTCGAAATCGCTGGCGTCGTGGCGTTCGAGGAGCTGGCTGGCCGGATCGCCGAACGCCCGGTTGACCCGGCGGCCGCGCTTCACGGCCGGGCGGGCGGCGATCTGGTCGGTCCAGCGCTGGACGTGCTTGTAGTCCTGCACCGAGAGGAACTCGCCGGCCTCATAGACCTGGCCCTTGGCGAGCGAGCCGTACCAGGGCCAGACGGCCATGTCGGCGATGGAGTAGTCATCGCCGCCCAGGTACTCGGCCTCGGCCAGCCGGCGATCCAGCACGTCCATCTGGCGCTTCACCTCCATGGCGAAACGGTCGATGGCGTATTCGATCTTGAACGGGGCGTAGGCGTAGAAGTGGCCGAAGCCGCCGCCGAGGTAGGGCGCCGAGCCCATCTGCCAGAACAGCCAGGACATCACCTCCGCCCGCGTAGCGGGATCGGTCGGCAGGAAGGCCCCGAACTTTTCCGCCAGGTGCACCAGGATGGCGCCGGATTCGAAGACCCGGATCGGCTTCGGCCCCGAGCGGTCCATCAGCGCCGGGATCTTCGAGTTCGGATTGATGTCCACGAAGCCGGAGCCGAACTGGTCGCCCTGGCCGATGTTGATCAGCCAGGCGTCGTACTCCGCGCCCTTGTGGCCGGCGGCCAGCAGCTCCTCGAACATGATGGTGACCTTCTGGCCGTTGGGCGTGGCCAGGGAATAGAGCTGGAAGGGGTGCTTGCCGACCGGCAGCGCCTTGTCCTGGGTCGGGCCGGCGATCGGCCGGTTGATGGCGGCGAAGCGGCCCCCGTTCTCCTTGTTCCAGGTCCACACCTTCGGCGGCGTGTAGTCGGCCGGGTAGTTCGGCGGGGCGTCGGTCGCTGGGGCGTCGGTCATCGCAGGGGCTCCGGGTTTCCATCCTGATATCGGACGACAGGCGACGGGCCGCAACGCCTGTCGACAGCCATCGCGCCCATCCCTCAGAGACGCCGGATATTTTCAGGAACGCCGCCAACAGATTGAGTCTAGGTAGGCATTAAGATCAGAGCGCTCAATGTAGTTGTAGGTCTATGTTTGGATAATTTAAATTAACCATGCGTTTTTACAACGTATTATTTCCCTATACGTAAAACCCGCCCACTCTTGAATTTTCTAAGCCCCGCCGTGCTTCTGGACACCTGGGATCAGAGGGCGGTTTCATCGTGTAGGAGTTGTTGAATGTTCCGTACCCTCGTTGTGACCGCCGCCGTCGCCATGATCGCCGGCTCCGCCTCCGCGCAAGACATCCGCGTGAACATCGCCGGCAAGGACGACGCCGTCATCCAGCAGGATATCCGCGTCGCCGCCCACCGGGTGTGCGGCGCCTACGCGAACGGCGTCCGCGGCCTCGAGCCCACGACCCGCTGCTACAAGTACGTGGTCCGTGACGCCGAAGGCCAACTGGTGCAGGCCCGGGCCCTGGCCCAGGCCGCCAAGCTGCAGCTCGCCTCGAAGTAAGCGTCCGCGTAAACCAGCGTTCCAGTTGCGAGTAAGCGCCGCCTTCCCTCCGGGAGGCGGCGTTTTTCGTATCGGCTTGACGCCTCGGCCATCTCGCCGAACCCTGCTCGGACACAGACGGGGAGCGGCGCCATGGCCTATGAAGCGAAGACCAAGGCCACCGAGGTTGAGGTGGACGCCTTCGTGGCGGGCTCCGCCAAGCCGGAGGACGGGGCGCTGCTCTGCGCCCTGATGCACCGGGTGAGCGGCCTGGAGCCCAAGATGTGGGGCCCCAGCATCGTGGGGTTCGGCAGCCGGACCTACGACCTGGCCGGCGGCAAGCAGGGCGAGACCCTGGCCATGGGGTTCGCGCCGCGCAAGGGCGCCCTGGTGCTCTACCTGGCGCACGCAACCGGCTGGGAGCAGCGGTTGGCGCGGCTCGGCAAGCATTCCACCGGCAAGGGCTGCCTCTATATCAACAAGCTGGCCGACGTGGACGCGAACGTGCTGGAGGAGCTGCTGCGGGCCGCCTGGGCCGCGCGCGAAACCGCGGCTGTCTAGACGGCGGCGCCCAGCCGGCTGAGCGCGCTCTCCAACTTGGTCTTCGCGGTCTCGGCCTCGGCGAGGCGCTCGCGGTTCTCCTCGACCACCTCTTCCGGCGCGCGGGCGACGAAGTCGGGGTTGCCGAGCTTGCCGGCGAGCTTGCCGATCTCTCCGGAGAGGCCCCCCACCTCCTTGGTCAGGCGGGCGCGTTCGGCGGCGATGTCGATGAACTCGGCGACCGGCAGGGCGAGCGTCGCGCCCTCGACCACGAAGGGGATCGAGCCGGCCGGCGCGGCGTCCACGAAGCTGACCTCGGAGACCCGCAGCAGGCGGCCGACCAGGGCGGCGCTGTCGGCCAGCACCCGGCGCTGGGCGGGGCTCGCCTCGACCACCAGCAGCGGCGGCTGGGCCGCCGGGGGCACGTTGAGGCCCTGGCGGACCGAGCGGCCCTCGGTGATGGCGGCGATGATCAGGCCGATCTCGGCGTCCGCCTCGCGGTCGATCAGGGTCTCGGCCAGCTCCGGCCAGGGCGCGGTCATCAGCAGACCCTGGTAGCCGCGCGGCGCGCCGAGGTCGACGGTCTGGCCCCACAGCTCCTCGGTGACGAAGGGCATCACCGGGTGCAGCAGCTTGAGCACCTGGTCGAGCACCCAGGCGGCGGTGGCCCGGGTCTCGTCGCGGGCCGCCTGGTCGGAGCCGGTGAGCAGCGGCTTGGCGAACTCCACGTACCAGTCGCAGAAGGTGTTCCAGATGAACCGGTAGAGGCCGTTCGCCGCCTCGTCGAAGCCGCAGTCGGCCAGGGCGGCGGTGACCGCCCGGGCGGTGCGCGCCGTCTCGCCGACGATCCAGCGGTTGAGGGTGACCTTGACGGCGGCCGGGTCGAAGCCCTCGGCGCGGGCGCAACCGTTCATCTGGCAGAAGCGCGTGGCGTTCCACAGCTTGGTGCCGAAATTCCGATACCCTTCAATGCGCTGGCGCGACAGCTTGATATCGCGGGCCGCCCCGCTCATAGCCGTCAGCGTGAAGCGCAGGGCGTCGGCGCCGTAGTCGTCGACCAGCTCCAGGGGGTCCATGACGTTGCCCTTGGACTTCGACATCTTCTTGCCCTCGGCGTCGCGCACCAGGGCGTTGATGAAGACGCGCTTGAAGGGGACCTCGTCCATGAAGTGCAGGCCCTGCATCATCATCCGGGCCACCCAGAAGAAGATGATGTCAAAGCCGGTGATCAGGGTGTGGGTGGGATAGAAGCGCGCGAGATCCGAGGTCTTCTCCGGCCAGCCGAGCGTCGAGAATGGCCAGAGCGCCGAGGAGAACCAGGTGTCGAGGACGTCCTCGTCCTGGCGCAGGTCGGTGGGCCGGCCGTAGTGCTCCTCGGCCTGGCGCTTGGCCTCGGCTTCCGTCTCCTCGACGAACACCCGGCCGTCGGGTCCGAACCAGGCGGGGATGCGGTGGCCCCACCAGAGCTGGCGCGAGATGCACCACGGCTGGATGTTCCGCATCCACTCGAAATAGGTCTTCTCCCAGTGCTTGGGGACGAAGACCGTGTCGCCCGCCTCAACCGCCTTGATGGCGTCCTTCGCCAGCACCTCGGCGGCGACGTACCACTGGTCGGTCAGATAGGGCTCGACGACCACGCCGGAGCGGTCGCCGTGGGGGACGGTGTGGCGGGTCTTCTCGACCTCGCGCAACAGGCCCAGGCGCTCGAATTCCTCGACCACCTTCTTGCGCGCCGCGAACCGGTCGAGGCCGCGGTACGCCGCGGGCGCGTTGTCGTTGATCCGCGCGAAGTCGTCGAAGATGTTGATCATCGGCAGGTTGTGGCGCTTGCCGACCGCGAAGTCGTTGAAGTCGTGGGCGGGCGTGATCTTCACCGCGCCGGAGCCCTTTTCCGGGTCGGGGTATTCGTCGGCGATAATCGGGATCGGCCGGTTCACGATCGGCAGGCGGACCGCCCGGCCGACCAGGGCCTTGTAGCGTTCATCCGAGGGATGCACGGCGACGGCGGTGTCGGCCAGCATGGTCTCCGGCCGGGTGGTGGCCACGACGATCTCGCCGGCGCCGTCCTCCAGCGGATAGGCGAAGTGCCAGTAGTGCCCATCCACCTCGCGCTGCTCGACTTCAAGGTCGGAGATGGCGGTCTGGAAGTGCGGGTCCCAGTTCACCAGCCGCTTGTCGCGGTAGATCAGCTTCTCCTTGTAGAGCTTCACGAACACCCGGCGGACGGCGGCGGAGAGACCCTCGTCGAGGGTGAAACGCTCCCGGGACCAGTCGCAGGAGGCGCCCAGCCGGCGCAGCTGGTTGACGATCGTGCCGCCGGACTTGGCCTTCCACTCCCAGACCTTCTCGACGAAGGCCTCGCGGCCGAGGTCGCGGCGCGAGACGTTGCCGGCCTCGGCCAACTGGCGCTCGACGACCATCTGGGTGGCGATGCCGGCGTGGTCGGTGCCGGGCAGCCACAGCGCCGCCTTGCCGCGCATCCGCTCGAAACGGATCAGCACGTCCTGCAGGGTGTTGTTGAGCGCGTGGCCGATGTGCAGCGAGCCGGTGACGTTGGGCGGCGGGATGACCATCGAGAACGGCTCGGCGTTCGGGTCATCGATCGGCGCGAAGCCGCCGGAGGCGTCCCAGGCGGCGTACAGCCGCGGCTCGGCGGTCTTGGGGTCGAAGGTCTTGTCAAGCATGGGGAAGCTGCATGGGTGAGCGGTGCATACACATCCGGTCATCGCGAAGGAAGGCTTCCCTCCCCTCAAGGGGAGGGACAGGCCGCGAAGCGGCCAGGGTGAGGACGTGTGGGCCGGACTGCAGAGTCGGAGCTTGGACGCGACTCCCCTACCCTGGCCGCTTCGCGGCCGTCCCTCCCCTTGGGGGGAGGGAAGCTACCGTACTCGGTTGCGGGCGATGCGGTCGACTTCGGCCTGGACGGATTCCTGCACGATGCCGGGCAGGTTGTCGTCGAGCCACTGCTGCAGCAGCGGCCGCAGCAGCTCGCGCACCACATCCTCCAGCGTGCGGCCGTCGGCCGGCATGGCGATGACCTGCGAGAGCTTGCCGAACGCGGTGGCCGCGGCGGCCGCGGCGGTGTCGCTGACCAGGCTGGGGCCGGGCGCGGCTTCGGCGGCGGGCGCCGCGGCGGCGACGGGCGCCGGCGCAGGCGGCGGCGCGGCGGCGGCCGGGTCTTCCGACGGCGTATAGATGTCGAGATCGCCGTGGGTCTCGACCTTGTCGGTCAGCTCCAGGGCGTCGTCCTCGTCCTCGACCGGCTGGGCGGCGGCCTTGACGGGCGGCGGCTCCGGTGCGGCCGCCGGCGGCGGTGGTTCGGGTTGGGGCTCAGGCTCGGGCGCCGCGGCGGCGGCCGGTTCGGGCTCCGGCGCGGCCGGCTCTTCGACGGCGGCGGGCGACGTCTCTTTGCTGTCGGCCTCCGGCGTCTCGTCTTCGGAGATGATCCGCCGGATAGAGGCGAGGATCTCCTCCATCGTCGGTTCCTGGGAGGTCTGTTCTGCCATGCGCCTGTCGCCGAACGAGAAAGGGACGAGAATCCGTCTGCGCCTAGCCTAGGCGCGGACGGGCGATCCTGCAATTTCCGCCAGGCCTTGCGGATTCCCCTCGCAGGCGAATCTCCGCTAGCGCCGGGGCGGCGCCAGCACCTGGGGCGACGGCGGCGGCTGCAGGCCGGGGCCGATCGGCTTTTCCTGCGGGCTGTCCTTGGTCTCCGGGACCGCAGGATAGGCGACCGCACGGTCGACCACGGCGATCGGCTCCTCCCACGGCACCCAGCCGAGGCCGAAGCGCAGGCGGCGCAGGTTGTGGCTGGCGTCGTAGCGCGGCGCGGTGGGGATCAGGTCCTTGGCCTCGAGCCGACCCATGGCCACCAGAACGTTGGCGGCCGAGACATATTCGTCGTGCCGCGCGCTGATCAGGCCGAGCTGGGCGTTGCGCAGCACGATGTCGGCGTTCAGCACGTCGATGGTGGTGCGCAGGCCGACGTCGAGCTCCTGCTTGGTGCCTTCCGCGGCGATCTCGGCGGCCCGGACCTGCTCGGTGTCGGAGGTGATGTTCGCGCGGGAGGCGATCAGCTGGTTCCAGGCCTGGGTCACCTGCTGCAGCACCGCGCGGCGCTGGGTCTCGATGGTGATCTTGTCGGCGTTGTTGCGCTCGATCGCCTCGCGGATGCGCGAGGTGGTCAGGCCGCCGGTGAACAGCGGCACGGTGACCACGGCCGAGGCGGTGAGCTGGCGCGGGAAGTGGTTGCTCTGCAGGGGCACGATCACGCCGTTGACGAAGCCCGCCGAGCCCTGCAGGTCGAGGCGGGGCATGCGGTCGGCGCGGGCCTGGGCGACGCGCGCCCGGCTCGCCTGTTCGGCGAACTGCTGGCCGCGGAGCACGGGGTTGTACTTCTCGGCGACCTCGAAGGCGTCGTCGACGTTGCCAGGCAGCAGATAGGCCAGTGACGGCTCGGGGGCGAGGTCGCCCGGGTTCTGGCCGACGATCACCGCGTAGTTGGACCGGCTGATGGCCAGCTGGGCGCGGGCGCTCTCCAGCGCCGCCTGGACGGCGGCGAGCTGGGCCTCGGCCTGGGCCACGTCGGTGCGGGTCACCTCGCCCACGTCGAAGCGGGCGCGGGCCTCGTCGAGCTGCTTCTGCAGGACGCCGACGTCCTCGGTGCGGATCTCCAGCGACTGCTGGTCGCGGCGGACGTCCTCGAAGCCCTGGATCGCGGCGCCCAGCACCTGGCCTTCCAGGCGCCGCAGGTTCTCACGGCCCTGCAACACGTCGCCCTCGGCCGCCGAGACGGCCGCGGCGACCCGCCCGCCGGTCCATACGGCCTGGTTGAAGGAGAGCGCCAGGCTGCCCTGATTGATCTTCTCGATGGTCGGCTCGAGGAAGGTGGCCACCACCGCCGGCGTGCGCAGGTCGGTGTAGGTGCCGACCGCCTGCAGGGTGAGCGTCGGCCGCCAGCCGGTGCGCGCCTGGATGTAGCTCTCGTCCAGGGCCCGTTGGGTGGCGCGCTGCGCCTGCAGCGAGGGGTTGGTCTCGTAGGCGAGCGCCACGGCGTCGGCCAGGGTCTCGGCGCAGGCCGGGGCGGCGAATGCGCCGGCGAGGCCCACGCTGAAGACCGCGGCCAATAGCCGTCCGCGAAGGCTCTTCGACATTCCAAATCCCCGACGAGACGAAAGAAGCTAAGGTCTATAGGCCGACCCGCGCGGTGAAGACTAGAGGGCGTTCCCTTAAGCTTTCTTCACGTCACGGCCCGGCTGTTATTGCCAAAAATTCAGAAAGCGAAGCCGTGTTGCGTTTCCAGCCCGCCCAGCACGGGCGGCGTGGAGTCGAACAGCTCTCGCCGGCCGGCTCCGTCCTCGGCATGCAGGTAGAGGCAGGCCTTGCCGACCGGTCCGTCGCGCTCGACCACGGCGAGCCGCCCGCCCTTGGCCAGGGTCGCCAGCCAGGCGGCCGGGGCGCGCCCGACCGCGCCTTCGCAGATGGCCAGGTCGAATTCCCCGGCCGGCGTCTGGGTCAGGTCCTCGCCGTCCAGGCGTTCGACGGTGAGCCCCATGGCCTCCAGCACCGCGGCGGCGTAGGGCGCGGCGATCGCCAAGGCCCGCTCGCCCGGCAGCGGCCGCAGCGCCTGCAGCAGCTTGGCCACGTCACGCGGCTTCAGGAGCCAACGGCCCGGCGCGTGCTCGACCTCAATGTCGGCATAGGCCAGATAGGCCTTGCCGGGGCTGACCACCTGCTCACGGGCCACGGCGCGCATGGCGTCGTGGATGCGCACGTCGGTGACGTCGGCGGTGCGCACCTGGCTCTCCACCATGTTCTCACGGGCGGCGGCGAGGTCGGCCATGCGGGGGAATCCTCTCGGACGAAAAGCGGCGTCGCGGGCTTATAGGTCGGCCCCGCCCGGCAAGGCAATCGAGGGCCCGGAGAGTCGTTGCCGCAGGCCGGAGGTTCTGTTAGCGATCCGGCCCTTCGGAACGTGGCGAGCCTCGCCGCGCTCCGTGGCGGCCTGATGGCGGAGTGGTGACGCAGCGGACTGCAAATCCGTGCACCCGAGTTCGATTCTCGGTCAGGCCTCCAACCTCCCACGCGACCGCATCCGTCAGGCGCCCGATCGGCGCCTAAGCCTTGGAGGAGCGTCAGCGTGGATATCGCAGCCCTGAAGAGCTTCGTGGACCAGACCTGGCGCGAGGAGATCACGCCGGAGATCACCGACTACATCCGCATCCCGGCGAAATCCCCGCACTTCGACCCGGACTGGCAGAAGAACGGCCACATCGATGCGGCGGTGGAGCACATGCGCCGCTGGGCCGAGGCGAAGCTCGCCGAGCTGCCGGGCGCGACCCTGGAGGTGGTGCGTCTCGAAGGCCGGACACCGGTGATCCTCATCGAGGCGCCGGGCGAGATCGACGACACCGTCCTGCTCTACGGCCATCTCGACAAGCAGCCGGAGATGAGCGGCTGGTCGGAGGGGTTGGGCCCCTGGGAGCCGGTGCTGAAGGACGACAGGCTCTATGGGCGCGGCGGGGCCGACGACGGCTATGCGATCTACGCCTCGGTTACGGCGCTGGTGGCGCTGCAGCGGCAGGGCGTGAAGCGCGCCCGCTGCGTGGTGCTGATCGAGGCCTGCGAGGAAAGCGGCAGCTACGACCTGCCGTTCTACGTCGACCACCTGGCGACGCGGATCGGCGCGCCGTCGCTGGTGATCTGCCTGGATAGTGGTTGCGGCAACTACGACCAGCTGTGGCTCACCACCTCGCTGCGCGGCCTGGCCGGCGGGCGGCTGACGGTGGAGGTGCTGACCGAGGGCGTGCACTCCGGCGACGCCTCGGGGATCGTGCCCGACAGCTTCCGCCTGGCGCGGGCCCTGGTGTCGCGCCTCGAGGACGAGGCGACCGGCGAGGTGTTACTGCCCGAACTCAAGACCCAGGTCCCGGCCGAGCGGATCGAGCAGGCCAAGGTGGCCGCCGCGGCGCTCGGTGAGGAGGTGTGGCGCAAGTTCCCCTTCGCCGGGACGACGCGGCCGATCGCCACCGACGGGGTCGAGCTGGTGCTCAACCGCACCTGGCGGGCGCAGCTGGCCGTGGTGGGCGCCGACGGCCTGCCCTCCCCGGAGAACGCCGGCAATGTGCTCCGGCCCCGCACGGTGCTGAAGCTCAGCATGCGCCTGCCGCCGATCACCGACGGGCGGACGGCGGCCGAAGCCATGACCCGGGCGCTGACCGAAGATCCGCCGCAGGGCGCGACCGTCAAGTTCGAGGCCGAGCAGTCGGCCGGCGGCTGGAACGCCCCGCCGCTGGCGCCCTGGCTGGCGACCGCGATCCAGCGCGCCTCACAGGCGACCTTCGGGCGCGAGGCGGCGCTGATGGGCGAAGGCGGCTCGATCCCGTTCATCGGCATGCTGGGCGCCAAGTTCCCGGCCGCCCAGTTCCTGATCACCGGGGTGCTGGGCCCCCACTCCAACGCCCACGGGCCGAACGAATTCCTGCACATCCCGACCGGCTGCAACGTGACCGCCAGCGCCGCCCTGATCCTGGCCGACCACGCCGCCCGCGACCGCACCGCCTGAAACCTGACCATGCAAACAGAGTTACCGACCATTAACCGTCATCGGGCGATGATTTGCTCCCCGTCGCCGGGGAGATGCGAGGCGATGATTCTGAATCCGTTCAAAATAATGGCTGACGCCGCCCTGGCCGCCGAGGCCGACGACCTGGAAGCCCGCTTCGGGCCGGACGGCGCGGTGCGCCATATCCGCGAGCAGATCGCCGCGGCCAAGCGCGACGCGCGATCGCACCTCTACCGGCTGCACGACGAGATCGCGCGCCGGTATCCTCACGCCACCGCGGCCTGACCGCGATGCCGATGCCCCGCCGCATGGATCGCGCCCAGCGGATGCGGGCGCAGCGTATGTGGTGGGAGCGCAACGGGGCCTTCTTCCGCGGGGCGATCTGCGGCGCGGTGATCACCGCCATCGTCCTGTGGCTGGTCTGGCGGTTCCTGCTCTAAACGCCGCAGCACCCTCAGGTTGTTATGCGCGCCGCCTTCGGGTTAAACACCGCACACAGTTTTCCGGAGTTCCGCCGTGGTTTCTATCCTGATGGCCGCCATGCTGCTGGCCGCCGCCGACACGCCTTCGACCGCCGGCAGCACGACAGCGCCCGCCGCGACCGCCCCTGCCGCCGCTGCGGCTGCGCCGGCCAAGCCCAAGGGCGCCCAGATGGTCTGCTGGGAAGAGGAAGTCACCGGCAGCCATTATCCGCACCGGGTCTGCACCACCCGCGACGAGCTGGAAGCCCGCCAGCGGCAGGACCAGCAGGCGATCAGCCAGCATTCCCGCACGAACAACTCCGGCGGCTTCGGCCACTAGGACCCCGCGGCTCAGTCCACCAGCCGCTGGGTGAGGTAGGTGTACTCCAGCGAGATCCGCAGCGCGGTCTCGTTGAGGTTGGCTGCCGCGGCGTGGCCGCCCTCCATGTTCTCGTAATAGAGGTAGTCGTAGCCCAGCTCCTTGAGCCTGGCGGCGGCCTTGCGGGCGTGCGCCGGATGCACCCGGTCGTCCTTGGTCGAGGTCTCGATATAGACCTTCGGATAGGGCTGGCCGGCCTTCAGGTTCTGATAGGGCGAATAGGTCTCGATCACCGCCCGCTCGGCCGGGATCGCCGGGTCCCCGTACTCGCCCACCCAGGAGGCGCCGGCGCCGATGTGGGTGTAGCCGATCATGTCGAACAGCGGCACCTGGATGACGATCGCCCGGTAGAGCTCGGGGTGCTGGGTCAGGGCCACGCCCATCAAGAGGCCGCCGTTCGAGCCGCCCATGATGCCCAGCCGCCGCGGCGAAGTGATCTTGCGGGCGATCAGGTCCTGGCTCACCGCGAAGAAGTCGTCGTAGACCCGCATGCGGTTGAGCTTGAGGCCGGCGTTGTGCCAGCGCGGGCCGAACTCGCCGCCGCCGCGGATATTGGCCACCACATAGACCCCGCCCGTCTCCAGCCAGAGCTTGCCGACGGTGGGTGAATAGCCGGGCGTCTGGCTGACCTGGAAGCCGCCGTAGGCGTAGAGCAGGGTCGGCGCCTGCCCATCGAACCTCAGGTCCTTCGGCCGGACCACGAAGTACGGCACCTTGGTCCCGTCCTTCGATGTGGCCCAGAACTGCTCGACCACGTCCTTCGAGGCGTCGAAGCGCGGCGGCAGGCTCTTCAACTTCTCCGGTCCGCCCGCGGCGGCGTCCGCCAGCCACTGGGTGGACGGCGTCAGGTAGCCGGTGACACCCAGGATCAGCCGGTTGTCGCGGTCCGACGCCGAGCCGATGTCGATGGAGGAATCCTTCGGCAGCTCCAGCCGCGTGGAGGTCCAGCCCTGGCCGGCGCGAGCGAAGCTCAGCACCTCGCCCTTCACGTTGTCGTAGAGCGCCACGACCAACCGGTCGCGGGTGGTCGCCACCTGCTCGACGTCCTGGCTCTGCGTCGGCCGCAGCACCAGCTGGGGCTTGGGATGGGCCGGATCGGCCTTCAGGGCCGCGAGGTCGAGGGCGACGAGATCGCCTTCCTTGAAGCCCGCCTCCGGCCAGTCCTGCTCCAGCGTCATCACGACCTGGCCGTCCACATAGCCCTGGATGGTCGACTTGGTGGGCAGCGCCGCCTTGACCACGCCGTGGTCGGTGACGAGCAGGTGCTCGGTGTTGAAGAAGTCGAGCGCGCGCTCGATGAACACCGCCTCGGCCGCCCCGTCCGGATCGCGCAGCACCAGGGCGCCCACCGAGACGTCCTTCGGATCGCCGCGGTAGATCTCCTTGGCCGCGGAGAGCGGCTGGCCGCGCTTCAGCAGCTTGACGATGTAGGGATAGCCGGACTGGGTGACCTCGCCCTTGGTCCATTCGGTGGCCACCGCGAGGGTGTCGTGGTCGAGCCAGGTGACATTGTGCTTGGCCTCGGGAAGGCTGAAGCCGCCGTCGACGAACTTGCCGTCGCGGGCGTCGAATTCGCGGACCACCACCGCGTCCTTGCCGCCATCCGACAGGCTGACCAGGCAGAGCCGCTCGTCCGGCTTCAGGCAGTCGGCGCCCTTGAACACCCAGTTGGCCTTCTCGGCGGCCGCCAGGGCGTCGAGGTCGAGGATCGTCGTCCATTGCGGGTCGGCGGTGCGATAGCTGGCAAGGCTCGTCCGCCGCCAGATCCCGCGCACATGGTCCTGGTCCTGCCAGAAGTTGTGCAGGGTCCCGTCACCCGAGAAATCGATCCCGGGGATGCGGTCCTTGGCGGTGACCAGTTTGGTCGCCTCGGCGTGGATCGCCGCGTAGCGCGGGTCCGACTGCAGCTGCGGCAGGGAGCGGGCGTTCTCCGCCTTGGCGAAGTCGAGCGCCTGTTTGCCCTCCATCTCCTCCATGTAGGCGTAAGGGTCTTTGGAAGACTCTGGGGGCGCGGGCGCAGCCGCCATCAGCAACACTCCGGCCGCAAGCAGGATCAGGGGCTTTATCATGGGCCGATAGAGGACGGGGCCCGCGCTTTGCTCAAGTCCCGGCGGATTAAATTGCTGTCATCTGCGCCGTTCGCGCCAGATGGAGAGCGCCAGGCGCGGGCGGACGAGGAACAGGCCGCCCAGGACGACCAGGGCCGCGGCGCGGCGGGCGCGCCGGCGGCGGTGCGGGCGCACATCGAGCTCGTAGACGATCGCGTAGTCGGTGGTGGTCATGGGGCCTCTCCCTCTCGATAGAAGGAGGCTTAGGGGCCCGTTGCGACAGATCCGGTCGTATGGGCGGTGCGGGCCAGCTCGATCTGTTCGACCAGGATGGTCCTCAGCCGGGGGGGCGCCAGGACCTCGACCTGGTCGCCCCAGGTGAACAGGTGCCAGGCGAGCTCGCGCATGCCGCTGGCCCGGAAGCGGACGATCACCGCCCCGTCCGGCTGCGGCTCGACCGACTGGTTGGCGTGGAAGCGCCAGCGCAGGGCGCCCTCGGCGGAGGCCGGCAGGATGCGGAGCACCACGTCCTCGGTGTCGTCCTGGTAGATGCCGAAGCTCTCGTCGGCATAGTCCTGCAGGGAGAAGCCCTCCGGCCGGCTGGCGGCGCGGCCGGTGGCCGCCACCTCGCGCATGCGGTCGAGCCGCCAGTTGCGCGGCGCCCCCTCGCCTTCCGCCGCCACCAGGTAGTTGGCGCGGCCGAACAGGATGCCGAACGGGGTCACCTCGCGCACCCGGCCGGGCTGCGAACCGCCCTCGTAACGGAAGCTGACGGTCGAGAGCCCCTTCAGCGCCTCGCGGATGCCGGCCAGCACCGCCTCGTCCTCGAACGGCCGGGGGCCCGCCTGCACCGCGATGGTCTCGGCCTGCAACAGCGCCTCGAGGTCGGGGGCGAGACGACGGCGCGCCGCCGCCCGGGTGGCCGACAGCACCTTCTGCTCCAGCGACCGGAGCGCCGCGGCCCGGGCGTTCGCCCCCTGGCCGGCGAAGGTCTCGGCCGCGCTGGCCAGCGCGGCCAGCTCCTCGGCGGTGGGCGCCTGGAAGAGGCCGTCGAGGCCGGAGGGGATGCGGAAGCGCCGCGTCGGCGGATCGTCGACCTCCTCCAGCTGCGGGAACACCTCGCGGACCGCGTCGCGCATCCGCTCGGCCGTGCGCCGGCCGACGTCGAGCCGCTCGGCCATCTCGTCGAGGGTCAGGCCTTCCGCGGTGCTGGCCAGCAGCCGGGCCAGCTCCAGCAGGCGCCCCGCCTTTTCGTGCCGCATTTCGCTTACGTCCGTTTCTGTCGCAGCAGCCCATCAGAACCGAACCATCGACTTCCCGCAACGGAGTTTCGCTCGATGGCTTCCTACCGTCCCTACCGCCCCGCCTACGCCCGTCCGGCCCGCAAGCTGGAGACCTTCGAGCGGCCGGCCCTCCCCGCCGCCGTGGTCGACGCGGTGCTGCGCTTCCACGACGAGGAGCAGGACCAGGGCGCCGGCCGCACCCTGCTGCGCGTCTCGAAGCAGCGCCTGCGCGACCGCGAGATCCGCGCCGCGCTCGGCGAGCTGACCGAGCGGGCCGCCAACGTCTCGATCCTCTGGAACGAGCGCGAAGGCGAGATCATCCGGGTGCTGGAGGCCGCGTGAGGGTTCACAGCCCCGCTTGGCCCGTGGCAAGCTCAGCCGCGGCTCGCGGGGGCGGACGCAAGACGGAGCGGCAGGTGGCGATCAGCTTCCGACCCGGCGAGTTCTACGGCGCCCTGGCGCGCGCCAGCACCGGCGGCGCCTTTGACATCCGCGCCCTCGCCGCCAGCGGCCGCGAGGACGACGTGGAGGTCCACACCCACGACGACGCCCACTTCGTGCTGGTGCTGTCCGGCGTCTACATCTCCACGGCGCGCGGGGCGCCGGCCTTCGCGCCGGCTCCCTTCCTGCTGTTCAACCCGCCGGGCACCACGCACCGCGACCGGTTCGTGGACGGCGTCGGCGCCTTCATGGCGGTGTCGCTCTCGGCGAGCGCGTTTGCGGCGCTCCAGCGGCTGGAGCCGCTCAGCGAGGTCGCCGTCCCGCTCGGCCACGCCGCCGCCGTGGCGCGGGCCTTCCGGATCGCCCGCGAGGTGCGCGGGGCCGGCCTGGACGCCGCGATCCTCGAGGCCTCAGCCTGGGAGCTGGTGGCCGCAACGCGCGACGAACCCGCGCCTCGACACGCACCGGCCTGGGCGCACCTCGCCTACGAGGCGGTGATGGACGAGGCCGCGGACGCCGGCCTGAGCGTCGCAGCGATCGCGGCGGCGGCGGGCGTCCATCCGGTGCACCTGGCGCGGGTGTTCCGCCAGGCCTGGGGCTGTTCGCCGGGCGACCTGCTGCGCTGGCGGCGCGCGGAGCGGGCCTCGGAGCTGCTGGTCAGGAGCCGGCTGCCGGCGGCCGAGATCGCCGCAGCGGTGGGCTTCGTCGACCAGAGCCACATGACCCGAGCCTTCCGCGCCCTCTACCGGCTGACGCCCGGCGCCTGGCGACGCGCGCACGATGTTGCGCCGATACAAGACGCCGCCGTCCAGGCTGCCTAGAGCTTGGCCTCTCGATCCTCAGCGGGAGTTCGCATGCGCCTCGCCATCCTGGCCGCTCTCGGCAGCCTCTGGACCTCCGCCGCCTTCGCGCAAGGCGCGGCCGGCTTCGACGCCGTGACCGCGGCCGTCAAGGCGGGCGACTACAAGCAGGTGACCAGCGTGCTCGTCGCTCGCCATGGCCAGGTGGCCTACGAGCAGTACTTCGACGCCGACGGACCAGGCGGCCTGCGCAACACCCGTTCGGCCACCAAGACCGTCACCGGCATGTTGGTGGGGGCCGCCGTTGATCGCGGCCTGCTCCGGCCCGACGCCCACGTCCTGGACTACTTCCCAGACCGCCTGCCGCTGGCGAGCCCCGATCCGCGTAAGGCGAGGATCACGGTCGAGGATTTCCTGACCATGAGCTCACTCCTGGAGTGCGACGACGAGAACAGCGTCTCGCGCGGCAACGAGGAGCGGATGTACCTGGTGGAGGACTGGGTGAAGTTCGCCCTGGACCTGCCGATCAAGGGCTTCCCGGAGTGGACGCAGACCCCGGCGCAGTCGCCCTATGGCCGCGCCTGGAGCTACTGCACCGCCGGCGCCACGACGCTGGGGCCGCTGATCCAGCGGGCTGTGAAGCAGCCGCTGCCCGCCTTCGCCCAGGCGGCCCTGTTCGGACCGCTGGGGATCACCGACGCCAAATGGCAGTTCACCCCCCTGCATGACGCCATGACCGGCGGCGGGCTGCTGCTGAGCACGCGTGACCTCTGGAAACTCGGCCAGCTCTACCTGAACGGCGGGCGCTGGGAGGGCCGGCAGGTGATCTCCGCCGACTGGGTGCGCCGCTCGATCTCGCCCCACGCCAACGCCCGGCCGGACACCGACTACGGCTACTTCTGGTGGCTGCAGACCTTCGCGGTCGGCGGGGCGCGGGTGAAGACCTGGGGCATGTACGGGACCGGCGGCAACAAGGTCTATGTGCTGCCCGACCAGGACGCGGTGGTGGTGGTGACCACCACCAACTATCGCGTCCCGCACGCCGGCGACCTGACCGACAAGTTGTTCACGGGCCTGATCGTCCCGGCGATCGGAGCGCCCTAGCTGGCCTCGTGCCGGTAGGTCGGCTGGTCGATGGCCAGCTGGTCGAGGACGTTGGCGCGGAGCGCCATGAGCAGGCCCGGCGTCGCGGTGTCCATCTGGCCGGCCCTGAGCTCCTCGCAGAGCTCCCAGTTGAGCGCGGCGTAGGTGCCGCCGTGGCCGAGCAGGGCCTCCAGCCGCTCCACCGCCGCCGCCTGGGCCTGTTCCCCCATGGTGAGCTCGCGGGTCACGGCCGCGAGCGCGTTGGCCGCCACCCGGGCCAGGAAGGCGTTGCGCGGGTCGAGCGAGGGGCGGATCTCCTCGATCCAGCGGGCCACGGCTTCGGTCAGCTCCTGCGGCTTCGGATGGGTGATCACAGGCCGGCCTCCAGAAGGTTGATCAGGTCGATCTCGGTCTCCGAGACGCGGCGCCCGATCATCGGCCGCTCCACCGAGGCCGAACCGCCGCTCGCCCAACTCATGTACATGGTGAGGCACATGACGCCCCACTTCAGGCTGCCGAGCGTCTGCCAGAAGCGCAGCCGCGCCAGGGGGATGGGATCGCCGCCCGCGGCCTCATAGCCACTCAACAGATCGGCGTATTCCCCAAAGCCGCCCACCGGGCGGTCGGGCCGGCCGAACCGCCAGGAGTTGACGCAGATCCAGCCCATGTCCTCGGCGGGATCGCCGATGTGGCAGAGCTCCCAGTCGAGGACGGCGGCCAGGCCCTTCTCCGGGTCGATGATCAGGTTGCCGTTCCGGAAGTCGCCGTGCAGCAGGACGTGCGGCCGGGGCGGCGGCAGATGCTTCTTCAGGTGCTGGAAGGCGAGCTCGAGCACCGGCCGCTCGGCGCCCGAGGCGCGATAGATCTCTTCGTAACGGGCGATCTCGGCGCCGGCGTCGGCGGTCTTCAGGTGGGCGGCGGGCGGCGGCGCGGTGGCGTGGATCTTGGCCAGCACCTCGCCGCACTGGCGGGCCAGCAGGGGCCGCACGCCGTCGAACTTCGGATCGCTGTTGATCCGCCGGCCCAGGGTCTCGCCCGGCACCCGGCGCGTGACGTGGGCCTCGCCCAGCCCGTCCTGGGCGTCGCAGAGGTGGACGAGCGGCGGGCCCGGCGCGCCGACCGCCCTCACCGCAGCGATCAGGGCGGCCTCGGCGGCCAGGCTGGTGGAGCGCGAGGTCTCCGGGTCGAAGGCCGTCGCGCGGCGCCTGAGGATCAGCTCCTCCCGACCCCTGGGACCCTCGACGGCGAAGGCCCAGGTCTCCATGCTCGCGCCGCCGGACAGCCGCTGGGCGTCGACCGCGCGCGCGCGCGTCCCGGCCAGCCGGACGGCGAGCTTCGACAGGGCGGCGGGGACGTCAACAGTCATGACCCGACGGAAGCCTTCTGGTGGTCTAGTCTTGCGATCTGGCGGGCGCCGGGCCGGCTTGTAAACCGCTCACTCAACGTCAAGGTCGCTTCAAGACGGCCGCGACGATGGATCGACGAGGAGACGCATCATGGACTTCGACCTGTCCCAGGAGCTGGTGGACTACCTCGCCGAGCTCGACCGGTTCATCGAGGCGGAGATCAAGCCGCTCGAGCAGCGCGACGACAACATCCGCTTCTTCGACCACCGCCGGGAGTACGAGCGCACCGACTGGGAGAAGGGCGGCCTGCCGAAGAAGGAGTGGGAGGCGCTGCTTGGCGAGGCCCGCAAGCTCGCCGACAAGGCCGGCCACCTGCGCTACGGCTGGCCCAAGGAGCTGGGCGGCAAGGGCGGCACCCAACTGGACCTGGCGGTGATCCGCGAGCACCTGGCGGCCAAGGGGCTCGGCCTGCACAACGACCTGCAGAACGAGCACTCGATCGTCGGCAACAACCCCTTCATCCTGATGTTCAAGGAGTTCGCCACCAACGAGCAGTACGACCGCTATGCGGACAAGCTGCTCACCGGCCAGCTGCGCACGGGCTTCGGCCTCACCGAGCCTGACCACGGCTCCGACGCCACCTTCATGGAGACCACCGCGGTCCGCCAGGACAAGGACGGCAAGCCCGGCTGGCTGATCCGCGGCGAGAAGATGTGGACGACGGGGATGCACGTCGCCAGCCACATCATGGTCTTCGCCCGCACCTCGGGGAAGGACGGCGACGCGGCCGGCATCACCTGCTTCATCGTCCCGGCCGACACCCCCGGGGTGAAGGTCGAGGAGTACCTCTGGACCTTCAACATGCCGACCGACCACCCGCGGGTCAGCCTGACCGACGTCTGGGTGCCGGAGGACAGCTACTGGGGCCAGATCGACCAGGGCCTCAGGCTCGGCCAGAGCTTCGTGCACCAGAACCGCATCCGGCAGGCGGCCTCGTCGCTGGGCGCGGCGGTCTACTGCATCGAGGAGAGCGTGAAGTACGCCCGGCAGCGCAAGCCGTTCGGCAAGGCGCTGGCGGAGAACCAGGCGATCCAGTGGCCGCTGGTCGAACTCGCGACCCAGGCGGAGATGCTGCGGCTCCTGATCCGCAAGACCGCCTGGCAGATGGACCGGATGGACCACAAGGAGATCGAGCGGACCATCTCCGACAAGGTCTCGATGTGCAATTACTGGGCGAACCGGCTGGTCTGCGAGGCGGCCGACCGGGCCATGCAGACCCACGGCGGCATCGGCTATTCCCGCCACAAGCCGTTCGAGCACATCTACCGCCACCACCGCCGCTACCGGATCACCGAGGGCTCGGAGGAGATCCAGATGCGCAAGGTCGCCGCCTATCTGTTCGGCTACCTGGGCCCGAGGCGGAAGGAGATGTCGGAGCTCACCTGGGATGACGTGGACTACCGCAAGAGCGACCGGCCGACCGAGTCCGAGCGGGCGGCGACCGACAAGGCGACGAAGCGCGAGGGGGCCGGCGTCGACGACGACTACGTCCAGCCCGCGCCGGCCACCAGCTAGGCCGGCGGCTTCGATCTCTCGCCCTACGTCTTCATCCGGGCGAACAGCGCCTTCTGGCGCGCCAGGATGCGGGCGGTGATGTCCGGCTGTGGCTGGGTCTCCCAGACGCCGTGGTCGAAGGTGCCGCCCAGTACGATCCCGTCGTGGCGGGGGAACATGTAGGAGGGGCCGGAGAGCAGGTTGTAGGTCACCTCCGGCTGCGGCAGCAGCACGACCAGCTGGCCGCGCACCGGCTCCAGCTCCTTGTCGCCGAACAGGGCGCCGGCGCCCAGGCCCGTGCAGTTGAACACCACCGGTTCCGGAAGGGCGGCCACCTCGGCCCTGTCGCGCAGCTCGCGGACCTCCAGCTTACCCCCGGCGACCAGCAGGTCGCGCATCATGGCCGGCAGGTAGATGGAGGGCTCGACCTGCATCATGTCGATCTGCACGACCTTCTCGGTCCCGAAGGGATGCTCGCCGGTCTGCAGCAGCCGCGCCTCGGGCGCGACATCGGCGAGCGAGCCCACCGCAGCCTCGAGCGACGGCTGGCCCACGAAATAGTTGCGCCGCCAACCGATCCCGTAGGCGTCGCCGACCATCAGCTGGTACCGGCGGTAGGCGAGCCGGGCCGCCTGGGCGTATTGCGCGAGGAAGGCCGGGGTGGCGACGGCGGCGTCGAACACCGAGGTCGGCCACCACTGACCACCGGCGATGTTGGAGGTGGTCTGCGGCGGCAGGGCCTTGGCGTAGACGGTGACGCGCCCGCCGCGCAGCTGGATGAGCCGCGCGGTCGCCAGGCCGACGGCGCCGCAGCCGAGGACGGCGTAGTCGCGGTCGGGACCGGCGAAGCCGAGGTCCACCGCCAGCTCGGAGGTGCCCCAGGACAGGGTGATGCCGCCCCCGCCATGGCCGTAGTTGTGGACCAGGGTCTTGTCGCCCAGCCGCTCGGCGCGGACCACGAATCCGGAGGCGCGGTAGGGCCGAAGCCCCGCCACCACGCGGATCACCCGATCCTCCGACACGTGCACGGGCGCCAGGCGGAAGGGCCCGGCCGGCGCCAGCGGCTCGGTGAAGCCCTGCGGCTGGAGGGTGGCGCAGCCGGCCAGCGCCCCGCTCGAGGCCAGGACGCCAAAGGCGCGTCGGGTCAGATCCGCCATGTCAGGCCTCCACGCCCTGGGCCGCCGTCTCGGCATAGAGCCGCTCGAACACCGGCGGCAGGCTGTCGGGGAGGCCCAGCAGGGGCCCTGAGGAGAGCAGCAGCACGACCTCGTCGCCGGTGAGCGTGCTGAGCGCGCCGATCGCCGCGTCGGCGGTGGCGACACCCTGCACCGGCACGCCGGCCGCCGCCGTACGGGCCAGGATCTCGGCGTGGGTGGACTGGTTGTGGCTGCCGGCCCCGTGGGTCGGCGGCGGGATCATCAGGACGCGGGCGGCGCCTGCGAACACCGTGTCATACCAGGCCAGCGCGTCGCGGCTGCGCCAGGAGAAGGTGTGCGGCTCGAAGACCACGGTCAGGGGCCGCTCTGGATAGTGCAGCAGAACGGCCTCGATGGCCGAGCGGGCCTTCTCGTAGGAGGAGCCGAAACCCTCGATGATCGGCACGGCCGAGCGGGTGGTGAGCCGGTCCAGCCGGCGGCGGATGCCGGAGAAGCTGGCCACGGCGCCGGCCAGCGCCGCCTCGGTCACCAGGCCGCGCTCCAGCAGATAGGCCGCGACGCCCACGATGTTCTCGATGTTGTGCTCACCCAGGAGGCTGGTGGTCAGCGCGAGACGGTCGCCGCCGGGGGTGACCAGGGCGAAGCGGCTGGTCTCGCCGAACACCACGTCCTCGGCGTACCAGCCGGCGCAGGCTTCCGTGTCGTACCAGACCACATGGCAGGCCGCCTCGCCGACGATCTCGCGGATCGCCGGGTGGTCGCGGGCGACCAGCAGGCCGTCTTTCGGCAGCAGGCGCAGCAGCTCGCGGAACGGCGCCTCGTAGTCGGCGAAGGTCGGGAAGACGTTGACGTGGTCGTGGATCAGCGAGGTCAGCAGCACGTCGCGCGGATGGTAGAGCACGAACTTCGAGCGCCGGTCGGCGGGCCCCACGATGTACTCGTCGCCCTCCAGCACCACCTCCGGCGCGCTGCCCCAATGGCCGGTGGCCGGCAGGGCCGGCGAGATCGCCCCGATCATCCAGCCAGCGTCATGGCCCGCCTCGCGCAGGATGTGGGCCATCAAGGCCGTGCAGGTGGACTTGCCGAACGAGCCGGCGACCACGGTGTTGAGGCGGCCCTGCGTCGCCTCCCCCACCAGCTCCGGGAAGGTGGTGATGGTCACGCCCCGGCGGCGGGCCTCTGCGACCTCCGGATTGTCGGCGCCGCCCAGCTTGGCGCTGGCGCCCAGAACCAGGACGTCGAGGTCGTCAGGCAGGTTCTCGGCGGCGAAGCTGCGGAAGAAGGGGAAGCCCAGGCCCTCCACATAGGTCGACAGCGGCGGGAAGGCGTCGGCGTCCGATCCGGAGACCTCGTGGCCGGCGTCGCGCATCATCAGGGCGGCCGCGCTCATGCCTGCGCCGGCGATCCCGGTGAAGTGGATGCGCATCGCCCCCTCGATTCGGATCAGGAAAAACCAAGCTCGTGACTAGCCGAACCGGCGGCAGGCTCCAATGGGCGTGACAATGGGTCCGCCTGAGACCCGTGGCTGATTCACCATGCCCTGCCCGCTCGGCGCGTGATTAATGAGGAATTTGAGGCGCTTATCAGCATTAACCCTGCCTTAACTACAGGGGTTCACCTTATCGGCGTCTTCTTTGAAGACACCCCACCATCACCGACTTCAATTGGCCCGGCGCTCGCGCCGGGCTCTTTTTTTGGGCCTGCGCCCGGTGCGGCCTTCCAGCGCTTGCACGCCTGGGCGGGCCAGCGTATAGGCCCGGCCCTCGACGGCCTGATCCCGGATAGCTCAGTTGGTAGAGCAGTCGGCTGTTAACCGACTTGTCGCAGGTTCGAGTCCTGCTCCGGGAGCCATCGAGCCTTTCCAGACAATCCAGCCTTCAAGACACCGATCGGATCGGGGTCCGCGCCGGCGCGGGTTTCAGAAGCGTGGCCGGACTGTGATCATCCGGGCGCAATTGCAGCCCAGGGACTTGAGACCATGCTGAAACGCGCCGCCCCGATCCTGTTCGTCCTCGCGATCGCCGGCGCGGCGCACGCCCAGATGGGCCAGGGCGGCGGCGGCGGCCGCGGCGGCCGCGGCGGCCATGGCGGCGGCTCCAAGCCCAGCTCCCAGCAGAGCGCGCCGTCGTCGACCCCGGCCAAGGCGGCCCCGACTCCCACCAACCAGATCGTCATCGTGGGCGTGGTCAAGGCGATCGACCTCGAGACCCAGCGGGTGACCATCGCCTACGAGCCGGTCGAGGCGCTCAACTGGCCGGCCGGGAGCAACCCGTTCCCGGTCAGCAAGACCGCCATGCTGACCGCCGCCCGTGTGGGCCAGAAGGTCAAGTTCAGCATCGACAGCGGCCAGATTTCGGCCATCGGGCCGTTCGACCCGGCCCCCTAATCGGCCCTTCAGCCCAGCGCCGCCCGCACCAAGTCCTGGAAGGCCGCGACCGCACCCTCGTGGCGGGGCGACAGCCGGCCGGTCTCGTAGACGCCGGCCTCCAGGTTCTGCTGCACCCGCTCGACCACCCAGCGGTCCTCGGCGACCACGGCGGCGGCCATGGCCAGGGTCTGTTCGGCGACCGGCTCGCCGTCCGGCGTCAGGTAGAGGTAGTCGAGGCGGGTGGCGGCGTGGCCGTCCGGCGAGATCCGCTCCAGCATCAGGCCGCGGCCATAGATGTTGAGGGCGGTATTGGGCCACAGCCAGGCCCAGACGCCCTCGTAGACCCCCTTCTCGCCCCGCGGCGGCGCCTCGTGGATGGCGACACGGCCCTCGACGCGCACCCCGTAGCGGGCCGAATCCACCTCGGCGTCGAGGCCCGGGTGGAGCACCGGGATGTGGTAGCCCTCCAGGTAGTTCTCGACGTAGGTCTTCCAGTTGCAGGCCAGCGGATGGGCCTGGCGGGCGGCAACCCTGAGTGAGCCCCAGTCCGCGGCGCCCAGCCGGGCCTCGACCGGCGCGAGCTCCTCGGCCAGCGGGGCGATGTCGTCGGAAAGCGCCACGAAGACCAGGCCGCGCCAGGTTTCGACCCTGAGCGGGAACAGGCCGTAGTCGCGCGGATCGAAGCCGGCGGAGGGGCCGAAGTCGCGGGCGTTCCGGAGCCGGCCGTCCAGGGCGTAGGTCCAGCCGTGGTAGCGGCAGGTCAGCCATTTCTCGCAGCGGCCCGAGGGCCCGTCGGTGAGCGGCCCGGCGCGGTGGCGGCAGACGTTGTGGAAGCCACGGAGCGTCCCCTGCTCGTCGCGGACCACCAGCACCGGGAAGCCCGCGACCACCTCGGCGACCCAGCTGCCGGTCTCGGGCAGGTCGCTCTCGTGGGCCACGAACTGCCAGCTGCGGGCGAAGATGGCCGTCCGCTCGGCCGCCCAGACGGCGGGGTCGCGATAGAGGGCGGCGGGAAGGCTCTGCGCGGCCGCCAGCGGGGCGTTCATGCGGGTCTCCGGAACAGGCGGCCAGCAAAGCACGAAGCGGCCGGCGGCGCTCAGCAATCAATTTACAAGCCGGGCGTTCGGCAACCTACTGGCGCTTTCCAGGAGCGTCCGATGTTTCGATTCCCGCGCCTTTCCGGTCTGGCCCTGACCGCGGTCCTGGCGGCCTGGGGCGGATGCGCCTCGGCTCAGACGCCCCCCGACTACCGCGCCCTGGCCCACGCCATCCTGAAGCAGTTGGTGGAGATCAACAGCGTCCACGCCAACGGCTCGACCGTGGCGGCTGAGGCGGTGGCGTCGCGCGCCCTGGCAGGCGGCTTCGCGGCCGAGGACGTGGCCGTCCTGGCGCCGCCCGACCATCCCACCAAGGGCAATACGGTGATCCGGCTGCGGGGCAAGGGGCTCGGCAAGCCGCTGCTGGTGATCGGCCACCTGGACGTGGTGGAGGCTGAGCGCTCCGACTGGACCACCGATCCCTTCCAGCTGGTGGAGAAGGACGGCTACGCCTACGGGCGCGGGAGCGAGGACATGAAGGGCGAGGACGCCCTGATGCTCACCACCCTGATCCGGCTGAAGGCCGAGGGGTTCAAGCCGGACCGCGACATCATCGTGGCCTTCACCGCCGACGAGGAGGCGGGCGGCGACGCCGACGGCCCGCAGTGGCTGCTGAAGGCGCATCCGGAGCTGGTCAGCGCCGGCCTCTCCCTGAACCAGGACGGCGGCGGCCCGGCCATCGTCGACGGCAAGGTGGCCTTCATCGGCGTCGAGACCAGTGAGAAGCTCTATGCGACCTATGAGCTGGAGACCACCAATCCGGGGGGCCACAGCTCCCTGCCGCGGACCGACAACGCCATCTACCAGCTGACCGCAGGCCTGCAGCGGCTGGCCGCCTTCCACTTCCCGGTCCACCTGACCGACACCACGCGGGCCTATTTCCGGTCCTACGCGGCCCTGCGGCCGCCGGCCGAGCGGCCGGACATGCTGGCGGTGGCCGGACCCACGCCGGACCTGGCGGCGGCCGAGCGCCTGAGCCGCGAGCCGCTGATGAACGCCCTGCTGCACACCACCTGCGTGACCACCATGGTCCGGGCCGGCGTCTCGGAAAGCGCCCTGCCCGCCTTCGCCCACGCCACCGTGCAGTGCCGGTTGATCCCCGGGGAGACGCCGGAGGCGACCCAGGCGACGCTGGAGCGGGTGCTGGCCGATCCGGCGATCAAGGTCAGCGTCGACCTGCCCATCGACCCGAGCTACGAGACCAAGCCCTCGCCGCAGGTGTTCGCCCGCTACGCCGAGGCCGCATCCAGCCTGTGGGGCCAGCTGCCGGTGATCGCCATCCTTGAGCCCGGCGCCTCGGACTCGGTCTACACGCGGCTGGCCGGCATCCCGAGCTTCATGGCCGGCGCCATTCCCTTCCCGCTCGGCGAGTCCCGCGCCCACGGCCGCGACGAGCGGGTGCGGTGGGCCGACTTCGACCAGGGGCTGGCGTTCGACTACCGGCTGTTCAAGATCATGTCGCAGCGGGACTGAGGCGGTGGCCGGCTCCGCAGCAGCAGGCGGCCCCCGGTTCACCCGCGAGGCCGCCGAGGTGCGCCGCCGCGCCCTGGTGGACGCCGCCCTGGCGGCCCTGGCGGAGCGGGGCTCGGCGATCTCGGTGCGCGACGTGGCGCGCCGCGCCGGCGTCTCGCCCGGCCTGATCCGGCACCACTTCGGAAGCTTCGGGGCGCTGCTGGCCGAGGCCTATCGCCAGGCGGTGAGCCGCGTCGACGACATCCTGGACGGCGCGGCGCAGGCCGCCGGCGAGGACCCGGAGCGGCGGTTCCTGGCCTTCCTGGCGGCGAGCTTCAGCCCGGCGATCGTCGATCCGGACCTGCTGTGGGCCTGGCTCGGCCTGTGGGGCGTGGTGCGCCGCGACCCGGACGCCGCCACCGCCCACGCCCAGACCTTCGCCGCTTACCGGGCCCGCCTGGAGCGCCTGCTGGGCGACCTTGCCCGGGCCCGGGCCCGGGCGCTGGACGTGCGGCCCTCGGCGATCGCGCTCTCGGCCATGCTGGACGGGCTGTGGCTGGAGCTCTGCCTCGACCCGGCGAGCTTCACCCCGCAGGAGAGCGTGGAGATGGTTCGCGCCTGGGTCGACGCCCGCGTCGCGGCGGCGCCGCCCCGGGGACCTGACCGGCCATGATGGGAAGGACGCTCCTGGCGCTGGCGGTCGCGGCGATCCTGCCGAGCTGCTCGCCCAGGCCGTCGGTCCACCAGTCGTTCGCCCAATGCAAGGCCGAGGCGGCGAAGGCGAAGGCCGCGAACCCCGGCATCGATGCCGACGACGTCTCCGATTGCATGGAGCGGCAAGGCTACGAGATCGGAGCCGGGGAGTGCTCGATCATCGCCGCGCCCGAGGCCCGCGAGGACTGCTACCAGCCGAAGCGCTAGGCCGCGCCGGGGGCGTTGGCGCTGGGGGCCGCTTTGTTGTACGATCGTATAACAAGGAGGCTCGCATGCGCGTCGAACCGCAGGAATCGCTGCCGGCCTGGCTCTACAGCGACCCGGGCTTCTTCGAGCTGGAGCGCGAGCAACTGTTCCGCTCGGCCTGGCAGCTGGTCTGCCACCTGAACGATGTCCCCCGCCCCGGCGACTTCCAGACCTTCGCCTTCCTCGGCGAGCAGATCCTCACCCTGCGCGGCGACGACGGTCGAGTGCGCAGCTTCCACAACGTCTGCCGGCATCGCGGCATGCGGCTGGTGGAAGGGACCGAGGGCAACTGCGGCCGCCGCCTGGTCTGCCCCTACCACGCCTGGAGCTACGCCCTGGACGGCCGGGTCGCCCTGCCGCCGCGCTGGCGGGAGACCGACGGCGGCGCGACCGTGGCCCACGACCTGGCGCCCCTGGAGCAGGAGATCTGGCGGGGCTTCGTCTTCGTCCGCTTCGCGCCCGGCGACCATTCGGTGGCGGAGATGATGGCGCCCTACGACGCCGAGCTGGCGCCCCACGGCCTGGAGGACCTGCAGCCGCAGGGCCGCGTCGTGCTCAGGCCGCGGCCGGTGAACTGGAAGAACATCGCCGACAACTATGGCGACGCTCTGCACATCCCGGTGGCCCATCCGGGCCTCACCCGGCTGTTCGACGGCTCCTACTACGTCGAGGCCGAGGACTGGGTGGACAAGATGGCGGGCGTGATCACGGGGCGCCCCTCGGCCAACTGGTGCGAACGGCAATACCAGGGGCTGCTGGGCGCCTTCGACCACCTGCCCGGCGAGATGCGGCGGACCTGGAGCTACTATCGGCTCTGGCCGAACCTCGCCTTCGACGTCTATCCCGACCAGATGGACTTCATGCAGTTCATCCCGATCTCGCCGACCCAGACCCTGATCCGGGAAATCTCCTACGTGCGGCCGGACGCGCGGCGGGCGGTGAAGGCGGCGCGCTACCTCAACTGGCGGATCAACCGGCAGGTCAACGCCGAGGACACGGTGCTGATCGCCCGCCTGCAGTCGGGCATGGGCTCCTCCAGCTATTCCACCGGGCCGCTGGCGGCCGACGAGGTGGGGCTGGCGAGCTTCGCCCAGCGGCTGCGGGCGGCGATCCCCGAGGCGCGGCGCGCCCAGCCGGCGCCGATGCACGCCTGACCATGGCCCAGCGCAACCGCCGGCGGCGGATCCTCATCGTGGGCGGCGGCCACAACGGCCTGGTCTGCGCCTTCTACCTGGCCAAGGCCGGCCATGCGGTGACCGTGCTGGAGCGCCGCGGCGTGGTCGGCGGCGCGGCGGTCACCGAGGAATTCCATCCCGGATTCCGCAACTCGACAGCCAGCTACACCGTCTCCTTGCTCAATCCGAAGGTCATCGCCGACATGGACCTGGCCGGCCACGGCCTGCGGGTGCTGGAGCGGAAGGTGGCCAACTTCCTGCCGCTGGACGACCGCGACTACCTGATCGTCGGCGAGGGCCGCACCAAGGCCGAGGTGGCGAAGTTCTCGCAGGCCGACGCCGAGGCGCTGGACGCCTATGGCGAGCGCCTGGAGCGGATCGCCGACGTGCTGCGCGACCTGGTGCTGCAGACCCCGCCCAACGTCACCGAGGGCTGGAGCCTGGAGGGCCTGCGCCAGCTGCTGCGCGGCGCGGACGTGGGGCGCGAGCTCGGGCGGCTGGACACCACCGCCCGGCGCGACCTGCTGGCCCTGTTCTCCCAGTCGGCGGGCGACTGGCTGGACGGCTGGTTCGAGAGGGACCCGATCAAGGCGGCGTTCGGCTTCGACGGGGTGGTCGGCAACTACGCCAGCCCCTACTCCGCGGGCTCGGCCTACGTGCTGCTGCACCACGTGTTCGGCGAGGTGAACGGCAAGCGCGGCGCCTGGGGCCACGCGGTGGGCGGCATGGGCGCCATCACCCAGGCCATGGCGCGGGCCTGCGAAGCGCTGGGCGTGGAGATCCGGCTCGATGCGCCGGTGCGCGAGGTGACCACCGAGGCCGGCCGCGCCACGGGCCTGGTCACCGAGGCCGGCGAGCGGCTGGCCGGCGACCTGGTGGTCTCCAACCTGAACCCCAAGCTGCTGTTCGGATCGCTGGTGGCGGCGGGCGTGCAGCCCGACGACTTCCGCGAGCGGATCACCCGCTACCGCTCGGGGTCCGGCACCTTCCGGATGAACGTCGCGCTGGCGGAGCTGCCCCGCTTCACCTGCCTGCCGGAGCCGGGCGACCACCTGACCGGCGGGATCATCATGGCCCCGAGCCTCGCCTATATGGAGCGCGCCTACGCCGACGCGCGCGCCCACGGCTGGTCGCGCGAGCCGATCGTCGAGATGCTGATCCCGTCCACCCTGGACGACAGCCTGGCGCCGGCCGGCCGGCACGTGGCCAGCCTGTTCTGCCAGCATGTGGCGCCGGTGCTGCCGGACGGCCGCTCCTGGGACGACCACCGCGAGGAAGTGGCCGACCTGATGATCGCCACGGTGGACCGCTTCGCGCCCGGCTTTGCGGCCTCGGTGCTGGGCCGCCAGCTGTTCTCGCCGCTCGACCTGGAGCGCACCTTCGGCCTAGTGGGCGGCGACATCATGCACGGCGCCCTGTCGCTCGATCAGCTGTTCAGCGCCCGGCCGGTGCTGGGCCACGGCGACTACCGCACGCCGATCCAGGGCCTCTACCAGTGCGGCGCGGGCACCCATCCGGGCGGCGGCGTCACCGGCGCCCCCGGCCACAACGCCGCCCGCGAGATCCTCAGGGACATCGGCCGGGCGGCGCCCTGATCGCCTGCGCTAGAACTTCTGCCCCAACCTGACGCCGACCGTGGTCGGCTGCACCGGCACCACATAGACCGCCTGCGGAATGCCCGGGATGTTGGCCGCGCAGACGTTGACCGTGCACGGCGTGTAGCGGTTGATCTGGCCGCGGGAATCGAAGGCGTTCTTCACATAGAGTTCGAGGCTCGTGCGGTCCTTCTCCACCCCGAAGGAGAAGTCGGCGGTGGCGTAGGCCGGCATGGTGCCCAGGAACTGGATGTCGGACGTCCGCAGCCCGACCTGGTTCTTGGTCTGGTAGATCACCGAGCCCTGCACGTGGGCGTCCCAGTTCATAAGGCTGAAGGTGTAACGGGCCGTCAGATTGCCCTTGAACGGCGGGGTGTAGGGCAGCCGCGTGTTGGCCGGCGAGATGGAATCGGCCGCGGCGCAATTTTCGATGATGTTGCCGGTCGCCGGATCGGCGCCGCAGAAGTTCTTGGTCAGCCGCGCGTCGTTGTAGGCGAAGCCGCCGGAGATGTTGAGCTGGTCGGTGGCGACCCAGTCGACGGTCGCCTCGACGCCCTTCACGTCCGCCTGCGGCGCGTTCTCGATCACCGTCAGGCTGTTCAGGCCCAGGAAGGAGAACTGGAAGCTGTCCCACTTCTCGTAATAGACCGCCCCATCGATGATCAGCCGCCGGTCGAGCCACGACGTCTTGAAGCCCAGCTCGTAGTTGGAGAGGCTGTCGGCCGCGTAGGGGGGGAGGTTGCCGTTGCGGTTCACCCCGCCGGGCCGATAGCCGGTCGAATAGGTGAAATAGGCCATGAAATCCCGGTCGAACTTGTAGGTGATGTTCGCCTTGTGGGTCTCGCCGGAGCCGGTCACCGTCTTGTTGAGGTTCACGCACGGCACCCCGTGGTGGGTGGAGAACGACAGGCAGTTGGCGTCGTCGACCCCCTGGCCGGAGTGGAAGCCGGTGAGCGCGTTATAGCCCTCCCCGAAGCCGTAGAAGCCCACCAGCGAGTTCTTGTACTGGTAGCCGCGGATGCCGAGCGTCACGCTGAGCTTGGAGGTGAGGTCGTAGGTCGCCTCGCCGAAGGCCGCGGTGTCGCGGTCGGTGCGGTCCTGGTCGGTGAGCCAGATGGTGCCCGGATAGCCGGTGACCGAGAGGGCCGGTGCGAAGCCGGTGATCTCGTAGTCCTGGATGATCCAGTGGGTCTGCTTCTCCTGGAACAGGCCGGCGATGAACCGGAACCGCCCCGTCGAGGGCGAGACCAGGCGCAGCTCGTTGCTCTCCTTGGAGAAGTTGTCCTTGCCGACGATCCGCTGCTGGGGCGTGGCCAGGGGATTGCCGCTGGCGTCCTGCCAGTAGTGGCCCGAGCCGAAGGTGGCGTCGTAGAAGATCGAATAGTCGGTGTAGTCGCTGAGCGAATCCACCTTCCGGCGGAAGTAGCCGCCCGAATAGACCAGGTCGTAGTTGCCGATCTTGCCGTTGACGGTCAGCGCCGCCTGCACCCAGCGGTCATGGTAGCTGTCCGGCTGGAAGCGCTGGACGTCGAGGTCGCCGACGCTGGGCTCGAAGCCGAACACGCCCTTGTACTTCTGGTCCTGGGCGATCACGGTCGGCATGATCGTCCAGCTGTCGTCGAGGTCGACCTTCAGCGCGGCGCGGCCGCCGTAGGTGTCGACGGCGTTGAAGTCCTTCTTGACCTGCCCGGCGTTGCTGATGGTCACGCCGGAGGTCGCGAAGGTGCGGGTCCCGGCCACGTTGTCGATATAGCCCGGGTCGTGCTCGCTCCAGGCCACCAGGCGCACGGCCGCATTCTCGTTGATCGGGGCGTTGACGTAGCCCTCCGCCACATAGCCCGCGCCGCCGTGCTCGACGCCCACCGCCTGGACGTCATAGGAGGCGCTGAAGCCCGCGGTGGTGGGCTTGTTGGTGATGATCCTGAGCGTGCCGGCCTGGGAGCTCGCGCCATAGAGGGTGCCCTGCGGCCCGGGCAGCACCTCGATCCGCTCCAGGTCGTAGGCGTGGATGTCCAGCGTGCCGCCGATGGTGGTGATCGGCTGCTCGTCGAGATAGGTGCCGACGCTGGGCTGCGGACCGGAGTGGTTGGCGTTGTCGCCCGAGGAGACGCCGCGCATGTAGATGGTGGTCTGGCTGGGCGCCTGGGTCTGGAAGGTCACCGAGGGGGCGAACTTCACATAGTCCTGGAACTGGTTGACGTTCAGCCTCTCCAGCGTGGCGCCGCCCAGCGCCTGGATGCTGGCCGGCACGTCCTGGATGTTCTCCGCCCGCTTCTCGGCGGTGACCACCAGCTCCTCGACGACAGGGCCTGAACTGGCGGCCGTCGGCGGCGCCGCGGCCAGGGCGGGCCTGGTCAGCATGGTGGTGGCCAAGAGGCCGAGCGCGAGCGCGCGCCCGCCCCCGAACACGGTCTTCAAGCTGTGGTCGCGATCGTAAGCCAAGAGACGCCCCCTTCTTCTCTGGATCTCAGGTCACCGCAGCCCGCGGCGCCGGATAGCTCGCGAGCGCCGGGCCGAGCGCCGCCTTGAGCGGCTCCAGCCAGGGCTCGAAGTTGCGCCACTGGTCGAGACCGTGGCGGTAGATCGGCAGACGGACCTGCTCGGAGCTCGCGGTGCGCACCGCGCGGTCGTTCTCGTAGAACCGCAGGCAGGCGGGCTCGAACGGCAGGCCGCAGTGGTCGAGCAGGCGGCGGACCTCGCCCTCGGTGTCCTCGACCATGGTCTCGTAGTGGATCCGATGGACCCGGCCCGGCAGCACCTCCTCGAAATGGTCCATCAGCTCGACGTAGTCGCGGTAGTAGCGACCGAGGTCGGTGAGGTCGTAGGAGAAGTGCTGACCGCGCGCGAAATGCTGTTTGAAGGCTGAAAAACAGGCGCCGAGCGGATGGCGCCGGGCGTCGATGATCCGGGCGTTGGGCAGGATCAGCTGGATCAGGCCGACATGGACGAAGTTGTTCGGCATCTTGTCGATGAACAGCGGCCGGCCGGTCTTGCGCTGTACCCGGGTGCGCTCGAGGTAGGTCTCGCCGAGCGCGCGCAAGCGGTCGCCGTCCAGCTCGTCGACCCGCTCCGGATAGCTGTCGAGCCCCTTGGCGATCGCCACCAGCTCCGGCAGCTCCATGGTGCCCTCGACCGCCGAATGGCTGGAGAGGATCTGCTCGATCAGCGTCGAGCCCGAGCGCGGCAGGCCGACCACGAAGATCGGATCGGCGGCGCCCGCCCCCTGCCCGGCCTTGGCGGCGAACAGCTCGCGGGTGAACACCTGTTGCAGCCGCTGCATCTGGGCGTGGGTGGCGTCAGCGTCATAGCCCACCTGGGCGCGGCGCAGGGCGGCCCCAGCGGCGTAGTCGGCGAAGGCGCTCGCATGCTCGCCGGCGTCCTCCTGCGCCTTTCCCAGCGCATAGTGGAGGTGCAGCCGCTCGTCGTCGCTCAGGTCGTCGCGGGCCAGCTGGCTCCGCATGGCGACGAGGTCGCCCGCGTCGAAGCGGACGGTCTTCAGGTTGGCGAGGCTCCAGTACGCCTCGCCAAGCGACGGGGCCAGCGCCAGGGCGCGGCGGTAGGCGGCGATGCTGTCCGCCTGGCGGCCCGCGGTCTTCAGGGCGTGGCCGTAGCTCAGCCAGACCTTGGCCTGGTCCGGATGGGCGGCCAGCACCTGTTCGTAGGTCTCGATGGAGCGGTCGTACTCGCCGACCAGGGTGAGGGCCGCGGCCTGCAGGCTGCGGAAGCCGGGATTTTGCGGCTCGACGCGCAACAGCTCGGCGATCTCGCGCAGGGCTTCGGGCGCCTTGTTCTGGCGGTAGAGGACGACGGCGTAGTTGTGCCGCGCGCCCAGGAAGCTCGGCGACAGCTCCAGGCAGCGGGCCAGCAGGTTCTCGGCCTCAGCGTAGCGCCCCAGCCGGGTGCCCAACTCGGCCAGCATGCGGATCGCCGCCACGTCGGTGGGGTGCGCCTTCAGCCGCTCGCGCAGCCCCTGCTCGGCTTCCGCCAGCCGGCCCTCGCACAGGGCCGCGGCGGCGCCCATCAGCTCCGGGTCGGCCGTCGAGCAGCGGATGTGCTCCAGGTAGGCGCGGTCGGCGCCCTCGACGTCGCCGGCCGCCTGGGCCTGGTCGCCAAGGCCACGCCAGGCCTCGGGGGAATCCGGCTCCAGCGCCACCGCGCGGCGCAGGGCCTCCAGCGCCCGGTCGCTGTCGCCCAGGACGCCCAGCGCCAGCCCGCGCTCCAGATGCGCCTGGGCCCAGGACGGATGGCTGAGGCACAGCTCGTCGAGCACTTCGCGGGCCCGCTGCACGTCCCCCGTGCGGCGGCGCGCGGCGGCCAGGATCAGCCGCGCCGGCGGGTGTCCGGGGACCACCTTGAGGATCTCGCTCGCCTGGGCGGCGGCCGCATCGGGGCGCACGGGCAACAGGCGCGCGGCATGGGCCAGCGCCACCGCCACGGAACCGACGGGGTCGCCGGTCTGATGCAGGACTTCTGGACTCAAAACCGCCCTCCGCAGGTCACGAGACGAGCTTCACCGTACGCTGTCAATGTCTGTGACGGTCCCGCGACAGGCGCACCTCACGGTTGTCTGGCAGGTGTGCTTTGGTCAGCGCGATCGGCTGGCGACCAGCGGCAGCACGGCCTGGAGCACATGGTAGAAGGAGCTGGCGGGCGCCGGCTCGTCGACGAACGACCCGTCGGGCCGCAGCTTGTCGCGCCAGGCGCCGCGGGCCGGCGCGTCGAGATAGCGGCGAAGGCCGTGGGCCGCGGTCAGGACGTCGGCGTCCTCGCCGAACAGCAGGGCGGCCTTCAGGTGCTCGGTCTGCGGCCATAAGCGGGCCATCGGGTCGCGCACGGTGAGGTCGTCCCATAGCCCGTCGACGGCCACGCCGCGGGTGACGCCGCGCAGGCCGTGCTGGAAGAGGGTGCGGGCCGCGGCCCGGGCCGCCGCGTCGTCGCGGGCGCGGCCCCAGCGGTCCAGCAGCCAGGCCCATTCGAACTGATGCCCCGGCTCGACCGCGCGGCCGTCGTCGCCGGCCGCCGGGCGCCAGTCGGCGTCGAAGAACTCGCGCAGGAAGCCGCCGGCCGGATCGATGAACCGGCCGAGCGCCAGGGTCACGATCTCGTCGGCGAGGGCGCCCCAGAACGGATCGACGTCGAGCTCGTCCCAGGCCAGGGCGGCTTCCAGCAGATGCATGTGCGCATTGGCCTGGAAGGCGTGGGCGCCAAGCTCCCGGAACCCGCCGGCGGCATGCCGGTAGGCTTGCAGAGCCAGGCCCGTGCCGAGGGCCTCTGTGGGGAGCTTGCCGCCACCCGCCTGCGCGCCGTGCAGCGCGGCCATGGCCAGCAGGGCGAAAGCCTGCTCGTAGAGGGGCGCGGACTCGTCACGGGTCTGGCTGGCGAGCTCCACGGCGTTGGCGAACAGGCGATCCGGCCGGCGATAGCGTTCGGCAAAGGCCTGGAAGCCGCGTTCGGCGACCGCCAGCCACGGCCCCTCGATCCCCGCCTTCGTTGCGGTCGCATAGACGAACACCTGCCGGGCCTGGACGCGCGCGCGACGGAAGCTCTCCTGCGGCCGACCATCCAGGCTGAGGGCTTCGCGGAACGCTCCGGTCGCCGGGTCGACCCCGGCCGTGGCCCACAGCGGCAGGGCGGCGGTGCGCAGCCAGACCTCATACCAGTCGGCGGCCTCGGCCACGGACGCAAAGCCCTCGCCCGCCGCCACAGGCGCCGCGCCCGCGATGGTCTTCACCAGCTGGCTCTGCCCCAGGTCGCAGACCAGCACGGCGTCGCCCTGCACGATGACGCCGAGGCCGCGGGTTCCGAGCAAGGCGACATGCACATGGTCCGGCGCGACGACGAGGTTTTGCGCCGCGTCCAGCGCCTGGCTGTTGGCGGTGAGCACATTGCCGTCGGGATCCTTCTCCGCCGCCGCCCAGATGGCGTCCCAGGCTCCAAGGTCGGACCATTCGAAGTCGACCGGCAGGACGGCCGCGCGCTTGGTCTTCTCCATGACCGCATAGTCGATCGAGACCCTGGGGGCGGAGCGGAAGGCCTCCCCGAGACGCAGGACGCCCGCTTCCGCCGCGCCCTCAGCGACCGCAGCGCGCGCCGCCGCCAGCACTTCGGGGGCGAACAGCTGCAATTCCCCGATGAGGGTGCGGGCGCCGGCGACAAAATAGCCGCTGTTCCAGAGATAGCCCTCGGCGACATAGGCCCGGGCCCGCGCCGCGTCCGGCTTCTCCACGAAGGCGGCCACCGGCTTCACGCGGTCGGCCGCGGCCGCGGGCCGGATGTAGCCGTAGGCCGTGGCCGGGGCCGCCGGCCGGATCCCCAGGGTGACGATGGCGCCGCGTCCCGCCGCCGGCAGGGTCTCGGCGATCGCCGCCGCGAAGGCCGCGCGGTCCGGCAGATGGTGGTCGGCGGACATGATCACGACGACCGCTTCGGGATCGTGGGTCTCGATCCAGGCCAGGGCGGCGGCGATGGCGGCGGAAGAGTCCCGCGCCTCGGGCTCCAGCAGGATGACCGCCTTGACGCCCACCTCCGCCAGCTGGGCGCGGACCTGCCCCAGATGTCCGACGCCGGCGACGACGACCGGAACCCCCGCGTCCGCCAGGCCCACGGCGCGCAGCACGGCTTCCTGGAAGCTGGAGAGGGGACCCAGCAGATCGAGGAACTGCTTGGGTCGCTCCGGCCCGGACGCAGGCCATAGCCGCGCCCCGCCACCACCGCACATGATCACTGGGATAACCGCCAAGAGCCCCCCTTTCGGCGAGTGCTTATGACCTGAAACGGGAGGCTACGCCAACCGACGGCGCGACCGGAAACCAGACCGGGCCGCGCCGCAGAAGTCCGCTTGTGGCCCAGTCGGGCGGGGCGCCACGCGGCCTTCGGGGAAATTCGCTGGCTTCGGGCCGGCTGCTCTGGTATTAGTCCGCCGTCGAATATCGTTTTGGTTCGGTTGCTCTCCACGCTTGCTCTTAGGATCGAGCCCGGACTACCGCCTTCCTCTCCGACATTTTGACTTCTCGCTCCATCTGGGCGCGCGAAGACTTCCACAAGAAAGACCAACTCATGACCACCGGCACCGTTAAGTGGTTCAACGCCACCAAGGGCTTCGGCTTTATCCAACCTGACGACGGCGGCAGCGATGTCTTCGTTCACATCTCGGCCGTCGAGCGTGCGGGCCTCGGCTCGCTCAATGAAGGCCAGAAGGTCAGCTTCGAACTCGAGCGCGACCAGCGCAGCGGCAAGATGTCCGCCGGCCAACTGCAAAGCGCCTAAGGCTCTTGGGCGTCCGAGCGGGCGTGGGGCCAGTCCCCTGCCCGTCCGGACGCCCGTCCGCCTGCAGACCATGACCACATCGACCATTGAACGCGCGTACCAGCTGGCGCGCGCGGGGCGCGCACGCGACCTCAACCAGCTGAAGACGCAGCTCAAGGCGGACGGCTGCCGCGCCGTCGACGCCCTGCTGGCGCCGCGCTCCGTGCGCGGCCACCTCGAGGCGATCTGCGCCGCGACCTTCCGGCCCGCCGCGGCCGAGGGCGCGACCGCGCAGCCGCAAGAGCGCGACATCGTGGGATCGGGCCTCGCCCGCAGCTGATCGCGGCGATCGCGCTTCGGCAGACCCGCGCCCCACCCCAGCAACCCGGGAGCGAATCCATGGCTAGGAAGCCGAACTACCAGTTCGAACGCATGGAGCGGGATCGACTGAAGGCCAACAAGGCGGCCCAGAAGGCCAGCGCCAAGCGCGACCAACGCGACGCCGAGCGCACCGAGCCGACCGAGACCCCGACGGACACCGACCCCGGCAAGGCCTGAGGCCATGCCGAGCGGATCGATCTGCAACCACGAAACCATCCAGCTCGACGGCGAAACCTTCGTGGACTGCGAGTTCCGCGGCTGCCGCCTGGTCTACGCGGGCGGCGAGCCGCCGCATTTCACCGACTGCCGCTTCGAGGACTGCGAGTGGAAGTTCGACGCCGCCGCGGCGCGGACCCTGGCGCACCTGAAGCTCGTCTGGTCGCTGGGCGGCAAGGCCACCGTGCAGGGCCTGATCAAGGAAATCACCGGCGCGAGCCGCTGATCGCGGGCCGGCGCCGAGCGCGCCGAGGCCTGGCAAAACCCACCCTCTCTGTGGCGGCTCCAAAATATTTTGGGTGTCGATAGCTACACAGGAACATTCCCAAAGCTCCACTGGTTGGGCGCCGGCAAAAGCTGAATGGCCGAGCTGAGCGCCTCCCCGCTCCCGCCGCGCCATCCCAGCGTAGCTGGAGCGATATGGAATGGGACTGAAGCTTTCGATACTGGGTCTGGCGAGCGTGGGCCTGCTGGCCACGGCTTGCGCGACCGAAAACCACCAGATGGCGCGCGTCAACGAGGCCACGATCCTGGCCAACGCGCCGAGCGTGCAACCGACGACGATCGCCAAGACCGGCGCCGAGGCCAACGCCTTCGGCGACAAGTGGGCCGCGGCCAACCTGTTCGAGCGCAGCACCGACCGGGACAAGTCCGTGCGCGTGCGGTTCGACCTCGCCACCCTCTACGCCCAGACGGGCCGCACCGCCGAGGCGCGCGACATCTACGCCAGCCTGGTGCGCGACGGCGAATACACCGAAGGCGTGCAGAGCGTGGACTACCAGAACCGCGGCGCCCGGCTGATGCGGTTCAACATCTCCGAGGAATCGGCGCGCCGCCTGACTCTGATGGACCGCGGCGTCACCTTCGCCGCCAACAGCACCGGCGGGGCCGTCGCAGCCGGCGAGTTCGGCACGCCGACCTCAGCGATCGTCGGCGGCGCCCCGGTCGTCGAGCATCGGATCTCCGACGCCGAGGCCCTCCGCCGCGACGAGACAGGCGCGCCGTAAGGCCAGGAACGCCCGACCTAGAACAGGCGCTCGGCGATGCGGATCGTGTCGCCGGGCGCGACGGGGGTCGTGGGATCCAACCGATAGGACGTCTCGTCCTTGGTGTCCTGCCGCTTGATGTAGACCTTGTGGATGTTGGCCCGGTAGGTGAAGCCTCCGGCCGTGGCCACCGCGTTCATGACGGTCAGGCCGTTGGTGTACGGGTAGGTCCCAGGGTTCTTCACTTCACCAAGGATGTAGAAGGGCCGGTACGTCAGCACCTCGACGCTGACCCGCGGCTCCTTGAGATAGCCCTGCTTCAGCGCCAGCTCCACGCGGTGCTGGAACTCAGGCACCGTCAAGCCCAACGCGTCTAGATCGCCGATCAACGGCAAGGAGACCTTGCCGTCGCCGCTGACGAAGAACTCCCCGGTGAGTTCCTGCTCGCCGAAGGTGATGACGCGGATCTTGTCGCCCGACCCCAGATGATATTCCGGGACCTTCCGGACTGCTTCTTCGGCCGTCTGGGCACGCACGCCCCCGCCCGTCAGCATGAGCCCCATGCTGAGAACCGCCGCCAAGACGGCCAGGCCAATCACTCGCCTCATGAATCCAAAGCTCCGCACACGCCCCAGCTTTCGGTCTTAGCTCACCCCGCACCGACTCGGAATAGGGGTCGATGACGCGCCGCCTCCAAGAGCGAACGCCGGCGAGCCCGCATGGCATGCCGCCAGTCCTACATGTTAGTGTGCCGCATGGGGGCGCTACGTCTATTCCTCGCGATCTCAGTTGTGATCGCGCACACCGGGCCGCTGTTTGGGCTCCAGCTCATGCCGAGCTTTGAGGCCGTACGCATTTTCTTCGCGATCTCGGGCTTCTACATGGCGCTCGTGCTCAAGGAGAAGTACGCGGGCCGTACGCTGCTTTTCTATTCCAATCGCGCCCTGAGGATCTATCCGACTTACTGGTTGGCGCTAGCCGTGACCCTGCCGCTGATCGGGCGCTGGCCGCTACAGGGCCTCGAGGGTCTATCCTGGCTGGGCGCCCTCTTCGCGAACCTGTCGCTGTTTGGGGCCGACGTTCTTTATTTCACCCGCCACGGCCCGCGCCTGGCGGTCGATCCGGCCTGGTCGCTCGGCGCGGAGTTGCTCTTCTACCTGGCGGCGCCTTTCATCGCGCGGCTTGGCACGTGGTGGCTCGGCGGGATCGCGGCCGTATCTTTCGGCCTCCAATTGGCGCTGGACCATTTCCACCCCTGGACGAGCTACTACCTCTTCCCCACCAACCTCTGCTTCTTCGTCTACGGCATGCTGGCGTTCCGGTTCATGGGCACGGGCCTGTTCGCCGTCCTGAGAGCGCGCCTCGGCTGGCCGATCGCGGCGGGCGCGCTCCTCGCGCTGATGGGCAGGGAATTCGTGCCGCTCTTCAGAAACTACTCGTGGATGCACTACGTCGTGGCGTTCGGGGCGCTTCCGTTCATCTTCAGCCAGTTCAAGCGCCTGGCCTGGGATCGCTGGATCGGCGAACTCTCCTACCCGGTCTACATCCTGCATTTCGCCGCCATCAACGCCGCGATCCGGTTCTTCGGCGGCCCTTCACTGTGGTGGACGCTGGCCATGACGCTTCCGGCCTCGGTCGCCGTGGTCCTGTGGTTCGAAGGCCCCATAGATCGCTGGCGCGCGCGCCGGGCAGAGGCCGGCAACCCCGCCGCCAACCTTCACGATCGCAATCTGGCGAAAGCCACCTAGCGCGCCTCACAGCTCCTTCCGGTCCCACCGGCGTTCGGCAGGGCTTGGTGAATGGCGCGTTTTCCATAGTATAAATCGAGATCTATTCAGGGTAAATATTCCCTAACCCTGAATGTTCGAACCAGATAAACCACTGTCGACAATCTAGCGTTAAATCAGTCGGCGTAAAACACACCCAACAAAATACAAAATTGGGTGTGGTGTGGTGTTTACTTTAAATGCGCTGGTACAGCGCACGGCGATCATTGGCTTTGCTATGTCTGCGGCGGCCTGCGCGAGCCTACCGCAAGCGTCGACGCCCATGGCCTTCGGCTTCGCGGCGAGCCCGCCGCGGGGCTTCGTGGATTTCTGTGAGCGCCAGCCCGGCGATTGCAACGCCACCGGCCCGGAACTGGCCGAGATGCGGATCGCGGCGAACACCGCGACCTCCTCGACCGCCGTGTCGGCGATCACCTACGACTGGAGCCGAGCCTTCGCCGAGCGGCGGAGCGCCCCAGCAGACTCGGGCGGCCAGGCGAGCCTGATTCCCGCGGCGTCGACCAGGTTCGATTGGTCGGGCGTGTTCGTGCGGGTGAAGGCGCCAGCCGGATCCTCGCAAGACCCCGCGTCGAGGATGGGGGCAATTCACCGGACCGCGCCGGCCGCCGCGCCGACGGCGACGATGAACCGCGAGACCTGGTCGCTGCTGACGCGGGTCAACGACAGCGTCAATCGCGCGATCACGCCGCGCGACGACCTCTCCACCTATGGGGTGGCCGACTATTGGGCGACGCCGCTGGAATCCGGCGTCCGGTATGGCGACTGCGAGGACTATGTGCTCGAAAAGCGCCACGAGCTGATGGCCGCCGGCCTGCCGCAGTCCGCTCTGTCGATCGCCGTCGTGCTCACCGACCGGGGTGAAACCCACGCCGTGCTGGTGGTGGCCACCAGCACCGGCGACTATGTGCTCGACAACCGCACGCCGTGGATCCTCCCGTGGGCTCAGACGGCATACCGCTGGCGCGAGCGCCAGGTGGCGGGCTCGGCTTCGCAGTGGGCGTTCGCAGCCGGCCCGGTGACGCCCCAGGACCCGACGCGCGCAAGCTTCTTGATCGCCAGCACCCGCTAGGGTCTCCTGCCGCTCGGTCTTGGGGCGGAGAATCATCGGCATGGACGAACGACGCGCGGCCCCCGCCCGGGGCCCGGGCGCTCAGCCGCCGCCGCTGCGCTGGCGCCAGGACGACGCCTGGTTGGCGCTCGCCGCGCCGGCGCTGATCTTCCTGGGCCACCTGCTGTATGGCGCGATGCCGCCGCAGACGGCGTTGAGCATGACGGTGTTGGCGGCCATCCTCCTGGGGATAGCCCTGTCGCGCCGCGGCCTGCGCAAGGAGCTGACGCGGCTTGATGGACTGGCGTTGCCAGCCGGGCTGTTCGCCGCGGTGATCCTCGTCGCGCTTTGGTCGCTGAGCCCCTTTGTGCCGGGTGGCGCTCATCCGGTCTGGACCTATCTGAAGATCTCGCCCGGCGCGGCCAGCATCGATCGATCGGCGACCCTGCTGGAGACCATCAAGCTTGTCGGACTGGCCTGCGTCTTCGTGCTCGGGCTGCTGACCGGCGGTTCCGACGCCCGCGCGCGCCTGGCGGTGAACACCCTGCTCGTTCTGGCCGCCGGGCTGGGAGCCTGGGCCTTCCTCACCTTCACCACCGGCACGCAGCCGGGCGGCGGCGACCGCATGGAGGCCAGTTTCCTGAGCGCCAACACGGCGGGCACGGTCTTCGCGGCCTCTCTCGTGCTGGCCGCCGGCCCGGCCGTGTCACGCCTGGGTGGCGCGCCCGGGCGGCGGCTCGGCGGGGGCGTGCTGTTCGGCGTCGCCGCCCTGCTGTTTCTGGTCTGCATCTTCGCCACGGCGTCGCGCGGCGCCTTCCTGGCCGCCTTCGCGGGTCTGCTGACCATGGGCCTGTTGATGGTCTTCGGTCGGCAGCTGAAGTGGTCGAGGGCGGTGATGACAGGGGGCGCTGCGGCGGCCGTTGTCGCCGTCCTGCTGCTCGTCGCCGGCGATTTCCTGCTCAACCGGCTGATGGGCGGAACCCACGAGTTCGCCTCGCGCGCCTTCATCCTGCACGTCCACTGGCAGGCGTTCCTGGACTCGCCGCTGTTCGGCTATGGGCTGGGGACCTTCGACACCGTCAATCGGCTGCTGCTCAACGCCGCCAGCTTCCCGAAGATCTGGACAGTGCGAGCGGCCCACAACATCTACCTCGACTGGCTCGAGCAGGGCGGCCTGTTCGCAGCGCTGCCGATGTTCGCCTGCCTGGGGGCGCTCATGATCACCACGGCGCGCAAGGCGTTTCGGCGCTCCCGTATGATCCCCATCCTGTTCGCCCTCCTGGGCCTGGACGTCGTCTTCCTGGTTCACGGGGCCACGGACTTCGCGTTGGAGATGTTCTCGGTGGCGGCGATGTGGGCCTATCTGCTCGGCCTGCAGTTCAGCCTGGCGCAAGGATCCTCAGCCCGATGAGCCGCGCCCGGAACTGGAAGCTCGCCGCCGCCGCCGCGATCCCGATCACGGCCCTGCTAGCCAGCGTCGCGGCCCTCGCGGCGCTGGTCGGCCAGACCGGCCCGCTCATGTGGACGGGGCCGATCGGCCTCGCCGAGAGCCACGACCAACGCGCCTTCCTCGCCCTCGAACACCCCGAACGGCCGAAGGCCCTCGCCGAGGCGTCCCGCGAAGTCGGCCGCGCGCTGACCCTCGCGCCCTATGACAACGCCGCCCGCCTGCGCCTCGTCTATATCGACACGCTTGGTCATCAATCGCTGGGACCGCAGGGCCTGGCCAGGTTCGCCGAGTCCTACGGACTGATCCCCTATGACTACACGGTGGCTACGTGGCGGATCCAATTCGGGCTGGAGCATTGGGGTTCGCTGACCCCGGACCTGCGGGCCGCGGTGTTCGCCGAGGCGATGGCCTATGGCCGCGCGGGGAGCCAGGACGTCAACGTGTCCCGCGTCCTTCAATCCATTCACGACCCACAGGGCCGACTCGCCGCAGCGTTGTGGCTGCGCCTTCTCAACCATTAGTCGTTGCTGCGCAACTTTAGACACACCCGCTGCCTAATCTTCCGGCCGTCCCAGGTTGAACGAGATTCGACTTGAGTGACGGCATAGCTTATGACTTTAAGAATTCGTACAGACGCTTATCCGACAGGCAGGAACGTCATGAAAGTTACGTCGATATCTCTCCGCAAGGCCATCCGGGCCGTGGCCGCCTCGGCCGCGATCGTCGGCATGACCCTGGTCGGGGGTAGCGCGCTCGCCCAGCTTTCGGCGCAGGATCAACAGACCGCGGACTCGCTGGCGACCAACATCGCCGCCGCCGTCCAGGCCGCCGTCACGGCGAACCAGGGCGCCTCGGCCGACACGGTCCAGGCCGCGGTGCAGACCGCGATCGCCAACGCCATCTCGGCCTCGGGCGCCTCACCGGCCGTCGCCAACGCCGCCATGGCGAGCGCGGTCACGACGATCGCCAGCCAAGGCCTGGCCGCCGTGCCCGGCGTCCGCGCGGGCGTTCAGGCCCAGCAATCCACCGTCCTGGCCGCCGCCATCACCTCGGCGACCCAGGCGGCCGTGTCCGCCAACTCGGGCGCCGACGCCGCGACGGTGCAGGCTGCGGTGGAAGCCGCAGTCACCTCGGCGATCACCACGTCCGGCGCACCGCCGGCGGTGGCGCAGAGCGCGGTGAACAGCGCCTCGGTTTCGCTGGCGGCTTCCGGCCTGTCCTCCACGCCGGGCGTGCAGACGGCGGTCAACAATGTGCAGACCGTGGTCACCGCCCAGGTGGCGAGCACGCCGACCACGACCGCGACGGTCACCGGTCAACCGGCGCCCACCACGACCGCGACAGTCACACCGACCACGCAACCGACTGTGACCCCGGTCACAACGCCGACCTACGTCGGCTAGGTAAGCTCCGACTAGCTAAGGTCCCGTCGGGGGGCGGGTCATAAAATCTGGAACGACGTCGGCGCGCAGCCTCTGGCTCGGCGCGCCGACCGCGCAGGGGGATCATAGTAAGTGTTGACGTTCAAACGACTGCTCGCCGGAAGCACGGCGATCGCCCTGGGAACCGGGTTCGGTATCGCCACCTCGGTGTTCGCGCAGGTCGCGACCCCGCCGACGCAATCGCCGGTCGGCGGTGCGCCCCAACCTGGCGGCACGGGCTCGCCGGCCACCACGCAAGACCAAGCTTTTGTCAGCCAATTCCGCCGCGACGCCGACGTCACTGTCATGGCTCGCCCGCGGGAAGGCTACGAAGCGCGCGGTATTCGCGTCGGCGCTTTTCTGGTCTATCCGCAGCTTAACGTCGCGCCGACCTATGACGACAACATCTTTGCGACGTCGAGCAACACGACCAGCGATACGATCTGGAAGGTTAACCCCCTCGTCACGGTCCAGTCTGACTGGAACCGCCATTCTCTGGGCGGCTACGCCTCAGTGACGGCTAACGAGTTCCAACAGCGTTCCTCGGAAGACACAACGGACTATTCGCTCGGCGCCAACGGCCGGATCGATGTCGACCACGCGACGCAGGTGACTGGTCGCGTGAACTACATGCGCAGCACGGAGCCCCGAACGTCCGCGAACTCGCCGACGGGGGCGCTGAAGCCGGTCCGCTACGACCTATTGGACTTCTCCGCCGAGGGGCGGCATGAATTCGATCGGCTGCTTGGCACGCTTCATTTTGACAGCCAGACGTTTGACTACTCCAACCCACCGGCCGCCTCCGGCGGGGTGATCGACGAAACTTTCCGGAACCGCACGATCACGACCTATGGGGGTCGTCTCGACTATGCGCTGAGCCCCAAGACGGCGCTGTTCGTTGATCTGCAGGGTGAAAACCACAGCTACGACCACCAGTCAGCTCTCGACCCGATCAATCGGGATTCAAAAGGCGTCCAGGCGCTAGCCGGTGTCGATTTCGAAGTCACGGCGCTCATGCGGGGAAACATCGGTTTCGGCTACCGCAAAGAAACGTTCAGCGACCCTGCAGCGAAGGACCTCGCCGGCTTGAGCGCCGACGCCAGCCTGGAGTGGTTCCCGACGCAGCTGACGACGGTCACGGTCGCGGGATCGCGCACCATTCAGGACAGCGCAGTCTTCGGTTCGCCCGCTTACCTGTCCAGCAACGTTACGGCCCGCGTCGATCACGAGCTGCTTCGGAATGTCATTCTCACGGGACAAGTGGGTTACGGAGACGATAAATATACGGGTATCGTCCGCGAAGACCACCGAACCTCTGCGGGGGTCGGCGCCAGCTATCTGATCAATAGGACGCTGGGCGTCAGCGTGAACTACAACTACAACAAGCAAGAGACCGTCAAAGGCGTCGGCAACGATTTCAAAGACAATCGAGTGGCCGCGACGCTCACCGTCCAATACTGACCTCTGCCCGGCGGCCTGCGGCGCTTTGGATGGCGCCAAACTTGCTCTGTGCGTGCAGAATGCGCCTCGGCCGATCACGGCCCGCAGGCGCTCATAAAGGCGTGACGACCCGATGAACGTGCATAACCCCGCCGCCTCCGAGTTCGAGGCGGGTGCGAGCCGTACCGGCGCCGCGAGCTGGCTTCCCCAAGCCGCCGCCAACGCGCTCGATCTCCAGCGCTGGGCGCTGGCGTTCCGGCGCCGCTGGCGGTTGCTCGGCGCGGTCGCGTTGGCGATTTTCGCCGCTACGGTCCTGCTCACGCTGCAAGCCACGCCCCGGTACACCGCGAGCGCCAGCGTCGCCCTGGACATGCGCAAGGAGAACGTGAGCGGCAACCAGCAGGTGCTCGCGGACTTACCCGCGGATTCCAGCGTGGTCGACACCGAGGTCGAGGTGATCAAGTCGCGTCAACTCGCCGATCGCGTCACGCGAGCGCTCGATCTCGACCACGATCCGGAGTTCAACGGCGCGCTGCGCAAGCCGACGGGCATGGCGGGCGTCATCGGCGGGATCAAGAGCCTCTTCGGCGCGGCCGCTCCGAGCCGTCGCCAGCCGTCTGAAGCGCAGATACAGCGGATGCACGAGGGCGTGGTCAGCGGCGTCCTCGGCCATCTCGGGGTCCAACGGCTCGGACTGACCTACGTCATCAACATCAACTATCAGTCGGAGAGCCCCGCCAAGGCGGCGATGATCGCCAACAAGTATGCGGAGCTCTATCTGCTGTCGCAGCTCCAGGACAAGTTCGACGCGACCCAGCAAGCGACGCGCTGGCTGAACGACCAGCTCGAGCACCTGCGCCAACAGGTCCTGCAGGACGAAGCTGCGGTCCAGCAATACAAGATCGAGAACAATCTGCTCAGCACGACAGGCGCGACGCTGACAGAGCAGGAAGTCTCCAGCTACAGCCAAACTCTCGCCCAGGCGCGGGCCCAGGTGGCGGAAGACGAAGGCCGGCTCGCCGCGGCCAAGATGCAGCTCGGCCGCGCCGCCAATGGCGGCGACGTCGGCGAGGCCCTCAACTCCGCCCTGATCCAGGGCCTGCGTACCCAGCGTGCGTCTATCAGCGCCAACTTGGCGGAACTGCAAGGCCGCTACGGTGATCGCTACCCTGATGTGGTGAAGGCCAAGCGGCAGCTGGCCGATATCGACGCCCAGATCCAGCAGGAGATCCAGACGATCATCGCCAACCTCGAGGCGAAGGTTCAGGTGTCGAAACAGCGTGAAGGCGCGATGGCAGGCAGCCTGGGCGGGGCGAAGGGCACCCTCGCCGCGAACAATCGCTCGATGGTGCGGCTCAATGAGCTTCAACGCACCGCCGACGCGTCGCGGACCATTTACGAGAGCTATCTGAACCGCTTCAAGGAAACCAGCACCCAGGGCGCTCTCGGCCAGGCGGACGCGCGGATCCTTTCCAAGGCGGCGACCCCGGGCGCCCCGAGTTCGCCCAACGTCTCTCGCAACATAATGCTTGGCCTGATGCTGGCGCTCGCCGGCGGGCTTGGCTCGGTTGTGCTGGTGGAGATCCTGGACGCCGGACTGGCCACGGCGGATGACGTAGAGCGTCGACTAGGCGCGCCTTACCTCGGCTCCATCCCGGTGTTGTCGTCGGTCGCCGAAGACAACAGCGAGGCGCCGATCGACTATGTGGTGTCCAAGCCGCTGTCTGGATTCGCCGAGTCTTTCCGCAGCCTGCAGGCGGCGATCCTCCACGCGAGGGTGGACGATCCGGTCAAGGTGGTGGCGATCACCTCCGCCCTACCGGGCGAAGGCAAGACCCTCACGGCGATGTGCCTCGCGCGCTCCGCGGCGCTGCAAGGCCGCCGCGTGCTGATCATCGATTGCGACCTGCGCCGGCGCACCGTCAATCGGATGCTGCAGGCTGAGCCGCAGATCGGCCTGCTGGAAGTCCTGAATGGCGAAGCGACCTTGCAGCAGGCCACCAGCCTGGATGCGGCTTCCGGCGCCCATGTGCTGCCCCTCGCCGCGTCCAAGTTCACGCCGCGCGACGTGTTCGGCTCGAGCGCCATGGACCGCCTGCTGGCGGAGGTGCGCGGCCGTTACGACTTGGTGGTCCTCGATACGGCGCCGGTGCTGCCCGTCGCCGACACCCGAGTCCTGGCGCCCAAGGCGGACCTGGTCGTCTTCCTGGCGCGCTGGCGCAAGACGCCCGAACCCGCGATCCAAGCGGCTTTCCGCATGCTCGACAGTCCAGGCGTCATCCTGGGCGGTGTCGTCCTCACCCTGGTCGACATGAAGCAGCAGGCGAAATACGGCTACGGCGACCCAGGCTACTACTACGCCGAGTACAAGAAGTACTACGTGACCTGAGGAAGGAGCCGGGCCCGACGGCCCGGCGGCATCCCCGCGGCGCTAGTCGCGCACGCGGCGGATGAGGTGGTCGCCCAGCACCAGGACATCCATGTCGGTGCGCAGGAAGCAGTCGAGCGCTTCCTTCGGTTGGCAGACCACCGGCTCGTTCTCGTTGAACGAGGTGTTGAGGACCATCGGCACGCCGCTCAGCGCCTCGAAGGCCTCGATGAGCGCGTAGTAGCGCGGGTTGGTGCTGCGCGAGACGGTCTGCAGCCGGCCCGAGCCGTCGGCGTGGGTCACGGCCGGGATCAGCCCCCGCTTCTCTTCGCGGATCTGGAACACCTGCATCATGAAGGGGACGGCGTCCTCCTCCTCGAACCATTCCGGCACCGCGCGATCCAGCACCGAGGGCGCGAAGGGCCGGAAGCTCTCGCGACGTTTGATCTTGGCGTTGAGGATCTGCTTCATGTCGGCGCGGCGCGGATCGCAGACGATGGAGCGGTTGCCCAGCGCCCGGGGTCCCCACTCCATTCGGCCCTGGAACCAGCCGACCACCTTGCCGTCGGCCACCGCCTCGGCGGTGCGAGCGCAGAGCTGGCCCTCATCGTCCAGCTGCTCGACGACGCAACGCGCCGCGGCGAGATCGTCGGCGCGCGCCTTGAGAAGGTCCGCCACGGCGCCCTCGCCAAACGCAGGCCCCCAATAGGCATGATCCATGACGAAGCCGCGCGCGCCGCCCTGCCGATGCCAGAGCGCGAAGGCCGCGCCGATGGCGCCGCCGGCGTCGCCTGGGGCGGCGTGGACATAAACCTTCTGGAAGCCGGTCCGCCGACGGATCTTGCCGTTGGCCACCGAGTTGTTGGCGCAACCGCCGGACAGCGCGATCTCGGTCAGGCCGGTCTGCGCGTGGAGGCGGTCCAGCAGGTGGAAGAAGGCCTCCTCGTACATGGCCTGCGCCGAGCGGGCGATGTCCCAGTGCGGCTGGCCGAGCGGCTCATCGAGACCCCGCCGCGGGCCGAGCAGGGCCTCGAGGGCCGGCGTGAACAGGTCCGACGAGGTCGGCTGGCCGGCATCCCACTGGTAGGTCGCCTGCTCCCGGTGGTGGCGGAAGAACTTCAGGTCTAGCTCGAAGCCGCCGTCCGGCTTGAGGCGGACGATCTTCCGCATCTCCTCGAGCCGCGTCGGCTGGCCGTAGGGCGCCAGGCCCATGACCTTGTATTCGTCTCCATAGTGCGGGAAGCCCAGATACTGGGTGATCGCCTCGTAGAAGATGCCGAGCGAGTGCGGGAAGTGCACCCTCCCCTCGATCGTCAGGTCCGCCCCCCGGCCCACGCCCCAGGCGGTGCTGGCGAAATCGCCAAAGCCATCGACCGAAACCACCGCCGCCTCATCGAACGGCGACACATGGAAGGCGCTGGAGAGGTGCGCGAGGTGATGCTCGATGGCGTGCGTTTCGCCGCGGAAGGCCTGGCCCGGGAACGCCTGCCGCAACAGGTCGGCCGCGCCAGCCCGCGCCTTGCGGTTCTTCAGCCGGTTCAACACGAGGCCGAGGTCGGGCCGCTCCAGCAACACATATTTCAGACGCGCGCCCATGTTCGCCCGGGAGTCCTGGTTGAGCGCCACGTGATCGACGTCAGCCAGGCCGATGCCGGCCTCGGCGAGGCACCAGGCGATCGCCTCGGAGGGAAAGCCCGCCCAGTGCTTGATCCTGCGAAAGCGCTCCTCCTCCGCCGCCGCGACGAGCACGCCATCCTTGACGAGGCAGGCCGAGGAGTCGGCGTGGAACGCATTGAGGCCGAGGATGTAGCTCATCGGGTCGAGGAACCTTGGAAAGCGTCGAACGGGACCGTCATGGGCGGCGGCACCCTAGGGGTGTTTGGTTAGCGCTTGATTGTGCCAGGCCGGCGAGAACGGCGAGGCCGTCACCCACCGGCGGCCAGCCGCGCGTAGGCGGCGAGGAAGCGGGCGGCGACGCCGTCCCAACCATAGTCGGCGGCCACCAGCTCGCGCCCGCGCGCGCCCATCCGACGCAGGGTCGCCCGATCGCAGGCGAGCGCGCGGCGCAGGCCGTCAGCCAGGCCGTCTGGCGTCGGCTCCACGCGCCAGCCGCAACCCGCTTGGGCCAGCCCCGGCCAAGGCACGGCGGTTGTGGTCAGCACGGGGACGCCGTGGGCCAGAGCCTCGGCGACCACCATGCCGAAGCTCTCGGAGTGGCTCGGCAAGACGAGGAGGTCGGCGGCGTTCAGGGCTGCGGCCTTGGCGCGTCCCTCCAGCGGTCCCACGAAGGACACAACCTCGCCGAGACCCGCCTTCGCCGCCAGATGCGCCACCTCCGCCTGATGCCCCGCCTCATCGGGTCCAGCGATCTCCAGACGCCAACCGGCGGGCCGCACCCTGGCCCAGGCCTCGATCAGAGCGGGCAACCCCTTCACCGGATAGATCCGACCAAGGAACATCGCGGTCCGCACGCCCGCCTCCCCCCGCCTTGGCGCCTCGGCGGGCGGCGCCGGCAGGTCGACACCGTTGGCGATCATGTCCACCGCGACGCCCAGTCCCATCCGGCGAAGGTTCTCGGCCTCCGCTTCGGATGTCGCGTGATGCAGCCGCGCGGCGCGCAGGTCCCGACGCTGATAGGCGCGCCAGGCCAAGCTCTTCTTCCAGCGCTTGTGGCGCAACGCCCAGGGTTCGAGCATGCCCCGGGTGCTGACGATCCGCGGCGTCGCGCGCGCCGCCGCGAGTCGAGCCAGGGCATGGTTGTGCGGAAGCCAGACGCCGTTGTCGTGGATCACATCAGGCGCGCCGAAGTCGTCCAGCGCCTGTTCTGGGCCCCCAGCGAGCGCCCGCACCGCCCCATCCCGCGTCAACGCGGCCTCGGGGGCCGATTGGTCCGGCGCCCAGAGCCCGACCTCCGCGCCGGCCTTCGCCAGCGCGCCGGCCAGGCTCGCCACCGACACCGCCGGGCCGCCATAGGCCGCCCGCAGGCTTGTGCCCGCGAGGAAGACCTTCATCGTCCGCACCGAGGCGTCAGGCGCTTAACGGGCCGCCTGCCGAAGCGGGCGCCGCACTCCTGGGAGCCGGCCGGGACGCGTGGTCCGGCTGATGACGTGGACCCACAGCCACCGCCAAGCGAGAGCTGCGATCAGGGCGGAGGCCGCACCGCCGCTGAGTTCCACCAGCGAGCCGATCGGCTGTAGGAGCGCCACCCCGGGCAGGAAGAACAGCAGCGTCCTGGAGAGGTCTCCACGCGACTCCGCCAGGGCCGCCTTGATGTCGAAATAGGCGATGAGCCACCCCAGCAGGATGAAGCCGATGACCACGCCCACCGGGCCGAAGTTGATCTGGAATTCCATGACCTGGCCGACGCCGAAAGATGTGTCCTGGTTGAGTCGCAAGCCAGTCATCTCCGCGATTAGCGCAGGACTGCCCCCGGAAATCGGCTTGTTCGGCCAGATGACGCGCGGAACGAGCGACAGGATCGCGTCACTGACGGACCGCCCCCCCAGATAGTGGACTTGACCCCCGTCCAGCCGCTTCTGGGCGATGCCGATGAAGACGTTCTGATTGAGCCTTTGATCGAGGGCATCGAGCTGAGCCGGGTCGGCCTGATTGAACAGCCGGAAATTCGTGAACATCCCCATGTTCGCGTCGATGCGCTGTGAGATGGTCGATTGGCTCCAGACCACCGTGCGCATGGCGTCGCGGTTTGAGTAGTAGTTCACGAACAGGGTCATACCGACGAAGACCGCTATGATGGATCCGACGATCACGCGCCCGTTGCTCTGGGTCGAGACGGCCAGAACCGAGCACGCGATTATGATGGCTGTGGCGCCGTAGCTCAGGAAGCCACCGAGCAGCAGCATCATCACGGGAAAGACCCCGAGGGCGAGGACCCATGGAACCGCGCGGCGCCAGGCGTTTTGCCGGACATTGAAACGAAGCGCCAGCAGGACACCGAGGATCCAGATGTCGCCGCCCTTTTCGATGGCCGCGCCGAGGCTCGGTATGCTCCTGAGAGGTGTCAGCCCGTAGATGAGCAGCCATCCGCCCAAAAGGCAGAACACTTCGAATCGCGGGCGGTCGACGAAGTCGCGCACCGGCGCTGGCCGAATGACCACGTGAGCGATCGCCACGCCGACGACGAAGGAGAGCGCGCCAAGGGCCGCGAATCCGACCCCGATGCTGGTGACGTCGTCGCCGAGCAGCGTGCCCCGCGCCACCAGGTGGGCATAGGCGCCGGGGGCGTGGTTCAGCAGCAGCAGCAGCATGTAGGCCACAGTAAGGCCCAGCGAGGCTTGCCTCGTCCTCACCACCCAAAGCAGGGCGTAGAAGGCGACGGCGCAGGCAACGAGACTCAGGGCTAACAATTCAGGATCCTCTGCGGGCTGCGCTCATGCGTCCGCGCAACCGATGGCGTCGAGCGCGGCGGATAGCCGGTGGACGTAGGCGTAGCGGCCCGTCTCGCAGCGTTCATGGCCGCGGCGGGCGATCTCCATCCGAGCCGGCTCGGCGCGGGAATAGAACGCGATCTTGTCCGTCAGCTCCTCCTCGCTTCCGAAGAACTCGGCTTCCACCGACTCCTTGAAGAACTCCAGATGCTCTTCGGTGCGGTCCGCCAACAGCATGCTCCCGCAGGCGGGAATTTCGAAGGTCCGCGTGGTGTGCTGGTCGGGACAAACCTTTCGCAGGAATCCTAGGCCGATCTTTGAACCGGACAGGGCATGAGCATACTCATCTTGATATACCTCGCCACCCTGCCAGGCGGCCGCGATCGCAGTGTCCTGATGGAAGGCAAAGCGATCGCCGCCGGCGAGCTGGTTCAAGATTAGTTGCCGGCGCAGCGTCCAGCGGCCGTCCTGCAGGAATTCCCAATATCCGCCCCAGATCTTGAGGTCTGCGCCCGCCGAGGCGACGGCGTGAAGCAAGTGCTCGCGGCGCGGCTCCCAACCTCCGAGAAACCCTACCGCGCAGTCCCAGCGCGGATCGGCGGACGGCAGCGGCCTGTGGACCTCGTCGCAATAGCCAAGCGGCATATAGACTATCGGCCGGCCGATGGCCGCGTACTCCGCCTTCTCGTAGCTCTTGCAATAGACGAGGACGTCGAAGGCCTGGAGCGCGGCATCCATCAGGGGCGTGCGCTTCCATGCGAGGGTGAAATACGGATCGGGCGTAAAGTGGACGAGACGCGGCCCCAGGCTGCGAATGTCCTCTAGCGTGTCGCGCCGAAGGAATTCCTGCTTCTCCGCCCATACCAGGTCGGGTTGGAACTCGCGCGCAGACATCAAGGCTGAACGATTGATCTCGTCCACGACCGAACCTCGGCGAAGCCGCCGCTGCGCCTGCCGTTGGGCCCACGACGCACGCTTCCACGGCTCCATCGTGTTGACGCCCACCACCTCGTGGCCAAGGCGCTCCAGCGCCCGCATGCGCATACGCGATGTCTGGCCGACGCCGATCTCGCCGAGGAAAAGGATCTTCATCGTCAGGCGCGCCTGCAGGCCTGGGCTGCGAGCCGGCTGAAAGCTTCGAGCGAAGCCGTCTGGGAGCAGTTCGCGCCCAGCCAGGCCTGGCCATTTTCCAACATGCGCTTTCGCGCCGGGGGCGGCAGCTCAAGAGCGAGCTTCAGGGCCGCCGCCAACGCCGCCGGCGTCTGGACATCGTAGACGAGACCGCCCGTCGCGCCGAGAACGATCTCGGCGGCGCCGCCGCTGCCGGCGTAGACCACGGGCACGGCGCCGGCCGCCCACGCCTCCAGGATCACCCGGCCCAGGGTTTCGCGCTCGGACGGAAACGCCAGGACGTCGGTCGATCTGAGGAGGTTCGGCATGTCCGACACAAAGCCAAGCCAGTCGACCGCCATTGCGTCCTTCCCGGCCGAGCGTCGCTTGAGACGGTCGACGAACTCAGGATCGCCATCACCGGCGATCAGGCATTCGACCTCCACCCCCTCGTCCCGAAGCAGGCCGACCGCCTCAAGCAAGAGGTCCTGCCGCTTCATCGGCTCTACGCGGCCGGCGCACACGATCCTGCGCGCCCTGCGCCGCGGCGCGCGCCCGGTCGGAGGGTTTTGGCTGTATCCATCGTAAATCAAACTGACATCGATGCCCGACAGCTGCGGGTGGCGGCCGATCTCGGCCTCAACGGCATGGCTGATCGCGACAAGGCCGCGGAGCCGCGCCGCCTTCGGCCGGCGCGCGGCGAGATAGGCCACCTCCTCGAACAACCGGATATGCGCCGTGATCGGCAGGCCGAGCAGGACGGTGGCCGGCAAGGCCGTCATGTACGCGCCGCCGTGATTCAGGTGCACGACGTCGGGCCTGAATTCCAGGCACGCGCGAAGCACGCCCACTGCGGCCTGCGCCCGCCGCCATCGCCCCATCTTGTGGAGGCCGGCGATGAAATACGGCAGGACCCGAACGCCAAGCGCCTCCAGCTCGCGCACGAGCGGCGTGTCCGGCGGGCAGCATACGGCGAACTCGCAGGACGACGGGTCACGGACCAGGTCGATCAGCGCGCGTTCGGAGCCCCAGAGATTGCCTGAGCCCTCGATGACCAGGACGCGGGTCATCAGCCCTCAGCTCTGACCCACATCAGGCCAGCAGACCTTCCCGATACAAGCGCATGAGCGCCGCCGCCGAATGGTCGACCGAGAACGGCGATTCAGACACCTTCCGATTGTTGCGTCTGACGTCGCGCGGCCGCCCCATCAGGTCGAGGATGTGATCGGCCCATAGCGACACGCCCGCGCCGATGTCGAGGAAGCGCACGAGGTCGGTGGCGACCACACACTCGCGGGGCACGGCCGTCGAGGTCAGGACCGGAAGGCCGGCGGCCTGCGCCTCCACGGCAACCATGCCGAGGCCCTCCCCCTGTGACGGGAACAGCAGCACATCGCTCGCCAGCATCAGACGCTCGACATCGCGTCGAGGACCAAGGAAGCGAATGCGATCCGCGAGCCCGGCCTCGGCGATCCTCTGCTTGAGCACCGGCACACCGGAGCTCTCGGCGCCGGCCAAAAGCATGTGCACATCCGGATTGCGGCGAGCGCACTCCATCGCGATCGACACGGCAAAACCTGAATTCTTGTGGTTCCGGGGATGGCCCAAGTCAGGGGATTCATCCATTCGACCCGCGAACAGAATGATCTTCGAACTCCGCGGCCAGTCGAATTCGGCGCAGACCGACGGCTTCTGCGCCGCGGGCTCGCCGAGGAAGCGGTCAGCCTCGAATCCGCAGTGCAGGGCTGCCGCCGGGACATGCCGGAAAGCCGGCTCATCGAATCCGTATTCGGTGATGAGCTGGCGCGAGGTGCCGGCGATGTGGGTGGCGAATCGCCCCACCAAGCGCTTGCCGATCTGCGCGGCCAGTGTGCGGGTCCAATCGAGATGCTGCAGTTCGATCGTCGGATTGTGGACATGGGTGACGCGCACCGGTGGAAGCAGACCTGCGCCCATCAGGAAGTGCCAGCCGCTTGTGTAGCCCTGATGGTCGTGGATCGCCGCGTAGTCCCCGTGCTTGAGGATGTCGCGCAATCCCGACGTGAAGCTCAGCAGATGCGAACGGCTGTAGCGGAGATAGAAGATCCGGCTGCCGAGGGCGCGGGCTTCGTCGTCGAACACCCCGGGATTGCCGCTCGTGGCGATGAAATCGATCTGCGGCGCGCCTTCACCATGCTGCCGCCAGGCGCGCAAGAGCTCCATCATCCAGGTTTCAACGCCCCCGATGCTGAGCGTATCGACGATGTGCAGAACTTTCATAGGGGACGCGGACTCGGGCCTCTTGACCCCGGCTACCAACCTTGGGGTGTAGAGCTCTAGTAGGTTTCGAGCGGATTTCCCAATGTGAAAATTCGAGGCCGCCACACTCGCGTTCGCCCTGTCGTCGTCACGGGGCCAGGCGGCCATTTTGACCAGCCTATCGGCCCAAACCACGGCCCCATCGCTCACAGCTAGAAATTGCACGAGATTCGGATCGACGACGCACTCCTGAGGCACCCCCGTAGACGCGAGAACCGGCAGACCGGCGGCCTGGGCCTCGACGGCCACCATGCCGAGGCCCTCACGCCGTGACGGAAAGAGCAGCACGTCGCTCGCCGCCATGAGTTGCTCGATGTCGCGCCGCACGCCGGCGAACTTGATCCGATCGGTCAGGCCGGAGGCGCTCACCAGTTGTTCAAGCCTCGATATCGCCGGGCCACGCTCACCGGCGAACAGCACGTGGACGTCCGGATCGGCCTCGACCGCCCGGATCGCCACCGACACGGCGAACGCCGAGTTCTTGCAGTTCCGCGGATCGCTTGGCTCCGGCCAAGGGTCGAGCCGCCCCGCCACCAACGCGATCTTGGCAGCATCTGGCCAGTCGAATTCCCGGCGCACCTCGGCGCGAGTCCTCGGGAGCGGGGCCAGGAAGCGTCGCGTATCAAAGCCGCAGTAAAGCGTGATCTTGCGCAGATGGGCGAAACGCGGCTGATCGAAGCCGTATTCATCCAGCACCTGATCGGAGGTCCCCACGACATGGGTCGCCAGGTGCGACACCAGAAAGGCGCCCGAGGCGGTCACCAAACGACGCTGGCTGTTGCCCTCCCCACGGCGGCCGATCGCGCTGTGAACGTGGGTTATGCGTACCGGCGGCAACACGCCGGCGCCGAGCAGGAAATGCCAGCCGCTGATGAAGCCTTGATGGTCGTGCACCGCGTCGTAGCCCTCGCGGGCCAGGATCCGACGGTAGTCCGCCGTGAACTCCGCCAGGTTGCGACGGCTGAAGCGAAGATAGAAGATCCGTGCGCCCAGCGCGCGGGCCTCGTCGTCGAAGATGCCGGTGTTGCCGCTCGTGGCGAGGAAGTCCATCTGCGGCGCGCCCTCTCCCTGCGCGTGCAGGAAGCGAAGGACTTCCATCAACCACGTCTCGGCGCCACCCATTCCGAGCGTGTCGACGACGTGCAGGACTTTCGGCCGCCGCAAGGGCGCCAGTGACATGCGCCGCTCCCTATTTCCGCCGCTCGAGCGCAATGAGCTCGTAAGGCCGCGACGGATCATCGACCAACTCGCGATGCACCGGGGCGAAATACCGTCCCAACACTTCGGGCCAGCCACTGAAGTAGAACGGGCTCTCGGGACCACTGGCGATCGCAGAGACGTAAATGATCAACCCCTCCGGAGCCAGCTTTTGCTCCAAACGTTGGCAGACGCTCACCGCGTCGGCCTCCCGGATATAGTAGAGCACTTCCGCGCAAGTAATGATGTCGGCTTTTAGGTCCTCGTCGAACGCCTGGATATCGGTTCGCAGAAACCTCAGGTTCCCGCACCGCCGATTGTGCTCGCGTGCTGAGCGTATCGCCTCGTTCGAAATGTCGATCGAGACGACATCGTCGAAATGCTTCGCGAGCAGCCCCGAGAAGACGCCCAAGCTACACCCGACCTCAAGGGCGACGCCGGAGCCGCGACGAAGGGTGAGGATCCGCTCGATCGTGAGCTCGTACTTTTCCCGTTCGTACGCACTGGTGTGATAGGCCCAGGGATCGAAGCTCTCGAGATACAGGCGCTCGAACTCGTAGCGCCGGTTCCCAGTCTTCAAGAGATAGTTGATCTTGTTCATAAGACCGAACAGCACGATCCGCGGGGGGACCCGCAGGGTGATCGCCTTAGCGATCAATTTGAACGCGGTGGTCATCGGCGAAGCATTCCAGGAAAAAATGCGGCCTGCCGTCGGCAGGCGTTTGCTGCAGCGCGAGGCCCTCTGTCGGAAACCGATCGAAGAACCTCTCGGGCGTCGCGATCGGCACGCGTTTGCGGCCCGCGGCCGTGAAGGCGAGCGCGTAGCCGAACAAGGCCGAAAGACGCTTCCTCCCCGTCCGCGGGAAGTAGGGTTGGAGGAAATAGTCCCGCTGGCTCCGATGGCAGGAGAGGCTCGCGACGCGACGCGCCTGGAACGCCCTCGCGTCGATGCGAACGCAGCTGTCCTGATCGAAGTGCCAGGAGAAAAATGCGCCGCGAACCCGCGCGCAAAACGAGAACAGCGCGCCCTGAAAGGCGCTTTGCGCCACCGCCTCGGCGACGCAGCGATAGGTCAGGCTGTGGGCCGCATGGCCGTAACCGCCCAGCGGTCCATGTGTGAGGATGACGACCGGTCGTCGGCAGCGAATGAGTCGGGTCAATTCGCCAATGATGGTGGTGGTGTTCCAGGCTTCCGGACCGGCCGCGGCGGGATCCGCGACATCCGCTTGGCCGAGGAAGACCGGTTCGCCGGCCCCCAGGGCCGCTGCGGATTGAGCCAGTTCGGCGCGACGGATGTCGGCGACGCCCTGCCCCGGCACCTGTTCGACCGCGCCCGCCCCACCGCTCTCGCCCGCGGTGACGCTGAGGATGTCTACCGGCAGGCCAATCTCAGCGCAGAGACATATTGTGCCGGAGACGAACACCTCGTCGTCGGGATGGGCGATCACGACGAGGACACCGCCGTCGGTCGCTGCCGTCACGCCGCCGGGCAACCGACGGATTGAGGTGGCGTCAGCCATGCAAGCCGATCAGGCCCGCCAGCGCCGTGTCCAGGTCCATGGGCGAGTCCGCCAGCGCGGCAAGGGCGGCAGACCGGTCCGGGCGGGGCGTCCGCAACATGTCGAACGCCGCGTCCGCCCAGATTTCGGGGCTGTCCGCCAGCGGCAGGCGGCGGCACGTCGCGGTCGGCAGTAGTGGATCGTCGGGAATTCCGTACGACAACAGCAGCCTCAGGCCCGCCAATTGCGCCTCGACGACAGCCAGCCCGAAGCCTTCCTGGGGATGCTCCGGCCTGGGCAGGATGAACCAGTCGCAGGCCGACATCACGGCCGGCACGTCCCCCCGCCATCCAAGAAAGTGGGTCGCCGCCTGCAGCCCGAGCTCAGACACCCGCGCCTTCAGGGCCGGCTCCATCGAACCCGCACCGACGAACAGCCCGACGACGCTTGGATCGCGCCGATGCATCGCCGCGAGCACATCCACTGCCGCGAGGGGGTTCTTCTCGGGAACCAGGCGGCCTGCAAACAGCAGGATCTTCGCCTCGGGCGTCAGCGCGAGCTCGCGACGCAGGCGCGCGCGGCCGGTGTCGACGCCTTCGAACGGCGCCGGGTCCACGCCATAGTAATGCACGAGGTCGCGCCCAGCGCGGCGAGGCCTGCCGGCCAGCAGGGTGTCGAGCGTATGGTTCGAGATGCCGACGATCTTGTCGGCCGTGCGCAGGCAAATCTGGCGCAAGGGCCCGCGATAGAGGGTCTGCTTGATGCGGCTCGGTGTCGGCACGTCCTCGTCGGCATTGTGGGCGTGCACGATCCGGCGCCCGATCGGCAAGCCCGTCAGCGCGAGCAGATAGATTCCGCTGACAAGGTCGTGGTGACAATGCACAACGTCGTAGCGTCCCGCTCTTGCGGCATTGCGCAGTGCGGCGACGAACGGAATCTTCCAGCCGATGGGCGCCGGCGAGTAGATGATCTGCGCGCCCAAGGCGCGAACCTCGTCATCCAACGCGCCCGCGCGGCCCAGCGCGCAATAGAACGTCCAGTCCAGCCGGACGCCCCGGCGGTGGGCGTGACGAAGCATGCGCACGAGCCAATTCTCGACGGCCCCGCGGTCGAGGTTCTCCACGATGTGCAGCACGCGCGCCGGCTGCGCCTCGGATGGCGGGGCCGAGCACCCTGCGGGCGTTCGCGGCGCGGGCGCGCCGATGTCCGCGCCTTTGGCGAGCTTCAGGTCAGGACCCATGAGTCTCGAGCAGCCGGGCGGCCTTGTCCCGGCCGCGATAGGCCGCGCGGGCGATCTGCCTGTGCGGCCGCGGCAGCCGCAGCGCCCGTAGGAAATCCGCAGCCCGCCGGGCCCATCCGCGGCGTCGCACCGGGAGGCCCCACTGCGCATCCAGCAGCGTCGAGGAGAAGTGAATCCCTTCGGCAAGGCGCGTGAGATAGTCCTCGGTCAGGCGGTCGGCCGACATTAGATGTTGCAGTCTTAGATCCGCGACGAGCCCAACGCCGAGCCCGAGCTCGCAGGCGCAGGCCGCCAGGTCGTTGTCGCCGCCCGACAGCAGCGAGCCCCCGGTGCGATCCAACTGGAACGCGCGCTGCCCGGTCTCGTTCAGGTGGAGATAGCGCTCAGCGACCGCGCGCCGGACGCAAAGACCCGCCCCACACGGCATGGTCTCACCGAGCCGGGGGAGGTTCGACCAGACATCATGATCGAACTCCCGAACCGCCAAGTTGCCCCAATAGCGTCGAGTCCATTCGGGCGGCGTCGTCTCGAATCCCGGACGACACTGGCCGCTCCAGGCGCCCAGGTAAGGTCGGCCGTCGGCGGTCGCCTTCGCCTTCTCGAGGTAGTTGGGATCCAGCACGTTGTCGTCGTCCACGAAGACCAACAGCTCGCCCCGAGCTTCCCGGATCCCTCGCAGCCGCGCCGGCGTCAGGCCGAGCTTGTCCTCCCGGACGATCCGCGCACCGGGATGCCAGCCGAGGTCGATCCGGCCCGCCAGCGGCTCGGCGCTGGCGTTGTCGATGACCACCAGCTCCCACTCGCGGGCGGAAAGGCTCTGGGCGCCGAGCGCCGCGAGGGTTTGGCCGAAATAATCCGGTCGCGGATTGTGCGTGCAGACGACGACGCTGATCACGCGCCGGCCTCCCGGGACGTCAGCGGGCGACCGGCCGTCCGCCGGTTCCAAGCCAGGCGCGCCGGCAGGAACAGGCGATCAAGCCAGGCGCCCGCCACGTGGCGGGCGGCCGACAGGAGCCGCCGCGCCGATCCACCCGGGAGCCGGGCGTAATAGGCCTTTTCGAAGAAGAGCAAGATGTCCGCGCCGGGCAAGGCCGACAACCGCGGATTCTTGAAGCCGGCCCAGTGGATCACCCTCGCCGGCGCCTGATCGGACGCGATGGCCTGCGCCGACAGGCCGCCCATCCCGTGGCCCGGCCAACGCATCAGCGGAACCCGGCCCACCCGGACCCCGCCCTTCCGGACCTTGTCGTTCAACACGAAGTTCAGAACGCCCTGGTCGCCGTTCTTGAACACGCGCGGGTTCGCAAGCCGCGGCGGCCGTCCCCAATCGACAAGGCCATCGAAGTCCGTGCGGTGGATCAAGCCGGACGTCCCGATCCACTGGCCGCTGTTGAACAGGAATGCAGCGGCCGGAATCGCCAGGCCTTCGCGTTCGGCGAGCGCGCGATCGAAGTAGATCTCACTTGCGCCCTCCGCCGATTGCTCCTCGTCGTCGACGATGAAGTCCTCCGTGCGATCGGCCGCGTGCTGCAGCACAGGGCCCGTCATCACGGTGTCGGAATCCAGCACCAGGAAGCGCTCGCCGGCCGGCTGGAAGAGCGGTTCGAGCTTCACGAAGCCCCAGCCGTAGTCTTCGCGCGGCAGGTCGGCGACGCCGACGCTCCAGAAGCGGCGAAGCTCGCGCTCCAGCCCAGGCTCGAGCGGCCCGCCAATGAGCAAGCGGACCGCCGCGTCGGGATACCACCGCCTGACACTGGCGACGCAGATGCGCGTAAAGCGGCCGTCCCGACGCGAGGCGGCGATGTAGATCACGTCCACCGCAGGGGTTTGCGCCGTCATGCCCGAATGAGCTCCGGCTCCGAGCGGAGATGCATCCAGCCCTTCCACTTATGCGCCAGGCGCGCCCCGAGGCGGCCTGCGGGGCCTCGGAGCCCGGTTGTGCGAAGAAGGGTTGCGCCGGTGAGATGAAGCAGGGGCGATCCCAATTGCCGCCGCCGCACCTGCCGCCAGAGCTTCAGGCCGATCGAGGTATGGCCGGCGGCCACCCAGTTCTCAGCCACGAAGAAGTAGAGGCTGCAAAGCGCGCGCTGCCGGCTCCAGCTCATGCCGGGACCGGACCGTACGACCGCTTCGAACTTCTCGAGAATGGCCTCGGCCGCTTCCAGATGGCGCGGCGAGCGGCGCTGCTGGATGCTGACTCGATCCGGCTCCGTCAGCCACCGGACGTGATGATCGACCTCAGGGCGGCGGAGGTAGGTCATGCCCGAGGCTAGGGCGCGAATGTGAAGGTCGACGTCCTGCCAACTGGGCAGGCTTTCGTCGAACAGCTGCAGGCGAAGCAGGGCCGTCTTGCGCCAGATTGGCGCGGTGATGATCCACGGCGCCTCGAAGTAGAGGAAGCGCAGCAGATGATCGCCGCCGAGCTGGGGATCGTAGAGCCGGCCGAGGTCGCCGCGCGTCCGTTCGAACACCGAGGTCTGGAAGGTCGCGAAGTCGAGATCGGCGTTGCGCGCCATGAGCGCGACGCGGTCCGCCAGGCATTGCGGATCCAGGAGATCGTCGGAGTCCAGGAAGACAACGTACTCGCCCCGGCTCTCGCGCACCCCGATGTTGCGGCAGATGTTGGCCCCGGCCTTCTCGCCGTCGCGGCGGATATAGCGGACCCTCGGATCGGCCGCCGCTCGGCGCGCCAACTCCTCGGCCGTGCCGTCGTCGGAGCCGTCGTCGACGACCAGATGCTCCCATCGTGCGAAGGTCTGGGCGGCCACCGAATCCAGCGCCTCGCGAAGCAGCGGGAGCCGGTTCTTGGTGGGCGTGACGACCGAGACGACGGGTGTGTCCGTCACGCGACCTTCAGCATCGCGGATGGCGCGCCGGCGGCGATCGCGTAGTGGCGGGCGATCTTGCGGATGGCGGTCGCCAGGTGCTTCGCCTCGCCCGGCCCGAGCTGCTCATGCACGTCAACGCGGACGATCCGCCGGTTGGCCGCATGGGCGTTCGGGATGTCATAGCGCTTCGGCTTCTCCTGGCGCAGTGACCAGGGCAGGCCGCTTTTGCCGAACACGATGGCGTCGCGATACCAGGGGTGGTCGGTCGGGAAGAACGGATAGCCGGCCGAGACGCCGCCGATACCCTCCAGCTCCAGGGCCGCGGCGAACTGCGGGCCGTCGCAGCTCAGCCGCGCCTCATCGAGCTGCAGGCACAGGAACCAATAGGCGCCCACGGTCTCAGGCCCGTCGGCCACCAGCCGCACGCCCTCGACGTCCTTCAGCCCCTGCGCGACCAGGCCGGCGAACCGCCGCCGGGCCTCCAGCGCGCCCGGCAGCTTGGCCAGCTGCACGCGGCCGATGGCCATGCTGATCTCGTCCTGGTTGAAGTTCAGCGAAGCCACGACATTGCCGGCCGCGCCGGGCGCGCCCACCGGCTTGCCACGGTCGGTCACCTGGCGAGCGCGGGCGAACAACATGGTGTCGCGGGTGAACACCACCCCGCCCTGGGCGCCGGTGGCGTGGTGCTTGCCGAACATGGTCGAGAAGGCGGCGATCGCGCCGAAGGTCCCGACCGGACGGCCCTTGTAGAGCGCGCCGTGCGCCTGGGCGCAGTCTTCGACGACCGGGATGTTGTGCTCGGCGGCCAGCGCCAGGATCGGATCGAGGTCCACCGGATGGCCGGAGATGTGCGCGATGACGATCGCCGAGGTGCGGTCGGTGATGACCTGCCGGATCTGCTCGGCGGAGACGTTCAGCGAGCCCGGCATGGAGTCGGTCGGCACCGGAATGCAGTTCAGCAGCGCCACAGGCATGGTGCCGCCGGCATCGGTGATCGGCGGCACGATCACCTCGGAACCCGGCTCCAGGTCGAGCGCGCGCAGGGCGACATAGACCGCGTTGGTCCCGGAGTTCACCGCCACCGCATGGCCGCCGCCGAGGAAGTTCGCGAAGGCGTCGCAGTAGGCCTTGGTTTCCGGGCCGCCGTAGACGATCGCCCCGCCCTTGCGGATCTCGCGGTCCATCAGGCGCACGACCGCCTGCTTCTCGCGCTGGTCGAAGTGGCGCCGGCGTGGCCAGGGGAAGCGCCGCGCGCGCGGCCCGCCATGCACCTGCGGCGGCGGGCGGATAACCGCCTTGACCGTCGCCGGCTCGATGTTGGCTGCTTCGAGCAGCCGCTTGGCGACGGGGAAGGCCAGTCGCTTACCGATTTGTACGATGCCCATCTTCTCTCGATCGTCTTTGTCGTTGAGGCCGCGGCGCGGAGGCGCGCTAGGCGGCGATCTTCTGGCCGGCGGCGAAGGCCCGCTCGGCCGCGTCCAGCAGGCCGATGACCTCCAGGGTCTCGGCCTGGTCGGGATCCAGGAACCGGCTGCTGCGGCCGGAGACGGAGCCGGCCTCGGAGGCGCTCCACAGTCGCGGATAGCCGCCCGGCGTCAGCACGTCGAGCGCAGCCGCCAGCATCCGGGCGGAGATCGCCCCGCCGATCTCGACGTCCAAGGTGCGCCGGTTGGTCTCGATGCTGACGCTGAAGGTCCCGTCGTGGTGGTGGCCGATCATCCGCGAGCGGCGGCCATCGGTGTGGCGGATGTCGATGATGTCTTCGACGCCCACGGTCTGCGCCTCGACCGTCTTGATCCCCTTGCCCATGGTGGCCAGCAGCATCTCGGCGCCATGGATGCCGTACCAGAAGAACCGGCCCTGGGTCGGCTGCACCTGGCCCCAATAGCGGACCGTGCAGGTCTTGATCGTCTCGCCCGAGGCGCGGATGTCGGCGAGGGCCGCGACCAGGCCGTCGGCGTAGCGGAAGGCCGAACTGGCGAAGACCTTGGTCCCGGTCTGCTTGGCGAGGGCGTAGATGCGGTCCGCATCGCCAGACGAGACGGCCATCGGCTTGTCGATGAACACCGGCCGGCCGCGCCCGGCGACCGACCGGAACAGGCCCGGATGGGTGCGCCCGTCGCAGGACAGGATGAAGACCACGTCGCAGGCGTCGGCCACCGCCTCGGGGCTGGCCAGGATCGGCACGCCGTACTTGTCGCGCAGCTCGGCCGTGAAGCCGCCGACCCGCGAGGCGCTGATGTCCATGTCCCAGGACCCCCCCGGAAAGGCCGCCACGACCTGGGCGCCCGGGATGTGGTCGGGGTTGCCGGGGTTATGCAGCAGGTCGGTGAAGGTGGGCGCGTGGGTGGTGTCGAGGCCGATCAGGCCCACCCGCACCGCGCTCGACCGCGGCAGGACGACCGGCTTGGGCCGCGGCGCGGCCTTGGACGGCTTGCGCTCGGCATAGATCGCCGGTGTGACGCCGCCGTGGGTCCGGGCCTTGGCGCCCAGCGGCAGGGCCACCTCGCGGCCGGTGATCCCCGCCTCGTAGGCTGCGGCGCAGAGCTGCAGCGACTTCAGCGCCTCGGAGGTCGGCAACGGCAGCGGCGCGCCCTTGGCGATCGCCTCGGCGATCTCGCGATAGAGCGGCGCGTGGCGCGGCGGTTCGGCGGCCTCAGCCCGGCCGAGCTTGCGCGCCAGCTTCCGAACGGCCCGGCTGGGCAGCGACGTGGACGGCGCGCGGGTGTCCGGCAGGGCCGCGTCGACGGCGCGCAAGGCGCGGGCCTGGCGAGCCGGGTCATCCAGTGTCAGCCGGCCCGGCGAGATGCTGCCCAGACTGCCCTTGATGGTGAACTCGCCGCGCATCTGGCCGGAATTCACCGAGGCCGCGCAGCGCGCGACGCGGCCGCCGTCGAAGCGCACCTCGGCCTCGATCCAGTCCTCGGATTCGATCGTCGTGTAGCGGGTGTCCATCTCGGCCGTGACCGAGCGCGGCTCGCCCATGGCCTGCAGCATGACGTCCAGCTCGTGGATCATCTGGGTCATCAGGGCGCCGCCGCCGGCGACCTGCCAAGCGCCCCACCAGCCCTTGCCGACCGCGCTGTGCTGGATGAAGCCGTGGCGCTCGACGACCGCCGACCGCACCTCGCCGATCCAGCCGTTCTCGATCAGCCAGAGCATCCGACGGTACTGTGCGGCGTAGCGCATCTGGTAGCCGACCGAGAGCCGGCCCGGATGGCGCGCCTCGGCTGCAGCGATCCGCTCGGCGCTGGCCAGCGAGTGGGCCAGGGGCTTCTCGCAGAGCACGTACTTGCCGGCCTCCAGGGCGGCGACCGCCGCGGCCTCGTGGAACGCCGGCGGGGTGGCGATGGCGACCAGCTCGACCTCGGGGTCGGCGATCAGCGCCTCGGCCGTGGCGTAGCGGCGTTCCACGCCGAACGCGTCGGCGAACCGCGCCAGCTGTTCGGCCGAGACGTCCGCCGCGGCCACCAGCCTGGCGATCCCCTGCAGGCTCGCCAACGCCGCCGCGTGCTCGCGGGCGATGATGCCCGTGCCGATGATACCAACCTTAATCATCTGTTCCCTGTGAAATCTAAGCCTCGCGGTTCGGCCCGCGATCGATCATTTGGTCGCGGCTGGTCCTGCCGATTTCCGTTTCAGGATACCGGCGCGGGACAAGACCGCAGCCTTGAGAGCCGCCCTCAAGGAAGGTGGCTGAGGCGTGGACTTGCTGATGGCGAAATACGGGACCTGCCGACCGCCAAAGCCTCGATTGAGGTGTTCGACTTGCGGCAGCATGGACCCCACAAAGTCAAATCTCTGCGCGACCGTCCGCGCAAATTGGATCGCTTCCCAATAGGCCAGGCGGTAGGCGCTGCTCTGACGCAGCTCGGGGTCGCCCCCCCCCATGAGCGCGTAGGCCGTTCCGTCGGACCAGACGATATAGATCGCCGCGTGCACCCGCCCGGATTCATCCACGCCGGCGAAGATCCGTCGTCCCGCGTTCTTCACGCAAGCCGCATCAAGGCGGTGGACGAATTCATCGTCGGCAAGTGGGGAGACACCCTGCCGCGTGAAGGTCTTGCGGTTGACCTCGAGGAACTGGTCCAGCGGAAAATCGTCAATGACGCGAACACCGGAATTCTGCGCCTTGCGGATTTCCTTGCGGCACATGTGCCGCATGTTCGCCCAGAGCGCGGCTTCGTCCGAGATGTCGTCCAGGACGTAGGTGTAACGCGTCGTCTGAGAGAATTCCGCCCAGTGAAACGGCAGCCAGTCCGTGAAATTCTCGTGGAAATTCTGGTGGAAATTCTCGATCGGACCGAGAGATTCCAGCATTTCGCTCATGAGCTTCTGGTTGTTCGATTGCACCTCGCCCGGCTTTCCCAAGGGCGGCGCGAAGAGAATGCCGAGCTTCTGCGTCAGGGCCGGCATAAAGTACGTCGCGCCCTGGTCTCGAACCGTCCGAACCACAGGCCAGGCGCAATGCACGGCGCCGCCCCGATTGATCTCCAGGATCTCGTGCGCGCCTGGAGCCACGGCTTCAAGCCACCACCGCTTCGCAAAGATGCTCCCCTGCGGCGATCTCTGCACCAGTTCGTCATAGGTGGCTGGCGGTCTCGCCTCGCTGGAACGACCAGCGGCTGGGTCGGCCGATGCCGGGAGTTCGTCCATGGTCTTCACGCCACGGCCGCCACAGGCGCCGCTATCTGGGATCTGTTCCGGAGTGCGGCCCAGTCATTGGCGGCGGCTATGACGGTCTGAATCTGCCCATCCGCCAGATGTTGATCGGTCGGGAACAGGAAGTGTTTGCGCAGGACCGCCAAGGCGCCTGGATGCTCCTGCCGCTCCTCCTGGGGAATGAAGTCCCAGCGGCCGTCCAACGTGAGCCCGCGAATTCCCCGCGCGGCAAGGTGCTCTTGCAGGTCGTCCCGATCGTCAACCATCACCGGGAATCCGAACGGACCGCCATTCGGGAAGAAGCTTCCCGGCACGCGCTTGAAGATCTTTCCGTCGAGGCCGCGATCATAGGCCGAGGCGTGGTCCAAACGCCGCCGCGCCCAGCCGTCCCAGTCTGCATGTCGAAGCAGGAATCGGCCGATGTCGGACATCTGGTGCGGCTCGTGGGAATAGGACGAGAGCGTTTCATACGAATTCAGAAAACGACCCGATAGCCTTCGCAACAACCGAAGCCACCGCCCGGCGGTGAACCGCCGCCCAAGCGTGGCGACGCAAAGAAGCAGCAGTTGTTGGACGACGTAGGTGGTGTGCGCCCGCGATCCTTTTCGTTTCGGAAAGGCCATGCCGGCGCCGTGACGACGAACCAGGATGCCGCCATCGGGGCTGCCGATCGTCTTGGTGGGAGAGTAGAGGACGTAGTCGCCCTCCCGCCCCGCTTCGCAGCCCTCGCCGGGCAGGACGTGCGCGAGGTCCTCGATCATCAGGGCGCCCGAAGCGTTGCAGAGCGCCCGGAACCGGCCGGCGTCCTTCGCTAGTCCGAAGTAGTGAATCAACACCGCGATGGCCGGCTTCCGCGCCTTCAGCAAGGCCTCGAGCCGTTGCCAGAGCGGGTCCAGGTTCTCATCGATCGGGTACAGGAGGACTTCCCAGGCGGCGGTGCGAAAGGGTCGAATGACGCCCTCGGGAACATAGTCCGGGAGCAATACCGTCATCTTGCCGGTGGGAAGCACTGAATCGATCAAGCTCCGCAGGGCTTCGCGGCCGCTCGCAAAATATTCGGTGCGCTCCTGGTCACGGAACGGACCCGGCGAACGTCTTGAGAGGCAGATGCTTCGGTCGTTGCTTATCTCACGCGCGCGCATCAGGGCTTCCGAAGAAGAAGGTGAAAACGATATTCGAGAGACGCCGAGGAGAAGGTCTTGCAATCAAAGAGACGCCCGGCGACGTTCGCCATCTCTCGCCGGCGAAACCAATGACCGATCCCGTCGGGCCGACCCATGAGGGCCTTCACCTGCGCCTTGAGGCCAAGACGCCAGGACGGCGCGCGATCACCTCTAAGCGCGCCGGCGTAGTAGAGGCGGCGAAGCTCAGCATCCGGAATATTGGCCACCAGGCAGGACCCCCCGTCGCCCAGCAGGGCGTGAATGGATGCGAGATGCCTGTCCAACGCGTCCCTGTCGAAGAACTGGCAGACCTGATTGGAGAAGATGAAATCGAACGAACCGGGCTGCAGGCGGCCAGCGCCGACATTCAAGTCAGCCGCATCTGCACAGATCAATTCGAGGTCATGTCCACGACCGCGGAACTCCTCAAGCATGGAGGCCGAGAAATCCACGCCGACATACTCGGTGCAGCGATCCTTCAGGTAGGGATACAGGGTGCCGGAGCCACAACCCAGCTCCAGAGTTCGTCCCGGTGTCTCGGGGAAGTAGAGGAGGAGCTCGTGGGCGTAGAATTCGAGCCACCAGGGGTCTGAATGACGGTGTCCCGGGTCCGTCGCGTCCGACCAATAGGATCGGGCGTCTCTGGGATTGCCGCGCGGTAGACGCAAGGAATGGCTTGTCATGTTTCGGTAGTGAGCACGGCCGCGAAGGCCTTTCCGGGCCGCCGGGGCCTCGCATGCTCGAGGTCCGGCATTCCCGAGATTTGGGCGGCTCTGCGCAGAAACGCCTCGCGGCCAAACCGCTTGAGTGAGGCGTCCCGAATGGCGCTGCAATCGAACTGTCCGTAGTTGGCGACGAGCGACACCATGCCTCTGGCAAGCGCGGCCGGATCGGCCGGTCGAACCAATATGCCGTCTGTTTCCGTCACGATCTCCTCGGGCCCACCGCAACGGGTCGCAAGGACCGGCCGGCCTCTCGCGAGCGACTCGATCGCAACGACGCCGAAGGTCTCGACCCGACTGGAGATCACGGTCGCGTGGGCATCGTCCATGAACTGGACAATCTCGTCATTGGGCCTCCACCCCCTGAATGTGACCCGGCGATCAATTCCCAACTCCCCAGCCATCGTCTCGAAGTGTTTCCGCTGGGCGCCATCGCCGCAGATCGTCAGCTCGACGTTCTCATCCCCCGCAAAGGCCTCTGCGAAGGCTTTGAGCAACACATCGATCCCTTTGATCTCGTCGAGCGAACTCGCATTGAAGAACCGAAACGGCCGGCTTGGCGGCGGAGGCCTCATCGGCTGATCCTCAAAGCCCGGATCGAGCGCGTTCGGCGTGATCACCGGCGTGCGTATGTCGCCGACGAACTTCGCCACCGCCTTGGCCAGGACTCCGCTGACGGGCGCATAGGCCTGCGAACGGCGAATGACCTCGGCCAGGACCTCCCTGCATTCAAGCGGAGCAAGGCCCCGCTGATAAAAGCTGCAGTGCTCCACATAGACATACGGCACGCATTGCGACTTGAGGACTTGCAGGGCGAAGACGCCAGCATTCAAGAACCGCCCGTGAGCGTGAATCAGATCGGGCTTTCCATGTTCGCTGCAGTATTCCTCATAGGCTTGCCAGGCGCCTCGCACCCAAGCTTCCAGATCGTCGTCGAAAGATTGGCCGCGAGGATTGGCCGTCCCCTCAAAGACCTGGAGCCCTTCTATCGTGTGCCGCCGCACCGCGCGCATGCGAGCGGTGCCGAGCCAGTCCGCTAGATCCCGGAAATTGGCGGGACTGGGCGATCGTACCCAAGCCGCGCCTCGCCGCCGCCCCTCGAGGGCGCCCCCCGGCAGACTTTGCCAGACCGACAACAACGCCACGTCGTAGATTTCGGACAGCAACGCCGCCTGGGTCATCTCGACAAGCGAATTCAGGGTGTTCGCCGGATTCAGCACCGCGCTCGATACAATGAGAAGCTTCTTCCGCGGCGGGCTCTCGGCTTCGGACCGAGAAAGCCTGTCGCGTCCGCGGCGGCCCGCTACCGGCGAGTTGCGAGGCATTGCATCAGCAGTCGGCGCAGCGCGCCCAGACTGTACCGGTCAATTCGCCCTAACGGCGCCTGAAGGGCTTCGAACCCCAGATCTGCAGCGGCTTTGCGCGGCGACAGGATTGCGAACGACAGAAGCTCGTCAACCCGCGCACGCCAGTGGCGGCGCGTCACGAAGCGACGCAAGGCGGCCCGAAGCGGCCGATCGATGGCCGTGTGGCAGAGGACGTCTCGGGCCAGGAGTTCTTCCTCCCAGAACCGCTGACCTTCCGAGCCGGTCTTCGAGGCTTCGTGCATCCGGAAATAGACCAGGACATCGTCGATGTACCGGACGCGCGTCCAACGCTCGCAGTAGCGAATCTGGAACACCCAATCGAATTTGTAGCGCCACCGAACATCAAACCCACCGAGGGCTTTAGTCAGCTCGGTCCGGTTCCACACGCCCGGCTGATGGTAGAGATAGTCCGGCGGGCGGGTGACGAAGTTCGCCGGACGAAGTCCACGGCTTGCGAGAGGAGTCAGCGCGCCGTCCGGATAGAAGTCCACCGCGACGCCGGCCACGACGTCATGCCCGGCCATGGCCTCCGCAACGGCCGCGATCGCGCCCGGCGCCAGATAGTCGTCGGAGTTGATGAACTGGAAGATCTCGCCGGTGCAGCGAGCCAGGCCCTTGTTGATGGCGTCGGCCTGGCCATCGTCCTTTTCGCTGATCCAGTGGTCGATCCAGGGCTCGTATTTGCGGATCACCTCGAGGGTCTCGTCCGTGCTGCCCCCGTCGATCACCAGGTATTCGAGCTCCGGATAGCCCTGCAGCAGGATCGAGCGGATCGTCTCCTCCAGGAACCGGCCCTGGTTGAAGCTCGGTGTTACGATCGACACCCGGGGCCAGGCAGAGCCGTCACCCCGCGTCGGCGCGATTGGCGGCGACGCCTCGGTCCACGGCCAGCCCGCGCGCCCCGCGGGGGGCGGCGGCAGCGTCACCAAGCTCGCGGCGACCTTTGGCGGCTTCAGGGTTGCAGCGTTCATAGGACGGACTGGTAGTAGGCGATGGTCTCGCGGAGGCCTTCTTCGAAGGGCGTGAAGGTGAAGTCGGGGAACCGCTGCCGGAACAGGGCGTCGTCCATCACCTTCTTGGGCGAACCGTCGGGATAGGACGTGTTCTTGCGGATCTGGCCGCGGAACTGCACGGCCTCGGAGATGATCGTCACCAACTCGTCGACCGAGAGACCATGGTTCTGGGCGAGGTTGACCGGCTCCAGCAGATCGCCTCCGCCCTCGACCAGCCGCCGGGTGAGCCGAGCGAAGTCCTTCACATAGAGCCACTCGCGGATCGGCTTGCCGGTCCCCCAGACCTCGACTTCGCCGTCGCCCTGCTTCACCGCCCGCACGAACTTGATCACCAGGGCGTTGAGCGCGTGGGTCTTGTTGGGATTGGTGCTGTCGAACGGCCCGTACATGTTGGGCACGATCACGTTGGCCGAGCGGACGCCGTACTGCCAGTGATAGCACTGGGCCAGGGCGTCGATCATCCGCCGCGCGCTGCCGTAGGAGAGGACGGAGGGGTGGATCGGGCCTGACCAGAGCTCCGATTCCACATAGGTATCCATCACACCGGGATAGGCGCAGTTGGCGATCGGATTGACGACGATCACCTCGCGCATCTTCTGCGCGACCCGGTAGATGTTCAGGATCATGCGCAGGTTGTGGTCGATGACGTCGGCCGCGAAGTCTCGGACATAGTTCACGCTGCCGACGTGGGCCGCGCAGTTGACGATGTGGGTGGGCTGGAACCGATCGAGCTTCTCGAACGCGGTCGCCAGGTCCATCAAGTCGCATCCGCTGGAACGGCTGAAGACGCCGGTCTCGATCCCCGCGGATTCGAGTTCGTTGCGCACGTTCTGGCCTGCGAAACCTGCACCGCCAACTATGGCGACGCGCAGCCGCTTGGATTGTTTTGAAGCCATTCTGGATTCCGTCAGCGGCGCCGCACGAATTGGACCGCACGGCCTGCGTTGGCGTCTCGCAGCCACGCCTCCGCCAATCCGATCCGCTCGGCTGGGCTCAGCGGCGCTGTCGCGGCCAGGCGGATGGCGCGAGCCTCCCCATTGCCACGTTCCGCAGGCGATAGACGCTCGCCGACGCGCTTGACGAATTCCCTGAGGAGATAGCCGCCCGAGAGATAGCCGCCGCCGCCGTAGAAGCCTGTGATCCGCTTCTTCTCTTCGAAGTTGCGGGCCTCCATACCCACCGTCAGACTGAGCTCATTGAGGATCCTGACGTAACCGATGGCTGTACAGGCGGCCACGGGCACAGGTGAGGCGGTGAGCCGACAGGAGAGCGCAACGTCCACCCGGCGCAAGTTCAGATCGAACAGGCCGATTTCCGGCAAGGCGTCGCGGCGGAAGGTCAGGCCCAGGCCGCTGAACAGGATCGGCCGGGTCGTGTCCTCGATCGCGGCGCGGATGCGCAACACGTCGTTTTCCTCCGACAACTCCACGAACGGCGGGCGGTCCCACCGGGTGTCGGCGCCGCTGGGATAGGCCACGCTCACGTCCGGATGGGCATCGAGGTAGTCGTGTAGCCCCCGCAGCACGCCGAAATCGAACACATCGTCGTCGGTCAGGATCGTGATGTAGGCGCCGCGCGCCGCGAGCAGCGCCTTGTTGAGCGCGTGAGCCTCACAATAGTCCCGCTCGGACAACAGCCAATCGATCCCGCCGCGTTGCGCAACGTCGGCGAGATACTCCCGCGAGCCGTCGGTGCTGTCCCCGTCGACGACGATCAACTCCTCATCGCCAGTTCGGATCGCTTCCAGGAAGCGCGGGATGCTCTCCTGTAGGTAAGCCAGCTTGTTGCGCGTGGTCATTACGTAGGTCACGCGTTTGCCGGTGGCTGGACGGTCGGTCCAGGCTAGTTTGGGCAGCTCAGAAGTCATTTCGGGGGCGTCGCGCATTCACATGTATTCCGTGTCCGACGCAGACACGAACCACTGGGAAAAGTCCGCAAGCCGTTGGCCGGCCACGCTCGTCGCCCGGCCGACCAGGTAGCGGGCCTGGGCTCGCTCCGCGAAGCCCATCGCCAAGGCCCCGGCGTGAGCCGACAGGTGCGGCGCGCTCCAAAAATATATCCGCGACCACGATTGCCAGCCGTCATCGGCGGCACGGATGAGTTCCGGCAGGTCTCGACCCTGGAAAGGGGTCATGAGGTCGAGCAGCGACAAGTCGCCATCGGCGAATTCCTTCGCGATGACCGGCCCCATCGCCGAAGTCCCCAGAACCGAATAGGCGAACAGTGGATGCTCTCCGAACCGCCACGTCGCCTCCGCGTCGTTCGCGACCAGGCGGTCCGCGGTCGCATCCGCGAACGCCGCCTGCGACGGCGAATGGGCGCCAGCAGCGCTGAGCCTTCCGCGCGCGCCCTCCAACACCGCGATCCGCCCGACGATCTCGAAGGCTGCCTTTCGCACCAGAGCCTGCGCGCCGCCCGGGTTTGCGTGTGAGAACCAGAAGTCGATGGGGCCCACGGTTTCCATCGCCCTGCCCGCCATGTCGGCGAACAGACCTGACCCGCGGCACGCCGGCGCGACGATCATGTCCATGAGCTGGGCGCAGACCAGGCCGCTCGCCATCTGCCGCCGCCGAACGCCGAGGGCGCCGAGAATCTCCCCCTCGCATTCGGCCGCCACGAGGGTCGTGCGCTCCGGGTTCCGCCCGTACATCCAGCGATAATAGGGCAGGCCGCTCGGGCGCCCGAACGTCCGCTCGTGCAGGACCGACAGTTCCCGCAGCTCCGCGGAGTCCTCCGCGGCCGACACCGTGCAGAGCGTGATGGCCCGCTGGCGCAATCACCAACCCTCGTTAATGGCCGCGATCGTGCGGCCAACGTCGTCGTCCGTCAGTCCCATATGGATCGGCAGGGCGCATTGGCGTTCGTCGAAGGCGTCCTGGCCGGGAAGACCCGCGGCCTTCCCACCGAACACGCTGTTCGTGTCGATCCGCCGGTGGACCACCGAAGCGACGCACTCCCGCGCGCGCAGCTGATGGATGAAATCTTCCCGCCGCTCGACCAGGACAGGGAAGAACCAGTTGGCCGAGACACGGTCGGACCTGCGATCGGTCAGCTCAAGCCCGGGCGTCTGCGCGAGTTCCTTGGCGTAGCGATCCGCGATCGCTTGGTGGCGCGCCAGGATCCTTGGCACGGCGGGCAGATTGCCGACCCCGATCGCCGCAGCCACGTCATTCATGTGGTACTTGAAGCCGATCGAAACCGCGTCGTATTCCCGCTCACCCAACAAGCTCTCGTGGCTGTTGGCGCGGTCAATCGCGAACCAGCGCTGGGTTCTCGCCGCGTGCTCGTCCTGCGCCTCCAGGCAGGCCAGCGCCCCGCCGTCGCCGGTCGTCAGGTGCTTGATCGCCTGGAAGGAGAAGGCGGTGAAGCGGGACAGCGCGCCGACCGGCCGGCCCCGATAGGACGCACCCAAGGCATGGGCTGCATCCTCGATGACGGCAGCGTCGGCTTCGGCTGCCACCGCAGCGATTTCATCCATGTCGCAGGGATAGCCGGCCCAGTGCACCGGAATGATGGCGCGCGTGCGCTCGGTCAGCTTGGCGCGGATCGAGTCGGGATCGATGTTGCCCGTGATGGGCTGGATATCGGCGAATACGGGCTTGGCGCCCTGCATCAGCACCGCCATCCCCGTCGCGATGAAGGTCTGGGCTGGAATGATGACCTCGTCGCCGTCACCGACGCCAGCGACGACCAGCGCGAGATGCAGCGCCGAGGTGCCGCTGTTCAGCGCGACCGGCCCTCGTATTCCAAGTTCGTCACGCAACTTCTGCTCGAACTGCGCGACGAGCCGCCCCTCGCTGAGCATTCCGGACCGCAGGACGCGCTCAACCCCAGCGACGGCCTCTTCGCTGATATTGGTGTTGAAGAAATTCATGGGTGCGGCTTCAGCTCGAGGCGCCGGCGCTGGCCGACTCATAGCCGAGATCCGCCGCCAGATCGCCGCTCTCCGCCTTCAACCGGTCCAGATGCGCCTTGCTGAGATGCCGCCGCCAGTCACCGCTGACACCCTTGCGCAAATGGCTTGTACTGTCTTCCTCGCCACGGTCGCGGCCGGACAGCCGTGAGAAGGCCGTGTCGCGACAGACCTCCAGGAGCTTGGCTTCCGGCAGGCGGATTTCCAGCCACGCGAGCAGCGTCCGCACGAAGCGGTCCGGGTCAGTCGCCAGGTCCTCGTAGCGGAACACCGCCAGATTGGGCTCCGTGAGGGTCGCCGGCGACCAAGATCTCAGGATGTCGAAGAACCCTTCGGTTGCAAGTTGGCCGATGACGAAATGCAGTCCCTGGTCCTCGTCGAGATGGCGCAACTGTTCGCGGGTCGCTTTCACCCAGGCGTTCTCCACATGGGAGTCGCGCATCGAGAAATAGTACGAGACCACCAGATCACGTGGATCGCGCATGACGAAGAAGGCGCGATATCTGGCCGGTAGGGGCAGGTTCAGGAACTCCCCTCTGGAATAGTAGAGCGTCGTTCCGACGGTCTTCGGCGGATAGGCGAAGGTCGCCGGCAGCTTCGCCGTCAGCAAGCCCCGCACGTCGTCCGGCCGATCGAAGTCGATATCGCCGACGGACCGCAGCCTGTCGAACCACGTCGCCAGCGTGACGACGTCCAGCGCCGAATACTCGACCACGTGCGGATGGCTGAACAGCTCGACGAACCACTGACTGGCCGATTTCCAGGTGCAGCAGTGATAGAGGTTGTCATAAGGCACGCCGATGCCATGCACGCGGCGATGGATCGCGTGGCCGATCTCGGCCGGCACGAAGCGCTTCAACATCTGCTTCATCGGGACGGGCGGGCCTGCGTTCGAACCGGCGACGGCTCAAGGACCTGCTCGACGCGGACAGCGCCGGCGGCGCGGCCGAAATGGCCCGGCCGCGGCCGCTGTGGGATGACGAGGTCGCCCCGCTTGTGGAACAGTTCGGAAGCGCCACGGCTCGATATCGAGACCGAGAGGGACCAGGGCGCCCGCTGCGGAAAAATCCCGGGCAACCGCACGCGCAGCGTGCTGACACCGCCGGCCGGCGCCACAAGCGGATGCCCCGCCTCGTCATCGGCGACCACGAACTGCATGAAGTCCGGGCTCTCATCCGTCAGGGTCATGCCCAGTTCGATCTCCTGGTCGGCGGCAAGCTGCGACGTGAGTTGCAGGTCGATCGCCAGATGGTCTTCCAGCTCGAAGCGGACATCGGAGATCCGGATCCCCCCCGTCCCCGGCTCGCCATCATCCTCGGCGGCGGCGGTAGGCTTGCGGGCGGGCCCCTCGGAGAGATAGCGGGTGATAGCTGTCGTCACGTCGGCGTCGGCCTTCACCTGGCCGTGGTCGAGATAGAGGCACCGCGTCGCGTAGCGACTGAGGTCCATCAACTGGTGCGTGACCAGGATGAAGGAGACGCCCGAGTCCCGTAGTTCGGACAGCCGGTTGAAGCACTTGGCCCGGAAGTGCATGTCGCCGACGGCGAGGACCTCGTCGAGCAGCAGGATTTGCGGCGACAGGGCCGAGGCCACCGCGAAGCCGAGACGCACCTGCATGCCCGACGAGTAGTTGCGCACCGGCGTGTCGATGAACTCGTCGAGCTCAGAGAACTCCACGATGTCGTCGAACTTCTCCTCGATCTCCTTGCGGCTCAGGCCGAGCACCGAACCGTTGATGAAGATGTTTTCGCGGCCGGTGAGGATCGGGTTGAAGCCGGCGCCCAGGGCGATCAAAGCGCCCACGCGGCCGCGCATTTCGATCCGGCCGGTATCGGGCCGCATCAGGCCGTTGAGCATCTTCAACAGCGTCGTCTTGCCGGCGCCGTTGTGCCCGATCAGACCGAGGCTTTCGCCGCGCCGCAATTCGAACGAGACGCCGCGGTTCGCCCAGAACTCTCCGCGGCGCAGGATCGGCTCACCGTTCACGTCGAGCGGGCGGCGCCCGCCGGGGACGAGATCGCCGACGCTGTCCTTCAGCCCGTACCAGAGCGATGTCTTGAGGTCGCGGCAATAGATCTTCCCGACATTCTCCGCGCGGATGATGACGTCGGTGTCGTCCGGTTCGGTCGCGGCGCTGTCTTCGAGGGGCAGGAGGGCGTTCATGGGGTCACATCCCCAGCCGTTCCACGATGCGCGGCAGGAACAGCCGATACATCATCAGCGCGGCGACCAAGCCCACGACGGTCAGACCCATTACGATGAAGAAACCGCCCAGGAATTCAGGCGGCTGGCCGGTCAGCCAGTCGCGGGTCGTTGCAAGGATCGGGGTGACAGGATTGAGCCGCATGATCACGCCGATCGCGCCGTGCCGGACCCCCGGCGCGATCACCGGCGTCAGGAACATCCAGAAGGTTGTGATGATGCCGATGGCCCGCTGCACGTCCTGGTACAGCATTCCGATCGTTCCGAGGAACAGGCCCATCACGGTGCCGAGCAGCACCAGTCCAAGCGCGCCGACCGGGAAGAGCGCCATCGAGGCGTTCAGTGGAAAACGGTACCAAGCCAGGACCGGGACCAGGATCACCAGCCGCATCGCAAGGCCGATGAGGCTCATCTCGACAGCCGAAAGGACCAGGGCTTCGCGTGGGAAATTGACCTTCACCAGCATGTCCATGCTGGTCTGCATCGCGCGGGCGGGATTGTTCAGGGCGTCGACGAACACCTGCCACAGCAGGGTGCCGATGAAGATGAAGGCCGGATACGGGATGCCCGTGTCGCCCACCGAGATCACGCCGCCGCTGCGAAGCAGCAGGAAGGTCGCCGACGCGAACAGCGGGGGCAGGAACGCCCACACATAACCTGCGTAGGACTGCCGATACATCGCCGAGAAGTCGCGCACCGTCAGCCGCCACGCCAGCTCGCGTGAGGCTAGGAGATCGGCCCACATGTCGATCATGAACTGGCCAAGCCGCCCCATCGGCGGCTCCGGCGTGTAAACCCGGATCGGTCCGACCCCCGCCACTTCCGGCCGCCGCCTACTCATGACGCGGCCGCCGACAAGGGCCCCAGCGTCGCCGCGGCGGAACGGCGAAACGCGGCCTGGCCAAATCGTTCCTGAACGGCCTTCGCCAGAGTCTCGCCGCTCGGGCCGCTCTTCACGAGGGCCGCGGCGAGTCCGGCAGGTAGGGCGGATGGCGAACAGGCGATCCCCAGCTCCCCATCCCCCAGCGCGTCCACCGCCCCAGCGGCCGCCAGCCCCAGCGCGGGCGTTCCGCAGGCCATGGCTTCCAGGAAGACGATGCCGAAGCCTTCGCCGGTGGAGGGCATGACGAACAGGTCGGCCATGCGGTAGGCGGCGAGCTTCGTGGCTTCGGGCTGGGCGCCCATGAACTTGACGCGCTCGCCGAGGCCGGCGTCGCGGGCCAGGGCTTCGAGGCGCGGGCGGTCGTCGCCGTCGCCCACGATCACATAGGTCAGGTCGTCGTGGCGGGCCGCGAGCTCCGGCAGTGCGGCGATGACGCGGTCATGGCCCTTGTAGCGCTCGGCGCTGTCCATCCGGCCGACCGTGAGCAGCACGCGCTTGCCCTCCAGGCCCCAGGCCTTGCGCAGCGCCGAGCCGTCGCCCGGCGTGAACGCCTCGCCGACGGTGTTGGGCACAACGACCAGCCGCTCCGGCGGCAGGGTCGCCCAGCCCTGCACCGCGGCGCGGGTATAGCGAGAGACCGACAGCACCAGGTCCGCCGCCTCCACCGCCGCGCGCTGCGCCGGCTTCGGTCGCGGCCAGGCCTCGACGCCATGGGTCTGGATCACCAGCCGCGCGCCCTTCATGCGGGCGACGACGCGGGCCAACGGCGCCATGAACAGGTGGCCGCAGAACACCACATCCACGGGCCCAGCCACGGCGGCGCTCAGGGCCGCCAGGCTGTAGGCGATGCGGCCGCGTCGCGCAGGCAACTGCTTGACGCCGGCCGGCGGCGCCGCCGCGTCCGGCGCCTGCCGCGGCAGGACGGTGATCGCGCCGACGTCCGATGACGCCGCCAGGGCGCCCAGGAAGTCCCGATTGTACTGGGCGATGCCGCCGCGCCCGCCCCAGGCGTCGGTGACCAGGGCCAGGATGTTGAGCGGCCGGCTCATGCGGCCAGCGCGTCCATGTCCGTGGCGCCGGAGAGCACCACGCTGGACCAACGTCGCGAGGTCACGCCCTTGCTGGCGGGCGCGGTGTCGACGGGCTGCTGGCCCGCCGCGGCCATCCAGTCGGCGGTTGGCACGCTGAAGCCGGTCTTGGCGCGGCTAACCACCGCCTCGGGCAAGGGCTGCGACGGCGCGGCCGCCAAGGCCGCCTTGCCGGCGCCCGGCGCGAGCCTCGGGATCACCGCAGCCAAGTTTTCGATGAGCTTGATGTCAACGAGCGGCGTGCGGATCTCCAGCCCATGGGCCATGCCGGCCCAATCGGCGTCGCGCAGCAGCTGGTTCTTCATGTAGTTGGCGGATTCGAGCGCGCAGACCCGGCCGGTGTCGGAGCCCGGGTCGGGCTGCAGGCCGGCGCGGATGGCGCTCAGCGGACGCAGGCGGCGCAGGCCTTCGCGGGCCGTGTCCGAGTCCATCAGCCGTTGCAGCTCGCTGGGCAGGAACAGGCCGCGACGCAGCAGATAGGCCCCTTCCCAGCTGCCGGCGTAGTCCAGCATGCCGCGCATCTTGGGACGGTGGCGCGTGGCGGAGCCCGCAAAGGCCGAGAGCAGGGCCCGCGCCGCTGCGCCCGCCCCGGGGATCGCGGCCAGCGGGCCGAAGCGCCGGCGCCAAAGCGGGATGTCGGTGAAGCTCGGATAGCCCGCCAGCAGCTCGTCGCCGCCAAGGCCGGAGACCGCGACCTTAAGCCCGGCTTCATGCGCGGCCTTGGCCACGAACCAGGTGTTCACGCCGTCGATCGACGGTTGGTCCATGGCCTCGAGGATGGCCGGCAGGTCCTGGCGGAACTCCGCCTCCCCGACCCGGCGGACGATGTGGCGCGCGCCGTAGCGGAGGGCGACCTCGGCGGCCAGCGGCGCCTCGTCCTCGGCCGTGCCGCGAAACTGGTCGAAACCCAGGGTGATCGCGCGGATGTCGGTCTGGCCCGCGTCACGCATGAGGCCAAGCAGGGCCCCGGAATCGATGCCGGCGGAGAGGAAGGCCCCCACCTCCACATCGGCCACCATGTGGGCCCGAATGCTGTCCAGGACCGCCGCGCGGACGCGCGCGCCGGCCTCGACCGCCGGCGCCGGATGGCGCGCGCCCTCGGCGAGGATGCCGGCCAGGTTCACATAGGCGACGGGTTCGCGCGGGCCCGCGGCGTCCACCCACTGGGTGTGGCCGGCCGGTAGCGCCCGGATCTCGCGGTAGAGGGTGAAGGGCTCCGGCACGTGGCCGAACAGGTGGAAGCCGACGAGGCCCGCCGGCTCCGGATCGCGCGACACCTGGCCGCCGGCCAGCAGCGCCTTGACCTGGGAGGCGAAGCGCAGGGTCCAACCGTCGCCCGCGGTGTAGAGCGGCTTGATGCCGTAGGGGTCGCGGGCCAGGAACAGGCCCTGCTTGGCCTGGTCCCAGATCGCGAAGGCGAACATGCCCCTCAGGCGCCTGACCATCGCGATCCCGTCGCGGGCGTAGAGGTGCAGCAGGGTCTCGGTGTCCGACGTCGTGCGATGGCGCACGCCCTCGCCTTCCAGCTCCCGACGCAGCTCCGCATAGTTGTAGATCTCGCCGTTGAAGGTGATCACCAAGCGGCCATCGGCGCTGGCCATGGGTTGCAGCGCGCGATCGGAGAGGTCGATGATCGACAGCCGCCGGTGCGCGAGCCCGCAACGACGGTCCTCGCTCCACCAGACCCCGACGCCGTCCGGTCCGCGGGCCCGCATCGCCTCGCGGGTGGCCAGCAGCTCGGCCTCCTTCGGCAGGCCCGCCGCGGGGTTGAAGGCGAAGATGCCGTTGAGACCGCACATGGTCTAGATCGCCGAGGTCCGATTGGCGGCCCGAGCGGGCCGGAGATTTCCCTGCCGCTGTTGCCAGGTCCAGGCCGAGGCGAGCATGTCCTCGATGTGCGGATGCCGAGGCCGCCAGCCCAGGTCGTCCGCGGCGCGGCTTGCATCGGCGGAGAGCACCGGCGGATCGCCCGGCCGCCGCGCGCCCATGGCCACCGGGACGGCCCGACCGGTGACTGCGCTCGCCGCGGCGATCACGTCGGCGACGGACAGCACCGCGCCGCCGCCGAGATTGTAGGCCGGCCGCAATTCGGCGCCCGCCTGCAAGGCCTGCAAGGCCTGCACATGGGCCTCGGCGATGTCGCTCACGTGGACGTAGTCGCGAATGCAGGTGCCGTCCGGGGTCGCGTAGTCATCGCCGTAGACGGTGATGCTCGGCCGCAGCCCGGCCGCGGCCTCGAGCACCAGCGGGATCAGGTGGGTCTCGGGATCGTGCTCCTCGCCGAGCTCGCCATCGGGATCGCAGCCGGCGGCGTTGAAGTAGCGCAGGGCCACGCTGCGCAGGCCGTAGGCCACGCGGTAGTCGGCGAGGATGCGCTCCACCATCAGCTTGGAGGCGCCGTAGGGATTGATCGGGGCTTGAGGGTCGTCCTCGCGGATCGGGGTCGTGGCGGGCACGCCATAGGTGGCGCAGGTCGAGGAGAACACCAGCTTGTCGAGCCCCGCCGCGCGCATGGCGTCGAGCAGGCTGAGCGTGCCCAGGACGTTGTTGCGATAGTATTTGGCCGGGTCGATGACGGACTCGCCGACGTAGGCGAAAGCCGCGAAGTGCATCACCGCGGCCGGGCGATGGGCGGCGATCACCTCGGCCAGGCGCTGGACGTCGAGGATGTCGCCGCGCTCCAGCGGGCCCCACTTCACCGCCCACTCGTGGCCGTAGACCAGGCTGTCGTAGACCACCGGGGTATAGCCGGCCTTGGCCAGCGCCTTGCAGGCGTGGGAACCGATGTAGCCGGCGCCGCCGGTGACCAGCACCGTGGTCATGCGCGGAGCCTCGCCATCAGCTGCGGCAGCTTGCGCAGCGGCTTGGCGAACAGGGCGTAATCGACGGCCCCTGCGCCCAGCCAGCGGCGGCGCGAGTCCAGGGCCTCGAGATTATGGTGCAGGTGGGACTTCAGCCCCGAGGTGCTCTCGCCGCCGTGCAGCATCTCGACCATCACATGGCCGACCGGCGCGGCGCGGAAGTCGTGCAGCTCCATGGCGCGCAGCATGTGGTCGTAGTCGGCCGCCACCCGGTAGCGAAGATCGAAGGGCCCCACGGCCTCGATCACCGCGCGGCGGCAGTAGAAGGTGGGATGCGCCGGCATCCAGCCGTGGCGGAAGCCGCCCTTGCGCCAGGCGGCCGTGCGCCAACGGCGGACCACTTCGCGGGTCTCGTGGCAGCGGACGAAGTCCAGGTCGCCGAACGCGATGTCGTTGTGGGCCAGGGTCGCGGCCACGGCCGACAGGGTCTGGGCGTCCTTGAACCGGTCGTCGGAATTGAGGAATCCGACGGCGTCGCCACTGAACGCCGCGAGCCCCTTGTTCATGGCGTCGTAGATGCCGTGGTCCGGCTCGGAGATCACCACCACGCCATCGGCCGGGAAACTGCAGACGATCTCCAGGGTCTCATCCTTGGAGCCGCCGTCGACCACCACCAGCTCCTTGGCGGCGTGGTCCTGGCCGAAGAACGACTCCAGCGTCCGGCCAATGGTCTTGGCCGAGTTGAAGCAGACGGTGACGACGGAAATCTTCATGGGGTTTTAGGGGTCGGCCGCGAGGACCGTTCGGCCACGCTACCGCAGTCCGGGTGACGAGGGGTCGCCGCCCGGGTGTTCCATCCTGGTACATGGGGTCCGGCGTCTCCCGGCGCCGCGAACCCGCCCAAACCGGCGAACCGGCCTGGATTCAATATCTTCAACCCCAGCCGTCGAACGGTCGGGCGTTAAGGTTGAAGGAAACCCTGCAAGCCGCAGACCGCGCTCCCCCGAACGGCGGCGGGATAGCTCGACCTCAAGCGGCGGCGATCAGATGTTCGCGCTTCGCCTCCACCGGAACGATCGCGCCCATGATCTCCAGCAGCACGCGGACGCCTTCCGCATTGCCGAACCGGTCGATCACCGCCGTCTGGTCCATGAACGGACCGTGGGTGATGCGCACCTGCTGGCCGATCTCCAGCCAGGGCCCCTCGACCAGCACGCCGCGTTCGTCGCTGGCCGCGATCAGGTCCTCGACCACGCCGACGGGCGCCGCAACCGGCCGCTCCCCCTGGGTGATCAGATGCGAGACGCCGAGCGTGCCGTTGATGCTGCGCCAGCGCTGGCGCTCCACGTCGAGCGACACGAACAGATAGTTGGGGAAGAAGGCCGCGAAGGTGGTCTTCACCCGCCGGGCGTGGCGCACGGTCTTCACCTGCTTGGGCAGGAACACAGTGAAGCCCTGGTTCTGCAGCTGCTCGCCGGCGAACAACTCGCGGCGCGGCTGGGTCTTCACGACATACCAGCGCCCCTCACTCATCACGCCCCCTCCGACCAATTTCGGATCGACCGCAGTATAGCCAACCGTAGGTGACAAGTGTTGATGCTTTACGACGCAGGCGCGCTCGGTCGTGGCGACCTCAAGGGGGCGCCGGAGCGAAGCATCGGACACGGTTGTAGAGCCCCTCATCTTTCCCGTATCCCGCGAAATTCCGCGAACCACCCACAGGTCTCGGTTATCCCCGTCGCGAGATCGATCCGCGGTGCCCAGCCCAGCGCCCTCAGGCGGGAGGTGTCCAAGAGCTTGCGCGGCGTGCCGTCCGGCTTGGCGGCGTCGTAGACGATCTTGCCCTCGTAGCCTGTGACCCGCGTCACCAGCTCCGCCAGCTCGGCGATGCTGACCTCCTGGCCGGAGCCGACGTTGATGTGGAGGTCGGCGGAATAGGTCTTCAGCAGGTGAACCAGGGCGTCGGCGCAGTCGTCGACGTGCAGGAACTCGCGCTTCGGCGCGCCGGTGCCCCAGACCACCAGCTCGGGCCGCCGTTCGACCTTCGCCTCATAGGCCTTGCGGATCAGAGCCGGCAGCACGTGGCTGGCTTCCAGGTCGAAGTTGTCGCCGGGGCCGTAGAGGTTGGTCGGCATGGCCGAGATGAAGTCGCAGCCGTACTGGCGCCGATAGGCCTGGGCCAACTTCAGCCCGGCGATTTTGGCGATGGCGTACCATTCGTTGGTGGGCTCGAGCGGGCCGGTGAGCAGGGCCTCCTCGGCCATCGGCTGCGGGGCGAGCTTCGGATAGATGCAGCTTGAGCCCAGGAACAGCAGCTTGGCGACGCCGCTCAGGCGCGCGGCCTCGATGACGTTGGTCTGGATCGCCAGGTTGTCGTGCAGGAACTCGCCCGGATAGGCGTCGTTGGCGGCGATGCCGCCGACCCGGGCGGCGGCCAGGATGACGGCGTCGGGCCGCGCATCGGCCACCCAGGCCTCGGTCTCCGCCCGGCGCCGCAGGTCGAGCGTGGCGCGATCGACGGTGAGGACCTCGCAGTCTTCAGCCGCCAGCCGGCGCACCAGGGCCGCGCCGACCATGCCGCGATGGCCGGCCACCCAGACGCGCTTGCCGGCCAGCGGAAACGGGACGTCAGTCGCCACTGCGGTGATGCTCTTTGGCGATGACCACGAGGTCTTCGCGGACCATCTCGGCGCAAAGCTCCGTCCAGGGCGTCTCGTGCCGCCAGCCCAGCTTCTCGTGCGCCTTGGTGGGGTCGCCGATCAGCAGCTCGACCTCGGTGGGGCGGAAGTAGCGCGGATCGACCTCCACCAGCACGCGCCCGGTCTTGGCGCAGATCCCCTTCTCCTCAACCCCCTCGCCTTCCCAGCGGATCTCGACGCCAACTTGAGCGAAGGCGTGGGCGGTGAAGTCGCGCACCGAGGTCGTCTCGCCGGTGGCCAGCACATAGTCATCCGGCTCGTCCTGCTGCAGCATCAGCCACATGCCGCGGGCGTACTCCCGCGCATGGCCCCAGTCGCGGCGGGCGTGCAGGTTGCCGAGATAGAGCTTGTCCTGGAAGCCCAGCTGGATCGCGGCGACCGCGCGGGTGATCTTGCGGGTGACGAAGGTCTCGCCGCGCAGCGGGCTCTCGTGATTGAACAGGATGCCGTTGGAGGCGTGCATGCCGTAAGCCTCGCGGTAGTTCACCGTGATCCAGTAGGCGTAGAGCTTGGCCGCGGCATAGGGACTGCGCGGATAGAAGGGCGTCCGCTCGGACTGCGGCGTTTCCTGCACCTTGCCGTAAAGCTCCGAGGTCGAGGCTTGGTAGAACCGGGTCTTCTCGGTCAGGCCGAGCAGGCGGATCGCCTCAAGCAACCGCAGGGGCCCCACGCCATCGGCGTTGGCGGTATACTCGGCGGTCTCGAAACTCACCTGGACGTGGGACTGCGCGGCGAGGTTGTAGATCTCGTCCGGCTGGGTCTGCTGCACGATGCGGATCAGGTTGGTCGCATCGGTCATGTCGCCATAGTGCAGGATGAACCGCGGCTGAGGGTCGTGCGGGTCCTGGTAGAGGTGCTCGATGCGGCCGGTGTTGAACGACGACGAGCGCCGCTTCACGCCATGGACGATATAGCCCTTCTCCAGCAGCAGCTCAGAGAGGTAGGCGCCGTCCTGACCGGTCACGCCGGTGACGAGGGCGACCTTGCGGCCTGATGGGTCCATGCGAACTCAAGTCCGATTGCTGAGGCCCGGCGCAGATTCTGCGCCTGGAGCAGTGGGGGAATGGGGCGATGCTGAAGGAAGACAGACGCGGCCCTGCTTAGCACGGCCGCCCGAGTCTCGGCCTGGCCTAGAGGAAGCCCCGCGAGGTCAGGACGATGCCCGCCGTCCGCCAGAAGATGATCACATCCAGGCCGAAGGAGGCGGATTGCGCGTAGAAGGCGTCGAGCCGGGCCTTGCGGCGGGGCGAGACCGAGTTGCGGCCTACCACCTGGGCCAAGCCGCTCAGGCCCGGGCGCGCCGAGATGGCGTCCGGGAAGCGGCGGCGGGCGTCGACGCCCGGGTCGCTGGGCAGCAGTGGCCGGGGGCCGATGATGCTCATGTCGCCGGTCAGGACGCAGAACAGTTGCGGCAGCTCGTCGAGGGCGGACCGGCGCAGCCAGGCGCCGATCGGGGTGATGTGGCTGTCGGCGCCTTCCAGGACCTCGCGCGGCGATAGCGGCGCGTCCTCGGCCATGGTGCGGAACTTGGGCATCCAGAAGGTGAGACCGCCGCGGCCGACGCGCTGCGACCAGAACAGGCCCGGACCACCGCTGGAGACATAGACCATGGTCCAGATCAGCAGCATCAGCGGCGCGAGCACGACCAGGGCGGAGGCGGCGATCATCAGGTCCATCAGACGCTTGCCGGCGTAGTCGCCGACGAACGCGTTCGCGTTCGACGTCGCCGCAGGCCGCCCGTAGACAACCGGCGCGATCCGCGCAACGGCGGCGCCCGAGTTCATCGACGCCCCCTTTGCGGTCGCATAGCGCGAAATGGTCTCCTGAGTAGACATGACGCCCCAACTCATCGCCGGGCTAACCTATGATCCATTCTTCACGAAGAATAAAGACATAGTTCACTCGGCATTAACGATGTTGAATTCGATTTCCCCAGAAAGGCGAACGGTCACGCAAGCGTCAAAGTTGCAATTCAACCCTGGCGATAGTCTTTCGCCGGAATCTGACGCCGCCTATGTCCACTCCCCATCCCCGAATGTTCTCCAGGGCCTCGGGAACGCGTTAACTCTATTGCATCCAAGTGTTCGAAACTGAGACTAACGGTGATCAACCCAGCAACGCTTGGGCCAAGCCCTCCGATTTCCGTGCGATCCGCCTCGGCTGCTTCGTCGGCTACGAAGATGCGCGCTTGAACCGATCCCGCCGTGACCTGGGTCACAGCCCGGCGTGAAATTGACGCCCGGGCCCCACGGGGATGGCCGATTGGCGCGGGTGTTGCTAGGGCACGCGGGCGCGGCCTTTTGGGGGGCCACCGGATGGAAGCCATGAACGCCACATCGAGCTTTGAAGGCCTGCGGGCGGCGCTGGCGAACCGCTCGGCGGTCATCGGTGTCATCGGTCTCGGTTACGTGGGCCTGCCGCTGGCGGCCTCAGCCGGACGCGCGGGATTCACCACGATCGGCTTCGACATCGATCCCGCGAAGGCCGAACAGCTGAACCGCGGCCAGTCCTACATCGATGCGGTCCCCGACGAAGACCTCGCCGGCCTGGTGGCCGCCGGCCGGTTCACCGCGACCGCGGCCTTCGACCGACTGGCCGAGTGCGACGTGATCGTGATCTGCGTGCCGACCCCGCTCACCCGCCACCGCGAGCCCGACCTCTCCTACATCGAGGTGACCGGACGCCAGGTCGCCCAGCGGCTGCGGCCCGGGCAGTTGGTGGTCCTGGAATCCACCACCTATCCCGGCACCACGCGCGAGGTGCTGAAGCCGATCCTCGAGACCAGCGGCCTGACCGCCGGTCGCGACGTCTTCGTCGGCTTCTCGCCGGAGCGCGAAGACCCCGGCAACGCCAAGTTCCGCACGACCACGATCCCGAAGGTCGTGGCCGGGGACGGGCCTGAAGCCTCAGAGCTGGTCGCCAGCTTCTATGGCGCCGTCGTCGACGTCGTCGTGCCGGTCTCGACCCCCGATGTCGCCGAGGCGGTGAAGATCACCGAGAACGTCTTCCGCGCCGTCAACATCGCCCTCGTCAACGAGCTGAAGCTGATCTACGGCGCCATGGGCATCGACATCTGGGAAGTGATCGAGGCGGCCAAGACCAAGCCCTTCGGCTTCATGCCCTTCTATCCGGGCCCCGGCCTCGGCGGTCACTGCATCCCGATCGATCCGTTCTACCTCACCTGGAAGTCGCGGGAGTTCGATATCGGCACCCGCTTCATCGAGCTGGCGGGCGAGATCAACACCGCCATGCCGAACCACGTGGTCGAGGTCCTGGCTCGCACCCTCGACGGCAGGTTCCAGACCGCGCTCAGCGCGTCGAAGATCCTGGTCCTCGGCCTCGCCTACAAGCCGAATGTCTCCGACGTACGCGAAAGCCCCTCGTTCCGGCTCATGGAGCTGCTGGAGGCGCGCGGCGCGAAGGTCGAGTTCCACGATCCCCACGTGCCCGAAGCGCCGATGACCCGCGAGCACGCCGAATTCGGCGGCCGCCGCTCGACGGCGCTGACGGCCGAGACCCTGGCCGGTTTCGACGCCGTGCTGATCTCCACCGATCACGACGCGGTCGACTTCGGCCTCATCGCCGAGCACGCCCAGCTGGTGGTCGACACCCGCAACGCCATGGCGCGTCGCGGACTGGCCGGCCCGAAGGTGGTCAAGGCCTGACGGTCGCAGGCGTTCTGGGCCTCCGTCGCGAAAGTGTCCGAATCGGGCACGGTTTGTTAGCCTTCCGGAGCTAATTGTCTCCCCGTTGCGTTTTATGCACGTCCGCGAGCCGCTTCGGCGGCGCCGTACGGGAGTTCCGGAATGCACGCTCTCAAGTCCCAAGCCGTCTATGGCGACGGGATCTGCTGGACGCGCGTCTTGGACCTAGCCTGGATGCTGACGGCCAACTTCGCGCTCTGGGCGCTGATCCTGCAACTGCCTTCGGTCTTCCGCGTCGCGATCTAGACCGCGAAGGCCGGCGCCCGGCGCCGGCGACCCAGCCAACGGGCGAGTTGGTGCGAGGGACGCTCCACGAACACATAGAGCGCCAGGGTCGCCGCAGCGATTGCGGCGAGCAGTTCGAGCCACCCCAGTGCGCCGGTGGGCGCCGGCAGCGCCTCCAGCGGGATCTTGTGCGCGAGGTACAGCGAGTAGGATCCAGCGCCCAGCAGTTCGAGGACGGCGACGGCGCCCTTCTGTTCAGCGTGGCCGATCTCCTGCGCGACCCAGAAGGTCGCGAACACGGCGAAGGCGGGCATCGTCCACGGATAGCCTACCGCGATCGGCAGGTGATAGAGCGCCACAGTCGCCAAGCCGCACAGCACGACCGCCGCGCAGCGCCAGATCCAAATCGAACCGCGCGTGCGTAGGCTTCCCCTCCGATAGCGCTCAGCGAGTTCGGCGCCCAAGAGCCAAAACGGCGCGCAGTAGAGCCAGGTCCAGGCGCCGAAGTGCCATAGAAAGGCGGCGGTCGGCTTAAGGGCCAGCAGGATCGCCATCGGCGCGATCGAGGCGATAAGGATGTATCTGAGCCGCCAGTGGCGCAGAAGCGCGAACAGCAGCGGATAGAGCGCGTAGTAGATCAGCTCGCAGTAGACGCTCCACAGCACGGTATCGACCGCGGCGACGTAGCGATCGCCGAGCCACCTCGTCAGGCCGATGATCGCCAGCAGCGGCGGAACGATACGGACCAGGCGCCGCGTCAGGAAGCGCCGCCAGTCAAGCCGCTCGGCGCCGATGTTCGGTAGGTGGATGCAGAAGCCCGAAATGACGAAGAAGACCACGACGGCGGCGGTGCCGTTGAAAACCAGGGCCATGCCGGCCGAGACCAGATGGGTGGCCGGTCCATGAACGCCGAACATGCTGTCGACGGGCGGCGAAGCCCCATGGGAGAACGCCACCCAGAGCGCCGCCACGAACCTCAGGGTGTCGAGACCTCTGACGGAGCCGCCGCGACTCGGAGCTGCTGGCGGAGACGTCACATCAAACTCGGCGCGCGACGAACCCCGCCGCTCATGGCGATCGCAAGCGACGCTTTGGACATACTCCCCCGCATCGATCGGCAACGCCCCTCGCACCTGAAGTGGATCCTAGCATAGACCGACTCTGACCCGCTCGCCCTGAGGCGTGGCGCCCGACCACAACCAAGCTTTGATCTTTGCGTTGTGTCTCCAGGTGACACGACGAAAGTTCAATATATGCAAATCCTTGGAGACCGCGAGCGCGCGCGCGGCTGGTTGTTCGCGGCCGCGGCGGCGGCAGCCTTGTGCGGGCCGCTGGCCGGATGCCACCGCGCGGGCGGCGAGGCGCCGGCGGCCGACGCGGCCCAGGCCCAGCTCAGCGCCGATCAGGCGCAGGTGGCCTTGAAGACCCTGGCGGACGCGCCGCTGGAAGGCTTCACGCCCGCCGCTTTCTCGACCGCGGGCTTGCAGGACGGCCTGAAGTCGGGCGACACGGCGACGCGGGCGGCGGCGCAGCAGCGGCTGATCGCCGAGGTCATCGCCTATGCGCGCGCCGAGCACGGCTTCGCGATCCCCAAGTCCGGCATGGACAAGAACTGGGGCGTCCGGCCCGCCAGCTACGACGCCGCGGGCGAGTTCCGCGCTGCGGTGGCCGGCAACCGGCTGCAGGCGTGGCTGGCGACCCTGCCGCCGCAGGCGCCGCAGTACCAGGCGCTGCGCAACGGCTACCTGGTCTATCTGAAGGTCGCCCAGTCCGGCGGCTGGCCAGTGGTGCCGGGCGGCGCGGCGCTGAAGCTCGGCAGCCGAGATCCGCGGGTGGCGATCCTGCGCCAGCGCCTGGCCTTCGAGGACGCCTCGATCGCCCAGGCCGCGCCCAACAGCGCCTATGACAGCGCCCTCGCCCAGGCGGTGTCGAACTTCCAGGTGCGGCACGGCCTGCACCCGACGGGCGCGCTCGACAACGTGACGCTGGCGGCGCTCAACGTCCCGGCCCTGGCCAGGGCGGCCCAGATCCGCGCCAACCTGGAGCGCTGGCGGTGGGCGCCGCGCGAGCAGGCCCCGAGCCGGATCGAGGTGAACAGCGCCGCCCAGACCTTCGTCCTCTATCTGGACGGCCAGCCGGCGATGCAGATGCTGACCGCGGCGGGGAAACCCGGCGATGAGACGCCGATCGTCGTGTCCAAGATCCACACCGTGGTGCTGAACCCGACCTGGAACGTCCCCGACGACATCGCCTCGAAGGAACTGACGCCGAAGGGCGCGGCCTATCTGCAGGCCCACAACTTCACCGACGACGGCGGCAAGCTCGTGCAGCAGCCCGGGCCCGACAACGCGCTCGGCCGGGTCAAATTCCTCTTCGACAATCGCTACTCCGTCTATCTGCACGACACGCCGTCCAAGGCCGCCTTCACCCGCGACCAGCGGTCTGTGAGCCACGGCTGCGTGCGGCTGGAAAAGGCGGTCGACCTGGCCAAGCTGCTGCTCAACCGCGAGAACGGCTGGACGCCGGATAAGGTCGACGAGGTGTTGGCCGGTCACGACACCCAGAGCGTCGCCCTGAAGCAGACCGTGCCCGTCGCGATCAACTACTGGACCGCCTTCCCGGAGGGCGATCAGATCTCGTTCCGCGACGACATCTACGGCTGGGACCAGGAGACGCTGCGGCAGCTCGACGCCAACCTGGTCAGCCACACCTGACCTAGGCGCCCACGCCGAACGGCGCGTCGAAGGCCGGCTGCAGCAGGTCCTCCAGGAAGCACATGGCTTTCAGCACGGCGATGTCGTCGCGCTGCCGGCCGATCACCTGCAGGCCGAGCGGCAGGCCGAGCGACGACAGGCCGATGGGGACCGTGCCGGCGGGATTGCGGGTCATGTTGATGGCCGGGGTGAACTGCACCCAGTCGGCGCCGGCCGGCTGGCCGTCGATCAGGCCGGGGCCGTCGAGCCTTGGGGTATGGGCGGCGATGACCGGCGCCAGCAGGACGTCGGCGTCCTCCATCGCCTGGTTGAGCTGGTAGGCGAGCCGGTGGGCGGTATCGAGCGCCTCGGCGTAGTCGCGCGCGCTGCGGCTCAGGCCATACTCGATCTGCGCCCGCAGGTCGGGATCGATGCGCTCCCAGTCCGCCGTGCCGCGCAGATGGCCTTGGGCGCGGGCCCGCTGGGCGGTCCAGATGACGTACCAGGCGCCGCCCGGATCGCCCTCCCAGACCCGGTCCTTGCGGACCACCTCGACGCCGGCGCGGGCCAGGTCATCGACCACCGCCTGGCTGCGGGCCAGGATTTCGGTGTCCGCGCGGCCGAAGCCCAGGGTCGGCGACCAGATCACCTTGCGCGGCCGGTTCTCGCCGTCGAGGGCGGCGCGCCAGGACGGCCCGGTGCGCGGGTGGGCGAAGGGGTCGGTGGGATCGGGGCCCCGCACGGCGTCGAGCGCCAGGGCGGTGTCGCGGACGCGCAGCGCCATCGGCCCCTTGATCGCCAATATGCCGGACCCAGGCGCATTGGGACCGCCTAGCGGAACCTGGCCCTGGCTGGTCTTCAGGCCCGCGAAACCGCAGACCGCGGCCGGGATGCGGATCGAGCCGCCACCGTCCGAGCCGGTGGCGAGCGGCGCCAGGCCCGCGGCCAGCGCCGAGGCCGAGCCGCCGGAGGAGCCGCCGGCGTGGTAGTCCGGGTTCCAGGGATTGCGGGTGGCGCCGAACGGGATGTTCTCGGTCAGGCCCTTGAAGCCGAAGGCCGGGGTGTTGGTCTTGCCGACCACCACGGCGCCAGCCGCCTTCAGGCGGCCGACCAGCACGGAGTCCGCCGTCGCGGGCGGCGCGTCGGTATGCAGGGCGGAGCCGAAGGTGGTGCGGTAGCCGGCGGCGTCCTCCAGGTCCTTCACCAGCACGGGTATGCCGGCCAGCGGACCCACGGCATCCCCCGACGCCAGGCGCGCGTCGATCGCGGCCGCGTCCTTGCGCGCAAGCTCGGGCGCAAAGCCCACCACCGCGTTGAGCCGCGGATTGACCGCCTCGATGTTGCCGAGCGCAGCCTCGACCAGCTCGCGGGCCGAGGTCCGCCGGGCGCGCACGCCCTCGACCAGCGCCTCGATGGATGTGGTCCTGAAGTCCATCGCGTCCCTCCCAGGCTGCACGACATTACGGCGCCCGAGTTCACACTGCGCAAGCCGCGGCTGGCCGGTTGTCGCGCGCCGGAAAGTCTGTGACGCTTCGTCCCCGGAGGGGAGAGACGGCCATGACGCCCCTGGACCACGCGGACCCGACGCTGCCGAACGACCTCTCGGCCTTCTGGATGCCGTTCACCGACAACCGCGCCTTCAAGGCCGCGCCGCGCCTGCTCGCCCGCGCCAAGGACATGCACTACTTCACCCCGGACGGCCGGGCGCTGCTCGATGGGACTTCGGGCCTGTGGTGCGTCAACGCCGGGCACACCCGCGAGCCGATCGTCGAGGCGATCCGGCGCGAGGCGGGCGAGCTCGACTATGCGCCCAGCTTCAACCTCGCCCACCCCAAGGCCTTCGAGTTCGCCCAGCGGCTCACCGCGATCCTGCCGGCCGGCTTCGACCAGGTGTTCTTCGGCAACTCCGGCTCGGAGGCGGTCGACAGCGCGCTGAAGATCGCCTTGGCCTACCAGCGGGCCATCGGCCAGGCGGGCCGCACGCGGTTGATCGGGCGCGAGAAGGGCTATCACGGGGTGGGCTTCGGCGGCATCTCGGTGGGCGGCCTGCCGAACAACCGCCGCGCCTTCACCCTGCTGCCCGGCGCCGACCATATCCGCCACACCCTAGACCCGGCCCAGGCCTTCACCCGCGGCCAGCCGGAGAATGGCGTTGACCTGGCCGACGACCTGGAGCGGCTGGTCGGCCTGCACGGCGCGGAGACCATCGCCGCGGTGATCGTCGAGCCGGTGGCCGGCTCGGCCGGGGTGATCGTGCCGCCCAAGGGCTACCTCGAACGCCTGCGGGCGATCTGCGACCGTCACGGCATCCTGCTGATCTTCGACGAGGTGATCACCGCCTTCGGACGGCTGGGGGCGGCGACCGCGGCCGAGCGGTTCGGGGTGACTCCGGACCTGATCACCCTAGCCAAGGGCCTGACCAACGCCGCCGTGCCGATGGGCGCGGTGGGCGTGCGCGGCGCGATCTACGACGCGGTGGTTGGCGCCTCGCCCGCCGGCATCGAACTGTTCCACGGCTACACCTACAGCGCCCATCCGCTGGCCGTCGCCGCCGGGCGCGCAACGCTGGAGCTCTACGCCGCGGAGGGCCTGTTCGCCCGCGCCGCGGGGCTGGAGGCGCGCTGGGCCGAGGCGGTCCACAGCCTGGCGGACGCGCCCCACGTGAAGGACGTGCGCAACCTGGGCCTGATGGCCGGGATCGAGCTGGAGCCGCGCGGCGAGGCGGTCGGCAAGCGCGGGGCGGAGGTCTTCCAGCTGTGCTTCGATTCAGGCGCCCTGGTGCGGGTGACGGGCGACACCGTCGCGCTCTCGCCGCCCCTGATCATCTCGCCGGAACAGATCGACGAACTGGTGGGCAGGATCCGCGAGGCCCTGCAGCGGGTGGACTGAAGCCACCACCGACTTCTCATGGGCGATGCTTGCTGTAGGCTTGCCCCATCCCCGTTCGTGGAGACGCCTGATGCCATCGCGGAAATTCCTCCTCGCCCTCGCCTTCGCGGCGCTCGCCGCGGTCGGCGCGCAGGCCGCCGGCACGGCGCTGAGCGTCAAGGACGAGATGAAGACGGTGGTCGATCCGGCCTCAACCACCCTGTTCGCGGTGGGCGGCGAGGTGGATCCGGCGAACGGCCCCGACGCCGCCAAGGTCCCGCCGGCGCGCTGGGAGGAAGCCGGCGCCGCGGCGGCCAGGTTGGAAGCCATCGCGGCCGGCCTGCAGCAGCCCGGTCGGGCCAAGGACGCGGGCCCCTGGATGACCTACGCCAAGCAGATGGCGGTCACCGCCGGCGCAGCCGGCAAGGCGGCCCAGGCGCGCAATGGCGCGGGCCTGTCCCAGGCGGCCAACGACCTCTCCGACACCTGCAGCGGCTGCCACGCGAAGTATCGGCCGAAGACCTAGCAGACGCCTACCAGGCCCCGACGTTCGGCATCGAGGTCCACGGCTCGGCTGGCGGCAGCGACCCGTCCTTCTGCAGGAGCTCGACGGAGATGTTGTCCGGCGAGCGGACGAAGGCCATGTGACCGTCGCGCGGCGGCCGGTTGATGGTCACCCCGCCGTCCATCAGCTTCTGGCAGGTCGCGTAGATGTCCTCGACTGCATAGGCCAGGTGGCCGAAGTTGCGACCGCCGCCGTAGTCCTCCGGGTCCCAGTTGAAGGTCAGCTCGACCATCGGGGCACGCTTGGCCTTGGCGTCCTCCACGTCGTCGGGCGCGCATAGGAAGACCAGGGTGAACCGGCCGCGCTCGTTCTCTATGCGGGAGACCTCCACGAGGCCCAGCTTGTCGCAATAGAAATCCAGGGAGGCGTCCAGGTCGCCGACCCGGACCATGGTGTGGAGGTACTTCAACCCCTGCTCCTTACGATGTAAGTTATGCGGCGTGAGGTCACCGTGACCAACGCCACATGGCTGTGCTCAAATGTGGCGGCGCTGTGGCCACTATAGCGGCCTCCGCTTCAAATGTGTCCGCGATTTCATTTGCGCTCGGGTAACGGCGGCATCAGAAGCTGGAGGCCTGACGTTGGGGCCGACGGCGCCGCGGTGCTCCCTCCCGCGTAGCGCAAGCGTCCTGGGGATAGGTCTACATGCGATTGAAATCGCAATATATTTTTGTGATCGGCGTGGTCGCTGTGATCGTCGTCTACTTCCTGGCGCGCACGCTGCTGGGCGGTCACGGACCGAATCCCGCCCAGGCCAAGACCACCGCGCCGATCGGCATGGCCAGCGTCCAGGTGAAGCTCGTGCCGGAAACCCTGCGCGAGTACGACGTGGTGCTGCGCGGCCGCACCCAGGCGACCCGGGCGGTGCAGGTAAAGTCGGAGACCGCAGGCCTGGTGGCCGAGGCGCCGGTGCTGCAGGGCACCGTGGTCCCGAAGGGCGCGATCCTCTGCCGGCTGGCGGTGGACGCCCGGCAGGCCACGCTCGATCGCGAGAAGGCCAACTTCCGGTCCATGCAGCTGCAGCAGCAGGCCAACACCGAACTGGCCCGCAAGAGCTTCCGCTCGCCCACCCAGGTGGCGCAGGGCCAGGCCAACCTCGACTCAGCCCAGGCCTCGGTGCGAGCCGCCGAGATCGCCCTGCGCCAGGTCGATATCCGCGCGCCGTTCGCAGGCGTGTTCGACCACCGCGACGCCGAGATCGGCAACTACCTGGCGCCCGGCCAATCCTGCGGCATGATGATCGAGCTCAATCCGCTGCTGATCGTGGGCGACGTGCCGGAGACCGACGCCGGCAAGCTCAAGGTGGGCGCGGGCGCCGCGGCCGTGCTGGTCGACGGCCACAGCCTCTCGGGCCGCATCCGCTATGTGGCCCATGACGCCGATCCGGCGACGCGGACCTACCACATGGAGATCACCGTCCCCAATCCGCAGCTGGCGGTGCGCTCAGGCCTCTCGGCCGACGTGCGGATCGCCGCCGGCTCCGGGCCTGCGCACCTCGTCCCGGTGTCGGCCCTGGTGCTCGACAGCGCCGGCCGGCAGGGCGTGCGCTACGTCACCGACGACAACCGTGTGGCCTTTGCGCCGGTGATCGTCATGGAGCAGACGCCGCAGGGCGCCTGGGTGAGAGGCCTCGCCGGCCCTGCCCGCGTCATCACCGTCGGCCAGTCCTATGTGGCCGAGGGCCAGAAGGTTCGGGTCGCGGCCGCGCTGTAAAGCGCAGCCCGGCCCTGGAGGGGGATCATGATCGCCGCCCTGATCGATGGAGCCATCAAGCGTCGCAAGGTCGTCTTGGGCGTGACCCTGATCGCCTCGATCTTCGGGTTCTTCTCCTATCTCAACATGCCGCGGGAAGCCGATCCGGACATCCCGTTCCCGTTCGTGGCGATCATCGTGCCGTTCCCGGGCGTCAGCCCGGAAGACGCCGAGCGTCTGCTGATCAAGCCGATGGAGATCCAGCTTCAGGGCCTCGAAGGCCTCAAGGAGATGAACGCCGTCGCGCGCGAGAACACCGCCATCGTCCAGCTGGAGTTCGAGCCGAACTTCAACAAGGACAAGGTGATGGCCGACGTGCGGGCCAAGGTCGACCTGGCCCGCGCCCGCTTCCCGCCGGACGCCGAGCAGCCGATCATCGAGGAGGCCAACCCGGCCGAGAACCCGGTCATCGGGGTGGTGCTGCACGGCACGGCGCCGGAGCGTGAGCTCTATCGGATCACCCGCGACCTGAAGGACCGGCTGGAGTCCCAGCCCGGCGTCCTCGAAGCCGACATGAACGGCGCCCGCGAGGAGATGCTCGAGGTCACCATCGATCCCCTGCGGATGGAGGCCTACAACGTCTCCACCAACGACGTCGGCAGCGTCATCGCCCGCAACAACCAGTTGGTCCCGGCCGGCGACCTGCAGTCCGGCTCCGGCAGCTTCGCGGTGAAGGTGCCGGGCGTGGTGGTCAACCCGGCCGACATCCTGGCCCTGCCGATCAAGAAGAACGGCGACCGGCTGGTCACCATCGGCGATATCGGCGAGGTGCACCGCACCTTCAAGGAGCCGACCTCGGTCACCCGCTTCAATGGCGACCGGGCCTTCTCGCTCGACGTGGTCAAGCGCATCGGCTCCAACGTGCTCGACACCACCGCCCAGGTTCGCGAGCTGGTGAAGGTGGAATCCAAGCACTGGCCGTCCACGGTCCACGCCGACTTCGTCTACGACGACAGCGAGTTCATCGGCCGCACCCTGCTGGTGCTGGAGAGCGGCCTGCTGACCGCGACCCTCTTGGTCATGCTGATCGTGGTGGGCAGCCTCGGCATCCGCCAGGGCCTGATGGTGGGCGCGGCGATCCCGGTCTGCTTCCTGCTGGCCTTCATGATGCTCAACGCCAAGGGCGTGACCCTGAACCAGATGGTGATGTTCGGCCTGGTGCTGGCGGTGGGCATACTGGTCGACGGCGGCATCGTGGTCGTGGAGTACGCCGACCGGAAGATGACCGAGGGCCTGCCCAAGGAGGAGGCCTTCGCCGCGGCCGGCAAGCGGATGTTCTGGCCGGTGGTCAACGGCACGCTGACGACGCTCTGCGCCTTCGTGCCCTTCATGTTCTGGAACTCGATCGCCGGGAAGTTCATGAGCTTCCTGCCGCTGACCCTGTTCTTCGTGCTGGGCGCCTCGATCTTCGTGGCCCTGGTGTTCACCCCGGCGCTCGGCTCGATCTTCGGGCGCAAGAGCACGGTCGACGCCGCCCATCTGGCCGACCTGCACAAGTCCGAGCACGGCGATCCCACCGAGATGACCGGCTTCATGGGCTGGTATTCGCGGATGATCTCGCGGCTCGGGCATCATCCGATGGCGACGCTGGCCGTGGCGCTCACCGCGGTGGTCGCCATCTTCATGTGGTTCGGGTCGAGCAAGCACGCCACCGAGTTCTTCCTCAAGCAGGACCCGGAGTTCGTCTCGGTCTACGTCAAGGCGCGCGGCAACATGTCGGTGGCCGCCGACGACCAGATCGTGGCGACCGTCGAGCGCCGGCTGTTCGGCATGAAGGGCGTGAAGTCGCTCTATGTCCGCTCCGGGCCCCTGAGCCCCGGCGGCCAGCAGGGCGGACCGCCCAACGACACGGTCGGCCGCATCCAGGTGGAGTTCGAGGATTTCGAAGCCCGCAAGGCGCTCGGCCTGCGCGGCGCCGACATCGCCGCCGAAGTGCGCAAGCGCGTCGCCGACCTGCCGGGTCTGCAGATCGAGGTGCGCGAGCCGCAGGGCGGACCGCCGACCGGCAAGGACATCCAGGTCGAGCTGCGCGGCCGCGACCCCGCCGCCCTCGACAAGGCCGCCGACCTGATCAAGGCCAAGCTGGCGGCCGATCCACAGCTGAAGGACCTGGAGGACAACCGCACCTCGCCCGGCATCCAGTGGAACCTGACCGTCGACCGGATCGCGGCGGGCCGCTACGGCGTCGACGTGCTGTCGGTCGGCCAGGCGATCCAGTTCGTCACCGACGGGGTGCTGGCCGGGCGCTTCCGCCCCGACGACGCCACCGACGAGCTCGACATCCGCGTCCGCTTCCCGGCCGAGGCGCGCAATATCGCGGCCTTCGAGAGCCTGAAGATCACCACGCCCCAGGGGCCGGTGCCGGCCAGCTACTTCGTGCGCCAGGTGCCCGCCCAGCAGGTCACCACCATCCAGCGGCGCGACAGCCAGCGGGTGGTGATCGTCCAGGCCAACGCCAGGCCCGGCATCGCGGCCAACCAGAAGATCACCGCCCTCAAGCCCTGGCTCGCCCAGGCGGGCATCGACCCGGCGATCCGCTGGAAGTTCCGCGGCGCCGACGAAGAGGGGCAGAAGGCCCAGGCCTTCTTCATGGTCGCCATGGCCACGTCGCTGTTCATGATGGGCGTGATCCTGCTCTGGCAGTTCAACAGCTTCTACGGCGTGGTGGTGACCCTGTCGGCGGTGGCGCTCTCCACCGTGGGCGTGCTCTTGGGCGTGCAGCTCAACATCATGCACACCTTCGACTACATCTCGGTGATCATGCTGGGGACGGGCGTCGTCGCCCTGGCGGGCGTCGTGGTCGGCCACAACATCGTGCTGGTCGACACCTTCTACCAGCTCAGGCGACAGGGCTTCGCGGCCGACGAGGCCTCGGTCCGCGCCGCGGCCCAGCGCTTCCGACCGGTGATGCTGACCACTGTGGTGACGGTGGTGGGCCTGCTGCCGCTGATGTTCCAGATCCACCCGGACTTCCGGTCCGGCCACCTGGAATACAAGGCGCCCGGCTCCGAGTGGTGGGTGCAGCTCTCCGGCGCCGTGGTCTGGGGCCTGACCTTCTCGACCCTGCTCACCCTGGTGCTGACGCCGGTCCTGCTGGCCGCGCCGAAGGTGATGGCCGAGCGGTTCGGAAAGATGTGGGGCTGGGGCCGCAAGCGGCTCGGCCTGACGCCCAAGGTCCAGGCCCAGCCGCGGCCTTCGAACGACATCCCGCAGGCGGCGGAGTAGGCCTCAGGTCTCGCGGGTCTGGCGGCGCCAGAGGGCGGCGTATTCGCCCGGCCGCGCCAGGAGGTCGGCGTGGGTCCCGCGCTCGACGATCCGGCCGCGGCGCAGGACCAGGATCTGGTCGGCGTCGACGATGGTGGAGAGCCGGTGGGCGATCACCAGGGTGGTGCGCCCGGCGCGCACCTTGCGCAGGGTCTCCTGGATCGCCGCCTCCGTGGGGCCGTCCAGCGCGCTGGTCGCCTCGTCGAGGATCAGCAGGCGCGGATTGGCCAAGAGGGCGCGGGCGATGCCGACCCGCTGGCGCTCCCCGCCCGAAAGCTTCAGCCCGCGCTCGCCGACCAGGGTCGAAAGACCGTGCGGCAGGCCGTCGATGAACGGGCCGAGCTCGGCGGCCTCGGCGGCGATGCGCACCTCGTCCGCGGAGGCGTCCGGCCGCGGGAAGGCGATGTTGGCGTAGAGGGTGTCGTTGAACAGGGCCACGTCCTGCGGCACCAGGGCCACCGCCCGGCGCAGCGAGGCTAGCCGCACCTGCTTCAGCTCGAGGCCGTCGATCACCACCCGGCCGCCCTGCGGGTCGATCAGGCGCATGGCGAGCCGCGCCGCCGTGGTCTTGCCGCCGCCGGACGGGCCCACCAGGGCGACTGTCTCGCCGGGTTTGGCCGCGAAGCTGACGTCGCGCAGACCGACCGAGCGGGCGTCGTGCTGGAAGCTGACGTCCTCGAAGGCGAGCGAAGCCCCCTGCCCCTTGGCCGGTGGCAGGTCCTTGGCTTCGGCCGCGTCGGTGATCTCCGGCGCAACGTCCAGCAGCTCGACCATCTGCTCCATGTCGATGAAGGCCTGGCGGATCTCCCGGTAGTTGAAGCCCAGCATGCCAAGCGGGGCGTAGAGGTTGCGCAGCAGCAAGCTCGCGGTGACCACGCCGCCGAGGGTCAGCGCGCCGTGCACGGCATAGAGGCCGGCGGCCACCATGGTCGCCGCCAGGCCCAGCTGCAGGATCACCTGCTGGGCGGCGTTGAGCATGTTGAGCGAGGTGTTGGCCGAGACGCTGGCGTCGACGTAGTCGTCCATGGCCCGCGCATACCCCCCGACCACACGATCCTCGGCGCCGAAGGTCTTCACCGTCTCGTAGTTGATCAGGGCGTCCACCGAGAGGCCGGCGACCCGGCTGTCGGTCTCGTTGAGGCGGCGGCGATGGCCCAGCCGCCAGTCGGTGATCCGGAAGGTGACGATGACGTAGAGGATGATGTTGGCCAGGGTGATCGCTGAGAAGGCCCAGCCGAGGCGCAGGGCCATGACGCCCAGCGCCAGCACCAGTTCGATCAGCGTCGGCCCGATGTTGAACACCACGCTGCGGATCAGGAAATCCGTAGAGCGCGAGCCGCGGTCGATGATCCGCGCCAGGGTGCCCATCTGCTTCGACTGGTGGAAGTCCAGCGACAGGCCGAGCGCGTGCTCGAAGCTCTCCACCGCCGCCTTGGCCATGGTGGCCTGCGAGACCCGCATGAAGATGGCGTCGCGGGCGAAGGGCGCGCCGGCCGCGGCCAGGCTAAGGGCGGAGGCGCCCAGCGCCGCCAGGACGAAGGGGGCCAGGGTGGCCCCGACGTGAGGCTTCAGGGCATTGATCGCGTCGCCGAACACCACCGGCGACCAGACGCCGGCCACCTTGCCCAGGAAGACCAGGCCAAGCGCCACGCCCAGCCGAAGGCGCAGGTTCGGCGCACCGGAACGCAGCACCAGCCGGGCGAGGTCGGTCATCGAGGCCCAGACGTCGAAGCTGGCGCTCGCCGGCGCCACCGCATCCGGACCTCTGAACCGCGCCGCCGCGGCATGGACGTGAGCCAAGCCCTCTGATCCTTCCTCAGTCCGCCTTCAGTTCGGCAAGATGGTGGACTGCAGCCCGCCGCCCGGCGTCATCCAGTCGACGCGGACGGCGTCCCCGGACAACTGGCTACGCAGGGGTCCCGCGGCAAGGGGCGCGGGCGGGGTCAGCTGGACCCGTACGGCCCGGGCGAAGCCGTCGCCGGCCATCTCCACGCCGTGGGCGCCGTGCGGGATCGGTTGCGACAGGGCGATGGCGTAGCGGCCGCTGGGATCGGTGTGGCCCTGGGCGATCTGGCGGCCGTCGAGCCTGAGGAACACCAGGCTGGCGGGCGGCGCGCGGCCGGAGATGACCGCGGCGCCGGCGCGGTCGAAGTCCAGCGCCCCGATCGAGGGCGTCGGCTGCGGATCGAGCCGGATCGCCCCGGCGCCGGCCCGCAGCTGGCCGGCCGGCCCTTGCGGCGTCACCAGCACATAGCCCTGGCCCTGAACCTGGCGGCCGCCGACCTTGGCCGAGAGGCCGAAGATCCGCGCGTGCGGGTCCGGCGGCAGGACCAGGCTCCAGCGGCCCGCGGCGTCGGCGCGGGCGAACACCGCCCCGCCGGTCGGCGCGCCCAGCCGGACCTGCGCGCCAGCCGGCGCGGCGCCCGACAGCTGCACGCCGCCGGCCTGCGGCCGCGCCTGGGTGACGATCGGAGGCGAGGCGTAGCCGGCCTGGTCCGCCTCGGCCTGCGCCGGGTCAGGCGCCTGCGCCGGGTGGCGCTGGCAACCGCTGAGCGCCGCCATCGCGGCCAAGGTCATCGGGATGGCGGATTTGGGGAACACGGGACCCTTGAAACTCCTTAACCTTGACCACAGCTAATCAGACCTTTGACGCGCGGCCGCAAGCTTGGCCGCCTGGAGTGATCATCGACATGGCGCAACCCGCCGCATCCCTCGCCTCGGTCTGCGTGTTCTGCGGGTCGTCCGACGCCGCCGACCCGCAGTTCCTCTCCGCCGCCCGGACCCTGGGCACGGGACTGGCGAAGGCGGACCTGAAGCTGGTCTACGGCGGCGGCGGCGTGGGCCTGATGGGCGCCTGCGCGCGCGCGGCCAGCCAGGCCGGCGGCCAGGTGCTGGGCATCATCCCCGACTTCCTGGTGGGCCGCGAGCGCGCGCTGGAGACGGTTGAGCACGTGATCGTCACCTCCATGCACCAGCGCAAGATGATGATGTTCGAGCGCTCCGATGCCTTCGTGATCCTGCCGGGCGGCATCGGCACCCTGGAAGAGGTGGTCGAGCTGCTCTCCTGGCGCCGGCTGGAGCTGCACGCCAAGCCGGTGGTGTTCTACAACCCGCGCAACTTCTGGAAGACCCTGTTCGACTGTTTCCAGATGACCGTGGACGAGAAGCTGACGCCGCCCGACTTCATGCACAGCTGGCGCTCGGTCGAGCGGATCGAGGAGATCATCCCGGCGCTCCACGACATGGCTGCATCGGCCGGCGGCGCGGCGGCCATCGCGCGCAAGGCCTAGACACAAAAACGGCCCCTTGCGGGGCCGCGTTAGTCAGTTGATTCCGTTGCGATCTCAGTCGTCGCGATGGACCCGCTCACGGCGCTCGTGGCGCTCCTGGGCCTCAAGGCTCAGGGTGGCGATCGGCCGGGCTTCAAGGCGCGCGACGCCGATCGGCTCGCCCGTCTCTTCGCAGTAGCCGTAGGAGCCGTCCTCGATCCGCCGCAGCGCTTCGTCGATCTTGGAGATCAGCTTGCGCTGGCGGTCGCGGGTGCGCAGCTCCAGGGACCGGTCGGTCTCCGAAGACGCCCGGTCCGCGAGGTCCGGATGATTCTCAGTTTCGCTCTGGAGATGCGTCAGGGTCTCACGTGATTCCCTGAGAATTTCCTCTTTCCAAGTCAGAAGCTTGAGCTTGAAATACTCAAGCTGACGTTCGTTCATGAATTTCTCGTCCTCGGAAGGACGGTATTCGGACTTTTCAGCCAGAACTGCGGCTGTTTTCATGGATACCTCGAGCCCCCTGAACTCCCCGAGTGACACGCCGCGGGCTTATAGCAAATCGAACATTGGTTTCAAATGAGCCGAAAGCACTCCCGCGTGATTAGGCCGCACGGGCCTGCTCGAGCTTGGCGAGTTCGACCGCGGCGCGGGTTTCGATCTCGTCGAGCAGGCCCTCCAGCCGGGGGTCGTCGGTGGCCTCGCGCTGCTCGCGCAGCGCCCTCTGCAACTGCTGCAGGTCCGCGGTCGAGAGCTCGCCGTCCAGCAGGGCGAGCTTCACATTGTCGAGGATGTCCAGCAGCCGGCCGGCCCGTCCCACGGCGCGGCGGCGGCGCTCCAGCGGGCCGCCGACATCCTGCAGGGTGAGCAGGGCGTCGACGCCCATCACCGCGGCGGGGGTGGTCACGCCGCTGCTCTGCGCCGGGCCTGAGGCCTCCGCCACGGACGGGAGACGAAACCCCTCGCCCCCGCCGCGCGCAGCGCGCGGACCGCCGGCCTGACCGACTCCGCCTGTCCCGGTGACCTTCATGACTCGACTCGCGGCCTCCGCTCTTAACGGTCAACTTCCGGCCGGCGGCCTTGCGGTATGGTTAATGCCGGGCAGAATCTGCCCAGGCCCAGCCGCAGGCCGCCCTCGCCGCTCGACGTCCGTTGAATCCCAAAGGGTTTTTCAGCCCCCGGAATTGGCACGTCCATCGCATGGGTGCTTCGCGTAGCAGCTGCATCGGTTAACCATGCGTCTTTTCCTCAGCGTCCTCCTCGCCAGCCTTGCGGTCGTGGCCCTCGCGGCCGGCCCAGCCGCCGCCAAGTCGCGGATCAAGGACATCGTCGATTTCGAGGGCGTCCGCGACAACCCGCTGGTCGGCTACGGCATCGTCGTCGGCCTGGCCGGCACGGGCGATGCGCTGCGCAACGCGCCGATGACCCAGCAGAGCCTGGAGGGCATGCTGGAGCGGATGGGCGTCAACACGCGGGCGGCCAACCTCAACACCAAGAACGTCGCCGCGGTGATGGTCACCGCCAAGCTGCCGCCGTTCGCGGCTTCCGGCGCCCACATGGACGTCACCGTCTCGGCCATGGGCGACGCCAAGAGCCTGTTGGGCGGCACGCTCCTGGTCACCCCGCTGCTGGGCGCCGACGGCCAGACCTATGCGGTGGCGCAGGGCACGGTGCAGACCGGATCGATCAGCGCCTCAGGGGCCTCGGGCTCCTCGGTGTCCAAGGGCGTGCCCACCGCCGGCCGCATCGCCGACGGCGCGGTGATCGAGCGCGAGGTGGCTTTCAACTTCGACTCCATGCCGACCATGCGCCTGACCCTGCGCAACCCGGACTTCACCACCTCGCAGCGGATCGCCGAGGTGATCAACGCGCGCTATCCCGGCAGCGCGCTCGCCGAAAACCCGACGATCGTGGCCATCAAGCCCGCGCCCGGCCTCGACATGATGGGCATGGTCACCCAGGTCGAGAACCTAGGCGTCGATCCGGACTATCCGGCCAAGGTGGTGATCGACGAGGTCGCCGGCGTGATCGTGATGGGCGAGAACGTCCGCATCTCCACCGTCGCCATCCAGCAGGGCAACCTGACCATCACGGTGCGCGAGACGCCAGCGGTCAGCCAGCCCAACGCCTTCTCCAAGACCGGCACGACCACGACAGTGCCGCAGTCCGACGTCTCGGTGGATGAGGAGAAGGGCAAGAAGTTCATGACGCTGAAGTCGGGCGCCTCGCTGGCGACCCTGGTCTCCGGCCTGAACGCCCTGGGCGTCACGCCGCGGGACATGATCTCCATCCTCCAGACCATCAAGACCGCCGGCGCCCTGCAGGCCGAGATCGAGGTGATGTGATGAGCGATCTGACGGCGCTCGCCGTTCCTCCCGCCCTCGCCGAGCCGGCCGTCGCGGCCACCGCCGCCGAACTGGCCAAGCGCGGCCAGATCAAGCAGGCCTCGCGCGACTTCGAGTCATCGTTCCTGTCGGTGATGATGCAGCAGATGTTCTCCGGCCTGAAGACCGACGGCCCGTTCGGCGGCGGTCCGGGCGAGGAGATGTTCCGCTCGGTGATGACCGACGCCATGGCCAAGCAGATGACCCGGGCTGGCGGGATCGGCGTCGCGCCGGCGGTCGAACGGGAAATGCTCAAGCTCCAGGGGCTCAAATAATGGCGCTCGCCGCGGAAAACGCCGCTGACCGCGTGGATCAGCTGATCATCCTCACCGAACGGCTCACCAAGCTGGTCGCCATCCAGGCCCAGGCCTTCGAACAGCACCGGCCGCAGGACGCCGCCCCGCTGGTCGATGAGACCGCGCGGCTGGCCAACGTCTATCGCCACGAGTCGGCGCGCATCCGCGCCCGGCCGGAGCTGATCGCGGGCGCGCCCATGGTTGAACGCCAGCGCCTTACCCGCGCCACCGAGGCCTTCGACGCGGTCCTCGCCCGCCAGGCCCGCGCCCTCAACGCCGCCAAGACGGTCACCGAAGGCCTGGTCCGCGCCATCGCCGAGGAAGTCGCCGCCCAGCGCGAGAAGGGCGCCGCCGACGCCTACGGACCCTCCGGAGAGCGCACCGCCAAGCGCACCGACGGCTCGGCCATAACGCTCAACAAGCGCGCCTGACCTTCCCGAATTCAAACATCCGTTTGACGCCGCCGGACTGAGGCGTATCCTCGCCTCGCCGTCGGGCTGTTCCGGCGGTCTACGTTCTCAGGGCGGGGTGAAATTCCCCACCGGCGGTAATGCCTTCTCCTTAGGAGAGGGACGAGCCCGCGGGCGCCTGGCGGTTCCGCTCCTTTGGGATTTGGACCGTCGGGGACGAGCAGACCCGGTGCGATCCCGGGGCCGACGGTTAGAGTCCGGTTATGAGAACCGCCGATCCGCGCCAGGCTCACGCCTGGAGTCCCTGCGGCGTCGGCGTCTCCCTGAGTCGTGGTTCAGACCCGATCAGGGAAACGACCATGACCCAAGCCAACTACGAACTGCCCACCGCCAACCGCGCCTATCGCCATGCGCGCATCGCCTTCGTGCATGCCCTGTGGCATCGCGAGATCGTGCAGGAGGCCCACGCGGGATTCCTCGACGAGATGAAGGCCCAGGGCTTCCCGCTGGACGCCATCGACCGCTTCGAAACGGCTGGCGCCTTCGAGATCCCGCTGCACGCCCAGACGCTGGCCCGCACCGGCCGCTACGCCGCCATCGTGGCCGCGGCCTTCGTGGTCGACGGCGGCATCTACCGCCACGACTTCGTCGCCCAGACCGTGGTCGGAGCCCTGATGCAGGTGCAGCTCGCCACCGAGACGCCGGTGTTCTCCGTGGTGCTGACGCCGCACAATTTCCACGAGCACGCGGTCCACCAGCGGTTCTTCCACGAGCATTTCCGGGTGAAGGGCGCCGAGGCCGCGCGCGCCTGCAACGCCACCCTCGCCAGCCTCGCCCAGCTCGCGGCGTGAGGAGGCCGACATGCAGACGCAACTCACCGGCCCCGCGCCGGGCTTCGCACCGCACGACCGCAAGAGCCCGCTCACCGAACCCTGGGAGCCGCTCTACAGCCGGCTGGCCGGGGACCGGGTGATCCTGGGCCTGCGGGCCGCCGACCCGCACACCAACAGCCGCGGTTTCGTGCACGGCGGGCTGATCTCGGCCCTGGCGGACAACGCCATGGGCCTGTCCTGCGCCCGGACCCTCGGCTCGGCCGGCGGCCTGATGACGGTCAGCCTGGCGGTGGACTTCCTGGGCAGCGCCTACAAGGGCCAGTGGCTCGAGTTCGACACCATGTTCGTCAAACCCGGCGCGACGCTCTGCTTCACCCAGGCCTTCGTCACCGCCGACGGCAAGCCCTGTGCGCGGGCCAATGCGATCTTCCGTGTGGGGCCCGGGCGGCGCGCCGCCTAACGACGTTACTCACGGTGGGGAAACTTGAGCATACCGCGTAAGCTGAGCCCTTGCGCGTTGACACCGGTTGCCCCACCTTGAGTGCAACTACAGGTACTCATTGGTCTGAGTCGCCCCTGTGGGCCGCCAGGCCTCAGGATGGTGCTCCTCGCCCCCGACCGGACCCTTTCCCAGCGATGCTCTTACGGTGTCGGCGGTCGAACTCCGCCGAAACTTCGGCGTCTGGCAGGAGCGCGCCTTCGCCCAGCCCGTGGTGGTGGTCCGCCATGGCAAGCCGCGGCTGGTGCTGAGTTCGGCCGAGCGCTTCCTCAACAGCTCCGGCCAGGCCGACGCCGCCCTGCAGAGCGCCGTCGCCGCGATCCCGGAGCACTCGTCCGAGGCCTTCCTGGTCCTCGACCGCGACCTGCGGCTGCTGGCCGCCAACCACGTGTTCGAAGACATGGCCGGCCGCCAGGCCGCCCGGATGGTCGGCAGGACCTGGTCGGAGCTGTTCCCGGCGCAGGCGGAGTCGATCGTCACCGGCCACTTCCGCCACGTGCTGCTCACCGGCGCCTCGCTGAGGTTCGATATGCCCTCGGCCCTGCTGGAGGGGCGGCACTACGAGTTCAGCGTTTTTCCGCACAGCGGCGGGATCGCGGCCCTGGTCGTCAACCGCACCGCCGAGCAAGCCATGCGCCGGGAGCTTGAGGATTGCCGCAGCCTTGCCGCCGCCGTGGCGATGGTCCCGCACGCCGGCCAGATCAAGATCAACCTGCGCGGCGCGATCTACGCGGCCAGCCCCCAGCTGAGGGCGATCACCGGTCTCGACCCCGACGCCTCGCCCCATGTCCCGTTCACTGACGCCCTGCATCCCGACGAACGGCCGAGGATGTCCGAAGTCCTTGACGCCGCACTCTCGGCCGGCCGATCCGCGCGGCTGCCGACCGCCCTGCTGACCGCCGCCGGCGATGCGGCGCCGATCGACCTGGTGTTGACCACGGTCTGGCGAGGCGCGGCGGCCGACGGGGCGCTGGCCCTCTTCACCGTCATCGGGGCCGCCACCTCGTAGCGCACGGCGCGCGCCGGCAAACAGGCCCTCCACAGGAGCCCGCGCGACCGGCAAGCGGAGCCATAGTGATCAATCCGCGCCAGCTATTGTGCAGTTTGTTGCCGATTGCCGAGCTTCAGGCCTGAAACGGGCCGACATATTGCGCAATTTCCCTGCCTTATTTCTCGGCATTGCGCAATATTCCAGAGTCATCCCCTGCGCGTTTCGAAGACATACCAGGCATTCAAACATATCCGTAGTGGTTACTGAGGTCTGAATTTCCGGCCTCTGGCCACCTTCAACTCTCCAAATTGAACCGAATACTGACTTAGCGCGTTGCCGATCCCAGCTGTGGTCTGCTTGGTCACCGCGTCCGATGCGCCCATCTCGCGTATCACGCCGCCAGGCCTCCCCGGTCTCCCCGCGAGGGGACGGATTCATGGAGAACAGAATGGCTTACGAAGGTTTGGCAAGGAGGTCGCTGCTCGCGGCCACATCCGTGTCGCTGGTGCTCGCCCTGGGCGCCTGTTCGCACGGGACGAGCTTCTCAGGCGGCCTCGGCGGCGGCGCGGCTTCGGCCCCGCCCAATCCCGATAGCGGCTCGGCCGGCACGACCGCCAGCGCCGGCGGCGGCACGACCGATACGGGAGCCGGCGCTGGTGGCGGGGCGAGCGGCGGCGGTAGCGGCGCCAGCGGCGGTGCGACCGGCGGCACAGGCGCCACCGGCGGCGTGGCCGGCACGGGCGCTGGCGGGACCGGCGGCGTCGCCGGGACCGGGGTCGCCGGGACGGGCGCAGGTTCGACCGACGGCGGCGTCACCGGCGGCGTGGCGGATGGCGTCACGGGCGGGACCGGCGTCACCGGCGGGACCAGCGGGACCGGGACCGGCGGCCAGATCGCCAGCAACGGCGCCCTGGGCCGCACAAGCAACACCGTCGGCGACGCTGCCGGCGGCGCGCTGGTGACCACCGGCAATGCGACGCTCACCGGGACCGGCCAGGCCCTGCAGAACGGCGGCCTCGGCGGCACGCCGGTAGCAGGCGGCACGATCAACGGTCTCATCCAGACCGGCGACGCGGCCACCGATCCGAACGCCAAGGTCGTGGTCATGAACCAACCGACCGTGGGCTCCAGCGCCCCCGGCTCGAGCCAGACGGTGGGCGTGAGCGCCCTCTCCAACAGCCAGACGCCCGGCACGGCCGGCACCGTCGGCGTGCTCAGCACCGGTTCGCCGGTGACCACCAACGGCCAGCTCGTCAACGGCGTGGTGAACAACAGCACGACGATCGGCGGCCCGGGCTCAGCTCTCGTCGGCGGCAGCGTGGCCTCGACGACCCAGCCGCAAGGCACCCTGGCGACGGTGGGCGTGCAGCCCAGCGGCGTAGGCGTGCCGACCACCACCACCGCACTCCCCGGGATCAGCACCGGCGGGGTTGGTGGTGTTCTGCCGCCGGTCGGTACGGCGGCTCCCCTGGGCGGCATAGCGTCGCCGACTGTGACAACCGGCACGGCCGCCGCCAACGGCGTCGTGAACGGCCCCACCGTCGGGCACTAGCCAGCGGAGCGGGGGGGTCGGAGCGACCACCGACCCCCCACACCGCCTTCCCTCGGAGCGCGCATGACCTTCAAACACTGCTTGCTGGCCTGCGCCTTCGCCGCAGCTCCCGCTCTAGCCCTCGCCCAGCCGGGCAGCGGCATCATCGATCAGAACCGTCCCGACCGGGCGCCCCCGCGGGCGCCCCGGACCGGCGAGACCGTGAGGCGGCCCTCAGGGGCCGCGCAGATCGCCGCGCCGGACGCCGGCGGCGCCGCCGTCGCGCTGCGTGGGGTGGACATCCAGGGCTCGAGCCTGCCGCACGCGAAGCTGGCGACGGCCATGCATCCGTTCCTCGGCCGGCGGCTGGACAAGCCGACCATCCAGGCGGCGGCCGACGCGCTCTCGGCGCTCTACGGCCAGAGCAAGGTGGCGCTCTACACCATCCAGGCGCCGCAACAGGATCTGACCAGCGGCCGGCTGCGGCTGCAGGTGACCGAGGGCCACATCGCCCAGGTCGCGATCCGCGGCAAGGTCAAGGGACGCCAGACCGCCCTGGTGAAGGCCTACGCCGTGAAACTCACCGATGAGCAGCCGCTGAGCCGCCCGACCCTGGAACGCGAGCTGTCGCTGATCAACGACATCCCCGGCATGAAGACGACGCCGCAGTTGCTGCAAGGCCGCTCGCCCGGCGACGTGGTGCTGGACCTCGACCTCGCGCCCAAGCGGACCGACTTCTCCCTCGGCCTGATCAACAGCGGCACGCCGCAGCTGGGCCGCTACCAGGTGCAGGCGGACTTCGACGTCTATTCCATCCTGCGGGCCGGCGACGCCACCCGGTTCACGATCCTGGTCCCGACCGACATCGAGCGGTTCCAGTACTATGGCGTGACCCACAGCCAGGCGCTGGGCGACAACGGCCTCAGGGCCCAGGTCTCGGTGGGCTACCTGCGCACCCAGCCGACCGGCGGGGCGGTCGGCGACGCCACCATAGCCGCCTTCCAGCTCTCCTATCCGCTGATCCGCAGCTACCAGGAGAACCTCTACCTCACCGCCGACGTCGACGGGATCGACAGCTCCAACGCCGTGCTCGGGCAGGTGCCCAGCAGCGAGCAGACCCGCGCCGCACGCCTGGCCGCCGCCTGGACCGTGCAGCGTCCGACCCACGGCTGGGTGGTCAGCGGGACCGGCACCTATGGCGAGACCAAGCTCGGCGGCTCGACGCCGGTCGGCGCGGCCGACGACACCTACGACAAGTTCAACCTAAGGCTCGGCTACGACCAGGGGTTCGGGCCGCATTGGATCGTGCGCGCCAAGGCGATCGCCCAGCTGTCCAGCAACCGGCTGCCCGCCTCGGAGCTGTTCTCCCTGGGCGGCGACGACTTCGGCCGCGCCTTCACTCAATCCACCCTGCTGGGCGATGAGGGCGAGGCGGCCTCGCTCGAACTGGCCATGCGGCCCGGCTGGGCGCCCAAGCCCCTGGCCGGCAGCGAGCTCTACGTCTTCACCGACGCGGGCCGCATCAGCATAGCGCCGCGGTTCGGCCTGCCGCGCCAGCACGCCGACCTGGGCTCCGCCGGCCTCGGGGTGCGCGCCGTCTGGAAGCAGAAGACCGTCGTCGGCCTGGAAGGCGCCTACGCCACCGATGCGCCAGGCCCCCGGCAGAACGGCGGCTGGCGGCTGGGCTTCACCTTCCGGACCGTCCAGTGACCCACCCCGTCAGAGGCGCCTTGTGAGGAGCGCGTGAGATGACGCAAATCAGCGAAACCCCGTTCCGCCCGACCAGCGACGTGCTTTCGTCCGGCGGTCGGTCGCGGCGCCCGCCTCTGGTCGCCCGCTACGCCGATGTCGAGACGAGCGGCGATCCTGCGGTCCCCGGCAAGTGGTCGCGCAGCGCAAGGCTCGCCTTCATCATCGGCGCCGCGACGGCGTTCTGGAGCCTGATCGGCGTCGCCGTCATCGCCTTCCTCCGCTAGGGCCCCAGGCTGATCTCCCGCTCGATCCCGATCGCGGCCTGGAAGTCGCGGTCGTGGCTGACCACCAGCAGGGCGCCGTCATAGCCCCGCAAGGCGGCCTCGACGGCGCCGATCGAGTCCAGGTCCAGGTGGTTGGTGGGCTCGTCGAGGATCAGCAGCTTCGGCGGGACGGCGCCGGTCAGCACGCAGGCCAGCGCCCCGCGCAGCCGCTCGCCGCCGCTCAGTTCCGCGACCCGCTTCTCCGCGTCGCGATTGCGGAACAGGAAGCGGGCCAGGGCGGCGTGGGCGTCGTTGGTCGTGGCCTCCGGGTTCAGCCGCCGGTGGGCTTCGAGCAGAGTCTCGTCGGGCCGCAGCAGGGCGGTCTGCTGGTCGAGCAGGGCCGCAGGCGCCGCCAGCCGCACGCGCCCGGCCGTCGGCGCGAGCTCGCCCATCGCCAAACGGATCAGCGTGGTCTTGCCGGTCCCGTTGTGGCCCGAGACCGCCAGCCGCTCAGGACCTGTGATGCGGAACGACAGGCTCCAGAGCAGCGGCGCGCGCCCGGGATAGGCGAAGCCCGCCGCCTCGAACGCCAGCACCGTCTTGCCCGCCGCGAGACCCGAGGGCGGCAGGTCGAAGGCCAGACGGCGCCGGCGCTCCACCCGGGCCTCGGCCTCGGCGAGGTCGCTCGCCGCCCCGGCCTTCAGGCGATCGGCCAGCCGGCCCTCCCGCGCGCCGGAGGCCTCGGCCCGCTCCGCCTTGGCGTCCATCAGCATCTTCGGCGCATCGCCCTTCAGCCGGCTGTGGCGGCCGGCCGCGTCGCGCCGCGCCTTGCGCTCGGCCGCCGCCTGGGTCTCGCGGGCGACCCGGGAGACCGTGCGCTGGGCGTCGGCCAGGGCGTGCGCGGCGGCCGCATCCTCCGCCGCCTTGCGCTCGGCGAACAGGTCGTAGCCACCGCCGTAGATCCGCGCGCCGAGGCTGGAGAGCTCGACGATGCGATCCATGCGCCGCAGCAACTCGCGATCATGGCTGACCACCACCGCCCCGCCCCGCCAACCGCCCAGCACCTCGGCCACCAGGACGCGGCCCTCGGCGTCGAGGTTGTTGGTCGGCTCGTCGAGCAACAGCAGGTCCGGCGCCTGGGCGATCAGCCCGGCGAGCGCCGCTCGCGTCAGCTCGCCGCCGCTGAGCGATATGGCCGGGCGCTGGGGAGCGAGGCCGGAAAGCCCGACCTCGCCGAGGACGGCCTCCAGCCGCGGCTCCAGCTCCCAGTCGGCGTGCGCGAAATCCTCGTCGGTCCCGCGCCCCTCGGCGATGCGCGCAAGGCGGGCCAGCGGCTCAGCGAGGCCGATCACCTCGGCGACGCTGGCGTCCGGCGGCGGCTCGATGATCTGGCGCAACAGGCCGATGCGGCCGCGCAGGGTCACCGCGCCCTCGGCGGGCGCGGCCTCGCCGGCCAGCAGGCGGATCAGGCTCGTCTTGCCAACGCCATTGCGGCCCACGAGGCCGGTGCGTTCGGCCCCGAAGGCGAGGGTCAGGTTTTCGAAGAGGGTGCGGCCGTCAGGGGTTTTGAAGCTGACGGAGTCGAGGGTGGCGAAGGCGGGCATGGGCGGTCACGGCGAAGTGGGCGTTCGGGACGAGGCGGGTGTCCGTCGCGGGTTCCATGACCGGCTCCTTCAAGAATGGCCCGTTTCTAGCGCGCCCCGCGCCGCGGCGGCAAGCGGACCGCCGCTTGGTGAGCCTAGGTCACAAGGCTGTAGAGGAGATGTCGTTTGTTTTCAGAGGCCTGGTCAGGCGATCTTCAGGACGCTCACACCGAGGAACGTCATGAACCCCCGTCCCCTGCCCGCGATCCCGCTGTTCGGCGATGACGCGCCCGCCCTGCGCAATCCGGTGAGCCATGTCGCCGCCTTTGCCTGGTGGGCGCTGAAGGTCCACGTCGCCGAGGCCAACGGCCTGCCGCGGGAGTCCGCCGGGCCAGACCCGAACGTCGCCGCGAGCCGCCGACGCGGTTCGTGATTTCAACTCACAGATGGATGCCCGAGATGTCGTTTGCTCCGTGAGCCGGAGGCTCCGATGCTGCGCCGCAACGTGAGCAGAGGGCACAATAGAGCCTGATGTCACGAAGCCGCGTATAAGGCCGTCCTTGCTTGTGAGCTGACATCACATGCCGAAACGCCGACACCTGCCGCTGACCGCCCTTCGCGCCTTCGAGGCCTTCGCCCGCCACGGGCGGATGAGCCTGGCCGCCGACGAGCTCTGTGTCACCCACGGGGCGGTGAGCCGCCAGGTGCGCGGCCTGGAGCGCCTATGCGGCGCGCGGCTGACCCAGGGCCCTCGCAACAACCTGAAGCTCACCGACTCCGGCGAGCGGCTGGCGCGCTCGCTGGGCGCCACCTTCGACGAGATCGAGCGCAGTTTCGTCGAGGTCCGCGCCTCGGCCGACCGCGAACTGCACGTCTCCTGCGTCGGCACGTTGGCCATGAAGTGGCTGATCCCGCGCCTCTCCAGCTTCCACGCGCGCCGGCCCGAGCTCAGCGTACGGGTGACCGAGGCCTATAGCCCGGTGGACTTCACCCGCGAGCCGTTCGACGCCGCGATCCGGCTCTCCGACGTGGCCACCGTCGAGGGCGCGACGGTGACCTCCTTCCTCGACAACTTCCACGGGCCGGTGCTGGCCCCCGGCCTGATCCCAGCCGGCGCGCATTTCCCGAGCCTGGGCGCCCTGCCCCGGCTGCACACCCGGCCGCACCCGCAGGCCTGGGCGGAATGGGCGGGCCAGGCCGGCATGATCCTGCCAGAGACCGCCGAGCACCGCGAATACGAGCACCTCTTCTACATGCTGGAGGCCGCCGCCGCGGGCCTCGGGGTGGGCCTGACGCCGTGGATCTATGTGGCGGCCGACATCGCCGCGGGCCGGCTGGCCGCGCCGTTCGGCTTCGTCCGCACGCCCGCCCGCTTCCAGCTGATCCTGCCCGAACAGACGCCCAAGCGCGGCCTCGCCCATTTCCGCGACTGGCTGCTGGAGGAATCCGCCACCGCGCCACCGCCGCCGGAGATGGCGCTGGTGGGGGCCTAGGGACGGCGGAGCGCGTCTAGCCAGCCACCAGCCGCTTCAACGCGGCCTGCATCGTCCGTACGGCCGACACCCCCTGCGGGCGTCGCCGCAGCGCGCGCGGCAAGGGGGCGTCCTTCTCGGGGCGCGGCAGGGCGAGGTGCTTGCTGATTTCGGCGAGCAGCCAGAGCACGTCGGCCGCCGCCTCGCTGTTCACATCCCATTCCGTGACGCCGCAGTTGCTGGCGAAGGCATGCTGGTAGGCGATGCGGCTGCGCAGCACGGACTTCGCCACCGGCAGCTTGCCGAATCTCAGGCGTTGGATGGCGTCGATGACGACCGGGTTCTCCTCGCCATTGCGCTTGGGCGGGCACTGGTTGAGCACCACCAGCCCCGGCGTCGTGGTGCGCTGCACGAGCGCGATCGTCTCCCGAACGGCCGCGAGATCCAGGAACGTCGGGCGCGTCACCGCCAGCACGAGGTCCGAGTGGGTCATGCAGTGGATGATTTCGGATTCCGGGTGGGTGGGCGTGTCGATGACCAGCAGGTCGCACCCGTTGCGCCGGCAGCCCTCCTGCAGGACCCAAAGCTTGCCGGCGTTGGTCTCGATCAGCATGGAGGGGGCTTCCGCCCGCGACCGGAGAATCTCTGTCGAGGAGCGCAGCGGATCCATGTCGGCCAGCACGACTTTGAGACCGGCCTGCCTGGCGGCCATCGCCAGGCTCACGGACACCGTCGTCTTGCCCGCCCCACCTTTGCGGGAATTCACAGTAATCGTCTTCACAAGCGATCCTCGTGCCTTACCGCTAGGCATAGCCGAATCATGGTTTCCGACCTCTTAGCGCCGGCGGCGGTTTCGGCTCCCGCGAGCCGCTCTTGAGCCCGGCCCCGCTTCCGGCTCTAACAGGCCGGGGTCCGCCCGCGGGCGGACAAGGGCATGGGAGTGACGATGGCGGCGGTGGAAGCGGCGGCGGGCCCGCGCGTGGAGATGACGATCCGGGGCCTGGTCCTGGGCGTCCTGCTGACCTTCCTGTTCACGGCGGCCAACGTCTTCCTGGGGCTGAAGGTGGCGCTGACGTTCGCGACCTCGATCCCCGCGGCAGTGATCTCCATGGCCCTGCTCAAGGCCTTCAGGAACTCCACCATCATCGAGAACAACATCGTCCAGACGGTGGCTTCGGCGGCCGGAGCCATGGCCTCGGTGGTCTTCGTGCTGCCGGGCCTGATCATCATCGGCGCCTGGACCGGCTTTCCGTTCTGGATGACCTTCGGCATCTGCGCCGCCGGCGGGGTGCTGGGCGTGATGTACACGATCCCGCTAAGGCGGGCGTTGGTCACCGAATCCGACCTGCCCTATCCGGAGGGCGTCGCCGCCGCCAAGGTGCTGGAGGTGGGCTCGGGCGCGCGGGGCGACAGCGCCGAGGCCCAGGCCGACAGCCGGCTCGGCCTGTTCGCCATCATCACCGGTGCGTTGGCCGGTGCGGGCTACGCGCTGGTCACCGCCACCCAGGTCTTCGCCGCCGAGGTGAACGGCTACATCCGCGCCCCGAACGGCGGGGTGACGGGCCTGGGCGCCTCAGGCTCCCTGGCCCTGTTCGGCGCCGGCCACCTGATGGGCGTCGCCGTGGGCGCAGCCATGGCCGTGGGCCTGGTGATCACCTGGGGCGTCGCCGTGCCGGTCCTGTCAGCGATGCACCCCGCCGCGGGTCCTCTGGCGGATTGGGCGACCGACATCTGGAAACACCAGGTTCGCTTCATCGGCGCCGGCGCGATCGGCGTCGCGGCCTTGTGGACGCTCGCCAAGCTCGCCGTGCCGCTCTGGCGCGGCGTCGGCAGCGCGCTGGCGGCCGAGGCGCGCCGCAAGGCTGGGGAAGGCGCCCAGCTGCCGCGCACCGAGCAGGACATCCCGATCGGCACCATGGCCCTGATCTCCATCGCCTGCCTGGTGCCCATCGCCGTGCTGATCGCCATCTTCCTGTCCAGCGGGGCGCTTTCCGGCCTGGTCGTGCCGCTGACGGTGGCGGCGATCCTCTACATTGCCGTGGCCGGGTTCGCTGTAGCCGCTGTTTGTGGGTATATGGCCGGGCTGATCGGCTCCTCCAACAGCCCGGTCTCCGGCATGGCCATCCTGTCGGTGCTGGGCGCAGCGCTGATCGTGGCCGCCATCGGCCTGCCGGTGGTGAAAAACGGCGACGTGAAGCCACTGATCGCCTTCGCCCTGCTGGTCACCGCCGTGCTGATCTCGGTCGCCATCAGCGCCAACGACAACCTGCAGGACCTGAAGACCGGCCAGCTGGTCGACGCCACGCCCTGGCGCCAGCAGGTGGCCCTGGTGATCGGGGTGATCGCCGGCTCCATCGTCATCCCCATCGTGCTCAACGCCCTCAACAAGGCCTACGGCTTCGCCGGCGGTCCGCCGGGCATCACCGGCCAGCCGCTGGCCGCGCCGCAGGCGACCCTGATCACTTCCATCGCTTCCGGGGTGATCTCCCACGACCTGCCCTGGGGCCTGATCGGCGTCGGCGGCCTGGTGGGCGCGGCGCTGGTGGTGGTGGACGAGCTGCTCCGCCGCGGCGGCCGCTACAGCCTGCCGCCGCTGGGGGCGGCCCTGGCCATCTACCTGCCCTCCTCGGTCACCACCCCGGTGATCCTGGGCGCCTTCGCCGGCTGGGCCTTCAACCGGCGCGCGGACAAGCGGCCGAACGCCGAGGCGGTCAAGCGGCTCGGCGTGCTGCTGGTCTCCGGCTACATCGTGGGCGACGGCCTCCTGAACGTGGGCGCCGCCTTCCTGATCATCGGCTCCGGCAAGGGCGCGCCCCTGGCGCTGGTCCCCGAGACCTTCGGCCTCGCCACTCCGCTGGCCCTGGCCGCGTACCTGCTCACCGCCTTCGCCCTCTACCTCTGGATCTCAAGGCGCGGCGAGCGAGCTTGAGCCGCTGCTGACAGCGTTCTGTCAGCAGCGGCTGCCCGACATCTGGTCGCAGGCGCTTTGTTCCCGTTTGGTTCCGGTGTAATGTAGCGACTCAGGCGCCTACATTGCGGTATTCACCAGACCAGAGTTCACCGAGCGCCCGCGGCGGACCTCGCAAGAGGACCTCCCACGGGCGCCAGCGTGTTTCCCGGGACAGCATGGCCGACCAGCATAACCAGATCCGCGTCCGCGGGGCGCGCGAGCACAATCTCAAGGACGTCAGCGTCGACATCCCGCGCGGCGAGCTCGTCGTGCTGACCGGACTGTCGGGCTCCGGCAAGAGCTCGCTCGCCTTCGACACCATCTACGCCGAGGGCCAGCGCCGCTATGTCGAGAGCCTGTCGGCCTATGCGCGCCAGTTCCTGGAGCTGATGAGCAAGCCCGACGTGGACCTCATCGAGGGCCTGTCGCCGGCCATCTCCATCGAGCAGAAGACCACCAGCCGCAACCCGCGCTCCACCGTGGGCACGGTGACCGAGATCCACGACTACATGCGCCTGCTCTGGGCCCGCGTCGGCGTGCCCTATTCGCCGGCCACCGGCCTGCCGATCGAGAGCCAGACTGTCAGCCAGATGGTCGACAAGCTCACCGCCCTCGACGAGGGGACGCGGATCTACCTGCTGGCGCCGGTGGTGCGCGGCCGCAAGGGCGAGTACCGCAAGGAGATCGCCGAGTGGCAGAAGGCCGGCTTCCAGCGGCTGAAGATCAACGGCGAGTTCTATCCGATCGAGGACGCGCCGACCCTCGACAAGAAGTTCAAGCACGACATCGACATCGTCGTGGACCGGCTGGTCACCAAGCCCGGCCTCGAGGGCCGCTACGCCGACAGCCTGGAGACGGCGCTTCGGCTGGCCGACGGCATCGCGGTGGCCGAATGGGCCGAGAAGGACCCGACCGAGGACGCGCCGCGCCGGCTGATCTTCTCGGAGAAGTTCGCCTGCCCGGTCTCCGGCTTCACGATCAGCGAGATCGAGCCGCGGCTGTTCTCGTTCAACAACCCCTACGGCGCCTGCCCGGTCTGCGACGGCCTGGGCATGAAGCTGGCCTTCGACGCCGACCTGATCGTGCCGGACAAGGACAAGACCCTGCACAAGGGCGCGGTGGCGCCGTGGTCGCGCGGCCCCTCGCCGCTCTACACCCAGACCCTGCAGGCGCTCGCCCGCCACTACGGCTTCTCCATGGACGTGCCGTGGTGGAAGCTGCCGGACCAGGCCAGGCAGGTGATCGTGCAGGGCTCAGGCGAGGAGAAGATCCGCTTCATCTACGACGACAACGCCCGCCGCTATGAGGTCAACAAGACCTTCGAGGGCGTGCTGCCGAACCTCGAGCGCCGCTGGCGCGAGACGGATTCGTCCTGGGTGCGCGAGGAGCTGGGCCGCTACCAGTCGGAGACGCCGTGCGAGGCCTGCGAAGGCTATCGCCTGAAGCCGGAAGCCCTCGCCGTAAAGATCGACGGCAAGCACATCGGCGAGGTCTCCATCCTGTCCATCCGCCATGCGCGCGAATGGTTCGAGGCGCTGGACGGCGGCCGGCTGACCGACAAGCAGATGGAGATCGCCCGGCGGATCCTGAAGGAGATCAACGACCGCCTGCGCTTCCTGGTCGACGTCGGCCTCGACTACCTGAACCTGTCGCGGGGCTCCGGCTCGCTGTCCGGCGGCGAGAGCCAGCGTATCCGGCTGGCCAGCCAGATCGGCTCGGGCCTGACCGGCGTGCTCTATGTGCTCGACGAGCCCTCGATCGGCCTGCACCAGCGCGACAACACCCGCCTGCTCACCAGCCTCAAGGGCCTGCGCGACCTCGGCAACTCCGTGCTGGTGGTGGAGCACGACGAGGAAGCGATCCTCACCGCCGACTATGTGATCGACATGGGCCCAGCGGCCGGCGTCCACGGCGGCGAGATCATCGCCCAGGGCAAGCCCGCCGACATCATGGCCGAGCCGCGCAGCCTGACCGGCCAGTACCTGTCCGGCGCGCGGGAGATCGAGGTGCCGGAGGACCGCCGGCCGATCTCCAAGACGAAGGTGCTGCGGGTCATCGGCGCCACCGGCAACAACCTGAAGTCCGTCACCGGCGAAATCCCGGTGGGCACCTTCACCTGCATCACCGGCGTCTCCGGCGGCGGCAAGTCGACCTTCACCATCGAGACCCTCTACAAGGCGGCCGCCCGCCGGCTGCACAACGCCTCCGACGCGCCCGCCCCGCACGAGCGGATCGAGGGGCTGGAGAACTTCGACAAGGTCATCGACATCGACCAGTCGCCGATCGGGCGCACCCCGCGCTCCAACCCGGCGACCTACACCGGCGCCTTCCAGCCGATCCGCGACTGGTTCGCGGGCCTGCCGGACTCCAAGGCCCGCGGCTACGGCCCGGGGCGCTTCTCGTTCAACGTCAAGGGCGGCCGCTGCGAGGCCTGCCAGGGCGACGGCCTGATCAAGATCGAGATGCACTTCCTGCCGGACGTCTACGTCACCTGCGACGTCTGCCACGGCCGCCGCTATAACCGCGAGACCCTGGAAGTCCTGTTCAAGGGCAAGAGCATCGCCGACGTGCTCGACATGACGGTCGACGAGGCCGCCGAGTTCTTCAAGGCCGTGCCGGTGCTGCGCGAGAAGATGCAAACCCTGAAGCGCGTGGGCCTCGGCTATGTCAAGGTCGGCCAGTCCTCTACCACGCTCTCGGGCGGCGAGGCGCAGCGGGTGAAGCTCTCCAAGGAGCTGTCGCGGCGGGCCACCGGCAAGACCCTCTACATCCTCGACGAGCCCACCACCGGCCTGCATTTCGAGGACGTGAAGAAGCTCCTGGAAGTGCTTCACGAGCTGGTCGACCAGGGCAACACCGTGATCGTCATCGAGCACAACCTCGACGTCGTGAAGACCGCCGACTGGCTGGTCGACTTCGGTCCCGAAGGCGGCGACGGCGGCGGCGAGATCGTGGCCTCCGGCACCCCGGAGCAGGTCGCCGCCAACCCCAAGAGCTGGACCGGCCGCTACCTCGCCGTGCTCCTCGAACGCCAACGCCAGCGGAGAGGCGCGGCGCGGAAGCGGGCTTAGACCTTTTCCCTCCCCTTTATGGGGAGGGTGTCTCGCACCCAAAGGTGCGAGACGGGTGGGGAGACCTCATGAACCTCTCGGCCAAGGGTGTCCGCGCCCGCGAGCTTCGCAACGCGATGACCGAGCCGGAGGTCATCCTTTGGTCGCGGCTGAAGCGCCTGCGGGCCGATGGGTTTCACATTCGCCGGCAGGCTCCTCTCCGCGGCTATTACCTCGACTTCGTCTGCTTTGAACGGCGCTTGGTCATCGAAGTGGATGGCGGCCAACACGGCGATGATGAGCAGGCGGAGCACGATCGCGTCCGAGACGCTGTCCTCGCCCGCGAAGGATTCCGCGTCCTCAGGTTCTGGAATAACGAAGTCCGGAAGAACCTCGACGGGGTGATGTATTCCATCTTGATGGCGCTCAACGGAGCCGATTAGGTCTCCCCGCCCGTCACGCGCCCGCGGCGCGTGACACCCTCCCCATGAAGGGGAGGGAAAAGAATAAGGCGGGAGCTTCCAGATGATCCTCTACGGCGCGCCCAATCCGGCGCCGAATCCGCGGCGTGTCCGCATCTTCCTGGCGGAGAAGGGGATCGAGCTTCCCGAGACGCCGGTCAGCCTGATGCAGCGGGAGCACAAGAGCCCGGAACATCGCGCCCGCAACTCGCTGGGCCAGGTTCCGACCCTGGTGCTGGACGACGGGACGGCGATTTCCGAGACCGTCGCCATCTGCCGCTATTTCGACGAGACCCAGCCGGACCCGCCGCTGTTCGGGACGACCCCGGTGGAGAAGGCGCTGGTCGACATGTGGGTGCGTCGCGCCGAGTTCGTGCTGATGCAGCCGGTCGGCGGCTACTGGCGCCACGCCCACCCGCGCACCGCCGCCCTGCTCACCCAGTTCAAGGACTTCGGCGAGTCCAACCGCGAAACCTATGGCAATGCGCTGAAGTGGCTCAACCGCGAGCTGGCGGAGCGGCCGTTCCTGGCTGGCGAGGCCTATTCCATGGCCGACATCTGCGCCTTGACCACCGTTGACTTCGCCGACTGGATCGGCCTGCCGATCCCCGAGGAGTTCGCCAATGTGAAGGCCTGGCACGGACGCGTCACCGCCCGGCCCAGCGCTCAGGCTTGAGCGTCTGGGTCTAGAATGGGCTCGGCGGTGAGGGCCCGGTAGGCCGCCGCCGCCGGGGCCGCCGCCAGCACGATCATCACCGGCATCAGCACCAGCTCGAAGGCCGTCTCGCCGAGATAGAGGCCGGGATGGGCCTTGAGCGCGTCGGCCTCGGACATGGCTTCGAACAGCGAGCTGAAGCCGCTGGTGGCGATGACGGCCGGCAACAGCACCAGCAGCGAGGCCAGGAACACCAAGCCCAGGAAGCAGGCGGTGAGCACGGCCATGCCCAGCAGCGACCAGACCCGCCCGCGGCTCAGCCGCCATGACGCCGCGAAGCCGAGCCTGCGGTCCGCGAAGCTCGCCACGGGCGCCAGGGCGAACCGCAGGGCGAGAAAGACGGCGACCACCAGCGCGATCAGCCAGACGATCAGGCTGGCGCGGCCGGCGAACCGCTGGACGAAGGCGCAGGCGCCGATGAACAGGAAGCTGGCGATCAGCATCACCAGCCAGACGGCGATCAGCCGCAGCTCGTCACGGCCGAGCCGCAGGTGCAGGAAGGCGGGCTCCTCGGGCCGCAGCATCAGCCGATAGGCGCCGGCGGTCAGCATGGCCACGATCAAGGCGAAGCCGAACAGCCAGATCACCCCGCCCAGGGCGCCGCTGAGCTGGGTCGCCCCCGCCCCGCCGGCCGCAGCGCTGAGCCCGATGGCGATCACCACGGTGAGGACGATCATCGCCACCTCGGCGACCACATTGAACAGGGCCCAGCCGGCGACCACCCGCCAGTGCCGGCCGATCACCCGGAAGCCCTCGAAGGCCGCGTCGCTCGGCGAAAAACGGGTCATGGCCAGGTCCCCGCGCGCCGGCTCAGCCGGTGGCGTCCGAGGTCTTCAGCGGACGGGCCGGCGCATCGCCGTGCAGCTGCTGGTAGGCCACCGCGAAGGGCGAATAGATCATCACCAGCTGCAGCACCGAGAGGATCAGCTGCATCACCAGGGTCGCCAGCGCGGCGATCGCCGCCATCGGCGTGAACTGGCCGCCCTGCTCGCCGCCGGCCACGGTGACGATCGCCAGGCCGATGATGCTGATCAGCAGCCAGACCATCACATAGAAGCAGGCCGCCAGGGCGATCATGCCGAGCAGCGGCCAGAAACGGCCGTGGGTCAGGGCCCAGGCCTCGCGGATCGAGAACCGGTGCGTCGCGAAGGTCATCGGGGTTGCGAGCGACAGCCGCACCCCGACCCAGACGGCCACGACGGCCACAACGGCCCCGGCCACCACGCCCAGCGCCGGGCTCACCTGTTCACCCGCGGCGACAGCCACGAAACCCAGGAACAGGCAGGCCATGCCGATACCGAATAAAAACAAGTTCACCGCCGTCAGCCGGATCTCGTCGCGGCCCAGGCGCAGGTGTCCGAAGCCGGGCTCCTTGGGGCGCAGCACCAGCCGGTAGATGCCGCTGGTCAGCACCGACATCAGGGCGACCGCCAGCACCAGCACCAGCATGAAGGCCAGACCGGAGTGGGCCAGCATGCCGCCGACCGCATCGACGTCCTCCGGCGTGAACTGGCCCTTCTTGGCCAGCGCGATGAACTGCGGCCCGAGGCTGATCATCATCAGGAGCGCGATCACCAGGATGCCGGTGAAATAGACCCCGCACCAGGTCAGCACGGTGCCCGGCCTCTCCCGGGTCAGCCGGAAGCCCTCCAGCGCAGCCTCGCTTGGCGAAAACGTCATATTCGTCCCTGACCGACCCGCTCGTAACAGATCAACGAGTCGGCGCCCCCATTTGGTTTCAAAGTGCGAGGGCGCAGTCATGGGCGCAAGGCCCCGCTCGCGATCAAGCCGGATCGTTGCTAGTTAGCCACGCATGACGACAATCAAGCCCGTGCACGTGGTGGGCGGCGGCCTGGCCGGCTCCGAGGCCGCCTGGCAGCTCGCCGAGGCCGGCGTGCCGGTGGTGCTGCACGAGATGCGCCCGGTGCGCGGCACCGACGCCCACCAGACCGACCGGCTGGCGGAGCTGGTCTGCTCCAACTCCTTCCGCGCCGACGACTGGACCGGCAATGCGGTTGGCCTGCTGCATGCCGAGATGCGCCGGCTGGGCTCGCTGATCCTGGCGGCCGGCGATGCGCACCAGGTGCCGGCCGGCGGCGCGCTGGCCGTGGACCGCGACGGGTTCGCCCAGGCCGTCACCGAGCGCCTCACCGCCCATCCCCTGGTCACCCTCGCCCGGGAGGAGATCGCCGGCCTGCCACCCGCCGACTGGGACAGCGTGATCGTGGCCACCGGCCCACTCACCTCGCCGGCCCTCTCCGCGGCGATCCTCGGCCTCACCGGCGAGGGCGAGCTTTCCTTCTTCGACGCCATCGCGCCCATCGTGCACGTCGAGAGCGTCGACATGGACATCGCCTGGCGGCAGTCGCGCTACGACAAGGAAGGCCCCGGCGGCGATGCGGCCGCCTACATCAACTGCCCGATGGACCGCGCCCAGTACGAGGCCTTCATCGACGCCCTGCTGAGCTCACCCAAGTCGGAGTTCAAGGACTGGGAGCACGTGCCCTATTTCGACGGCTGCCTGCCGATCGAGGTGATGGCCGAGCGCGGCCGCGAGACCCTGCGGCACGGGCCGATGAAGCCGGTGGGCCTGACCAACGCCCACAATCCCACCGAGAAGGCCCATGCGGTGGTTCAGCTCCGCCAGGACAACGCGCTGGGCACGCTGTGGAACATGGTCGGCTTCCAGACCAAGCTGAAGCATGGCGCCCAGTCCGAGGTGTTCCGGATGATCCCGGGGCTGGAGAAGGCGGTGTTCGCCAGGCTGGGCGGCCTGCACCGCAACACCTTCCTGAACTCGCCGCGCCTGCTGGACGCGACCCTGCGGCTGAAGGTCGACCCGCGCCTACGGTTCGCCGGCCAGGTGACCGGGGTCGAGGGCTATGTGGAGAGCGCCGCGGTCGGCCTGCTGGCCGGCCGCTTCGCCGCCGCCGAACGGCTGGGCCGCCAGCTCGCCCCGCCGCCCGCCACCACCGCGCTCGGCGCCCTGATTGGCCATATCACCGGCGGCCACATCGAAGTCGGGCGTGGCTCGTTCCAGCCGATGAACATCAACTACGGCCTGCTGCCGCCGCTCGAGGGCCCGCGCCACGGCGCCGACGGCAAGCGGCTGCCGCACAAGGAACGCGGCCGGGCCAAGAAGCGGCTGGTCGGCGAGCGGGCGCTGGCCGATCTCGCGGCCTGGGACAGCGCTTTCCCTCCCCTTCATGGGGAGGGGGGACGAGGCGCAGCCTCGGACGGGTGGGGAAGTGAGGGTCTGGCGCCGCATCCGAGCTTGGACGTGACTTCCCCACCCCGGTCGCGTACCGCGACCTACCCCTCCCCATGAAGGGGAGGGAAAGATGAATCGCAGCTCCGCCGCTCTCGGCTCGGTTCTGTTCCTGGTCGTCGCGCCGGGCACGCTGGCGGGGCTGATCCCCTGGTGGTTCACCGGCTGGCGGATGGGCGAGGCGCCGACGCTCCAACGGATCGCCGGCGGCGTGCTGATCGCCCTGGGCTTTGCATTGCTGGTGGAATGCTTCGGCCGCTTCGTGGTCCAGGGCCGCGGCACGCCCGCGCCGCTCGCCCCGCCCGACCGGCTGGTGGTGACCGGCGCCTACCGCCGGGTGCGCAACCCGATGTACGTGGCGGTGGTGGCGATGATCCTCGGCCAGGCGGCGCTGTTCGCCGACCTGCGCCTCTTGGGCTATGCCGCCCTGGTCTGGCTGGGCTTCCACCTCTGGGTGCTGGCCTATGAGGAGCCGACGCTGCGCCGCAGCTTCCCGACCGACTACGCCCGCTTCGTCGCCGCCGTGCCGCGCTGGATTCCCCGCCTGATCCCCTGGCGGGGCGGCTAGATCCGACCTAGGGCCACCGCCAGGGTGACCCGCAACCGCCGGGCTGCCTCCGTGCCCGATGGACGGCCGGCCAAGACCGCATGGGCCACCGCCGGGAAGGCCGCCGCGCTCAGCCGCCGGGCCTCCCGCCGCCCGGCCGCACGGGCCGCCGCGAAGGCCGCCCGCTGCGCCGGCCCCTCCCCCGCTCGGCGGCCCAGCGCCCAGGCCGCCCCGGCCATCCGCGCTGCGCCAGCCTGGGTCGCTGGATCGAGCATCCCTGCCGCGATCTCGGCCGCCTGCCCGCCGGTGTCGCCGGCCCAGGCGAGCGCCTCGGCCTCGTCCAGGGCTGTCGTATCGAGGTCGCGGTAGCGGGCGTCGATCAGGGTCTCCAGCGGCGCGCGGGCGAGGCCTCGCCGCGCCACCGCCACAGCCAACGCCTCCGCGGTGGGATGTCGCCGCACTGGCCGGCCCTCGAAAATCTCGTCCAGCGTCTCGCGCCACCAGGTCAGCCGGATCTCGCCGATCAGCGGGTTCGACGACACCTTGGGCGCGCGCGCCAGTTCGTGGTCGAAGGCGTAGAGGGCGATGACGTCGGCGCGCAGGCCCGCATCGGCGATGAACCGGCTGGAAATCCAGCGGTCCGGATCGACCCGCCGGATCAGCGCGTCGAGGTCGCCGAGGTCTTCTTGGGGGTCGTCCTGGGGGGGGTCGCTCATGGTCCGGAAATCAAAAAGGCCCGCCGGTCGGGCGGGCCTTTCGATCCTACGATGTCTTCAGGCCTAGCCGAAGATCGTCTGGTTCATGGTCATGCAGACCAGCATCGGCACCGACAGGAAGGTGTTGATGCGCGAGAAGACCATCGCCGTGCGCCCGGCCTTGGCCTTCGCGTCGGCGTCGCCTTCGACGATCCCCAGCGCGATCTTCTGCGCCGGCCAGATGAAGGCCCAGACGTTGATGAACATGATCGTGCCCAGCCACATGCCGAGCCCGATGAACGAGTGCCCGGGGACATGGAAGCCTTCCGTGGCGCCCAGGCTGAAGGCCTGTAGCAAATAGCCCCGGTTGTACGCCAGGATGACGCCCATCACCCAGGTGAACAGGGCCGCCCAGCGGAACCAGAACAGCGCCTCAGGGGCGATGTATTTCGAGACGGCCGGCTTCAGCTCGGCCGGGATCTCCGGCATTTTCCGGATCTGCACGAAGTTGAAGTAGTAGAGCAGGCCGATCCACATGATGCCGAACAGCACGTGCAGCCAGCGGAACACCGCCTGCCAGAAGATGGCGTCGAACGATCCGTAGTGGATCCGATAGCCGGCGATGATGACGATCGCCAGAATGAAGCTGACGATCAGCGTGTTGCGCAGATTTGAAAGCAGCGCAGCCATGGAGCACCCCTCGAGATTCCTACCCTGGCGCTGAGGTATAGGTCGTTTTGACGCAGGCCGGAAGGGAAAGGCCGAGGTTCAGATTGCGATCAGCGCCGCGGCCAGCCGCCGGCCCTCGGAGGTCAGCACATTGTAGAGCCGTACGGCCGCGGGCGTGTCCATGAACTCCAGCCCGATGCCGGCGGCGAGCAGGCCCTCGCGCACCGCCCGGGCCGGCTGGGCGTTGACGGCCCCGACCCCCAGCAACAGGAACTCCACCTCCGCCCGGCCGGCCTCGAAGATCGGCGCCAGGGTCTCGCGGCTCACCTCGGCAAGGGCGCGGACCGGCCAGGCTCGGGCCTCGTCGCCGACGATCAGCAGCGAGCCCTGATGCCAGTCGCCGGACAGGCGGAAGCCGCCCCCGCCGTAGCTGTCGATGCTGGGCGCGCTGCGGGCCACCGGCGTGCGCCCCGGGACCCTAGCGGGCCACGGGCCGCCGCACGCCGGGCGGCGGCGCGATCGGCTCGGCTTCCTCGTCGCTGCGCTTGACGCCCCACAGCATGATCACCGGGGCGGCGATGTAGATCGACGAATAGGTGCCGATGCAGATGCCGAACAGCATGATCACCGACAGGCCATAGAGCTCTGGACCGCCCAGCAGCGCCAGCGCCGCGAGCGCGATGATCGCCGTCAGGCTGGTGATGATCGTCCGGGTCAGCATCTCGTTGATCGACATGTCGATCACTTCGCCGAGCGGCATCCGCTTGTACTTGCGCAGGTTCTCGCGGAACCGGTCGAACACCACCACCGTGTCGTTCATCGAATAGCCGATGATGGTCAGGATGGCGGCCACGGCCTGCAGGTTCATCTCGATCGGCCGCACGGCGCCGCCGGTGAGCACGGACAGCTTGTTGGTCAGGCCGATCAGGCCGAACGTCAGGATGACGTCGTGGAACAGGGCCGCGACCGCGCCCAGGCCGAACTGCAGCTCGAACCGGAACCAGATGTAGAGCAGCATCAGGAGGATGGCGCCGCCCAGCGCCATCAGGCCCGAGCGCAGCAGCTCGCCGGAGACCTTCGGCCCCACCACGTCGGTGCGGGTGAACTTCACCGGCGAGACGGCGGCGGCGATCTGCGCCTTCACCCGCTCGGCGGTGGCGCTGGGGTCGGCGCCGGCCGGGGTCTGGAAACGGACCATGGCCGAGGACGGATTGCTGAAGCCCTGCGCCTGCACGTCGCCCAGGTGCATGCCGGTCACCACGCCGCGGATCTTGCCGATGTCCGCCGGATTCGGAGCGGTGGTCAGCTCAAGCACCGAGCCGCCCTTGAAGTCGATGCCGCAGGCCAGGCCGCCGCAGGGCGGCTGGAAGGGCACCAGGGCAAGCCACAGCGAGCCGGCGATCGCCACCACCGACAGGACGGCGAACAGCCGGGACAGCCGGATGAACCGGAAGTGGGTGCGGACCGGCAGGACCTTGATCAGGGGCCAGAATTTCATGGTTCGGGCTCCTTAAGCGATCGGCAGGGTCTTGGGCCGCGTGGCCTTGAACCACCAGGCCAAGAGCACTTGGGTGACCAGCACGGCCGAGAACACGGTCGTCAGCACCCCGATGGACAGGGTCCAGGCGAAGCCCTTCACCGGCCCGGAGCCGAACTCGAACAGGATGAGGGCCGAGAACATGTGGGTCATGTTGGCGTCGAAGATGGTGCCCCAGGCGCGGGTGAAGCCGGCGTCCATGGCCGAGATCAGGCTGCGCCCGGCGCGCAGCTCGTCGCGCATCCGCTCATAGATCAGCACGTTGGCGTCAACCGCCACGGCCAGGGTCAGGATCAGGCCAGCGATGCCGGGGAGCGTCAGGGTCGCCCCCGTGAAGCTCATGATGCCGACGATCATCAGGGCGTTCACCCCGAGCGCGATCAGCGAGATACCGCCGAACAGGCCGCCGTAGATCAGCAGCATGAAGACCATCACCGCGGCGAGGCCGACGATGGCGGAAATGGTGCCCGCCCGGACCGCATCGGCGCCCAGCTCGGCGCCCACCGTCCGCTGCTCCTCGATCCTCAGCGGCGCCGGCAGCGCGCCGGCCCGGAGCAGAACCGCGAGGTCTGTGGCGTACTGGGAGGTGAAGCGACCGGTGATCCGTCCCGAGCCGGCGGTAATGGCGCTCTCGATCACCGGGGCGGAGATGATCTTCTGGTCCATGACGATGGCGAAGCGCTTGCCGATGTTGGCGCTGGTGATGTCGCCGAAGCGGCGGCCGCCCAGGCCGTTGAACCGGAAGTTCACCTCGGAGCCGCCGGTCTGCTGGTCGAAGCCGGCGGAGGCCGAGGTCAGCATCTCGCCGGTGATGATCTGGCGCTTCCTGACCAGGAGCGGATTGCCCTCGGTCGGATCCGAGAAGGGCAGCACCTCGTCGCCCGGGGGCACCCGGCCGGCGGCGACTTCCTGCGCCGAGACGCTGTCGTCGACCATCTGGAAGCTCAGCTTGGCGGTCTGGCCGATGATGGTCTTCAGCCGCTCCGGGTCGCTCTCGCCGGGGGCTTGCAGGAAGATGCGCTGCTTGCCCTGGCGGGCGATGTCCACTTCCTTGTTGCCCAGCTGGTCGACCCGGCGGCGGATGATCTCGATCGACTGCTCGACCGCGCGGGCCGATTCGGCGTCGAACGCCTCCGGCACGAAGGCCAGGGTGATGCGCTGATCGGCGCCGGAGGTCACGTTCACGTCGCGCCCGCCCGCCGAGCCCGCCAGCGGGGTGCCGATCGTGCGGCGCAGCACATTGGCCGCGTCATTGACCCGGTTCGGATCGGTGATCCGCACGCTGACCGCCCCGTTCACCTGGCCGAGGTCGGCGAACACGATCTGCTCATTGCCGAGCGTCGTGCGCACGTCCTCGATCATGTTGGTGAGCCGCTCGGCGCGCAGGGCGGCGGTGTCCACCTCCAGCAGCAGCGAGGAGCCGCCCTGCAGGTCGAGGCCGAGCGCCAGCCTGTGCTTGGGCATGAAGCCCGGCAGGCCCTGCACAGCCGAATCCGGCAGCAGGTTGGGAAGGGTGAACAGCGCGCCCAGCACCGCGGCCAGGACGACGAGGATCACCTTCCAGCGTGAAAGGCTCATCATCGGGGGAGCGCTACTTCTTCGAGTCGTTGGCCGGCGCGGGCTCGCCGCGGGTCCGGACTTCGGAGATCATCGCCTTGACCACCTTGACGGTGACGCCGGTGGCGATCTCGACGCCGACCTCATTGTCCTCGACGCGGACGATCTTGCCGACGATGCCGGAGGACAGCACCACGGTGTCGTTGCGCTTCAGGCCGCCCAGCATCTGCTGGTGGGTCTTCACCCGCCGCTGCTGCGGGCGGATCATCAGGAAGTAGAACAGCACGGCCAGCGCGATCAGCGGCAGGAACTGGATCAGCATGTCCTGCGGGCCGCCGGAGGCGGCGCCGGCGGCGGTCTGTGCGAAGGCGGGGGTGGCGAACATGGCCTCTCCGAAGATGGGTCGCGGGGGCCGTGAAGGGGGTCCCGTCGAAAGTCGGCGGAAGCTATGGCTTCGCGGCCGGTTTTGCAATGCAACCCGGCGGACGCTAAGCCGTGGCCTATGGACGCCGAGCTCAAGCCGTTGCTGCAGCGCATCGCCGAGGCGCTGGAGCGCCTCCGGCCCCCACGGGTCGGGGCGACCGACTTCGCGGCGGCGCGCCTGTTCCGCCACGACCCGGCGAGCGGCGCCTTCCACGCCGCGCCGGACTATCCCCTGGCGCTGGAGAGCCTGGTGGGCGTCGACCGCCAGAAGGGCCGCTTCCTGCAGAACCTCGAGCGGTTCGCCCAGGCCCTGCCCGCCAACCACGCCCTGCTGTGGGGCGTGCGCGGCACCGGCAAGAGCTCGCTCGCCAAGGCCGCCTTCATGGCGGTGGCTGAGGCGGCGCCGGACCTGAAGCTGGTGGAGGTGGACCGTGACCAGGTCACCGCCCTGCCCGACCTGTTCGATTTCCTGCGCGCCCGGCCCGAGCGGTTCGTGGTGCTGTGCGACGACCTGTCGTTCGAGGAGGGCGCGGCCGCCGCCAAGGCGCTGAAGTCGGCGCTGGAGGGCGGGGTCTCCGGCCCGCCGGCCAATGTGCTGTTCGTGGCCACCTCCAACCGCCGCCACCTGATGCCGCGCGGCCACGGGGAGGACCGCGGCCTGATCGCCGCGGCTGAGGACGCCGAGGAGGAGGTCAGCGTCTCCGACCGCTTCGGCCTGTGGATCGGCTTCCCGCCCATGGACCAGGAGACCTACCTGGCCGCGGTCGCGGGCTATGCGAAGCGCTTCGGCCTGAAGGTCCCGGACCTCGACCGCCGCGCCCTGCAGTGGGCGCAGACCCGCGGCGCCCGCTCCGGCCGCGTCGCCTGGCAGTTCATCCGCGACCTGGCGGGGGAGTTGGGGAAGACCCTGCCGCTCTAGTTACGCGGCAGCACCAGCTTCGGGTCGATCGGCTGGGCGCGGTCGGACGGGTTGGCGTGGTAGCGGACCTCGAAGTGCACCTGCGGGGCGGAAACCCCGCCGGTGGAGCCCGCCAGGCCGATTTCCTGACCCTGGCTCACCTTCTGCTGCATCTTCACCTCGACCTTGGAGAGGTGGGCGTAGGCCGTCACCCAGCCGTCGGCGTGGTTGATCAGCACGAGGTTGCCGTAGCCGGGCACCTGGTCGCCGGCATAGACCACGCTGCCGGACGCCGCGGCATGGACCGGGTCGCCGGTCGAGGCCTGGATGTTGATCCCATCGTTGCGCTGGCCGGTCGCCTTGGCCCCGAAGTCGGAGATGATCTGGCCCTGCAGCGGCCAGAGGAACTTGCCGCGCCCCATCTCGGAGATCTGGGCGTCGGTGGGCGGCGGGGCCGAGGTCGGCGCCACGGCTGGGCCGCTGCCTGGCGTGGCGATCACCGGCGGAACGTAGGGCCGCGACGGCGGCGTGTAGGTCGGGCGGGTGGGCGGCAGCTCGGTGGTCGGCCGCTCCGGCGGCGCCTGGTAGGTGGGCGGGGTGAAGGTCCCCGCGGCCGCCCCGTGGTCACGGAAGCCCGCGGGCAGGCGGAGCTTCTCGCCGGTGTGGATGCTCCCGCGCCGGCCCATGCCGTTGGCGGCGCGCAGCCGCTCCACGCTCACGTCGAAGCGGCGGGAGATCGAATAGATCGTGTCGCCCGGCCCGACCACATAGGCCTTCACCAGCTCGCCCCGGCCGCGCAACACCTGGCCGCGCTTCACCGTCGAGCGGCGGAGATGGTTTTCCTTCTTCAGCTGGGCGACGCTGAGGCCGAGCTTCTCGGCCACCTTCTCCAAGGTGTCGCCGCGCTTGACCCTGTAGGTGCGCGGCGCGCCCTCGACCTCGACGACCCGGCCGATCGAGGCGCGGCCGCCGTGGTCCCCGCCCGCCGTGTAGACCGGCTCCTCGGTCTGGGCCTCGCCCCTCGCCCCCTTGCGGCCACGCCTCGCAGGCGCGGCCTCTTCAGCCGAAAGCTTCAAGCTCTGGCCGGCGTGGATCTTGGCGCGCTTGGTGAGCCCGTTGGCGGCGCGCAGCTCGGCGACGCTGACCCCGGTCTTCTTGGCGACCTTGTCGAGCGTGTCGCCCTTCCGGACCTTGTAGGTGGTCGGCGCCTCGGCTGCGGCCTGGGCGGCGTGCGAACCTTTCTTGCCGGTCGCGCCCTTGGCCGGCGCCGCACCGGGGATCTTCAAGATCTTGCCCGGCGTCAGGGCCGTGCCCTTGAGGTGGTTCGCCTTCTTCAGCTGGGCGACCGTGACGTTCAGCGTGTCGGCGATCGTGGCGAGGGTGTCGCCCTTCCTGACCTTATAGGTGGCGGCCGCGGGCTGATCCGCCTCGGCCGCAGGCGCCGCATGGTGGTGGTGGCGGCGATGGTGGACGGCCGCCGACGAGGCGCCGGCGCTGAGCGCGAGCGTGCTCGTGGCGAGCAGCAGCAGGGCGGTTCTTCCGAAGGTTTGCGTCATCACCGCTCCAAGAGGGCAGTCAAAGAATCAATCGGCGGTTGGGGGAGTTTGGGGGATGCCACCGCGCCCCGCCACCCGCAAAGCCGCATAGCGCCGCAGGACAAGCTTCACAGTTCCTTGGCCACGCCATCCAGCAGGGGGACGAAGCGCACATCGGTGAGCGCCTCGACCTCGAAGCCGCCCTCGCCGTCACCAACATAGCGGCGCAGGCTCTGCACCGGCCCCTTGCCGATCGGCGCGACCAGGATGCCGCTCGGCTTCAGTTGCGAAAGCAGAGCCTTGGGCTCACCTGGCGCCGCCGCCGTGACCATAATGCGGTCAAAAGGCGCCTGCTCGGGCCAGCCCTTCCCGCCGTCGCCGAACTTGGTGATCACGTTTGTGAGGCCCAGCGTCTTGAAAAGCGCCTCGGCGTCGCGCAGCAAGGTGCGGTAGCGCTCCACCGTGTAGACCAGCCGCGACAGCTTGGAGAGGATCGTCGTCTGGTAACCGGAGCCGGTGCCGATCTCGAGCACCCGGTCGCGGCGGTCGATCTTCAGGGCCTGGGTCATCAGGCCGACGATGTACGGCTGGCTGATGGTCTGGCCGCAGGCGATGGGCAGGGCCGAATCCTCGAAGGCCCGCTCCTTGAAGAGGTCCGGCGTGAAGGCTTCGCGTGGCGTGGTCTCGATGGCGTTCAGCACCGCCGGGTCGGTGACGCCCTGCGAGCGCAACGCCAGGATCAGGCGGGCCAGGGCGGGATCGGGTTCGTGCGGCGGCTTGGCCATCTCAGGCCTTCGGCGGCGGCCCGCCCAGGACCTTCTTCAGGTCGTGGACGCTGGCCATGTGCGTCAGGTCGATGTGCAGCGGCGTCACCGAGATCCGCCCCTCGTAGAGCGCCCGCAGGTCGGTGCCCTCGGCGGGCTTGGAGCGCTCCTGGCGGAAGCCCATCCAGTAGTAGTCGCGGCCGCGCAGGTCGGTGCGCTTCTCGGCCATCCGCACCTGCACGTCGCGGAAGCCCTGGCGGGTCACCTCCACCTCGCCGATCTCGTCCAGCGGCCGGGTCGGGAAGTTGAGGTTGAGGATCACGTCGCGCGGCCAGCCGACCTCCATCAGCCGCCTGATGATCCCCGGCGCGAAGGCCTCGGCGGACTCGTAGGACGGGTCGAGCGGCGCGGGTCCCCAGGTCTGCGATAGGGCGATGGACGGCACGCCCAACGCCATGCCCTCGATGGCGCCGGCCACCGTGCCGGACATGGTCACGTCCTCGGCGACATTGGCTCCGCGGTTGACGCCGGACAGCACCAGGTCGGGCTTGGCGCCTTCGACCAGCTCGGTGATCGCCAGCATCACGCAGTCGGTCGGCGTGCCGGTGGTGGCGAACTTGCGCGCGGCCACCTTGCGCACCCGGATCGGCTCGGCCAGCGTCAGCGCCCGGCTGGCGCCCGACTGCTCGTACTCCGGCGCGCAGGTCCAGACGTCGTCGGACAGCTTGGCCGCGATCCGCTCCAGGGCCGCCAGACCCTCGGCATGGATGCCATCGTCGTTGGTGAGCAGGATCCTCACCCTAGGCCTTGCCCCCGATGTGCGTCAGACCCGGCAGATAGGGATGCAGGGCCTGCGGGATGGCGATGCGGCCATCCTCGTCCTGGTAGTTCTCCATGATCGCCACCAGCGTCCGCCCCACGGCCAGGCCCGAACCGTTCAGCGTATGGACGAAGCGTGTCCCTTTTTCCCCGGCCTTCTTGCTGCGGGCGTTCATCCGCCGGGCCTGGAAGTCGCCGGTGTTGGAGCAGGAGCTGATCTCGCGGTAGCGGTCCTCCGAGGGGATCCAGACCTCCAGGTCGTAGGTCTTGCGCGCGCCGAAGCCCATGTCGCCGGTGCACAGCAGCATGGTGCGGAACGGCAGCTCCAGCCGCTTCAGCACCGCCTCGGCGCAGCCGACCATCCGCTCGTGTTCGGCCTCCGACTGCTCAGGCGTGGTGATCGAGACCAGCTCGACCTTGTAGAACTGGTGCTGGCGGATCATGCCGCGGGTGTCGCGGCCCGAGGCGCCGGCCTCCGAGCGGAAGCAGGGCGTCAGCGCGGTGAGGCGCATCGGCAGCTCTTCCTCGGCCACCACCTGGCCCATCACCAGGCTGGTCAGCGGCACCTCGGCGGTGGGGATCAGCCAGCGGCCGTCGGTGGTCTGGAACAGGTCGTCGGCGAATTTCGGCAGCTTGTCGGTGCCATAGGCCGCCGCGTCGTTGACCAGCAGCGGCGGCGAGACCTCCAGGTAGCCGTGCTCGCGGGTCTGGAAGTCCAGCATGAACTGGCCGAGCGCGCGCTCCAGCCGCGCCAGCTCGCCCTTCAGCACCACGAAGCGCGCGCCGCTCATCCGGGCGGCGGCCTCGAAGTCCATCAGGCCCAGGGCCTCGCCCACCGTCTGGTGGTCCTTGGCGCCCTTGATGGCGAACGGCTCGCCCCAGCGGCGGACCTCGAGGTTGTCGTGCTCGCCCTCGCCGTGCGGCACATCGGGCGCGGGGATGTTGGGCAGGGTGTCGAGGATCTCTTTGAGCGCTTCGGCGGTGGTCCGCTCCGTCTCGGCTTCGCGTTCCAGCGCGGCCTTCAGCGTCTCGACCTGGGCCATCAGGCGCGAAGCTTCTGCCTCGTCCTTCGCAGCCTTGGCTTGGCCGATCTTCTTCGACGCCTCGTTGCGCTCGGCCTGGGCGGCCTGCAGCGCGGTCTGGGCGGCGCGTAGGGTCGCGTCGAAGCCGAGAATTTGCTTCACCACCGCCGAACCGGACAGCCCCTTCGCATCCCAGCCTTTTTCGTAGGGCTCAGGCGTTTCGCGAATGGCTCGGATGTCGTGCATGGCGGCCGCTGACGGGGGGTGGGAAGCCGCCCTCTCTAGAGCGCGTCGGCGGGGGCGCCAAGGCTAGGCGGTCGCTTCGGCCGCGTCGTCTCGCGCCCGGCCACGCTCGATCAGCTTCACGCAGGCGATCGAGGCGAAGTAGAGCCCGATGATCGGCAGGGCGAGCAGGGTCATGCTGATCGGGTCGGGCGGGGTGACGATGGCCGCCGCCACCACGATCCCGGCCACCGCGAAGCGCCAGCCCTTCAGCAGCATGCCGGCGTTCACCAGGCCCGCCATGGCCAAGAGGGTCAGGATCACCGGCAGCTGGAAGAACAGGCCGAAGCAGAGGACCAGCGTGGTCACCAGGCCGAAGTATTCCGAGACCTTGGGCATCAGCTGCACCGAGATGCCGGCCGTGCCGACGATCTGCTGCGAATAGGAGAACCACAGGATGCACGGCAGGATCATGTAGTAGACCAGCGCTGCGCCCAGCAGGAACAGCGCCGGCGCCGCCACCAGGAACGGCAGGAAGGCGCGCCGCTCGCGCTTGTAGAGCCCCGGCGCCACGAAGGCGTAGACCTGCCAGGCCAGCACCGGGAAGCTGACGATCACCGCCCCGAAACCTGCGAGCTTCACCTTGGTGAAGAATATCTCCAGCGGCGCGGTGGCGATCAGGCTGGTCACCTGGCCCTTCGGCGGCGGCAGGTGCAGCACGCCGACCAGCGCCAGGATCATGTTCTTCGCCCCGTCCAGGACGCCCACCAGGTCGGAGCCCGCGGCGGGGTGCTCGTGCTGGCGGATCGCCAGCAGCTGGGTGGCGATGATGAAGGGATGCAGCAGGAACTCGAGCAGCGGCGTGGCGAACACGAAGCAGGCCAGGAAGGCCACCAGGATCGCGGCGATGCAGACGATCAGCCGCTGGCGGAGTTCGATCAGGTGATCGAGCAGGGGCGCACGGGAGGATTCGATCTCCGACTCGTCGGGATGCAGGTCGCTCACGACTTGCCCCGACTCTGGGCGCCCTTGGCCGGCGCCTTGCGGGCGGTCGGCTTCGCGGCGGCAGAGGCCTTGGCCGGAGCGGCCGTCTTAGCGGTGACCTTCTTCGCGGCGGCAGGCTTGGCGGTCGCGGCCGTCTTGGCGCGCGGCCTGGCCTTCGGCTTGGGCTCGGCGATGGCGATCGTGGTCTGGGGCGCGGGCTCGGCCGCCGCCTCGGAATACTGGTAGCTCATCGGCGGGTGCAGCTGGACGCCCACGTCGGCCAGGCTCTGATGGATCTCGTCGACCGCCTGGTTCAGCTCGGCGTGCGAGGAGCCGGCGGCGATCTCGGCCAGCTGGCCCTTGCGCAGGGCGTCGACCTCCTTGCGCAGGTCATCCAGCTCCGACTGGCGGGCCATCTCGTCGAAGCTGGCGCGGAACTCCGCCGCCATGCCGCGCAGCTTGGCCATGAACTGGCCCACCCGGCGCAGCAGGATGGGCAGGTCTTTCGGGCCCACCACCACCAGCGCGATGACGGCGGCGATCATGAGCTCGAGGGCGCGGCCTTCAGGGAACATGCCGCTGGCCTTAGCGTGGTTTCAGCCGGAGGGGAACGCCAGGGGCCCGGGCGGCCGCGTCAGCTGCGCGCCTTGTCCTTTTCGGACTCCTTGGGCAGCGGCTTGGCGGCTTCGGCCGTGTGGGTTTCTTCCTCACCCTTCAGGCCCTCGCGGAAGGCGCGGATGCCCTTGGCGGTGTCGCCCATGATGCCGGAAATCTTCCCGCGGCCACCGAACAGCAGCGCCAGCAGCGCCACGACGATGATCACGTGCCAGATCGAAAACGTACCCATCTCAGAGAAACTCCCAATGCGGTTCGCGGTTCGATCACCGCGCCCCCGCGAAATCTCAAGCCGCTATATAATCCGTACGTCGAGCGCGCGCCAACGGATCAGCGGCGCCAGCCTAGCGCCCCTCGTCCGCGGCTTCGGCCTCGCCCATGAAGTCGGTGTGGAATTCCGGGGCCTCGCCGTCGTCCAGCGGATCCTCGTCCGGGCCCAGGCCCATGGGGTCGGGGACGGCGAAGTCCGCCGGCAGGTCCATCGACAGCAGGCCCGCAGCCTTCATCTCAGCCACGCCCGGCAGGTCGGCGAGGTTGGCCAGGCCATAGTGTTCGAGGAAAGCGTCGGTGGTGCCGTAGGTGACCGGCCGGCCGGGCGTGCGCCTGCGGCCGCGCATCCGCACCAGGCTCAGCTCCAGCAGGGCGTCGAGGGTGCCGCGGCTGGCCTGCACCCCGCGCACCGCCTCGATCTCGGCTCGGGTCACCGGCTGGTGGTAGGCGATGATCGCCAGGGTCTCCTGGGCGGCGCGCGACAGGCGGCGCGGCTCGTCCCGCTCCTCGGTCATCAGCCAGGCGAGGTCCTCGGCGGTCTGGAAGCGCCAGCGCTCGGCGACGCAGGCCAGCTCCACGCCGCGGCCGGCGTAGCGCGCCTGCAGGGCGGCGAGCGCGCCGAGCACATCGGCCCCCTCCGGCAGCCGGCGGGCGAGATCGCCTTCGCTCAAGGGACCGGCGGCGGCGAACAGCAGCGCCTCGACCTCGCGCTCGGTGTGGGCCACGTCGCTCATGCGGCCCGGACCCGGGCGCGGAGGAAGACGTCGGCGAAAGCCTCCAGCTGGCGGGCCTCCAGCGCCCCGTCCTTCACCAGCTCGAGGCTGGCCGACAGGGTCGAGGCGACGCAGGAGGCCCGCGTCGGGCCCTGGCCCTCGGGCAGCATCGGCGCGACCCCGGCCAGCGGCGTCCAGCGGGCGAGCTCCGGCAACAGCCGGCGCAGGCGCTCGCGGGCGTCCTCCAGGGGATAAGCGGTCGGCGCGGCGGGCGTGTAGTGGCGGCCGCTCTCCTTGCGGCGCTGGCCGATGTAGGCGTCCATCAGGGCGTAGAGGTCGCCCTCGATGCGGCCCGACGGGATGATCTTGATGGCCTGCGGATCGCCGCGGCCGAACACCTCGCGGCCGAGCTGCGGGCCGTCCTTCAGCGCCTCGGCGGCCTTGCGCATGGCGTCGAGCTTGGCGAGGCGGAAGGCGAGCCGGGCGGCGATCTCCTCGGCCGGCGCCTCCTCCTCCCTGGGCCGCTCGGGCTTCGGCAGCAGCAGGCGCGACTTCAGGTAGGCCAGCCAGGCGGCCATCACCAGGTAGTCGGCAGCCAGCGAGAAGCGCAGGCGCCGCGCCTCGTGCACGAAGGCCAGGTACTGCTCGGCGAGCTTCAGCACCGAGAGCTTGAGCAGGTCGACCTTCTGGCTGCGGGCTAGCGCCAGCAGCACGTGCAGCGGGCCCTCGTAGCCGTCCAGGTCGACGATCAGCGCCTCGCCGTCCTCGGCCGCGGTCTGGGCGGCGGCGAAATCCAGGCCGGGTTGATAGCCGCCGCTCATGCCGCCGAACGCCCTTCGAACGCCGCCTCGAAGCGGGCCACCGCCTCGGCCACATCCAGCGGCTCGACAGCGCGGGGGATGCGGGCCAGGGCGGCGGCGGCCCGCCTCGCCGCCCTGCCCTTCAAGGCTCCGGTCCCAGCGACCACCGCCTTCATCTCCGTCATCTCGCCGTTGCAGTGGAGCACCATATCGCATCCGGCCGAGAGCGCATCGCGCGCCCGGTCGGTGAAGTCGCCGGAGAGCGCTTTCATGGAGAGGTCGTCGGTCATCACCAGGCCGTCGAAGCCGATCGCCCCGCGGATCGCCCGGCGCATCACCTTGCGCGACGTGGTGCCCGGCCGTTTCGGATCGATGGCCGCGTAGATCACGTGGGCGCTCATCGCCATCGGCATGTCGGAGAGCGCGCGGAACGGGGCGAAGTCGCGGCCGTCCAGCTCGTCGTAGGAGGCCTGCACCACCGGCAGCTCCAAGTGGCTGTCGGCCATCGCGCGGCCGTGGCCGGGGATGTGCTTGATCACCGGCAGAACGCCGCCGGCGATCAGCCCCTCGGCCGCCGCGCGGCCCAGCGAGGCCACCTCGTCCGGCGTCTGGCCATAGGCGCGGTCGCCGATGATCTCGTGGCCGGAGGGATCGGGCACGTCCAGCACCGGCACGCAGTCGACGTTGATGCCCAGCGCGGCCAGGTCATGGGCGATCAGCCGCGCGCCCAGCCGGGTGATCTCGCGCTTCAGGATCGGATCGTTGCCGGCCAGCCGGCCGTAGGCGCGACCGGGCGGATAGGCCCGCCAGTGGGGCGCCTTCAGCCGCTGCACCCGGCCGCCCTCCTGGTCGACCAGGATCGGCGCATCGGGCCGGCCCACGGTCTCGCGCAGGGCCGCGGTCAGCCGGCGCACCTGGTCCGGGGTCTCGACATTCCGGGCGAAGAGGATGAAGCCCCACGGCTTCACGTCCCGGAAGAAGGCGGCCTCTTCGGCGGAGAGCGTGGGGCCGGCGCAGCCCAGGATGCAGGCGCGGACGCTCACTTGACGAAGCAGGCCTTCCCCGCGGCCTTCAGCTTGTCGCAGAACGCCGCCGCCTCGGCCTTGCTGGCGAAGCCGGTGACCGAGGTGCGGTAGAGGGTCTTGCCGTCGCGATCGACCTTCTCGACGCCCTTGCCCTTGCCGGCGGCGAGCCCCGGCGCCACGGCGACCGCGTCGTTCCAGGTCTTGTCGGCCAGGCCCTCGGAGCTCACCGCGCCGATCTGCACGGCGGCGGCGCCGGCCTTGGTCGGGGCGGCGGTGGCCTTTTCGATGGCCGGCTTGGCGGCGGCGGTCTTCGCGGCCGGCGGCTTCTCGGCGACGGGGGCGGGCTTCTTCTCCACCGGCTTCGGGGTCGGGGCGACGGGCGCGACGGCGGCCTTGGGGGCCGAGGGCGCGGGCCTGGGGGCCGGCGGCGCGGCGGCCACCGGCGGCGGGTTCTGGGCCGGGCGCAGCACCGGCGCGGCCGGGAGCGCCGCGGTGGTGGGGGGCGTCGCGGCCGGCGGCAGGGCCGCGGGCGGGGTCACCACCACCGGCGGACCGCCTTTCGGCCGGGCCTGCGGCTGCTCGGGCGGCGGGGTGAACTGCGGCGGCGCGGTCGGCACCAGCTGCGGCGGCTGGCCGTTCTCGGAGCGGTAGATCTCCAGCCCCTGGGCCGGATCCTGCGGCTGGGCCTCGGCCGGCGCGGCGGCCTTCAGCCCGCCCACCGGCGTTCCCACCGCCTGTGGCGCGGCGCCCGACTGGCGCACGCCGGAGCGGTAGAAGACGAAGATCGCCGCGGCCAGCCCCAGCAGCACGAGCACGCTGACCACCAGGGTCAACGGGAACGGCCGGGCGCCGCGCACCGGCTGCCGCGCCTCAAAGGCCAGCGGCGAGGTGTCGGTCGGCGGCGTATAGGCCCCGCGCTCGTGGTCAACCATAGCTCAGCTCCGAACGGCCGGCGCTGCCCGCTGCCTAGAGCGAATCACGCGCCGCGAAACCCAAGTCTAGCGAAAGGGTCGCCCTCGGGTGGTCTTGCAGTCCGCATTTTCTGTGGGCGACCGCCCCGCCGGAATGGGGCGTCGAGACGCAGGCCGCCTTAGGCTCCGCCCCAGACGTCCAGGTGGAAGAGCTTGCGGTGCTCCTCGATGGCGAAGCGATCGGTCATGCCGGCGATGTAGTCGCAGACCACGCGCGCCTGGCCGGCCTGATCCCGCGCGCTCGCGCGCTGCTGCCATTCGGTGGGCAGCGTGTCCGGCTCGGCCATGAACAGCTTGAACATCTCGCCCAGCATCCGCCGGGCCTGGCTGCGCGTGCGGTTGACCCGCCAATGGCGGTACATCCGCTCCATCAGGAAGGCGCGCAGCTCGCCCAGGTCCTCGGCCATGTCGCGGGAGAAGGCGACCAGGGCGTGGCCCAGCATGCGGACCTGCTCGGGCGTCTCGACCTTGCTCGCCGCGGCGCGGCGGCGGGTCTCGGTCAGCACGTCGTCGACCATGGCCCCGATCATCCGGCGCACCGCCTCCAGGCGGAGGATCGACTGGTCGCAGTCGGGGTAGTCGGCCATGGCGCTGGCCACGTGCGGCCCGATCAGCGGCACGTCCAAGAGCTCCTTAAGGAAGAACAGGCCCGCCGAGACCCCGTCGTCGACGTCATGGTTGTTGTAGGCGATGTCGTCGGCCAGGGCGGCGACCTGCGCCTCCGCCGAGGCCCAGGTGTCGAGCCTGAGGTCGTAGTCGGCGTCGAACTCGCCAATCGCCCGCCAGGAGGGCTGCTCCAGCTTCGCAGCCACCGGGCCGTTGTGCTTGATCACCCCCTCCAGGGTCTCCCAGGTGAGGTTCAGGCCGTCGAAGCGCGGATAGCGGCGCTCCAGCTTGGTCACCACCCGAAAGGTCTGAACATTGTGGTCGAAGCCGCCGAACCCCTCCATCTGCACCTGCAGCTCGTCCTCGCCGGCGTGACCGAACGGCGGGTGGCCGAGGTCGTGGGCAAGCGCGATGGTCTCCGCGAGGTCGGCGTCGAGGCCGAGCGCGGTGGCCACCGAGCGGGCGATCTGCGCCACCTCCAGCGAATGGGTCAGCCGGGTGCGGAAATGATCGCCCTCGTGAGCCACGAAGACCTGGGTCTTTTCTTTCAACCTTCGGAAAGCGGTGGCGTGGATGATGCGGTCGCGGTCGCGGGCGAACGGCGTGCGGGTGCGGCTCTCCGCCTCGGCGACCTTGCGGCCGCGGGATTCGGAGGGGCGCTCGGCGTAGGACGCACGGGAAGGAACGGACGGCATCTAACCCTTACGGAAAACTGGCCTCTTGGTCGAAGCCGCACGGCACCTCATATAGGCTAAGCCGACATTTCGTTTAACAGACATGACCATAGCCCCCGCCTTGACCTCGGACGTGACCCTCTCTCCCGCCGCCGCGGCGCGCATCCGCGCGATCGGCGAGGCGGAAGGCCGCGAGGTCATGCTGCGCGTGGCGGTGGAGGGCGGCGGCTGCTCCGGCTTCCAGTACGAGCTCGGCCTGACGCACGAGACCCGCGATGACGACCTGGTCGTCGAGCGCGATGGCGCACGCGCCCTGGTGGACCTGGTCTCGCTGGTCCTGCTCAAGGGCTCGGAGATCGATTTCGTCGACGAGCTGGTCGGCGCCCAGTTCCAGGTGCGCAACCCCAACGCCAAGTCGAGCTGCGGCTGCGGCGTCAGCTTCTCGATCTGACGCGCGCCCGCGCCCGCTAGATGACGACAGTTTAATACCGCCGGTCGGCCAGCGGGCTGGCGAAGGCGTCCGCGCCGAGGCAGACTGCGCTTCGCCATAGCGTAGCTCGGGGTTCGTCATCATGCTCAGCATCCGGCGTCTCGGCCTGGCCGCAGCCGCGGCCTTCCTCATCGCCTCGCCCGCCCTCGCCCAGAGCCACGACGGCGACTGGGCCGGCGTGCTCAAGGTTCCCAGCGGCCAGCAGCTGCGCCTGCTGCTGCACGTGGCCACCACCGGCAGCGAGACCATCGCCGTGCTCGACAGCCTCGATCAGGGTGTCTCGATCCCGGCCGCCGCTTACAAGGCGGACGGGAACAAGGCCAGCATCCTGTTCCTGGCGATCGGCGGCGAGCTGGTCGGCGAATATGCGCCTGACGGCAAGACCTTCACCGGCACCTTCACCCAGGGGCTCAGCATGCCGCTGACCCTGACCAAGACCGAGGCGGCGCCGGCCAAGCCCTAGGGCGGAAGCCTATTCAGCGAGCGGCCCGAGAATAGACCTCCCTCCTCCTCGATGGAGGTGGGCTATTTGGGAACTCGCCGCGCCTGGGTTGAATGTCGATCCATCCTAGGCCAGCGCCCGGGTCAGCGAGGCGCCCATGCGGTCCATCAGGAAGTTGGTGCCGTGCTCGCGGCTGCCGGCGTCGTCGTAGCCGTCGAGGAAGGCGCCAGTCTCGGTGAGCATGAGGCTCGTGCCGGAGCCGGCGGCCTTGAACTCGATGGTCGCCAGCGAGACGGAGATCTTCGTCCCGTCGATGCGCATCTCGTAGGCGTAGACGATGCGCTCGCCCGGCACGATGTCGAAGTAGCGGGCGTCGAACTGCGAGACCGTGCCGTTCTCCCACCGGCCGGTCGCCCGCTCGGTCCCGCCCTCCCGGAAGTCGAAGGTCCGCTCGACGAGGGTGTAGCCGTCGCCACCCCCGAACCAGGCCGATTTGCCCTCGAAGGTCGCGAAGGCGGCGAAGACCCGCTCGCGCGGGACGTCATAGGTGCGCTCGAGGCTGAACGTTCCGTGCGTGATGCTGCGCTCGGTCATGGCGTCTCCCCCTTCCCAGGGTCCTTCGATTGGCGGGCGAGGTAGTCGCCCAGGCGGTCCAGGCGGCGCTCCCAGATGATCCGCCGGTCGTTGATCCATTGTTCGGCCGGCTGCAGGGCGCCCGCCTCGATCTGGCAGGTGCGCACCCGGCCGACCTTCTGGCTCGTCACCAGGCCGCTCAGCTCCAGCACCGCCAGGTGCTGCGCCACCGCCGGCAGCGACATGGCGAGCGGCTGGGCCAGTTCGCTCACCGAGGCGGGGCCGCGGGTCAGGCGCTCCAGCATGGTGCGCCGCGCCGGGTCGGCCAGGGCGTGGAAGACGCGGTCCAGGGGGACGGCCTGCGGGCTCATGACTCGGCCGGGAACATGTGGAGGTAGGGCGCGGCGTCCTGCAGCACGCGGGCGAACGACGGCCGCGCCTTGAGCCGCTGGAAATAGGCCCACAGCGCCGGATGGCTCGCCTCGAACGGCAGGACCTTGTCGGCGTAGTAGAGGGCCGGCGCGGCGGCGCAGTCGGCGCCGGTGAAGGCCTCGCCCACCGCCCAGGCGCGGCTCCCCTGCCCCGCCTCCAGGAAATCGAGGGTGCGGCGGAGGTGGCCCCGCGCCTGTTCGAGGCCGAAGGGATCCTTGGCCTCGGCAGGCCGCAGCCGGTTGTCGATGATCTTCTGCATCGATGTCTGGACATGCAGGTCGTAGATCCGCTCGGCGAGCCTGACCTTCCAGGCGAGGTCGGGGTCCCTGGGGATCAGCACCGTCTCGCCCGGGTAGAAGCTCGACAGGTAGTCGAGGATGATCGCCGTCTCCGGCACCGTCTCGCCGCGGGCCTCGTCGCGCAGCACGGGAAACTTGCCGAGCGGCCAGAACGCATAGAAGCGGTTGCGCGCGCCCTCGTCGCCGAGGTCCAGCAGCACCTGCTCGAACGGAGCCCCGGTCTCGTAGAGCGCCATGGCAGCCTTCATGTGGAAGGTCGACAGCGGGTGGCCGTGGAGAATGAGCATGGCAGGCTCCATCACTTAAGTGATCTATTAAGTATAACCGCGCCGGCCCGACTGCAAGCCGGCTGTCGCAATGGGGCCTTACAGTTCTCGGGATCGAAGCTTCGCGGCGGCCGTTTCGGCAGGAACGCTTGGCGTGCTGGGACGGCGCACGGGCCTCAAAGGACGATCCCCGACGTGGCTTCCGACTTCGCATTCCCTTTGCAGGACCCCTCGGCGGCGGCCGAGCGCACCGGCCGCGCGCGCTCCGTCTCGGCCGACCTGGAGGCCATCTTCGGCGAGCCCGCCCCCGCGGCCGGGCGGCTGCCGGGCGCAGCGCGCGTCGAACGCGGTCCCCGCACCGCCCCGCCGGGCGCGATCCGCGGTCGGCTCCCGGCCGCCAGCCTCGGCGCGATCGGCGCGGCGGCGCTCATCGGCCTGGCCGCCGGCGCCCTGCTGGTGAAGCCCCCCAGGCCGCCCGGCGCGTCACATGCCGGCGCGCTGCCGGTGGAGATGGTTGCGCCCGTCCAGACCCCGCAGGCCTCCGACGCCGCCCTGGCCGCGCCCGTGGCGACGCCGGCGCCGATGCGGCCCGCACCGCCGCAGGCGGCCTCCCAGGCGCCGGCCAGCCACGGTTCCTTCGCCGGCCCGCAGGCGGCCGATCGTCGCCTGCGCGCGGCCTACGCCCACGCCATCCGCGCCGGCGTGCCCCGCGCCCTGCTGGCCGAGGACCGCGACCGCTGGGCGAGCGCGCGCCGCCGCTACGCCCACGATCCCGCCCGCCTGGAGGCTGCCTACAACGTGCTGGCCCGCGACCTCGATCGCTCGGCCGCCGGGCCGACCTATCAGCGGCCGGTGCGCCAGGCGCGGCCCGACAGCCTGTTCCGCTTCCTGCCGGGGTGGCGCTGATGGACCAGGCCTTCAACCCGTTCGCCGGCCCGCAGCGGACGCCCGCGCTGACCGGCGGCGAGCTGGTCTATGCGATCGGCGACGTGCACGGCTGCTACGAGCTGATGAAGGACGTCCTGGCCCAGCTCGCCGCGGACTATGCTGAGCGCGCCTGCGGCCGACGGCCGATCCTGATCTTCCTCGGTGACTACGTGGACCGCGGGCCGCAGTCCGCCAAGGTCATGGAGGCCCTGGTCTGGCTGAAGCGGCGCAGCGACCTGGAGATCCACTTCCTGAAAGGCAACCACGAGCAGGCCCTGCTGGGCTTCCTCGACGAGCCGGAGCGCGGCGGGCCCTGGATGGGCTTCGGCGGCGCCGAGACCCTGGCCTCCTACGGCGTCATCCCACCCCAGGCCGAGGACGGGCCCGAGGTCTACGCCCGCGCCCGCGACGAGTTGCTGGAGCGGATGCCCGCCTCGCACCTGCGCCTGCTGCAGCAGCTGGAGCTGATGGTGGTGGTCGGCGACTACGCCTTCGTCCACGCCGGCGTCCGGCCAGGCGTACCCCTGGAAGGCCAGGCGGAGAACGACCTGCTGTGGATCCGCCGCGGCTTCGTCGACCAGCCGGGCCCGTTCGGCAAGACCATCGTCCACGGCCACACCTGGCTGGGCGAGCAGCCCCAGGTCACCGAGCACCGCCTGGGCCTCGACACCGGCGCCTACGCCACCGGCGTGCTCACCGCCGCCCGCCTCGAGGACGGCGAGGTGGAGATCCTGCAGGCGCAGCGCGGCGACGTCTGGTCGGCCGACACGGCGCGCGCGGTCGCCTGAGGCGCTCGCCGGCGAAAGGCCGCGGCCTAGTCCTGATAGTAGCTGCTGAAGTCGACGGTCTCGCCGCGCAGCCGCTTGAACACCCGCTTCATGCGCGGCCGGGTGAGCAGCCAGCTGTTGTAGGCGGCGACCAGGGCGGCCGCGGCGATCACGCTGTGCGAGGCGAGATAGACGGCCACCAGCATCGCCAGGCTGCTGGCCAGCCAGAACGCCATGGCGCGAACGTCCCGGGGCCGCAAGCGCGACATCACCGCTCCTCGATTCATCGACAACCTCGCCTCAACGGCTGGATCGCGCCGAAGCTCCGCCGGATCGGCGAAACTCAGGCGCGACGTCGGACCAAACGCGCCACGCCACCACGCTCATCCTAAGGCCAGGCTTTGGCGCCCGTGTGACGCGGCGCGGAGGCCACAACCCGAGGTGGGTTTCGCGCTTGTAACGGCGCCGTAAAGCCGCCGCCCTTGTTTGGACGCCATCCTTGGCCACCAGCGGAGGGGATCGGCCTCGCGGGGGGGCCCGGAATCGGTCGAGCTAGGCGCCATGCGGCGAACAAGGAGCATTGGAACGGGCCCGCGCGCCCGGCGCGGTCGCTGCGCCGGGGTTGTGCTGGCGCTGCTGATGGCCGGCGCCTCGCCCCTGGCGTTTGCGCAGACGACAGCCAATCCGCCGGCGCCCAGAGCCTCGGCGCCTGCAGCCAAGCCGCCGGCCGCCAAGCCCGCGAAGGCCAAGAAGCCGCCGAAGCGGGATCCCGACGACGACGAGGCGACGCTCTCCGAGCTGGTGGTCACCGGCGACCGGCCGCAGCCCGGCGCGGTGGTCGGCGACATCAAGCCCGAGCTGCAGATCGGCCCGGCCGAGATCCAGTCCTATGGGGTGAGCACCGTCACCGAGCTGCTGGACGAGCTGGCCCCGCAGATCCGCTCCGACCGCGGCCGCGGCGGCGAGGGGCCGGTGGTGCTGCTGAACGGCCGGCGCATCTCCGGCTTCAACGAGATCCGCGACATCCCCACCGAGGCCATCCTGCGGGTCGACATCCTGCCGGAGGAGGTGGCGCTCAAGTACGGCTTCGCGGCCAACCAGCGGGTGGTGAACATCGTGCTGCGGCCGTTCTTCCGCGCCTGGACGGCGGAGGGCACGGCCGGCGCGCCAACCGAGGGCGGCCAGGTCACCGGCCAGGGCGAGCTCGACCTGATGCGCATCCGCCGCGACCGGCGGATCAACCTCGACCTGAAGGTCGCCGGCGCGACCGCCCTGACAGAGGACGAGCGCAGCCTCACCTCGCTGTCCGCCGGCCAGCCGTTCGATCCGCTCGGCAATGTGGTCGCCGCGAGCGACGGCGGCGAGATCGACCCGGCGCTGAGCGCGCTGGCCGGGCGGCCGATCACCATCGCCGGCGTGCCGTTGAGCGCCGCGAACGGCCAGCCGCTCAGCCTCGCCGACTTCGCGGCCACCGCCGGCCTGCAGAACCAGAGCCCCGACCTCGGCCAGCTCCGCACCCTGGTCGGATCCTCGAAGTCGGTGTCGGCCAACGGCGTCTACACCCGGCCGATCTTCGCCGGGATCAACGCCACGGTGAACGCCACCCTGGGCGCGACCCACGCCGAAACCCTGCAGGGCCTGCCGAGCCTCAGCCTCAACGTGCCGGCCGGGGACCCCTTCTCGCCGTTCGCCGGGCCGGTGGTGGTCGACCGCGCGGTCGGCGCCTTCGGGCCGCTCACCCAGACCATCGACGGCTGGACCGCCCATCTCGGGACCACCTTCAACCGCGACGTGGGCAAGTGGCGGTTCAACCTGACCGGGGCCTACGACCACGCCGACACCCTGACGCACAGCGACGTGGGGGTGGATGCGAGCCTGCTGCAGGCCCGGCTGAGCGCGCTGGATCCGACCTTCGACCCCTTCGTGGCGCCGGCCCCCGGCCTGCTGCCGCTGCTGCCGCAGGACAAGGGCCGCTCGCTCTCCGACGGCCTGGCCGTGCACCTAGTGGCCAGCGGCCCGTCGATCACCCTGCCCGCCGGCCAGATCTATTCGAGCTTCCGGGTCGGCGACGTGGCGAGCTGGTTCGAGTCCGACTCGTTCCGCTCGGGCTTCACCCAGTCGCTGGACTTCACCCGCAACGACGCCAGCGCCCACGCCAACATCGACGTGCCCCTGGCCAGCCGGAAGAACAACGTCCTGGCCTTCCTGGGCGACCTCTCGGTGAACGGAAACGCGGCCATCGACCAGCTGTCGGACTTCGGGGCGCTCACCACCCTCGGTTTCGGGATGAACTGGACGCCGATCACCGGCCTGAACCTGATCGTCTCCCACACCCGCGACCAGGCCGCCCCGACCTTCCAGCAGCTCGGCGGGCCGGTGGTGGTGACGCCGGGGGTGCGGCTGTTCGACTACGCCACCGGCCAGACGGTGGAGGTCCGGCAGATCAACGGCGGCAATCCGGCGCTGACCGCCGACGTGCGCAACGTCACCAAGCTGGGCCTGACCTGGAAGCCGATCTCCGACCAGGACCTGACGATCACCGCCAACTATATCCGCAGCCTGATCCACAATCCGATCGAGACCTTCCCGGCGGCCACCGCCGACATCGAGGCGGCCTTCCCCGACCGCTTCGTGCGCGACGCTGCGGGCCAGCTCACCGAGGTGGACGTCCGGCCGGTGAACTTCGCCGAGGAGACCCGCTCGGACCTGCGCCTGGGGATCAACTACTCCCGCCCGCTCGGCCCTGAGCCGCCGCCCCGGCCCCAGCGCCGGAACTTCGGCGGCGGACAACGGGCGGCCGGCGGCATGCCGTCCGACGGCGGGCCGGGCGGACCCGGCGGCCCGGACGGGGGCGGCGGGACCGGCGGCGGTGATGGCGGGCCCGGCGGTCCTCCCGGCGGAGGCGGCGGCTTCGGCGGCGGCGGCGGTGGGGGACGCGGCGGCGGCTTCCGAGGCGGCGGTGGCGGACCCGGCGGCGCGGGGCGGGCCGCGCCCGGACGGCTGCAGTTCGCGGTCTACTACACGGTCTATTTCGAGGACCAGTACCTGGTGCGGCCGGGCGGGCCGGTGTTCGACCTGCTCAACGGCTCGCCGATGGGCTCCGGCGGCGGCCAGCCGCGGCAGGAGATCGAGGTGCAGGCCGGCGCCCTGCTGCACGGGCTGGGCGCGCGGATCTCGGCCAACTGGAACAGCGCCACCGAGGTCCACGGCGCGCCCGGCACGCCGACCGGCGACCTCAGCTTCTCCGACCTCGCCAAGCTCGACCTGCGGCTGTTCGCCGACCTCGGCCAGCAGCAGGCGATGGCCGCGAAATACCCCTGGGTCCGCGGCGTGCGGGTGACCTTCTCGGTCACCAACCTGTTCGACGCCCGCCAGCATGTGCACGACGCCACCGGGGCCACGCCGCTGATCTACCAGCCGGCCTATCTCGATCCGGTGGGCCGGGTGGCGAAGATCAGCCTCAGGAAGCTGTTCTACTGATCAGGACGCGTGATCAGGACGCCGGGACCGTCGTCCCGATCGGCCCGCCCGGCGCCTGTGGCCGCGGCTTCAGCGCCACCGTCCGGGCGTCGGCGTCGTAGAGCACGCTGAAGGCGAAATAGGCGGTGAGGCCGGAATAGATCACCGGCCCGGCGTTGCGGGGATCGGGCCGATAGGTCAGGTGCGAGACCTGCGACCTCTGCCCGATCTGCAATTGCGCGACCGCGCGCACCTGGCCCCCGGGATCGCCGAACGTCAGGGCCGCGGCCGTGCCATCCGGCCAGGGCTGGCCGCCCAGCCCGCCGTTGGCGACGTCCAGGCCGGGCGCGCCGCTGTCCAGCAGCACCGCCCCGCAGGCCCTGGCCTTGCTCGCCAGGTTGACCAGGCAGCCGCCGATCGCGTCGTGCAGGCCGCCGCGGCGCTCGGCGAAGGCGGGGAAGGTCTTGAAGGCCACGAAGCCCGCCGTCTCCTCCGCCGTCGGATTGAGGATCAGCCGCCCCGGCAGCCCCTCGCCCGGGCGCGGCAGCTCGACGATCCAGCGGCGGGCGCCCATCGCCGGCAGCAGGCTGGGGACTTCCGCATCGCCCATATTGGTCCCGAGGATCGCCTTGAAGCCCTCGTGCGGCAGGCCGTCGCCCTGCACGCCGTAGTCGGCCTCGCTGACCCGGCTCGCCGGACAACGCGGCTGCTGGGGCGTGCAGCCCACGTGCTCGACGAGCTGCAGCCGGGCGGGCGCGGCCAGGCCGCCGATCGCCACCGTCGCCTCGCCGGTGACCCCGCGCAGGTCCGCACCCGAACCGTAAGAATAGTTCGAGCCGCCGCCCACCTGCCGGGCGTCGTCCGGCCCCAGGACGCCGGGCAGCACCCGCAGACCGCTCGAGCCGGTGTCGAGGCCGGCGTCCAGCGTCACGCCGCCGATCTTCACCGGCAGGGCATAGCGGCGCACGCCATCGCTGAGGATCACTTCGCGGATAGGGACCTCGGCCCGTGGCCCGGCGGGCGGCGCCGCCACGCCCCGGCTCGCCAGGCCCGCAATCCCAAGGATCAGCGCGCCCAAGACCCGTCGTCCGCTCATGCCGGCTGCCTCCGTCACCATGTCCGCCACCTTGGAACGGAAGGCCGATCACGGGAATAGCCGCCGCTTGAGCCGGCGCGTCCGCGCCTCTAGCTTCGCGCTCCGCGACGGGAGCCTTCGATGCGCATCGCCACCTGGAACGTCAATTCGGTCAACGCCCGCCTCGAGACCGTTGTCCGTTGGTTTGAAGAGGCCAAGCCCGATGTCGCCTGCCTGCAGGAGATCAAGTGCGTCGACGAGAAGTTCCCGACCGAACCCTTTGAACGACTTGGCTATAACCTCGCGATCCACGGGCAGAAGACCTACAACGGCGTGGCCCTGATCTCGAAATTCCCGCTGGAGGACGTCCGCCGCGGGCTGCCAGTCCACCCCGAGCACGGCGGCGAGGGCGACGACCATGCCCGCTACATCGAGGCCCTGGTCGCCGGACCCCGGCCGGTGCGGGTGGCCTCCATCTACCTGCCGAACGGCAATCCGGTCGCCACCGAGAAGTTCGCCTACAAGCTGTCCTGGATGGGCCGGCTGAACGCCCACGTCCGCGAGCTGATGACCCTGGAGGAGCCGCTGGCCCTGCTGGGCGACTACAATGTGATCCCCGAGCCGCGCGACGCGGAGTTCCCGCAGAACTGGACCGGCGACGCCCTCTTCCAGCCGCAGTCGCGCGAGGCGTTCCGGGCGCTCAAGTGGCTGGGGCTCACCGACGCCTACCTGCAGGCCGACGGCGCGCCCGGCGCCTACACCTTCTGGGACTACCAGGCCGGCGCCTGGCAGCGGAACAACGGCATCCGCATCGACCACGCCCTGCTCTCCGCCCAGGCCGCCGACCTGCTGCGCGGCGTCTCCATCCACCGCGACGTGCGCAGCTGGGAGAAGCCGTCGGACCACGTGCCGTTCGTCATCGAGCTGGACGCCTGAGGCGAACCCGTCGCGCGGACTGGAGCAGACTCAAACACCGCTGTAGCCTTGCAACCGATGGATGAGGTCTGGCGGTTGCTTCTGTCGCTCGCGCTGGCCGGCGCGGCCCTGACCCTGCTGGGCGGCGGGGTGATCTGGTCCATGGACGAGACCCGGCGGATCCGGCGCGCCCTGAAGCGGGTGCTGGGCGAGACGCCGCACGCCCTGCTGGTCGCCCGCGGCCGGGGCCGCGGCGCAGGCTGCAACTTCAGCGCCAACCTGATGGCCGTCGCCTGGGACTCCGGCGCCTGGTGCCTGGTCTATCGCCTGGAGGAGCTGATCGGCGCCGAGCTGGTCGTCGACGGCCGGGTGGAGGGCCGGGTGCATCGCGGCGAGGAGCGGCGCGCGGTGGACCGGATGAGCGGCGGCGACGCCCAGGTGCGGCTGCGGCTGATCTTCACCGACCCCCGCTACCCCGACTTCAACCTCGACCTCTGGCTGCCGCAGGACGCCGAGCGCAAGGGGGCCATGAGCCCGCGCGAGTCCATCCAGGAAGCCAACCGCTGGCTGGCGCTGGTCGAGGCGCTGCTGCGCCGTCCGATCCCGCGCCGCGGCCCGACCGTGTTGGAGGAGGTCCCGCAGCAGGAGCCCCTGCCCTTCGACGCCAGGCCCGCAATGCGCTTCGACGACCACGACACCGACGAGCGCGATCGAGACGATGGCGACGACAAACTAACCGCCTAGGGCGAACTCCACCGCCGCTTCGCAATGGGCGATCGCCGTGTCCACCGCCGCCAGGTCCAGGTCGGCCGGGTCGATCAAGAGGCCGATCTCCGTGCAGCCGAAGATCACCCCGTCCGCGCCCGCCGCCCGGCCCCGCGCGATCATCGCCAGCACCTCCGCCTTGGAGGCCGGCGAGATGACGCCCTGGCAGAGCTCGTCGAAGATGATCGCCTGCAGGCGGTCGCGGTCCGCCGGGTCCGGGATCGTCGCCGGCAAGCCGGCGGCGGCGAGCAGTTCGCGGTAGAACGGCAGTTCCATGGTGTAGCGGGTGGCCAGCAGCAGCGGCCGGCGCACGCCGCGCGCCTTGAGGGCGGCCGCCGTGGCGTCGGCGATGTGGATCAAGGGGACGCGGGTCGCCGCCGTCACCTCGGGGGCGTTGATGTGCATGGTGTTGGCGCAGATCAGCAAGGCGTCGGCGCCCGCCGCCTCCAGCCGCCGCGCCGCCTCGGCCAGCACGGCCCCGGTGGCGTCCCAGGCGTCCTTGGCCTGCAGCTCGGCGATCGGGGCGAAGTCCACCGACCAGAGGATCAGCCTGGCCGAGTGCAGCCCGCCCAGCCGCTCGCGGACCAGCCGGTTGATCTGCTGGTAGTAGATCACCGTGCTCTCGGCGCTCATCCCGCCGATCAGGCCCAAGGTTCTCATTGGAACGGCCTCATCAGATATCGGCGTAGACGTGGCGCTCGCCGGCGAAGCCCGGATGGGTGACCGCGCCGGCGTAGGCCGGGCCAACCCCCTGGACGAACTTCCAGATCGCGCCGGAGCCGTAGTTGATGGGCCGAGGCTCCTCCTTGGCGAGCTCGTGGGCGCGGTGCTCCAGCTCGATCGGGTCGACCTCCAGCTCGAGAGTCCCGGCCTCGGCGTCGATGGTGATGATGTCGCCGTCCTTGACCAGGGCGATCGGGCCGCCGACCGCGGCTTCCGGGCCGACGTGGCCGACGCAGAGGCCCCGCGTGGCGCCGGAGAACCGGCCGTCGGTGATCAGGGCGATGTTCTCGACGCCCTGGCCGTAGAGCGCCGCCGTGGTGGACAGCATCTCGCGCATGCCCGGGCCGCCCTTCGGCCCCTCGTAGCGGATCACCAGGACCTCACCCTCCTGGTACTCGCGCCGCTCGACCGCGGCGAAGCAGGCGTCCTCGCCGTCGAACACCCGCGCCGGTCCGCGGTGCTGGGTGTGCTTCAGGCCGGCGACCTTGACGATCGCGCCGTCGGGGGCGAGCGAGCCCCAGAGGCCCACGACGCCGCCGGTCGGCGACAGCGGACTGGAGACCGGCCGGATCACCTCCTGATCGTCGCGCCAGACCACGTCGGCCACGTTCTCGGCGAGGGTCTTGCCGGTGACCGTCATGCAGTCCCCATGCAGGTGGCCGCCCGCCAGCAAGGTCTTGAGCAGCATCGGCGCGCCGCCCGCCTCGCCCATGTCCTTGGCCACGAACCGGCCGCCCGGCTTCAGGTCGGCGATATAGGGCGTGCGGGCGCAGATCTCGGCGAAGTCGCGCAGGGTGAACTCGACGCCGCACTCATGGGCCATGGCCGGTAGGTGCAGGCCGCCGTTGGTGGAGCCGCCGGTGGCCGCCACCACCACCGCGGCGTTCTCGAAGGCCTGGCGGGTGCAGATGTCGCGCGGGCGGATGTTCCGCTCGATCAGCCGCATCACCGCCTCGCCCGAGGCGCGGGCGTACTGGTCGCGGTCCAGGTAGGCCGCCGGGAGGGCCGACGAGAGCGGCAGCGCCAGGCCGATAGCCTCGGACACCAGCGCCATGGTGTTGGCGGTGAACTGGCCGCCGCAGGCCCCCTCGCCCGGACAGGCGTGCTGCTCCACCTGGCAGAGCCGCTCCGCGGTGATCTTGCCGGCCGAAAACTGCCCCACGGCCTCGAAGACGTCCTGGACGGTGAGGTCGCGGTCGTCGAGGCGGCCGGGCAGGATCGAGCCGCCGTAGAGGAAGACCGACGGCACGTTGAGCCGCAGCATGGCCATCATCATCCCCGGCAGGGACTTGTCGCAGCCGGCGACGCCGACCAGGGCGTCATAGGAATGGCCGCGCATGGTGAGCTCGACGCTGTCGGCGATCACCTCCCGGCTGACCAGGGACGAGCGCATGCCCTCGTGGCCCATGGCGAGGCCGTCGGTGACGGTGATGGTGCAGAACTCGCGCGGCGTGCCGCCCGCCGCCTTCACCCCCTCGCCGGCCGCGTGGGCCTGGCGCATCAGGGCGGTGTTGCACGGCGCGGCCTCGTTCCAGCAGGAGGCGACGCCCACGAACGGCTGCTCGATCTCGCGGCTGCCGAGCCCCATGGCGTAGTAGTAGGAGCGGTGCGGCGCGCGCGCCGGTCCCTCGGTCACATGCCGGCTGGGCAGGCGGGTCTTGTCCCAGGATCCATCCGGTCGACGATGCATGGCGCGCGAGGCTCCCTAGAGAACGCGAGGCGTCCTCCTTAAGCGGAGCCGTGGCCGAGGTGAAGGGGCCAAGCCGCCCGGCGGCTTCGCCGGCTGAGGCGTCCGCCGCGCCGGGCTGAGAACCTTCGCGGCGCCACGAATTTCAATGATGTCAGGCGCCTAGTGTTTCAGGGCCAAAGACGGCGGCTCCGTGGCGGCTCCAGCGCATTCCTAGGTTGTTACAACGTAAGCTACCCGATTCGACTGTACGGTACGTTCCGAACGCTCGCGCTCAGCCGGCTGTCAATCTGTGTCCTCGGCGCCAGCATATGTAAGTGAGAGTAAGTTATCTACGTTCACTTATCGCAAACCCGTTGACTGGCTTGGGGTTGCTGCTCCACCTAGCTTCGCCACAGGCGCAGACAATAGCGCGCACCAGCTGCGGGGAGGCAGCACCACATGCCGTTCAAGTATCATCTGTTGGCGACCAGCGCCGTTCTGGCCGCCGCCCTTTCTTCTACGGCCTACGCCCAAACCTCAGGTAGTAAGGCGACCACGGCAGCCTCGAACACGATCGAAGAGCTGGTGGTCACCGCCCAGAAGCGGGAACAGAACCTGCAGGACGTTCCTGTGGCGGTGTCCGCCTTCACCTCTGAGAAGCGCG
>SSMU01000022.1 GCA_004799545.1 Phenylobacterium sp.
TGGCGCAGGCGGCGAGCGAGGCTGCGGCTGTCAGCACCAGGGCGAGCCGCGCCGTCCGTCCTCCGCCGAATTCCGCCATAGCCCCTGCCCTGCGCCGCCAAACCTCAGCCCCAAGCTTCGCCCGGCAAGCTTGCAGCAGGGTTAACAGAGGGTTGCGGCCCGCGCCCTGCGGCCAAGGGTCAGGGCTAGGCGCGCCGCTTCAGGAACTTCAGGCCGGACCAGTCCTCGTCCACCGCGCAGACCTTGACGTCGACCCAACCCCAGGGAAGCAAGGCCGCCCGCACGCCATCCTCGGCGAGATCGACGAACAGGGGCGAGCTCTTCTTCGGCCAGGAGACCCACAGCATGCCGCCGGCGCGCGGCAGCCGCGGCAGGCCCTCGGCGATCTTCGCCAGCTGGGCGCGGTCGGCGACGAAGGCGTGGACGATGGCCGGGTCAGAGGCCTCGGTGGCGATCGAGGCTCCGTCCGGCAGCGGAGCCAGCAGGTCCGCGTAGTGCCCGGGCGCGCCCAGCGCGAGCACGGTGTCCCCTGCCCGCACCCCCAGCTTCGCCGAGAGCGCCTTCCCCGAATAGCCCGCCGTCGCCATGGCGCAGAGCATAGGCGCCCGCCGCCGCAAGGCGAAGCGTCCGGCGCGTTGTGCCGCGGTTTTCCCCGTGCCACACACCGGCCAACGGACGGGTGGCCGAGTGGTTTAAGGCAGCGGTCTTGAAAACCGCCGTGGGTGCAAGCCCACCGTGGGTTCGAATCCCACCCCGTCCGCCAAGCTCGGCGTCACTTTTTCCCGTGTCCCCGCTTCGTTCGGGTCGCCCCCGAGCGGGCCGCCGCCGCGGGCGCGACGCAGACGGAGGTGATGTTCACGCCGTCCGTCGCCAGCTTCGCATCATCGGTTTGAGCGCCGACCAGCTTGAGCTGCTCGCCTTGACGCCAGCAGCCTTGCTTTGCATGCGCGTAGGCCGAGCCGGGCCTCACAGACAGAGGGCCGGCCGGCGGAGCATGGGTCTGTCCGCTGGCGGCGACCGGGCCGGCGTCGATCGCGCCGGCCAACAGGGCGGCTGCGAGCACGCGGGAGGCGAAGCGCAGATGGACAGGCGCGGCCGGCCGGGCGGCTCGTGAGCGGACGGGCGGCGGCAGCGTCAAGGACATGGCTCGGCTCTCCCGGAAGGTCGCATAGAGCACGCCCCCCTCACGCCTGGACCGTGGTCAAGCGTCGCTACACGAAACAGGGAATTCGGGGCCTCCACCCGCTGCGCGCGAACTAGACCTTCGCCACCTGGTTCGAAAGCCGCGGCCGGATGTAGGCGTGGCGGACGAAGGTGATGGTGTTGGGCAGCACGTACTTGGTCGAGGATGTGTAGGCGTAGGACACGTCGGCGACGATGGCGCTCTCGCCGGCCGCCAGGTAACCCGTGGGCACGCTGGGCTGGCCGGCCTGGGTCCAGTTCTGGCTGGTGGTCCAGTCCATCGAGACCACGCCCTGGGCGTTGGCGGTCATGCTGGAGATCCGCAGGCCCAGGTTGTTGGTCGGCAGGGGGTCGACCAGGATCTGGCCGGCCGCCATGGCGTCGGTCAGCTGGGCGGTGCTCACCGTCTGGCCCTGGGAGACCACGTCGGCCATGGCCGCGGCCACGTGGGCGATGCGGCGCTGGGCCTCGAAGGCCTTGACCAGCTCCACCGAGCCGATCTGCAGGACCACCAGGATCGGCAGCATGAGGGCGAACTCGACGGCCGCGGCGCCGCGCTGGTCGCGTGCGAAGTTGCGAGGCCGGCTCATGTGTACGGCTCGTTCTTGAAGGTCGTGCGGCTGTCCAGCACCACGGTCGTCGGCCCCGACTGCTGGTAGGTGAGCGTGAAGAACGGCATGAAGAACGGCCACTGGTAGGTCGCCTTCACCAGGATCACGTCGCCGGCCGTCCCGGCGTCGAAGGAGTTGTCCGGGGCGTCACCGGCCGCCGCCTGGGCCGCGGCGAAGCTCGCGAACTTGCGCACGCTGACCGCCAGCTTGGCGTTGCAGGCGGTCTGGGTCTCGAACATGCCGGCGCAGATCGCGGTCTTGAAGTCGGTGGCCGAGGCCGGCGCGTCGGCCTCCCCCGTGCGGATCTTGCGGGCCACCGCCTGGGTGGTGTTGTCGAGGTTGTTGGACACCAGGCCCACCAGGCCGATCTCCACCGTGCCCATGATCAGCCCGATCAGCACCGGCAGGACGAGCGCCATCTCGACGGCCGCCGCGCCGCGTTCGTCCCGCATCACAGGGCGCATCAATGGGGGGATGAAAGAAGCTCGTCGCACGCAGAGGGGCCCATCCTGATCTGGCGCCATCATCCCCGCGCGCGGTTAGGTCCAGGTGAAAGATCAGGCTTTCCAGCGATTTACCAAGCCTCGAAGCGGCGGCTTAACCGCGCCCGCCTAGGTTGGCGGCTACCTGCGTCCGATCCGATGGGCGCGTCGTGCGAGCCTTCTGTCGATGCTTCGCCTGCTCCGCCGGCTGCTGACCAACGACCGCGGCAACGTGGCGGTGATCGTCGCCCTGTCGCTGGCGCCCCTGTCGCTGGCGGCGCTCGGGGCCCTCGACATCGCCCGCGCCACCGCCGCCAAGCTGGAGGTGCAGGACGCGCTCGACGCCGCGGCTCTGGCCACCGCCAAGACGACGATCTCCGATCCCGCCACCCTGCAGGCCACCGGCGACCGGATCTTCCGCCAGAACCTGACGCTGGATTCCGACGTCACCCTGACCAGCGACACCTTCACCTTCGGGACCGGCAACAAGGTCGAGGCGGGCGCCATCGTCTCCCTGCACCCGCTGATCCTGGGCTCGATCACCGGCGGCAACCTGGCGATCGGGGCGCACAGCGAGGTGACGCGGGCCGGCTACGAGCTGGAGATCGCCCTGGTGCTCGACAACACCGGCTCCATGGCCGGGACCAAGATCTCCAACCTGAAGACCGCCGCCAGCAACTTCATCGACACCATGTCGGCCGCCGCCCAGCAGACCGGCGACCCGAACGCGGTGAAGATCTCCCTGGTGCCGTTCTCTGAGACGGTGCGGGTGGGCTCGACCTACGCCACCGCCAGCTGGATCGACCAGAGCGGCTCCTCGCCGATCAACAACGAGATCTTCACCACGGCCACCGGCACCCAGTGGGCGAACCGCTTCACCCTGCTCACCCAGCTGGGCACGACCTGGGCCGGCTGCGTGGAGATGCGCCAGGCGCCCTACGACATCCAGGATACCGCGCCCGCTTCCGGCGCGACCGTGTTCACCCCCTACTTCGCCCCCGACGAGCCGGACCGCAACGGCACGGGGACCTTCCAGAACAACTACCTGTCCGACGGGACCAGCCGTAACGCCACCTGGCAGGTGCGCCAGGGCTCGGTCACCAAATACGTGCGCACCTCGGGCCTGGATCAGAACGGCGGGCCGAACTGGGGCTGCGGCCTGCAGACGCTGCAGCGGCTGACCACCAACTGGTCCGGCCTGAAGACCGCGATCAACGCCATGACCGCCACCGGCGACACCAACATCCCACTGGGCATGATGTGGGGCTGGCACACGCTGTCGCCCAACACCCCGTTCGCCGACGGGGTCGCCTACCTGACGGCGAAGCACAAGAAGATCATCATCCTGATGACCGACGGTCAGAACACCATGACAGACAGCGGCAACTCCAATTCCTCGTTCTATTCCGGCGCGGGCTATGTCTGGCAGGGGCGCGTGCTGCAGGCGAACGGCACGCCGGTGAGCGCCGCCAGCAGCCAGACCCAGCGCACAGCCGCCCTCGACGACCGGCTGGAGAAGCTGTGCGCCAACATGAAGGACCCGACCAAGGACATCGAGATCTACACCATGCGGGTGGAGGTGGTGGGCGGGACCAGCACGGTGCTGCAGGACTGCGCCTCGGCCGCGGACCACTATTTCGACGTCACCAACTCGAACCAGCTGGACGCCGTCTTCCAGCAGATCGCCGGCCAGATCGCCTCCCTGCACCTGTCGGAATAGTCCGCCCCTGGGTTGCGCCCGCCTCCCCGCGGCCTAGGTTTAGGTCAAAGGGCAATCCGGCGCGCGAGGCTTAGGCGATGATCGACGTCCACTACTGGCCCACCCCCAATGGCAAGAAGGTCACCATCCTGCTGGAGGAGCTGGGCGTCCCCTATCGGATCGTGCCGATCCACATCGGGCGCGGCGACCAGTTCGAGGGTGACTTCCTGAAGATCAGCCCCAACAACCGCATGCCGGCCATCGTCGACACCGAGCCCACGGGCGGCGGCGAGCCGATCAGCGTCTTCGAGAGCGGCGCGATCATGATGTACCTGGCCGAGAAGGCGGGCCGCTTCTGGCCGCAGGACGTGCGCGGCAAGTACGAGGTCGCCCAGTGGGTGATCTGGCAGATGGCCAACCAGGGCCCGAAGTTCGGCGAGCGCGGCCACTTCGCCCGCGCCCCGGAAAGCGCCGGCGACCTGACCTATGCCAAGCGCCGCTTCGCCGACGAGGCCCACCGCATCTACGGGGTGATGAACAACCGGCTCTACGACCGCCGCTACCTGGCCGGAGACGACTATTCGATCGCCGACATGATCTCGCTGCCCTGGACCGTGAGCTGGGAGCTGCAAGGCATTGATCTCAATGAATTCCCCTACTTCAAGCGCTGGTTCGACGAGCTGATGGCGCGGCCCGCCGTGCAGAAGGGCCTGGCGGTCACCGCGGGCGGGCCGGCGGAGGACCCCGCGAAGCTGCCGCCCGAGGAACAGGAGCGGCGCCGCAAGCTGCTCTACAACCAGCGCGCCCGGCCGGCGCCCACGGGCGGCCTGCTGACGCCCGCCTGACCCTAACCGCCCTCGAGCTTCAGCTCCGCCTGCAGGCCCTCGGCGTCGCGGCCGACGGTGGCCACGGCCAGCAGGCGCCCGCCCTTCAGGAAAGACACGCGGCAGTCCTGGGCCATCACGTCGCCGTCGATCTGCAGGCTGTCCCAGCTCTCGGCGTGGCCCATGTACTGGATCGCCGTGTCGTAGTGGTTGCTCCAGAAGAACGGCACGGCGTCGAACGGGTCGCGCCGGCCCAGCATGTTCAGCGCCGCGGTGCGGCCCTGGCGCTCGGCCACCACCCAGTGCTCGACGCGGATCGCCTGGCCGGTGTGCGGATCGGGCCAGCGAGCGATGTCGCCGGCCGCGAACACGCCCGCGGCGCTGGTCTGCAGATACTGGTCGACCGTCACCCCGTGGTCGGTCGCCAGACCCGCCTGCTCGGCGAGCGCCAGCCGCGGCCGGACGCCCACGCCCATCACCACCAGGTCGGCCTTGATCTCCTCGCCGCCGGAAAGCGTGACCGCATCGGCGGTGATCCGATCGGCGGTCTGGCCGAGGTGGAAATGGACGCCCTTGTCGGTGTGGACCTGCTTGACCATTTCGCCCAGCTCGGGCCCCAGCACCTTGGCCATCGGGATCTCTTCCGGCGCCACCACGTGCACCTCCAGCTCGCGGGTGCGCAGCGAGGCCGCGACCTCCAACCCGATGAAGCTTGCGCCGACCACCACGGCGGTCTTGGCCTTCTCCGCGGCCTTGATGATCGCGCGGCTGTCGGCGAGCGTGCGCAGGTAGTGGACGTGCGGCAGGTCGGCGCCCGGCGTCGGCAGGTGGATCGGCTCCGCCCCGGTGGCCAGCAGCAGGACGCCGTAGGTCAGGCGCTCGCCGCCCTTGATCGTCACCTCGCGCTTGGCGGTGTCGATACCGGTGACCTCGGTCTCCAGCCGCAGGTCGATCTTGTGCGCCTTGTGGAATTCCGCGGGCCTGAGCGGAATCCACTCCTCCGGCGCGGTCCCGGCCAGGTAGTCCTTCGAGAGGTTCGGCCGGTCGACGGGCGGGGCGCTATCGGCGCTGAGCAGGGTGATCAGGCCCTGGTAGCCCTCCCGCCTAAGGGTCTCGGCGGCCACCGCCCCGGCCGCCCCGCCGCCTATGATCACCACCGAGGCCGGGCCCTCGACCTTGGGCGGCTCGGCCGGCTCGATCTTCTTGCCCACCCGCGCCTGATCGCCGTCGCGGTCCACCTGCCAGCAGTCCAGCGGATTGAGCGCCGGCGGCCGCAGGGGCACGCCGGTCTTCAGGCAGAAGGCGGCGTGGTGCCAGGGGCAGCGGACGGTGTCGCCCACCACCAGGCCCTCAGCCAGCGGGCCGCCGTAGTGGCTGCAGGTTGCGCCGATGGCGAAGGCGTGGTCGCCCCGGCGGACCAGGATCACCGCCTCCTCGCCCACGTGGCCAAGCAGCGGCTTGCCGTCCACCAGATCGCCGAACGAGACCCCCTTCGTCAGGTCGGGGCCTTCGGTCTCCGAATTCGAGCTCGCCATGATCGATCCTCCGCCTGTTGGATCAACGCGCGGGCGATGCGTTCCCGCCTCAATAGATCACCACGCTGCGGATGCTCTCGCCCGCATGCATCAGGTCGAACGCCCGGTTGATGTCTTCCAGCGACATGGTGTGGGTGATCATCGGATCGATCTCGATCTTCCCGTCCATGTACCAGTCGACGATCTTCGGCACGTCGGTGCGGCCGCGCGCCCCGCCGAACGCCGTGCCGCGCCACACCCGGCCGGTGACCAGCTGGAACGGCCGCGTGGCGATCTCACGGCCCGCCTCGGCCACGCCGATGATCACGCTCTCGCCCCAGCCGCGATGGCAGGCCTCCAGCGCCTGGCGCATCACCGTGGTGTTGCCGGTGCAGTCGAAGGTGTAGTCCGCGCCGCCGTCGGTCAGGGCCACCAGGTGCTGGACGATATCGCCGTCGATGGTCTTCGGGTTCACGAAATGGGTCATGCCGAACCGCCGGCCCCAGTCCTCGCGGTCCGGATTGATGTCAACGCCGACGATCATCGCCGCGCCCACCATCCGGGCGCCCTGGACCACGTTGAGCCCGATGCCGCCCAGGCCGAAGACGATGACGTTGGCGCCGGGCTCGACCTCAGCCGTATTGACCACGGCGCCGACCCCTGTGGTCACCCCGCAGCCGATGTAGCAGGCCTTGTCGAAGGGGGCGTCGGTACGGATCTTCGCCACCGCGATCTCGGGCAACACCGTGTAGTTCGAGAAGGTCGAGCAGCCCATGTAGTGGAAGATCGGCGCGCCCTTGTAGGAGAACCGGCTGGTGCCGTCCGGCATCAGCCCCTTGCCCTGGGTGGCGCGGATGGCCGTGCAGAGGTTGGTCTTGCGGCTGAGGCAGCTTTTGCACTGCCGGCATTCCGGCGTGTAGAGCGGGATCACGTGGTCGCCCACCGCCACGCTGGTGACGCCGGCCCCCACCTCAACCACCACGCCCGCGCCCTCGTGGCCGAGGATCGAGGGGAACAAGCCTTCGGAATCCAGCCCGTCCAGGGTGTAGGCGTCGGTGTGGCAGATCCCCGTCGCCTTGATCTCCACCAGCACCTCGCCGGGGCCCGGGCCGTCCAGGTCGAGCTCGACGATCTCCAGCGGCTTCTTGGCCTCGAAGGCGACGGCGGCGCGGGTCTTCATCTAGGGGAGCTCCGGAGCTTGGGCCGCGACCATTCCCCAGGCCGACGCGAATGTGAAGCCGCCTCGGCGCGGTCCGAAGCCTCGTCCCCGCAACAGAGTGCGGCCGTTCGCGTTAGACGCTGCATGATCGACTTCGACGACCTGTCCGCCGACGAATGCGCCATGCTGCTGGCCGCCCTCGACAGCCCCTTGGTCGATCGCAGTCCTGCCTCGCTCAGCATCTGCCTCCGGCTCTGCGGCTGGCGGCTGTTGCAGCGCGCCGGGACGGCCTCGGCCGCCAACGGCTGGGAGGGCTCGCCGCACGCCTTCGTCCTGACCCGCGAGGGCTGGGGCTTCGTGCGCGCCGCGCGCCAGCGCCGGCCGATGCGCCGCACCGGCTGAGGGCTCAGGCCTCCCCGCCACCCAATAACGACAGCGGCGGCGCGACCGATTCCAGCGACCGCCGCTCCGCCGAGACGCCCAGCACCAGCTGCACCCCCGCCGCCAGCAACATCAGCCCGCCGCCCAGCAGGTAGCCCTTGAAGATCTGGCCGCGCTCGCCGGTGTCGATCAGGGCGCCGAACAGCGCCGGTCCGCCTACCCCGCCGAGCAGGGTCCCGAAGGCGTAGAACAGCGAGATGGTGATCGCCCGGATCTCCAGCGGGAACAGCTCGCCCACTGTGAGATAGGCGGCGCTGGCCGCCGCCGAGGCGAAGAAGAAGGTCACGCTCCAGGCCAGGGTCTGGGTCTCTGCGGTCAGCACGCCCTTGGCGAACAGCCAGCCGGTAAGGCAGAGCAGCGCGCCCGCGATCGCGTAGGTCCCGGCGATCATCGGCTTGCGCCCGAACTTGTCGAACAGCCGGCCGAGCAGCAGCGGACCCAGCACATTGCCGAGGGCGAACGGCAGGATGAAGTAGCCGACGTTGCGGTCCGGGACGCCGTAGAACTTGGTCAGGATCATCGCGTAGGTGAAGAAGATCGCGTTGTAGCAGAAGGCCTGGGCCGCCATCAGCACGAGGCCGAGGACAGTGCGCTTCGGGTAGGTGCGGAACAGCACCCCGGCGATCTCCCGCCAGCTGGTCTCGCCGCGGCGGACGAACCTCAGCTTGGGGATCTCGTGGATCAGCGGCGGCAGGGCGACGTGGCGCTCGATGCGCCGTTCGATCTTGCGCACCACCTCGGCCGCCTCTTCCGGCCGGCCATGGGTCAGGAGCCAGCGCGGGCTTTCGGGGATGTACCGGCGGACGAAGACGATCACCAGGGCCAGCAGGCCGCCGATGATGAAGGCCAGCCGCCAGCCCCAGGCCTGCGGCACGACGGCGGGGTCGAGCACCACCAGGGAGCCCAGGCCACCCATCGCAGCGCCCACCCAGAAGGTGCCGTTGATCGCCAGGTCGGAATAGCCGCGCCGGCGCGCCGGGATCAGCTCCTGGATCGCCGAATTGACCGCGCCATATTCGCCGCCGATCCCCGCCCCGGTCAGGAAGCGGAAGGCCATGAACGACCAGAAGTCCCAGGAGAGGCCGGTGGCGAGGGTCGCCAGCAGGTAGACGCCGACGGTGATGGTGAACAGCTTGCGCCGGCCGAGCTTGTCGGTGAGCCGGCCGAACACCAGGGCGCCGATCACCGCCCCCAGGATGTAGGCGCTGCCGGTCATGCCGACCTGGCCGGCGGTGAGGTTGAGCGCCTGGCCGCTGGCGATCGCCGGCGACAGCGAGCCGACCAGCGTCACCTCCAGTCCGTCGAGGATCCAGGTGATCCCCAGCGCGCCGACCACCAGCCAATGGAACCGGCTCCACGGCAGGCGGTCCAGCCGCGCCGGGACGTCGGTCTCGAACGCCTCCCCCAAGCTCATCGACAGAGGCCCCTCACGCCCAACCGCCCGCGCTCAACGCATACGCCCGGGCCTTGGGTTCCGGAAGCCGGCGCCCTAAGGGTCGGGGCATGCCCGACGACGAGGTCCTGGTCGACGCCCGAGGGCACCGCTGCCCGGTGCCGACGCTCCGGTTGCGCCGCGCCCTGGAGGCCACCCCACCCGGCGGGCGTGTGCGGCTGCTGGCCGACGACCCCATGGCCCGTATCGACGTGCCCCACTTCGCGGCCGAAATCGACGCCGAGCTGCTGGAGAGCGGCGAAGCGGCCGGCGTGCTCAGCTTCGTGGTGGCGAAGCGATCGGCTTCGCGCCCCTGAGGTCCGGGACCTGGCGCGGGACCACCCGCGCGTGCAGGGCGAGCTCGACCTCGGTGGCCAGGGCGCCGCCGAAGAAGATGGCGTTCACGTTCCAGGACAGCCAGATCAGGAAGACGATCACGGTGGCCAGCGAGCCGTAGGTGGCGCCGAACTGGGCGATCTGCTCGACGTAGAAGGCGATGGCCCAGGAGGCGAACAGGCACATGGCCGCCGCCGCGAACCCGCCAAGCACCGAGGCCCGCCAGATCACCGGCCGCCGCGACATGGCGAAGCGGTAGATGAACGCTAGGCCCAACGTCAGGCCGGCGCTGGCCCAGGTCCACTCGCTGAACAGCCAGGAGACGCCGCGCAGGGGTCTGAGGTCGAAGGCCGAGCCCATGATCCGCAGGGTGAAGAACACCGAGGAGATCACCGATAGGGCCGCGAAGGCGCCCAGCAGCACCACGAAGGCGATCAGGTTGAAGCCGACGAAGCCGTGCGGCTCGTCCTCGTCGTGGATGAAGGACAGGCCCGCCAGCAGCGCCTTGAAGCCGCGGTGCGAGGCGTAGACGGCGACGATCAGGGCGAAGGCGCTCTGCTCGGACAGCGCCAGGTGCGGCGAGCGCACCAGCCGCATCAGCTCGTGCCGGAACAGCTCGCGCGCGCCGACCGGGATCAGGGCCGACAGCGCCTGGCCCTCGCGCGCCGCCTGCGCCGGGTCGGAGAGCAGGGAGTAGAGGCCGATCAGGATCGCCAGGCCCGGGAAGATCGCCAGCATGACGAAGAAGGAGACGCCGCCCGTGTAGAGCATCACGTCGCGGCCCCAGAGCCGGGTCAGCGCCCGGCCGAGCACCAGCAGGCTCATGCGCAGCCAGTGCAGCGGGTCCCAGCCGGGGCTGCGCAGGCGCTGGATCATGCTGGGGGTCGGCATTGGCGCGGAGGGTGAGGAGGAACGGGGCGGCGCGCAAGCCATCTTGCCTTTCGGCGAACACAGGTGTGTTCTGGCTCAGAACAATAAGAGAACCGACGATGGTGGGGGACTTGGATGAGCTGTTTGCCGGACGCGAAGCGGCGGTCCGCGAAACCTATGATCGGATAATTGCAGCGCTCACTCTCCTGGGACCTACCAGGATTGAACCCAAGAAGACCTCTATCCACCTGGCCCGGCGGTCCGCCTTTGCAGGCGTGCATCCGCGGAAGAATGCCTTGTTGCTGAACATCCGCAGCGCCGCCCCGATCGCGAGCGCCCGGATCCGGGCAAGGGAGCAGGTGTCCAAGAACCGCTTCCACAATGAGCTCTTGCTGTCGTCTCCGGCCGAGGTGGACGACGAGCTGATGGGATGGCTTCGGGAGGCGTATGCGCTGAGCGCCTGAACGCCAAAACGGCGCGCTACCGGGTTGGGGTAGCGCGCCGCCGATGGGCGTGTCGTTCCACCGGGTCGGCCGCCGCTTCGAGGGACGGGAGAGCGCGACGACCGACCGAGGCGAGTTCTGGGCCTTCGCGGCTGAACCCAATCTGAACGACGCCTTCAGGAAACCGTCTCGAGGTCGAGGGCGCCGGCCTTCGCCAGGGCCTCGATGTCGCCGGCGGTGAATCCCCAGTCGCTGAGCGCCTCGCGGTCGTGGGCGCCGATGCGGGGCGGCGGGCCCTGGATCACGCCCGGGGTCGCGGAGAACCGCGGGGCCGGCGCCGGCTGGGTGACGCCCGCCACCTCGACGAAGGTCTGGCGCGCCGCATTGTGCGGATGCTTCGGCGCTTCCTCCAGGGTGAGCACCGGGGCGAAGCAGACATCGGTGCCGGCCATGATCTCGGTCCACTGGGCCTGGGTCTTGGTGGCGATGACGGCGGCGAGCTTCTCGCGCAGCTGCGGCCAGGCGGCCCGGTCGTGCTGCCGCTGGAAGTCCGGATCGGTGATCCCGGTCTTCTCCAGCAGGAGGGCGTAGAACTGCGGCTCGATGGAGCCGATGGAGATCCAGCGGCCGTCGGCGCACTGGTAGGTGTCGTAGAAGTGGGCGCCGCCGTCGAGCATGTTGGCCCGCCGCTCGCCGTCCTTCCACATGCCCGAGGCCTTGAAGCCGTAGAACATGGCCATCAGCGAGGCCGCCCCGTCGCTCATCGCGCAGTCGATCACCTGGCCCTGGCCGCTCTGGCGGGCGTGGACCACCCCGGCCAGCAGGCCGAAGGCGAGGTAGAGGGCCCCACCGCCGAAGTCGCCGACCAGGTTGAGCGGCGGCACGGGCTTGTCCTCGGTGCCGATGGCGGCCAGAGCGCCGGTGATGGCGATGTAGTTCATGTCGTGGCCGGCCGCCCGGGCGTAGGGGCCGGTCTGGCCCCAGCCGGTCATCCGGCCATAGACCAGCCGCGGATTGCGCTTCAGCGCCACCTCGGGGCCGAGGCCCAGCCGCTCCATGACACCCGGCCGGAAGCCCTCGAGGATGGCGTCGGCCTCGTCCATCAGCTTCAGGCACGCCTCGACCGCCGCCGGGCTCTTCAGGTCGAGGGCGACGGAGCGCCGGCCGCGGGCGGTGACGTCGCTGGGCGCCCCGCCCCGGCCGCCCTTGCGGTCGATCCGCACCACGTCGGCGCCCAGGTCCGAGAGCAGCATGCCGCAGAACGGCCCCGGTCCGATGCCGGCGAACTCGACGATCTTCAGGCTCGTGAGCGGTCCCTGGCGCATGTCTGTCTCCCTTTGTGGGGCCATCTTGCGACCTTGCCGCGCGGTCAGCCAAGCGCCGCCTGATGCGTCGCCGATGCATCTCGGGGCCGCGGCCGTGAGGCGCGGGCGCAAACTCTCCCCTGCCCGAGTCGACATTTGGCGGGTAAGACGGGGCTGCAATTGGTCGGAACGGGGGACATGGCGACAAGCGTGACCGCGCGAGTGGTGATTGTTGCGCGCGACGACGCCCTAGCCGGCCCGCTGGCGGAGGGGCTCGATCGCCTCGGCTGGCGTACGGTCACCGCCCGGGGGACCTATGCGGCCCAGGCCGCGGTCGTCGACCTGCAGGTGGAAGCCGCCATCGTCGACCTGGCCGGCGGCCTCGAGGCCCTGGAGATGGCCGAGAAGCTGAAGGAGGCCTGCGCGCCGCGCCGCCTGCCCGTGGTGGCGATCGGCGCCCCGGACCCCTCGCTGGAGCTGCGCGGTTTCGACCTGACGCTGGCCCCGCCGCTGCATCCCGCCCAGGCCGCCATGCGGCTGGAGACCCTGGTCCGCACCGCCGTGGCCGAAGAGGAATTCGAGCTCCGAACCGAGAGCTTCGCCGACCGGGGCCGTCGGCTGGAGGTGCCGGAGCCGGACGCCGGCGCCTATCAGGTGCTGGCGATCGGCGAGCCCGCGCCGCAGTTCCTGGCGCTGTCCAACGCGCTCGCCCGCAACGGGGCGCAGATCGTCGGCGCCTTCACCGCCTACACCGCCTTCGACTACCTGCATGAGCGCCGGTTCGACGCCGTGGTGCTGTGGTCCGGCGAGAACCCCCAGGAGGCGCTGTCGATCGCCGCGGGCCTGCGCCGGAACACCCGGCTCTATCACACGCCCGCCCTGCTCTACATGCGCAAGGACTCCTACGTCACCGCCTCGGAGGCCTATCACCGCGGCGTCACCGACGTGGCCTCGCCCGAGACGCCGGAAAGCGAGACGGCGCGGCGGGTGGTGGAGCTGGCGCGGGCCTACCGGCGGCAAACCTCGGTGCGCGAGGCGCTGGAAGGCGCGCGCAATTCCGGCCTGATGGACGCCGCCACGGGCCTGTTCACCCGCGACCTGTTCGCCGCCCACCTGGCGCGGCTGGCCCAGGCCTCGAAGATCCGCAACCGGCCGCTGTCGGTCTGCGTGCTGAAGGTCGCCGACCAGCCGGACCTGGCGGCGGCGAAGGCCGGCGGCTGGCTGGCGCGCGCCATCCCGCAGATCGGCTCGATGATCGGCCGGCTGGTGCGGGTGGAGGACACCGCCGCGCGGCTGGGGCCCGATATCTTCGCCCTCGCCCTGCCCGCCACCCCGGCCGGTGCGGCGCGGGCGGCCGGCGAGCGGATCGCCGCGGTGATCGGCTGCACCGCCTTCGAGGCAGGCGCCGGCAAGCCGCCGTTCGTGGTTGAGTTCGACGTGGGCGTCGCCGAAGTCGGTCCCGGGGAGACCGCGGGACGCGCCCTGGAAGAAGCGGCCGCCGAGGCCTATGCGAGGAAAGCCAGCTGATGCATCCCCAACCCCCGCCCGGCGTGGCCTACGCCACCTACCTGATCCCGCTCGTGGTGGTCGGCCTGATCATCCTGCGCAATTCCCGCGCCCGGCGGCTGCGCATCGAGACCCTGTGGATCGCCCCGGTGCTGATCCTCGTGCTGGTTGGGCTGGCGCTCAGCCAGGCCGGCATGCCGAGCCCGCTGGCCATGGCCCTCGACCTTGCGGCCCTGGCGGCCGGAGCCCTGCTGGGTTGGTGGCGGGCCCGGTTCACCCACATCTCGGTGGATCCGCAGACCCACCAGCTGACCAGCCGCGCCTCGCCCGTGGGCATGCTGATCATCCTCGGCATCTTCGCGATCCGCTATGGCGTGCGCATCTACGCCGAGCAGAACGCCAGCACCCTGCACATGCCGGTCAACGACATCGCCGACACCGCCCTGGTGATCTCGGTGGGCCTGGTCTGCGCCCAGCGGCTGGAGATATTCACCCGCGCGTCGCGGCTGCTGGCCGAGGCGCGGGCGGCCAAGGCGCAGGGCGAGGTCAGCTCCTGACCCCTCTGGCCGCGGCCGCGGCCTGAACCCATTCCCCTCGGTGGGGTAGGACGTCCAAAGCCCGCCGCTGCTGGCTCTCGCTTCGCCCTAGTGCTCCGGCGGCGGGAAGTCCCGGGCGGCGGCCTTCAGGGCGTCGTTGCGCTGCTTCAGCGTTGAGCCGCAGCGCTGCGCCACGGCCATGTATTCGGTGCGGTCCATGCGCGCAGCCTCGTGCTTGACCGCCGCCGCCAGGTCGAGCTTCGGATCGCGGGCGTCCAGCCGGCCCAGGTAGTAGAGCAGGCCCGCGCCGGCGGCGTCCTTGTACGCCGGCATCTGCACCATGGCGGCGAACACCGCGATGCAGCGCGCGTCGGCGCCGATCGCCTCGTCGTCCGCCCGGGCCGTGGTGGCCGTCGTCAGCAGCGCGGCCACGCAGGCCGCCGAAAGCAGGTATTTCATGGTCGCCTCCCCCTATTTGCGGAGAGTTTGAACCATCTCGACGGCGAAAGGAACTTGGGTCAGGCCGCGAGCCTGGCCAGTTCGCTCAGCACCTTCTCGGCGGCGTTCAGGCGCTGTTCGGGGGTTTCCCACTCGCCCTTGACGACAATCTTGTTGTCCGGCCGGATGCGCCAGGAGACCTGGTTTTTCTGTATGAACCCAATGAGATTTTCCGGGTTCTTGAAGCTGTCCTCG
>SSMU01000023.1 GCA_004799545.1 Phenylobacterium sp.
CGGCGGTGGGGCGGCGCAGTCCTCAACGTCGTCGCGCAGCAGGTGGAAGCCCGCGCAGAGGCTGGCGAAGTCGTGCAGCCAGAAGAAGCCGCGCGTCAGGCCCACGGCGGCGAGGATCTTCGCCGTCTCGGCGGCGCTGTGGCCAAGCAGGCTGTGGATGGCGAAGCTGCGCGCCCCGGCCGGCCCGGCGCCCGCCGCCTTGCCCAGCCCCGCCGCCACCGTCTTCGGCACGTAGAAACCGGCCGGCTCGCCGTTCCAGACCACACCCAGCACGCCGCGCTCGCCGGCGGTGCGCACCACCGGCCAGAACTTGGCGGGATAGAGATGCAGATGGTCGCGGCCCAGCTCGGCGAACCTCGCCGCCTCCTGCTGCAGGCACAGCTGCATGCCGCCCGAACTCTTCGAATAGTCGTCGTGGCTGAAAGTGACGTGCAGGTCGCGGAGCCCCGTGCGCGAGGCGCCGAGGGCGGCTTCCAGGGCCGCCGCGGAGCCCACCGCGACGCCGGCGTTGGCCTTGACCGCAGCTTCCACCCGCAGATCGACCGGCAAGAGGTTGGCCAGGATCTCATAGCGGAAACCGAGGTCCTGGCGCGGCGTCCGCCCCTCGGCGCGACCGGCCAGCAGGTAGTGGATGAAGGGGTTCTGCCCCGCCAGAGCGACGTCCGGATAGAGCTCGAGATAGTCACGCACCGAGAACCAGGGCGCGGGGTCGCGGCCTTCCCGCCAGCCGGCGATCAGGAAGTGGGTCAGCGGATCCGTGCCGGCCGCGCCGACGTCCGGGTGCATGCCGAGGTAGTAGGCGGCGTCGAAGGCGTCAGCGACCAGGTCGCGGTGGTCCGTGGCGGGCGAGACGGATGCGGGGAGCGGCGCAGCGGCGGCGGGCGCGGCCGGCGCCTCGCTCGGCGTGGAGACCATCACGGCCAGCTTCGGCGGGGGCGCCAACAGCGCCTCGATGTCCCAGATGGCGGGCCGGCCGGCCGCGCGTTGTTCGGCGAAGTAGGCCTGGGCGCGCTCCGACGGGAAGACCTCGCGGCCCTCGTAGCGGCCAACGGTGAGGTAGTGGTGCAGGGGCTCGTAGCCGGCGGTGACCACATCGGCGTTGGTCGCCAGGTAGCGGGCGGTGGAGAACCACGGCGCCGGGTCGCGCCCGTCGCGCCAGCCGGTGCGGCTGTAGTGGGCGAGCACGTCGTCCACCTCGCCATAGGCGCTGCGGTAGAACTGGGCGTCGAGGGCCAGGGAGATGACCCGCTTCACGTCGTCTGAGGGCGCCTTGACGGCCATGCGGTCCCAACAATTCCTTGGCGGCGCAAGGTGATGTGCAACAGAAGCCCGGGACGATCAACCGCCGCCCACAGCTTGCGACCTTCGGCGCCGCCCCGTAAGTCAGGACTGTTGCGCCGCCGCGAAGCCGCGCCCCACGGACGTGAGATGACCGCCCAGATGGCCGCCCAGAAGGCCTCACCGAAGGCCCGAACGTCCGAGACCGAGCGCGCCGCCTACCTGGTGCTGGGCATGCACCGCTCGGGCACCTCGGCGGTCACCCAGCTCTTGGCCCTGGCCGGGGCGGGCTTGCCGGCCAACGTCATGCCCGGCGACCAGCACAATGCGAAGGGCTACTTCGAGCCGTGGCGAATCGCGCTGTTCAACGACGAGCGGCTGCGCGCCGCCGGCGGCGCCTGGGACGACGTTTTCGGCTTCCCGTTCCGCCCCCTGCCCCGGGGTGAGGAGCGCCAGTGGCTGGTGCGCGGCGAGGCGCTGTTCGAGGCGGAGTACGGCCAGGTCCCCCATCCCCTGCTCAAGGACCCCCGCGTCACCATCCTGATGCCGTTCTGGCGGACCCTGTTCGATGACCTGGGCATGGGGGTGCGCTGCGTGATCCCGGTGCGCCATCCGCTGGCGGTGGCCGGATCACTGCAGCGCCGCGACGGCTTCGCGATGCAGAAGTCGGTGCTGCTGTGGGCGGCCTACATGCTGGCCGCCGAGGCCTACAGCCGCGACCTGCCGCGGGTGTTCGTGGACTACGACGCCCTGCTGGCCGACTGGCGAGCCGAGGTGGTGCGGATCGAGGCGGGCCACGGCGCGCCCCTACCAAAGCTGAGCAAGGCCGCGGGCCAGGCGATCGACGATTTCCTCTCCCCGGACCTGCGCCACAACGAAGGCGACGGCGACCTGGCTGAGCTCGGCTGGGCCGGCGAGCTGGCGGCGGAGGTGTTCGCCTGCTGCCGGGCCGCGGCCGCTGACCAGGCCCCTGACGCGGGCGGGCTCGACAAGGCCGGCCGGACGCTCGCCGCGAGGCGGGAGGAGATGGGCGCGCTGGTCTCGCCGATCACCCGCGACCTCGACGCCCTGCGCCTGGAGCTGCGCGAGACCCGCGCCCGGCTGGAGGCGGAGGTGGCCGAGCTGAAGGCCACTTGGACCCGTGACGTGAGCGGCCTCGATCGCGACCTGAAGACCTTCTACAAGGCGCTCGCGGAGGCCGACGCGAAGCTGGACGCCGCCCTGCGCCAGCCCTGAGGCGCGGCATGACGCTCCTCTACATCCTCGCCCACTTCGACGACGAGTATTGCGCCCTGCCGATGATCTGGCGGGCGGTGCAAGACGGTCGGGCGCAGCGGTTCCTCTACCTGGCCGACTACCGCGACCGCGCGCTGGGCGAGCGGCGGCTCGCCGAGACCCGGGCCTTCCTGGCGACGCAGGGGGTGGCTCCCGCCGCGGTGGAGCCGATCGGGCTCGGCACGGGCGTCTTCGATGGCGAGGTCCACCGGTCGGTCGCAGCCCTGTTCGAGACGGTGGCCGCCGCCGCGCGCCGAGAGCCCGTCGAGGCGATCGTCACACCGGGCTGGGAAGGCGGCCACATGGACCACGACGCCTGCGCCTATCTGGCGACCCGGCTCGCGCCGCGGATCGGCGATCCGCCGATCCGGCAGTTCAGCCTCTACAACGGTCCGGGCCTGCCAGGGCCGTTGCTGCATGGCAGCGCGCCCCTGCCGCAGAACGGGCCGGTCGAGCCGGTGCGCCTGTCGGCGGCGGAGTGGCTGCGCTGGATGGCGGCGGTGCGTCACTTCCCTTCGCAGCTCTACGCCTGGTCGGGGATCTGGCCGGCGATGTTCTGGACCATGGCCCGCCGCGGGTTCGGCTGGCAGCGCCTGGACGCCGCCCGGGTCGGCGAGCGGCCGCACCCCGGCCCGCTGTTCTACGAGCGGATGTTCGGCGTCGCCTACGAAGAGGTCGCCGCCGCCCTGGCGGCCGCCCTGCCCTAGCCTCGCCGGGACCCACGCCGCGGCAGGCTGGGGTCGATCGCCACGTAGAGCACGCCGGTGATCGCCGCCATGTCGAGGAAGTAGAGGTAGCGGTAGTCGCAGGCGAGGGAGATCACATAGAAGCTCGCCGCGAACGCCAGGGCCGCCACGATCAGCGCCGCGATCACCCCGTCGGCCCGCTGCCGGCGCACCAGCAGGAAGCCCGCCACCAGCACCGCCAGCGCGGCGAAGAAGGCATGCGAGAAGACCGGCGTGTCCAGGAACCAGGTGGCGTAGTTGTAGATGTGCGCGTCCTGAGGCCGGACGCCGATGTCGATGTCCAGTTGCTTGGCGATGTCCGGCGGTCCGTCGATCCCGACCTCGATCGGAACGCAGCTATCGATCTTGGGCGTCAGGAACACCCAGTCGAAGATCTCCAGCCGCTGCCGCGCGTAGGCGGCCGGATCGGAGACGATCAGGTGTTCCCATTCGGCGGCCACCGCGTGGTTGTCGAACTGGCCGAGCGCCGCCTCGAAGCTCGGCGACTTGTCCATGGCGTCGGTGCGGGTGGGCGAATAGGCCCTGCGGGCTTCCTCGCGCATGGTCTGGAGCGCGGTGTGGTTGATCCGCTCGAGGGTCGGCATCGGCCGGTGCGGATCGTGGGCCAGGGCGGCCAGCAGATCGTAGGACTGCAGGAAGTGCAGGCCCTGGTCGATCGTGCTGTCGCCGGGAGCCTGGCGGATCGGGTTGACGAGGGACAGGACGATGGCCACCAGCAGGGGACCCATGAAGCCCGCCGCGCCCCAGCCGACGATCCGCTTCCAGCCGCCGCCGCGCGCCGTCCACGCCAGCGCCAGGGCCGAGAACACCCAGGTGATCGAGCCGTTCTGGCGGACCAGGGACCCCAGCGCCAGGCAAAGCGCGGCGAACGCCAGCGGCGCCCATTTCGCCCAGGGGACGTCCCAGCGGGCGGCCGCGCCGGCGATGGCCACGAAACCTGCGACCGCGACGTTGGCGAAGAAGACGTCCTTCCAGACAATGCCCTGGTAGAGCACCACCTGCGGCGTCGCGAGGACGAGCAGCAGCGCCGCCGGGCCGAACCACGACAAGGCCGGACGCAGCCGCGGCAGGCTGGCCCAGGCGGTGAACAGCAGCAGCATGCTGACCACCAGGTACAGCCCGGTGCCCGGCAGGACCTTGTCGAACAGGCCGAGGATCCAGCTGTAGGTCGGCGGACCCCAGGCGAGGCGGTGGCCGCTGCGCCCCTCGGCCAGGGAGACCACCGAATCGTAGGTCATCTGGCCCGGCAGGTTGCCGGCCGCAACCAGGGCGAAGCCGCCGCAGAGCGCCCAGCGCCAAAGCTTGAGCGGTCTCATGTCCTGAAGTTCGACCGTCATCCCGCCCCTAGTCCCGAATCACCTGGCCCGCGTCACGCTGATCACCATGAAACCCGCGAGGATCAGCGCCGTCCCCGCCCAGTAGCCCAGCCCGAGCCGCTCCTTGAAGACGATGTAGCTGCCCAGCGGCACCAGCACGAAGCTCAGCGCCATGATCGGATAGACGCGGCTGAGCGGCGCCCTGGCGAGCACCGCAACCCACACCAACGTCGCCCCGGCATAGAGGGCCAGCGCGACCATCAAGGTGAGCAGTCCGGCGGGTTCTGCGAACGGCCGACGGAAATCGAGGTGGGCGGACGCCGTCTTGAACAGCAGCTGGCCGATGGCGATCACCACCACGCAGCCGAGCGGCGCGAACAGCCCCCAGCCCAGGCCGATCCGGTTCACGGTGTCCCCCGACGATCCCCCGCCGCGCCAGCGCGCGGGCAAGCCCGGGATAGAGCTGTATTCCCCAATGAGGTCAAGGGCCTGGTCAATCGACCGCCTCGCCTTCCGCCAGCTGCTCGACCGCGCGCAGATAGGGGTGGATCGGCCGGATGGGCGGGTTCAGCACATCGTAGTTGATCGCCTGCAGCAGGAACTGGGCGCCCAGGATGATCGGCAGGGCGGCGGCCATGACCACGCCGGCCGAGGCCGCCTGGCCGGGGACGCGGGTGGCCACATAGTGGGCGGCGTAGCCCAGGCCGAACAGGATGCCGAACATGCCGAACACCAGCTCCAGGCTGGCGGCGTTGAAGTCGCGGACGAAATATTGGCCGAGCACCCGCTGGGCGAAGTTGCGCAGGTGCTTCAGCGCGAAGGGCCCGATAATCGCCCCGATCCTGATGTTCGACACCTCGTTGGCGTAGCGCGAGGGCATCGGCACGTCGCGGACCACCGCCCGCAGGGTGGAGAGGTGGTAGAGCAGGTCCGTCTCGAAGAAGAACCGCCGCGAAACCCGCTTCTCCAGCACCAGCTTGGCGACGGTGGCCTCCAGGGCCGTGTAGCCGTTGGTGGGATCGAAGATGTTCCAATAGCCGGTGGAGACCTTGGCGGCGAAGCTGAGCGCGGCGTTGCCCAGCACGCGCACCGTCGGCATGGCGCGCAAGTGGCTGACCGAGGTGAAGCGGTTGCCCTTGGCGTAGTCGGCCTCGCCCAGCAGGATGGGCGCCACCAGCTGGGCCATGTGGCCGAGGTCCATCTGGTCGTCGCCATCGACCTTGACCAGGATCTTTCCGCCGGCCCGCGCCGCTTCGCGATAGCCGGCCAGCGTCGCCCCGCCGACCCCCTGGTTCTTGTCCAGCCGCAGGACTCGGACCCGCGGATCCCGGACTTCGGCCTCGATCAGGTCGCCGGAGCCTTCGGGGCAGGCGTCGTCCACGCAGACGACCCCCTCGATCCACGACGGGATCTTGCCGAGGACCCTCAAAATGTGCGGCCGCACCTTGTAGCAGGGGATCACCACCCAGACGCCGGCGCTCTCGAGGCTGAGCTCGCCGCCGGTCGCAACGCCGCGCCGCCGATCCACCCGGAACGGTCCCTCACGCGCGATCTGATCGATGGACGACATCCGCCAGCCCAAGCCCCATAAGCCTTTCCGGCTAACACGGAAGCCCCGATGGTGGCAAAACGGCGCGGGGGCGCCGCGGCCGCGTCACGGCGTCATTCTTGCGCCGCAAAACCCCGCCTGTTACTCGGGCGGCCCCTTCGGCTGGAGAGTCCATGGACACCGCCACCCACATGTTGCGGACCGGACGGCGCGGCGCGCTGTTCGAATTCAACATGGGCCTTCGCGATCTGAGCATGTCGTTGCAGCGCATCGGGCTCGCCTGGTCGCTGGCCTGGCATGACATCGTCTCGCGCTACCGCGGATCGATCCTCGGACCCTTCTGGATCACGCTCTCCATGGGCCTGATGGTCGCCGGCATGGGCGTGCTCTACGCCCGGCTGTTCGGGATCTCGCTGCACGACTTCATCCCGTTCGTGGCGACGGGCATCGTGTTCTTCGGGGTGATCAGCGGGATCATCAACGAGGGCTGCGACACCTTCGTGCACGCCGCCGGCATGCTGTCGCAGACGGCGCTGCCGATGTTCACCTTCGTGTGGCGCGTGGTGTTCCGCAACCTGATCAACCTGGCCCACAACTTCGTCATCATCCTGGGGGTGCTGATCTACTTCGGCTACTGGCGGACCATGAACCTGCCGGTGGCGGTGATCGGCCTGCTGTTCCTGGTGATCAACTCCGCCTGGATCGGCATGTTGGCGGCCATCGCTTCAGCCCGGTTCCGCGACGTGCCCCAGATCGTGATCTCGGTGATGCAGTTCGCGATCTTCATGACGCCGGTGTTCTGGCAGCCGGCCCGCCTCGGCAGGGCGCACGCCTTCCTAGTCTACAATCCGTTCTACCATATGCTGGACGCCGTCCGGGCCCCGCTGCTGGGGGACCAGCCCGACGCGCACACCTATGGATTCCTGGCGCTGATGGCCCTGGTCGGCTGGGCGCTCACCTTCACCGTCTTCACCCGCACCCGCCGCAGGATCGTCCACTACCTATGACCCATCAGGTCTCGATCTCGGTGGCGGATCTGACCATCCGCTTCCCAGTGTACGGCGTCGACGCCAAGTCGCTGAAGAAGCATCTGGCCCGCGTCACGGTGGGCGGCCGGCTGGGGCTGTCGCTGGCGGGGGCCACCGAGGTCACCGCCCTCACCAAGCTCAACGTCGAGCTTCGGGCCGGCGATCGGCTGGGCCTGATCGGCCACAACGGCTCCGGCAAGACGACCCTGCTGCGCGCGCTCTCCGGCGCCTATGAGCCGGACGACGGGATGATCGACGTCCACGGCCGGATCGCCGCTCTGCTGGACCTCAGCCTCGGCATCGACCCGTCGGCCACCGGCTATGACAACATCCGCCTGCGCGGCCGCATCGCCGGCCTCTCCGCCAAGGAGATCGATTCGCGGATGGACGAGATCGCCGACTTCACCGGCCTGGGACCGTTCCTGTCCATGCCGGTGAAGACCTATTCGGCTGGCATGCAGGCGCGTCTGGCGTTCGCCGCGGCGACCGCCGTCGAGGCCGACGTGCTGCTGATGGACGAGTGGATCGCGGTGGGCGACTCCGACTTTCAGAAGCTCGCCCACAAGCGTCTGCTGAACCTGGTGGAGCGGGCCGGCATCCTGGTGTTGGCCTCCCACGACCTCGACCTCCTGCGCCTCTACTGCAACAAGGTCATGCGGCTGGAGGGCGGCGTCGCCTCGCCGGTCACCGACATCCGCAAACTTTCCGAGCTGCTGGCCGCCTGATAGACGCTGGAGCCTCGGCTCGGCGGCGCTATCGGATCAGCTTGGACGTCATCTTCACCATCGTCTCGCGTAATTACGCCGCCCAGGCCGCGACGCTCATGCAGAGCCTCGCCGTGGCCGAGCCCGCGGCGCGCCGGGTGGTGATCGCCACGGACGGCCCGATACCGAGCCTTGAGCCCCTCGCCGAGGTGATCGCCGCCGCCGACCTCGACGCACCCTATGCGGCGATGACGGTCTATTACGACGCCCTGGAGCTCAACACCGCGGTCAAGCCCGCGGCCTTCCGCCGGCTGCTCGCCGAGGGCGGGTCGGTCACCTACCTGGATCCGGACATCTATGTCTTCCGCCCGCTGGACGAGGTCCGCGCGGCGCTGCAGGGCGCCGAGCTGGCGCTCACCCCCCACCTCACCCGGCCGCTGGCCGGCGAGGCCATGCCCAACGACCAGACGATCCTGCGCTCCGGGGTCTACAACCTGGGCTTCATGGCGGCGCGGCCGGAGCCCAAGGTGCTGGCGCTGGTCGACTGGTGGGCCGAGCGCTGCCGGTTCGACTGCCGGGTGGACTTCGAGGCGGGCCTGTTCACCGACCAGCGCTGGATGGATCTGGCGCCGGGCTTCGTCGACCGGCTGGCGATCCTGCGCCAACCCACCCTCAACCTCGCCTACTGGAACCTGGAAGGCCGCAGCCTCGCCAGGCGCGCGGAGGGCTGGACGGTGGACGGCCAGCCGCTCGGCTTCTTCCACTTCTCCGGCTTCGACCCCGCCCGCCCCGACGTGCTCTCCAAACACCAGGATCGGATCCGCGTTGCGCCCGGTTCGCCGCTCGCCGAGTTGCTCGATCAATACGGCGCCGCCCTCACGGCCAACGGCCACGCGGCGGCCAGCGCCACCCCCTACGCCTACGACCGGTTCCCCTCCGGCCGGCCGGTCAGCAAGACGATGCGCGAGCAGGCCCGGTGGGCGGCGCGGACCGGCGAGACCTTCGACGGCCTGACCGACGCCACCGAGGCGCGGCTCAACGCGCCGCAGGACGCGGTGCGCCGCGAGGCCGATCCCGAGGTGTGGCGCGAGCCGCCCTGGCGCGGTCCGGCCCGCGAGGCGCTGGAGTGGCTGCGCGGGGTGACCGCGAACGGCCGGCCGCGGGCCCTGGCCGCCATGCTGGCCGCCCGCGCCGACCTCAGGGCCCGCTTCGGACGCAACGAGGGCGCCCTGCTCGCCTGGTGCCTGGGGGTGGAGGCGGCGGCCGGCCGGTTCGACTGCGCCCTGCTGCCCGATATGACGATCGCCGCCTTCGCGGACGACCGCTCGCCCCTGCTGCAGGCCGCCCGGTTCGCGGCCCCCGACGCCACCGCCGTGAAGCAGCAGATCTCCGCCGAGTTCGGCCTGGCCGAGCGCGCCCGCTGGCCCGAGCCGCTGGTCAGGATCCTGCGCAAGAAGCGGCTGGCGCCCGTCGAGGGCCGGCCCGCGCCGTTGATCCGCCTGTTCGTGGACATCTGGGAGAGCCGCACGGACCTGCAGCGCCAGTTCCCGCTGCGCACGGCCTTGGAGCGGCTGCGGTTCCTGCGTTGGCTGGCCGGCGGCGGGCTCACCGAATACGACGTGGCCTTCGAGCACCTGCCGGCCGCCGTGCGGCGACGCCCGGAGATGCAGCTGGCGCGCTGGTCGGTGGGCGCGGCGGCGACGGCGCTCCCGGCGCGCGGCGCTCCCGCGGCCGAGCTGTGGGTCGTCGAAACCGCCGAGGAAGCGCGCGAGGCGGCGGCCGACCGGCTGGTCTACGAGGCGGCGACGGGCCGGTTCGTCGGGCCCGGCGGCGCGGCCGCGGCGCCGAGCGCCGTGGAGCTCGTCCAGTTCCTCACCGCGCCGGCCCTGGTCGCCGCCGACGCCATCGCCCTGCACGCCGCAGGTGTCCGCTGGGCCCGGGCGGCGGGCGTCTGGGACGCCGCGACCATCGCGGCCCTGACCGAGGACAGCGTGGCCCTGGGCTTCGTCGACGAGGTGTGGGGGGCCGACCGCGACGACCTGTTCCGCCCCACTCGCAGCCGGCCGATGGTCGCGGCGTGAGCGCGCTCACCCTGGCGCGCGCCGTCTGGCGGCTGGCGGCGCCCAGGCGCCTGCGGCTGAAGCTGGCCCCGACGCTCGACCGCCGCCTGAAGGACTATGTGCGCGCCGGCGCGCGGCGACCGCATGGCTCGGACAACACCGAAGGCCCCATCAGGATCGTCGGTTACTTCTCCGGCGACCACGGCATCGCCGCCTCGGCCAAGCTGGCGGCGCGGGCCTTCGAGACGCTGGGCGTGCCGGTCGAGCGGGTCGACGCCACCCACGCCAAGCTCGGCTGGACACCGAAGACCGCGCCCCTGGAGCCGGCGGCCGCCTGGATCTTCCATCTCAACGCCCCGGAGCTGCTGGCCGAGCTGGCCACGCTCGGCCCACGCCGGGTGATCGGCCCGCGCTACGGCGTCTGGGCCTGGGAGCTGCCAGTCGCCCCGGCGGGTTGGCGCAAGGACGCGGCGCTGCTCGATGAGGTCTGGGCGCCCAGCCGCTACACGGCGCTGGCCTTCGCCGAGGTCGGCGCGCCGGTTCGTGTGACCCCGCACCCGCTGTTCCTTGACGACTACCGCGACGTGACGCCGGCGCCGCGCCGGGCGGCCTTCCAGGCGGTGGCGCTGTTCGACTTCAACTCCTCGGCGGCGCGCAAGAACCCGCAGGGCGTGATCGAGGCCTTCCGCCGGGCGTTCGACGACGACGCCTCGGCCGAGCTGACCATCAAGACCCAGAACGGCCACGGCTTTCCCGACCTGCTGGCGGCTCTGCGCGCCGAGGCGCCCGCCAATGTGCGGATCGTCGACGAGACCTGGCCCTACGCCGAGGTGAAGGCGTTGATCGCCGGGTCCGATGCCTTGATCTCCCTGCATCGGGCGGAGGGCTTCGGCCTGGCGCCTGCCGAGGCCCTGGCGCTGGGCTGCCCGGTGGTGGCGACCGCCTATTCCGGCGTGCTCGACTTCCTGGACGCGACCAACGCCCTCCTGGTCCCCTATCGCGACGTGCCGGTCGACGACCCGCAAGGGATCTACACCTGCAAGGGCGCGACCTGGGCCGAGCCCGACGTGGAAGCCGCCGCCGCCGCGCTCAGGCGGCTGCGGGCGGACCCCGGGCTGGGGGCCAGGCTCGCCGCGGCCGGCCGACGGACGGTGGCCGAACGGCTGACCCCGGAGGCCTGGTTCAAGACCCTGCCGGAGAAGGTCCAGGCAGCGGCGCTTCGGCTGAAGGCCGCCGGCTGAAACCCTACTTGTAGGTCGGCGCGCCGTTGGCGAGCGGCGGCGCTCCGCAGTGGCCGGCCCGGGCCTGCACCACGTAGAACAGGGCTCGGCCCTGGGCGAAGCTGTAGTGCTCGGCCAGCGGATTGGTGGTCTGGCCGTTCACCAGGCTGGGCGCCTCGCCGCCGCCGGCGGTCCCGCTCGACAGCGACTGCTGGTTCCAGCCGGTGAGTTCGGAGGAGCAGGCGGCGAGCGTCGCGTCGGCCACCATGTTGGCCGGATCCGACGAGGCGGCGAGCGCATAGCCCCAGCGGTGCAGGCAGTCGTCCAGAGACGCGCTGGGATCGCCCATCGGCGCGGCGGGCAGGGCATTGGCGGGCGTCGCCGCGGCCGTGCTGGCGGACGTCGTCGTGAACGGCTTGCAGACCCCGTTGGCGGCGGCCAGGCCGTGGCCGTTGTCGCTACAGGCCGTAAGACCCAGGGCGGCGAGGGCCGCGGCGGCGATCAGCTGGGGGGATTTCATGTTCATTCGCAGACCTGTTCCTGAGCGTAGACCCGCCGTCCGGCCTGGTCGTGGTAGGACCGCGTCACCTTGCGGCAGGACGCGCTGGTGTTGACCGCGTAGCGCGGGTCGCCGGCATAGGCGGGGGCCGCGTCGCTGGGGGTCGTAGCGTAGCGGTCGCAGCTGGTCCGCGATGGGCTGGCGGCGCCCACCGCCCGGCGGTCATGCGCCGCCGTTTCGCAACGGGAACGCGCCTCGGCGGCGGACGAGGCGGCGACCGCGAGCGTCAGGCCCGCGGCGAACAGGATACGGCGCATGCATCTCTCCCTCGGCTGCGGCCTCACGCCACGAGGCCGACGGGAGGAAACGTCTGAGACCGAGGTTTGGTGGCGCCGCTTGTTGCGCCTTAAGTCGGCCAGTCGACGAAGCCCTGCTTCGCCAGCCACATGACCCCCAACTCGATGAGGCGCCGGCGGTCCGGCGGGAAGGCCAACACCACGTCGCGCAGGGTCATCGCCTCCCGCGCCGCGAGCTTGCGGACCACCTCGGCGCACTCCTCCAGCGAGGCGCGCCAGTAGCCGAAGGCCTGGTCGAGCTCGACCTCGCGGGTGTCCAGCACGTCCTGGGGGGTGACGCCGGGCGGCACGCTGAGCGGGGTGTCCAGCGCCGCGCTGCGGGTGGCGAACCCGGCGAAGGCCGCATAGGGATCGTCCTTCACCGGATTGGCGCGGAGCCGGGTGGCGACGTCCGGCGCGGCGGCGCGGATCGCGGCCATCTCCTCGATCAGGGCGCGGTACTGGCCCACCACCACCGGCCAGTCGAAGGTGTCGGCGGCCCGCGCCCGGCCGGCCTGGCCCATCCTGCGGCGCAGCTCCGGCGAGCGGATCAGCTCCGCCAGGGCCTCGGCCGCGCGGCCCACGTGGACGGCGGTGAACTGCGCCACGGTGCCGACGTAGCTCTGGTAGCTCTCCATCTCCATGACGTGGCGGGCGATCATGGTCGGCCCCAGCCCGCCGGCCGGCCCCAGCAGGGTGGGGATCAGGAAGCCCTCGGCGCCGTGGCGGACGGTGAAGCGGTAGCCGTCCCAGTCGCTGACCACCACCGGCAGGCCCGCGGCCATGGCCTCGATCGGGGTGATGCCGAAGGTCTCCTGGATGTTGTCCACCAGCGACAGGAAGACGTCGCCGGACGCCCAGACCTCGCCCAGCAGCTCGCGGTCGTTGCCGTTGACGAACTGGATCTTCACGTCGGGCGCGGTCAGCCGGGCGGCGTTCTCATAACGCCCGCGGTCGGCCTCGGTGGGAAACCAGCCGGCCATCACGAAGTGGAGCGTCTTGCCGATGATCTGCGCCGCCCGCTGCAGCGCGCGGAACATCGGCTGCGGGAAGGCCTTCTCGAAGAACGACAGCCGGCCGACCCAGAGGACCATCACGTCGTCGTCCGCGAGCCCCAGTTCCGCCCGGCGCCGCGCCCGCACCTCCGGCCGATCGGCGAGCGCCGCCATGGCCGGGGCGTCGACGCCCAGCGGCACGATCGGCAGGGCGGGCAGCGCCGGCGGCCGGCCGCCGGTGCGCTCGGCGAGGTAGTCCCCCCATTCGCTGAGCATCGTCGTCACGGCGTCGCGCACGCTGGGCGAGGTGCAGATCAGCGCGTCCCAGGGATGCAGGGGACCCAGGTGGGCGTTGGCGATGATCTGGCGGATGAACGGCGGGGCGAGGGTGTGGAGCAGGCCGAGCAGGCTGTAACCCCGGTCGCCCACCGCGCGGCGGCGCATCCAGGCCAGCTCGTAGAGGTCCGGCTGGCCGCGCAACAGGGCCCCGGCCCGCAGCGGCAGCTCAGAGTTGAGGATCGAGGCGCTGCCGATCTGGGTCGGCGTGCGGTCGTCGCCCAGCAGCGAGCTGCGCAACTGAGCCGCGTCACCGGGCTTGGCGCTGAGTATGTCCACGGCCTCGAAGCCGCCGTGCCGCGCCAGGGCGCGGAACAACTCGAGGTTGGCCACGTCCTTGCCGAACGGGTTCTCCTTCAGCGCGATGATGCCTGGCGGATGGTAGATCGAGAGGCGTCCGGCCACGTCAAATCCCGGGCGTTGGGTGCATCAGGTCTCCGAAAGCGCCGGCGGATCGCCGCACGCTGCTCCCGCCAAGTGAATATCCAGGCTAGATAGCAGGCCAATTTCCCCCACGCGAGGCGCCGACGAGCTTTGAGCGAGACGAATCCCTCCGACGCCCCGTCTCCCTCCGACCCCTCGTCGCCGGACGCCGCCTTCGCCCAGGCCGCCGAGCTGCAGCGGACCGGCGCCTACCCCGAGGCAGCGGACGCCTTTCGCCGGCTGGCGCGCGAGACGCTGACCCTCAATGTGGCGACCAACCTGGGCGCCTGCCTGATCGAGACCGCCGAGTTCGACGAGGCGGAGCACTGGCTGCTGACCGCCGCGCGCCATCGGCCGACCGAGCCGGTCCTGCGCCGGCTGCTGGGCAACCTCTACGTCGAGATGGGCCAGATGGAGCGGGCCGAGGTGGAATACCGCACCGGCCTCGCCTTCCGGCCGCAGGACGCCGGCTGCGAGCTGGCGCTCGCCGGGCTCCTGCTGTCGCTCGGCCGCTATGCGGAGGGCTGGCCGCTGCAGGAGGCGCGCGCGGGGTTGAACCCCGGCGTGGTGCCGCCGGTGGAGGTCTCCTTCCCGGAGTGGCAGGGCGAGCCGCTCGACGGGCGCTCGATCCTGGTCTGGTACGAGCAGGGGCTGGGCGACCAGATCCAGATGTGCCGGTTCGCCCAGGAGTTGAAGGCGCGCGGCGCGGCGCACGTGGCGCTGGGCTGCCGGCCGGTGCTGGCCGACCTCCTGGCCACCGCGCCCGGCGTCGACGAGATCGTCCCCGCGCCGCGCGGCGAGACGGTGCGCATCCGCGACTACGACGTCTGGAGCCGCTACTTCTCGCTGCCGGCCCGGCTCGGGACCACCCTGCAGACCCTTCCGACCGCGCCCTACCTCTCGGCCCGCCCCGACCGGCGCGCACGCTGGAGCGGCGCCTCGGGCGTGGGGATCGCCTGGCGGGCCAGCCCCACCGGCTTCAACGCCCGCAACAAGAACGTGCCCGACGATCTCGCCCGCCGGCTGCTCGATCTGGGGGCCACGAGCCTGCACCCGGAGGACACCGGCGTCGCCGACTTCGCCGACACCGCCGCCATCATCGAGCGGCTCGACCTGGTGATCTCCATCGACACCTCGGTGGCCCATCTGGCCGGCGCCATGGGCAAGCCCTGCTGGACGCTGCTGCCGCGCCTGCACTGCGACTGGCGCTGGCTGCGTGAGCGCACCGACAGCCCCTGGTACCCCTCGATGCGGCTCTATCGGCAGACGGAAGTGGGCGACTGGACGCGTGTCATCGATGAGGTCGCGCGCGACCTGCAGGCGAGGAGCGCCGCGTGAGAAGCTTGACCCTTGGGCTGCTGCTGGCGATCTGCGCCGCCCCGGCCATGGCGGGGGCCGATCCGGCGCCCCCAGCCGCCGTCCCGAGCGCGGCGCCAGACGCCGCTCCGGCCCCGCCGCCGAAGAAGTTGGAAGGCGTGGTGGTCGAGGGCAAGCGCAAGCCGCCCAAATGCGGGGCGAAGGACGCGGTCTGCATCGCCGCCGTCATCACCGAGCTGAAGACCCGCTATCCGGAGCAGCTGAAGGTCTGGTGCTTCCGCCAGAAGATGGACGAGATGCGCAACGCCCTGAACGCCGAAGCCTTCGCCGGACCGGACAACCCCGGCGGCGGCGCGAGCTACAACATCTCCCAGGCCACCGTGATCAAGACGGTGTGCACAGCGACGAAGTGATCGGGGGAAATTGGCGCGCCCGGAACGATTCGAACGTCCGACCCTCAGATTCGTAGTCTGATGCTCTATCCAGCTGAGCTACGGGCGCGCGCCGCCTATCAGGCGAGGGCGGGTATCTAGCGACCGCGGGCGGCGGTTTCAACTGCCGAATTGCGCGCGCCAGGCTTCCGCGACCGCCGCGATCGGGCTCGCCCAGTCCCCGAAGGTCGGTTGGCGGAACAGGCGGTGCTGGGGATACCAGGGGCTGTCCTCGCGGTCCTGCAGCCAGCGCCAGTCGGTGCGGAACCAGGGCAGCAGCAGCCAGCAGGGTTTGCCGAGCGCACCGGCCAGATGGCCGATGGCGGTGTCCACCGTCACCACCAGGTCGAGCTGCTCGACCATGGCCGCGAGGTCGGCGAAGTCGCCCTCCGCCTGGGTGAGGTCGATGAGGTTCGCGCCGGCCTCGGCCAGGGGTTTGAGCAGGTCCTTGGACGGTAGGGAGCGATGGCGGTCGGCGCCGTGGGTGGGCCGGCCGCGCCAGACGACGCCCACCCCGCCCTTCGGCGCGAAGCCTCGCCACTGCGCGCGGCGGTCGGCCGGGGCTGCGAGATAGGGCGCGGACGGCAGGGTTTCGAGGGTCGTTCCCAGCCGGCCGGGGATGGAGAGCAGCAGGCTCCAGGCGTCGGTGGGCGGCAGGACCAGGTCCATCCACTGGTCGAGCAGGCCGACGCCGAGGCCCGCGAACAGCGGCGTGAGATTGGGCGGGGCGACCAGGGTGACCTCCGCGCCCAGGTCGCGCAGCACGGGGGCGAAGCGGGCGAACTGGATCTGGTCGCCGAACCCCTGCTCGGGCCAGATCAGCAGGCGGCGGCCGGCCAGGGCCTCGCCCAGCCACTCGCCCGGCAGGGCCAGGCGCTCGGCGTTCTGGCCCGCCACCTGGCTGCGGGCCTCGTAGAACGGCCAGGCGCGGGCGTAGTCGCCTAGGCCCAGGTGAAGGTAGCCGAGCGCCAGCCGCACCTTGGGGTCGCGCGGCTCTAGCCGGAGCGCCTGCAGGTAGGCGGCCTCGGCTTCGGCCCAGCGGCGGGTCATGTGGAAGAAGCGGCCGAGGTGGTAGTGCGCCCAGGCCGCCTCGGGGACCAGGGCCACAGCTTGGCGCACCTCGCGCTCCGCGGCCTCGAAAGCGCCGAGCTCCAGAAGGGTGGCGGCATGGTTGGCGTGGGCCTCGGCGCTCTGCGGCGCGGCGCGCGCGACCTCCGCCCAGAGCGCGGCCGCCTCGGCGAGCCGGCCGGCGGTCTGCAGCTCGCCGGCGCGCATGAACTCGGCAAGGAGGTTGTCTTGGGTCAGCCGCATGGGCCATGGGTCTCAGGGTGACAGGGGAAGTCAACGACTTGCCGGCGCTGCTGGCGCAAGGGGCCGCGGCGCGTGACGCCGGCGACTTCGGCGCGGCCGAACGGCTCTACGCCGAGGCGGCGGTCCGCTGGCCCGACGCGCCGCAGCCGCACCATTTCCTCGGCGGGCTGTTCCGCGCTCAGGACCGGCTGGACCTCGCCGAGGCCGCCTACCGCCGGACCCTGGCGATCACGCCGGGGGCGGCCGGGACCCAGCGGGTGCTGGCGACCTTGCTGCTCAGCCAGGGCCGCTACGCCGAAGGCTTCGCCCTGTTCGAGGCCCGCCACCAGCACCCCACCATGCGCAAGCCGCCCCTGCCCTTCCCCGAGTGGCGCGGCGAGGATGTGGCTGGCAAGCGCCTCTTGATCTGGCCGGAGCAGGGGTTCGGCGACCAGATCCAGTTCGCCCGCTTCGCACCCATCCTGAAGGCCCGGGGCGCCGACGTCACCCTGATCTGCCACAAGGAGCTGGTGCGGCTGTTCGACCAGAGCCTGGGCGTCCGGGTGCTGGCCGCCGAGGGCGCGGTGGAGTTCCCCGACCCCGACTATTGGGTGATGCAGGGCTCGCTGGCCTGGCGGTTGGGCTGCACGGTCGAGACCCTGCCCGCCCAGCCCTACCTGCACCACCTGTTCGCCTGGCGGCCGTTCGGCGCCGGCTTCAAGGTCGGGTTGAAGGCCGCGGGCAATCCGATCCACGAGAACGACGCGAACCGCTCGCTGTCGCCGGCCAGCCGCGACGCCTTGCATCGCCTGCCGGCTCGGATGATCGGCCTGGACCCGGTGTGGACCGGCGCGCGCGACTTCGCCGACACGGCCGCCATCGTCGACCAGCTGGACCTGGTGATCAGCGTCGACACCGCGGTCGCCCATCTGGCCGGAGCCATGGGCAAGCCCTGCTGGGTGCTGCTGCCGGCGATCGACACCGACTGGCGCTGGCTGCGCGGGCGGAGCGACTCGCCCTGGTACCCCTCGGTCCGGCTCTACCGCCAGGCGCGGGGCGAGGACTGGGGACCGGTGATCGACCGCGTCGCTGCGGACTTGCAGGCGCTCATCTAGGCCGGCAGGTCCCGCCAGCAGGGGACCGCCGCATCCGGCCAGGGCGTCGCCTCATAGACCGCCCGGGCGACGGCGCGGGCCAGGACGTCGGCGGCGAGCGAGCCCAGCCGGGCCACGGTGAGCTGGGCCGGCTCCGGGCAGGCCTGGCGGGCGGTGGAGATCGCGAAGACCACGTCGCCGTCGAACGGGGCGTGGATCGGCCGGATCGCACGGGCCAGGCCGTCCTGGGCCATGATCGCCACGCGCCGGGCCTGGGCCGGCGTCAGGGCCACGTCGGTGGCGACGCAGGCGAGGGTGGTGTTGCGCGGCGCCTCCGCCCCCTTGGCGAGGCCCCAGTCCTCGGGCGCCGCCGAAAGGCCCGCGGCGCCGAGGCCGCCGAACTCGCCGGCTGCCTCGAACGGCGCCGCCCAGAACGTCCGGCCACCGGGCGCGAGCACCGAGCCCCAGGCGTTCACCGCCACGACCGCGCCGACGGTGAAGCCATCGGCCGAGACGATGGAGGCCGAGCCGATCCCGCCCTTCAAGGCGCCGGCCATGGCGCCGTAGCCCGCGCCCGCGGTGCCCAGCCGGAAGTTGTCGGCCGCGGCGGCCACCGCCGAGCGGCCGAGGTCGCGATAGGGCGGCGCCTCGCCCCAAGCCTTGCGCCCGCCATTGGCCATGTCAAACAGGATGGCGGCCGGGACCACCGGGGAGGGCGGCACGTCGGGACTGGGGGCCAGGCCGAAACCGCGGCCGCGCGCACCCAGCCAGCCCACCACCCCGTCGGCGCTCGCCAGCCCGTAGACCGAGCCGCCGGACAGCACCACGGCGTCCACCGCATCGACCAGGTTCTCCGGCGCGAGCGCGTCCGTCTCCCGCGTGCCCGGCGCGCCGCCGCGCACGTCGCAGGCGCAAACCGCCCGCTCATCGGGCAGGATCACGGTCACCCCGGTGCGGGCGTCCACGTCCTCCGCCTGCCCGACCTTCAGGCCCGGCACATCGGTGATCAGGTTGCGCGGGCCGGGTTTGGCGCCCGGGTTGGTGGTTGACGGCGAGGCGTTCATGGAGGACGGACCTCGCATACCGACAGCTTTGTTGTCCACGCACGCGCGGCGGCTATGGTGACGCTTCGCCTCAAATCCGGAGTTGCTTGATCCTCGTGTCCTCGTTCCGTCGCGCCCTGCCGTTCGCCCTCGTCAGCCTGCTCGCCCTGAGCGCAGCCAGCGCCCAGCCGGCCCACAAGCCCGTCGCGCCGCCCGCCGTGTCGATGTCCGACGACCAGCTGGGCAAGGCCTCGACCGCGGCGCACGCCATGGTCGCCGCCGCCAATCCGATGGCGGTCGAGGCCGGCCTGCGGGTGCTGAAGGCCGGCGGCTCGGCGATGGACGCCGCGGTGGCCGTGCAGGCGACCCTGGGCCTGGTGGAGCCGCAAAGCTCAGGCCTCGGCGGCGGCGCATTCATGACCTACTACGACGCCAAGACCCACAAGGTGACCGCCTACAACGGCCGCGAGACCGCGCCGGCCGGGGCGACGCCGGACATGTTCTTCGGCCCCGACGGCAAGCCGCTGGACCGTGGCACGGCGATGATCTCCGGCCGTTCGGCGGGCGTCCCGGGCGCGATCGCCATGCTCTACCTGGCGCACGGCCAGCACGGGAAGCTCCCCTGGAGCCAGCTGTTCGCCTATCCCGAGCACCTGGCTGCGGACGGCTTCCCGACGCCGCATCGGATGGCGGAGGCCGCCGCCTCCCGCGCGCCGCAGGCCCGCCAGCCCGACGCCGTGGCCTATTTCAGCAAGCCCGACGGGACCAAGCTGCAGCCGGGCGACACCTTCCGGAACGCCGCCTACGCCGAAACCCTGCGCAAGATCGCGGCGGAGGGTCCCAAGGCGCTGCTGGAAGGCCCGATCGCGGAAGACATCGTCAAGCGCCTGCATGAAGGTCCGAACCCCGGGACCATGACCCTCGCCGACCTGAAGGCCTACAAGCCGCAGGCCGGACCGGCGGTCTGCGCGCCGTACCGCGCCTACACCATCTGCACGCCGCCGGCCCCGTCCGGCGGTCCGTCGCTCCTGGAAGCGCTTGGCATCCTGGCCAACACCGACATCGCCGCCCATGGCCCGGCCGATCCGCAGGGCTGGTACCTCTTTTCGCAGGCGAGCCGGCTGATGTACGCCGACCGCGACCGCTACATGGGCGATCCGGACAAGGTGAAGGTGCCGACCGACGGTCTGCTGGACCCGGGCTACCTGGCCGAGCGCGCCAAGCTGATCGGGCCGGTGGCCGGTCCGCCGCCCGCGCCCGGCAAGCCCCGGGGCGCGCCGGCCTACGCCTCGCTGAAGTCGATGGAGCCCGGCGGCACCACAGACTTCGCCATCGTCGACGCCCAGGGCAACGTGGTCTCGATGACCACCACGGTGGAGAGCATCTTCGGCGACGGCCGGATGGTCCACGGCTTCTTCCTGAACAACCAGCTGACCGACTTCTCCTTCCAGCCGAAGCAGTCGGACGGGACCCCGGCGGCGAATGCGGTGGGGCCCGGCAAGCGGCCGCGCTCGGCCATGGCGCCGGCCATCATCCTCGACCGCAACGGCCGCTTCCTGGCCGCGGTGGGCTCACCCGGCGGTCCGGCGATCATCGAGTACAACCTGAAGACCATCGTCGCCCTGCTGGACTGGAAGCTGCCGATGCAGGACGCCATCGCCCTGCCCAACCTGATCGCCAGCGGGAATTACTACGACGCCGAGGTGGGCAAGTTCGCGCCGGGCGTGGTCGAGGCCCTGGCGGCGAAGAACGTCAAGCTGACCCAGGGCTTCGGGGCGGAGGGTTCCGGCGTGCACGGCATCGAGGTGACGCCCAACGGCCTGCGCGGCGGCGCCGATCCGCGGCGCGAGGGCGTGGCCCGGGGTTTCTAGGACGAGGGTCTAGGACGCCGGGCTGCGGGCGGCCCGGCTGCGGCCGGGCGCGCGGCCCGAGCCGCCGGGCAGCCTGAGTTCGAAGACCGTGCCTTTCGGGCTGGTCTCGGCCAGCACCAGGTCGCCGCCATGGCCCTGGGCCAGCTCGCGGGCGATGGCCAGGCCCAGGCCCGCCCCGTCCGGCCGTCCGGAACCGGCGAAGGGCTGGAACAGCCGCGCCTGCGCCCGCTCCGGCACGCCCGGCCCGTTGTCGGCCACCCGGATCATGGTGACGGTCGCCGCATAGACCACGCTGACCGAGACCTGGCCCCGGCGGCGGCGGCCCTCCTGGTGCTCGATCGCCTCGCGGGCGTTGCGCATCAGGTTGACCAGCATGCGGTGCAACTGGTCCGGATCGGCGGTCACCTGGTCGCCGGCCGCCACCTGGCTGACCAGCCGCACGCCCTCCTTGGAGAGCCGCGCCTCCTCCGCCGCCACCTCGATCGCGGGCCGCAGCGGGACGGGCTGGGGCTCCGGCGCCGCCTCCTGGGTCTTGCCATAGGCCAGCACGCCGGAGGCCAGCTTCACCGCCCGGTCGAGCGCCCGCTCCAGCCGCGGCAGGGCCTGGGTGACCTTGGGGTCCTTCAGGGCCGCCAGCCGCTCCGAGGCGATCTGCGCCGAGGTCAGCATGTTCTTGAGGTCGTGGTTGATCTTGGCCACCGCCTCGCCAAGCGCCGCCAGCCGGGCGCGGGAGTTCAGCGCCACGCGCACGTCGGCCTGCATGCGGTCGAGCTCGGTCTCGGCCCGGCCGATCTCGTCGCGGCGATGCGACAGCGGCACTCGGGCGTGCGGATCGTCCGGGTCGGCCCGGAACCGCTCCATGGCGTAGGTGATCCGCTGCATGGGCCGCACCAGGAACAGGTTGAGGGTCAGGTAGACCAGGAAGCCCGAGATCGCCGAGACGAAGCCGATGATGGTGATCACCCGGAAGAGGTAGCCGGTCAGCGCCTTCTTCAGCTCGGCGTCAGGCGCCACGAACTCCACGAAGTCGGTGCGGGCGTTGAGGTCGGTGCGGAACCTGGGCGGCGCCATGACCCGCATCCGGCTGCCCGGCGCGCTGAACAGGGTGCGGAAGGGCGCCAGCAGGTCGAGGCCGACGCCGCCGCGCAGATCCACCAGATAGGGACCGACGTTGCTCTTCGGCGCGGCGAACACCAGCGAGCGGACCTTGTCGTTGGAGATCGCCACGATCTCCACCCCGGCGCCTTTCAGCAGTTCGGCCTTGAGCTGTTCGGAGACCTTGCGATCGGGCGCCACCTCCGGCGCCACGGAGGCGAGCTCGGCGGCGCGCACCCGGTCCAGCAGCCACTGCTCCTCGAAGGAGGCGAGCGCCGGCGGCAGCGACAGGGCGCCGCCGAACGCCACGAACAGGATGGTCAGGGTGAGCAGTCGCGCCGACAGGCCGCCCGGCCAGAATAAGCGGGGCCTTTCAGGGATCGAAGGCTCCTGCGGGGCGTCCGCCATGCGCAATCCGTAGTCCAGCCCGCCCGCTTCGGCAACGAAGGCGCCGCTCCGGCGGGACTCGGGACGAAGAGCCGCTATCTCGCGCCCACCGCTGCGCCGACGGAAGCAAATCCGTCCGCCTTGAGCCGCGCCGCAAGGTCGCGCTTGATCCGGGTGACCAGGCCGGGGCCCTCGAACACCAGGGCGGAGTAGAGTTGCACGGCCGAAGCGCCGGCGCGGATCCGGGCGTAGGCGTCGCCGCCCGAAGCGATCCCACCGACGCCGACAAGGGCCAGCCGGCCCTTCGAGGCCGCGGCGAACTCGCAGAGCACGCGGGTCGACAAGGCGGTCAGCGGCGCGCCGGACAGGCCACCCGCCTGGTCCCGGAAGCGCGACGTGAGCGAGGGTCGCGACACGGTGGTGTTGGAGACCATGATCCCGGCCACGCCGTGGGCGACCACCGTCTCGGTGATGGTCTCGACTTCGCCTGCCTCCAGGTCCGGGGCGACCTTCAGGAACATCGGGACGCGGCCCTGCGCCGGCAGCGATCGCTGAGCGTCCGCCAACCGGCCCAGCAACTCCTCCAGCGCCGCCTTGGTCTGCAGGGCGCGCAGGCCGGGCGTATTCGGCGAGGAGATGTTGATCGTGACGTAGGACGCCAGGCCCCAGAGGCGCCTGAGCCCGGCGACATAGTCGCCGATGCGGTCGGCCGCGTCCTTGTTGGCCCCGAGGTTGGCGCCGACCACGCCCGGCCCCCGGCGCGCCAGCAGTCCGGCGAAGGCCTCGAGGCCGCGGTTGTTGAATCCCATCCGGTTGATCACCGCCCGGTCCTCGGTCAGGCGGAACAGGCGCGGCCGCGGATTGCCGGCCTGCGGCAGGGGGGTGACCGTGCCGCACTCGACGAAGCCGAAGCCGGCCCGCAGCATTGGGGCGAACACCTCGGCGTCCTTGTCGAAGCCGGGCGCCAGGCCCACCGGATTGGGCAGGGCGAGGCCTGCGAGGTCGGTGGCCAGGATCGGGTCGTCGGCCGGGGCCCGTGGGCCGAGGCCGGCCTTCAGGCCGAGGAGCGCCGCGCGGTGGGCGTCCTCCGGATCAAGGCCGTGCAGCGCCCGCGTGGCGAGGCCGTGCAGCCGGCTCATGCCAAGGGCCCGATCAGCGGGACTCCGTCCGGATCGAGCGGGGCGTCGGCGACGTTGCGCACCAAGCCGGCGTCGAGCGTGCCGTAGAGGTGCGGGAAGAGCGCGCCGCCCCGCGACGGCTCCCAGCGCAGACCATCGCCGAGGTCGTCGGCCTCCACCTCCAGCACCACGAGGCCCGCCTGCCCCGCGAAGTGGCGACGGGCCGTCTCCTGCGCCTGGGCGGCGGTGGAGAAGTGGATGAAGCCGTCGCGGCGGTCGAGATCGGAGCCCTCGTAGAGGCTGGCGTCATAGGCCCGCTCCCAATCGGTCCGCTTCAGGATCTTGTAGATCCTCAACCGCCGCGCTCCGGGAAGAACAGGCCGTCGAAGGCCGGGCGGCCGTTGTCGTCGATCAGGAACACCGAGATCGCTGCGGTGGGGAACTGCCGCTGGGCGCGGGCGACCAGCGCCGGCGGGGCGGACCCCTCCTGGAGCAGCCGCACGGTCAGCTCCTGCAGGCCCGGATTGTGGCCGACCACGATCAGCGTCCGGCAGCCGTCGCCGGCCGCCAGCGCCGCCTGCAGCACCGCGCCCGGATCGGCGTTGTAGAGCTCCGGTTCCAGCTGCGTCGCGGCGGCGGGGAAGACGGCCCGGGCGGCCTCCCAGGTCTCCCTGGCTCGCGTCGCCGGCGAGACCAGCGCCAGGTCGGGGACCATGCCGAGCCCGGCCAGGGTTTCGGCCATCTCGGCGGATTCGCGCGCGCCGCGCGGGGCCAGCGGGCGGTCGAAATCGTCGCCGCTGACGCTCTCGGCCTCAGCCTTGCCGTGCCGGAAGAGGATCAGCCGATCCATGGACGCTCCACCCTATGGGAGCCCTCATAGACGCGCCCGCGCCCGCTGCGAAGCCCCGGGCTCCCCTGCGAAGCATTGACAGTGAAAGGGGTTGCGGGCTCCAACGCGCCCATGGGGCGCACGGCCAAAGCCAAGGCGGCGAACGAGGCGGACGGCGGGACATGGCGGTTCCCGGCCGGCCAGGGCCTGCGCCTGGACTCCGGCGCCCGGCTGGAGCCGCTGGAGATCGCCTACAAGACCTATGGGGCGCTGAACGCCGAGAAATCCAACGCCGTCCTGGTCTGCCACGCCCTGACCGGCGACCAGCACCTGGCGTCGACTCATCCGATGACCGGCAAGCCCGGGTGGTGGGATCGCTTCGTGGGCCCCGGCCGGCCGCTCGACCCGGACCGCCACTTCATCATCTGCTCCAATGTGGTCGGCGGCTGCATGGGCTCGACCGGCCCCGCCTCGGTCAATCCGGCCACCGGCGAGCCCTACGGCCTGACCTTCCCGGTGATCACCATCGGCGACATGGTCCGCGCTCAGGCCATGCTGGTCGAGGCGCTCGGCATCGAGACCCTGTTCGCGGTGGTCGGCGGCTCGATGGGCGGCATGCAGGCGCTGCAGTGGGCGGCGGACTATCCGGATAAGCTGTTCTCGGCGGTGATCATCGCCGCGGCGGCGCGCCACTCGGCCCAGAACATCGCCTTCCACGAGGTCGGCCGCCAGGCGATCATGGCCGATCCCGACTGGCGTGGCGGGGCCTACGAGACCGCGGGCGTGCGGCCGGAGAAGGGGCTGGCGGTGGCCCGCATGGCCGCGCACATCACCTACCTCTCGGAGGCCGCCCTGCAGCGGAAGTTCGGCCGCGAGCTGCAGCGCGACGGCCTGTCCTGGGGCTTCGACGCGGATTTCCAGGTGGAGAGCTATCTCCGGCACCAAGGGACCAGCTTCGTCGACCGCTTCGACGCCAACTCCTACCTCTACATCACCCGCGCGCTGGACTACTTCGACCTCGCCGCCCAATACGAGGGCGTGCTGGCCAAGGCCTTCCAGGCCGCCCGCAAGGTGCGTTTCTGCGTGCTCTCCTTCTCCTCCGACTGGCTCTATCCGACGCCGGAAAGCCGCGACGTGGTGCGGGCGCTGAACGCCGCCGGGGCGCGGGCGAGCTTCGTGGAGATCGAGACCGACAAGGGCCATGACGCCTTCTTCCTCGACGAGCCGCAGCTGGACGCGGCCCTGAAGGGCTTCTTCACCTCCGCCGCCCAGGCCCGGGGCCTGAGGTGACCGCACGGCGCGAGGATTTCCGCGAGATCCTCAGGCTGGTGAAACCGGCCGCCCGGGTGCTCGACGTCGGCTGCGAGGACGGCGAGCTGCTGGAACTGCTCACCCGGGAGAAGGGCGTCGACGGCCAGGGCTTGGAGCTCTCCTCCGAGAACGTCGCGCTCTGCCTTTCGAAAGGCCTGGCCGTGGTGCAGGGCGACGGCGACCGCGACCTCGACCACTTCCCGACGCGGGCCTTCGACTACGCCATCCTGTCGAAGACCCTGCAGCAGATGCGCGAACCCAGGCACGTGCTCTCCGAGCTGCTGCGCATCGCCGACCAGGCCATCGTCTCGGTGCCGAACTTCGGCCACTGGCGGATGCGCGTCTCGCTGATGACGCGGGGCCGGATGCCGGAGACCCGGGCGCTGCCCGACCCCTGGTGGGCGACGCCCAACATCCACCTCTGCACGCTGAAGGACTTCACCGACCTCTGCGCCGACCTGACGCTGCGCATCGACGCCTGCGCGGCGCTCTCCGGCGGCCGGCCCGCGCGGCCCATGGACCCCAGCGGGGTGCTGGAGAACTGGCGGGCGGAGACGGCGCTCTTCCTGCTGAGCAAGGCTTAGGCCTCGGCGCCGGCCTTCATCGCCGCCAGCGTCGTGCGCATCAGCTGCGCGTAGGCGCGGTCCAGGAAGGCGACGCGCATCAGCCAGCGCCCGAGCCCGCCGAGCACGCCCGGGAAGCGGTTCGACCGCAGCCGGAAGGCGTAGGTCCAGATGATCTCCGTGCGCCCGGCGTCCAGCGCCACATAGCGGAATTCGCCCACGGCGTAGGCGATCGGCCGGGCGGCCGCGGTGGTGTAGTCCCAGACCACGTAGCGGAACCGATCGGCCGGGAAGAACTCCAGGATCTGTTCCGTGGCGCTGCCCCCGTCGCTGAGGTGGACGACGCGGCGGGCGCCCGGCACGCCCCATTCGCCGGGGGTGAGCTGGGTGGTGCCGACCACGCCGGGCAGGCCCTTGGTGGGCGTCAGCTGGTCCTCCAACTTGGCCGTGCGCAGCCATTCCGAGAGCGCGCCGATCGGGCGGTCGACGACGATCCGCTCGGTGCGGGCGATCATCGGCGCGGCGGGATCGACGACAGGCGGCGGCGGCAGGTCAGCGGGCATGGCTCCTATCTTCGCACGAGGCGAAGGCTGCTGACACCATGCTGGCGGGGCGCCAGCCTAGGCCGCCGAAGCCAAGAGGTCGTCCATGCGCAAGCCGAAGCCGCCGGTCCCCGAGAAACGCTCCGCCGTGCAGGCTGAGGCCGCCTGCGTCTGCGGCGCCGTGCGGCTGGAGATCGACGTCCCCGCGGTCTGGGCCTGGCACGACCATTCCGAGGCCAGCCGCCGCGCCCAGGGCTGCGCCTACGCCACCTATGTCGGCAGCTGGAAGAGCCGGTTCCGGATGCTGGCCGGCGAGGAGCGCCTCACCCGCTTCGAGGACCGCAAGGCCGGGACGGTCCGCAGCTTCTGCGCCGCCTGCGGCACGCCGGTGCTCTACGAGCGCGCCCGGTCGCCGGCGATCGTCAACATCCCGCGCGCCCTGTTCGCCAGCCGAACCGGCCGCGAGCCGCGCTACCACATGAACCTCACCGAGAAGGCCGACTGGACCTGGGCCGGCGAGCCACTGGGGCCCTTGAAGGGCTATCCGGGCGTGATGTGGGCGCGGCCGAAGCGCCGCCGCGAGCCGCTGCCCGACAGCCTGTTCTCCCCCGAAGAGGCTTGACCGCGCGCATCGGCCGGGCAGGGTGTCGCGTAACGGGGGTCGGGGAGAACCTACGATGTCGCTGAAGGTGATCGGGGCCGGCTATGGCCGCACGGGGACCATGTCGCTGAAGCTGGCGCTGGAGCAGCTGGGTCTTGGGCCCTGCTACCACATGGTCGAGGTGTTCAAGGACCCGAAGGCGCCCCAGCTCTGGCTCGACGCCGCCGAGGGCCGCCCCGACTGGGCGACCATCTTCGAAGGCTACAATTCCACCGTCGACTGGCCGAACGCCACCTTCTACGCCGAGCTCGCCGAGGCCTATCCCGACGCCAAGGTGATTCTCACCGAGCGCGACCCGGAGGCCTGGTTCGCCTCCACCCAGGCGACCATCTTCTCGCGCGATTTCCCGGAGGACACCGCCGACACCTGGCAGCGTATGGCCCTGAAGGTGATTTCCGATCTGTTCGACCGGCGGATGCACGACAAAGACCACGTGATCTCGGTCTACAGGGCCCACAACGCCCGGGTCCGCGAGGTCATTCCGGCCGAGCGGTTGCTGGTCTATCAGGTCGCCGAGGGCTGGGCGCCGCTGTGCGAGTTCCTGGGCGTGGCTGTGCCGGCCGGCCCCATGCCGAAGGTGAACTCCACCGAGGAATTCCAGATGAACCTGGCGAAACACCTGGAGGACAGCCCCCCGGCCGTGGCCTGAGGCCTGGACCCTAGGGTCCAGGCCCCCACGCCTCTTTGCCGCCGCAGTCGCGCCCGCTAGCTTGCGGCCGAGGCAGGGGTGACGCAGAGACCAGCGATGACGGACGTGATCGAGCACAGTGGGGTGGCGCAGCCGGCCGGCGGCGGCCCGATCTGGGACCAGTTGCAGACCTTGCTGATCGACGGCGAGCGGGTCCGCGCCTGGGCCCTGCAGCATCGCATCTACGCCCTGGTCCATCGCCGTCATCTGGCGGCGGCCACCAGCGGCCGCTTCATCTTCATGACCCGCCCGATCCTCGGCGGCTATGACCCGGTCACCATCCGCTGGCAGGACCTGCGCGACGCCAACCTGCAGGTCGGCATGGTCACCGCCTCGCTGACCCTGGCCTACAGCGCCAACCTCTCCGACACCGCGGCGGGCGAAGGCGGCGAGCGAGTGCTGCGGGCGCCCGGCCTGGAGATCGGCCCGGCCCAGGCGCTCTACCGCGAATGCCAGGCGCAGGAGCAGTCCTGGCGCGAGAAGCGGCGGGTGCGCTCCATCGAGGAGATGCGCGCCCAGGCCGGCGGCGTGCAGATCGCCACCGGCGTCTATCCGCAAGGCGCGGCCGGCGCGCCGGAGCGGGTGATCGAGCAGCCGGGGCCGGCCCAGCCGCGCGACGACGATCCGACCCATCGCCTGGCGCGGGCCCGCGACATGCTCAACCAGGGCCTGATCAGCGATTCCGAATACGAGGCCATCAAGGCCCGCATCGTCGGCGCGCTCTGAGGCGGTTCAGGTGGCCGCGGCGCCCGCCAGAGCCCCGGCCGGTTGCGATCCGCGCCCGCCGCGCAGCATGCGCTTGGCCTTGCGCACCGCTTTGATCGCCAGCAGCGCCGCCTTCGGCAGCGGCTCGCGGCAGAAGGCCAGCTTCTTCACATAGACCGGCACCCGCCAGCGGCAGGTCGACCCGGCGCGGAACAAGGCCACGTCGCCGGGCCGAAGAGTACGCGGACCGGCTTCGGTCTCGACCACCACCTCGCCCTCCAGGATATGCACCGTCTCGTCGCCGCCGAAGGTCCAGTCGAACTCCCCCGCCGTGCAATCCCAGACCGCGGACATCGCCTGCCCGTCCCCGGCCCGGGAAAGCTCCGCGCAGCGGGCGATCGGCTGGCCGGCGCGAATCCACTCGGGCCGGATCGGCGCGGCCTCCAGCTGGGCGGCTTCGATCCGCGAAATCACGACGGCGTCCATGGGCGTCCCTTGCTGCAGCTTACGGCCGCAAGACGCGCCGCCGTGGCCGTGGGTTCCAGACGGGCCTAACGTCGCGCCGCGAGAGGCGGCCGGATCGGCTGCGCGCCGAAGCTGCCGGGGGCTGAGCATGCATCTGTTCATTATCCCGACCTGGATCAACCAACTGGCGGTCATCCTGGTGAGCCTGTTCGCCCTTTGGAAGGGTGGGCGGCCGGAGCGGATCACGGCCGTCATGCGGGTCGTGTTTCTGCTCTATCCCGTGCAGTCATGCGATATCTACGCCTGCTCGGAAACGCGCGCGTTGGTCCTCATGACCCTGCCCCTCTTCCTGGCGCAGTTGGCGATCATCATTGGCCTGGCGCTCCGCTACGATCGCTACTGGCTCATCTGGGCGAGCTCCTTCCTGCTGCTGCACGTCGTCACGGACCTCGTGGGACTGAGGCCAGGCACCTCGTGGTGGGCCTTCGCGTCCGCCCATGTGATCTGGAGCTATTGCACGAGCGCGGTCTTTCTATGGGGCGTCTGGTCCTACGCCCCGGCCCGGGGTCGTCACGCGCGCGTCTAGAGCGCCGCCATGGCCGAGAGCAGGAGGCCGAAGAGCAGGGCCGCGGCGATGGCTCCGGCGACGATCAGGCCGAGGCGCTGGACGATGTTCAGGCTGCTCAGCGGCGGGATGCTGAAGCCGACGCCGGGGCCCACGGCGACGGTCGGGCCGGCGGCCGCGGCCGCGCCTCCGCTTTCCTGCGCCTCCAGCAGGCGGGCCGCGGCATAGCGGTCCCTGATCCCGAGCTTGTGGCGGGCGCGTCGGAGGTGGGTGTCGACCGAAGTCTGGGAGATGCCGAGCTGGCGGGCGATCTGCTTCGACGAGCGATTCTCGCCCACCAGCCGCAGGCACTCGCGCTCCTTGGGCGTCAGCTGATCCAGTCGGTTGCCGGTCGGGGCGCCGCCTTGACCCATCGTTACGGCCGGCGCGACCCGTCCGCCGGGGTGTTGGCCTCAGCCTTGGCGAGCCAGACCGGCTTCATCACCTCCAGCGCCCGCAGGCCCGAGAGCAGGGTCCCGAAGGCGATCACCACGACCAGGCCGATCGCCGCCGCTAGGGCGAGCCGCGCGCGGCGCGCCGGGTGGGGCGCCACGGCGGGCGTCGCCGGCGGGACGAAGGCCTTCGGCGCCGAGCTCGGCGCCTGCACCGCGCGCAGCATCCGCGCCGCCTCGTAGCGGTCCATGACCCCCAGCTTGGCGCGGGCGCGGTTGCAGTAGGTGTCGACTGAGGTCTTGGCGATGCCGAGTTCGACGGCGATCTCCTTGGACGACAGGCGCCGCGCCACCAGATGCAGGCAGGCCCGCTCCTTCGGCGTGAGGTGCGCGAGGCGGTCCTGAAACTCTGGGGCCAACTCAGTCATGGTTTCCGTCCCGACACGGTCCCAACCAGGCGGCCTCCACTCGACCGGCGCGGTCGTCCAGAGGCCGCTTAGCAACCTACAGTATCATTTGTGTCCGCATTGTATCCCCTGGCGTCAAGCCGGAGCTTGGCCCCGCGCGGCCTGCCACCGCAACGGCGGTCCTTACGCCTCCAGCTCGATGTCCCAGTAGAGGTAATCGAGCCAGCTTTCGTGCAGGTGGTGCGGCGGGAAGCGGCGGCCATGCTCCTGCAGCTCGTAGGCGCTCGGCCGCCGCGGCCGGTGCCTCGGATGCATGGCGGCCTCGTGTGGCGTGCGGCCGCCCTTGGTCAGGTTGCAGCGGGCGCAGGCGGTGACGATGTTCTCCCAGGTCGTCCGCCCGCCCCGCGAGCGTGGGATCACGTGATCGAAGGTCAGTTCCTCCTTCGCGCGGCAGTACTGGCAGGCGAATTTGTCGCGCAGGAAGAGGTTGAAGCGGGTGAAGGCCGGCGGCCGGTCCTGCGCCACATAGTGCTTCAGCGAGACCACGCTCGGCAGCAGCATCTCGAAGGAGGGGGAGTGGACCACCTGCTCATAGGTCGAGACCACGTCGACCCGATCCAGGAACACCGCCTTGATCACTTCCTGCCACGGCCACAGCGACAGCGGATAGTAGGACAGCGGGCGGAAATCGGCGTTGAGCACCAGGGCGGGCCAGCCGGACGGCGGGTGGCTAAGCACCTGCATGGCCGGAACTCCGTGCACGCGGCGTAACGCCTATGACTGGGATATTTGACCTGAAGACCGAGCCCTCGTCGCCGAATGCGCCGGCGGCGGATCGCGTCGGACGATCCCCGCTGCAGGCTCACTATAGGAGTGATTCTGAGACATCTCCATGTCGCGGCTTCGAAAAGCCACGGGCCCCGCCCGGGTCTATGCGGGCGAGGCCTCTAGCTGGCTAGCATCTGCGACTAAGCTCCCAGGGCGGCGGTGGCGCCGGCCAGGATGAAACCCAGGCCCAGGACCGCGATGGTCGCCAGGAAATCCAGGGTCCGGTTCAAACCGATGTTCATGTTCCTATTCCTTCTGTTCTTCGCGGCTTCCGGTTTGGACGCCGCACCTCCAATATCGGTCACGCTTGCTCGAAGACGAAACTTAAGTATTTCAGCTTCTTAGCGGCGCATTGGCCGATCCGCGGAGGCTGCGCTGTCCGTTCCCGGACAGACGCGGGGTCTATTGTCAGACCGCGGCCTGGGCGAAGGCGCCGGCGACCGCGAGGGTGATGCCGAGGCCGGCGAACGAGGCCAGGGTATCGAGGAGGCGGTTGATGATGATCGACATTGTCGAGCTCCGTTTTTGTTGTCCGGGGCCCGGGAGATCCGAACCCCATGTCCATCTGGACAATGCTTAGATAACACGTATCTGAACGGTGTCTAGATAGAGAATGTTGCACCGCAGCTATTCAAATTTGCATGAGGGAGGATGAGGTGCTCGCAAACGAAAGAGGCCCCGCGAGGGGGCCCCAGACGTCCGAACCTGTTGGGGGAGGGATCGGTTAGGCGCCGACCGCCGCGAACGCCGCCGCGGAGACCAGCCCGAGAGCGAGCATCAATCCGGGGGCGATACGGTCGAAGAGCCGTTCGAAGTTGGACAGCGAGAGCGACATGACACACACCTTTGAGTTGGAACCCCCTGAAGTGGGGCGCTTTGTTAATTGAACACTGCTAAGATAGCGCCTATCTAAACGGCGTCAAGATATCTTTACGTCGTCCAGATATCGATTAAGGTGAAGGTGCGATGAGAGAATCTCAAACCGCCGAGATGCGGCCCTATCACCACGGCGATCTGCGTCGCGCGCTCGTCGACGCCGCCCGCCGAATCCTGGAAGCCGAGGGCCCGACGGCGCTCTCGCTCCGCGCGGTGGCCCGCGAGGCCGGGGTCAGTCCGGCGGCGCCCTACCACCACTTCAAGGACAAGGCCGAGCTGCTCGACGCGGTGGCCCAGGAGGGCTGGGAGATGCTCGACGCCGCCATGGGCAAGGCCATGGCCGAAGCCGAAGCCCCGGACAAGCTCACCGCGATCGGCATCTCCTATGTCTGTTTCGCCCGCGAGCACCCCGCCCTCTACCGCGTGATGTACGACGCCGCCCGCGACAAGGCCGATCTCCCCGAGGAGATGCACGACAACGAGGATAGCCCCTACTGCAAGGTGCGCGACACCATGGTGGCCTTGGGCGCTGATCCCGGCGACGCCATCGATCTCGAGCTCGCCACCAGCGCCGCCTGGTGCGCCGCCCACGGCCTGGCCGAGATGGCCGGCTTCAAGCAGTTCGACCACCTCAAGGAAGCGCTGGGCGGCGAGACGCCCTTCCTGCGCGCCATCTTCCGCCACATGGGCCTGTCGCCGCTCGACCGCCGCCGATAAATCAGCTGGGTGTTCGTCACCCGCTTCGCTCCCTCCCCCACCGGCTTCCTGCATCGGGGCCACGCCTTTTCGGCGCTGACCGCTTATGACGCCGCCCGCCGCGCCGGCGGCCGCTTCATCCTGCGCATCGAGGACATCGACCGCACCCGCTGCCGGCCAGAATACGAGGCGGCGGTCCACGAGGACCTGGCCTGGCTGGGCCTGGAATGGGAAACCCCGGTCCGCCGCCAGTCCGAGCACATGGAAGACTACGCCAGGGCGCTGCGCGACCTGGCTGAGCGCGGCCTCACCTACCGCTGCTTCCGCACCCGCCGCGAGGTCGCCGAGGCGATCGAGAGCGCCCCACACGGCGCGCTGGAAGCCTACCTCGGCGCGCCCCTGCCCGCGGACGAGGAGGCGCGCCGGGTGAAGGCGGGCCAGGCCTTCGCCTGGCGGCTCTCGCTGGAGGCCGCGCGGCGCGCCCTGGGCGGTTTCGACAGCCTGACCTTCGTGGAGGACGGCGCCGGCCCGGACGGCGAGCACGGCCTGATCCAAGCCCGGCCCGAACTCGGCGGCGATGTTGTGCTGGCGCGCAAGGACCTGGGCGTGGCCTATCACCTCGCCGTCGTCGCCGACGACGCCCGGCAGGGGATCACCCACGTCATCCGCGGCCACGACCTGTTCGAGGCGACCCATGTGCAGCGCCTGCTGCAGGCCCTGCTCGGCCTTCCCGTTCCCACCTATCGCCACCACCGGCTGCTGACCGGGCCGGACGGCAAGCGGTTCGCCAAGCGCGATCGGGCCGAGACGCTGCGCGATCTGCGCGAGCACGGTATGACAGCCGCCCGGATTCGCGAGGAGTTGGGTTTTGGCTGAAGCCGCCATGGCTCCGCAGGCGACCGGCAAGGATCGCTGGCAGGCGATCGCGGTCCTGCTGTTCGGGGCCTGCGCGATCGGCTTCTCGCCGATCTTCGTGCGGCTGGCCGGGCAGGCCGGGGTGGGCCCCGCCGCGGCCGGCTTCTGGCGGTTGATCGTCGCCCTGCCGGTGCTGGCCGTGATGACGCGGCGAATCTCGGGACCGATCACCCAGCCGTCGCGGATCGCGCTGATCGCCGGGGTGATGTTCGCCCTCGACCTCGGCTTCTGGCACTACGGGATCAAATATACCTCGGTGACCAACGCCACAGTGCTGTCCAACCTGACGCCGGTGGTGGTCACCGCCTTCGCCTGGATCTTCCTGAAGCAGCGGCCCCGCGCGCTTTTCCTGCTGGCCGTGGCGGTGGCGGTGGGCGGCTCCTGGATGATGGCGGTCGGCAAGAACACCGGGGCCCAGCCGGTCAACGCGCCGCTGGGCAACCTGCTCTCGATCACCACCGCGCTCTGGTACGCCCTCTACATGCTGGCGATCGGCGAGGGCCGGAAGCGGGAGACCGCCAGCACCCTGATGTTCTGGTCGAGCGTGGTGGGCGCGCCGCTGATGCTGGCCGGCGCCCTCCTCCTGCGCGAGCAGGTCCTCCCGACCACGCTGATGGGACTGGGGGCGTGCCTGGGGTTGGGCGTGATGCACGTGGCCGGCCAAGGCTCGATCGCCTGGGCGATGGGCCGGCTGCCGACCTCGACGGCCTCGGTGGTGGTGCTGGTCCAGCCGGTGGTGGCCGCCTGGCTGGGTTATGTGCTGTTCGCCGAAGCCATCGGGCCGATGCAGGCGCTGGGCGCCGGGGTGGCGCTGGCCGGGGTCGTCCTGGCCCAGTGGGCCTCGCGTCCCCGGCCCGCAACGGCGCGGGTCAGTGCATGACGCCGAACAGGTAGAGCAGGAGGATGATCGGCAGGGGAATCCCGATCATCCAAAGCAGCAGCCCTTTCATGGGTCTCTCCTCGCAGGCCAGTCCTGGATCAATTTCCGGGTCCAAGAACACCACGGCGCCGCTTCAGGTTCCGGCGAAGCTCTGCTGGGAGGGCAGGCCCCAGGCGCGGCGGGCCGCATCGATGGCCGCGAGCTTGGCCTCGAACGGGCCCCAGTCGTCGGCCTTGTCGATGGCCGCCCAGATGGCCTCGATCTCGTCGATGAGCAGTTCCTCCGGCTCGCGCCGGGCGAAATAGGGATGGCCGAGCCGGCCCGGCCGGTCGCACTCGTAGTCTTCGATCAGCCGGCGGAAGTCGGCGAAGCCCTCGGTCTCGTAGATCGCCGCCCGCGGGCCGGCCATGGCGCGCTCCGCCTCCCCGCAGAACCAGTCGAAGAAGAACGGCTCCCAGCGCAGCGGTTCCGAACCCGCCGCGATCGCCTTGAACACCGCCTGGACGAAGACGGCGTCCGGCTCCTCGCCCAAGGGCTTCAACCCCAGCCGGTCAAGCATGGCGGCGATCAGCTCGCGCCGGTAGACGGCGGCGAAGCCGTTCAGCGCCTCGACCAGCGGCTCGCTGGCGGTGACCAGGCTCAGGCAGCCGGCCAGCTGCTGCAGGTTCCAGAACACCGCCTCCGGCTGGCGGCCGAAGGCGTAGAGGCCGTTCTGGTCGAAATAGGCCGCGGTGAAGTTCGGATCGTTGCGCGGCAGGAAGCGGTAGGGGCCGTAGTCGAAGCTCTCGCCGGTGATCGACATGTTGTCGGTGTTGAGCACCCCGTGGATGAAGCCCGCCGCCATCCAGCGGGCGGTGAGCCGGGCGCTCTTGCGGATCACCACGGCCAACAGGGCCGCGGCCTTGTCGTTGGCTCCGGTCAGGCTCGGGTAGTAGTGGGCGATCACGTGGTCCACGAGGGCTTCCACCTTGTCGCCGCGCTCGTAGAAGGCCTGCCGCTGGAAGGTGCCGAAGCGGATGTGGCTGTGCGACAGCCGCACCAGCACCGCGGCCCGGGTCGGCGACGGCTCGTCGGTGCGAGTCAGGGCTTCGCCCGTCTCGACCAGCGAGAAGGAGCGCGAGGTCGGCACGCCCAGCGCCTCCAGCATGGCGGTGGCCAGCACCTCGCGCAGGCCGCCCTTCAGGGTCAGCCGGCCGTCGCCCTGCCGCGACCACGGCGTCTCGCCCGAGCCCTTGGTGCCGAGGTCGAGCAGGCGGCCGGTCTGGGCCTCGCGCAGCTGGGCGAACAGGAAGCCGCGGCCATCGCCGAGCTCGGGGTTGTAAACCCGGAACTGGTGGCCGTGGTACCGCTGGGCGATCGGCGGGGCGATGGCGCCCGGCAGCGGCTCGAAGCGGCCGAAGTGGGCGATCCACTCGGCGTCGGTCAGCTGCTCGAGGCCGACGGTCGCGGCGGCCCGGTCGTTGCGGTAGCGCAGGATGGTCGCCGGGAACGCCGCGGCCTCCACCGCGTCGGCGAACTCGGGCCCCAGCTCCGGAAACTTCGGATCGGCGCGGTAGGTCGGCGCAATCGGCATCGTCGGCGCAGAGTGGCGCCTCCAAGCCCTTACGGCGACGCTGTTTTTTAGTGCATGACCTTGGCGAGCAGGAAGCCCACCAACGCGCCCACCGCGAGCATCACGATGCGCATGGTCCAGTCGGCGCCGGCGTCCGCGCCGCGACGACGCCGGGCCCCCATCTTGCCGAGCCGGGTGAAGTGCTCGTCGGCCGAGGTCACCAGCCGGGTCCTAAGCTTCGGCGCCTCGTCGGAGAGCAGCGGCTTCCACGGATGGTTGGCGGCGTCGAGGGCCAGGGCCAGCTTGACCGCGGAATCCACCGCCTGGCCGATCTGCTGGGTCAGGATGTGCTCCCAGCGCTCGTTCTGGGTCATCGGCCGGCTGATGGCGTCGTCATAGCTGGCCAGCGCCTCCTTCACCGCCGGCTTCAGCTCCGCCTCGATAGCCTCGGTGAGGATGAAGGCCACCCGGCGGGTGTCCTGCGACTGCAGGTTCTCCGCCTTGGACTTCTCCGTCGCCAAACGGCCGCCCAGCCGCTGCTCCATGCGCTTGAAGATGCCCGAGACCTTGCTCTCGAAGGCGGCGTCGCTCATGGCGCTCCCCTGAGGGGCCGGCGCGAATCCACCCGCGCTCCGAAAGTCCCCAATCTGGGTAATGGTGGGGCCGACAGGCTTACCCGTCTATGAACGCGGGCCTCAGCCGATGCGGACGCCCATGCCGCCGTCCACCGGCAGGATCGCCCCGGTTATGAACTTCGCCTCGTCGGAGGCCAGGAACAGGGCCGCGTAGGCGGTGTCCCAGGCGGTGCCCATCTTGCCGCCCAGCGGCACGCGGGCGTCGCGGGTGGCGCGCACCTCGGCCTGGCTCTCACCGCGCGCCGCCGCGATCCCGGCCACCGCCATCGGCGTGTCCATCAGCCCGGGCATGATGGCGTTGCAGCGGATGCCGTGGCGGGCGTTGGCCTGGGCGACGCTGGTGGTCAGCCGGTTCACCCCGGCCTTGGAGACCTCGTAGGCCACCTGGATGCCGCCCGCGACGGCGGCCAGGGACGAGATGTTGACGATCGCGCCCGCACCCTGCTCGCGCATCACGCCCAGCGCCGTCTTGGTCATCAGCCACATGCCCTTTAGGTTCACCGCCACGATCCGGTCGAAGGCGTCCTCCTCCACCCGGTGGGCCGGGCCGTCGCCGCCGCCGATGCCGACGTTGTTGACCAGGATGTCGAAGCCGCCCCAGCGCTCCATGGCCGAGGCCACCACCCCCAGGCAGTCCGAGGCCTTCACCACGTCGGCCTGCCGGGCGAAGGCCACACCGCCTTCCGGGACGATCATGTCCACCGTGTCCTGCGCCCGCTCGCCGATGCGGTCGACGCACAGCACCTCGGCGCCCTCGCGGGCGAACAGGATCGCCATGGCCCGCCCGTTGCCCACCGTCTCGCCCGGCGTCTGCCCGGCGCCCACGACGATGGCGCGCTTGCCTTCGAGACGGCCCGCCACGCTCAGAAGCCCTTCAGGTCGGGATCCAGCGTCTGGCCCGCGTCGAGCTGCACGCCGAAGGTGTTCAGGAACATCGAGACCTGGGTGTACTGGGCGGCGGTGAACACCACGTCCATGGCCTGTTTCTCGGAGTAGTGCTTGCGCAGCTCCGCCCAGGTGGGGTCGGTGATGAACTGATCGGCATGCAGCTCGTCGGCCGCCTGGATCAGCGCCGAGTCGGCCGGGCTCCAGCCGGCGTGGGCGCCCTCCTTGATGCGGGCGATCTCGTCGTCGGTCAGGCCTTCGCGCAGGCCGATGCGGACGTGCTGGGTCCACTCGTAACCCGACTTGCAGAGGAAGCCGGTGCGCAGGATCACGATCTCCCGTTCGCGGGCCGGCAGGTCGTTGCGCCGCGACAGGATGTAGCCGCCCCAGGTGTTGAACCGGCTGAGCGCCTTGGGCGCGTGGGCCAGGGTGCGGAAGATGTTGAGCACCAGGCCGGGGCGGAAGGCCTCCAGCGCTTCGGACTGCTCGGCCGTCAGCTCGGCGTCCGAGAGCGGCGCGATGCGGGGTTTGGACAGTCTCATGGGCTCCCTCCGACTTGTTGGCCGCCACCTTAGCCGGTTGGCGTCGCAGTTGGACAAGGCCCGTGCTAACCGGGCGGCATGGCCAGGCGCATCACGCTGGACTTCCTGAAGACCGAGAGCGCGTCGGGGGCGATCCTCGCCGCCGCGGCCCTGGCCGCCATCGTCATGGCCAACTCGCCGGGCGACGGCCTCTATTTCCGCTTCATCGAGGCGCCCTTCACCATCCACATCGGCGGCTTCAACGAGACCCTGTCGGTGCTCGAATGGGTCAAGCAGGGCCTGATGGCGGTGTTCTTCTTCGTCGTCGGGCTGGAGATCAAATACGAAGCGCTGAAGGGCGAGCTCGCCAATCCGAGGCGCCTCGCCCTGCCGATCCTGGCCGCGCTCGGCGGCATGCTGGTCCCGGCCCTGGTCTACGTCGCCTTCAACCTGGGCCACGGCGGCTCGCCGCAGGGCTGGCCCACGCCGGTCGCCACCGACATCGCCTTCGCCATGGCGGCGCTCGCCGTCGCCGGACCCAGGCTGCCGTCCGCCTTGCGGGTCTTCCTCCTGACCCTGGCCATCGTCGACGACCTGGGCGCGGTGGCGGTGATCGGCGTGGTGTTCACCGACCACGTGCGGATCGCTCTGCTCGCCGCCGCCCTGGCGGCGCTGGCGCTGATGGGCCTGCTGATGCGCTGGCGGGCCGCGCCCTATCTCTTCTATGCGATCGGCTTCCTGCTGGTCTGGGGCTTCACCCTGAAGTCGGGGATCTCCACCTCGGTGGCCGGCGTGGCGGCGGCCATGGCCATCCCCATCGAGCCGCGAAAGCCCGGCCGGCCCGGGGTGCTGGAGGACTTCATGGAGAGCCTCCACCCCTACGTCGCCTACCTGATCCTGCCGCTGTTCGCCTTCTGCGCCGCGGGCTTCGACTTCGGCCGGCTCACCCTCGCCGACCTCACCGGGCCGGTGGCCCTGGGCGTCGCCGCGGCCCTCTTCCTCGGCAAGCCGCTGGGGGTGTTCGGCGCCACCTCCGCCCTGATCGGGCTGAAGCTCGCGCGGCGACCCATGGGAACCCGCTGGATCGAGCTGTTCGGCCTGTCGCTGCTCTGCGGCATCGGCTTCACCATGAGCCTGTTCATCGGCGAGCTCGCCTTCCCCCTGGGCGGCGCCCTGCAGGCCCAACTCCGCGCCGGCGTCATCGCCGGCTCCGTGCTCTCGACGCTGGCCGGCATCGCGGTGCTCTGGTGGGCCCAGCGGAGCCGCGACGCGGCGGCCTGAAGCGGTCCCCCGCCTTGCCTTCGGCCGCCCTTTCGCGTAAGGACCCGCCCCTTCGGGACCGCCTGGCCACATGGCATGCCATGGCGATCCATCAACACGCCACTTGAGGACGGAGCTCCGGCTCCGACGTGAAATGCCGAAACTGAAGACCAAGTCAGGCGCCAAGAAGCGCTTCAAGATCACGGCGACCGGCAAGATCAAGGCCGGCGTGGCTGGCAAGCGCCACCGCCTGCTGAGCCACAGCGCCAAGTACATCCGTCAGAACCGCGGCACCAAGGTGATGAGCGAGGCCGACGCCAAGATCATCAAGACCTACCTGCCGTACGGCCTCTAACCGGGAGATTCTGACAGATGGCACGCGTAAAGAGGGGCGTCGTCGCCCACGCCCGGCACAAGAAGGTCCTGGAACAAGCCAAGGGCTTCTACGGCCGCCGCAAGAACACCATCCGCACCGCCAAGGCGGCCGTGGACAAGGCCGGCCAGTACGCCTACCGCGACCGCAAGGTCCGCAAGCGCAGCTTCCGCGCCCTGTGGATCCAGCGGATCAACGCCGCGGCGCGCCTGGAAGGCTTCACCTATTCCCGATTTATCTTCGGCCTTGAGAAGGCCGGGATCGATATGGACCGCAAGGTCCTCGCCGACATCGCCGGCGCCGATCCAGCCGCTTTCAAGGTCATCGCCGACAAGGTTCGCACCGCGCTGGCTTGAGGCCTGGGTCCGATCTGAGACCTTCGCAATCCAAGAGCCCTCCGGCCGAACCGCCGGGGGGCTTTTTGCTGGCCCCCTTCACCCCGTGAAGACGCAAGGCTAGGACACCCGTCCAATGACTGACCTCATCCAACTGCAGGCCGAGCTCACCGCCCGCGCCGCCGCCGCGCCGGACCTCGGCGTCCTCGAGGCCCTGCGCGTCGAAGCGCTCGGCAAGTCCGGGCAGGTGTCAGACCTGCTCAAGGGCCTGGGCAAGATGAGCCCCGACGAGCGCCGCGAGCAGGGCCCGCTGATCAACGGCCTGCGCGACGCCGTGGCCGGCGCCATCGCCGAGCGCAAAGCCGCCCTGGAAGCCGTCGAGCTCGACGCCAAGCTGGCCGCCGAGCACGTCGACCTGACCCTGCCGGCCCCGCCCGAGCACCGCGGTCGGGTGCACCCGACCATGCAGGTGCTCGACGAGATGATCGCCATCTTCGCCGAGATGGGCTTCGCCCTGGCCGAAGGCCCGGACATCGAGGACGACTTCCACAACTTCACCGCGCTCAATTTCCCGCCCAAGCACCCGGCGCGGGAGATGCACGACACCTTCTGGCTGCCGGAGGACGCGCGCGGCGAGCGCAAGCTGCTCCGCACCCACACCAGCCCGGTGCAGGTCCGCGTCATGCAGCAGGGCCAGAATGGCGCCCTGCCCGGCTGGGTCGCGCAGGGTCAGGCGCCGCCGATCCGGGTGATCGTGCCGGGCCGGGTCTACCGCTCGGACAGCGACGCCACCCACACGCCGATGTTCCACCAGATGGAGGGGCTGGTCATCGACCGCGCCATCCACATGGGGCACCTGAAGTGGACCCTGGAGACCTTCTGCCGCCGGTTCTTCGAGACCGAGGCCGTGGTCACCCGCTTCCGCCCGCACCACTTCCCGTTCACCGAGCCCTCGGCCGAGATGGACGTGCAGTGCGACCGGTCCGGCGGGTCGATCAAGATCGGCGAGGGGACCGACTGGCTGGAGATCCTGGGCGGCGGGATGGTGCATCCCAACGTGCTGAAGAACTGCGGCCTCGACCCCGACGAATGGCAGGGCTTCGCCTTCGGCCTCGGCATCGACCGGCTGGGCGCCCTGAAGTACGGCATGCCCGACCTGCGCGACATGTTCTCAGCCGACGTCCGCTGGCTGGAGCACTACGGCTTCTCGGCCTTCGCGACGCCCAATCCCGCCACCGGCTTGAGCTGAGAGAGTCTGCGATGAAATTCACCCTCTCCTGGCTCAAGGATCACCTGGAAACCGACGCCACCGTCGATCAGGTGGTGGACGCCATGACCATGGCCGGCCTCGAGGTCGAGCACGTGGAGGACCCGGCCGCCAAGCTGGGCGCCTTCACGGTGGCCAAGGTGATCGAGGCCGTGCAGCACCCGAACGCCGACCGCCTGCGGGTCTGCCAGGTGGACACCAAGGATGGCCGCAAGGAGATCGTCTGCGGCGCGCCGAACGCCCGGGCGGGGCTGACCACCATCTACGCGCCGATCGGAGCCTATGTGCCGGGCTCCGGCGTCACCCTGGAGGCCCGGCCGGTGCGCGGCGTGGTCTCCAACGGCATGCTCTGCTCGGGGCGCGAGCTGGAGGTCGACACCGACGCCGACGGCATCGTCGAGCTGTCCGACAGCCTGCCGGTGGGCGCCAGCGCCGCCGAGGCCTTCGGCCTGGAGGCGGTGATCGACTTCGAGGTGACCCCCAACCGCCCCGACTGGTTGGGCGTCGCCGGCATCGCCCGCGACCTGGCCGCCGCGGGCCTTGGCAAGCTGAAGGACCTGTCCGTGAAACCCGTCGCCGGCGCCTTCCCCGAGCCCATCGAGATCAAGGTCGACGGCGAGGCCTGCCCGATGTTCGCCGGCCGGCTGATCAAGGGGTTGAAGAACGGACCCTCGCCGGCGTGGCTGCAACAGCGGCTGCTGTCGGTGGGCCTCAGGCCCATCAACGCCCTGGTGGACGTCACCAACTACCTCTCCTACGACCGCGCCCGGCCGTTGCACGTCTATGATGCGAAGACCCTCACCGGCGGCGTCATCGAGGCCCGCCTGGGCCGCGACGGCGAGCAGGTCGAGGCCCTGGACGGCAAGACCTATCCCGCCGGTCCGGAGATCTGCGTCATCGCCGACGGCTCCGGCGCCATCGGCCTAGGCGGGGTGATGGGCGGCGAGAGCACCAAGGTCACCGAGGCCACCACCGAGGTGTTCGTCGAGTGCGCCTGGTTCGACCCGATCCGCACCGCCCAGACCGGCCGCACGCTCAGCCTTGTCTCCGACGCCCAGTACCGCTTCGCCCGCGGTGTCGATCCGGGCTTCGTGGTTCCGGGCCTGGAGCTGGCCACCCGGCTGATCCTCGACATCTGCGGCGGCGAGGCCTCGGAGCTCCGCGTGGCCGGCGCGCCACCGGCGCCGCGCGCGGCCATCGCCTTCGACCGGACCTACGTGAAGAAGCTGGCCGGCCTCGACGTCGACCGCACCAGGATCGACCACATCCTTGAGACCCTCGGCTTCGGCCTGAAGGGCGACGAGGTCCAGCCGCCCAGCTGGCGCCGCGACGTCGAGGGCAAGGCCGACCTCGTGGAGGAGGTGGCCCGCATCGTAGGCTATCCCTCCCTGCCGTCGGAGGCCCTGCCCGAGGTCGCCCGCCCGGCCGGCGGCATGCTGACGGGCCGCCAGACCCGCATGCGCAATGCGCGCCGCCTGCTGGCCGCCCGCGGCTTCGACGAGGCGCTCACCTGGAGCTTCATCCGCACCGAATGGGCCAGGCTGTTCGGCGGCGGCGATCCGGCGCTGGTGCTGACCAATCCGATCGCCTCGGACCTCGACTGCATGCGTCCCTCGATCCTGCCCAACCTGATCGAGGCCGCCGCCAGGAACGCCCGCCGCGGCTTCGCCGACGTCGCCCTGTTCGAAGTGGGCCCGCTCTACCGTGGCGACGAGCCTGGCGACCAGGTGACCGCGGTGAGCGCGCTCATCGCCCCGCATCCGCCGAAGAGCTGGCTGAAGGGCGACCCCGATCCGCTGTTCGCCCTGAAGGCCGACCTGCTGGCCCTGCTGGACGAGCTCGGCGCGCCCGTCCTGCAGACCGTCCAGGGCCAGGCCTCTCCCTGGTGGCATCCCGGCCGCTCGGCCCGCTTGCAACTCGGCCCGAAAAACCTGGTCGCCGAGTTCGGCGAGCTGCATCCGCGGGTCCTGAAGGCGCTCGACGCCGAGGGCCCGATGCTGGCTTTCGAATTGGTGCTGGAGGCGATCCCCGAGCCCAAGCGGAAGGCGGTGAAGACCAAGCCGGCGCTCAGCCTCTCGCCCCTGATGCCGCTCACCCGCGACTTCGCCTTCGTGGTGGACCGGGCGACGCCCTCCGGCGACCTCGTCAGGCCGATCGCGGGCGTCGACAAGCAGCTCATCGAGGACGTCCGGGTGTTCGACGTCTACCAGGGGGCGGGGGTGCCGGAGGGCCAGAAGTCGCTGGCGCTCACCGTCACCCTGCAGCCGCGGGAGAAGACCCTCACCGACTCCGAGATCGAGGCGCTGTCGGCGAAGATCGTCGCGGTCGCGGAGAAGGTGGTGGGCGCAAAGCTCAGGAGCTGACCGCCATCCGCCGTACGCCGACAACACGCCATTTCGCGACGTACGGCAGGGCGAACAGGTAGAGGCCGCTGACCAGCAGCAGGATCATCGGGACCAGCCCCGTGAGGCCGATCCAGAAGGACTCCTTGTGCAGGCTGACGGCCGTCAGATTGATCACCACCGCCAGGGCGAAGGCGATCGAGAGCCACCGGTGGGCTTGGCGGATCAAGGCGTTCCAGTTCACGGGAACCTCCGTTTTTCGTGGGTCTAGGGCTCAGAGGTCCGCGAGGACCGGAGCGACGTTGTCCATCATCCGGTTCCAGCCGAATTCGGCGCCCTTGCGGTTGCCCTCCTGGTCCGGCGTGAACGGGCCCTGCTCCATGCGGAGCTTCGCGCCCGCGCCGTCCGGCGTCAGGGTGAAGGCCACGGTGGTGACGAAGCCGCCCTCGTCCGGCGTGCCGTCGCCCCAGCGCAGGACGAGGCGCGTGATCGGATCGATCTCCAGCACCTCGCAGTGCACGACGCCCTTCCAGTGCGGCGAGGGCTCGGTCCGGAAGGCGAAGCTGTGGCCCCGCTCGGCGGCGAAGTCGTTGGGCATGATCCAGCGGGCCAGCAGGTCGCGCTCGGTCAGCGCCCGCCAGACCTTGGCCGGCGGATGGGACAGGGTGCGCTCGACGATGACGGCGCGGGTGTCGGCCAGAGTTTCGGTACGGGTTTCGGTCATCTAGTCCTCCATCTCATCAAGGGTGTGTTCGAGGGCGTCGAAGCGGTCGCGCCAGAAGACGGCGTAGTGGGTGACCCAGTCGAAGAGCGGGCGAAGCCCGTCGGGATCGACGTGGTAGATCACCCGTCGGCCGCTCTTCTGCTCGCCCACCAGGCCCGCGCCCTTCAGCGCCGCCAGGTGCTGCGAGACTGCCGGCTGGGAGACGCCCGCGCCCGCCGTCAGCTCCGCCACCGACAGCTCGCCCTCGGTGGCCAGACGCTCGTAGAGCGCCCGCCGGGTCGGATCGGCCAGCACGCGGAAGACGTCTGAGGCAGGCAGGAAGCTCATGCCCCAATCAATAAGTCACTACTTATAGATAGTCAAGCGGCGGCGTCGGCCGTCCGTTCGCGTCGGCGGCGCAGGCCGGCCGTCCAGGCCTTGAAGGGATGCAGGTACTGGCCGAGCGCGCCCTCGCCCATGGCCTCGCGGACGCCCAGCGGCGCGCCGCAGGGACCCGGCTGATGATAGGTGCCGAACGCCCGGTCGAAGACCGAGAACACCGTGGCGAAGTTGGCGCCGGAGCCCTCCACGTCGCGGGCGTGGTGCCAGCGGTGCATGGCCGGCGTGTTGAGCACCAGCCCCGCCTTGCCGAAGGTCCAGGGCACATCGGCGTGGATCAGGTAGCCGTAGTAGTGGCGCACGAAGACGTTGGCCGCCTGGGCCCAGAACGGGAAGCCCAGGGCCGCCAGCACCACGGTGTCCAGCGCCGAGCCCAGCCGGTCGATCGGATGCATCCGCTCCAGGCTGAACCAGGTGAGTCGGGTGTCGGAGTGGTGGATGGCGTGCGCCGGCCACAGCCACTTCGAATGCTGCGCGCGGTGGCGCCAATAGCCCAGGAAATCGCCGACGAAGACGATGGCGAGGATCGTCGGCCAGTGGCCGATTCGGTCCCAGATGGGCGCGGCGGCGAGCTTCGGTCCGTGGCTCGCCGCCCAGGCGATGGCCAGGCCCAGCGCCGGCGTCACGGTCAGCTGGTCGACTACCGAGAGGATGACGTTGATCCGCGTCTCGCCGGCCGCCGTCCTGGCGTCGGCGACCCAGGACGCGGGCTTCACCACCCGCGCCAGGGCGGCGAAGAACACCGCGCACACCGCAAGCGCGCCGAGCGCCGCCGCCAGGCCCCGAAGGTCGCCGGCCAGGAAATGGGTCACCCCGTCCATCGCCCGGCAGTCTCGCCCAGTAGGCTGAATCCTCGGCTAACGCCGGGCTAGAAAGGCAGGATGTTGCGCTTCCGGCTATAGGCCAGGTAGCCGACGTTGGCGCCCAGGCGGAAGCCGACGCCTGCCCGCATGGGCGCCAAGGTAACGCCGCCGGCCTGCTGGTAGTTCACCCCGATGCCGGCCACGAAATAGGCCGATCCCTCGACGCCCGGGAACCGCTGGAAGATCTGGTTCGGATCGTCCAGGTCGTAGCAGAGGGTGAACACGCGGCTGGCGTTGCCGCCGGTGTCGAAGCCGATCGAGGGGCCCTGCCAATAGACCTCCATCGGCTCGCGGCCCTTCATGTACATCAGGCCCTTGCCGTAGCGGGCGCCGATCACGAAGGCGCCGGAGCCTTCGTTACCGGCGATGTAGGCGGTGGGCCGGCCGTTCTTGGAGAAGATCCGCTCGACCGCCGCGCCGGCGCTCTCGGCGGTGACGCCCATGAAGTCGGAGACCGAATTGACGATCTCGTCCTCGGTGAAGGGCGTGGCCTTGCCGGGCGCGTCGGCGGGATAGGCCGGCGTGCCGTTGGGCGGCGGGGGAGCCTCGGCGGACGGGGGCGCGGCGCCGCGCGGCGGGGCGGAGCCCGCGGGCGCGGCCGGCGGCAGGTCGCGCGGCTGGGCCTGCGCCGTGGCGGCGGTCCCCAGCGTCACGAGGCCGGCGACAATGAGCGTACGGCGGTCCATGGGCGCGCTTCTCCTAGATTCCAGTGCAACCCCGCCCGGGTCTCTGATCACGCATGCAAGCTTAACGGCGCATTAACCGTAACGCCCCGGATGCGGCCGATGTGAGACGGAGCCGAAACACCGCGGCCGCCCGCGACGCCACGCGCCTCGCGCCGCCGCGCGAATGTGCTAGACGCTCGCCCAGCATGGCCACCCCGCTTTCCCACATCCGCAACTTCTCCATCGTGGCCCACATCGACCACGGCAAGTCGACGCTGTCCGACCGGCTGATCCAGGAGACCGGCGCGCTCACCCAGCGCGAGATGACCGAGCAGGTGCTCGACAACATGGACATCGAGCGCGAGCGCGGGATCACCATCAAGGCCCAGACCGTACGGCTGACCTACAAGGCCGACGACGGCGAGACCTATGTCCTCAACCTGATGGACACCCCCGGCCACGTGGACTTCGCCTATGAGGTGTCGCGCAGCCTGGCGGCCTGCGAGGGCTCGATCCTGGTGGTCGACGCCAGCCAGGGCGTCGAGGCCCAGACGCTCGCCAACGTCTATCAGGCGATCGACAACAACCACGAGATCGTGCCGGTCCTGAACAAGATCGACCTGCCGGCCGCCGAGCCCGAGCGCGTGCGCCAGCAGATCGAGGACGTCATCGGCCTCGACGCCTCCGACGCCGTGCTCACCTCGGCCAAGACCGGTGAGGGCATCCATGAGCTGCTGGAGGCCGTCGTCCACCGGCTGCCCGCCCCGAAGGGCGACGCCGCCGCGCCGCTCAAGGCGCTGCTGGTCGACGCCTGGTACGACCCCTATCTCGGCGTCGTGGTGCTGGTGCGGGTGATCGACGGGACCCTGCGCAAGGGCCAGCGCGTGCAGATGATGCAGCAAGGCTCGACCCACCTGATCGACCGCATCGGGGTGTTCAATCCGAAGCGGGTGGAGGTCGACGAGCTGGGCCCCGGCGAGGTCGGCTTCATCACCGCCCAGATCAAGGAGGTGGCCCACGCCGCGGTCGGCGACACCATCACCGATGAGCGGCGGCCCGCCGCGACCGCCCTGCCCGGCTTCCGCGAGGTGCAGTCGGTGGTGTTCTGCGGCCTGTTCCCGGTGGACGCCGCCGACTTCGAGGACCTGCGCGCCGCGATCGGGCGGCTGCGCCTGAACGACGCCTCCTTCACCTACGAGATGGAGACCAGCGCGGCCCTGGGCTTCGGCTTCCGCTGCGGCTTCCTGGGCCTGCTGCACCTGGAGATCATCCAGGAACGGCTCTCCCGCGAGTTCGACCTCGACCTGATCGCGACGGCGCCCAGCGTGGTCTACAAGATCGGCCTCAACGACGGCTCGGAGATCGAGCTGCACAATCCGGCCGACCTGCCCGACCCGGTGAAGATCACCTCCATCGCCGAGCCGTGGATCAAGGCCACCATCCTGACCCCGGACGAGTACCTGGGCAGCGTCATCAAGCTCTGCCAGGACCGCCGCGGGGCGCAGCGCGAGCTCTCCTACGTCGGCTCCCGGGCGCTGGTGGTCTATGACCTGCCGCTCAACGAGGTGGTGTTCGACTTCTACGACCGGTTGAAGAGCGTCTCCAAGGGCTACGCCTCCTTCGACTACGCCATCGAGGACTACCGGGAGGGCGACCTGGTGAAGATGTCGATCCTGGTGAATTCCGAGCCGGTCGACGCGCTCTCCATGCTGGTCCACCGCGACCGCGCCGAGGCCCGCGGCCGCGGCATGGTGGAGAAGATGAAGGAGCTGATCAGTCCGCACATGTTCCAGATCCCGATCCAGGCCGCGATCGGCGGCCGGATCATCGCCCGCGAGACGGTGCGCGCGCTCCGCAAGGACGTCACCGCCAAGTGCTACGGCGGCGACATGAGCCGCAAGCGCAAGCTGCTCGACAAGCAGAAGGCCGGCAAGAAGCGCATGCGCCAGTTCGGCAAGGTGGAGATCCCGCAGGAAGCCTTCATCGCCGCCCTGAAAATGGACGCGGACTGAGGGGCGCGCGGCGCGGCCATGCATCTGTTCATCATCCCGGCCTGGTTCGACCTGCTGTTCGACGGCCTGGTGGCCGCCCTCGCGGTCTGGAAGGGCGGTTGGCGGGAACGGGCGATCGCCGTGGTCCAGCTGGTGCTGTTCCTGCTCGAGGATCGCTTCTGCGACCTCCGGTCTTGCCGGCCGCTGATCCCGTGGCCCTCGGTCATCACGGATGGCCTGATCCTGGCGGTCTGCCTGATCTGCGCGGTCCGGGCGGACCGCTACTGGACCCTCTGGGCTTGCTCGTTCGGTCTGCTCGCCCTGGTCTCGGACTTTGCGGCCTTCATTCCCGGGGTCACGCCCTGGGCCTGGCTGTCGGCCACCCTGATCTGGAGCTACATGCTGTGCGCCGCGGTGCTGTGGGGCGTCTGGACGACAGCGCGCGACCGGGCCCGCCTGCCAGCCACCTGATCGCCAGGCGCCGCGGCCCCCGTCACGGCTTGACCAGGGCGTCGTAGATCCAGGCGCGGTTCTTGCGCTGGAACTCCATGGCGAGCTCACGGCTCTGCACCATGAACACCATGAAGACGTCGTTCTTCGGGTCGACCCAGAACTCGGTGCCGGCGATGCCCCACCAGCTGAAGGTGCCGTTCCCCGGGCGCTGGACGGTGTCGTCCTTCACCAGGCTGAACCCCAGGCCGAAGCCCATGCCCCGGCCGGGGAAGAAGAAGCCGGCTTGGCGGATCTCCGGCGTCGTCTGGTCCTCGCGCATGCGGACCAGCGTCTCGGGTTTCAGGATGCGCACGCCCTTGTACTGGCCGTTCCCTTCCAGCATCAGCACAAAGCGCAGGTAGTCCTCCGTGGTGGAGGACATGCCGCCGCCGCCCGACAGGTAGGGCGTGGGTTTGGCGTAGTCGTAGTAGAGGCCCGCCAGAGCGCCGCCGCCGCCGCTGTTGATCGCCTCGGCGAACCGGGCGCGCCTGGCCTCCGGCTGCCAGAAGCCGGTGTCGGTCATGCCGAGCGGACCGGTGACCCGCTCGCGGACCAGCACGTCCAGCGGCTTGCCGCCCGCCACCTCGACCACCGCCCCCAGCACGTCGGTGGAATGGGAATAGTACCAGGCCGTGCCCGGCTCCGAGCGCAGCGGCAGCTTGGCGACCAGCCGCGCGTATTCCCGGGCCGTCAGGTCGTTGCGGTTCTCGCCGCCCTTGGCCCAGGCCTGGGAGATCGGCGTGGTGGGCTGGATGAAGCCGTAGATCAGCCCCGAGGTGTGGCTCATCAGGTTGCGGACCAGCATCGGCCGGGTGGCGGGCTTGGTCGTGCCGTCCGGCTGCCAGACCACCAGGTTGGCGTACTCCGGCAGGTACTTCGAGACCGGCGCGTCGAGGTCGAGCTTGCCCTGCTCGACCAGGGTCATGGCGGTGACCGAGACGATGGGCTTGGTCATGGAGAAGACGCGGAAGATGGTCTTGTCGGTCACCGGCTGGGCGTGGCCAAGCGCCTGCACGCCGAAGCCCTGCTGGAAGGCCACCTTGCCGTGCCGGCCGATCAGCAGGTAGGCGCCGGCGATCTTGCCCTGGTCCACGTAGGCCTGCAGCCCGTCGGCGGCGACCTTCAGCTTGGCGGGGTCGAACCCCAGCGCGGCCGGATCGGCGCGGACGATGGCGGAGACCTTCGGGTCGACCTGCCGGGGCGCGGCCGGCGCGGACGTGGCGAGCGCGAGCGCGGCGGCCAGCGATGTGAGCGCGGCGAGCGCGCGGCGATATGGATGCAGCATGGAAACCCCTTCCCCGAGGCTCAAGACTTGGCGCCTTTCCCTAGGGGCTGGCAATCCGGCGGAGCGGAAGCGCCGCTTTGGGTTGGCCACGAAAAACACGAAAGACACGAAAGGGCCGCGGCCCCTGCGCAACAGGCGCGATCGTTCCGGGAGGCAGCAGGCCGCTATCGCTCGCTGCCGCTCGCAGGGCGCTTTCGTGCATTTCGTGTCTTTCGTGGTTCGCCCTTACGGCGGATGGACCGGCGGGGACGCGCCGTTCGGGCTGCCGGCGCGCGCATCGTCAGCGGCGTCCGGCGCCGCGTCGAGATCATCGTCGTCGTCGCGGTCGTCGTCAAAGTCGATGCCCATGCCCTCGCGGATTCGCGCGATCACGGTCTCGATCGGCGCCTCGACGAAGTCGTCATCTTCCAGGCGCTCGAGCCATAGGTTGAGCGACCGCTCCCAATGCTCGTCCCACTCGCTCTCGGTCTCGGTCCAGACCAGCCGCTTGACCGCGGCGCGCACCTTCGCGCGGCGCAGCGTGAAGGCCTCGCCCTCCGCCTCGCGCCGCCGGCGGGCCTCCTCGACCAGCTCGCGCGCCTCGGCGCGGTCGAGCCGGGCCTCCAGCGCCAGGCTCTGGCGCAGGCCGCGGCCCACCCGGTGGAATTCCTGGGCGAGCTTGGCCTTCTCCTCCGGCGTCGGCGCGGCCAGCGCCGCGGCGTGCAGGTCGCGCGCCAGCCCCATCGCCAGCTCCGCGAACTCGCCGAGCAGCGCCTTGTGCCGAGCCGTCATGTCTGCGTCCTGCGACATGAACAAAACGAGAACACACGATCGGAAGGGAGTCAAGGAAAATTCGACGATCGGGCTTCGGCACGGGGATGTCGTTTGTGAGGGCGCGACTCGAGCTCGCGAGCGTAACCTGCAATAGGTGAGTCGCGAGCCCATGCCCCCGTTCGCAGAAACCGTGACCGTGCGCGTCGCGGGTCGCCTCGGCATGGCCTTCTTCCTCGACATCCTGCGGATTGCTTGCGACGGACATCAGCTGTTGGACGGCCTGATCCTGCTCACCATCGGCCATGCGAACGTGGAGTACTTGGAGCGGGACGCCGCGATGCAGGCCCGGTTCGCTGACTACGACGATGTTCCCGATGACGATCTGTTGCGGCCGATCAGCATTAGCGCTGTGGCCAACAGCCTTGGCCAGCCGTTTGAAACCATCCGCCGGCGCACCGCCGCGCTGCGCGAGGCCGGGGCCTGCGCGACGACCGGGAAGGGCTTGATCATCCCGCCGGCCGAACTGGGCTCCGACCGTCACAAGGTCATTACCTTCGCCATCAACCAGAAGGTTCGCGCGCTGGAGGCCGCCCTAGAGGCGCTAGGTCTGCTGCGGCCGCACGGCGCGGGCGTCACCGATCCAAGGGTCGTCGCGCGTCTGGCGATCCAATGTTGCCTGCGTCAGCTCGAAGCGATGACTGCGCACATCGAGGACCCCACCGTCGGTGTTCTGCTCATCCATGTGATCCGTGCCACTACCGAGCACCTCGACGACACCCACACTGAGCTGTCGGAGACAGAGGACCTGATGAGTGACGACTTGCGCCGTCCAGCGCCGGTCTCGCTGCTGACCGCGCGGGTCGGCCTCCCGCCCGAGACCGTCCGGCGGCACCTGGGCCGCCTCCACCAGCGCGGCTGGATCGCCCGCAGCTCCACCGGTTACTACCTGACCCGCGACATGCTTCGCGCCCCGCCGTGGCCCCAAGCTCGCCGCGACAACGTCGTCAATCTCAACCGCCTGTTTGCCGGCCTGGGCCGAACGTGAGACCTGCACCTCCCCGCCGACGCCCGCACTACGTCCGCGAACCGTTCCGGATGGCGTGGACGGTGTCAGGTAGGGAGGGGTGGTCGAAGGGCTGGCCGGCGGCCTTGGCGGGTTCGCCGGCGCGGCGGGCACGGGCGGATATCCAACAAGGTCTGCAAGCGCGTGTCGGATCGACGGCCGGTCGTTCGTCCTCGGGGCGCGAGGGCCGCGGGGGAAGACAATGCGGAAGAAGATCGCCCTGACCTGTGTCACGCTGGGCGGCGTCATGTCGTCGCCCGGAGCGCGCCCATGAGCCCCACCATCACCGCCTTCAGGAACTCGCCCGATCGGGGCCGGGGATTGGCGCGCGACATGCGCGTCCGCTGGGCGCTGGAAGAGGTCGGCCAGCCCTACGAGGTTCGTCTCGTCTCGTTCGATGAGATGAAGGACGCCGCGCATCGCGCGGTTCATCCGTTCGGCCAGATCCCGACCTATGAAGACGGCGACCTCGCGCTGTTCGAATCGGGCGCCATCGTGCTGCACATCGCCGAGCGCCACGCGGGCCTGCTGCCGGACGATGCAGGCGCCCGGGCGCGGGCGATCTCCTGGATGTTCGCCGCGCTCAGCACCCTCGAGCCGCCGATCCTGGATCTCACGATCGCCAGGCTCGTGGAACATGACAAGCCCTGGGCCGAGGCGCGTCTTCCCCTCGTCGAGGATCGCATCCGCGGCCGATTGGGCGAGCTCGCCGATCGCCTCGGCGACGGCGAGTGGCTGGACGGCGCGTTCAGCGCCGGCGACCTGATGATGATCTCGGTGCTGTTCAGGCTGAGCCCCTCGGGCCTGCTGGACGACTATCCGAGCCTCGCCGCCTACGTCGCCCGCGGCGAAGCGCGGCCCGCCTACAAGCGGGCATTCGATGCGCAGCTGGCGGTGTTCAAGGCCGCATCGGGCGGCTGATCGAGGTCCGCTCACCGCGCCCAGCGGTGACCGAACTCGGCGAACATCGGCAACCGGTCCGTCGGCCTGCGCGACCTAGGCGACGGCGGTCAGGAAGCGGCTCACGGCGAGGGCGGTCTCGGCGACCGCCGGCTCGCGCATGAGGTCATGGTGGTCGCCGCGGACCCGGGCGGCGGCGACCTCGCCCTTGAGGGCGGCGGACCAGCCCATCAGGCCGTCGGCGTCGAACAGCTGGTCGATGGGGTCGTGATTGGTGGCCTTGACCAAGAGGGTCGGGCCGGAGAAGGCCGCGGGGCGGTAGCGGGCCCCGAGCCGGATCAGGGCGGCGGCGAAGGCGACCTGGGAGGCGGGGATCCAGTCCGGCGGCGCGCCGGGCGCGAGCTGGGCGGCGAGCTTGCCGATCAGCCGCGCGGCGCCTCGGCTGCGGGCGGGGAGCCGGCGGAGGTCGAGCAGGGTCCGCGCCTGCTGCAGGGCCCAGCGGGCGACCGCGCGCGGCGACGGGCGCGACGAATGCAGGTTGGCGTCGAGCAGGATCAGGATGACCGTCTCGCCCTCGCGCTCCAGGGCGCAGGCCAGGTCGGCGGCCAGCATGCCGCCCGCCGAGTAGCCGGCGATCAGATAGGGGCCGTGCGGCCTGAGCGCCCGCAGCTCGGCCATGAAGCCACGGGTCAGGCGCGCGACATCGCGGTCGCGGACGAAGGCGTCCTGCAGGGGGCCGGGCGCAAGGCCGTAGACGGCGCGGTCGCCGCCGAGCCGGCGCGCCAGGCTGAGGTAGTTGAACGGCTGGCCGAACAGGTCGGCGACACAGAACAGCGGCGGAGCCGGGCGGCCGGGCTGCAGCAGGCTGATGTGGCGATCGGGGCGGACCCTGGCGTGCTCGATGGCGCGGGCCAGGGCGCGGGGCGTCGGCGACTGGTGGATCAGGGCGGCCGGCAGCTCGCAGCCGAACACCTCCTCCAGCCGCAGGGCGGCCTGGACGCTGGACAGCGAGTCGCCGCCGAGATCGAAGAACGAGTCCTCCGGTCCCACGACGCGGCGGGCGAGCACCTCCTGGAAGACGTGGATGATCGGCTTCTCGCGGCGGGACGGCCTGGCGGCGGCGTCCTGCAACGCGCCCTCGGGCTCGCGCAGCGCGGCGCGGTCGACCTTGCCCGAAACCAGGCGCGGCAGGGCCCGCATGACCACCACCCGGGCCGGCAGCATGTAGTCGGGGAGCCAGGCGGCCAGCCGCTCGCGCACGTCCGCGGGGGTGAGCGACGGCGGCGCCTGGACGTAGGCCACCACCTGCGACCGGCCGGGCCGCTCGACCACCAGGGCCACCGCCTCCTCCACCCGCGCGATCCGCAGCATCGCCGCCTCGACCTCGCCGAGCTCGATGCGATGACCGCGGATCTTCACCTGCTGGTCGGTGCGCCCGGCGAAGCAAAGCTCGCCGTCGCGCCAGGCGCCGAGGTCGCCGGTCCGGTAGAGCCGGCCCCGGGGAGACTGGACGAAGCGCTGGGCCGTGAGGTCGGGCTGGTTCAGGTAGCCCAGCGCCAGGCCCGGCCCGCCGATGTGGATCTCGCCCACCTCGCCATCGGCCACGGCCTGGCCGCCTTCGCCGAGCAGCACGATCTCGGCGTCGCGCACCGGATGGCCGAGCGGCGGGTCGCCCTTCAGGGTGCGCGGGACGCGGGCGACGGTGGCGACCGTGGTCGCTTCGGTCGGGCCGTAGTGGTTGTAGAGGGTAAGGCCGCGGCGGCCGCGATAGGCCTCCCGGGCCAGCTCGGCCTTCAGGGTCTCGCCGCCGACGTTCAGCACGCGGACGCTGTCCGGGATGGCGTCGGCGCGGCAGAGCTCGGCGAGGACCGAGGGGACGGTGTCCAGCAGCGTCGGGCGCTCGTCCGGCGCGAACGGCTCGAGGGCGTTCGCCTTGAGGATCAGGGCGCCGCCGGTCGCCAGCGGCGTGAAGATCTCGAAGATCGACGGATCGAAGCAGATCGAGGTGGTGGCCGCGACGCGCGCCAGGTCATCCGCCGCGTAGGCCCGCCGGGCCCACTCCACGAGGTGGGTGGCCCCATGGCCGAGCATCACGCCCTTCGGGGTCCCGGTGGAGCCGGAGGTGTAGATCAGGTAGGCGAGGTCGGCCGGGCCGCTTGGCCCCGGCGCGGCCTGGTAGTCCCGCTGGACCAGACCTGCGGCGGTCAGCTCCAGGACATTGCCGGCGAAGCCCGGAGCGGCCGCCGAGGCGCTGTCGGTGACCAGCAGGGCGGCGCCTGAATCGGACAGCACGAACCCGGTGCGCTGCGGCGGATAGCGGGCGTCCAGCGGCAGGTAGGCGCCGCCGGCCTTGAGGATGGCCAGCAGGACGGCGACCATGGCCGGGGTGCGCTGCAGGCTGACCGCCACCAGGACGCCGGGACCGCAGCCGTGCCGGGCGAAGTCGAGCGCCAGCCTGTCGACCTTCGCCGCCAGATCGCCATAGGGCAGCGCCTTGCCGCCGAATACGATGGCGGGCGCGTCCGGCGTCAGGGCGGCCTGCCGGGCGAACAGCTGCTCCAGCCGAACGGTCGTGGTCAGGGCATGAGGGTCCATCGGCGGCCACAACTCCAGTCGGCCCATCATAAGCCCGGGTTCGAAACTGCTTGAAACCCTATCCGTTGCAGCCGGCCTGAGCGGCCGACAGCGAGGGCCCCGAAGGCGAGCTTCGGGGCCCCCCGCCGTCCGACTACTTCGCCACGCCCTGGGCGGCCTGTTCGATCAGGTGCGCCACGACCTGGGGATTGGAGACGTAGATCGCGTGGCTGCCGGCGGTTTCGACCGTCGTCGCGCCGGCCCGGCCGGCCATCTGCCGCTGGGCGGGCGCAGGGATCATCCGGTCGTCGGCGGTGACCAGGTACCAGCTCGGCCGGGACTTCCAGGCCGGGGTGGTCACCTGTCCATTGAGGGCGGCGAGGCCCCACGGGACCTGCGAGTTGGCCATGAACGCGGCCTGGGACGGCTTCACGTCGGCGGCGAAGGAGGCGGCGAACTTCTCGCGGTCGAGGAACAGGAAGCCGTCCTGCGGCGGCAGGATCGGCGGCACGGCCGCGCCGGGCGGCGGGTTGGCGATCAGGCTGTTGACCGACTCGCCCTTATCCGGCGCGAAGGCCGCGATGTAGACCAGGCCCTTCACCTTCGGGTCGGCGCCCGCCTCGGTGATCACCACGCCGCCGTAGGAGTGACCGACGAGGATCACCGGGCCGTCCTGGGCCGCGATGGCGCGCCGGGTGGCGGCGACGTCATCGGCCAGGGAGGTGGTCGGGTTCTGGACGATGGTGACCCGGTAGCCGTCCTTGCTGAGGACGTCGTAGACGCCTTCCCAGCCCGACCCGTCGACGAACCCGCCGTGCACCAGGACGACGTTCTTGATAGGCGGCGCGGCATGGGCGGTGCCAATCCCGACGGTGAGCCCCAGCGCAGCGGCGGTGGCGAGAGCAGCGATCTTCGACATGTTTGGTCTCCCTATCTAGGCTGCGATAATCCTTATCGCGATAACCGAAAGCTAGATCGTGAGAATAAGCCTGTCCAGAAGTTTTTTATCGCGATATATATTATCGCCGTTGGATGCGCAGGAGCGGTCGTGGATTTCGAGTTTCCCTTACCCCTGGACCGCCAGTTGGGCTTCGGACTGTACAGCGCCTTCATGGCGGTCAGCCGCACTTATAAGCCCTGGCTGGACCAGCTGGGCCTGACCTATCCGCAGTACCTGGTCATGTGCGTGCTGTGGGAGGACGACGACCAGACCATCGGCGGGATCGCGGCCCGCCTCGACCTCGAGCCCAGCACCATCACCCCTCTGATGAAGCGGCTGGAACAGGCGGGCCATGTCGTCCGGCGGCGAAACCCCGCGGACGAGCGGCAGGTGCGGGTTCAGCTGACCGACCAGGGCCGCGCCGTCCGCGCACAGACCAGGACCCTGGCCGACGCCCTCTACGACAAGTCGGGCATGACGGTCGACGAGGTCGCCGACCTCAACCGGCGGGTCACGGCGCTGCGGGACGCCTTCCGGACCGCCTAGCGCCCGTGGACTTGGGCCGGCGCGGCTGCTTATCTCCGGCCCCATGAAGCACACCCCTCTCGCGGCCGCCTTCGCGCTGGCCCTGACCGCCGCCGCAGCCTCCGCCCAGCCGGCCCGCGGGCCGGGCCTCGACCTCCCCGCCATGGACCGGTCGGTGAAGCCGGGCGACGACTTCTTCGCCTATGCCAATGGCGCCTGGCTGAAGACCACCGAGATCCCCGCCGACCGCTCGGCCTGGGGGTCGGGGGCGATGCTCACCGAGAAGACCACGGCGGAGGTCAACGACCTGGTGAAGGCCGCCCAGGGCGCGGCGGCCGGCAGCGAGGCGCGCAAGGTGGGCGACGACTACGCCGCCTTCATGGACCAGGCGCGGATCGAGACCCTAGGGCTGGCGCCGCTGAAGCCGGCGCTCACCCGCATCGCCGCGATCAAGGACAAGCGTGGGCTGGCCACCGAGTTTGGCCGCGAGCTGCGCGCCGACGTGGACGCGCTCAACAACACCAACTTCTACACCGACCACCTGTTCGGCCTGTGGGTCGAGCAGGACCTGCACAAGCCCGACCGGTACGCCCCCTACCTGCTGCAGGGCGGCCTGGGCCTGCCCGACCGCGAATACTACGTGGCGACCAGCGCGCGGATGGCGGGGATCCGCGACGCCTACAAAGCCCACCTGGCCCGGGTGTTGACCCTGATGGGCCGCAAGGACCCGGACGCCGAGGCCCAGCGGATCTTCGACCTGGAGAGCAAGATCGCCCGGGCGCACGCGCCGCGCGCCGAGAGCGAGGACGTGGCCAAGGCCGACAACCGCTGGGCGCGCGCGGCCTTCGCCAAACAGGCGCCGGGGATGGACTGGAGCGCCTTCTTCGCCGCCGCGGGGCTCGAGGCCCGGCCGGAGTTCTACGTCTGGCATCCGAAGGCCACGGCCGGCGAGGCCGCCCTGGTGGCGTCGGAGCCGCTGTCGGTGTGGAAGGAATACCTCGGGCTCCGCCAGGTGGAGCACTACGCCGCCGTCCTGCCCAAGGCCTTCGACGACGAGCACTTCGCCTTCTACGGCACCACCCTGCGCGGCACGCCGCAGCAGCAGCTGCGCTGGAAGCGCGGCGTCAACTTCGCCAGCGCCGGGCTCGGCATGGCGGTCGGCAAGCTTTATGTGGCCAAGTACTTCCCGCCGTCCTCCAAGGCCGCGGTGGAGGCCATGGTGGGGGACCTGATCGCCGCCTTCAACGCCCGCATCGACGGGCTGGAATGGATGGCGCCGGCCACCAAGGCGGAGGCCAAGAAGAAGCTGGCGACGCTGAAGGTGGGCGTGGGCTACCCCGACCACTGGATCGACTATTCGGGGCTCGTGGTCTCGCCGACCGACGCGTTCGGCGACCAGTACCGCGCCGAGCTGTTCGAATACCGCCGCAACCTCGCCAAGTTCGGCCATCCGGTGGACCGCGGCGAGTGGTCGATGACCCCGCAGCTGGTCAATGCGGTGAACCTGCCGGTGCGCAATTCGCTGAACTTCCCGGCGGCCATCCTGCAGGCGCCCTACTTCAATCCGCAGAACACCCTGGCCGAAAACCTGGGCGGCACGGGGGCCACCATCGGCCACGAGATCAGCCACTCGTTCGACGACCAGGGCGCCCAGTTCGACAGCCGTGGCGAGTGGCGCAACTGGTGGACGCCGGCCGACTTCGCCCACTTCCAGGCCTCGGGCAAGGCGCTGGCGGCGCAGTATTCGCTGTACCGGCCGTTCCCGGACCTGGCCTTGAACGGCGAGCAGGTGCTGAGTGAGAACATCGCCGACATCGCCGGGCTGAACGCCGCCTACGACGCCTATCGGCTGGGGAACGGCGGCAAGGAGGGGCCGTCGGCGCAGGGTTTCTCCGGCGACCAGCAGTTCTTCATCGCCTTCGCCCAGAGCTGGCGCTCGAAGGTCCGCGAGGCGCAGCTGCGCCAACAGGTGATCACCGACGGCCACGCGCCCGCCGAATACCGCGCCGACACGGTGCGCAACATGGACGCCTGGTACTCAGCCTTCGACGTGAAGCCGGGGGAAAAGCTGGCGCTGTCGCCGGCGGATCGGGTGCGGGTCTGGTAGGGCGCCGCAGGCGGGAATGAACCACGGACTACACGGACCACACGGACCACACGGCAAGGGCTGAGGGCTGCGGCGCCGTCCGTGGGCTTCCGTGTATTCCGTGTTTGAAGACAGCGGCTGCGCCGCTTGGCGAGAGGATCGGAGCTCGCGCGCTACTCGCCGCCGGCCCTCGCTGCTCGGCGCGGCGGGACCAGCCACCACAGGGCGATGACCAGGCCGAACAGCGCCAGGTAGATCGCGCCGAACACCCAGATCGGCAGCGGCCAGTAGATCAGGCCGTTGACCCAGCGCATGATCATCGGGTCGCCGCGGCCGCCGCCGGTCAGGCTGTCCTGCCAGTCGGTCAGGAAGCAGGCGCGGCCGAGCGCCGCCTGCAGGGCCACCACCGCCCAGGACGCGATGTGCAGCGCCCGCCACCACCGGATCCGCACCCAGGCCCAGCCGCGCCAAGCGCCGAGCGGGATAGCCGCCAGGCCCACGACGTTGAAGGCGATCACCGCGAGGTGGAGGGCGAGGATCGCCTGGCCGAGCGGGAGGGTCATGTCACACCCTACCCTTCTCCCCTTGCGGGAGAAGGTGTCAGCGCAGCTGACGGATGAGGGGTCTCGGAGGCGTCGCGGCGGCGGCGCAGCCGTTATTTTTCAACCACGGACCCACACGGAAGGACACGGACTCGCAGCCGCGCCGTCCGTGTGGGTCCGTGTAGGTCCGTGGTTTTGATCTTCTGAAGGGCTTTTCGACCCCTCATCCGTCGGGCGTTCGCCCGACACCTTCTCCCGCAAGGGGAGAAGGAGGTTGGAAGCTTGACTGTAGGGGCGACACATCCGACATCGCGGCCATCACCTCGGGGGAGAGTCCCATGCGCAAACTCATCGTGCTCGCCGCGGCCGCCACGGCGCTGATCGTCGCGGCCTGCAACACCGTCGCCGGCGCCGGACAGGACGTTCAGGCGGCCGGCAAGGCGGTCAGCAACGCGGCGGAAGACGCCAAGCACTAGGCCGGGGCCGGGCAGGCCGGCGTTGCGCCGGCGCCATGCTGGCGCTCGAAGCTGCGACCAAGCGCCCAAGGGCCTTCCCCGCCGCAGCCCCTGCGCCCATATGGCGGCCATGAACGAAGCCGCCCATCCCGTCGCCGCCTCGGTCCTGCGGGGCCTGAAGGGGCATTGCCCGGCCTGCGGCCGGGGCCAGCTGTTCTGGAAGTACCTGAAGGTCAACGGACGCTGCGAGGTCTGCGACCACGACCTGTCGCGCTATCCGGCGGACGACGGCCCGGCCTATCTGACCATCCTGCTCACCGGCCACCTGATCGTGGCGCCGATGCTTATCTTCCCGATCATCTGGCAGGCCAACCCGATCTACTCCCTGCCGCTGATCATGGGCGCCCTGGCGGCGATCACGCTCACCGCCCTGCCGCGCATCAAGGGCGGCTGGATCGGGCTGATGTACGCCTTGGGCGTGCGCGACACCGACGGGCCGCTGCACACCGCCGACGCCGCCGACTAGCGCGCCTCAGCTCATCCCAGCGCGGGTCCGGAACCTCCGCCGTGGGCCGGTCGTTTGATACGGCCAAGTCAGGGCGGACACCAAGGAGAGCTAAGCGTGCTGGGCACTATCCTCATCATCGTGTTGATCCTGGCGCTGATCGGCGCCCTGCCGAGCTGGGGCTACTCCCGCAGCTGGGGCTACAGGCCCAGCGGCGGCCTCGGCCTGGTGCTGGTGATCATCATCATCCTGGTCCTGTTGGGCCGGATCTGACGTCTTTCATCTAGGTCGTCCGATCGCCTAAGCTTCGCCCTCGCGTATCGGGGGATGGATGGCGGTCGGTGGGACAGTGAACGAAGCGGCGCGTGGCGGAGACGCCATGACGCCGCTTCGTCGTTTGAGGGCCATCCTCGGCGGCTCGGCCGGCAACCTCGTCGAGTGGTACGACTGGTTCGCCTATTCCTCGACCAGCCTCTATTTCGCCAGCCACTTCTTCCCCAAGGGCGACGCGGTCGCTCAGCAGCTGCAGACCGCGGCGATCTTCGCGGCCGGCTTCGTGATGCGGCCGGTCGGCGCCTGGCTGATGGGCGTCTATGCCGACCGGGCCGGACGCCGCGCCTCGTTGACGCTCTCGGTGGCGCTGATGAGCCTGGGCTCCTTCGCCATCGCGGTGCTGCCGACCTACGCCCAGATCGGCGTCGCGGCCCAGCTGGGCCTCTTGGCCGCGCGGCTGGTGCAGGGCCTGTCGCTGGGCGGCGAATATGGCGCCAGCGCCACCTACATGAGCGAGATGGCCGGGGCGAAGCACCGCGGCTTCTGGTCATCGTTCCAGTACACCAGCCTGATCGGCGGCCAGGTGGCGGCCTTGCTGGTGCTGGTGGTGATCCAGCACACCCTCTCCAAGGGCGCGCTCGAGGCCTGGGGCTGGCGCATCCCGTTCGCGGTGGGGGGCGTGCTGGCGATCGTGGTCTTCTGGATGCGGCTCGGGCTGGAGGAGACCCGCGCCTACCTGGCCGAGACCCTCGCCACCGCCAAGCGCGGCCGCACCCTGACCCTGCTGCGCGAACACCCGCGGGAATTCCTGATCATCCTGGTGCTGACCGCCGCCGGCTCGCTCAGCTTCTACGCCTACACGACCTACATGCAGAAGTTCCTGGTCAATACGGCGGGCTTCTCCAAGGACACCGGCACGGCGATCATGGCCGGGGTGCTGGTGCTCTACATGCTGATCCAGCCGGCGGTGGGCTGGCTGTCGGACCACGTGGGCCGCAAGACCACCATGGCGGTGGGCCTGGGGCTTGGCGGCCTGGCCACCTATCCGGTGATGACCGCGATCAGCCAGAGCCACGTGGCGGCGGCGGCCTTCGGCCTGATCATGATCCTGGCGCTCTGCCACTCCGGCTACGCGGCGGTGAACGCGGTGGTCAAGGCCGAGCTGTTCCCGGCCCATGTGCGGGCGCTGGGCGTCTCCCTGCCCTACGCCCTGGCCAACGCGATGTTCGGGGGCACGGCGGAATACGTCGCCGAGTGGCTGAAGAAGGCCGGCGCCGAGAGCGGCTTCTACGTCTATGTGGCGGTGGTCATGCTGGCCGGCGCCCTGGTCGCGGCACGCTTGCGCAACACCAATGTCACCAGCCTGATCGAGGGGGATTGAGTTGACCTTCGGCCTGCCGCTCCACCCCTTGGACCTGGTGGCGCTCGGCGTCTTCCTGGTCGCCTGGCTGTTCTACGAGCCGGTGCTGAAGCGGCTCGGCCGCGGCGGCGGGCTGATCAACACCGACATGACGGTGATCCGCACCCAGTGGATGCGCAACATGGTCGGCCGCGAGAACCGGTTCATGGACGGCCAGTTGCTGGGCCAGTCGCTGAACTCGGCCTCCTTCTTCACCTCGTCCAACCTGATCCTCATCGCGGCCATAGCCGGCGCCCTGTTCGGCGGCGAGCGGACCTTCCGCACGGCCTCCAGCCTGATCGTCATCCAGACCTCGTCGCGGGCCCTGTTCGAGGCCCAGCTCGGCCTGGTGCTGCTGACCCTGGCGCGCGGCCTGCTGGACCTGATCTGGGCGATCCGGCAGTTCAACTATTGCCTGGCCGCGATCGGGGCCGTGCCCGTGCGCGTCGAGCCGGAGGATCACCACACCTTCGGCAACGTGGCGGCGCGGCTCTTGAACCCGGCGCTGTCCTCGTTCAACGCCGGCGTCCGGGCCTACTATTTCGCGCTGGCGGCCGCCGCCTGGCTGTTCGGGGCCGAGGCTTTCCTGGCCGCCACCCTCGGCGCCCTCGCCCTGCTGCTCTGGCGCCAGCGCCGCTCGCCGGCGGCGGCCGCGGTCCGCGACCTGCGCAAGCTGCTGGAGAAGTCCTAGGCGAGGCCCAGCTCGAGGCGGAGCTTCTTGGTCAGCTTGCCGGCGATCAGGGAGTGGGCGGTGGCGATCCAGCCGGCGGCGTCCTCGCGGTCCAGGCCAGCGAGGTCGACGGCCACCCACTGGCCCTTGGCGCAGTAGGGCGCCTGGCGGCCCGGCCCGCCGGCCTCGGTGAGCACCACGAAACCGATGTCGCTGACCTTGAAGGACATCGCCTCGTCGCCGCAGATCACGAACACCTTGCCGCCCACCTTGTAGACGTCCGAGGCGCCCCACTGGATCACCCGGGTGACCGCCGGCAGGGCGAAGCAGGTGGCCTCGATGTCGGCCCTCGTCATCTTGGGCGCCTCACGCGCCGATCCCCAGGGCCGCCTGGGTCTTCTTCGGCAGCTTCCCGGCCACCAGCCGGTGGGAGGTCGCGATCCAGTCGGCCACTTCGGCGGCGTCCTGCGAGGCCAGGTCGTGGATCGTCACCCACTTGGCGCGGGCGAGGTATTTGGAGGGCTCGGCGCGGCCGCTTTCCGTCAGCACCTCGAAGGCGATGTCCGTCGCCTTGAACCCCAGATGCTCGCCGGCGATGTCGGTGGCGGCGAACATCTTGGCGCCCACCGAATAGACGTGATCGGCACCCCATTTAACGTCGAAGGTCGCGCCGGGCAGGCCCAGGGCGAAGTCGTGCAGCTCCCCCTTGGTCACGCCCGGGTCCCTAAGCGCTGACGCCGACGCCGATCGGACAGCTGACGCCCGTGCCGCCGATGCCGCAGTAGCCGCCTGGATTCTTGGCCAGGTACTGCTGGTGGTAGTCCTCGGCGAAATAGAACGGGCCGGCGGGCGCGATCTCGGTGGTGATCCGGCCGAGGCCCTGTTTCGACAGCGCCTGCTGGTAGGCCTCGCGCGACGCCTCGGCCTCGGCGGCCTGGGCTTCGTTCACGACGTAGATCCCCGAACGGTACTGGGTGCCAATGTCATTGCCCTGGCGCATGCCCTGGGTCGGGTCGTGGCCTTCCCAGAACACCTTCAGGAGGTCGGAATAGGTCACCACCTTGGGGTCATAGACCACCATCACCGCCTCGGCCTGGCCGGTGCGGCCCGAGCAGACCTCCTCGTAGGTGGGGTTGGGCGTCGCGCCGTTCTGGTAGCCGACGGCGGTCACATAGACGCCGGGGACCTGCCAGAACTTGCGCTCCTCGCCCCAGAAACAGCCCATGGCGAAATAGGCGGTCTCCAGCCCGTCGGGATAGGGCCCCTTGAGCGGATGGCCGTTCACGAAGTGGGTCTCGGCGGTGGGGATGGCGTGCGCCCGGCCCGGCAGGGCGTTGTCGGCGGTGGCGACGTCGAGCGGCTTCTTGAACAGCATGGCGGGGGCTCCAGGATGGCGGCTCCAACATAGGGCTTCGCGGGCCGGTTTGCATCTTACGCTGTCAGCCAACGGTCGCCCGCTGACGCCGGGGAACTTTCGTGCCAAGCTCGGATCGAACGTTGGTATGGGAGGTGCGCCATGAAGACGCTGAGAACAGTCCTGCTGGCGGCGGCGGTGATCGGCCTGGGGGCCACCACCGCCCTGGCGTCCGGCGGCGGCAGCATGGGATCGGGCGGGGCCGGCAGCGGCGGGGTCTCGAACATGCCGGGCAACTCGGGTCCGCAGTACGACCCGGCCGCCGAGTACGCCAAGGCGGTCAGCGCCTTCAAGGCCAAGCAGTACCGCGACGCCGCCCGGGCGGCGCAGCACGTCACCGACGCGGTGCCGAAGAGCCCCGACGCTTGGCGGCTGCTGGGCGCGGCCAAGGCCGGCGACAACGACTGGAAGGCCGCGCGGCGGGCCTATGAGCGGGCCGTCAAACTGGCCCCCGACGAGATCACCGGCCACGCAGGCCTGGGCATGGCGCTGGCCAACCTGAAGGACCCCAAGGCGCAGGACGAGCTGACCTGGCTGAAGGCCAAGGCCCAGACCTGCGCCGACGCCTGCCCGGACGCGGCGAACCTGAAGGCCATGTCGGTCATGGTCGAGGGCGCCATGACCCCGGCCGCCACGGCGGCCACGCCGAAGCCCTCGGCGTCGCTCTCCGGGCCGATGCTGTTCGGCGGCCCGATGGCCGGCGAAGGCGCCTATGTCACGGCGGTCAGCCTGATCAACCAGAAGCGCTATGACGAGGCCTTGGCCTCCCTGGCCGGCGCCCAGGCGAAGTTCGGCCTGCACCCGGACATCCTGACCTACGAGGGCTACGCCTGGCGCAAGAAGGGCGACTACGCCAGGGCCGAGCAGTTCTACCGGCAGGCCCTGGCCCTCGACCCGGCGCATATCGGCGCGATCGAATATTACGGCGAACTCAAGGTGGCGACCGGCGACCTCGGCGGGGCGAAGAAGCTGCTCGCCAGGCTCGACGGGCTCTGCACCTACGGCTGCGCGGATGCGGAGGAACTGCGCCGTTGGATCGCGCTCGGGCACGAGCCGCAGTAGTAGCGCGCCCGAGCGGCGCGCCAGGTATGTTTCTGACGCGCAGCCGGACGCAAAGGTGGTCCCCACTTTTGCTGGCTGTCGCTGGCGCGCTCGGCCTCGCAGCGGCCGCGGGCGCTCTGGCGCCGGCGGCGAGCCCGGGCGGGCCGCCTCTGCGGGCCATGCGCTGGGCGCCGGCGGACGTCGATCCGGTGGCGACCTTCGCCCGCGCGCCCACCGAATGCCTGAGGCTTCCGGCCGAGGCCCGCGCCGCGTTGAGCGTCGAGGTCGGCCGCGCGGCGTTCCGCACGCCGGTGCTGCTGGGCGGCCAGGCGGCGCGCGCCGGGGTGGCCTGCGAGACCTGCCACAAGGCCGGCCGCAGCAATCCCACCTTCCTGTTTCCCGGGGTCTCCGGCGCGCCCGGCACGGCGGACGTCACCGACTCGCTGTTCTCCACCCACCGCGGCGACGGCATCGATAACCCGAAGCCGATCCCCGACCTCAGCGGGCCGAAGGCCAAGCTGAAGATCGCCCAGGCGCCGGCCGACCATAAGCTCGAGCCCTTCATCCACGGCCTGGTCACCGAGGAGTTCGACGGACCGGAGCCTGCGCCTGCGGTGCTGGACGGCCTGGCGGCCTATGTCCGCGCGCTGAGCCCCGCCGCCTGCCCGAAGGCCGCCAGCCAGCCGGTGACCGTGGCCTACCTCCTGGCCGACGCCCGCCGCGCGGTCCGCGCCGCGCAGGGGGAGATGGCGCTGGGCGACGCGCCAACCGCCGTCCTGATGCTGGCCTCGGCCCGCACGCGGCTGGGGCTGATCGACGAGCGCTACGCCGACCCCGGCTTGGCCGCCCTGCGCGCCCAACTCCGCGCCGCCGACCACCGCCTGGCCGAGGCGCAGGACGCCGTCCGCGCCCATAGCCCCAGCATCGGCGCTGACCTCGCGGCCTGGCTGGCGGCGTCGCATCCGCTGGAGGCCCGGCTCGCCGCCCGCGAGCCCGCGTCGCTGTTCAACCCGGCCCTCCTGACGCAGGCGGCCCGGCGGCGCTTGCCCGGCTAGGCGTATCGCTATATTCCCGCGCCTTCCGACGCGCCGGGCCTGCCCGCGTGACGTGGGGTGAGGTGGCCGAGTGGTTGAAGGCGCACGCCTGGAACGCGTGTATAGGGGAAACTCTATCGAGGGTTCGAATCCCTCTCTCACCGCCATTTCGGCCGCCGCAGCGAGCGCGATCCGGCGGCCGAACCGTCACCATGCACCCCTGATCGCCATCCGCGCGTTATCTGGCGGGGACGAAGAGGACCACAGATGCGCAAGACCTTCACCACGGCCGCGATGGCGGCCCTAATCGCCCTGCCCCTGCTGGCGGGCGCCAGCGCCGCGAGCGCCTCCTGCCAGAGCCGCAAGAACACCGGCACGCTGATCGGCGGCGTCGGCGGGGCCCTGCTGGGCAACTCGATCTCGCACGGCGGCGGCGGGGCGATCATCGGCGGCCTGGGCGGCGCAGTCGTCGGCCACCAGATCGCCAAGAGCGGCTGTTCCGGGACCCACGCCTACTATCGCCGCGGCCACACCCGGTACGCCCACAACTCGACCTACCGTCCGGCGAGCAACGTCTACTACGACCAGCGCGGCAACCCGGTTCAGGTGACCCGCTAGGCGACGGGCCGCGCGGTTCGCCGCGCGGCCTCGGCGCCGCCGACGGACGTCTGGCCGAGGCGCTTTGGTAACCGGTGTCATTTTGCACTTGCCGGGGCGCTTGAATTGCGCTCCGCTCCCGCCGCAACCTCAACCGAAGTGTGGGGGCCATGGGCGGGACGAGCAGGCGGGATCGGCGGTTGGGCTATGCGCTGGGCGTCGCGCTCCTGGCGCTGAGCGGAACCGCGCACGCCGAGGCGCCGGGCCTGCTGTTCCACCTCTCCGCCGACCAAGGCCTGACCGCCGACCAGGCGGCCGGCGATCCGGCGCCCAACTTCGCCGACAAGGTCAAGATCGTGCCCGACGGCCGGCTGGGCGGGGCGCTGTCGGCGGCCGACGACGTGGTGCTGAGCTGGAAGGCGCCGGGCAACATCTACGCCCAGCGCGGGACGCTCTCCTTCTTCTGGCGCGCCCGCTATCCGGTGGGCGAGGCGCCCTTCCCGCTGATGCGGGTGGGCTTCGCCGACCACACCAGCTGGGACATGACCTTCCTGCGGCTGGACTGGAACGGTCACGGCTTCGACGCCTTCGTCACCGACAACAACCTGGCCCGGGTGCGGGTCTCATTTGCGCTGCCTGGGCGCCCGGCGCCGGACAAGTGGACCCACCTGGCTTTCACCTGGGACGAGACCAAGGGGATCGAGCTCTACGTCGACGGCAAGCTGGCGGCGCGCAAGGACCAGGCCGCCGTGCTGGATTCCGGTCTCGACCAGTTCGGCCCGACCAGCCGGGTGGTCTCGCCGCACCAGGTGCAGAGCCGCTACAGCTTCATGCGCGGCGGCGACTACGACGAGCTGCGGATCTACGACCACGCCCTGCCGGCCGCCGACGTCGCGGCCCTGGCGCGCGGCGAGGCGCCGGCGGCCCCGGCGGAAACGGCCCGCAGCCTGGCCGATCCGGCGACCCTGGCCGAATGGCGCTGGCGCTATGGGTGGAACCGCAAGGGCGACCTGCCGCCGCTGCTCGAGGCGCCGGTGACCCGCGTCCGCAAGGTGGAGTTCGCCGACGCCAAGGACCTCAAGGCGTGGATGTGGAAGGCGACCGACGGGATCGCCGAGACCACCTGGCCCGGCGTCTACAACCGCTCACGCCTGCCCGGCCGCAACGACTACTTCACCCTGCCCGACTGGAATACCTACGTCGAAGGCGGCAAGGCGCTGACGCTCACCCTGCCGAACGAGCCTTGGAACCACCTCGAAATCCAGGGCGCGGCCTACGGCGACCTGACCTACGCCGGCGCCGACGGCAAGCCGGGCAAGCTCGCCGCCCGGCCGAAGGACCAGGAGCGGACCTTCCACCAGTTCGCGGGCGAACGGACCGGCGGGGTGCTGACCTTCACCAACATCGCCCAGGAGACGCCGATCCAGGAGATCGCGGCCTATGACCTTGGCCCGGGCGTGGAGCCGGCCGGGACCACCAAGCTCAGCTATACGGTGCGGGTTGCGGCGGCCCCGGACTCGCCGGACCTCGACGAGCTGAACGGCTTCATCCGCGGGCGCTATCCGCCGGAGGAACGGGCGACGGTCACAGCCTTGCCGGACGGCGCGCCGACGCGGCCGCGGGCGGCGGACGGGGCGGCCCGCCTGCCGCTGGTGCACATCCTGATCCCCTACGAATTCGGGGCCGCGCCGGCCGCCGAGCCGCTCTACCGCTCCTGGGGCTATGGCTGGGAGAACATGCGCGATGCGCTGGACGGGGTGGCCATCGACCTGCCGGCGCTGAAAGGCGCGCCCGGCGAGCTGATCCCGCTGAACATCCAGGTCAAGGACCCGATCTGGCCGGCCCGCAACCTGCTGGAGGTCAGCGTCACGGTGCGGGCCGGCGAGGCGCGGACCCTGTGGCTCGACACCCGCGACCGCATCCTGCCCAACAAGAGCCTCTACCTGACCATCGCCGCAGGGAACGCCGCGTTCGACGCCAAGGCGCTGGACGGGGCCAAGATCCGGCTGGTGTTCAAGGACCGCGCGGCCGGCCTGCCGGAACACATCGCCGACCGGCTGAACCAGGTGAAGGACAACTGGGGCTTCCTGGTGGAGGAGCACACCGCCTCCAAGCGCGAGGCGCTGCTCCGCCGCCTCGTGGCCGACGCCACCGACCTGCTGAAGGTCGACCCCGACAATCCGATCGGCCGCGAGTACTGGGCCGACATCACCTACAACAGCCAGGGGCCGCTGCCCTTCGTGCAGCCGACGCCGCCGGCCGGCGAGCCCCTGTGGGCCTTCCGCCAGCTGGAGGACCTCAAGCAGGTCCGCCACTTCATCGACTGGTGGATCGACAACCGCCAGGTCCCCTACGGCGACTTCGGCGGCGGCCTCTCCGACGACACCGACCTGCTGGAACAGTGGCCGGGCCTCGCCTTGATGGGGGTCGATCCGGACAAGATCCGCGCCTCGCACACCGCCATGGAAGAGGCGATCTACCGGAACGGCATGTTCACGGACGGCCTAGCCACCATTTGGACCGACGAGCTGCACTCCTACGAGGACGGCATCAACTCGAACTCCGAGGCCATGTACCTGAACTGGGGCGACCCGAAGGTGGTGGAGCGGCTGATGACCACCGACGCCGCCTATCCGCGGATCATCTCCGTCAACCCGGCAGGGCACCTGCACTTCAACACCAACTGGTACTCGGGGTCCGGCAGCTATCGCGAGGGACCGTGGGAATGGTCGAAATACTACTCCTACCTGGTGCTGCACCCCGGCCTGCTGCTGGGCGACTTCAACGCCGATCCGACGGGGCGGAAGTTCGTAATCGGCCTGGCCGATGGCCTGCTGGCGCACGGCAAACAGGCGGCTGATGGCGCCTGGACCTACGCCGACGAGATCAACTGGCGGACCGACGCCACCCGCGGGACCCTGCCGCCCAACACCCCGCCCATGCAGCTGTTCTGGGCGTCCTGGCGCTGGACGGGGGACGCCAAGTACCTGCAGCCGATCCTTAGCGCCCAGGCAAAGGGCGGGAACGGCGCGATCCGCCAGGTGAACGAGGACGCGCTGGCGGTGCTGGACAAGCGGGCCACCTGGGGCGCGGCGGCGGTGAAGGCCGCGGACGGGCCAAGGGCCACGAACCTCGACCGCTACCTGGCCTGGGAGACCACCGGCGACACCCGCTACCTGGAGAGCCTCTACGGCGAGGAGCTGCGCGAGGCGGCCACCCGGATGTACAGCCAGACCGAGGGCCACTGGTGGACCGACCGGGTGGAGATCAGCTCGGAGTTCCTGCAGCGCACCCGGCTGGGCGGCATCGCCCTGATGCGCAACTGGATCTCGCCCGGGGCGACGGTGAGCTGGCGGTTCGCCGACGACGCCGAGGCCGACAAGGTGGCGATCCTGGTGCGGGGCGCGACGCCGACCCATTTCCAGGTCATCGCCTACAACACCACCGACCATGCGGTAGGTGCGACCATGACCGGCTGGAACGTGACCGCCGGTGAATGGCGGCTGAACGGCGGGGGGAGCTTCGCCTTCGAGAAGAGCCTGGGCGCGCCGGTGACCTTCCCGCCGCAGGCTGCCACCGAGCTCGACTATGAGCTGGTCAAGGCCGGGCCGCCCACCGAGACCCGCGCCGACCTGGGCATCGGGGCGGAGGACGTAAAGCGCTCGGGCCGGTCGCTGAGCGTCACCGTGCACAGCCTGGGCTACCTCGACGCGCCGGCCGGGACGCTGGTGGTTGAGGACGCGGGCGGCAAGGTGGTGGCCCGCGCGGCGACACCGCCGCTAAAGGCGCCCAAGGATCTGCTGCCCAAGACCGCCGTGCTGAAGATCACCCTGCCCGTGGGTTTCGATCCGAAGGGCGCGCGGGTCCGCGTGGTCCTGCCCCAGCCGGAGGTGACGCTGCTCAACAACAGCGTGGCGCTTCCGTGAGCTCCCCTCCTCCTTGCGGGGAGGGGCAGGGATGGGGGTGCGAGCGCCGCGTCCGCCGAGATGACACCCCCACACCCTACCCTCTCCCCGCAGGGGGGAGAGGGGCGCTAGCCGGCGACCACTTCGGCGAGTCGGCCCGGCGGCCAGGGGCCGTCGATCAGCAGCTTGCGGTGGAAGGCCGGCCAGGCCACGCGGTCGCGGGGCCGCAGCCGGGCGATCTCCAGCGCGCCCAGGCCGTCGGCGGCGAAGCGGCCGGGCTCGCGGACCATGCGCGCCACGTCGGCCTCGATGGTGACGAAGGCGACGTCGAAAGCCTGAAGCTCTGTGAGAACGGCGATGGCGCGGTCGGGGCTCCAGCCCAGGGCGCCCAGGCCGATGTCGGCGATGACCCGGCCGAGGCGGAACAGCCGCCATTGCAGGTAGCCGATCTCGGCCAGCGGATCGCGAGCGTAGGCGCCGAGGTCGCGGGCCAGCTGTTCGGCGTAGATCCCCCAGGCTTCGAAATAGGCGCCGGACGCCTTCACGCGCTCGGCCGGCGGATTGGCGGCAGCCTGCAAGGGCAGCTGCAGCAGGTGGCCGGGGATCACCTCGTGGAAGGCGACGCTGGCGAGCGTCCAGGCCGGCCGGTCGCGGATCTTGCGGAGATCCACGTAGTAGGCGCCCGGCTCGCGGTAGCCGCCCTTGCCGGCGGCGATGGCGGCCGGCGGCATGCGCCGCACCTCGGCCTGCGCGATCGGCAGGGCGCCGAAGGCGGCCGCCAGGCTGGGCCGCAGGCGGGCGATCCGCGCGTTCATCCCGGCCACCGCCCGGTCGCAGCCGGCCTCGTCGTCGGGGTAGAGGAAGCGCGCGTCGCGGGCGAGCGCGCGCAGCCGTTCGGCGACGCTGCCCGCCGCCAGCCCCTGGCTGCGCAGCAGGGAGTCGGCGCGGTCCTGGGCGACGCGGGCGGCGTCGGTCGCCCGGGCGTGGGCGAGGACCGGATCGACGGGTCCGCCGTAGGCCACCGAGAGGGCGGCGCGATAGTCTGCCTCCGCCGCCGCCGCGGCCCGCGCCCCGAGGCCGGCGGCGAGGGCGGAGACCAGGACGGCGCGGCGGGCGATCATGGCCCGCAGGCTAACGGGAGGACGCGGCGAATGCGACCGGTGTCAGAGGGCGGGCTCGACCGCCGCAGCCTGATCGGCCTGGCGGCCGCCGCGCCGCTGATGGCCGCCGCCGCGGCGCCGCCCGACCCCACCGAGGTGGTCCGCCTCTGGCCCGGCCGGCCGCCGGGCGCGCGGGCCGACCTGCCCCGCGAGCAGGTCGTCGACCGCATCAGGACTTCCGGCTTCCAGGACCGTTTCGTCACCGGGATCGGGACGCCGTTGATGACCGTGTTCCGGCCGAGCCGGCCGAACGGCGCGGCGGTGCTGGTGATCCCGGGCGGCGGCTACATCCGGGTGGTGATCGACAAGGAGGGCTTCGAGGTGGGGCGGCGGATGGCGGCGGCCGGGGTCACCGCCTTCGTGCTACGCTACCGCCTGCCGGCCGAGGGCTGGGAGCGGGCCGCCGACGTTCCGCTGCAGGACGCCCAGCGGGCCATGCGGCTGATCCGGGCCGGCGCCGCGGGATTCGGGATCGACCCCACCCGCGTCTGCGCCATGGGCTTCTCGGCCGGCGGCCACATCTCGGCCTCGCTGGCGACGCGCTGGGACGCGCCGGTCTATGGCCCCGTCGACGCCGCCGATGCGCTTGCCGCCAGACCAGACCTCTCGGCGGTGATGTATCCTGTGATGACCGTGGCGCGGCCCTACGCCCACGACGGCTCGCGGACCGCCCTCCTGGGCCCCGCGCCGACGCCCGAGGCCGAGGCCGCCTATTCGCCGGACCTGCACGTGAGCGCCGCTGCGCCGCCGACCTTCCTTATCCACGCCTGGGACGACCCGGTCGTGCCGATCGAGAACAGCCTGGCCTATCTCGCCGCCCTGCGCGCCGCCAAGGTCCCGGCCGAGGCGCACCTGTTCGAGGAGGGCGGCCACGGCTTCGGCATCTGGCTGGCGCGCGGCAAGCCGGCGGCGGCCTGGCCGCAGCTGTTCCTGGGCTGGGCCGCGCGCCGCCGCTTCCTGGGGACCGCCGCGTGACCCCCGATCGCCGCGCGGTCCTCGCAGGTCTGGCGGCCAGCGCCCTGGCCGGCGGCGTCCACGCCCAGTCGGCCTCGCCGGTCGCCCAGACGCGCCACGGCCCGGTGCGGGGCGCGGTGGAGGACAGGATCTGCGTGTTCAAGGGCGTCCGCTACGGCGCCGACACCGGCCCGCGCCGGTTCCAACCGCCGGCGCCGCCCGCGCCCTGGAGCGAGGTCCGCGCGGCGCTCGACTATGGCGCGGCCTCGCCACAGCGCGGACAGGAGGCCGAGCGGCAGGCCGAGGACTGCCTGTTCCTCAACCTCTGGACCCCCGGCCTGCGCGACGGAGCCAAACGGCCGGTGATGCTCTACATCCACGGCGGCGCCTATTCGACCGGCTCCGGCTCGCCGTCGCTATACGACGGGACGCGACTGGCCCGGCGCGGCGACGTGGTGGTGGTGACCGTCAACCACCGGCTGAACGCCTTCGGCTACGCCTACCTCGCCCGCCTGGTCCCGGAGCTGGCGGACAGCGGCAATGCCGGCCAGCTCGACCTGATCCTCGCCCTCAACTGGGTGCGCGACAACATCGCCGAGTTCGGCGGCGATCCGGCCCGCGTGATGCTGTTCGGCCAGTCCGGCGGCGGGGCGAAGATCGCCACCCTGATGGCGACGCCGGCGGCCGAGGGGCTGTTCCACCGCGCCGCCACCATGAGCGGCCAGCAGGTGACGGCCTCGGGCCCGGGGAACGCCACGCGCCGGACCCTGGCCTGGCTCGACGCCCTGAAGCTGAAGCCGGAAGAGGCCGCGCAGGTCCGCGCCCTGCCCGTGGACCAACTGCTGGCGGCGCAATCGGCCGAGGATCCGGTGTTGGGGTTCGGGGGACTCTACTTCGGGCCGGTGTTGGACGAGCGGACGCTCAAGCGCCACCCCTTCTATCCGGACGCGCCGGCCCAGTCGGCGAACGTGCCGATGATCATCGGCAACACCCACGACGAGACCCGCGCCTTTCTCGGCGGCGATCCGATCAACTGGACGGTGAGCTGGGAGCAGCTACCGGCCAGGCTCACCCTCGCCAACATGCGCGTCGACATCGACCCGGCGACGGTGATCGCCGAATACCGCCGGCTCTATCCGACCTACACGGCGAGCGACGTGCTGTTCGCCGCGACCACGGCGGCGCGGTCCTGGCGGGCGGCGATCATCGAGGCGGAGTTGCGGGCGCAGGCCGGGACGCCGGCCTTCGTCTACCAGGTCGACTGGGTGAGTCCGCGAGAGGGCGGCAGGCTGCGCGCCCCGCACATGACCGATATCCCGCTGGTGTTCGACAATGTCGCCGCGCCCGGCTCCCGCGCCGAGGGCCCGACCGCCCAGCCCATGGCCGAGCGGATGAGCGAGGCCTTCATCGCCTTCGCCCGCACCGGCGACCCGAACTGCAAGGCGATCCCACGCTGGGAGCCCTATGGCCTGCAGCGACGCCAGACCATGGTGTTCGACAATCAGACCCGCCTCGTCGACGACCCGCGCGGCGCGGAGCGGCGGCTGTTCGCCAAGGTCCCGTTCGTGCAGGCGGGGACCTAGCGGCCGCTCAACGCGCCAGCCAGCCGCCATCCACCGGCACGATGGCGCCGTGCATGTAATCTGACGCGCGGCTCGCCAGGAACACGGCCGCACCGGCGAGGTCCTCCGGCTTGCCCCAGCGGCCGGCCGGGATGCGCTCCAGGATCTGGCGGTTGCGGGTCTCGTCGGCCTGCAGCTGGGCGGTGTTGTTGGTGGCGAAGTAGCCGGGCGCGAGGCCGTTCACATTGATGCCCAGGTGCGCCCACTCGTTGCACAGCGCCTTGGTGACGCCCGCGAGCCCGCTCTTCGCGGCGGTGTAGGATGGCACGCGAAGCCCGCCCTGGAAGGAGAGCATCGAGACGACGTTGATGATCTTGCCGCCGCGCCCGGCCGCCGCCCAGCGCTTCGCCACCGCCTGGCTGAGGAAGAACACCGTCTTGAGGTTGGTGTTCATCACCGCGTCCCAGTCGTCCTCCGAGAACGCCAGGCTGTCGGCGCGCCGGATGATGCCGGCGTTGTTGACCAGGATGTCGATGTCGCCGGCTTCCTCGACGACGCGGGCAATCGGCTCGGTGGTCGAGAGATCCGCCGCGACGGCGCGGAGCTTGCGTCCCGCTGCCTCGACCCTCCGCGCGGTCTCGTTAGGCGCGCTCCGGCCCACGGCGACGATGTCGGCGCCCGCTTCGGCTAGGCCCACGGCGATCGCCTGGCCGAGGCCGGTGTTGGCGCCGGTGACCAGGGCGACCTGGCCCCCAAGGCTGAACGGGCCGCCGCTCATTTCAGCTGGCAGATGTCGAGGACACGCATGTCGGTGTAGTCGAGGTTTTCCCCGCCCATGGCCCAGATGAAGGCGTAGCTCGCGGTGCCCGAGCCCATGTGGATCGACCAGGGCGGCGAGACCACCGCCTCGTCGCCCGCCATGACGATGTGGCGGGCCTTGTCGGGCTCGCCCATGAAGTGGAACACGCGGTCATCCTTTCCGAGGCCGAAGTAGAAATAGACCTCCGAGCGCCGGTCGTGGAGATGCGGCGGCATGGTGTTCCAGACGCTGCCGGTGTTGAGGATGGTCAGGCCCAACAGCAGCTGCGCCGACTTGCAGGTCGCCGGCACGATCAGCTGGTAGATGGTCCGCTCGTTGGAGGTGGCGAGGCTCCCACGTTCCAGCGGCACGGCGTCGGCGATGGACAGGCGCCTGGCCTCGTAGCGGGCATGCGCCGGGGTCGAGACCAGGTAAAAGCGGGTGTCGCCCTGGAAGCTCACGTCGATCGAGCCCATGGGGACATAGAGGCAGTCGCGCGGCGCCAGGCTGAAGGCGTGGCCGTCGACCATCACCGTGCCCGCCGCCTCGCCCACATTGACCACGCCGAGCTCGCGGCGCTCGAGGAACGGGTGGCCGGCGGCGCTCTCCGGCTCCGTCTGATCCGGCAGCTTCAGGGCGCCTTCCGCCGGCTGCGCCCCGCCGATCACGAAGCGCTCGTAGTGGGTGTAGTTCAGCACCACCTCACCGGGGGCGAACAGAGCGTCGATCAGGTAGCGCTGGCGCAGGGTCTCGTTGTCGACCCCCTCCATCATGTCGGGATGGGTGGCGTGGAAGATCCTCTTGAACACGGGTGTCGCCTCCGGTGGTCTGAGGGCAGGTAACCGGTGTCAGAAGTCGAGCGCAAGCCCCATCCGCCACCTCGCCCGGCGAGCCAAGCTGCAAATTGACACCGGTTACCATATCGCCCAATCTCGACCGTCGTGACCTCGACCTTCCCCCTCGCCCGGCGCCGCGGATGAGCGCGCCCGGGCCCAAGTCCCCTCCGGCCTTCGATCCTGCCGCCGTGGCGCGCCGGTTCGTGGGCGCGCGTCGCGGCTTCCGACCGCTCAGCGGCTTCCCCGGCGCCCTGCCGGCCGACATGGCCCAGGGCTACGCGGCCCAGGAGGCGGCGCTCGACCTCTGGCCCGACGCGGTCGCCGGCTGGAAGGTGGGCCGCATCCCTGCCGAGCTGCAGGCCGAGCTGGGCGCGGCGCGGGTGATGGGCCCGATCTTCCGGGAGAACGTCTGGCAGGCGGAGGCCGCGCCGACAGTGCTGCCGACCATCACGGGCGGTTTCGCCGCCGTCGAGGCGGAGTACATCTACCGGCTCGGCGAGGACGCGCCGGCCGGGCGCACCGACTGGACGCCCACCGAGGCCTTGCGGCTGGTGGAGGACGAACTGGTGGGGGTGGAGTTCGCCGGCAGCCCGCTGGCCAGCATCAACATCCTGGGGCCGCGGGTGGTGGCCGCCGACTTCGGCAACAACGCCGGCCTGATCCTCGGCCGCTCGATCCCCGACTGGGCGAGCCGCGGCGACGACTGGCCGCCCTGCGAGGTGTTCATCGCGGGCCGGCTGGTGGGACGCGGCGCGCCCTCCTCCCTGCCCGGCGGTCCGGCCGCCTCGCTGGCCTTCCTGCTGGGCGCCTGCGCGGCGCGCGGCCGGCCGCTGAAGCGCGGTCAGCTGGTCACCACGGGGGCCACCAGCGGCATCCATGACATCGAGGCCGGGGAAACGGCCCGCATCACCTTCGGCGACCTGGACGAGATCTTCTGCATCGCGCAGCCGGTCGAGGCCGCCGAGGGCCTGGGAGGACCAACCGATGGCCAGCACGACGTCGGCGACTGAAGGGGTCCGCCCGGTCGCGGTCGGCCGCTACCGGTGGGTGATCGTCGCCCTGCTGTTCACCGCCATGGTGATCAACTACGTCGACCGGCAGACCATCGGCCTCCTCAAGGGCGATCTCTCCCACCAGTTCGGCTGGAGCGAGGGGAACTATGCCGACCTGATCTTCTGGTTCCAGGTCACCTACGCCGTCTCCTACCTGGCGTTCGGACACATCGTCGACCGGATCGGGGCGCGCTGGGGCTTTGGCCTGGCCTTCCTGATCTGGCAGCTGGCCCACATCGCCAATGCGGCGGCGAGCTCGCTGGGCGAATTCATCGCCGCGCGCCTGGTGCTGGGCATAGGCGAGGGCGGCGGCTTCCCGGGCGGCATCAAGGCCATGGCCGAGTGGTTCCCTAAGCAGGAGCGGGCCTTCGCCACCGGCCTGTTCAACGCCGGCACCAATATCGGGGCGATCGTGACGCCGCTGGTGATCCCCGCCGTGACGCTCGCCTGGGGCTGGCGGGCGGCCTTCGTGGTCACCGGCGTGGTGGGCCTCTTGTGGCTGCCGATCTGGCTGGTGGTCTACCGCAGCCCGCGCGGGAACCCGCGCCTGGGCGCCGCCGAGCTGGCCCACATCGAGAGCGATCCGCCCGACCCCGTGACGCCGATCCCTTGGCGGCGGCTGCTTAGCAAGCGCGAGACCTGGGCCTATGCGGTGGGCAAGTTCCTGATCGATCCGGTCTGGTGGATGTTCCTGTTCTGGCTGCCGGACTTCCTGCAGAAGCGGCATGGCCTGGACCTCAAGACCTTCGGCCCGCCGCTGGTGGCCATCTACCTGATGTCCGACGTGGGCAGCGTGGCGGGGGGCTGGCTGTCCTCGGCCTTCATCCGCAGAGGCTGGACGATCAACCGGGCGCGCAAGACCACGATGCTGATCTGCGCGCTCGCCGCCACGCCGATCGCCTTCGGGGCGACGGTGGACAGCCTGTGGCTGGCGGTGGCGATCATCGGCCTGGCGACCGCGGCCCACCAGGGCTTCTCGGCCAACCTCTACACCCTGCCGGGCGACGTCTTCCCGCGGGCCGCGGTGGGCTCGGTGGTTGGCATCGGCGGGATGCTGGGGGCGGTGGGCGGCATGGCCATGTCGAAATACGCCGGCTGGGTGCTGGACCGCATCGGCTCCTACACGCCGATCTTCGCGGTGGCGGCCTCGGCCTACCTCCTGGCGCTCTTGGCGATCCACCTGCTGACGCCCAGGATGGCGCCGGTGGAGATCTGAGGCGTGCCATGCGCGAGCCATCCGGCGTCCTGAAGATCGATCCGCGCGACGACGTGGCCGTGGCCCTGCAGGGCCTGCAGCCCGGCGATGCGGCGGCGGACGGGGTGACCGCGGCCGAGGCGATCCCAGCCGGGCACAAGGTGGCGCTCAGGGCCATCGCCGCTGGGGAGGAAATCCGCAAGTACGGCTGGCCGATCGGCCAAGCCACGGCGGCGATCGCCGCGGGTGGGCATGTACACAGCCACAACCTAGCGACCGGGCTCTCCGGCCTCGAAGCCTACGCCTATGCGCCGGCCCCGGCCGAGGTCCTGCCGCCGGCCAGCGGGCGGACTTTCGAAGGCTATCGCCGCGTCGATGGGCGGGTGGGCACGCGCAACGAGATCTGGATCCTCTGCACGGTCGGCTGCGTGGCGCGCACCGCCCAGAAGATCGCCGCGGCGGCGAACCGCAAGTTCGCAGGCCGCGTCGACGGGGTGCACGCGCTCACCCATCCGTTCGGCTGCTCGCAGCTCGGCGACGACCTTTCCGCCACCCGCGAGATGATCGCGGCGCTGGCCGCCCATCCCAACGCCGGCGGGGTGCTGATCCTGGGGCTGGGCTGCGAGAGCAACCAGCTGGCGCCCCTGCTGGCCTGCGTGCCCGATCACGACCCGCGCCGGCTGAAAGCTTTCGCCGCCCAGGCTTTCGAGGACGAACTGGAGGAGGGCCTGGCCGCCGTCGAGGCTCTGGTGACCGTGGCCGAGGAGGATCGCCGCGAAACCTGCCCCCTGAGCGACCTGGTGGTCGGCCTGAAGTGCGGCGGCTCCGACGGCTTTTCGGGCCTGACCGCCAATCCGCTGGTGGGGCGTATCGCCGACGCGGTCTGCGCCGATGGCGGGACGGCGATCTTGACCGAGATCCCGGAGATCTTCGGCGCCGAACGGCTGCTGATGGCCCGGGCCAGCGACGAGGGCGTGTTCGACGACATCGCCGCGGTGGTGAACGGCTTCAAATCCTACTTCCTCGATCACGGCGAGCCGGTCAGCGAGAACCCCTCGCCGGGCAATATCGAGGGCGGCATCACCACCCTGGAGGAGAAGTCCCTGGGCGCGGTGCAGAAGGCGGGCCGCAGCCAGGTGGCCGAGGTGCTGCGCTACGCCGAGCGGACCTCGCGGCCGGGCCTCGCCCTGCTGGAGGCGCCCGGCAACGACGCCGTCTCCTCGACCGCCCTGACGGCGGCGGGCGCGACGGTGATCCTGTTCACCACCGGCCGCGGCACGCCGCTCGGCTTTCCGGCTCCGACCCTGAAGCTCGCCACCAATTCCTCGCTGGCCCAGCGCAAGCCCCACTGGATCGACTTCGACGCCGGCCGGGTGGCCGCGGGCGAGGACCCAGAGGCCGCCGCCGAACGCCTGCTCGACCTGGTGGTGGCCACCGCCTCCGGCCGGCCCACCCGCGCCGAAACGAACGACGAGCGGGAGATCGCCCTCTGGAAGCGCGGCGTCACGCTCTAGCGCCGCTCCCGCAAGCGGGAGAGGTGAGCGGAAAGAAGAGGGACGCGCCCCGCGAGGAGCGCGTCCCAGACCTAGCGCCCAGGGGAGGACGGGCTAGTAGGCGTAGCGGAAGCCGACCAGGAACTCGCGGCCGGTGTGGTGGTAGAAACTCACCAGGTCCTCGGCCCCGTTGAACTGGTCCTGGAACTGGTCGGTGAGGTTGATGCCCTCGAAGGTGAACTTCAGGTGCCGGTTCCAGGTGTACTGGACCGAGGCGTCGACGTTGGTCGTGGCGTTGGTGCCGTCGAAGGCCTCGCCGAGCTCCTGGCCGGGCACGCGGGTCAGGTACTTCGCGCGATAGGCGACCGACACGCGGGCCTCGAGCTTGTCGTCCTCATAGTAGAGGGTGGCGTTGTAGGAGCTCGGCGACAGGCCGGTCAGGTTGTTGGTGGCCACCACCGCGCCCGCCCCATTCACATATTTGATCGACGACTTCACGTGCGTGTAGTTCAGCAGCACGCCCGTATGGCTGAGGAGGCTCGGCAGGAAGGTGAAGGCCTGCTGGTAGTTGAGCTCGTAGCCGTCCAGCGGCCCGCCAGGGGTGTTGACCGGCGCGGAGAAGGTCCACAGCGTCGTGGTCACGTCGCAGCCGGCGAGGTTGCCGCAGGCGGCCGTCGCCACCGAGTCCGGGATCCCGAACGGGTTGTTGTGGAAGGTGGAGACCGACTGCTGGGTCTGCACGAAGCTGCCGATGTCCTTGTGGAAGAAGGCCACCGACAGGAGGGTCCCGGGCGCCGGGTAGTACTCGAACGAAAGGTCGTAGGTCTTGGCCCGGAACGGCGACAGCAACGGGTTGCCGCTGGTCACCGTGCGGTTGGCGCCGGAGGTGTTCACCGAGACGCCCGGCGCCAGGCTGCCGAGGTCCGGACGGGCCACCACCTTGGCGGCCGCGAAGCGGATCTGGAACTTGTCGCTGGGCTCCAGCACCGCGTTCAGCGAGGGCAGGGTGTCGCTGTACTTGTGGTCGACGGAGACCGGCAGGGCCGTCCCGGAGAGGAAGCTGAAGCCGGACGCGGTTTCGTCCGTGGTCACGTAGCGGACGCCCACGTTGCCGCGGAAGCCCCAGCCCATGATCGCGGTCTTCCAGTCGGCCTGGATGTAGCCGCCGGAGTCCTTCTCCTTGACCTGGTTGTTGTTGCCGAGCGCGGGCTCCGGACCCAGGTGGAAGGCGCCGCCGAACGCGGTCTGGTCGTAGAGGCTGAGCAGGCCGTTGGCGACGTTCAGGTTCGGCACCAGCCAGGTGGTGGGCGTGCCGGCCGGTACGTCGAGGCCGTTGGTGTTGAGGTTGGTGAGCTGGGAGTAGGAACTCACCGGGATGGCCGCGATGGCCCCGGGGATCACCGACTCCTGGTTGGCGCTGGTGCCGTTGGAGCGGCGCAGTTCGGTGCTGGCGAAGCCGTACTTCTTGAAGTCGACGCCGGCGGAAAACTTGAGCGCATCCTGCGGCTTCCAGTGCAGGTCGCCGGAGGCCGAGTCATAGGTGTTGATCGCCCGCTGCGGCCGCTCGCGGATCTGGGTCAGCTTCCAGGAATTGGGGTCGGTCAGGTTGGCCGAGCCGTAGTTCAGCAGCGGCGCGCGGCCCTGGCTGAAGTCGTAGTGGTAGTTCTGCACGTCGAGCTGGTCGAAGGTCAGCGTCGTCTGGATCGGGTTGGTGAAGTCGGACTTCACATGGCCCGCCAGCAGGTCCACGTCCCACTGGTCGTTGAAGTCGTGGTGGGCGGCCAGGGTGTACTGCGAGAACTTGGTGTCGAGCTCGTCGAAGCGGTCCTCGACCCGCAGGTCCACGTTGTTGAAGGTGCCGGCGGTCATCACGTTGCGGTTGTCGATGGTGGCCGCGGTGACCACGGTCTCGTTGATCCCGCAGGTGCCATTGGCGCGGGTGGCCGCGGTGCAGGCGCCCCCGACGCTGAACGACGGGGCCTCCAGGTAGCGCTCCTCGCGGGTGCCCTTGAAGTCGGCATAGAGGCCGTCGAGGGTCACCAGGGTCTTGTCGTTCGGCGCCCACTGCAGGGAGACCGTGCCGCCCAGCCGCTCCTGGTGGTCGGTATAGTCGTCATAGCGCGGGAAGCGCGGGTGGAGGGCGGCGTCGGCCTGGGCCAGGGTGACGCCCGCATTCGGGCCCACCCCGCCGAAGCCCGGCGCAAACGCATTGCCGGTCGCCCAGCGCACGGTCGAGGTGCCGATGTCCTTCAGGTCGCGCCGCGAATAGGCGAGCGACGCCAGCGCCCCGAACTGGCCGTCCATCCAGGTGTTGGCGATCAGCACCGAGCCGCGCGGATTATACTTCTGCGAGAGGTCGTTGTAGCCCTCCTGGCCCGAGACCACGAAGGTGAAGTCCTTGTAGTCGAAGGGCCGCGCGGTCCTGAGGTCGACGGTCGCGCCCAGCGAGCCTTCTTCGGTCGCCGCCTCCGGCGTCTTGGCCACGGTGATCGCGTTGAAGAGGTCCGAGGCGAAGACGTTGAAGTCGAAGGCGCGGCCGCGGTTCACGCCGCCGGCGGCGTCGGAGCTGCCGGTGGTGGCCAGCGCCTCCATGCCGTTGATCCGCACCCGGGTGAACTGCGGACCCAGGCCACGAACCGAGATCTCACGGCCTTCGCCCGCGTCGCGGGTGATGGCGACGCCGGGGATGCGCTGGATCGATTCCGACAGGTTGAGGTCCGGGAACTTGCCGATGTCCTCGGCCAGGATGGTGTCCTCGGAGATCGTCGCGATCTTCTTGATCTCGACGGCCTTGGCGAGGCTGGACCGGAAGCCGGTGACCACGACCTCGGAGACCTCGCCGGTCGCGGCGGCTGTCGTGGCCTGCTGCGCGGCGGCCGGACCCGCGGCCAACATCGCCGCGCCCATGGCGGCCAAGGAGACTCCGCACCACAAGGTGCGAGTCGACGTCCGAGAAGGCGAGCGCCCCATCCTGCTTCCTCCCTCGCGGAGACTGCCGCCCGCCGAATTGGCTGACGATCGTTAGGCCCTGGGGCCCGCCTCCGCACCTAATGATACCGGTGTCATTTTCATTTCTGAAGCATGACACCGGTGACAAGTTTCGATCTAGCCATGTTTTGATGCTGCTCGCAAGCCGACGGCTCAGCTTGTCGGAAACGCCGCTGTAGAGGCCCGGACGATCAGCTCGGGCTGGACGTCGTGCAGGACGGGCTGGCGTTGCACGGTGGGCACCAGCAGCTCGCCGGCCAGCCGGCCCATGTCGCGCAGCGGCAGGCGGACAGAGGTCATCGGCGGCCAGAGCCGGGCGGCGATCGGCGCGTCGTCGAAGCCGACCACTGAGAGCTCCGCCGGAACGTTGAGCCCGGCGGCATGGGCCGAGGTGTAGGCGCCGGCGGCCATCTCGTCGTTGAGCGCGAACACCGCGGTCGGCCGATCCTTCAGCGCCAGCAGCTCGCGCGCCGCCTCGACCCCGGTCTCGTAGGTGTAGCCGCCCTGCCGCACCAGGGCCGGATCCAGGCTCAGGCCGCGCTCGGCGAGCCCGGCCTCGAAGCCCTTGCGGCGCTCATGGGAAGATCGGAAATTGGGCGGGCCGGAGATCAGCGCGATCCGCCGGTGGCCGAGGTCGGCCAGGTGGCGGGCGGCCTGGGCCGCGCCCTCCCCGTCGTGGCTGACCACCATGCGGTCGGGCTCGTCCAGCGGCACCGAGGCGATCCGCACATAGCGGCAGTCGAGCTCCTTGAGCAGGGCGACCAGCGCCTCGTCCTCCGAGACCGGCGAAGGCAGGACCACGCCGAACGGCTTCTGCCGCTCGACGAAGCTGCGGATATCGTCGAGGCGGCGCGGGCTGGTGCGGTCGACCGGGCGGACCACCAGCTCGAAGCCGGAGCCCTGGAAGGCGTCGAGCAGGCCCTGCTGGTGGCTGACCGTGTGCTGCGGATTGGGGTTGTCGTAGATCAGGCCGACCAGGAAGGCGCGGCGAAAGGCCAGGCCTCGGGCCTGTGGATCGGGCGCGAAACCGGTTTCCCGGATGATCGCCTTGACCGCCTCGCGGGTCTCGCCGCGCACCAGCGGACTGTCGTTGATCACCCGCGAGACCGTCTTCTTGGAGACGCCGGCCATGCGGGCGATGTCGTTGATCGTCGGCCGCCGCTTCGGGGCGCCCGGAGCGCCGCCGGGCCGTCGACCTGGTGATCCGCCGTCTTCCACGCCTGCTCCGTCCGTACGCGACTGTCCCCGCGTCATACAGGCAAGCCGGCGGTTCGGCCAATCGTGCGGCCCGCGCAGGCTAGGTTGCGGCGCGACCCGCGCGCGCCGTCCGGGGCCTGGGCGTGCGGGCGTGGACGAAGATCGGCTGGCCGTTCTCCAGCATCTCGATGCGCTGGTGGTGCGGCGATTCCAGGAGCTCGCGCAGCGCCAGTTCGCGAGCGCGGAGCGCGTCGGCGGCGATGATGAAGCTCAACACGGGCACGCCGAAACGGTCGTCGGTGATGTAACACGCGAACGTGCGCATGGTTGTGGCTCCCCCGAACGACAACCCTCCAGCGTAACAACGTTCGCGTCATTTACCTTGGATAGGCGGCGACGTGGCGCAGCGTCGCAGGCTGAAGCTTCAAGCCGCGGGCATGGCGGCGCACGGGATGATCGCGCCGCGATGCCGCACCACCGCGCCGGCCAGCCGCCGCGCGGCCGCGACGCACGCGCCAAGCTCTGCGCCACGAAGACGGGCGGCGAGGTAGGCGGCGTTGAAGGAATCCCCCGCTCCCGTGGTGTCGACCACCGCGACCTCGCCCTCTGCCGGGCGCTCCGGCGCGAACCGCTCGCAGGCCCCGCCCGAACGGACCTCGATGGCGCGGTCGGCGCGGCGCAGCACGACCTCCGCCCCGGCCTCAGCCCAGGCGGTGGCGGCGAGGTCGGGATCGGCACCGAACGCCTCGAGGTCCTCGACGCCGGCCGACACCCAGCGGCAGTGGGGCGCGAGCGCCTCGACCGCCCGGCGCGCGGTCGCCGGATCCGGCCAGAGACGGGCGCGGTAGTTGGTGTCCAGCGCCACGCCGGCGCCGGCCTCGCCCGCCGTCCGCAGCAGCGGCAGCAGCGCCGCGCGGCCGGCCTCGCCGAGGATCGCCAGGCTGATCGCCGAGACATAGACCAGGCGCGCCGAGCGCATCGCGGCGGCCAGGGCGGCGAGGTCGACGAGCGCCATGTAGTCCCGGGCCGGGGCGGCCTCCCGCCAGTAGAAGAAGCTGCGCTCGCCGCGGGCATCGCGCTGGATCGCGTAGAGGCCGGGCAGGCGGCCCGCCGCCTCCACAACCAGACCGCTGCCGACACCTTCGTCAGCCATCAGCTGCAGGATGCCGCGGCTGAACGGATCGCCCGCGCCCACCGCGGTGGCGTAGTCGCAGGCGACGCCAAGCCGGCTGAGATAGACCGCGGTGTTGAAGGTGTCGCCGGCATAGGCGACGGCGGCCTGGCCCGGGTCGCCCAGGCTCAGCTCCACCATGCATTCCCCAAGCACAACCGCGTCGGCCATCAGTCCTGCAGGTGCTCCACCTGGCCGCGCAGGGCCTTGAAGTAGGGCGGGATGTCCTTGTGCTTGAAGGGCGCGAACTCGGCCTTGGCGGCGGCCAGGCGCGCCTTCATGGCGGCGGCGATCTCGGGGTGGGTCGCGGCCACACTGTAGTTCTCCGACGGGTCGGCCTTCACATCATAGAGCTGCTCGTAGCCCAGCAGCGCGATGGGCAGCCGCAGGCCGCGGTAGTAGGCCGACTGCACATATTTCCAGCCCTGGGTGCGGACGCCGATCGGGTCCTCGTTGTCGAACAGGATCAGGGCCTCGTGCGGCGAGGGCGCATCGTCCTGCAGCAGGCCGGTGATGTCGCGACCGTCGAGCGTCACGCCCTCCAGCGGCGGCAGGCCGGCCATGGCCCGGAAGGTCGGCAGGAAGTCGATGCCCATGGCGATGGAGGCGGTCCGCTTGCCGGCCGGCAGCCGGCCCGGCGCCCAGGCGATGCAGGGCACCCGGTAGCCGCCGTCGTAGGCGCCGCCGCCCTTGCGCTCGCGCAGCCAGCCGGGCGAGCCCTCGAACCAGGGGCCGTTGTCGGAGGTGAAGATCACCACCGTGTCCTGCGCCAGGCCGAGCTCGGTGAGCTTGGCGAGCAGCCGGCCGACGATGGAATCGATCTCGGCCACCACCGCGCCATAGGGGCCGGCGAAGGTCGACTGGTCGAAGCCGGGGTGCGGATGCTCCGGCAGGTGCGGCGCGCTGAGCGCCAGTTCGACGAAGAACGGCCGGTCGCGGTTGGCCTCGATGAACGCCTCGGCGTGCTCGTAGAACCGCTGCTGCAGCTGCGGATAATCAACCGGAGTCTCGATCACCTGGTCGGAGCCGGCATGAGCCTCGAAGAAGGCCAGCGGCTTCATGTCGTGGCTGTAGGGGATGCCGAAAAAGCTGTCGAAGCCGTGGTTGGTCGGGGGCCAGGCGGGGCTGTGATGGCCCAGGTGCCACTTGCCGAACAGGGCGGTGGCGTAGGTGGGCTTCAGGGCGTTGGCGATGGTGACTTCCGAGACCGGCAGGCCGCGGTCGTCGGCCTGCATGATCACCTCGTAGCCTAAGCCCGTGCGCACCGGATAGCGGCCGGTGAGCAGCCCCGCCCGCGACGGCGTGCAGAGGTTGGCCGGGGCGTAGTAGTCGGTGAGGGTGACCCCTTCGCGGGCCATCTTCTCGATGGCCGGGGTCTTGATGCCGCCCTGCGTATAGACGCTGACGTCGCCGTAGCCGAGGTCGTCGCAGAGCACGATGACGAAGTTGGGCGGCCGCCGACCGGGCGCCGGCGCGGCGCGCGCTCCGCCCGCGACGAGGGCGCTGGCCGCGGCCGCCGCCAGCAGGCCTCTGCGATCGATCATGGATTGCCCCCCGAGACCAGCCGAGCCGACTCGGCCTTGAAGTCGTAGCTGTCGGCGACGGCCGCGGCGCAGTCCGGCCAGCGGTTGGTGGCCACCCAGTAGTCACAGAGGCCGAGCTTGGCGCAGAGCGTCACGAAGCGCACGTCGCGCATCAGCGGCTGGCTCATGCCGCGGCTGAAGATGAAGGTTGGCGCGGTGCGCGCGACCAGGGCGCCGCGCTCGTCGTGCATGTAGGAAAACGAGGCCTGGTCGATCAAGTCGAAGACCTCGTCCTGCAGCCCGAGCGCATGGCCGAGCACGATGCCGGGGAGCTGCAACATGCCGGTGTCGGCCACCTCGCGGCGCAGCCGTTCCAGCTGCTCCGCCCGCGCCGTGGGGCCGGGGTTGCGCAGCGCCTCGAGCGACAGGGTCCAGCGGGTGATCTCGCCGTCGATGCCCAGCCGGCGCAGCGCCGCGGCATAGGTCTCGAACCGGGGCCAGTCCTGGCCGAAGGCGGCCGCGAAGGCGCCGTTCATCATGATCACGCCGAGCTGCGGCCAGCGCTTGTGCAGCTGGTCGCAGAGGGCGAGGCTCTCCTCGACCTTGCCCACCGTGCGGAGCGCCACGGCGTGCATGTTGGCGGCCACCGGATAGAGCGGATCGAGCCGATAGGCCTCCAGCGCCAGGGCGGCGCCCTCGTCCCAGCGGCCGACCGACAAGCAGAACAGGGCCATGGCGTCGAGCGCGTCGGCGTCGTTGGGCGAGTTGAGCAGGGCGCTGGCCAGCAGGGCCTCGCGCTCGCCGTAGCGGGCGAAGGGCTGCAGGTAGCTGCGCGCGGCGAAGGCCAGGCCCGCGCGGTGGTCGAGCCGGAGCGCGGCCTCGGCGGCCTCCAGGGCGCGGTCTCGGGCGATGGCGAAGGTCTCCTCGTCGACCCCGGAGCGGGCGCGGAAGGCGCTGGCCTGGGCCAGGCCCGCCCAGCCGGGCGCGAAGCGTGGCGCGAGACCCACCACGGTCTCGAACTCCTCGACCACATGGTCGATGTTGACGTCCTGGAAGCGCCGGTTGCGGGCGCGGAGATAGACGTCGAGGGCTTCGGGCGCGAGCGCCTTGGCGCTGCCGGAGGGGGCGAAGGTGCGGTCCAGCGCGGTGGCCACGGCGGCGGCGATCTCATCCTGCAGCACGAAGACGTCGCCCAGGTCGCGATCGTAGCTCTGCGACCACAGGGTGGTGTGGGTGGCGCATTCGATGAAGTGGGCGGAGATCCGCACCCGGTCGCCGCTGCGCCGCACCGAACCGTCCAGGATGTGGCTGGCGTGCAGCTCGCCGGTCACCAGCCGGGTGGTCTTGTTCGTGCCGCGGAACTGGAAGCTGGAGGTCCGGCCGATGACCCGAAGTTGGGTGCTGCGCGCGACGGTCTCCAGGATCGCCTCGGAGACCCCGTCGGAGAAGTAGAGCAGCTCCGGGTCGTTGGACATGTTGTCGAACGGCAGGACGGCGACCAGCACCGCCCTCGGCTGGTCGTCCCGCGCCCGGTCCGGGGCCGCGGCGGGGGCCGGGGGGACCTCGAGTCCCTCCCGCCAGCCGCCCGCGGCGGCCAGGGTGAACATGCTGACCACCTGCTGCATGCGGTCGAGCTGGGCCTCGCCGCAGGCGACCATCCGGTCGGCCAGCGGGCCGTGCACCGCGCGCTGCGCGGCCCCGGAGATGCGGATGCCGCCGGGCGGCGCCAGGGCCTGCAGGCGCGCGGCGATGTTGACCCCATGGCCCAGCAGGTCGCCGCTCGGCCGGACCGCGACCTCGTCCACATGCACCCCGATCCGCACCGAGGGCGAGTCGCCGGCCGTCAGGTCCTCGGCTGCGGCCAGGGCGCCGGTCACCGTGGGGAATTCCAGCATGAAGCCGTCGCCGGCGGTGTTGAACACCCGCCCGCCGTGGGTCCGCGCCGTGGCCGAGATGCGGTCCGAAAGCGCGATGACGGCGTTCACGGCGCCGGCCTCGTCGGCCTCCGCCTGCGCCGAATAGCCGGCCACGTCGATCGCCACGATCGTCGAAAGACGTCGGGCGGCCGGATCGTGCTCGGTGGGCGGCGTCTCGGTCATGGCAAGGTCAAGCTAGCACAGGGCTCCGAATTGATGCGTGACCTAGCGCACGGCGCAAGCGCGCTCGACAGCCCCGCCGGTCGATGCCACGTTCGCGACCAACGATCGGTCTCATGCGAACGGGGGAGAGCGCATGGAAGGCTCCGACATCCGGCCGGGACGTCTGTTCCTGGGCAGCTGCACGGCGATAACCGCGCTGGCGTTCAGCTTCGCGGCGCTGTCGGCGGTGATGTACCAGTTGAAGTCCGAGTTCCTGCTCGACAACGCCCAGGTGGGCTTGATCGGCGGGGCCGGGCTGTGGGGTATGGCGATCAGCCAGATCTCCTTCTCGCCACTCTGCGATCTCGTGGGCATGCGCAACCTGATGCGCTTCGCCCTGGTGGGTCACGTGGCGGGGGTCGCCCTGTTCGTCTTCGCGCCGGGCTTCGAGACCCTGTTCATAGGCGCCCTGGTGCTGGCCATCGCCAACGGGGTGATCGAGGCGGTGTGCAATCCGCTCACCGCGACCCTGTTCCCCGACCGCAAGGCCGGCATGCTCAACCGCATGCACCTATGGTTCCCGGGCGGCATCGTGCTGGGCGGCCTGGCCGCCTGGCTGATCGACCTCGGCCACCTCGACTGGCGGGCGAAGATGTTGATGGTCCTGGTCCCGGCGGCCGGCTACGGGATCATCTTCCTGCGCGAGAAGTTCCCGCCGACCGAGGCCGCGGCGGCGGGCCACAAGGTCTCCGACAGCTTCAAGGCGGTGGCCACCTCGCCGCTGCTCTGGGCCTTCCTCGGCCTGATGGCGATCACCATGAGCCTCGAACTCGGCCCCAACCGCTGGATCCCGGCGGTCCTGCAAGCCGGCGGCCTTCCGGGCATACTTGTGCTGGTGATGATCAACGGGGTGATGGCGATCACCCGGGCCAACGCCCACGCCATCCTGAGCCGCGTGTCGCCGCCGGTGGTGCTGATGGTCTCGACCGGCGTGGTCGGCCTGGGCCTTCTGGGCCTCAGCTATGCGACGACGGCGACGGTGACCGTCGCCACCGCCCTGGTGTTCGCCATCGGCATCGCGATCGTCTGGCCGACCATGATGGGCTTCGTGGCCGAGCGGACGCCGCGCACCGGCGCCCTGGGCCTTGGCCTGATGGCGGCGGCCGGCTCGCTGGCGGTAGGCCTCGTCACCACGCCGCTGCTCGGCCAGATCGCCGATGAGCACCTGCCGGACGCGCTGTCGAAGCCGGCGGTCGTGGCCTTGGCAAGTCAGGTCGCAGCTTCGCCCGGCAAGCCCGCGACGCTGGTGGCCGACGCGCAAGCCGTGGTCGCCGCGCCCGGCGCGCTCCCCGCCAAGGCGACCGGCGACTTCCTGCGCCGGACCGCGGCCGGCGAAGCCGGCGCAGATCTCGCCAAACAGGCCCAGCCGTTGCTGGACGCCGGCGAGAACCATTCCGGCCTGCTCTCCTTCCGCTACCTGGTGCCGTTCGCCTTCTTCGTCTGCTTGGTGTTCGGCCTGGTGGTGCTCTCCGACCGGCGGGCCGGCGGCTACGCCGCGCAGGTGGCCAAGGCGCGGCTGGCGGGCGCGGCGGAATGAATGCAAGTCCGCCTAAAGGGGGGCCGCTGCGAATCGGCTTCGTGGGCTCGGGCTTCATCGCCAAGTTCCACCTGAAGGCCTTCCAGAGTGTCCGCCACGCCCAGATCATGGGCGTGTTCAGCCCGACCGCCGAGCATCGCGACGCCCTGGCGGACGCGGCCAACGCCGCCGAGCTCGGCCCCTGCAAGGCCTATGTGACCCTGGACGAGCTGCTCGCCGCACCGGACGTTGACGCCATCTGGCTCCTGGCCCCCAACGACCGGCGGCTGGAGGTGATGCGGGCGATCTCCGCGGCGGTGACGTCCGGCAAGTCGAAGGTCCGCGCCGTAGCCTGCGAGAAGCCGCTCGGCCGGACCCTGGCCGAGGCCCGCGAGGTGCTGGCGCTGGCCGAGGACGCGGGCCTGGCGCACGGCTACCTGGAGAACCAGGTGTTCTCCACCGCCGTCGAGCGCGGCAAGGAGATCGTCTGGCGCCGCGCCGCGCCGCTGGCCGGCCGTCCCTATCTCGCCCGCGCGGCCGAGGAGCATTCCGGCCCGCACGAGCCGTGGTTCTGGCAGGGCGCGCGCCAGGGCGGCGGGGTGATGAGCGACATGATGTGCCACTCCGTGGAGGTGGGCCGCTTCCTGCTGACCGCCCCGGACGCGCCGCGCGCCAGCCTGACGGTCAAGTCGGTGCAGGGCTCGGTCGCGCACCTGAAGTGGACGCAAGCCCGCTACGCCAAGCAGCTGGCCCGCGACTTCAAGGGCGTCGAGATGACCCGCCATCCGGTCGAGGATTTCGCCCGCGCCACCATCACCTTGGAGGACGAGGACGGCCAGGAGCTGATCATCGAGGCCTCGACCTCCTGGTCCTACGTCGGCCCCGGCCTGCGCATCGACCTGGCCCTGCTGGGCCCGGAATATTCCATGGAGTTCTCCTCCCTGAACCCGGGGCTGAAGGTCTTCCTGTCCCGCGCGATCACCGGCGGCTCGGGCGAGGACCTGGTGGAGAAGCAGAACGCCGAGCAGGGCCAGATGCCGATCGTCGAGGACGAGGCCGGGATCTACGGCTACATCGGCGAGAACCGCCACATGGTCGATTGCTTCCGCCATGGCCGCACGCCGATCGAGACCTTCGTCGACGGGGTCGAGGTCGTGAAGATGGTGATGGCGCTCTACAAGTCCGCGGAGACCGGCGCCACGGTGCGCCTGCCCGACGAGACCCTGGAAACCTATGTGCCCGCGCCCGCGCGGACGGAGGCCTGAGGCATGGCGGCCAAACCCTATGACGTGATCATCGTCGGCTCCGGGGCGGGGGGCGGGATGAGCGCCTACCATCTGACCCGGTCGGGGCTGAAGGTGCTGCTGATCGAGGCGGGTCGCCACTACGACCCGGCCACCGAGACGCCGATGTTCAACACCAACGACCAGGCCCCGCTGCGCGGCGTCGGCACGCCCGACAAGCCGTTCGGCTTCTATGACGCCACCGTCGACGGCGGCTGGCAGGTGCCGAACGAGCCCTACACCGTGGCGCCGGGCTCGGAGGACTTCATCTGGTGGCGGCCGCGGATGCTGGGCGGGCGCACCAACCATTGGGGCCGCATCGCCCTGCGCTTCGGGCCGCTCGACTTCAAGCCCCGCAGCCGCGACGGCCTGGGTTACGACTGGCCGATCACCTATGACGACCTGGCCCCCTGGTACGACAAGACCGAGAAGCTGATTGGGGTCTCCGGCGCGGCGCCGGCGCGGGGGCTGATGAACACCCCGGACTCGCCGGACGGCTGCCTGATGGCCTGCGCCCCGCCGCGGGCCTTCGAGATCTTCTACGAGCGGGCCTTCAAGGCCATGGACGTGCCGGTGATCCCGATGCACGGCGCGGTGGTCACCGGCCAGATGGAGGGGCGCAACACCTGCCTGTTCGCCACCCCCTGCGGCCGCGGTTGCGCGATCGGCGCGAACTTCCAGTCGACCACGGTGCTGCTGCCGCCGGCCCGGGCGACCGGCAACCTGACGATCCGCACGGACGCCCTGGTCTATGAGGTCGAGCTCGATCGCAACGGCAAGGCGAAAGGCGTCAACTTCGTCGACCGCAAGACCGGGAAGCACGGCTCGGCGACCGCCAAGGCCGTGGTGCTGGCGGCCGGCTCCGGCGAGACGGCGCGCATCCTGCTGAACTCCAAGAGCCCCCGCTTCCCGGACGGCCTGGCCAACACCCACGGCATGGTCGGCCGCTACCTGATGGACAGTGTGGGCGTGAACGTGACCAGCCAGTTCCCGTCCCTGGAGGCCATGCCGCCCACCAACGACGACGGCCAGGGCACCGAGCACACCTACATCCCCTGGTGGGGCTACGAGAAGCAGAAGGAACTGGGCTTCCCGCGCGGCTACCACATCGAGATCGGCGGCGGCCGCGGCATGCCCTCCATGAGCCTCGCCGGGCTACTGCCGAAGGACGACGCCAGCGTCGGCGACGAGCTGCGGGCGAAGCTGCGGGACCGCTTCGGCAGCGTGATCAGCTTCAACGGCCGCGGCGAGATGATCCCCAACGACGACTGCTACTGCGAGCTCGATCCGACGGCCCGCGACAAGTGGGGGATCCCGGTGCTGCGCTTCCACTGGAAGTGGGGGGGGAGCGAGACCAAGCAGGCCGCGCACATGGTCTCCACCTTCCTGGAGGTGACCGACAAGCTGGGCGGCAAGCCGCTCAGCAAGATCGAGCGCGATGGCCGCAAGGCGATCTCCAAGGGCGGCGAGATGATCCACGAGGTCGGCACCGCGCGGATGGGGGCGAGCGACAAGGATTCGGTGGTCAACCAGTTCGGCCAGAGCTGGGCGGTGCCCAACCTGTTCGTCACCGACGGGGCGGTGCTGGTCTCCAGTCCCGACAAGAACCCGACCCTGTCCATCCTGGCGCTGGCCTGGCGCTCCAGCGACCACCTCGCAACCCTCGCCAAGCAGGGGGCCCTATGAGCGAAGAACCCTACGTCTCCAAGATCGACCGCCGCACGGCCCTGACCTGGGTGGGGGTCGTGGGCGCAGCCGTGGCCGTTGGCGCCGGCGTGGTGGTCTATGGCCCGAAGATGGGCGGGGAGCCCTCGACCCGCGGCTACGGCACCGATCCCAAGCTGACCAAGCCGGAGCCCGCGCCCTGGTCGCGGATCATGAGCCACGATCAACTTCAGGCCACGGCGATCATGGCCGACTTCATCCTGCCGGCGACGGCGGGCGCGCCCTCGGCCAGCGGGTTGGGCGTGCCCGACTTCATCGACGAGTGGATCAGCGCCCCCTACCCCGACCAACTCAAGCACCGGCCGATCATCCTCGACGGGCTGAACGGCCTCTTCTGGGAGGCGCAGCGGCGGCATGGCCTGAGCTTCCTGGACGCCAGCCCGGCGCAGCGCAGCGAGGTCCTGACGGACCTGCAAACCGCCGCGGCGACCGCGCCGCAGGGCTTCTTCAAGGTGTTCCGTGGGCTGACGATCGGCGCCTATTACACGACCGCCGCCGGCTTCAAGGACATCGGCTACATCGGCAATGTGCCGCGCACGGCCGATCCCGGTCCGTCCGACGAGGTGAAGGCCCGCCTCGAGCGCGAATTCGCCAAGCTCGGCCTTTAGGAGGCGCCCATGAAACTCGCCGTCGTCGCCTTCGCCGCCGCCATCGCCTTTGCCGGAACCGCCATGGCCCAGCCCAACACCCTCACCCCCGCCGAACAGGCGGCCGGCTGGAAGCTCTTGTTCGACGGCAAGAGCCTCGCTGGCTGGCGCGGCTTCAAGGCGGCCGCGCCCGACGCCGGCTGGCATGTGACGGGCGGCGCGCTGTCGCCCGACCCGAAGACCTCCAAGGACGTGATCAGCAAGGACGAGTTCTCGAGTTTCGAGCTGAGCTTCCAGTGGAAGATCTCCAAGCTCGGCAATTCGGGCGTGATGTACCACGTCATCGAACAGGGCACGGAGACCTACCAGTCCGGGCCGGAGTATCAGCTCCTCGACAATGCCCACGGCGAGCCGCCGCCGGAGCGGGCTGCCGCCTTGTTCGCCCTCTACGCCCCGCTGGTCGACGCCACCAAGCCGCCGGGCGAATGGAACCAGGGGCGGCTCGTGGTCGACCACGGCCATGTGCAGCATTGGCTGAACGGCAAGAAGGTGGTCGAGTACGTGCTCGGCTCCGACGACTTCAAGGCCCGCGTGGCGGCCTCGAAGTTCAAGCAGTGGCCGCAGTACGCCGCCTCGCCGACCGGTCACATCGCCTTGCAGAACCACGGCGACGACGTCGCCTTCCGCGACCTCAAGATCCGCGTGCTTCCCTGACGCCGTAAGGCCAAGGCTTGTCTGCCCCGCCGTCACGCCGCTAAGGCTGAACGCACAAGCGCGGCCGCAACGTCGGCGCATGGGGAGGTGATCAGATGCGCAGGGTCCTGCTGGCGGGCGCCGCGGCGATCGGACTGGCCCTGGCGGGCGGCGCGGCCGCCGCGCCAGCCTCGCAGCCCTGGATGAACCCCAGGCTGACGCCGGACCAGCGCGCCGACCTCGTCCTCAAGCAGATGAGCCTCGACGAGCAGATCGGCCTGCTGCACGGCTCGATGCCGATGTTCCTCAACCCACGCCCGCCGGGCGTGGTGATCTCCGCGGGCTATATCGCGGGCCTGCCGCGGCTTGGCGTGCCGCCGTTGAAGGAGAGCGATGCCAGCCTGGGCGTCGCCAACGCCGGCCGCGGCAAGACCGACGACGCCACGGCGCTCCCGTCCGGTCTCGCCACCGCCGCCACCTGGGATCCGAAGATCGCCTACCAAGGCGGGGCGATGATCGGCAAGCAAGCCCGCCAGAAGGGCTTCAACGTGCTGCTGGCCGGCGGGGTGAACCTGATCCGCGACCCGCGGAACGGTCGCAACTTCGAATATGGCGCCGAGGACCCGCTGCTGGCCGGGACCATGGCCGGCGCCGCGATCCGCGGCATCCAGTCGAACCACATCATCTCCACCACCAAACACTATGCGGTGAACGACCAGGAGACCGGGCGCATGGTGCTGGACGCCCAGCTCGGCGACGCCGCGGCCCGCGAGAGCGACCTCTTGGCCTTCGAGATCGCCATCGAGACCGGCCATCCGGGCTCGGTGATGTGCGCCTACCAGCGCGTGAACGGGACCTACGCCTGCGAGAACCCCTACCTGCTGACCGACGTCCTGAAGCGCGACTGGGCTTGGCCGGGCTTCGTGATGAGCGACTGGGGTGCGGTCCATTCGCTGGGCGCGGCCAAGGCCGGGCTCGACCAGGAGAGCGGCCAGCAGCTCGACAAGCAGGTCTACTTCGACAAGCCGCTGAAGGCCGCCGTGGCGAGCGGCGAAATCTCCGCCGGCAAGGTCCACGACATGGCCCATCGGGTGCTGCGGGCGATGTTCGCGCAAGGCCTCTTCGAGCATCCGCCGGAAGCTGGCGGCCTCGACACGGCGGCGGACGCAGCCGTCGCCCTGAAGGCGGCCGAACAGGGCATCGTGCTCCTCAAGAACGAGGGCGGCCTGCTGCCGCTCGCGCGGCATGCGCGCAAGATCGCGGTGATCGGCGGCCACGCGGACGTGGGCGTGATCTCGGGCGGCGGCTCCTCGCAGGTCGCGCCGCTGGGCTCGGTCAGCTTCCCGCGGCCGCCCGGCGCGCCGAAGTGGGGCGGCGGGATCCTGTTCCACCCGTCCTCGCCCCTGAAGGCGCTGCAGGCCCGCGCCGGCGGAGCCGAGGTGGTCTATGACGACGGCTCCGACCCGGCGCGCGCCGCCGCCCTGGCGAAGAGCGCCGACGTGGCGATCGTCTTCGCGACCCAGTGGGCAAGCGAGGCCATGGACGTCTCGCTGACCCTCACCGACAACCAGGACGCCCTGATCGACGCCGTCGCGTCCGCCCAGCCCAAGACCGTGGTGGTGCTGGAGACCGGGAACCCGGTGCTGACGCCGTGGATCGACAAGGTCGGCGCCCTGGTCGAGGCCTGGTATCCCGGCCACAAGGGTGGCGAGGCGATCGCCGAGGTGCTCACCGGCGAGGTGAATCCCTCCGGCCGCCTGCCGGTCAGCTTCCCGGCCAGCGAGGCCCAGCTGCCCCGGCCCGCCCTGTCCGGCGACAAGGTCACTGAGGCGGCCGACAACAGCGCCCAGCCGAAGCCGTTCGACGTGGCCTATACGGAAGGTTCCGACGTCGGCTACCGCTGGTTCGCCAAGACCGGCGAAAAGCCCGCCTTCGCGTTCGGGCGGGGACTTTCCTACACCCGGTTCCGCTACTCGGACGCCAAGGTGACCGGCGGCAAGACGCTCACGGTCAGCTTCCGGGTCACCAACACCGGCGCGCGGGCCGGGACCGAGACGCCGCAGCTCTATCTCGCCGCCTCGCCCGGACGACGGCAGCAACGGCTGATCGGCTGGTCACGGGTGGCGCTGAAGCCGGGCGCGAGCACCGCGGTGACCCTGGCCGCCGCGCCGAGGATGCTGGCCAACTGGGATGAGCACGCCCACGCCTGGCGGGTGGCCGGCGGCGCCTACCGGGTGTTCGTCGGCCCCGACGCGGCGACACCGGCCCTGCGCGGCTCGGCGACCGTGTCGGCGACCTCGCTCAAGCCTTGACGCGCCCTAGTGCGCCGCCGCTTCTCGCCTGAGCAGCGCGCCCACCTCATCGACCAGTCGGACCAGCTGTTCCTCGCTGGCCTGGTCCTGGATCTCCACGATCCGGCGGATCAAGGCGAGGATGACGCGCGAGCCGTCCGTGCCGCTGCTCGCCAACAGCAGCAGGTCGTCTATGGCGTGCGGCGGCAGCGGCGGCTGGGCGGTGGGACCAAGCGGAAGGCTCATGGGGAACTCCGGTCGAGATGGCCTGACGGCGTCGGCACGCGCCGGCGAACGGGGGGCAGGGGCGGTGCGGCGGCGGCGCGGGCCCGGGCGCGTGCCGAGCTCCAGACACCCCACAGGATCGCGGCGCTCAGTAGGTACATCCACACCAGGTCGGCGGAGGCCCGGACCCATAACGAGAGATCTGGACGCGCCGCGAGCAGGTCGGTGATCACCGCCAGCAGGGCGAAGGAGCTGGCCGGGATCGTCCAGTAGCGGTCGCCGCGCAGCGCGCAGGCGACGCAGGCCGCGAGCATCACCCCGTCGTCGGCTAAGGCGCTCCAGGCCGGACAACTCCACGTCTCGCACAGGACGTAGCTGCGGAACATCTGGAGCTGCTGGACGCCGGCGATCACCCGCTCGCGCCAACCGCCCTTCCAGATGGCGAGCGCCGTGGTCGCGCTCACCAGGACGAAATTGATCCAGGCCGGGATCACGAAGAGATGCACGCCTGCCCCCGCAAGGTCGCGCGGCCGACCAACCGCCGGACCGCACCGCTGACTTGCCGCGGAGCCTAACCTCTACGCACGCCGAACCCTGTCCTGATCGTGTGGGTCGTATGCCGGTGAGGACAAGGCGCGATGCGCGAGATCACGGTCAGGCCGTGACCCGGCCCGGCTTGGCGCTCGCGTTGTCGCGCAAACGACCCCAGACGCCCCACAGCATCACCGCGGTGAAGGCGTAGCTGAAGATCAGGTCCGCGGAAAGGTAGGTCCAGAGGGAGAAGCCCTTGGAGCTCGCCCAGACCACATCATTGGCAAAATCGAGCAGGAGGATTGAACTCCCCCACACAGCCCAGTAGCCGACGCCGCGAAGCGCGAAGACGACGCAGATAGTGAGCTGGGCGCCATCGAAGATGAAGGGCCGCCAGAAATAGAGTTCCTGCCAAGCCTGCGCGTCGTAAGGCGCCGCGTGAGCATGCCAGACGGGACACCTGTAGAAGCAGACGAAGTTCTCGAACCAGGACGTCAGCATGAAGGCGAGCATGGACGTCCGCTGCGGCCAGTCGCCTTTCCAAACGACCAGCGCGGCGATGACATAAAAGTAGGCCAAGTCGACCCACGTCGGAATAACGAAGAGATGCACGCGACCAAGCCTGCGCCGGCGGGACCTGGTCGTCTAGGGCGCAGCCCCCTCAGCCCTCCCGGGCCAGGCTCCGCGCCAGCTCCAGCACCGTGCGGCGCACACCCGGCGACTTGATCTGCGACAGGGCCTCCAGCAGGGGCGCGGCCTCCGGCTGGGCGAGTGTGTCCTGGCCCTTGCCGGCGCGCTTGCCGCCGCCGTCCAGCTGCTCGACCTCGGCCACCAGGTCAGAGACGTGGCAGTCCAGGGCCTCGCAGATCCGCATCATGGTCGAGAAGCTCACCCGGTTGGTGCCGCGCTCGTATTTCTGGATCTGCTGGAACGAGACGCCGATCGCTTCGCCCAGGCCGGATTGGCTGAGGCCCCGGGCATGCCGGCGCAGGCGGATCGCAAGGCCCAAGGCCTGATCCAACCTATCGGGTCCACCATCGTCCATTGACTGCTCCGCACGCCCAACGGCTGTTTAAGTCCACCCCGGGAGCGGTCTAACGGAAAACTGCGGCGTCTGCATTATACGGCGTCCTCAAATGGCACAGGTTCGCGACCTAAGGTGGATTTTGGACGCCATCACCACCCGCTGAGCCGCGCGATGGCCTCATCGAGGATCGGCCGCTGGCCGCGATGGATCTTCTCCAGCGCTGTGGCGCCCGGAAAATAGGCGGCGCGATCGACCTCCGGGAAGGACTGCAGCCGGCCGGAGCCGCGCGGCCACTCCATCTCGAATCGGTTGCTGACCAGGACCGAGAGATCCAGGTCGGCCGCCACCAGCCACGCCAGGACCAGCTTGCCGCCGGGCGTCGGGCAAGGCGTCAGCGGGTCGGCCTCACCGATGATGGGCTGACCCAGCTCCTCGGCGAATTCACGCGCCGCGGCGGCCCAGGTCTCCTCACCGGGCTCGACGAGGCCCTTGGGGATCGACCAGGCCGCCGCGTCCTTGCGCGCCCAGAACGGGCCGCCCGGATGGACCAGCAGGAACTCCGGCCCTTCCGGCCCCGAACGATGCGCGAGCACCCCGGCGCTGACCTGTCTCGGCATGCCGCGAGCTTGCGCACCGCGCGCCCGCGCCGCAAGGCTTGCGGTGATGCGTCCCGGGCGGCGTCTGCGCTCCAGGGACCGGTGAGCGGGGGCGGGCAGGACATGAGCGCAAAACAGCCACATCGACGCCGGCCCCACGCCAAGCCGCGCGGCGTCCTGGGCATGGTCGGCCGCCTCGGGCCCGGCCTGATCACCGGAGCGGCGGACGACGACCCCTCGGGCGTGGCGACCTATTCCCAGGCGGGCGCCCAGTTCGGGCCCAACATGCTCTGGACCCTGGTGCTCACCTATCCGCTGATGGTGGCGGTGCAGCTGCTCAGCGCGCGGATCGGCCGGGTCACCGGTGCGGGCCTGGCCGCCAACATGAGCCAGGTGCTGCCCAAGCCCGCGGTCGGCCTGCTGGTCGGCCTGCTGTTCGTCGCCAACACCATCAACATCGGCGCCGACCTCGCCGCCATGGGCGCGGCGGGGAACCTGGTGACCGGCTGGAATGCGAAGATGCTGACGGTGGTCTTCCTGGTGGTCTCGCTGGGCCTGCAGCTGTTCGTGCCCTACCACCGCTACGTCTATTTCCTGAAGTGGGCGACGCTGGCGCTGTTCGCCTATGTCGGCGTGATCTTCACCGTGCACATCGACTGGCTGCAGATCGCCATCCACACCATCCTGCCCGCGTTCAAGCCCGACGCCGCCTCGTTGACGGTGATCGTCGCGGTGTTCGGCACCACCATCAGCCCCTACCTGTTCTTCTGGCAGAGTTCGGAGGAGGTCGAGGACCTGGTGGCGGCGCACGAGCCGGACCTGAAGCACGCGTCCGCCGCCACGGCGAAGCGCGAACTCCGGCGGATCCGCTGGGACACCTTCATCGGCATGGCCTTCTCCAACGTCATCGCCTTCTTCATCATCCTGACCACCGCCGTCACCCTGCACGCGGCCGGCAAGACCGACATCCAGACCTCGGCCGACGCCGCCATCGCTCTGAAGCCGATCGCAGGACCCCTGGCCTTCAGCCTGTTCAGCCTTGGCATCGTCGGCACCGGCCTCCTGGCGACGCCGGTGCTGGCCGGCTCCTCGGCCTACGCCATCTCGGAGTCCTTCGGCTGGAAGTTCGGGCTGGAGCACGAGCCCTGGGAGGCGCCGGGCTTCTATGCGGTGATCGTCGCGGCCATGGTGCTGGGATTGGGCGTGATGCTGTCGCCGCTCGACCCGATCAAGGCGCTGTTCTGGAGCGCGGTGGTCAACGGGGTGATCTCGGTGCCGATCATGGCGGCGATGATGCTGGTCGGCTCCCGCCGGCACGAGATGGGCCGGTTCGTCGCCGGGATCAGCCTGACCATCTTCGGCTGGGCCGCGACGGTGGTGATGGCCGTGGCGGTGATCGCCATGTTCGCCTTCGGAGGTTTCTAGAGCCGCAGGCCGAACCGGGGGCCGATCCAGGTCATCAGCAGGTAGAGGCCGATGGTCAGCGCGCAGCCGAGGCCGAGCGCCGGCCAGAAGGCCACGCCCCGGCGCAGCAGCAACGGGATCAACAGGAACATCGGCAGGGACGGCAGCACGAACCAGAAGGTCGACTGGGCGTGGGCGGCGAGCCGTACCGGGTCATTGGTGTCCCGCCACAGCCACATCATGCCCATCACCGAGACCAGCGGCAGGGAAACGATCAGCGCCCCGAACGCCGGGCTGCGCCGCGCGACCTCGGAGACCACCGCGATAATCACCCCCGAAATCGCCGCCTTGACCAGCAGATAGAGCATGGCCGTTCCCCCTCGCCTGGCCCCTATAGTCCCGCGCCGCCGGGCGGGACAGCGGCTTGCCGCGGCTTCATGCGGTTGAAGCTGCACTGAAATTTCCGTGCGCGCGGAACTCCGCCTCGGCCGTGGTGTTTGTCAGCGCAGCTTGGAGAGAAGCGCCATGACCACCCCGCATCGCACCGGACGCCAGAGGGCGCCCTTCACCGTCGTCCACGTCCGCCGGATCAAGCATCGCAGCCCCGCCACCCTGGGTCCCCGCGTGCGCCGCGAAGCCACCCAAGACCTCGCGAGCCTGATCCTTTACGGCCAGGGTTGACCGAGCGACAGCCAGCAAAAGTGGAAGCCACTTTTGCGTCCGGCTGCGCGTAGAGCGGCTTGGATTCTCTCGGCCGTTGGCGTGTCCGATGGGATGCGCTAGCCCTTTGGCCGATGAGCGATGAGATCAAGGTCCTAGCGGACATCCCGCCGGCGCAGGCCACAGCATTCGGCGAGCGCACGGCCATCCAGATCGACGACCGGACCCTGAGCTACGCCGAGCTCGACCGCCGGGCGGTCAAGGCCGCGGGCCTGTTGCAGGCGGCCGGCGCCAAACCCGGCGACCGGATCGGCTGGCTGGGCCGCTCGTCGGAGGCCTTCTTCGAGATCTTCTTCGGTGCGGCGCGGGCGCGGGTTTGCCTGGCGCCGATCAACTCGCGCCTGGCGGTCCCGGAGATCGCCTTCATCCTCATGGACAGCGGCGCGGACCTGTTCTTCGTCACCCCCGACTTCTTCGACTGCGCGCGGCAGGTGATCGCCCAGATCGACCGGCCGATCCGGCTGATCGGGGTCGGCGGCGCGGCCGAGGGCTTCGACAGCTACGAAGCCTTGCGCGACACGGCGCCCGCTCCGACGCCCGCCGAGCCGCGCGCCGACGACGACGTGCTGCAGCTCTACACGTCGGGCACCACCGGCCTGCCGAAGGGCGTGCGGCTCAACAACGCCAACTACGCCGCCTTCCTCGACCTACGCACCCAGGTCGACGGCTTCGACTACGGCCCCGACGACACGGTGCTGATCGTCATGCCGCTGTTCCACGTGGCCGGGACCAACATCAGCTTCTCCGGGCTCGCGGCCGGCGGGCGGGTGATCCTGCTTCCGGAGTTCCGGCCCGCCGAGGTGCTGCGGCTGATCGAGGCCGAGCGCGTCGCCCACATCTTCCTGGTGCCGGCGATGATCAACATGCTGCTGCAGGCGCCGGAGATCGAGGGCGCCGACCTCTCCAGCCTGAAGAGCGTGGCCTACGGCGCCTCCCCGATCGGCGAGGCGGTGCTGGCCAAGGCCACCGCGCGGTTCGGCTGCGGCTTCATCCAGTTCTACGGCATGACGGAGTCGGCCGGCGCCGGGACTTCGCTGGCCCCCGACGCCCATGTGGGCGAGCTGCTGCGCTCCTGCGGCAAGGCCTGGCCGACGCTCGAGGTCCGCATCCTGGGCGACGACGGAAGCGAGGCGGCGGTCGGCGAGATCGGCGAGATCGCCATCAAGGGCGCCATCGTCATGGCCGGCTACTGGAACCGCCCGGAAGCCACCGCCGAGACCATCACCGCCGACGGCTGGCTGCGCACCGGCGACGCCGGCTACCGCGACGCCGAGGGCTACGTCTTCGTCCACGACCGGGTGAAGGACATGATCGTCTCGGGCGGCGAGAACATCTATCCGGCCGAGGTGGAGAACGCGATCCTCGGCTGTCCCGGCGTCGCCGACGCCGCGGTGATCGGGGTGCCGGACGAGCGCTGGGGCGAGGCGGTCAAGGCGATCGTCGTGCCGGCCGCGGGCGCCAGCCCCGATCCGGAGGCGGTGATCGCCTGGGCGCGGGCGCGGATCGCGGCCTTCAAGGCCCCCAAGTCGGTGGACTTCATCGACGTCCTGCCGCGCAACGCCTCGGGCAAGGTGCTGCGGCGCGAACTGCGCAAGCCCTATTGGGAAGGCCGCGGACGAATGGTCGGCTAGGCCGACGTGCGTTCCGGCCGGTCCAGCGGCTCGGGACGAGGCCGGGGCGCCAGCCGCAGGCGCGAGAGGCTGACCAGGGCCGCGAGGATCGCGAGACCGCTCGCCGTGACCATCACCTCGGGCGCGGCCCGGGTTCCGGCCAGGTGGAAGAACACCGCCGTGGTGAGCGCGCCCGCCGTCTGGCCCAGCAACCGCGCGGTCGCCAGGGCGCCGCCGGCGGCCCCGCTGCGGTGCATCGGCGCGGCGGTCACCATCGCCCGGTTGTTGGGCGACTGGAAGAAGCCGAAGCCCAGGCCGCAGATCGCCATCCGCCAGGCGATGTCGAGGCCGCTCGAGCTTGGTCCCAGCATGGAGAGCAGGAACAGGCCCACCGCGAAGACGGCGAGCCCGGCGCCGCCCAAGGCGCCGGCGCGATGCCGATCGGCGAGCCGGCCCGCGATCGGCGCGGCCACGCCCACGGCGAGCGGCCACGGGGTCATCAGGAAGCCAGTCATCACCGCGCTCCTGCCCATCACCGTCTGGAAGTAGAAGGGCAGGGCCACGAAGGTCATCATCTGGGCGGCGAAGGAGACGATCGAGGTGGCGATCGACAGGCCGAAGATCGGGATCTTCAACAGGTCGAACGGGACCAGCGGCGCCTCTTGCCTGAGCTCGCGCCAGGCCAGGGCCGCGCCTGCCGCCACGCCGATCGCCAGCTGGATCAGGCCCGCCGCGAGGCCGGCGCGGGCGAGGCTCTCCGCCCCGGTGATCAGGAAGCCGAAGGCGGCGGCGTTGAGCACCGCGGAGACGAGGTCGAACCGGCGCTTGGAGCCCGCCGTCTGCGGCAGGGCCCGCGCGGCGATGGCGATCGCCACCACCCCGATCGGCACATTGACCGCGAACAGCCATTCCCACGACGCCACCGAAAGGATCGCCGAGGCCACGGTCGGCCCGATCGCCGCCGAGATGGAGATGACCAGGGCGTTGAGCCCGATCCCCCGGCCGAGGAACTTCTTCGGGTAGGTGAAGCGCACCAGGGCGGCGTTGATGCTCATGATCCCGCCGGCGCCCAGGCCCTGCAGGACCCGCGCCGCGGTGAGCGCCGTTAGGCTGTGGGAGAGCGCGCAGCCCAGCGAGCCCAGGGTGAACACCGCGAGGCCGGCGATATAGACCCGCCGGTAGCCCAGCCGGTCGCCCAGCGCCGCCAGGGGCAGCAGGGTGACGGTGATCGCCAGCTGGTAGGCGTTGACGATCCAGATCGAGGCGGCCGGCAGGGCGTGCAGCTCGCGCGCGATGGTCGGCAGGGCGACGTTGGCGATCGCCCCGTCGAGCACCGACATGGCCATGGCCAGCCAGATCGCCGCCATCGACCAGTAGCGCCGGGGGATCGGCAGGCCGTCGGGCGTGGCCGCCGCGGCGTGGGCGTCGGTGTCGATGTCGGCGGGCGGCATGGCCGGCAAACCCCTGAACCGGGGCTCGGTATCTCGCAAGCTGAAACGGCGTGACCTCAGCCGGCGGCGCTGGGCCTCGCCTTCACTCGCTCGAACCAGGCGGTGAGCTTGGCGAACTTCGGATCGAGCGGCTGGCCCACCTGGCCGCCAAACTCGATGAAGGCGAACAGCAATATGTCGGCCAGGGTGAACCGGTCGCCGACGATCCAGGGGCCCGTCAGCTGGCCCTCCAGCCAAGCCTCGCCGTTCTGGGCGATGGCCTTCAGGCCGGGCGAGGCCTCGGGCACGCAGTGCACCCGGTCCTTGAACATCGCCAACCCCTCGCCGAACCGGAAGCCATTGGCCATCGGCTCGCAGATCCGCAGGTCCACCCGCCGGGTCCACATCCGGGTCTCGGCACGCTCCTCCCGGGTGCGGCCGATCAACGGCGGCTCGGGTTGCGCCTCCTCCAGATATTCGCAGATGGCGGTGACTTCGGAGAGGTGGCCGCCGCCGTCGAGCTCCAGGGTGGGCGTCTGGCCGGACGGGTTGCGCGCCAGGTGCGGCGGCTGACGGTTCTCACCACCGCGCAGGTCGACCTCGACGCGGTCGATGTCGAGCCCCTTCTCGGCGATGAACAGGGTCACGGCGCGGGGATTGGGGCCGATGGATTGATACAGCTTCATGCGCAACCTTAAGCTTGGGCGTAGGCCCGATAAGCTTGGCCGCAGCCCGATTTTCGGTCAACGAATCAGTGGGGCGCCCAAAAAAAATAGATTAACGGTCTGTTAGCTGTGGCGGGTTGTCGCAGAAAATGGCATAACGTCGGCATGACTTATGGCCAGTTGAAACCAGACCTCGTGGGATCCTCCGAGACCCTCGACGACCTGCTCGGGCGCCTCCGGTCCTTCTCCAAGCAACCCGTTCGCCCCAAGGGCCTGCCCCCGGGCTTCGGTCATTTCGTGAGTTCGCGTCGCCCGCCGGGCGGCATGGGCGGCGCGGAAGCCCCGATCCCGGCCGAGCGCGCCGCGCCGGATTGCTACGCGGTCTGACCCGCGTCTGACGACGACCCAGCCGTTCATCCCGCCCAGGCGGGATGGGCGGTTTTTGCTGTCCGGAACTAGGCGATGTCCTCTCCCGCTCGCGGGGAGAGGTGATCCATCGGACGCTTGTCCAGCGCCTCCGGCCGCGGGCCGCCGGTCGCCCAGTCGAGCAGCTCAACCGGATGGACCACCGCCGCGCTGACCGCGGGCGCGATCTGGGCCATGCAGCCGACGTTGCCGGCCGCCACGATCGCCGCCCCCGTGCGGGCGATATTGGCCGCCTTGCGGTCGCGCAGCTGGCCGGCGAGCTCGGGCTGCAGCACGTTGTAGACCCCCGCCGAGCCGCAGCAGAGGTGGCCCTCGGGAACCTCGCGCACCTCGAACCCCGCCTCGGCCAGCAGTCGCGCCGGGACCGCCTTCACCTGCTGGCCGTGCTGCAGCGAACAGGGCGCGTGGTAGGCGACGGCGAGGCCCGTCGGGTTGGCGATCGGCGGCAGGCCGACCTCACCTAAGAACTCCAGGATGTCGCGCGCCTGGGCGGCCGCCCCCTCGCCGGCCGAGCCCAGCAGGTGGCCATAGGCCTTCAGCGTCGTGCCGCAGCCGGCGGCGGTGGTGATGATGGCGTCGGCCGGACCGGCCTTCGCCCAGGCCGCGAGGTTGCGGCGCGCCAGGCCGCGGGCCTCGTCCGCCCGGCCGAGGTGTTCGGAGATCGCCCCGCAGCAGCCCTCGCCGGCGACCAGGGTGACGTCGTAGCCGGCCCGGGCCAGCAGGCGGATGGCGGCCTCGCGGACCTGGGGCGCCATGGCGGGCTCGACGCAGCCCTGCAGCAGGATCACCCGACCGCGCCTGTCCTCCACCGCCGGATAGGTTCCGACGCCGCGGGGCGCCTTGCGGGCCTCGGGGACCAGGCGCAGCAGGACGGCGAGCGGGGTGAGCCGCAACCGCTGCAGCCAGGGCTCCAGCCCCTGCGCGGCCCGTCCCAGCGCCAGGCCGAAACGCAGGTGGCGCGGCCGGGTCAGGACATGGGGGAGCGCCCAGCGCAGCAGGCGTTCGGGCAGGGGCCGCCGGTAGTTGGCCTCCACATAGGCCCGCGCATGGCCGATCAGCTGGCCGTAGTCGACGCCCGACGGACAGGTTGTCGAACAGGCCAGGCAGGAGAGGCAGCGGTCGATGTGGGTGACGGTGTCCTTCGAGGGCGCCCGGGCCGCCTCCAGCATGGCGCGGATCAGCTCGATGCGGCCGCGCGGGCTGTCGCGCTCGTCGCCCAGCAGGACATAGGTCGGGCAGGTGGCTGTGCAGAAGCCGCAGTGCACGCACTTGCGGATCTCGACCTGGCTCTCGGCGGTCTGCGGGTCGGCCAGCTGCTCGGGCGTGAAGGCGGTGCGCATCAGCTGTCCAGCCGGCCGGGATTGAGCAGGCCGTCGGGATCGAAGGCCGCCTTGATGCGGGCGGTGAGCGTGGCCAGCCGGTCCTCCAGCGGCTCGAAGGCCGTGCAGGTCGCCTCGCTGCGATAGAGGGTGGCATGGCCGCCGGCCGCGCGGGCCAGGCTGTGGACCGCGGCCGCGTCGTGCGAGGGGACCCAGACCAGGCCGCCGCCCCAGTCGTAGAGCACCTCGCCCACCGCCTCGCCGATCCGCCAGCCGGTCGCCGGCGGGACCGAGACGCGCCACAGCGGGCGCGAGTCCTTGTGGAAGGCCTCGACCTCGCGGACCTGGGCCCAGAAGCCGCGGGAGAGGGCGGCGTCCAGCCGATCGACCCGGCCGAACGGCTTCAGGGCGGCGGCCAGGCTGTCGACGCGGGCCTTCACCGAGGCGTCGAAGCCCTCCAGGCGGAGCGCCGTCACCGCCATCTCCGCCTTCAACGGGGCGCCGGCCGCAACCGCGGCGGGCAGGTGGGCCGCGCCGGAGACCTCGACGGGGGCGGCCATCGCCACGGTCATGGCCTCGACCGCGCGGCGGTCCTGCAGGCCGAACAGCAGCAGGGTGGTCTCGGTCTTGGGCTTCGGCAGCACCTTGAGGGTCACCTCGGTCATCACCGCCAGGGTGCCCCAGGAGCCGGCCATCAGCTTGGAGAGGTCATAGCCGGTGACGTTCTTGACCACCTTGCCGCCGGCCTTGAAGGCCTCGCCCCGGCCGCTGACCGCGGCGAAGCCCAGCAGGTGGTCGCGGGCGGCGCCGGCGCGGATGCGGCGCGGACCGGAGAGGTTGGCGGCCAGCACACCACCCAGGGTCGGCTCGCCCTTGGCGCCCAGCAGCTTGGCCAGCCGCGGCGGCTCGAAGGCCAGCATCTGGCCCTCCGACGCCACCAGCTTCTCGAGGTCCTTCAGCTTCGCGCCCGGCCGCGCGGTGAGCACGAGCTCCTCCGGGGCGTAGTCGAGGACGGCGTCCAGCGCCTCCAGGCTCAGCACCAGGTCGGGGCGTTCGACGCGGCCGATCCCCCGCTTCGTGCCGCCGCCCACCACCTCGATCCGGCGCTTCGCCGCCACGGCCTCGGCGACAGCGTCGAGCACCTCGTCCGGCGAGGTGGGCTGCACGGTGCGGGGGCCGAGGTCCAGCATCTAGAAGCGCGGCAGCTCGGGGAAGGCGATCTTCCCGCGGTGGACGTGGACGCGCCCGAGCTCGGCGCAGCGATGCAGGACCGGGAACATCTTCCCGGGGTTCAGCAAGAGCCCAGGATCGAAGGCGCACTTCACCCGCTGCTGGCAGGCGAGGTCGGTCTCGTCGAACATCTCGCCCATCAGGTCGCGCTTCTCGACGCCCACGCCGTGCTCGCCGGTGAGCACCCCGCCGACCGCCACGCAGAGCCGCAGGATGTCGGCGCCAAAGGCCTCCGCACGCTCCAGCTCGCCCGGCTTGTCGGCGTCGTAGAGGATCAGGGGATGCAGGTTGCCGTCGCCGGCGTGGAAGACGTTGGCGACGCCCAGGCCGTAGTCGCGGCTCATCTCGTGGATGCGGGTCAGCACATGCGGCAGCTGGCGACGGGGGATGGTGCCGTCCATGCAGTAATAGTCCGGCGAGATGCGGCCGACCGCCGGGAACGCCGCTTTGCGCCCGGCCCAGAAGGTGAGCCGCTCGGCCTCGTCGCGGGAGACGCGGATGAAGTCGGCGCCGCGCGCCTTGGCGATCGCCCGGACGTGGCCGGCCAGCTCGGCGCACTCGGCCTCGGGCCCGTCCAGTTCGACGATCAGCAGGGCCTCCGCGTCGGTCGGGTAGCCCGCGTGGACGAAGGCCTCGGCGGCGGCGATGGCCGGTCGGTCCATCATCTCCAGACCCGCGGGGATGATGCCGGCCGCGATGATGTCGCCGACCGTGGCGCCGGCCGCCTCCACCGAGGGGAAGCCCAGCAGGAGGGCGCGCGCCGTCTGCGGCGTGGGCAGCAGGCGCACGGTCACCTGGGTGATCACGCCGAGCAGGCCTTCGGAGCCGGTGACCAGACCCAGCAGGTCGTAGCCGGCGGCGTCGTAGCCCCGGCCGCCCAGCCGCAGGACCTCGCCGGCCATGGTGACGATCTCGACCCCCAGGAGATTGTTGGTGGTCAGGCCGTACTTCAGGCAGTGCACCCCGCCCGAGTTCTCCGCCACGTTGCCGCCGATGGTGCAGGCGATCTGGCTGGAGGGGTCCGGCGCGTAATAGAAGCCGTCGGCCCGCACCGCCTCGCTGATCGCCAGGTTGGTGACGCCCGGCTGCACCACGGCGCAGCGGTTGGCGAGGTCGACCTCCAGGATACGGTTGAACTTGGCCATCCCCAGGACCACGCCGTCGGTGAGCGGCAGGGCCCCGCCGGAGAGCGAGGTGCCGGCCCCACGCGGCACCACCTTGACCCCATTCGCCTGGCACCAGGCGAGCACGGCCGCCACCTGCCCGGTGGTCTCCGGCAGCACCACGGCGAGCGGCGTCTGGCGATAGGCCGAGAGGCCGTCGGACTCGTAGGGGATGAGCGCGCCGGGATCGCCGATCACGCCTTCGCCCGGGACCAGCTTCTTCAACGCGCGGACGATCTCGGCCTTGCGGGCGATCAGCGCGGCGTCGGGGACAGGCATCTTCATCGCAGGTTGAGTACCGCGATCCGCCGGACGGGCACAGCCTCGCGTCGTGCAGCGGCGCGCCTATTGGCTCTGCGGAGTTGCGCCACTAACCTCCCGCGCATGTGGTGGCGCAAGACCGAGAAGCCGCTCCGGCAGCAACTGCTGGAAGCCCAGGCCCGGCTGCAGCGGCAGATCGAGATCCTGAGTCTCGGCCCGATCCGGGGCCGCCGATTCCTGCCCGGCTCTAAGGAAGTGCTCGAGGCGGAGCTGCGCGAGATCGAAGCCGCTCTCGCCGAGCTCGGACCCGAGGCTAGCTAGAGCGCCGCGATCAGGGCGGCGAGGCCGCGGGCCACGGGCTCCAGCAGCTCCGGGCCGGTGACGTCGGGACGGTCGCGGCGGGTGTGGTGCAGCGGGTGCAGGCCCAGCATGCCGACCAGGGGCCGGTAGCCGCGGCGCTGGTATTCGGCGATCTCGCCGCCCGCGCCCTCGACGTCGATGTCCACCGGCCGCTCATAGCTCGGCTGGCCGGCGAAAGCGGCCTTGGCGGCCGGCAGCAAGCTCTCGCTCACCGCCAGCCGACGGCCCGCCTGGGGCGTAGGGCGGCGGACGATCCGGCCGTCCTCCAGCCCGAAGTCGTAGGCCGCCACATTGGCCCCGATGTGCACCCAGCCGCGGGCCTCGGCCGGCGACGGCGCGCGGTGGCCGGCGAACTGGTGGCCGCCGTAGCCGTCGAACTCATGGCCCGAGGCGGCCATGAACATTAGGTTGCGGTCCTGGGCGGCGAGGTGGCGGGCGAGGCCCAGCCAGATGGCGACGCCCGAGCCGCGCTCGCCGGCGCAATGGAACCAGCCGCTCTTCGGCGTCGAGATCACCAGCGGCTTGCCGGGGCCGGGGCGCGTGGCGATGAGGTCGCCGCTGGACCCAGCGCGCATGGCGCCCGTCAAGGCGAGCTGGACCGAGGCTCCGGCCTGCGCCGCGGCGGCCAGGGCTGGGCCCTCGCGGCCCGCGACGGCCAATACCGGGACCGGCCAGGCCGGCGCATCGTGCGGGACGTTGAAGGCCGCCAGCTCGCCCAGCGGGTTCTCGGTGACCGCCACCACGCCCACCGCACCGGCGTCGATCGCCGCCTGCACCGGCTTGCGCCAGACCGCCGACACGTCGAGCGCCGCGCCGACGCCGGTCGGGAAGGAGATGAGCGCGATGACGCCCGGCCGCGCCTGCAAGGACAGGGGCCCCGCGGCCGCGCCGGCCTGCGGCGTCCACAGCGGGAAGGCCTCCAGGGCGCGTCCGCCGAGCCGCACCTCCGCCGCCTCCAGCTCGAACACCGGCTGGGCGAACGGCAGCGTCTCGGTGCGGTAGCCCGCGGCGGTCATCTCGCGGGTCAGCCAGTCGCTGGCCGCCAGGTCGCCCGGCGTGCCCGTGCGGTGTTCGCCGAAGCCGTCGTAGCGCACCACGTCGGCGTAGAGCGCCGCGCCCGACATCGGATCCCCGGCCGCCCGCGCGCTCACCGCAGCCCCGCCCAGGGCGCCGAGCGCCGCCAGGCCCGCGGCGCGCCTCGTCCAAAGTCCGGCCATCGACCTGCCCTCATCCTGCGCCGGTCTTCCGACGCCCGGGCGGCAGGGTCAAGACGCGCGGGTTAGCGCTTCGGCGGGGCGGCCGGGGCCGGCTGGGCCGCCGCGGCGGCCCTGGCCTTCTTGGTCGCCTCGTGGTGACCCACGGCGCAGCCGATGGCGGCGCCGGCGATCGGATGGTGGCCCATGAAGTGGCCGGCCACGCCGCCCACCACGGCGCCCTTCACGCAGCCCTTGGCGTCGGCGGACCCGGCGGCCAGGGCGAGGGCGGCGCAGGCCGCGGCGGCAAGGAGGATTTTCATGTGAACAGTTCCCTTGAGACAGATGCGCCCTAAGCCCGGGCGGGGCGAGCGGTTCCGTCAGCCATCGTAGAAGAACGGCGGATGCAGGCCGATCAACCGCCGCTCGCGCTCGGTCGCGGCGCGGGCGATGGCGGCCGGCGTGAGCTGGTTCGACTGGGCGGTGGTCAAGAGCCGCTGGGCGATGTCGCGGCGGCCGTAGTGGACCTGCAGGAAGAACCGGCCCTGGTCGTCGGCCTGGGTCGGCATGCGCCGGTGCCAGATGTCGGAGACGAACAGGCCGGCGTCGCCCGCCTGGGCGATCAGCGGCTCGACGCGGCGGCCCTCGTAGTCGAGGTCCTCGTCCAGCAGCCGATCGAACGGCGGCGGCCGGCCGGACAGATGGCTGCCGGGGATCACCCCGGTCGGGCCGTCCGCCATGGCGCAGTCCTGCAGGTAGAGGTGCACCCCGATGGCGAACACCGGGTGCGGGATGTCGGCCGGCCAGCGCACGCCCGCGGGCAGGGGGACGTGGGGCCCGGCGTCGATGTGCCAGTTCTGGCCACCGTGCGAACCGGGCTGGCCGGCCGGATTGCGCCAGGCGGTGTTGGCGATCACGTGGCAGTCCTCGCCGAGCAGCGGCTCGATCACCGCCAGCAGCCGCGGATGGCCCACCGCCCGCTGCGCCGCGGCGCTGCGGTTCAGCATGGCGTAGCGGAACATCTCCTGGTCCTCGACCGGCAGGGCGTTGCGCCCGTCCGGCGGGTCGGCGTCGAACACCGCGCAGATGTCGGCCTTGAGCTCGTCCACCTCCGCGGGCGTGAACAGCCCGCGGATCAGCGTGTAGCCCTCCCGCTCAAGCTGCAGCGCCTCAGCGTCGGCCGGCTCGGTGCGGACTTCCAGATAGGGTCGGCCCCGTCGGATCATGGCTGCCTCCTCCCAGGGCGGAGCCTAGGCCCGCGGCGCGGGGGTCGGCAACGGTCCACCCCAAATCGCGGGCGTTACTCGCCCTTGAAATCCGGGGTGCGCTTGTCGTTGAAGCTGGCCACGCCTTCGCGGCGGTCGGCGGTCTTGAACAGGCGGTTGTAGTGGGTGAGTTCCAGCTCCATGGCCGCCGCCAGGTCCAGGTGATGGCCTTCGTGGACCACGTGCTTCAGGGCCTTCACCGAGAGGGGTGCATTGGCGGCGATGCGGCCGGCGGTCGCCAGCACCGCCTCCATCAGCTCAGCCGCCGGGACCACGCGGTTGACGATGCCGGCCTCCAGGGCCTCGACCGCCGAGAGCGGCCGGCCGCTGACCAGGATCTCCACCGCGCGGCGCTCGCCGATCGAGCGGGTCAGCAATTGGGTGCCGCCGAGCCCCGGCATGATGCCCAGCGTCACCTCCGGCAGGCCGAAGCGGGCGGTGTCAGCGGCGTAGGCGAAGTCGCAGGCCAGCGCCATCTCGCAACCGCCGCCCATCGCCGCGCCATTGACCGCGGCGATCACCGGCACCTCGAGCGCCAGCTGGGCGCGGATCATCGCCTCGAAGACCTTGTGCTGCTCGGCCCAGGCCGCATCGGTCATGCCGTTGCGTTCCTTGAGGTCCGCCCCGGCCTGGAAGTGCTTGCCCTCGCCGGTGAGGATCACGCAGCGGACGTCGGGCGTCGCCTTCAGCGCCGTCCAGGCCTCCAGCAGCTCCAGCCCCATGCGGGTGGAGAGCGCATTGGCGACCTCGGGCCGGTTGAAGGCCAGCACGGCCACGCCGGGCGCCGCGACCTCGATCTTGATGGTTTCGGGCATCGGAAGCTTTTCGGCCTAGAAGGACTTGGGAAGGTCCAGCACGTGGGTGGCCACGTGGGAGAGGATGAGGTTCGTGGAGATGGGGGCCACCTGGTAGAGCCGGGTCTCGCGGAACTTGCGCTCGATGTCGAACTCCTCCGCGAAGCCAAACCCGCCGTGGGTCTGCAGGCACACGTCGGCGGCGTACCAGCTGGCCTCGGAGGCGGCGAGCTTGGCCATGTTGGCCTCGGTCCCGCAGGGCTCGCCCGCTTCGAACAGGGCGGCCGCATGGCGCACCATGTGCTCGGCGGCGGTCATCTGGACGTAGGCGCGGGCGATCGGGAACTGCACGCCCTGGTTCTCGCCGATCGGGCGGCCGAACACCTCGCGGTCCTTCGCGTAGGCGCTGGCCCGGTCGATGAAGAACTTCGCGTCGCCGATGCACTCCGCGGCGATCAGGATGCGCTCGGCGTTCATCCCGTCGAGGATGTAGCGGAAGCCCTTGCCCTCTTCGCCGATCAGGTTGGCGGTAGGCACCCGCAGGTCCTCGAACGCCAGCTCGGTCGTCGCATGGTTCAGCATGGTGCGGACCGGGGTGATGGTCAGGCCGTTCCCCACCGCCTGACGCATGTCGACCAGCAGCACGCTCATGCCGTCGGAGGGCTTGGCGGCCTGGTCGCGCGGCGTGGTGCGGCAGAGCAGGACCATCAGGTCGGAGTGCTCGGCGCGGCTGATCCACAGCTTGCGGCCGTTCACGACATAGGTGTCGCCGTCCGTGCGGGCGAAGGTGGTGATGCGGGTGGTGTCGGTGCCGGCGTCGGGCTCGGTGACGCCGAAGGCCTGCAGGCGCAATTCACCGGAGGCGATCTTCGGCAGGTAGGCCGCCTTCTGGGCCGGCGAGCCGTGCCGCAGCACCACCCCCATGGTGTACATCTGGGCGTGGCAGGCGCCGCCGTTGCCGCCCGAGCGGTGGATCTCCTCCAGCACCGCGCAGCCGGCCGCCAGCCCCAGGCCCGAGCCGCCATATTCTTCGGGGATCAGCACCGACAGGAACCCCGCCTCGGTCAGCGCGCGGACGAACTCTGTGGGATAGGCCCGCTCGCGGTCCAGCGCCCGCCAGTACGGGCCGGGGAACCTCGCGCACAGCCTGCGCACGGCCTCGCGGATCTCGGGGAAGGTCTCGGAGGTGCTCACGGCGGGCATTGATGGCGCCTGCCCCGGCGGGAGCCAAGGAAGGAACCACGGAAAACACGGAATACACGGACGTGGATCGGCGAGCGGCGGCCAATGCCGTTTCGAATGAACCACGGACAGACACGGACCCACACGGACGAGTTCTGCGCGCGGCAGCGCGCGAGATAGGCCTGCAAGGCTTGTGACGATCGCGCCTTCGGCGCAGCGGGCATGGATTCGTCCGTGTGGGTCCGTGTCCGTCCGTGGTCAAAATGAGCCGCGCCAGCGGCGGCGCATACCCGTCCGTGTATTCCGTGTTTTCCGTGGTTTAATGGGCCGCAACGACGGGGAGGAAGCCATGCCCGAGCTCTCGTATGTGAGCGGGGTGAGCGCCAAGCCGCTGATCGGGCGGACGATCGGGGCGGAGTTCGACCGGGTGTGCGCGGCGCATCCCGAGGCGCTGGCGCTGGTCGTGCGGCATCAGGCGGTGCGCTGGACCTATGGCGAGCTGAAGGCGCGGGTGGATGCGCTGGCTGCGGGGCTGCTCTGGCTGGGCCTCGCGCCCGGCGACCGGGTCGGTATCTGGGCGCCCAACTGCGCGGAGTGGGCCATCGCCCAGTTCGCCACCGCCAAGGCCGGGCTGATCCTGGTCAACATCAACCCGGCCTATCGGACCAGCGAGGCGGAATATGCGCTGAACAAGGTGGGCTGCCGGGCGCTGATCACCGCGGTCAGCCACCGGACCAGCGACTACCTCGGCATGCTGCGCGAGCTGGCGCCGGAGCTGGCGGGCGCGGCGCCCGGTGAGCTGGCGGCCCGGCGGCTGCCGCAGCTGAAACTGGTGATCACCCTCGGCGAGGACCGGCACGCCGGCTGCCTGCCGTTCGCCTCAGCGCTCGGCGCGGGCGGCGCGGCCGAGTTGGCGCGGCTGGCGGAGATCGGCGCGGGCCTGCAGTTCGACGACCCGATCAACATCCAGTTCACCTCGGGCACCACCGGCTTCCCGAAGGGCGCGACGCTGTCGCACCACAACATCCTCAACAACGGCTACTTCGTGGGCGAGGCGATCGGGCTCACGGCCGGCGAGAAGCTCTGCATCCCGGTGCCGCTCTACCACTGCTTCGGCATGGTGATGGGCAACCTGGGCTGCCTGACCCATGCGGCGACCATGGTCTATCCGTCCGAGGGGTTCGAGCCGCTGGCCGTGCTGGAGACGATTGAGGCCGAGCGCTGCGCCGCGCTCTACGGCGTGCCGACCATGTTCATCGCCATCCTCGGCTGCCCGGAGTTCGACCGCTTCGACCTGAGTTCGCTCCGCACCGGGATCATGGCCGGCTCCCCCTGCCCGACCGAAGTGATGAAGCAGGTGACCGCGAAGATGCACATGCCGGAGGTGACCATCGCCTACGGCATGACCGAGACCAGCCCGGTCAGCTTCCAGTCCGGGACCGACGATCCGCTGGAGAAGCGGGTCGCCACCGTCGGCCGCATCCAGCCGCACCTGGAGGTGAAGATCGTGGACGCCGAGGGGCGCATCGTGGCCCGCGGCGAGCCGGGCGAGCTCTGCACCCGCGGCTATTCGGTGATGCTCGGCTACTGGGACGACGCCGAGCGCACCGCCGAGGCGCTGGACGCGGCCGGCTGGATGCACACCGGCGACCTCGCGACCCTGGACGCCGAGGGCTATTGCAACATCGTCGGGCGCATCAAGGACATGGTCATCCGCGGCGGCGAGAACGTCTACCCGCGGGAGGTGGAGGAGTTCCTCTATCGCCACCCGGCGATCCAGGACGTCCAGGTGGTGGGCGTGCCCGACCCCCGCTACGGCGAGGAGCTGGCCGCCTGGGTGGTGGTCCGGCCGGGCGCGAGCCTCAGCGAGGACGAGGTGCGGGGCTTCTGCAAGGGCCAGATCGCCCACTACAAGATTCCACGCTATGTGCGCTTCGTGGATGGATTTCCCACAACCGTCACCGGGAAGGTGCAAAAGTTCGCCATCCGCGAGGCGATGATTGCAGAGCTCGACCTTGTGCTGGAAAACACCGCTTGAGCCTGTCTGACTCGAACCGGAAGACCTGCGCCGCATGAGGAAGCTCCCGACCGCGATCGACCCGCGCTCCGAGGCGTTCGCGGCCAATGCGAAGGTGAACCGGGCGCTAGTCGAGGAGCTGCGCGAGCGGGCGGCGACGGCGGCGCTGGGCGGGCCCAAGGCCTCGCGCGAGCGGCATGCGGGCCGCGGCAAGCTCCTGCCGCGCGAGCGGGTCATGCGGCTGCTGGATCCCGGCGCGCCGTTCCTGGAGATGGGGGCCCTGGCGGCCTACGGGGTCTACGGCGACGAGGCGCCGGCGGCCGGGTTGATCGCCGGCGTCGGCCGGGTCTCCGGCCGCGAGGTGATGATCCTCGCCAACGACGCCACGGTGAAGGGCGGCGCCTACTTCCCCTTGACTGTGAAGAAGCATCTCCGCGCCCAGGAGATCGCCCTGCAGAACCGCCTGCCCTGCGTCTACCTGGTGGATAGCGGCGGCGCGAACCTGCCGCACCAGGCCGAGGTCTTCCCCGACCGCGAGCATTTCGGCCGCATCTTCTACAACCAGGCCCGGATGAGCGCCGAGGGGATCAGCCAGATCGCCTGCGTCATGGGCTCCTGCACGGCCGGCGGCGCCTACGTCCCGGCGATGAGCGACGAGACCATCATCGTCAAAGGCCAAGGGACCATCTTCCTGGGCGGCCCGCCGCTGGTGAAGGCCGCCACCGGCGAGGTGATCTCCGCCGAGGAGCTGGGCGGCGCCGACACCCATGGCCGCCGCTCCGGCGTGGTCGACCACGTGGCCAACGACGACGAGCACGCGCTGGCCATCGTCCGCTCGATCGTGGCCAACCTGAATACCGTCAAGCGCATCGATCTCGACCTCGCCGAGCCCGAGCCGCCGGCCTACGACGCCGAGGAGCTCTACGGCGTGGTCCCCACCGACGTGCGCGCGCCCTACGACGTCCGCGAGGTGATCGCCCGCATCGTCGACGGCTCCAAGTTCCACGAATTCAAGCCGCTCTACGGCGCGACCCTGGTCACCGGCTTCGCGCGCATCTGGGGCTATCCGGTGGCGATCCTGGCCAACAACGGCGTGCTGTTCTCGGAGAGCGCGCTGAAGGGCGCCCACTTCATCGAGCTCGCCTGCCAGCGGAAGATCCCGCTGATCTTCCTGCAGAACATCTCGGGCTTCATGGTGGGCGGCAAGTATGAGGCGGGCGGCATCGCCAAGGACGGGGCGAAACTGGTCACCGCGGTCGCCTCGGCCAATGTGCCGAAGTTCACGGTGCTGATCGGCGGCTCGTTCGGGGCCGGCAACTACGGCATGTGCGGCCGAGCCTATTCACCGCGCTTCCTGTGGACCTGGCCGAACAGCCGCATCTCGGTGATGGGCGGCGAGCAGGCGGCGAGTGTGCTGGCCACGGTCCACCGCGACGCCGACAAATGGACGCCGGAGCAGGAGGAGGCCTTCAAGGCCCCGGTCCGCCAGAAGTATGAGGACGAGGGCAACCCCTATTTCGCCACCGCGCGCCTGTGGGACGACGGGATCATCGACCCGGCCCAGACCCGCGACGTGCTGGGCCTCTCCATCAGCGCGGCGCTGAACGCGCCGATCCCCGAGACGCGCTTCGGCGTGTTCAGGATGTGAGCCGGTGACCGCCGGGGCCCCCGACGTCGACGCCGCGACCGCCGCCGCCATCGCCGGCGAAGGCGAGCGCGCGTCGAAGCATGCCCTGCCGCTGGGCGCGCCCTGCCCCAATTGCGCCAAGCCGCTGCAGGGGCCCTGGTGCCATGCCTGCGGCCAGAAGGGCGAGGACTACCACCGCTCGATCTGGCGGCTGGCGGCGGAGGCGCTCGAAGGCCTCACCGATTTCGACGGCCGGTTCTGGAACACCGTGCCGCGGCTGATCTACCGGCCGGGCCAGCTCACCCGCGACTATCTGGCCGGCCATCGCGCCGCCCAGGTGCCGCCGTTCCGCATGTACCTGGCGGCGGTGATCGTCCTGCTGTTCGCCTGGGGCGTCAGCCAGGAGGCGACCGGCAAGCACTATCACCTGGCGAGCGGCGCCCAGTCGGCCGTGACGGCCGCACGGAGCAAGGTCGAGGCGCGGCGCGGACACGCCGCCGCGGTCGCCCACCCCAACCCGGTGCAGGCCTGGCTGCGCGGCCGCGGCGCGCGGATCCAGGCCAACCCGGAGGCCTTCTTCGGGGCCATGGAGCACTGGGCCGAGGCGTCGGGCGTGCTGATGCTGCCGATGGCCGCCCTGCTGCTCGCCGGGCTGTTCGCCTTCCGGCGCGGGGTCTACGTCTTCGACCACCTGATCTTCGCGATGCACGCCCTGGCGTTCCTGGCCCTGCTGCTGAGCGCTGTGCTGCTGCTGGGCCTGGTGACCGGCCAGGCGGCCTGGCTGCTGCTGGCCGCGCCCGCGCATCTCTTCGTCCACCTGCGCGGCGCCTATCGGACCGGGATTTTCGGGACCCTGCTGCGCGAGGGGCTGCTGATCGTGGGCCTGGCTCTGTCGTTCGTCGTGGTGCTGGCCGGCCTGGTGCTGGTCGCCCTGGCGCTGACGCCTTAGGAGGGGAAGTCCGGTGGTGGGGCGCGAACTGGAAATCCTGGGGGTCGGCGCGATCGGCGGCCTGCTGAAACGCAAGAACAAGCACGCGCCGGCGGCCGGCACGCCCTGCGAAAATTGCGGCACGCCGCTGGAAGGCCCCTACTGCCATGCCTGCGGCCAGCCGGCCGACGACCATCACCGCTCGCTGCCGCACCTGGCCTGGGAGGGGATCGAGGGCCTGACCCACCTGGACGGGCGGCTGGCCCAGACCCTGCCGGCCCTGCTGTTCCGGCCGGGCAAGCTGGCCCGCGACCACTTCGAGGGCCGCCGGCAACGGCACGTGCCGCCGTTCCGGCTGTTCCTGGTCACCCTGCTGATCTTCATGTTCGTGCTGGAGGCCCTGTTCCACGGCGGGGTGAAGCAGGCCGAGACCCACGGCCAGACGGTCACGGTGAAGACCGCCGGTGGCGGGACCACACGCGTCGTCATGCTGACGCCGGAGCAGGCGAAGTCGCTGCACATGTCGGTCGGCCAGGGCGATCCGAGCAAGCCGGTGGCGGTCACGGTCGGCGGCAAGCCGGTCAGCCTCGACGATCAGAAGGCGGTGGACGCCGCTTTCGACCTCGACACCGGCGACAAGACCAAGGACGCCAAGCGCACGTCAGCGTTCAGGGGTTGGCTGAAGCCGCGCCTGGAGCGGGCGGTCGCCAACAAGGACTACTACACGATCGTGCTGTTCACCTGGGCGCACCGCCTGGCCTTCCTGCTGCTGCCGATCCTCGCGGGGCTGCTGGCCCTGGTCTACGTGCTCCGCCGACGGCAGTTCTTCATCTACGACCACCTGATCGTGGCGATGCAGTTCCTGTCCTTCGTGTTCCTGGTTTCGGCGGTGGCCTGGATCATGCCCGAGCCGGTGCGCGGCTGGGCGATCCTGATCGCCTCGATCTGGACGCCGATCAACCTCTACCAGACGCTGCGCGGGGCCTATGGCTCGGGCCGGCTGGTGGCGGTGATCAAGACCGGCTTCCTGTGGACCGCGACCCTGTTCCTGTTCACCGTGCTGATGGTGGGCCTGATGGCGCTCGCCCTGGCCGAGATGTGAGCCCCCCAAGTGAGCGCCCCAAGAGTGACCCGATGAAACGCCTGCTGGTCGCCAACCGCGGCGAGATCGCCGTCCGGGTCTTCGCCAGCGCCCGGCGGCTCGGCCTCTCGACGGTGGCGGTCTATTCCGAGGCCGACGCCGAGGCCCTGCATGTGCGCGAGGCGGACGCGGCGGTGCGCATTGGGCCGGCCGCGGCGCGCGAGAGCTATCTGGTGGCTGAGAAGATCATCGCCGCCGCCAAGGAGACCGAGGCCGACGCCATCCATCCGGGCTACGGCTTCCTGTCTGAAAACGCCGCCTTCGCCGAGGCCGTGATCGCCGCGGGCCTCACCTGGGTCGGGCCACCGCCGGCCGCGATCCGCGCCATGGGCCTGAAGGACGCCGCCAAGGCGCTGATGGCCAAGGCGGGGGTGCCGGTGACGCCGGGCTATCTCGGCGAGGACCAGGACGAAAAAGCCCTGGCGAAGGAGGCCGCGCGGATCGGCTTCCCGGTGCTGATCAAGGCGGTGGCCGGCGGCGGCGGCAAGGGCATGCGCCGGGTCGATGCGGCCGCCGACTTCGCCGCGGCCCTGACCAGCGCGCGCCGCGAGGCCAAGGCCGCGTTCGGCGACGACCGGGTCCTGCTGGAGACCTACGTCACCCGGCCGCGGCACATCGAGGTGCAGGTGTTCGCCGACGCCCACGGGAACGCCGTCCACCTGTTCGAGCGCGACTGCTCCCTGCAGCGCCGCCACCAGAAGGTCATCGAGGAAGCGCCGGCGCCCGGCATGGACGCCGCCACCCGCGAGGCGGTGACCAGCGCGGCGGTGAAGGCGGCGCTGGCGGTGGGCTACCAGGGCGCGGGCACCGTGGAGTTCATCGCCGACGCCAGCGAGGGCCTGCGCGGCGACCGCATCTGGTTCATGGAGATGAACACCCGGCTGCAGGTGGAGCATCCGGTCACCGAGATGATCACCGGCCTCGACCTGGTCGAATGGCAGCTGCGGGTGGCGGCGGGCGAGCCCCTGCCGCTCAGCCAGGACCAGATCAAGCTCACCGGCCACGCGGTGGAGGCCCGGCTCTACGCCGAGAACACCGCCGGCGGCCGTTTCCTGCCCTCTACCGGCCGGCTGGAGCACCTGCGGCTACCGACCGCCGTGCGGGTCGATACCGGCGTCGAGGAGGATGGCGAGATCACGCCCTTCTACGATCCGATGATCGCCAAGCTGATCGCCCATGCGCCGACCCGCGAGGCGGCGATCACCGCGCTCTGCGCCGCCTGCGACGAGGTCGAGGTCTGGCCGGTGAGGACCAACGCCGGCTTCCTGGCCCGCTGCCTGGAGGCGCCCGACTTCATCGCCGGCGACGTCGACACCGGCTTCATCGAGCGCAACCTCGAGGCCTTGACCGCGACGGCCGAGCCCTCGTCGGCGGCCCTGTCGGCGGCGGCGACGACGGCGATCGTGTCTGGGGAAGAGACCTTGAGCGCCCAGCCGCCCTCGCCCTGGCGCGACCTGCTGGGCTTCCGGCTGAACGCCGAGCCAGCGACCGCCGTACGGCTGTTCCGCAATGGCCAGGCGGTGCTCGCCGAGGCCGCCGACAACGCCCCCTCCCGCTCGGTGCTGGTCACCGACGACGACGAGATCGTGGTCTTCGAGGCCGGCGAGGCCCTGGCCTTCTCCGGCCATCCGCCGAGCGCCGACGCGGCCGAGGGCGCGGGCTCCGACGGCCAGGTTCGCGCGCCCATGCCCGGCAAGGTCACCGCCGTGGCGGTCAAGGCCGGCGAGCGGGTGACCCAGGGCCAGACGCTGCTGACCCTCGAAGCCATGAAGATGGAGCACGCGCTGACCGCCCCGTTCGAGGGCACGGTCGAGACGCTGGCCGTAAAGCTCGGCGACCAGGTGGTGGAGGGCGCGGTGCTGGTGGTGCTGAAGGGCGCGGAGTAGCGCTCTCCGCTCACCCGTTCCGGAGTAGGGCCACCGAGCCCTGGCCGCCGTCGGCGCAGATGCTCACCACCGCCCAGCTGCCGGCCGGCAGGGCGGCCAGCTCCTTCACCGCCTGGGAGAGGATGCGCGCGCCGGTCGCGGCGAACGGATGGCCGAGCGCGGTCGAGCCGCCGTTGGGGTTCATCCGCTCAACCGGGAAACGGCCGAACTTGCCGGCGATCCCCACCTTGTCCTTCAGGAAGGCCGGATCCTGCAGCGCCTTGATGTGGCTCGCCACCTGGGCGGCGAAGGCCTCGTGGATCTCCCAGAGCGCCACGTCCTCGTAACGGAGCCCATTGCGGGCCAGGAGGCGCGGGATCGCATAGGCCGGGGCCATCAGGAGGTACTCGTTGAACAGGTCGATGGCGTTGACCTCATAGTCCACCAGCCGCACCCGCGGCACGGCGGCCGGGACGCGGTCCAGCCCCTTGGCCGTCGCCACCCAGATCGCCGCCGCGCCGTCGGTGAGCGGCGAGGAGTTGCCGGCGGTCAGCGTGCCGTGGCCGCTGGTGCGGTCGAAGGCGGGCGCAAGCTTGGCCAGCTTCTCCAGGCTGGTGTCGGGGCGCACGGTGGTGTCCTGGCCGATCTCGTCGAGGCGGATCACCAGGTCGTCGAAGAAGCCGGCCTTCCAGGCGGCCGCCGCGCGCTGGTGACTGGCCAGGGCGATCTCGTCCTGCTCGGCGCGGCTGATCGACCAGCCCTTGGCCATCTCCTCGGTGTGCTCGCCCATCGACTTGCCGGTCGCCCGGTTCTTGATCTGCGGGATGTCGAGCCTCAGGTGCGAGCCCTTCACCCGGGTCAGGGCCGCCCAGCGCCCGCTAAGATCGCGCGCTTCCATGAAGCCGCGCAGGTCGTCGGAGAGCGCCGGCGACAGGCCGACCTGCACCCGGCTCATGCTCTCCGCGCCGCCCACCAGGGCCAGGCTGCGGGCCCCGTCATCCAACATGCCGGCGGCCTCGAAGGCGCCGACCATGCTCGTCGAGCAGGCCATCACCGTGGAGAAAGCCGGGATGGTGCGGTCGGCGCCGGCCTCGATCAGCACCTCGCGAGCCAGGTTGCTCCACTGCAGGCTGGGGATCACCGCGCCCCAGACGGCGAGGTCGGGCCGAGCGCCGCCGGCCAGCATGGCCTTCACCACCGGAACCGACAGCTGCAGGGCGTCGCGTTTCGCCAGCGCCCCGCCCACCCGCGCGAAGGGCGTGCGCACACCCGCCGCGAGCCACACGTCCGGCTGTCCCACCGCCTTCGTCGCCGCCCGCGCCATCTCGGTCTCCTCGGTTCGTCGGAAAGATGGGGGCTAAGGCGCCGCTTGGCGAGGCGTAAGGCGGTTCATCCGCGGTTCAGCCGCCGGACGCCAGATCAAGCTTGGCTGTAGCAAACGCCAGAGGAGATCTTGAGATGTCGAAGCTTCGTCCCATCCTGCTGCTCGCCCTGACCTCGGTCATGCTTTCCGGCTGCCTGGTCATCGAGAGCGAGCACGTCCACCGCACCACCGACACCGTGCAGACCTACCGACCCTGATCGCCGGCTCAGGGCTGGGCTACTTGGCGGCCGCGGGGGCTTTCGCGGCCGCCCGCTCGCGATCCCGCGCCCGGGCGCCGGCCAGGATGTCGGGCAGGGAATAGTTGCCCTCGTGGCAGGCGAACTCGAGGATCGGGTGGGGGGTGCGGTAGAGCGAATATTCCGCCAGCCAGGGGGCCGTATAGACGGACGGGTCCCTCACCGTGAACTGGTAGAGCAGCTCCTTGTCGGAGATGCGGGTGTAGCGCTCCTCGACCGTCGCGGTGGGCGGCACGAGGAAGGTCGGCAGCGGCCGCACCGTGTCCCGAGCCGGCAGGCGGATGGTCTCGACCACCAGGGTATCGCCGTCCCAATGGGCGATGGAATCGCCCAAGAGCGAGGTCTGGCTGGGCGGGCCGTGCTTGTCGGTGAGGGGGATGATCCTCAGGTCCGGGCCGTACTCGGTGAGGATCACCACGGCGTCCCGGGTCTGCAGGATCTCGCGGGGGTTGATGTCGTTGGTGACGGCGATCGGCGGCTGGCCCTGGCCCACCAGGCAGCGCTCCCAGTCCGGCCGCTGCTCGGGCCCGTCGGCGCCGATCGGCGGTTCGGCGCGGGTGCGCAGCAGGTTTTCGATATAGCGCACCTGACCCCGCGCGGCGGGCGTCATCGGCATCATGCCGTCGGCCGGCTCGACCACCTGGCGTGAGCGGCGCTCGCCGCGGACCACGCCCAGGCCGACCACGGCGTCGTGGGCGGCGATGTCAGCCACCTCGCCGTCGATCTTCAGCGAGGCGTAGCCGGCGATGCTCTCCGAGACCTTGCGGGCATAGGCGCGGGCCTCCGCCTCCGAGAGCACCAGCTTCGGCGCCTCCGGCGAGGCCTCAAGCGGCAGGACGAAGTCTGTGTTCCAGACCCCGCCGAGGTCGGGCTGGCCGTAGGCGTTCCTGGGCGCGTGGTAGGGGCGGGTCTCTGCGGCGCCGGCGGCGAGGACACCGAGGACAGCGAAGATCAACCCGACGCGACGCATCTCATTCCCCCGGCGATCGACGGTCGGCGACCGACCCGGGGTAAGGCAAGCGAAAAACCTGCACGGGGCTTGTGAGCGGCCAGGTGGCGGCGCCTGGGCGTCAGCTCGGCCAGCTCCCGTCCACCACCCGCGGCTCCGCCAGGACGAATGGCGCGTTGGGGCCCCCATCGGCGGCCAGCGCGTGATCGGCGTAGAGCGGCATTCCGGCCGGCAGCACCACCCCCAGGCGCGCCTTGCGGGTGAAGATGTGCCGGCTGGCGTCCAGGTCGCGCACGAACCAGCTCGGGTCGTCGAATGTGCCGCCGCACAGCCCGACGTATCCGGGAAACCGCTCGAAACCCAGCATCAGCGAGGTTCCGCAACAGCCGCAGAAGCTGACCGTCACCCGTTTCCCGCTGCCCGCGGAGGTGAGCTCGTAGGTCTTCGGCGGCGCCCCCGAGACAGACACCGCCTCGGCCTTGAAGACGGGCTCGACCAGGAAGGCGGATCCGGTGAGCCGCTGACAGAAGGTGCAGTGGCAGATCGTGGTCTGGATGGGGTCGCCGGTGGTCCTATAGCGGATCGCGCCGCACAGGCAGCCGCCGTCGTGGATTTGAGTCATTGCAATCGTCCTGGAAACCCTTTCGCCCCGCTCGATTGGGGGCGCTCGAAGGTCTCCGACGGGCTGCCCGCGGGCAAACGAATTGGGCGCACAGCGCCTGCGACTCAGACTGGCCCGGCCACCACGCCGGCGTCGTGCAACCGGGCGATCTCGGCGGAATCCATCCCCAGCACCTCGGCCAGGACTTCGTCGGTATGTTCGCCGAGCCGGGGGGCGGGCTGTGGCGGGCCGCGCTCGGCCTGCGGGATGGTCGCCATGGCGCCGCCTGCCGGATAGGTCAGGCCGCTGGGATGGCGGATCGGCTGGAAGACCGGGTTGTCCTTGTAGAGCCGGCGGTCGTCGAGGGCGGCCTCCAGCGGCTGGTAGGCGCCCCAGGTGACGCCGCCGGCGTCGAAGGCCGGGGTCAGCTCGGCGGCGGTGCGCTGGGCGAAGGCGTGCTCGAACAGCGGATAGAGCCGCGCGCGGTGGATGAAGCGTAAGCCCTCGTCGGTGGCGAAGACCACGCCGAGTTCGGCCTCCAGGGTGGCGACCTGGGTGGTCAGGCCCAGCGCCTCCAGGGCCTTCGACCACTGCTTCGGCGTGATCGCCAGCAGCATCAGCTTGACGCCGTCGCGGGTGGTGAAGTCACGGCCGAAGGCGCCGAAGATGTCGTTGCCCATCCGCGGCCGCTGGTGGCCGGCCAGCATCGTCTCGGCGGTGAAGCCGAGGTTGGCCATGGTCGCCGCGGCGATATCCGACAGCGGCGCGCGGATCTCCCGACCCAGGCCATCGCGGCTGCGGGCCAGCAGCGCCGAGACCAGGGAGAAGGCGCAGTAGGCGCCGGTGAGCAGGTCCCAGGCGGCCAGCACATGGTTGACCGGCCGCGGGTCGTCGGCCGGGCCGGTCATCTGCGGCAGGCCAAGCGCGGCGTTGATCGTGTAGTCCATGCCCTGGGCGCCGTCGGCCCAGCCCATGACGCGGACGCAGATCAGGTCGGGCCGGCGCTTGCGGAGCGTCTCGTAGGAGAGGAAGCCGTCCACCGGGAAGTTGGTGACGAACAGGCCCGCGTCCGGCCCCGGCGCGGTGGCCAGGGCCTGGGCGATCTCGCGCCCCTCCGGCCGGGTGAGGTCGAGGGCCACCGACTTCTTGGCCTTGTTCAACCCCTCCCAGTAGAGGCTCGACCCATTGTCCGCGAGCGGCCAGCGGCGGAAGTCCGGCCCGCCGCCGATGTTGTCGAAGCGGATCACCTCGGCGCCGTACTGGGCGAGGTAAAGGCCGCAGGTGGGCGCGGCCACGAAGGCCGAGCCCTCGACGACGCGCAGGCCTTTCAGGAGGTCGTACATAGTCCCCACTCAGGCGATCAGCTTGCCGACCTCGGCCACCTCTTCCGGCGTCAGCCGCCAGTCGGCGGTGGCGGCGTTGGCCTTGATCTGGGCCGGCGAGGTGGCGCCGGCGATCACCGAGGAGACCACCGGGTGGCCCAGCAGCCAGGCGAAGGCCAGCTCCAGGATCGTGTGGTCGCGCTCGGCCGCCCAGCCGGTCAGCTTCTCCACCTTGTCGAAGTTCTTGTCGGAGAGCGCCTGGGCGCCGCGCGGGCCCCAGGCGGCCAGCCGCGTGCCCTCCGGCGGCGGCTCGCCGCGCTTGTACTTGCCGGACAGCAAGCCTGAGCCCAGCGGGAAGAACGGCAGGAAGCCCAGGCCGAACCGCTCGCAGGCCGGTAACACCTCGTGCTCCACCCGCCGCTCCAGGAGCGAGAACTGGTTCTGCGCCGAGACGAACCGGGTCTGGCCGACGATCCGGGCCTGCCAGTCGGCGTCGGCGACCTGCCAGCCCGAGAAGTTGGAGTTGCCGACGTAGAGCACCTTGCCGGCGGTGATCAGGTCGTCGAGCGCCCGCAGGGTCTCGTCGATCGGCGTCTCCGGGTCCGGGCTGTGGAACTGGTAGAGGTCGATCCAGTCGGTATCCAGCCGCTTGAGGCTGTCCTCCACCGCCTTGACGATCCAGCGGCGCGAGCCGCCCTTTTTGGTCTCGTCGTCGCCGATCCGCATACCGAACTTGGTGGCCAGGACGACGTGCTTTCGTTTCTTGCCCAGCGCCTTGCCGAGGAACTCCTCCGACTTGGTCCCACCGTAGATGTCGGCGGTGTCGAACAGGGTGATCCCGGCGTCGATGGCCGCATCGACCACGCCTTGCGTCTCCTTCTCGTTGATCCGCATGCCGAAGTTGTTGCAGCCGAGCCCGACCTCGCTGACCTTCAGGCCCGAGGCCCCCAAACGCCGAAGCTTCATGCGCGTCCCCTTGAAATTGACCGACTGAAATGGCGGCGGAGCCTAGGCCATCCCTCCCTTGATGGGGAGGGGAAGCGCGCTCTCATCGTTCAGAATGCTTAGCCGGCGTTCACTGCGTTTGTTGGCGATATCGCAAGGCGGGGATCGCTAACCTTATGACGAACCTAATAGTTTCCGCAGGCTTCAGCATATGCGCGTCATCACCATCGTCAGTCTTGGGGCCTCGGCGGTCCTGGGCCTGGGTGCGCTTTTCGTGGCCAAGACGGTGTTGCCGAACCAGGCGGCGGCGAAGCCCGCGGGCATGATGGCGGCAGCGCAGGGCGTGCCGGTGGTGATCGCCACCAAGGACATCAAGTACGGCGACAAGCTGGACGCCTCCGCCCTCACCGTCGCCCACGTGCCGGCCAGCGTCGCGCCGCAGGGCGCCTTCTCGACCGTGGCCCAGGTGCTGGCCGAGGATAAGGGCGGCGGCGCGCCGGTGGCCCTGATGCCAATCGCCGCCCACGAGGCCATCCTGCCCATCAAGCTCTCCGGCCCTGGCGCGCGGCCCTCCGTCGCCGCCGAGCTGGCCGAGGGCATGCGCGCCTACACCATCAAGGTCTCCGACGTGACCGGGGTTGGCGGCCAGGCCCTGCCCGGCGACCACGTGGACGTGGTGCTGATGCGCGACCTGACGCCGACGGCACAGACCCGCACCTACGCCTCCGACGTCATCGTGCAGAACGTCCGCCTGCTGGGCGTCGACCTGAACGCCGACCTCAATTCCAACAAGCCGGCCGAGCCGAAGAACGCGACCCTGGAAGTGGCCGTGGTCGACTCCCAGAAGCTGGCCATCGCCTCGACGCTCGGCACGCTATCGCTGGCGCTGCGCCGCACCGGCCAGGCCGAGGCTGAACCGGTCCGCAGCCTGCGCACCAGCGACTTCCTGAGCGGCGGCGGCGCGGCCGCCGGCCCGGTCGTGCGCCATCGGGGCGGCGGCGCGGTGCGCTCGGGCGCCGGGATGATCACCGTGGTCTCCTACGGCGGCCGCGTGCCGACCCCGACCCATGGCGGGGGAACGCCGCCCGCCGGCTCGCCCTCGGCCGTCAGCGCCATCACCGCGGCCAAGGACGCCGCCCCGCCGCCGCCGAAGCCGGCCGGCGTCTGATCGACATGCAAAGTGTGCTCCCCATGACGCGTCCCCTGCTCGCCGCCATCGCCTGCGCGCTCAGCCTGGGCGCGGTGGCCGCCCAGCCGGCCAAGGCCGCGGTCCCCATGGCCGCCGAAGCCGTGGTCAGCCGCTCGATCGTGGTGCCGAAGGACAAGTCGGCCTCGTTCCGCCTGGCCGAGCCCGCCAGCCGCATCGTCGTGGCGCAGGACGAGATCGCTCAGGTGGTCGCCACCTCCGACCGCAGCTTCTACGTCCGCGGCAAGGATATCGGCGCAACCAACCTCTTGGTCTATGGCCCCGGCGGACGGCTTGCCGAGGTCATCGACCTCTATGTTTCCTATGACGCCTCGGCCATGCAGGAGGCGCTTGGCGTCGCCTTCCCGAGTGAGCACATCCGGGTCAGCACCATGGGCGAGGGCCTGCTGCTCACCGGCCAGGTGTCCAACACCGGGGTCGCCGCCCGCGCCCAGAAGATCGCCGAGAAATACGCGCCCGACTTCGTCACCAACAACCTGACCGTCCGTGCCTCGCAGGAGGTGATCCTGGAGGTCCGGGTGATGGAGGCCACCCGCTCGGCCCTGCAGGACTTCGGCATCAACGCCACGGTCGGCAATTCATCGTTCCAGTTCGCCTCGGGCACCGGCCTGATCAGCGGCAACACCCCGCAGGGCGTGCTGAGCCTCACTGGCGGGTCGGGCCACACCTCGATCGACGTCCAGCTGCAGGCCCTGGAGACCAAGGGGCTGATCCGCACCCTGGCGCGCCCCAACCTGGTGGCCGTCTCCGGCGAGAAGGCGAGCTTCCTGGCCGGCGGCGAATTCCCCTTCCCGGTGCCGCAGGGCCTCAACGAGGTGACCATCGAGTTCCGCCCCTATGGCGTGAAGCTCAACTTCACCCCGACCGTCGAGGACAACGGCCTGATCCGCCTCGACGTGGAGCCGGAGGTGAGCGCCCTCGACCCGGCCAATTCGCTGCGGCTGTCCAACATCACGGTGCCGGCGCTGACCACCCGGCGCGCGCAGACGGTTGTCGAGCTGAAGGACGGCGAGGCCCTGGCGATCGGCGGCCTGTTCCAGCACGACTACGCCAATAACGTGGCCCAGATCCCGGGCCTGGGCTCGATCCCGATCCTCGGCGCCCTGTTCCGCTCCGCCCAGTGGAAACGCGACGAGAGCGAGCTGCTGATCATCGTCACGCCCAGGCTGGCGACGCCGGCCGACTTCGCCGCGGCCAAGCAGCAGGTGGCGCTGTCCGGCGAGGAGCCGAGCACGCCGAGCTTGCTGTTCAACGGCCAGAGCCTCGACAAGCCGATGTCGCCGATGAAGGGTGGCAAATAGGTGGGCCTGCTCGGATCCAAGCCCGCGGCCGCCGCGGTGAGCCTGGCCGGCCGCCGGATCCTGGCGCTTGGGCCCGCCCTCGCCGAACTCGCCGACGGGCCGCTGGCCGGCGCCGAGCTGACCGCCGCCGGCGTCGAGGCGCTGGACGGCCTGACCCGAGGCGCCTGCGACCTGGTGCTGATCGACGCCGACGCCTGGAAAGCCGAGGAGCTGGCCGCCGCGGTGAAGGCGCTGGCCGCCGCCAAGGCGCCGCCGCCCGTGCTGATGGTGGGCCAGAGCCTGCCGGCCGGCCTGGTGCGCAACCTGCTGCGGCTGGAGCAGGCCGACATCCTCGAGGCGCCGTTCTCGGCCGACCAGCTGACCGCCGCCCTGCAGGGCCTGATGGCCGCCGGCGCCGCCGCGCCCTCCGCCCCCTCCGGCGCGTCGCGCTGCTGGGCGGTGACCGGGGCGGTCGGCGGATCGGGGGCCACGACGCTCGCCGTCGAGATCGCCACCGCCATGGCCGCCCGTGGCAACCTGCGCGTCTGCCTGATCGACCTCAACCTCGCCGACGGCGCCGCTGCGGCCTACCTGGGCTCGACCGCCGCCATGCGGCTGGCGGAGTTCGGCTCGGCCGCCGAGCGCATCGACCAGGCCATGCTGCAGGCCTTCGCGACACCGGTCTCCGACCGCCTCGACCTGCTGGCCCATCCGCGCGATCCGCAGGCCTTCGAGACCGCCGCCCACGACGCCGTGCTCAGGGTGCTGGAGATCGCCTGCGAGACCTATGACCAGGTGATCCTCGACGTGCCGCGCCATCGCCGCGCCTGGAGCCTGGAGGCGCTGGCCGGGTCCGACGAGGTGCTGGTGATCTCCGAGCTCACCGTGCCCGCCCTGCTCGCCGCCCGCTCGCTGTCCGACGAGATCGAGGACGCCCTGGGCTCCGGGCTGAAGCCGCGGATCGTGCTCAACCGGCTGGCCAGCCGGATGTTCGGCCCCGCCCCCTCCATGGCCGAGGCCGAGCGCGCCCTGCAGCGCAAGGCGATCGCCGGCATCTCCTCCGACTGGGAGGCCGCCGCCGCCTCGGCCAACCTGGGCGGCCCGATCGCCCAGCACCGGCCGAAGTCGAAGATCGTCAAGGACGTGCAGGTGCTGGTGGAGCGGGTGGTCGCCGAGGCCGCCCGCCGCGACGCCCAGAGGGCCGCCTGATGGGCCGCTTCAGCCTGGCGCGCGGCGCGCCGGCGCCGCAGGTCCCGCAGGCCCCGCCGCCCGAACCGAAGGTCGCCGCCCCCGCCAAGCGGGTCGCCGCCGCCAAGCCTGCGGCCCGCGCGGAGCCTGCGCCCAAGCCCCAGGCCGCCGCCGCCCCGGCCGGCAAGCCGCAGCACATCGACCTCAGGATGAAGCTGCACGCCCGGCTGATCGACGAGTTGGACCTCTCCAAGCTGGAGAAGCTGGAGGAGTCCGAGCTGCGCCGCCAGGTGATGGCCCTGGTCGGCGACTTCGCCCGCGCCGAGCGCCTGGCGCTGAACACCGCCGAGCTCGAGGAGCTGGGCGCCTCGATCTATGACGAGATGGTGGGGTTGGGGCCGATCGAGCCCCTGCTCAAGGACGACACGATCAACGACATCCTGATCAACGGGCCCTTCCAGGTCTATGTTGAACGGAACGGCGAGCTGGAACTCACCTCCGTCCACTTCCGCGACAACGACCACCTGCTGCGCATCGTCAGCCGCATCGTGGCCGGCGTCGGCCGGCGGATCGACGAGAGCCAGCCGATGGTCGACGCACGCCTGCCCGACGGCAGCCGGGTCAACGCCGCCATCGCCCCGATCGCCATCGACGGCGCGGCGGTCTCCATCCGGAAGTTCTCCAAGAAGCCGCTGGACCTGGAGAAGCTGGTCTCGTTCGGCGCTATGCCGATGTGCGTCGCCGACTTCCTGCACGGGGCGGTGAAGGCCCGCGTCTCCACCGTCATCTCCGGCGGCACCGGCTCCGGCAAGACCACCCTGCTCAACGCGCTCTCGGCGGCCATCAGCCCCGGCGAGCGGCTGATCACCATCGAGGACGCCGCCGAGCTGCAGCTGCAGCAGCCGCACGTGGTGCGCATGGAGACCCGGCCGCCCAACATCGAGGGCAAGGGCGAGATCCGCCAGCGCGAGCTGGTCAAGAACGCCCTGCGGATGCGGCCCGACCGGGTGATCCTGGGCGAGGTCCGTTCGGAAGAAGCCTTCGACATGCTGCAGGCCATGAACACCGGCCACGAAGGCTCCATGGCCACCATCCACGCCAACAACCCGCGCGAGGCGATCGGCCGCCTGGAGCAGATGATCGCCATGGGCGGTCTCTCTCTCAGCCCCGACGCCATGCGCGGCCAGATCGCCTCGGCGGTGGGCATGGTGGTCCAGGTCAACCGCATGTCGGACGGCAAGCGCAAGGTCACGCACGTGACCGAGATCGTCGGCATGGAGGGCCAGGTGGTGCAGATGCAGGACATCTTCACCTTCAACCGCACCCACACCGACACCGACGGCACGGTGCACGGCGAGTTCCGCGCCACGGGCCTGCGCCCCCGTTGCCTCGACGAGATGCTGCGCCGGGGCATCACCTACGACGCCGCGAACTTCGATCCGTCCAAGGCGCTGAGCTGAGCCGATGCACGCGGACGGCAAGACCCTGGTCATGATCCTGGTGTTCGCCGCGGTGTTCACCGCGGCCCAGGCGGCGATCGGCCTGTTCACCACGGCGACCCAGAAGCGCCGGATGAACCAGAGGCTGAAGATCGCCGACAAGGTGGATGGGGTGGCGGCCCTGGTGATCGAGCTGCGCAAGCAGCGCGGCCTCACGGCCAGCGGCGAGCGCGCCGAGCGGCTCAAGTGGCTGTCCAAACTGATCGTCGCCTCGGGCCTGCCCTACGACCAGAAGAAGTGGATCACCTATGTGGCCGCGGCCGCCCTGATCGGCGGAATCGGCGGCTTCGCGGCGACCCACATGCCGTTGATGGTGCTGCTGGGCGCGGCGCTCGGCGGGATCGTCGTGCCGGTCTTCATGCTGAAGGTCATGGCCGGCCGGCGGGCCAAGAAGCTGGGCGCCCAGCTGCCGCAGGCCCTGGAGATCATCGTCCGCTCTCTGGAGGCCGGCCACCCGGTGCCCACCGCCATCGCCCTGGTCGGCCGCGAGATGAGCGACCCCGTGGGCTCAGAGTTCGGCATGTCCGCCGACGAGATCGCCTATGGCGCGACGCTCGCCCAGGCCATCGAGCGGATGAGCGAGCGCTGCCAGCATCCGGACGTCGACCTGTTCGCCGCCACCGTGCGCCTGCAGGAGCGGGCCGGCGGCAATCTCACCGGCCTCCTGAAGCTCAACGCCGCCACCGTGCGCGACCGTCACAAGATGCGGCTGAAGATCAAGGCGGCCTCGGCGGAAGGCCGCGTCTCGGCGATGATCCTGACCTCGGCGCCCTTCGTGGCGTTCGGCCTGATCAACATCACCAACCCGCGCTTCTATGGCGACGTCAGCCACGAGCCGATGGTCCGTTACGGGCTGATCGGCCTGTTGGGCTGGCTGTTCATCGGCAACCTGGTCATGCGGCGCATGATCGACATGCGGCTCTAGCGACATGGCCCAGCTTCCCATCGAGACCCTGATCTACGTGGCGGGCCTGGTGCTGCTGGTCGGCGCGATCGCCGGCGGCGGCTGGCTGGCGGTGGCGGAGCTGCGCGTCCGGGCGCTGCGGCGCACGCGCCTCGCGACGGCGGCCGCGGGCGCCGGTCCTCGCGGCGCGCCCGCCGGGGCGATCGCGGGCCAGGTGCTGGCCGGCGTCAAGCGGCTGGGCCAGCAGAGCGCGGTGCGCGACCCGGCCAAGGTCTCCCTGCTGCGCTCGCGGCTGACCCAAGCCGGCTTCCACAGCCGCGAGGCGCCGGTGATCTATCTCGGCATCCGCGCCGCGGTGCTGGTGGCCGCCACGCTTGCGGTGATCCTGACCCTGCCGATGATCGCCGGCGGCAAGGGGATGGGCGCGGTGGCCTTGGCCTTCGTGCTGGCGGGCGTGGCGATCCTCGGGCCCGACCAGGTGCTGAACTCGCGCCGCAAGACCCGCGAGCGGGAATACGCCGACGGCTTCCCCGACCTCCTCGACCTGCTGGTCGCCAGCGTCGAAGCCGGCCTCAGCCTCGACGCCGCGGTGAGCCGGGTGGCCGAGGAGCTGGCGCGGCGCTACCCGAGCCTGACCTTCCACCTGCGGGCGCTGACGCTGGAGCTGCGCGCCGGCCGCTCGCGCAAGGACGCCTGGGGCGCCTTCGCCGACCGCCTCGGCATCGAGGACGCCCGGGCGCTGGCCACCATGCTGCGCCAGTCGGAGGAGATGGGCACCAGCCTTGGTGAGACCCTATCGATCTTCTCCCAGGACCTGAGGTCCAAGCGCATGCTGCGCGCCGAGGAGAAGGCGCTGGCGCTGTCGGCCAAGCTCACCGTGCCGCTGATCCTGTTCATCTTCCCCTGCCTGCTGGGCGCCCTGATGCTGCCGGCCGCGGCCCGCCTCAGCCACGTGTTCGGCAACCAGTAGGGCTGAAGGGCCGTTGCCGCCCGCGGACTTGGATGATCTGCTGAGCGCATGATCGCGCTCGCCCTGACCGCCGCCCTCTTCGCCCAGGCCGCTGCGGCCGCCGACCCGCAAAGCCCCCCCGCCCGCGCCGCTACGACGCTCAGCTCGCAGGGCCAGGCCGCCGTCCTCGCCACCGCCCGCGGGCCAGGGCCGCCGCAGGACCTCGCCGGCCGCCGCGCCTTCCTCGACCAGGCGCAACGCGACGGCGGCGCGCGGCAGCAGAAGACCTATCCGGTGCGGATCGAGGCCTCGACGATGGCCGGCGTGCCGGTGCGGCTGATCACACCCGCCGGTCCGCCGCGGCAGACCCGCCTGGTGCTGCTCAATCTGCACGGCGGCGGGTTCAACGCGGATTCCGGATCGCTGACCGAGAACATCCCGATCGCGGCGCTGACCGGCGTGCCGGTGGTCGCCGTGCTCTACCGCCTGGCGCCCGAACACCAGGCCGACGCCGCGCTCGCCGATGCGGTCGCCGTCTATCGCGAGCTGCTGAAGACCCACAGACCCTCGGAGATCGGCCTCTATGGGACCTCCGCCGGCGCGATCCTCGGGCCGGAGCTGATCGAGCGCCTGAAGACCCTCGGGCTGCCGGAGCCAGCGGTGCTCGGCATGTTCGCCGGCGACGCCGACCTCACCCGGACCGGCGGCTCGGAGATCGCCCAGAAGAGCGATGTCGCGGCCCAGATCCAGCTCTACCTGGGGCGGATCCCGGCCGGCAGCCCGGCCGCCTCGCCCCTGCTGGGCGACCTCAAGGGCTTCCCGCCGACCCTGTGCATGACCAGCACCGACGACCTGTTCCTCAGCGCCACCGCCAACTTCTGCCGTGGCCTGGACGAGGCAGGCGTGGAGTCCAAGCTGGTGGTGTTCGACGGCCTGCCGCACGCCTTCTGGGCCTATATCGACGCCCCGGAGTCCGACCAGGCCTTCCGCGCCATGGCCCGCTTCCTGAAGGGCCATCTGGGCAAGCCCGCGCGCTAGGACGCCGGTTTCCGGACCGCCGCCAGCCGCACGTCGCGGGCCTGCAGGTAGTCGTAGATCGCGTCCACCTCGGCCTCGGTGAAGCTGCTGAAGTTCGCCCGCGCCACCTCCTGCATCAGCTCGGAATGGACGTTCTGCGGCATCTCGCCGGTCTTCATCAGCTGATGGAACTGGGCGCGGCTGTAATAGGTGCGCACCGTCAGGTCCGGCCCCGGCAGACCTGGCGCGCCGCCTAGGTCGCTGCCGTGGCACTGGCCGCAGGCGACGTTCGCCAGGTGGCGGCCGGCCTCGAACTGTTGACCAGCATCGAGCGGCGGCCGGGCGTCGGCCAGCCGGTCGGTCTGGCTCTTGAAGCGGCCGGCGGCGATGGCCAGGCGGGTCATGAAGCCGGGCAGCCTGGGCTGAACGGCCGCGCCGCGCGGCGGCAGGCTGCGCAGGTAGCCCGCGATCTCAGCCACCTCCCGGTCGCTGAACCCCGCGTAGGCATAGGACGGCATGGCGAGCTCCCCCGTCCCGTCGGCTCGCAGCGCGTGGCGGATCGCCAGGTCGAGGTCGGCGTCGGAGCGGTGGCCGACCACCAGGGTCAGGTTGGGCGAGCGCAGGCTGCTGGCCGGCCCCGGACCTGGACCAGCCAGCCCGTCGCCGTGGCAGAAGGTGCAGCCGGCAGCCACGGCCAGACGCCGCCCGGCGGCGACCGCCTCCGGCGCGGTCGCGGCCTGGACCTCGCTCGCCGGCCTGGCGTGCCGGGCCTCCAGCACCGCTCGCGCGCGGGTCTCCACCGCCAGGTATCCGGCGAACAGGGCGGCGAGGCCGACCAGGGCGCAGAGGCTGGCCAGCACGATCTTGCGTCTTGTCATCCCGCGGGGCGTCCGAAGCTGTTCGAGGCCGCCCTATAGCCCGTACGGCCGGTACGGTCCCGCGACCAGCTGCTCGAAGACGCCGATTCCCTGCCGTTCCGGCTCACCGGGCGCGGTCATGACAGCCCGCGAGATGGCCTGGATGTGCCAGTTCTCCGGCGCGCCCATGTCGACCGAGGCCAGGTCGATGTCCTCGCGGGCAACCGCCAGCTCGCCCTTCAGCGCCCCATGGCGCCACTCGCCGCCGTAGCCGATGCCGCGCATCAGGAAGGGCTGGCCCACCGGCTCCAGCCGGACCTCGGCCTCGCCGCCCTCCACGGGCACGCGCAGGGTCCCGCGCTCGGCGTGGCGGGTGCCCTGGCGCAGGGTCACCGCCTCCATGCGCGGCGCGTCGGAATGGACGCCGCCCTCGGCCGCCGCGCCGTCCGGCAGGATCACCGCGCGGGTGTTCCAGGGCTTGCCGTCCGGGTCGGCGTTGACGTGGAAGAAGACCGATCGGTCGTCGAAGTTGAGCGGCGTCCACTGCCAGAAGAAGCCCATCAGCCCGCCGCCCGGCGTCGGCTGCGGATCGGGCGCGCCGATCGGCCGAAGGCCCCAGGAGCGGTCGCGGGTGCCGGTCCAGCCGGCGCCGCAGGGCCGCTTGTCGCCGTCGACCTCGATCCAGCCGGAGACCCGCACGTTCTGTGTCAGGCGCGTGTAGTCCATGAACAGGCGCGGGCCGTTGCGCTTGACGAAGCGCGGCTCCTCGATCGGGAAGGCGCGGCCCTCGAAGGTGAGGTCGCAGGCCAGGCCCTCAGCGCGCTCCAGCGTCACCCGCAGCTTCTGCAAAGGCTCGAGCACCTCGATCCGCACCGGGCCGACCACCAGGTCCATCCGCTCCATGCCGAGCACGCGCGAGGCGTGCAGGCAGCGCTGCACCCCGTCGCGGATGATCGAGACGTGGGCGTCAGCGACGTTCAGCGCCGGATAGACCCCGAAGGCCACCGCCACGAACTCAGCTCCATCCGGCGAATAGCCGTTGAAGAAGTAGCGGTCGTAGAAATTCCGGTCCGAGCCCGCATAGGCGATCGGCTCCGGCGTCTGGTGGATCGGATAGTCGTCGCCCTTGGTCAGCATGGCCGCCTCCGCTCCGCGCAGTTGACGCGCCGTCAGTCTTGCCGGGCGTCTGTCACGGGTATCAACTCCGCGCGACGATAAGAAGAAAAGGGAGGCGCCGTCTCCGGTGACCCGGCGTCATCGGGGGGCGTTGCAGACCATGAGTGTCGCAGAAGCTGTCGACCATCGGATCCCGGAAGACCTGGCGACCAGCCTGGTCACCCCGTCCGCCTACGCCAACGGCGAGATCCACGAGACCTACAAATGGCTGCGGGCCAACGAGCCGTTCGGGGTGGCCGAGATCGAGGGCGTCGATCCCTTCTGGGTGGCGACCCGCCACGCCGACATCCTGGAGATCAGCCGCCAGAACGCCCTGTTCCACAACGGCGACCGCTCGCCGACCCTGACCAGCCAGGAGGTGGACCGCAAGGTGCGCGAGATGATGGGCGGCAGCCCGCACCTGCTGCGCACCCTGATCCACATGGACGCGCCGGATCACCCCAAGTACCGGGTGCTGACCCAGGCCTGGTTCCTGCCGCAGAACCTGCGGAGCCTGGAGGATCGCATCCGCACCATCGCGCGGGCCTCGGTGGACAAGATGGCCGCCACCGGCGGCCGCTGCGACTTCGTGAACGAGGTGGCGCTGCACTTCCCGCTGCACGTGATCATGACCATTCTCGGCGTGCCCGAGGCGGACGAGCCGCGCATGCTGAAGCTCACCCAGGAGCTGTTCGGCGCGGCGGACCCGGAGCTGACCCGCCAGGACGATTTGAACAAGCCGCCGGAAGAGCGCGAGTTCGACATGGGGGTGATCACCGACTTCTTCATGTACTTCCGCGCCCTGTCCGAGCGGAAACGGGCTGAGCCCACCGACGATCTCGCCAGCCTGATCGCCAACGCCCAGGTGGACGGCCAGCCGCTCTCCGACCTGGAGGCGATGAGCTACTACATCATCGTCGCCACGGCGGGGCACGACACCACCTCCTCGTCGACCGCGACGGCGATGTGGGAGCTGGCGAAGAACCCCGGCGAGCTCGCCAAGCTGCGCGCCGACCCGTCGCTGATCCCCGGCCTGGTCGACGAGTCCATCCGCTGGGCGACGCCGGTGAAGACCTTCATGCGCACCGTCACCGAGGACATGGAATTCGCCGGTCGCGACCTGAAGAAGAACGACTGGCTGATGCTCTGCTACGCCTCGGGCAACCGCGACGAAGCGGTATTCGAGGATCCCTACGCCTTCCGGGTCGATCGCAAGCCCAACAAGCACCTGGCGTTCGGCTACGGCGCCCATCTGTGCCTCGGCCAGCACCTGGCCAAGATGGAGATGCGCATCCTCTGGGAGGAGCTGATCCCGCGGCTGACATCGGTCGAGCTGGCCGGTGAGCCGGCGATGAGCGAAGCGGTGTTCGTCAACGGCCCCAAGCGCCTGCCGATCAAGTTCGAGATGACCTGAGCGTGGGCCATCCGCTCGCGCCGCGGGTCGCGGCCTATCTATCGTCGAAGATGCCCGGCGCGAGCGATGTCGCCGTGGAGGCCATGGAGCGCATCTCCGGGGGCGCGAGCCGGGAGACCTATCGCTTCGTGGCCCGCTGGCGCGAGGGCGGGGCGACGCGCGAGCGGCGGATGATCCTCCGGCGCGATCCGCCGGCCAGCCTGATCGACACCGAGCGACGCATCGAGTTCGCGGCCTATGGCGCCTTCCGTGGCTCGGCCGTGCCCGTGCCCGAGATGCTGTGGCTGGAGGAGGCGGACGGCCCCCTCGACCACCCGTTCTTCATCGCCGAGGAGCTGGCCGGCTTCCAGGCCTCGCCGCAGGTGCTGCTGGCCGGCGCCTATGACGCGGTGCTGCCGAAGCTGGCGGCGCGGAAGTGGACCATCCTCGGCGAGATCGCCAAGGCGGACCCCGAGGCGCTCGGCCTGACCGAGGTGATGCCGGTCCCCGCCCTCGACGCCTGCTGGAAACGCGAGCTCGACGACTGGGAAGCCGTGTTCGACCGCGACGAGGCCGAGCCCCTGCCGATCGCCCGCGCCGCGATCCGCTGGCTGCGCGCCAACCCGCCGCCGCCGGCCCAGAAGCTCAGCGTGGTGCACGGCGACTACCGCACCGGCAATTTCCTCTACGACGACGCCGGCGAGATCCATGGCGTGCTGGACTGGGAGATGGCCCACCTGGGCGATCCGCTGGAAGACCTCGCCTGGGGCTTCAATCCGGTCTGGCAGTTCGGGCGCGGCCTGGCCGGCGGCCTGCTGCCGCAGGACGAGGCGGTCGCCGTCTGGGCGCGGGCGAGCGGGCTCACGGCCGACCCGGCCGCCCTGCACTGGTGGATCCTGTTCAACTGCGTGAAGGGCCAGGCGATCTGGGTGGGCTCGGCCGGCGCCTTCCTCAAGGGCGGCAACAGGGAGCCGATCATGATCTATCCGGCCTGGTGGCTGCTCAACGCCCAGGACCGGGCGATCCTCAAGGTGATGGGGAAGCTATGACGCCCGAGGTTCCCGCCGTCCTGCTGCAGCTCGCGGTGATCGCCGGCCGAAGCGCCATGCCGGACATCCCCGACGCCGAACGGGCCAGCGACCTGGGCCTCACCGCCATGCTGCTGACCCTGGCCGCGGAAGTCTGGGATGGCGCCGCGCACAAGCTGGTGGCGGAGAACCGGGCGCTGCGGGCGCTGCTTGGCGCTGCCGGCGACGACGACGACCTGCACCTCTCCGCCCTGAAGACCGAGAACGACCGGCTGCGCGCCCTGCTGATCACCGCCCAGATCGCGGCCGAAGCGGCGGGCGATACGAAACGGCAGGACGCCATCTGGGCCGAGCTGCGGGCCTCCACAGAACGTCGGAAGATCTCGGTGTCGCTGGTCTAGCGCACCGACTTAGGAAGCGTCACAAAGAGCCGTCACACCTGGGCCGAACGGGAGAGATGTTCATGCGGGTGCTCAGCTTCATCGCCGGCCTGCTGCTGGCGGTCATGGTTCCGGCCGTCGCCGCCGCGGCGCCGGTTCTGATGATCTCCGTCGACGGGCTGCGCCCCGCCGACGTGTGGGAGGCCGACCAGCGCGGGCTGAAGGTCCCCAACCTGCGCCGCCTGGCCGGCGAGGGGATCTACGCCACCGGCGTCCGCAACGCCCTGCCCACCGTCACCTATCCGAACCACACGACCCTGATCACCGGGGTCTGGCCGGCCAAGCATGGCGTCGCCAACAACACCACCTTCGACCCGTTCGGGAAGAACATGGGCGGCTGGTACTGGTACGCCGAGGACATCAAGGTCCCGACGCTGTGGGACGTGGTTCACGCCGCCGGCGGCAAGGTGGCGGCCTTCTCCTGGCCGGTGAGCGTCAACTCGCCGTCGATCGACTACAACCTGCCGGAGTACTGGCGCGCCCGCATCCCCGAGGACCTGAAGCTGCTGCGCGCCATCTCCACGCCCGGGATGATCGCCGAGCTCGAGGCCGCGACCGGCCATCCCCTGGCCGAGGCGGTGGGCGAGGATCCCGACACCAACGACGTGCTGTGCGCCTACGCCGCCGCCCTGATCCGGGCCAAGCATCCGGCGCTCACCACCGTGCACATCGCCGCCCTCGACCACACCCAGCACACCTTCGGCCCCGGGACGCCGCAGGCGCATGCGGTGCTGGAGCGCCTAGACGCCAGCGTCGGGCGCCTGGTCGCCGCGGCGCGCGAGGCCGAGCCCGGCCTGGTGGTGGCCATCGTCTCCGACCACGGCTTCGCGGACAGTCCGCACGGTGTCAATGTGCAGCGGGCGTTCGCCGAGGCCGGCCTGATCACCACCGATCCGAAGACCCACCGGGTGACCAGTTGGGAGGCCTTTCCCTGGGGCGGCGGCGCGGCGGCCATCGTGCTCGCCCGCCCGGACGATCCCGCGCTGCGGGCCCGGGTGTCCGCGGCCCTGGCCAAGCTGGCCGCCGATCCGGCCAACGGCGTCGAGCGGATCGTCGACGGCGCGGAGGCCACGCGGGCCGGCGGCACGCCGCAGGCCAGCTTCTGGATCGACTTCAAGATGGGCTACGAGGCGGAAGGCGGGCCGGACGGCCCGGCGCTCGCGACGCCCGGCAACAAAGGCGGCCACGGCTGGTTCCCGGATCACCCGGAGATGCGCGCGACCTTCATCCTGGCCGGTCCCGGCGTGCCCCACAAAGGCGCGATCGGCGAGATCGACATGCGCGACATCGCCCCAACCCTCGCCAAGCTGCTGGGCGTCGGCCTGCCCAGCGCCGACGGCAAGCCGCTGCTTTGATCTAGGACGCCGCGCGGCCCTTCGGCGTCATCACCAGCCAGGGCGTCGGGCCGCCGCGCCATTCCCAGACGCAGAGCAGCTGGTCGAGGTGCGACAGCTCGGCGACCCAGGGCGGCAGGGCGCCGGTCTTCGGCTGCTGGTCGACGCGGACGATGTCGTGGGTGGGCGAGAACCGCTCGATCATCAGGGCGAGCGCGCCCGGCCGGGCCCCGTCGTGGGTCTCCACGATGATGTGCATGCCCGCAAGGCTCGGCGCGCGCTCGGGCTGCAGGATGTCGACCTCGGCGCCCTCGGTGTCGACGAGCACCAGGGCGCGGCGGCCGGCGAACTGTTCGAAGTCCTCGGGCTTGAACTCACCGCCGACCATGACCCGGTCTGCCACCCCGTTGCGGCCCGCGAGCTCGGCGCAGGCGGCCCGCGCCTTCGGATCGATGTCGTGGGCGTAGACGGTGATCTCCGGCGCGATCCGCGCCAGGCCGACCGCGTAGTAACCCTCCGCGCAGCCGACATCGATGACGCAGTCGAGGCCGCCGGCGACGATGGCCTTGAAGTGCGGATGCAGCTCGGACTCGTAGACCCCGATCAGGCGGGCGATCAGCGCGCCCTCGGTGGCGGTCTCGACGTAATCCATGCCCGCGAACGGCCCCCCGTAGATGGTCGTGCCGTGCTGGCTGACGTAGGTGTTGGACAGCAGCTGCGAGCGCCAGCGGGCCAGGAGGTGCAGCAGCTTGGCGAGCGCGGCGCCGCCGGCGTCCGGCGGCCAGGCGGCCACCCAACGACGGACGATCTCGGCGGCGGTGTCGTTCAGGCCCAAGTCGGCGTCTCCTCTCGGGCGTCAGGGGCGGCAGGACTGCGGCCACCCGAAGGCGCCCGGTCCGGCGATCGGCCCGGGCTTGCCAGCCCCAGCCGACTAGGCCCTACTCGCGCCTTTGGGAAGTGGGGGTTTCGCTCGTGGCCTACGTCGATCGCAGACGCCTGATGCTGGGAGCGGGTACGGTGCTCGCGGCCCCGATGCTGGCCCGCTTCGCGGCCGCCGCGGTCCCGGCGCCGCCCGCCCCGGTCGCCCGCGTGCAGGTGGTCAACGACATCTACTTCGGCGAGACCCTGGCCGATCCCTACCGCTGGATGGAGAACGACAAGGATCCCGAGTGGCTGCCTTTCCTGAAGGGCCAGAACGCCCATGCGCGGGCGATCCTCGACGCGATCCCCGGCCGCGAGCGCCTGCTGGCCCGCATCCAGCAGCTGTCCGGCGACGTGGCCCTGACCAACGCCCTGCAGCGGGCGGGCGGGAAGCTGTTCTTCCAGCAGCGGCCGGCCGGCGCCGACAACTACAAGCTGTTCGTCCGCGAGGACGGCCGCGACCGGGTGCTGGTCGATCCCACCGCGCTCAGCGCCGGCGGCGCCGGCCACATGTCGCTGGACTGGTGGCGGGCCTCGCCGGACGGCCGCTACGTGGCCTATGGCGTCTCGCCGAACGGCAGCGAGGACTCGGTGCTGCATGTCCTGACCGTCGCCGACGGCCACGACCTGCCCGAACAGATCCCCAACACCGAGGGCGCGCAGCCGGCCTGGCTCGATGACGCCTCCGGCTTCTTCTACAACCAGCTCACCGGCAAGGTGGACACGCCCGAGCGCTACCTGGACAGCCAGGCCCGCTTCCACCGGCTGGGGACCGACCCGGCCGGCGACCCGATCCTGATGAAGCGCGGCCTCGACCCGGCCGTCGCCTACGAGAAGATCCAGGCCCCTTCGATCCTGACCTTCGAGGGGTCGCCCTATGTGGTGCTGGCGCTCTCCGACGTGCGGCGGGAGTCGCGGCTGCTGATCGCGCCCCTGGCCGAGGCGGCGACAGGTCACGCGCGCTGGACGCCGGTGGCGGGCTTCGACGACGTGGTCACCGACCTAGCCATCGACGACGGGCAGCTCTACCTGCTGGCCAACAAGGGCGCGCCGCGCGGCCGCATCGTGAAGGTCGCCGCCGCCCGGCCGTCGCTGGCCAACGCCGTCGAGGTCGTACCGCAGGGGCCGCAGGTGATCCAGAGCCTCAGCCGGGCGCGCGACGGCTTCTACCTGGACATCATGGACGGCGGGGTCAGCCGGCTGCGCCGCCTCGGCCGTGACGGCCGGGTCAGCGAGATCGCCCTGCCGTTCGACGGGACGGTGGGCGCGGTGGTCACCAACCCCGGCGAGCCCGGCGCCCTGATGACCTACACCGGCTGGCTGACGCCCTCGGGCGTCTGGTCGATCGATCCGGAGGGCCATGTGGCCGACACCGGGGTGACGCCGCGGCCCGCCATCGACACCTCGGCCTACGAGACGGTGCGCGGCTTCGCCATGGCCAGGGACGGGGTGCGCATCCCCTACACCTTGATCTACCGCAAGGGGCTGAAGCGCGACGGGCGCACGCCGGCCTGGATCTCGGCCTACGGCTCCTACGGCTCGAGCGCCTATACCCCGGCCTTCGCCGGCAAGACCCTGGCGCTGGTCGATGCGGGCTTCATCGTCGGCTACGCCAACGTCCGCGGCGGCGGGGAGTACGGCCGCGAATGGCATGAAGCCGGCCAGCTGATGAACAAGCCCAACACCTGGCGCGACCTGATCGCGGTCTGCGAGCACATCTGCGCCGAGCGCTACACCGCGCCGGCGAGACTGGCGATCGGCGGCCGTTCGGCGGGCGGCATCACCGTCGGCCGGGCGATGACCGAGCGGCCGGACCTGTTCGCCGCGGTGATCGACGGGGTCGGCTGGTCGAACCCGCTGCGCTACGTGGCCGAGCAGAACGGCTATGGCGAGGAGCCGGAGTGGGGGGCGATCGCCGAGCCGGCCGGCTACAAGGCGCTGAAGCTGATCGACAGCTACCAGGCGGTGAAGGATGGCACGGCCTATCCGGCGGTGCTGCTCACCACCGGCGTCACCGACCCGCGGGTCGCGCCCTTCCACGTGGCCAAGATGACCGCCCGACTGCAGGCGGCGACCAGCTCCGGCAAGCCGATCCTGCTGCGGGTGGACTATGACGCCGGCCACGGCATCGGCTCGACCCGGGCCCAGCAGGACCGCGAGGCGGTGGACACCTACGCCTTCCTGCTCTGGCGGACCGGCGTGGCGGGCTACCAGATCGCCTAGGGTTGCGTGTCGCCAGGATGGTAGGTCCGCTCGGTATGGCCCCTGAGCTGCTCGGGCCAGAAGTAGACCTCGCGCAGGTCGCCTGAGGCGTAGCGGAGCGCCTGGTCGTTGAAGTGCGGGCTCTTGGGATCGCCGCTCTCGCCGCCGGCGGTGACGGCGAAGGCGCGGACTCGCGGCCCAAACTCGACCACCGCCACGAAGCTGTTGCCCTTGTAGCCGTAGAGCTTCTTCGTCCCCGGATAGCGGCTGGCGCCAAAGGCGGCGAGCGAGCCCCATTGGGAGGAGACGAAGGGTACGGGGATCGAAGGCCGGGCGTCGTCGTGGTGAGGATCGATGGAGTCGTCGAGCCGCTGGAAGCGGTTGATCTCGCCCCAGGACGTGCGCCAGGTCCCGAAGTCGGCGGTCAGCCGGTCCGAGGCGGAGGCCAGCGCCTGCAGCTTCTGGGCGGCGCTGGCCTCCGCCGCGATCCGGTCGAACAGGGCGACGCGCCCGGACGAGGCGCCCGGCACGCCCTTGAACATCTCGTCGCCCCAGAACACCGCCAGCGAGGTGGCGACCGACCCGGCGCTCCAGCGATCGTCCCAGCCGCGCAGCACCGCGATCTGGTCGGCGAGCCTCGCCCTCAACGGGTCGCCGTCCGCCGTCGCGTCATAGGCGGAGAGGAGGCTCGGGATCAGCTTGGCGAAGGCCGGCAGCCAGGGATCGAAGGCCGCGCCCATCAGGCTTTGCAAGGTGAAGTCCCTGCGGCCGGCCAGCACGCGGATGTCGTGTACGCCGCGCATGTTCTCGCCGGCCTGGTCCATGTAGCGGGGGAAGTCCGCCTTGCGCGGACTGTCGCCGGGCCCCGCGGTGTTCCAGGGCTCGTCGTTGCTGTTGAACAGGAAACCGCTCGGCGGACCCACGAGGTGGGGGACCTCGGCGAGCGGGGTCGGGCCCTGCCAGTCGGTGGCGGGATCGGCCCCGTCCACCGGCCTGGTGTAGTCGAACCGGTCGTCGCGCTTGGGGATGAACTGCGGGTGCAGGTAGGCGATCTCGCCCTTGTCGTCGGCGAACAGGGTGTTGTTGGAGGAGTTGGCCTTCAGCTCGGCGACCTGCATGAAGCTCGCATAGTCGTGGGCCTTGGTGCGCAGGAAGGACTGCTCCAGCGCTTCCACCGGCCTCTGCATCAGGGCGATGGCGATCCACTTGCCTTCCTGGGCGCGGACGATCGGGCCGTGGTGGGTGCGGTAGACGGTGAAGCTGCGGCTCTGCAGACCGCCTTCCTTCGTCCGGTATGGCACGACGATAGTCGATACCTCCACGGCCCGCAGCGCTTCGCCGTAGCGGTAGAACGGCTTGCCGTCCTTGCGTACGATGGTCTCGGCGAATTCGTCGACGACGTCGGCGCCGGTCGAGGTGTGCATCCAGCCGACGTGCGGGTTGAAGCCCTGGTAGATAAAGAACTGCCCCCAGGTGACCGCGCCATAGGCGTTCAGCCCCTCGTCGCTTCGCATCTGCAGCTCGGAGCGGAAGAAGAAGGAGGTGTGCGGGTTGATCAGCAGCAGGGCGTGGCCGTCTCGGGTGTTGGCCGGCGCGATGGCGAAGCCGTTGGAACCGCCCGCTTCCAGGGGCTGGCCGTCCGGGGCGCGCGGCAGCGCGACGCTCACGGCCTTGGCGCCGCCGTAGAAGGCCTGCAGCTGGCCGAGGTCGGCGCGCTCGATGTCCGGGCCGATGCTGCCCTCGCTGAACGCCAGGGCCATCCAGGGCTCGAAGTGGGCGATGACCTTCGGTTTCACCGCCGGATGGGTGGCCAGGTAGAAATTCAGGCCATCGGCCCAGCCGCCCATCAGCGCCTTCAGCCAGGCGGGGCTCGCGGCGTAGTCGGCCTTGAGCTGCACGGGATCGACGATCAGCTTGATCCGCAGGTCCTGCCAGATGGCGGCCGGGCCCACCGCCTCCGCCGTCCGGCCCAGGGCGGCAAGGTAGTTGGTCTCCACGCGGTTGAAGTCGTCCTCGGCCTGGGCATAGGCCATGCCGAACACCGCCTGGCGATCGGTGTGGCCGTGGACGTGGGCGATGCCCCAGTCGTCGCGGACGATGCTGACCGCCCCCGCCTCGGCGCGCTGGCGCGTAAGCTCGGCCGGCGTCGCCTGGGCGGATGGGGCGGCGCAGGCCGCCAGGATCAGGCCGAGAAACAGCGGACGGAACATGTCGTTGGTTTCCAAGCTGAAGCTTTCACGTCCAGTAGCCGCCCCGATCCCTGCCTACCAAGGCCCTTCACATCGGCCGGCTTGAGCGCAAGATCGGCGCCGCGTGTCGGACCCGGCCTGGCCGGGGATTGGACAAGGAGATCATGATGCAGACCAGATCAAGGTCGGCGGTCGCGACGGGCCTGGCCTCGGCGCTCGCCGTCGCCACGCTGGCGCAGGCCGGAGCCGCGGCCGCACAGCCTTATGGCGGACCGCCGATCGGACCGCCGTCCGGACAATACGCTCCGCCGCCCGAGGGCGCCGAAGGGCCCGGCTCGATCTACGACCCGCGCGCCCAGTCCTACGACCGCGACTATGCCGAGCGCTATTCGGAGTGGGCTGCGCGCTACTGCTACCAACAGGAGCGCGAGCGCAGCAACAACACCGCGGCCGGCGCGGTGATCGGCGGCGTGCTGGGGGCCATCGTCGGCTCCAACGTCTCTGGACGCCACGACCGAGGCGGCGGCGCGGTGGCCGGCGGGGCGCTGGGCGCCCTGGCCGGCGCGGCGATCGGCAATAACTCGACGCCCGTCTCGGGGTCCTGCCCGCCCGGCTATGTGGTGCGGCCAGGCGCCCAGGCCTTCTACTACCCGGCGCCTGGATATGGCCCCGCGGTGATCGTCGGGCCGTCCTGGTACCAGCCCTGGGTCTGGGTCAACGACCGCTGGGTCTACCGGCCCTACCGCTACTGGTACTGGAACAACCGGGCCTATTGGCGGCCGGACTACCGCCCCGGCCGCTGGGACTACGGCTACCGCCGCTGGTAGCCGCGCGGTCCTAGCGCTGGAGGATTTCCAGGGTCCGCGGGTCGGCCTCGCCGTCGAAGTATTTCCGAAGCGCCGTGGCGAAGGCGGGTTCGTCCGGCGCGGCTTCGCGGAAGAGCGTCATCGAGGAGCGGAACTTCAGGTCGTCGGGACTGCCGAACACCTGGTGCGCCGAACGGCCCTCGACGGCGTTCACCGCGGCCGTGCAGGCGCACAGCCGCGGGCCGAGCATCGGGTGGGCGAGATAGGCCTGAGCCTCGGCGAGCGAGCCGATCGCGTAGCGTTGCGCCGTCGGGCTGAGGCCCAGGCCGGCGACCTGCGGGAAGACGAACCACATCCAGTGGCTGCGCTTGTCGCCGGCGATGAGCTCGGCCAGCGCGGTCTCGTAGACGCCCGCCTGGGCGTCGACGAAACGTTGCAGGTGGAAGGGGTCGGCCGCCATGCCGCGAGCTTCCGCCCGCAGCCACTGCGCGTCTAGCGCCGGCGGCTCGCCGAGACCACGGCCGGCGCCTCGACCGGGGTCAGGAAGGCGCGGGTCTCCTCCAGGATGAAGCGCTTGTCCTGGGCGAAGCGGAAGTTGGCGAGGCCCGCGGGGTCGGCCTTGATCCGGGCGCGATAGGTCTCGTAGGCCGCGAGGCTGTCGAAGGAGATCAGGGCGAGGGCGATATTGTTGGTCCCCTCGTGCGGCAGGAAATAGCCAAGCAGGTCGCCGCCGCAGGCCGGGATGATCCGGGACCAGGCGCGCGCATAGGCCTCGAAGGCGCCCAGCTGGAAGGGATCGATGACGTAGCGGATGCAGCAGGTGACGGTCATGGGGCCTCCGATCGGACGCCTCGGATAGCCCGCCGCGCGCCCGCGATGTTTCAGCCGCGCTCGAAGCTTCGCCCTACGCTCGCTCGACAAGAGCGCGCCGCTCGGCTTTGCTGCGCAGCCTTCAGACCAAGCCCATTTTTCAGGACCTCATTCATGCCACCACGGATGCTGCCCGAGCCCACGCCGGAGACCCGGCATTTCTGGGACGGGTGCAGGGAGGGCGAGCTTCGCCTTCAGCGCTGCACCGACTGCGACGGCGGGAGCTACTTCCCGCCCCGGCCCTTCTGCCCCAAGTGCGGCAGCCGCAAGGTCGAGGCCTATCCGGCCAGCGGCAAGGCGGTGCTGTGGTCCTATGTGATCAACCACCGGCCAAGGCCCGACATGGGGCCCGACCCCTACGCCATCGCCGTGGTGCAGCTCGATGAGGGTCCGCGGATGATGACCAACATCGTGGGCTGCCCGCAGACGCCGGAGGCCCTCAAGCTCGACATGGCGCTGAAGGTCACCTTCGCCAAACAGACCGACGACATCAGCCTGCCCCTCTTCGAACCGGCGGGGGCGTAAGGCCATGAAGCCGAAATCCGTAGCGGTCGTCGGCGCGGCCGAGACCACCAAGATGGGCAAGATCCCCGACGTCTCGGTGATCGGCCTGCACGCCGATGCGGCGCTCAACGCCCTCGCCGACGCCGGCCTCAAGCCCTCCGACATCGATGGCGTGGCGACCGCGGGCGAGAGCCCGACGGCGCTGGCCCACTACCTCGGCATCACGCCGACCTATGCCGACGGCACCAGCGTCGGCGGCTGCTCCTTCATGCTGCACGTCCGCCACGCCGCGGCGGCGATCAACGAGGGGCTCTGCAACACCGTGTTGATCACCCACGGCGAGAGCGGCCGCAGCCGGGTGGGGGCCGGCGGCCGGTTCGGCGGCGGGGGCGGGGCCAGCCTCGCCGGCCAGTTCGAGATGCCCTATGGGCCGGTCGGCCCGCCGACCATGTTCACCATCCCGGTGCTCCGTTACCTGAAGACCTATGGGCTGACCGAAGAGGACCTGGCCTGGGTCTCGGTGATCCAGCGGGAGTGGGCGGCCAAGAACCCGCGCGCCAGCTTCAAGGACCCGATCACCGTCGACGACGTGCTGAATTCGCCGATGATCGCCTGGCCGTTCCGCATGCTGATGTGCTGCCTGGTCACCGACGGCGGCGGCGCCCTGATCCTCACCTCGGCCGAGCGGGCCAAGGACTTCCCGCAGAAGCCGGTCTATGTGCTGGGGACCGGCGAGAGCGTCGAGACGCCGATGGTCAGCCAGATGGAGGATTTCACCTCCTCCAAGGCCTTCCGCGTCTCCGGCAAGAAGGCGTTCGACGAGGCCGGAATCAAGCATTCCGACGTCGACCACCTGATGATCTACGACGCCTTCGCCCACCTGCCGCTCTACGGCCTGGAGGACCTGGGCTTCTGCAAGCCCGGCGAGGCGGCGGCCTTCATCCGGGGGCGGAACACGGCGCCCGCGTCTGATGGAAAAGCCGCGGGGAAGCTGCCGCTGAACACCAACGGCGGCGGGCTCTCCTACATGCACTCCGGCATGTACGGCATGTACGCCCTGCAGGAGAGCGTGCGGCAGATGCGCGGGATCGCCCCGGCCCAGATCCCGGGCGCGAAGATCAGCGTCAGCCACGGGGTCGGCGGCATGTTCGCCGCCGCCGGCACCGTCATATTCTCCAACGAAGCGCCGTGATCTAATCCTCCCTCGTCCCAGCGGACGGGGGAGGACGCCCTTGCGCGCAGTATTGATCGGCCTGGCGCTGCTGCTGGCGGCGGGAACGGCCGCGTTCGCCGCCGAACGGGCCGCCGACCTGACGCTCACCGGCGCGATGACCGGCCAGGACCACCAGACCTATCGCGAGGTCCCGTTCCGCGTGCCGGCCGGGGTGACCCGGCTGACCGTGCGGTTCGAGCACACCGGCCAGGACCAGAGGTCGGTGATCGACGTCGGCCTGCGCGATCCCGCCCGCTTCCGCGGCTGGAGCGGTGGCGACAAGGCGGAGGTCACGATCTCCGAGTCGGAGGCGACACCCGCCTACCTGCCGGGCCCGATCCCGGCCGGACCCTGGACGCTGATCCTTGGCGTGCCGAACCTGCGGAAGGGCGCGGAGGCGCGCTACACGGCCCGCATCTTCTTCGAGCGCGGGACCGCGTTCGGCGGCTTCTACGACGCGCCCCTCAAGACCACCCCCGGCTGGTACCGCGGCGACCTGCACCTGCACACCGGCCACTCCGACGCTTCGTGCGCCTCGCGTCGCGGCGCCAAGGTCCCCTGCCCGCTCTACAAGACCGTCGAGGCGGCCGAGGCGCGCGGCCTCGATTTCATCGCCATCACCGACCACAACACCACCTCGCACGATCAGGCGATGCGCGAGCTCGCACCCTATTTCGACGACCTGCTGCTGATCCCGGGGCGCGAGATCACCACCTTCCAGGGCCACGCCAACGTCTTCGGGCCCGAGGCCTTCATCGACTTCCAGCTCGGAAGCCCGCGGGCGCCCGACATGGCGAGCATCCTATCGGAGGTCGAAAAGGCCGGCGGGCTGATCTCCATCAACCACCCGGGCCTGCCGTCCGGCGAGACCTGCATGGGCTGCGGCTGGACGGCCAAGGTCGACTTCGGCCGCATCCCGATGATCGAGGCGGAGAACGGCGGGGCGCTCCGGCAGAGCCAGGGCGGCGACTTCCTCTCCGGCCTCGCCTTCTGGGAGGCGCGGCTGAACGCCGGCTACCGGATCACCGGGGTCGGCGGCTCGGACAACCACAACGCCCTGATGGACCCGGCCGAGGCCGCCTCGGTGGGTTCTCCGACCACCGTGGTCCATGCCCCGGAGCTGTCGCAGCCGGCGATCCTCTCGGCCCTGCGCGCCGGCCATGTGTTCGTCGACCTGAAGGGGACGCGCGACCGGTTGCTGGAGGTGACCGCCGAGGCGGGTGGCCATAGCGCCGAGATGGGCGATGCGCTGAGCGCACCGGTCGGCGCCGCCCTGGCCGTGCACGTCCACGTCGCGCACGCCGCGGGCGGCCATCTGGCGTTCGCCGGGACCGGGCCGCTGCCGAAGCTGGCCGACGCCGAGCTCACCTCGGCCGACGAGACCCGCAGCTACAGCTTCGCGGGCGACGGGCGACCCCACTGGATCCGCATCGATGTGCGCGGGCCGGACGGCAATCTCTGGCTACTCGGCAACCCGATCTACCTGAACCCGGCGGCGCGGACCGCGCGCTGACCACGGCCTAGGCTGAATCGACATTCAGCGGAGGCGCGTCGAGGTCCCAAACAGCCTTCCTCCTCGATGGAGGAAGGTTGGATGGGGGTGGGCGCACGGCGTTGGGGCGAAAAGCGCCGGAGGGCGCCGGCGCCCATCCGCGCCATTTGTCCGGTCTCAGCGGCCACACCCCCACCCTCGCCCTCCTCCATCGAGGAGGAGGGCGGCGCAGGTTCTGCCCCGCACGTTGAATGGCGATCCGTCCTGGTCAAGACGCCCCGCCTCAAGGCCTGGCCGCGCGATGTATGTTGCTATTTTGTTCTTGACAGACGCGCGCGTTTGTGAGAGGATTTGGGTATCGTCAGGGAGTGCGCCTGGCGCAAGCGGGCGCGGCTTAGCCGCGCCCTTTCCATGTCAGCTCGGGGCCGGTCCGGCAGGCGCAGCGCGCGGCCGACGCGCCTCCACCGCGTCGCGGTCCCCCTTCCCGCCCGGGGAGGCTGCCCGGCGATGCGGGTTGCGCGGGAACAGAATGCGATGGCTCGGAAGACACCGGTGCGATGGTCCAAGGCGCTGGAGCGGCGGGTCTGCCGGCGGCTGGCGGCGGGGGAGCTGATCCATGTGATCGGCCGCGAGCCCGGCATGCCGCGGCCGGATACGGTGGCCAAGTGGGCGGCCGAGAAGCCGGAGTTCGCCTCGGCGCTGATTTCCGCCCGGCGCGCCGGTGGCCGGGCGCCGGGCGCGCGTGGGCGGGTGACCGGCTTCTGCGCCGACGTGGCGGAGGCGGTGTTCCAACGGCTGTGCGGGGGGGAGAGCCTGACCCGGATCGCCGCCGATCCGCTGATGCCCGGCCACTCGACGCTGGCGCGCTGGCGCAACCGATTCCCGGAGTTCGAGCAGCTGGTCCAGCTCGGCATGCGGGTGCGGGCCGAGCGGATGGCCGACGACGGCTGGGAGATGGCCATGGCCGCGACCCCGGACACCGCCTACCTGACCCACGTCCGGCTCGCTCAGCTGCGCTGGATGACCGGCGTGATGGCGCCGAAGCAGTTCCGCCCCAAGCTGGTCGAGCCGGTGGCGCCGGAGACGACCACGGTCCTGCTGCGCACCTTCGGGGTGAAGACCCATCCGGTCACCGGCGAGCGCAAGGTGGTGAGCTATACCCCCAACCCGGAGACCGGGACGGTGGAGTGCGACGACCTGGAGAAGGGCACGGAGGGCTGGATCGAAGAGCCGCCGGAGCCCGTGCACCCGGGCACGGCCTGGGGGCGGGGGGAGCGGGACTGGTAGGGCGGCGGCAAGCCGGAAGCGCAGGTTCGCGACGTCCGAGCGGGGTGAGAAGGGGATGTTTCGAGAGCGGCTTCAAAAGACAGGATTGCGCCAGGGCGGACCCTCAGCGAGAGCGCAAAGCGGACCAAGCTTAGCTCGGTGCCGACTTCGCCTAGATCGCCGAGAGCCCCTTCGTGGCGTTCGTCGCTAACATGCGGACGGCGAAAGCCCGCACCGCCTGATTGTGAATTGCTGGATCCGGCAGTCCTCCGGACGACACGAGGTGCCGCGCGACGAACCAGTCCTGAAAAGATTGGTGCGCAAAGCGAAACCGTCGGGCACGCGTGACGGGATCGCGACCAGCAGGAAGCAGCAGGGAGTTCAAGGCGATTTCCTCGATCCGTTCCACTTCCGCCGAAACCGCACGCAAAATTTGGCGTAGCTGATCCTCCCCAATCGTCGCCCCCTCCTCCCCAATCTCAGAGCCCGCGATTGCTAGCGCCACGTCTTCCATCGCGTGGATAATCCGCTCAGCTTCTTCCTCCGCCCCAAAGCGGCTTGCGAGTTCGCCTGTCCGGACCACTGCACCAGCTCCTGGGCTGTGCCGATCCAAGTGCAGCTTGCGACGGAGATACTTACCATAAAGGAGGTGCAGCTCTGTTTCTGGCTGCTCGTCCCGCCAAGCGTCTTCCGCAAGCATGCCGAGAAACAGGGGACGCTTCGGAATGTCTCCGTAGGTGTGGACGTAGTACCCCGACGCAACCACCGACTCTAGTCGCACGAATGCCTCAGGGACGGGGTCTGCTTGCGCCTGCTTATAGCGCGCGAGAAATTCCAGGATGAGCTCATCCGACCAGTCGAGGAGCGCGACGATGTCAAAGAAGGGCCGGCCGAAGGAGCGGCCATCGCCCGCCTCGAACTCGCTCCGACGGAGTTGAAACAGTTCGTCACGGACTGAAGCTACCAGCGGAAGTCCCAGGTCCACCACACCGCCCCACAGCGCCGACAGCCGCCGGGCGTCGGACCAGTAGACGCACTCATCGATGCCATCGATAAGCAAAAGCCATTCGCGCGACCTAGCCAAGTCTTTGCGCAGCGTTTCGCGTAAGATGAAGGCGACCTGCTGCGGGGCGGTCCATCCCGGCGGGGTGATCTGATCGAGGAGACTCTCAGTCAGTCCTGCACCGTTGACGAAGGCTTCATCCGCCAGGAGCGCCGCAGGTACGTAGATAACGTGGCCGGAGCATCCAATCCAATCCTCTGCGACCGCATGGAGCGTGCTGGTCTTGCCGAACCCGAAACTCGCCGTCACGAGGAAGCGCGGCGGCGATCGATCCTTGCCGATGTGCTCGGGATGTATTGCGCCAAGGTACTTCCGGATGTCGCGGTTCATCCAGTCAGCGGGCCACTCGTTCATTTCGTTTCCACGCTCAAAGGGAACGTCGGAAATGTAACGCACGACGCCGAGGCGTTCTTGGAACTGTTCGGCCAGTCGGGATCGTGCCTGGGCTGCCCAGTTCCCAAGGCATTCCCGCGCTAGACTGCGAAGCTCATCGACGAATGATTCTAGATCGAGAAGGCGGGCGACGTCTGCCTTGCCGGACTGGACGAGTTGCTTAAGCTCCGCGTCGATCTCAGACCTAGCCTCGTCGCTCACCCGTCGGTTCACCACCAACCAGTAGGTTGGAACGCGCGGTCCGAGCCGACGAAATTTCTGGATGTCCGCGACGCAAGCAGCCGTCTGCCTCGGGCCGACCGCGAGCTCAAAACCCTTGCACTGTATCGCCAAGGCGACGCTGTCGGATCCGGTGTCATGCTGGGCGACATCAATGCCTATGCAATCCAATTCGCCAAGGCGTCTCGAACGCATGACGTTAGGCAGCAGACCGGTGAGCAACTCGGCCACAAGCATTTCGAGTGCCTCGTGAGTGGAGGCGCGCAAAAGTTGGCGGATGTCTGCGAAACCTGGCACGCGCTAACTATGCGACACGCCCGGAAGCTAGGCCATGGGTCGGTGCGCTAGTGGAGGCGGCGCTCTTGCGAAAATACGAGCGCTTCAAGGCGTGGATACTCAGCAACGCCCTCGGCGAGAGAGCCTCCGCTCATTCAAATAGTTCCGCGAACTTGCGCAATGTTTCTTTCAATGAACAGTTCGTTGAAGAGCAGATCGGCCCCCCACGCTTGGGCAGAGGTGAAGGCGATCTTGCGCTTTTGATCGCTCGCTAGTTCGGCGCCTCCAGGCTTATAGCCGAGGTCGTGGTCCGCTTCAGACCAAGCGTGCTGAAAGAGCGTTTTTATCTGAAGCTCGAAGAAATCCGGGATCAACTTCTTATCCCAGCTGTCGTCGATCACATCGCTCGGAATGAATTGAACGTAGTGCTTTCCGAAATAGCCGAATTCGGAATCGCTCTCGGGGACGACCCTTCGTTTCTCCACGTTCTTCAGGTACTTCTCCAAGTGAGCCGAAACTCTCTCAACGTCGTCGAGATAGAAGCAAATCACGCGAGCGCCGATCTGATCCTGAATTTGATGCAGCGGGTCAGAGTATTTCGGCTTGCCGTCGTCGGTCTTGGCGGCCTTGCCGAGAAAGCGCGGGACCGACTTCGACCTCGCCTGAATGCGGTCGATACGTTCAATGCCTCTTAGAAGGTCTCGAAGGTGATCCTCCAGCGCGACGGATAGCGGCTGAAGAACTTTTTCAAAGCGCTCCGCATATTCCGCTTCAAGGTTCACGCGCTGACCTTTCGCAGCCGCTCATCGACGGGTACGCCCAAGGTCGAGAACCGCACTAGGCCAGCGTCTAGGTCCTCCCGCTGAAAAACGCGATCAAAGTCGGCCGCTTGAGCGGTGAGGATCGCGCCCGAATTTAACTCCACCGAGCGATAGGCAATTTGTCGATGGAACTCGTCGGCGGCAAAAATGAATTGCTCCTGCGCCGTCGCCGGATTCTTGAGCTGTCGGGTTATGGCCCCCTTCGCAGCGTCGCTCAGGCGGAACTGCTGGGAAAATCCGTCGATGCTGGTTTGCTGGTCAGCCAAGTTGCCAGCGAGCGTAGCCGCGGCGATTATTTCTCGTCTCACGTCGGGATCATTCGTCGCCTGCGACGCCTTCCGCAGAGCCTCAGCTAAGCGTCGCGTCCCTCCGGCCGAAGTGGTCTTGAACTCTGAATCTAGAAAACCCTTTACCCAATAGTCGGAAACCCTCAGCAAGGGATCGCCCAACTGCTTGTCCACGGCGCGACCTTGCCAGAAGCCCGCCGCAAGGGTCGGCCCTCGAAATGTTGCCGCCTTGTAAGCGTATTGGCTTTTCATAAAGACGCGTTCGAGAAATTCGACGCTTAGGCCGTCTTGAGCTTCTTCGGCGAGGATTCCTTTATTCGCGGGGAACCGTGAAACTACAATCTTGTGATCGTCGTCTTCTCTTCCCGACATCAGAAACAGCATCCCGACGCCCGAGCGATTGGTGGTCACCAGCCGCAGCGCGTCGGCAATGGCCTTTCCGGTCTCCAGGTTCGGAGCTTCGAGGTATGCCAGGACCTGCGACCTGATCGCATTGTCTTGGGCTCCCTCGGCGTTTGGGTTGAATGCAATGTCGATATCGCACTCTGAATCGGACTTCTCGTAGACGTCTCTCAGAAGCTCAAAAAGCTGCCCCTGCAGAGGTACGGCTGTCCCATCGGTTTGCTCACCCTTATCGTGAGGATGAACTAGATACGTATGAATATTGGAAAGAGCCATCGAGAGCCCCACACAACCTTTGAGGGTTTTGTGTGGGTAATTTCCATATATGGCAAGTCAGCCAGACGGCGCTAGCCGCCGGTATAGCGGGCGGTTTGACCGTTAAAACCTGAATTACGGGTCCCAGATCGCGCGTATGGCTTCGCTTTATCACGCCTGCAAGCGGACCTTCCTAGGGTCGCCTGAGAGCCAGTAGCGCTCGAATTGATGAACGTCCGCAATGGGTCGAATGTCGACGCCGACGTCTTGCCGGGAAGCTGGCGCTCGGCGGTTCTGTGGGGACGGGACTTAGGGTCTTTTGGCGCCCGCCGAAATCAGCCCGTCATCCCAGCCAGAGGCCCTCGTCAGAGAGCCGCGGAGCCTATCCTCGGGCCGACCTTCGGTCGGGCCCTGCGGCCCACGGCGCGCTAAGCCGGCTCAGGCGACGGCCGACTCCTCGCCCGGCGCCTCGCCCGTGGTCATCGCCCGGACGATCGCCTCGATCAGGCCCTGGGCGCGGATCGGCTTGGAGAGGTGGGCGTCGGCGCCGGCGTCCTGGCCGGCGCGGATGTGTTCGTCGAGCGCATTGGCGGTGAGCATGATCACCGGGGTGCGGGGCGCGCCGGTCTCGCGCTCGTAGGCGCGCAGCATGGCGGTGGCCGAGAGGCCGTCCAGCTCCGGCATCTGCATGTCCATCAGGACCACGTCGAACCGCTCGGCCTTGAGCGCGTCCAGCGCCAGCTGGCCGTTCTCGACGATCACCGGCGCGACGCCCACCGATTCCAGGATCAGCTGGACCACCTTCTGGTTGGTGGGATGATCCTCGGCCAAGAGGACGCGGGCCCCGGAGATGTCGAGCACGTCGGGCGCGTCCTCCACCTCGACCACCGCCTCGCCCTCCAGGCGCTCCAGCGGCAGGCAGACGGTGAAGGCCGAGCCCTGGCCCGGCGTCGAGGCGCCTTCGATATGGCCGCCCATCAGCTCCACCAGCGAGCGGCTGATCGCCAGCCCCAGGCCGGTGCCGCCGAACCGGCGGCGGATCGAGGCGTCGGCCTGTTCGAAGCGGCGGAACAGGCGCTTCCTGACCTCCTCGTCGAAGCCGATGCCGGTGTCGGAGACCCGGAAGCGCACGCCCATCCCGTAGGTGTCGACGTCGAGGCGGACGTCGCCGGCCTCGGTGAACTTCACCGCGTTGGAGAGCAGGTTGGAGAGCACCTGGGTCAGGCGGATGGTGTCGCCGGCGAAGCGGCCGGCCGCGTCGTCGGTGACCCGCCAGTGGAAGGCCAGCCCCTTGGCGTCGGCCGCGGCGCGGTGCAGTTCGGCGATCCCGGAGACCAGCGGCGTCATGGCGAACTCGTCGCGCGACAGCCTGATCTCGCCGGCCTCGATCTTCGAGAAGTCGAGGATGTCGGTGAGCACCCGCTCCAGCAGCCGGCCCGAAGAGACGATCAGCTCGGCGAGCTCGCGGCCCTTCTTGGTGGTCTGTTTCTTGGCCAGGGTCTCGGAGATGGCGATGACCCCGTTCAAGGGCGTGCGCAGCTCGTGGCTCATATTGGCCAGGAAGCGGGACTTCTCGGCGTTGGCGCGCTCCAGCTGGGCGGTGCGGTCGCGCACCCGGTCCTCCAGCGAGGCCAGCACCTCGTCGATCTTCTCGCGCTCCAGGCGGAGCGCCTTGGCCAGCACGCCGATCTCGTCGCCGCGCTTCTCCACGTCGGCCACGTCGGGCCGCTCGGCCTTGCCGAAGGTCTCCGGCTCGCAGGAGGCGGCGAGCTTGCGCACCGGGTCGACGATGGTGCGCTGGGCCAGCAGCACCACCAGCAGGGTCTGCAGGATCGAGGCGATGGCGCCCACCACCAGCACCCAGGAGGCCGAGCGCGCCGCGGAGGCGGCGACCTCGGCCTTGGGATAGGTCAGCAGCAGGTACCAGTTGGGGCCGGCGAGCTGGCCATAGGCCACGATCTGGCGGCCATCGGGGCTGTCGATCACGCCGGAGTCCTTGCCGTCGGCGGCGATGGCGGCGGTCAGGCGCTTGAGGCCGAGGGTGCGCTCATAGGCACCGACCGTGGCCTCCGACGCCTTGCCGGGCAGGGTGAAGCCCGGATAGGCGATCAGCTCGCCCTTCTGGGTGACGATCAGGCTGGAAGCCCCCGGCAGGGGCTTGCGGACCGCGCTCAGGAAGAAGCCGGTGAGCTCGATGGACGAGCCGAAGGCGCCCACGTAGTGACCGTTGACGTAGGCCGGCGTCATGCAGGCGGTGGCCAGCTTCTCGCCCTGCTTGTCCTGGATCAGCCGCTGCAGGTTGGTGCAGCGGGTCGCCTGGGCCGGGTCGGCGGCCGGCGAGGTGATGGTGGCGATCTCCTCCTTGGAGATGTCCAGGTCGGCCGGCGCGTCGTGGCGGTAGAACATCAGCCGATCCGGCCGATCGGGCCCGTACATCACCAGCCGGGTGGCCGGCGGCATGAAGAAATAGAGGTTGTCGTAGTCCTTGCGGGCGGCCTGGCCGAAGTCGGAGACCAGCTCGAAGGACGCCACCAGGGCGGCCTTCTGGCGGCGGCTCAGCTGGTCGGCCTGACCCACGAAGGCGCCCATGCCGTACATGTATTCGCCGTGGTTCATGGCGCCGTCGAAATACTTCGAGGGGCTGCGGCGCGTGCCATCCGGCTGGCGCGGCAAATAGAGGTCGGCGAGGCGGTCGACCTCGGCCGGCGACATCCGGTTCATCCGCCGCTCGAGCTCCTCGCTCGCGGCCTTGTGCAGGGCGGTCAGCTTGGAGAAGCGCCGGTCGACGTTGCTGCTGCGCTCGCGGACATAGTCGCCGAGATAGGCGATCTGCCGGTCCGACAGCTCCTTCTTGAAGACCACGAAGGCGCCGAGCGCGCCGAGGATCGTCACGGCGAGTGACATGATCCCGACGCTGAGCAGAAATCTGCGCGATAGTGACTTCATCGGCTCCACCGGGCGCCCCGGCCCCAAGGGGCTAATTGCAACCCGAGGTGTTGAAGCGAGGTTTATGCGGACGGCTGGGCGAGGACCTTCTTGCGATGCACGACTGCGTGGTGGTGGGCGCGGGCCCGGCGGGACTGACGGCGGCCATCTATCTGGCGCGCTTCCGGCGCGAGGTGCGGGTGATCGACGCCGGGGCGAGCCGGGCGGCGCGCATCCCCTTGAGCCACAACCATCCGGGCTTTCCCGACGGCGTGCGCGGCAAGACCCTCTTGGCCCGCATGCGCCGCCAGGCGGAACGCTACGGCGCGGTGATCGAGGCCGGCCATGTGGAGGACCTGGCCGGAGCGGGTGAGGGCTTCCGCCTGACCACCGCCGAGGGCGAGATCGCCGCCCGGACGGTGTTGCTGGCCACCGGCGTGGCCGACATCGAGCCGGAGCTGCCGGGCCTCGAGGCGGCGGTGGCCAAGGGCCTGATCCGCATCTGCCCGATCTGCGACGGCTACGAGACCATCGGCACGCGGGTGGGAGTGATCGGCCGTGACGGCCACGCGGCGCGCGAGGCGATCTTCCTGACCACCTACGCCGCCGAGACGGCGCTGATCCATGTGGGCCGGGCTGAGGACCTGCCGGCGGCGCAGCGGGCCGAGCTGGCGGCGGCGGGCGTCGAGGTCATCGAGGCCCCGGTGGCCAGCGTGGCGCTGGACCATCGCCGGATCTCCGCCGTCTGCTTCGGCCCGGACGCGCCCCGACGCTTCGACAGCCTCTATTCGGCCTTCGGCGTCGCCCCGCGCACGCGCCTGGCGCTGAAGGCCGGCGCCACCGCCGACGACAGCGGCCGGCTGGTGGTCGGCGAGCACCAGGAGACCTCCGTGCCCGGCCTCTATGCGGCGGGCGACGTGGTGCGCGGCCTGAACCAGATCTCCACCGCCGCCGGCGAGGGCGCGATCGCCGCCACCGACATCCACAACCGCCTGCGCGGCGCGGGGCAGGAACCCTGAAACCGCGGCGGAGGCGGCCGCCTAGGCCGCGCCTTCGAGCATCTCGAGCACCGGACAGCTCGGGTCCGCCGAACCGCCGCACTGGCTGACCGTCTCGGCCAGGATGGCCTCCAGCCGCGTCAGGTCGGCGATCTTCGCCTGCACGGTGGCCAGGTGGTCGGCGGCGATGGCCCGCACCGCCTCGCAGGGCTGCGCGCGGCTCTGCGAGAGGTCGAGCAGGGCGCGGATGTCGTCGATCGGGAAGCCCAGCTCGCGGCCCCGCCGGATGAATTCCAGACGCGCGCGATGCTCCGGCTCATAGGCCCGGTGGCCGCCCTCGGTGCGGGCCGGGGCCGGCATCAGGCCGATCCGTTCGTAGTAGCGGACGGTCTCCAGGTTGACGCCGCTGGCGGCGGCCAGCTCGCCGATCGACAGGCCACGCGGTCTGGGCATGATTTCGCCTTGTATCCGTAGGGACTACGGGTTCGACAGTGCCGTCGAAGCCAACGGTTGGCGAGTCCCGACATCGTCGTGGCGGCCGCGGGGAGGACCGGCGATCCAGTACCGCGCCTATCAGCTCAGCGGCCAGGGCCAGATCGTGGCGGGGGCCTGGTTGGACGCCGCGACCGACGCCGAGGCCGAGACCCTGGCGCGCGAGCTCTGCCGGCCCAGCGTGCCGACGGTGGAGCTGTGGCTGGAGCAGCGCCGGGTCGCCGTGCTGCGCTGCGCCCCGCCGCCGCGCGCGACGCCCACCCGGAGGCGACGGGCCGGCGGCCGTTGAGATCATGGTTTCGGCAGACGCTGGTCGCGCTGCCGGATGACGCCCCTGCACGCGTACCTGGGCAGGGGCATGGGGCGGCCTCCGCATTCGGGGGTCGCCCCTCATCGCCCGCCGGCTAGCGGTCGAACTTGGTCGACAGCACGATCGAGGAGTTGGTCCGCTCGACACCCTTCACCGCGCCGATCTCGTCGATCAGGGCGTCCATCTCCGAGACCGAGGGCGCCTCGACCACGGCGATCATGTCGGAGGGGCCGCTGACCGACTGCAAGGCGCGGACCCCGGGCAGGCGGCGCAGCGCGGCGGTGACGGCGGCGGCCTGCTTCGGCTCGACGGTCAGCATGACGTAGGCGTGGATCTGCCGGGCGGTCTCGGTGTCCGACAGCTTCACGGCGTAGCCGGAGATCACGCCGCTGCGCTCCAGGCGCGCCAGCCGGCTCTGCACCGTGGTGCGCGACAGGCCGAGCGCCCGGGCGAGTTCGGCGACGGGGGCGCGGGCGTTCTCCCGCAGGCGGGCCAGGAGATGCTGGTCGAGGTCGTCCATTTAGGCGCTCCGACGACTGAGATCGGCGATTCGCCCAATTTACCTCTGAGATTCGCCGAAGCGCCAGTTGAAACCGGTCGACCTCCGGCGGACTCTGAGTCGCGAAGCTTCAGGAGGTCTCCATGCGCAAGGTCGCGGTCATCGGTGCTGGCAAGATCGGATCCACGGTCGTCGACCTGCTGACCGCCTTCGGGGCCTACGAGGTGCTGGTGATCGACGGCTCGGCCGAGGCGCTGAGCGCGCTCAAGCCCAACCCGCGGGTCGAGACGGCCGCCATGGCGATCGACGATCCCGGCAAGCTCGCCGAGAAACTCAAGGGGCGGTTCGCGGTGGTGAACTGTGCGCCCTTCCACCTGACCGTCACCGTCGCCCGCGCCGCCGCCGAGGCGGGCGCTCACTACCTGGACCTCACCGAGGACGTGGCCTCCAGCCGGGTCACCCGCGAGCTCGCGGAAACCTCCGGCACGGCCTTCATCCCGCAATGTGGCCTGGCGCCCGGCTTCATCACCATCGCCGCCTGGGAGCTCGCCAAGCACTTCGACGAGCTGCACGACGTGCGCCTCAGGGTGGGCGCCCTGCCGCGCTACCCGTCCAATGCGCTCAACTACAACCTCACCTGGTCCACCGACGGGGTGATCAACGAATACTGCGAACCCTGCGAGGCGGTGCTGAACGGCAAGCTGCGCGAGGTCCCGCCGCTGGAGGAATGTGAGGAGTTCGCCCTCGACGGCGTCACCTACGAGGCCTTCAACACCTCCGGTGGGCTCGGCACCCTGTGCCAGACGCTGGAGGGCAAGGTCCGCAACCTCAACTACAAGACCATCCGCTACCCGGGCCACGCGGCGATCATGAAGGCGCTGCTCAACGACCTGAACCTCAGGAACCGCCGGCACATCCTGAAGGACATCCTGGAGAACGCCGTGCCCGCGACCCTGCAGGACGTGGTGATCGTGTTCGTCACCGTCTCGGGCCTGAAGGCCGGGCGGCTGATGCAGGAGACCTATGTCAACAAGGTCTACGCCCAGGAGATCGGCGGCGAGGTGAAGAGCGCCATCCAGATCACCACCGCCGGCGCGATCTGCGCGGTGCTGGACATGCTGGCCGACGGCAAGCTGCCCCAGCAGGGCTTCATCCGGCAGGAGGACATTCCGCTGGCCGACTTCCTGGCCAACCGGTTCGGCCGGTTCTATGCCCCCGAAGCCGCGCCCGCCTTTCGCGCCGCCGCCGAGTAGGAAAGCCGCCCGATGACCGTGCAGAGCAAGATCGCCTCGGCCGCCTCCGAGGCCGCCCAGGTCCTTGAACGGCTGGGCGTACGCCCGGCCCTCGTGAGCGGCGGCGACCGCCCCGCGCGCTCCCCGGTGACCGGCGAGGTGATCGCCCAGGTGCATGACGCCAACCCTCAAGACGTGGCCGCGACCATAGAGGCCGCCCACACGGCCTTCCTGGCCTGGCGCAACGTGCCCGCGCCCCGGCGCGGCGAGCTGGTCCGGCTGCTGGGCGAGGAGCTGCGCGCCGCCAAGACCGACCTCGGCCGGCTGGTGACCCTGGAGGCCGGCAAGATCGTCTCCGAGGCCGAGGGCGAAGTGCAGGAGATGATCGACATCTGCGACTACGCGGTCGGCCTGTCGCGCCAGCTGTTCGGCCTGACGCTGGCCACCGAGCGGCCCGACCATCGGATGATGGAGACCTGGCACCCGCTGGGCGTGGTCGGCGTGATCTCGGCCTTCAACTTCCCCGTCGCCGTCTGGTCGTGGAACGCCTGCCTGGCCTTCGTCTGCGGCGACGCCGTGGTCTGGAAGCCGTCGGAGAAGACGCCACTGACGGCGCTCGCCGTCCAGGCCCTGTTCGAGCGCGCGGCGGCCCGTTTCCCCGACGCGCCGGCCGGCTTGTCCGCCGTCGTCATTGGCGGCCGCGAGGTCGGCGAGGCCCTGGTCGACCATCCGAAGGTCCCGCTGGTCTCGGCCACCGGCTCGACCGCCATGGGCCGCGCCGTGGCCCCGAAGCTCGCGGCCCGCTTCGCCCGCGCCCTGCTGGAGCTCGGCGGCAACAACGCCGCGATCGTCGCCCCCACCGCCGACCTCGACCTGGCGCTGCGTGGCATCGCGTTTGCGGCCATGGGCACGGCCGGCCAGCGCTGCACGACGCTCCGGCGGCTGTTCGTCCACGACAGCCTCTACGACGCCTTCGTCCCGCGCCTGACGGCCGCCTACGGCTCCGTCCCGGTCGGCGATCCGCGCGCCGTCGGGACCCTGGTGGGCCCGCTGATCGACCGAGCCGCGTTCGAGGCCATGCAGGCGTCGCTGGCCGAGGCCCGCAAGGCCGGCGGCCAGGTGACCGGCGGCGAGGCGGTCGAGATGCCCGGCTGCGCCGAGGCGGCCTACGTCCATCCCGCCCTGGTGGAGATGCCCGAGCAGGCGCAGGTCGTGCGCCGCGAGACCTTCGCCCCGATCCTCTACGTCATGCGCTACCGTGAGATCGGCGAGGCGATCGCCGCCAACAACGACGTGCCGCAGGGCCTGTCGTCGTCGATCTTCACCAACGACGTGCGCGAGGCCGAGCTGTTCACCTCGGCGCGCGGCTCCGACTGCGGCATCGCCAACGTCAACATCGGCCCCTCGGGCGCCGAGATCGGCGGGGCGTTCGGCGGCGAGAAGGAGACCGGCGGCGGCCGCGAGGCCGGCTCCGACAGCTGGAAGGCCTATATGCGCCGCGCCACCAACACGGTGAACTATGGCGCCACCCTGCCGCTGGCCCAGGGCGTCAAGTTCGACGTCTGAGGCCCGCCGCAGGCTTGCACGGCCGATTGACAAACCCCGGTTACGCGAGTTGCATGGCCACGCCATGACAACCGGGGGGTGAAAAATGGCCGGCGCCAGTCTCATCAGCTTGCCAGACCTCGGCGCCGCGCTTGCGGGCCTCTCGGCGCTCTCCACCGCGGCCTTCGGCCTGCTGGACGCCAGCAAGGCGCTGTGGGGCGGCGTCTCCAACTTCGGCCGCGGACACCTGCACGCCGCGCTGACGCCCTACGCCCCGGCGCTCGACGTGGCGCTCGGGGCCGGCGCCTGGTGGCCCGCCGTCCTGACCAACTGGATCGCCGGCGTCCCCAAGGCCGACCAGAAGGCCAAGGCCCAGGCCCTGATCAAACTCGGCCTGACGCCGGCCACGGCGCCAGCCATCGCCGCCGCAGCCCAGGTGGACGCCAGGGCGCTGAGCGCGGTCACCGCCAAGCTCCGCACCGGCGCCAAGCTGACCGCCGCCGACCTGGACGTGCTGGGCCGGATGAACGCGGTCATCGACGTGCAGCTCGACGCGGCCTTCGAGGCCGCCGACCAGCAGTACCTCAACGCCTGCCGCCTGCTGGCGGGCCTGGTGGCCGTGGGCCTGGCCATCGCCGCCTGGGGCCTCTGGCCGACCGCGGCGGACAATCCGCGGCCCAGCGTCTGGACCGCCATCGCCGTGGGCCTGCTGGCCGTGCCCCTGGCCCCCATCGCCAAGGACCTCACCTCCGGCCTCTCCGCGGCGATGAAGGCGCTGAAGGCCGCCAGCAAGGTCTAGGCGATGACCCGCTTCCTGATGCTGCGCACCCACGATGTCGGCGGCGCGGTCGTCCCGCCCAGCGTGGTCGACTGCGACGGCGTGGCGCCGCTGGGCTACCAGCCGGTCACCGACGACGCGGCGGCGGCCGACGTGGCGGGCCGCGACGTGGTGCTGGCGATCCACGGCTTCAACGTGCCCAGGCCGCACGGCGTCGGCTCGCTGGCGGCGCTGGAGGCGGCGCTGGCGCTGACGCCCAACTACCGGTTCTTCGGCGTGCTCTGGCCGGGCGACTTCTGGATCCCGGTGATCGACTATCCCTGGGAGGCGGCGCACGCGGTGACCGCCGGCCGCTATTTGGCGACCTACCTCAACCAGAATTTCACCAACGCCGCCTCGATCTCCTTCATCTCGCACAGCCTGGGCGGGCGGGTGCTGCTGGAGGCGGTGCAGAACCTGGATCGCCCGGCGCCGCAGCTCTGCATCGCCGCCGGCGCCGCCGACGACGACTGCATGGTGGTCCAATACCAAGGGGCGAAACGGAACGCCGGCCGCATCTGTGTGCTCTCCTCCACCGAGGACATGGTGCTGAAGCTGGCCTACCCGGCCGGTGACTTCATCTCCGACGTGCTGCTGGGCGACAACGACAGCCCCTGGGAATCCGCGCTCGGCCTGAAGGGGCCGAAGCCGGACGCCGCCCCGCCGATCTTCGAGGAGCCGATCCCCTCGGGGCTGGGCTACGGCCACGGCGACTACTTCCCGCCCTCGACCCCGCCGGTCCCGCCGCCAGCCGACCCGAAGTGGCGCCACGCGGTCGACTACATGCGCCGCGCGATCACCGGCCAAGCCAGCTACTGGGCCTAAGGCGTTTGCCCTCGCCGCCCGCGTTCGGCACAATCGCGCCTTTCAACGCCTGTATTTTGAAAGTTCGAGACTTTGACCATTTCCGGCACGGCCGCGCGCGACGCATCGGCCGCCAACCCCTTGAGTTCGGTCGATGCCCTGATCGCGGGCCTCGGCAGCGTGGACTACATCGCCTCGCGCCGCATCGCGACGGCGCTCTACATGGCCGTCAACCTGCAGAAGCCGGTCCTGGTGGAAGGCTCCGCCGGCGTCGGCAAGACCGAGCTGGCGCTGTCCACCGCCCGCCTGCTCGGCCTGCCGCTGATCCGCATGCAATGCTACGAGGGCCTCGACGAGAGCAAGGCGCTGTACGAGTGGAAGTACGGCAAGCAACTGCTCTACACCCAGATCCTCAAGGACCGGATGGGCGAGACCCTGGCCGACGCCGCCACCATGGACGACGCCATGGACCGGCTGCACGGCATGGGCGACCTGTTCTTCTCCGAGCCCTTCCTGGAGCCCCGGCCGCTGATGCGGGCGCTGAAGGAAGACGGCGGCTGCGTCCTGCTGATCGACGAGATCGACAAGTCCGACGAGGCGTTCGAGGCCTTCCTGCTGGAGGTGCTGTCGGCCTACCAGGTGTCGATCCCGGAGCTGGGTGTAGTGGTGGCCAAGACCCCGCCGCTGGTGTTCCTGACCTCCAACAACGTGCGCGACCTGGGCGATGCGCTGAAGCGGCGCTGCCTGCACCTGCACATCCCGCTGCCCGAGGCGGCGCTGGAGGAGAAGATCGTCGCCACCCGGGTGCCGGACATCGAGGCCACGCTGACCCGCGAGCTGGTGGCCTTCGTCCAGACGCTCAGGACGCTCGACCTACGCAAGTCGCCGTCGATCTCCGAGACCGTCGACTGGGCCCGCGCGCTCGTCTTGCTGCACGCGGCGAGCCTGGACCCGGCCCTGGTGCGCGACACGCTGAACGTGATCCTGAAGTTCGAGCAGGACATCGTCGCCGTCGAGCCGCAGATCGTCGAGCTGCTGGCGCGCCGCTAGGCCGATGCAGCACACGCTCGAAGAGTTCATCCGCGCGCTCAGGGCCGTCGACGTGCGAGTCTCGCCGGCCGAGGCGATCGACGCGGCCCGCGCCTGCGCGGTGGTGGGCTACGCCGACCGGACGCTGTTCAAGGACGCGCTCTGCGTCAGCCTGGCCAAGAGCCCGGACGAGGTGGTCCGTTTCGATGCGACCTTCGAGACCTTCTTCACCCGCGAGCGGCTGAGCACGGCGCCGCCCGAGGCCGGCGAGCGGCAGGGCGAGGACGACAGCGATCCGTCGCAGTCCGACGCCGGCGCGGAGGCCTCGCCGCTGGCCCAGATGCTGCTGAAAGGCGATGCGGCGGGCCTGGCCCAGGCGATGGAAGAGGCGGCCCAGCGGGCCGGCGTGGCGGAGATCCGCCTCTCGACCCAGCGCAGCCGGATGACCCGGCGGCTGCTGGACGAGATGGGGCTGGCGGAGATCGAGCAGATCATCGCCGCGGCGCGCCGACAGGTCGAAGGGCGCGGCTTGGCCGAGCGGCTGGACGCCCGGCGCAAGGCGCTGGTGGCGGAGGCCCAGGCCTTCGTCGACCGCCAGCACAGCCTCTATGCGGCCGGCTCGGCCAAGGCGCTGCGCGAGGAGATGCTGGCCAAGAAGGCGCTGAACGCCGACGGCGGCATCGATCCGGTCGACCTGGCGATGATGCAGGCCCTGGTCCGCAAGATGGCCAAGCGCCTGGCCGACCGCTATTCGCGCCGCCGCCGCGTGGCCAACCGCGGCCACCTCGACGTGCGCAAGACCCTGCGCAAGTCCATGGCCCACGGCGGCGTGCCGTTCGAGATCGAGTGGAAGCGCAAGAAGATCGACAAGCCGTCGATCGTGGCGATCTGCGACGTCTCCAAGTCAGTGGCGGCCGCAGCGCAGTTCCTGCTCACCTTCCTCTACAGCCTCAACGAGGTGGTGGACCGGATGGACGCCTTCGCCTTCTCCGGCCGGCTGATTCCGGTGAACGACATCCTCGACGACTACGGGGTGGAGAACGCCATCCTCAAGGTGCTGCAGACCATCGGCTTCCAGCAGACCGACTATGGCCGCGCCCTTGAGGATTTCTGCGAACAGCACCTCGACCGGCTGGACCGCCACACCACGGTGATCTTCCTGGGCGACGGCCGCTCCAACTTCGCCGAGCCCCGGCTCGACCTGATGCACCAGATCCAGCAGCGCTCGCGGGCGGTGATCTGGCTGAACCCGGAGCCGGAGAGCTACTGGGCGCAGGGCGACAGCGTCATGCACCGCTACGAGCGGTTCTGCCATGTGGCCAAGCACTGCAACACGCTGGGCCAGCTGGAGCGGATCGTCGAGGACGTGCTCCGGACCTACGTGCCCCACTAGCGCTGCAGCGGCTTTCGGCGGTAGGGCCTTGGGGGATGCGCAACCCCTGGCGAGCCATAGGCCTGGCGCTGGCCCTGACCATAGCGACCGGCGTAGCCGCGGCGCCGACGCGCCCGCTGTTCGTCGCCTTCTACGTGCCCTGGGAGCCGCCGGCCCTGGCGTCGCTGAAAGCCCACGTCCAGGCCATGGACGTCTTCGCGCCCATGTGGGCCAGCGTGGTCTCCACCAAGGGCGACCTACGCTGGGAGACCGATCCGGAGGCGCATGCGGTGCTGGCCGCCGCGGCGCGCCGGCCGAAGGTGATGCCGGTGGTCTCCAACGCCCATGACGACGTCTGGGACGTGGCCGCGGCCGAGGCGGTGATCACCGATCCCGTGGCCGGCGAGGCGTTGGCGAAGGCGCTGGTCACCCAGGCCCAGGCCGACAAGCTGGCCGGCTACGTCATGGATTTCGAGAACCTCAGCCCGCGCGGCCAGGCCGGCTATCCGGCCTTCGTCGGGCGGTTGCGGGCGCGCCTGAAGGCCGCGGGCCTCGAGGTCTGGGTGACCTCGGTGATGTCATCCACGGACGATTTCACGAAGTCCGCCGACGCGGTGGTGCTGATGGCCTACGACCAGTGCTGGGCGACCTCGACGCCGGGGCCGATCGCGTCGGACGGCTGGCTGCGCGACAGCCTGCAGGCGAAGCTGGGGTCGGGCGATCCGCGGCGCTACGTGGTGGCCCTGGCCTCCTACGGCTACGACTGGCCGCAGGGCCGCACGGCGACGGTGGTCGCCGCGCCCGCCGCAGTCCAGCTCGCCGCGCGGATGAAGGCGGCCGTAGCGCCCCTGCCCAATCCGCACTTCAGCTACCCGGCGGCCGGCGCACGGCACGACGTCTGGTTCCTGGACGGCGCCGCCTTCGCCCGCCAGCGGGCCCTGGTGGAGCGGCGGGGCGCCCGCGGCGTGGCCCTGTGGCGAATGGGGCTGGAGGATCCGGCCCTGTGGACCGCGAAGGCCGCCGCCCCGCAGGCCACCGCTGCGGCCTCGCCGGACTGCCAGCCGCTACCGCACCCCTAGGATCAGGCGCGACGCGCCTTGCGCGGCTTGCCGGCCTTCAGGTTGGCGGCCCCGCGGACGATCCAGGCGCGGAAGGCCTCGCGGTCCTCCAGCATCGCCTCGGGCACGACGACGTAGGACTTCGAGGGCGGCATGTCGGGGGTGTATTGCAGGGCCTTCGCGCCGGGTGTCGCCAAGAGGTCGGCGTAGTCGTCGCCGGCCAGCTTCAGCGCCAGGCCGACGTCGGACATCGAGGCGAACGGCTTGCCGTCCACATAGCCCATCACCCCGCCGAACATCGCCTTGAACGCCAGCTCCATATCGGGCGGCGCTGCGGTCTGGAACAGGGCCTGCAGAGCCTTGGGATTGTGCGCCATGGGTCACCTCCGACGACCGTCGTAGCGCCGGCCTGCCGCCAGCGTTTTGTCAGCAACGCGGCCGGCGCCTCAGGCGAGGAACGCCCGCAGGGCCGCCACATAGGCCGCCGGCTGTTCGCTCATGGTCATGTGCGAGCAGTCTTTGAACACCTTCAGCCTCGAGCCCTTGATGCCCTGGTGGATGGTCTCGTGGCAGTCGAGGGTCACTTCGTCGAACTGGCCGGTGGTGATCAGCGTCGGGAGCTTGATCCGGCCGAGGTCGCGGCGGCGCTCCCAGTCCTTGATCACCCCCACGATGGTGAACTCGTTGGGGCCGTTCATCACCCGGTAGGCGATCGACTTGCCGACGATGTCGAACGAGGCGGCGAGCTCTGGCGGGTAGGGTTTCCGGCGGCAGACGTGCAGGTCGTAGAATTGCTGGGTCAGCTTCTCGTACTCGGGCGAGGCTTCCTTGTGGGCGGCTTCCAGGGCGTGGATGCGCTTGCCGCCGCCGTTCGGCAGCTGGGCGATCAGCCGCTGTTGCCCGGCCATCGCCTGGGGCACGCTGGCCAGCGCCCCGCCGAGGATCAGCTTCTCGACCCCATGGCCGCGGCCCTGGCAGAGGTACTCGATAGCCAGCATCGAGCCCCAGGAGTGGCCGAACAGCACGATGCGGTCGAGGCCGAGCGCCTTGCGCACCGCGCTGACCTCATCGACTGCGCGCTGGATGGTGTAGATCTTCTCGTCGGCCGGACTGTCCGCCCGGCCGCAGCCGAGCTGGTCGTAGAAGATCACCGGCCGGTCGTTGGCTAGCGCCGCCAGCGGCAGCAGGTAGTTGTGGCCGGCGCCGGGGCCGCCGTGCAGGGTGAGCAGCGGCGGCTTAGCGCCAGAGCCCACCTTCTTCCACCAGATCGTGCCGCCGGGGACCGGCGCGCGGCCCGTCTGCTCCGGCAGTCCGAAGGCCGAGAGCGGCAGTCCGGCCGCCAGCCCGGCGGAGAGGGCGGCCACCGCCCCGCGACGCGTGAAATCCATGGATCAGCCTCCCCGATCCCCGAGGCTTAGCGCGCCTCCGGTTCAGCTCCAATACGGGCGGCGGCAGGGACTTGGACGCAAGGCCTCACCAGCTGTCGATCCACTTCAGCTTCTTTTCGGTGCGCACGGGAAGCGGCGGCAGGGACTTCAGCCCGCCAACCAGCCAGCGCCGGGTGTCCGCCGGGTCGATGACGTCGTCGAGGGCGGGGCCCAGCGCCATGCTCAGCGCCTTGCCGCGGGCGTAGGCGGCGGCGACCATCTCGTCGAACTTCGCCTTGCGCTCAACCGGGTCGGCGATGGCGGCGAGTTCGTTGCGGTAGCCGAGCTTGACTGAGCCCTCCAGCCCCATGCCGCCGAACTCGCCGGTCGGCCAGGCGACGGCGAACATCGAGCCCTGGTAGCTGCCGCCGGTCATGGCGATGGCGCCCAGGCCGTAGGATTTCCGCAGGATCACCGAGAACAGCGGCACGGTGAGGTTGGCCCCGATCACGAACAGCCGCGAGCAGTGGCGGATCAGGCCGGTCTTCTCCGCCTCCGGCCCGACCATGTTGCCGGGCGTGTCGGAGAGCGACAGCACGGGGATGTCGAAGGCCTCGCAGAGCTGCAGGAAGCGGGCGGCCTTGTCGGAGGCGTCGCTATCGATCGCGCCGCCGAGATGCATCGGATTGTTGGCGAACACGCCCACCGGCCGGCCCTCGACGCGGATCAGGGCGGTGACCATGGCCAGGCCGAACTTGGGCCTGAGCTCCAGCACGCTGTCCTTGTCGGCGATCAGCTCGATCACCTTGCGGATGTCGTAGACCCGCAGCCGGTTCTCCGGGATCGCCCGGCGCAGCAGCCGCTGGTCGGCGCAGGACCATTCGCTGAGCGGACCCTGGAAGTAGCCGAGATATTGCTTGGCGACGGCGACCGCTTCCTCCTCATCCTCCACCAAGACGTCGATGGTGCCGTTGGCCTGCATCACCTTGATCGGGCCGATCTCCTCGGGCCGGAAGACGCCGAGGCCGCCGCCCTCGACCATGGCCGGGCCGCCCATGCCCAGCGCCGAATCCTTGGTGGCGATGATCACGTCGCAGCAGCCGAGGATGGCGGCGTTGCCGGCGAAGCAGCGCCCCGAATTGACGCCCACCAGCGGCACCGCGCCGGAGAGCTTGCCCCAGAACTCGAAGCCGCGGGTGAAGCCGCCGCCCTCGGTGTCGCCGGGCCGGCCGCCGCCGCCCTCGGTGAAGAACACCACCGGCAGCTTCCACTTGAGCGCCAGCTCGCTCATCCGGTCGAGCTTCCAGTGGTTGTTGCCCCCCTGGGTGCCGGCCAGCACCGTGTAGTCGTAGGCCATCACCGCGACGCGCGATTTCGCCTCGGGGAACAGGTGGCCGTTCACCGACCCCAGGCCCATGACCATGCCGTCGGCCGGCGTCGTTTTGATCAGCTCGTCGATGCTGTGGCGTCGCCGCCGCGCGGCGATCACCAGCGGCCCGTATTCCACGAAGCTACCGGGATCGAGCAGGTCGTCGACGTTCTCCCGCGTCGTGCGCTGGCCGGTCTTGCGGCGCCGCGCCACGGCCTCGGGGCGCGCCGCGTCCAGGGTCAGGCGATGCCGCTCCAGGGCCTCGGCCAGGTCCGGGCGGATCTCGTCAAGGTCGACGGCCTCTTCCACGCTGCGTTCGTCGCCGCCGGCGTCGCGCTCCTCCAGGAAGGCCAGCGGATGGTCCTCGAAGACGGTGTCGCCCACCGCCACGGTGATCTCGCGCACCACGCCTGCGGCCTGGGCGGTGATCACGTGCTCCATCTTCATGGCTTCCATGATCATCAGGGCCTGACCCGCCTTGACCTCGTCGCCGACCGCGACCTGCAGGCTGATCACCGTGCCCTGCAGCGGCGCGCGCAGCGGCTTGGTCCCCTCGGGACCCTCAGGCTCCTCGTCCTCCACGGAGGGCGCGGGCGCCTGCTTGCCGAGGTCGAGGATGGCCAGGGGGTCGGCGGCGTCGACCTGGTAGCCGGCGCGCTTGGCGGGGGCGGCGGGCGTCGCGGTCCCACGGGCGGCGGCGTCGAAATAGAGCTTCGGATGGGCCTCCGGCTGGCCGGCCAGCTCGCCCATGTGCTGCTCGATGAACCGCGTGTGCGTCTCGCCGGAGGCCACCGCCGGGTGGGCCAGCAGGTTCTGCAGGAAGGCGATGTTGGTGGCCGAGCCCTCGATGCGGAACTCGGCCAGGGCGCGATAGGCCTTGGCCACCGCCCGGGAGAGGCCGCCGGCCCCGGCGTGGACGATCAGCTTGGCGAGCAAGCTGTCGAAGCGGGCCGAGGTGCGGTAGCCGGCGTAGCCGAAGCCGTCGACGCGCACGCCGGGCCCGGACGGCGGCTCGTAGACAGCCAGCGTTCCGCCGGCCGGCTTGGCCGAGCCGTCGGCGGCCATGGTCTCCAGGTTCACCCGCACCTGCACCGCGTGGCCGCGCGGCTCGGGCACGCGGTCCTGCGTCAGCGCCAATTCGGCGAGCGTGCGGCCCGCCGCGATCTGCAGCTGGAGGCGGACCAGGTCGAGGCCGGTGACCTCCTCGGTGACGGTGTGCTCCACCTGCAGCCGGGCGTTGCCCTCGATGAACACAAACCGATCGGGTATCTCGGCGTCGACCAGGAACTCCATGGTGCCGAGGCTGCGGTAGGCCGCGGCCTCGCCCAGGGCCACAGCGGCGGCGAACAGCTGCTCGCGCAGCGCCATGGGCAGGGTGTCGGCGGGGGCGATCTCCACCACCTTCTGCCGCTGGCGCTGCAGGCTGCACTCGCGGTCCCAGAGGTGGCTGACGCGGCTCCCGTCGCCGACGATCTGCACCTCGACATGGCGGGCCTTCGGGAGGAACTGCTCGACATAGAGCGTCCCGTCGCCGAACGCCGCCTTGGCCTCCGAGGCGCAGCGCTCGAAGACCTGCTCCAGCTCCGCCAGCGAGGTCGCCGGCCGCATGCCGCGGCCGCCGCCGCCGGCCACCGCCTTGACCATCACCGCCCCACCCTTGCCGAGCCCCTTCAGGAAGGCCCTGGCCTCGTCGAGTGTGGTCGGACCGTCGGCGCCCGGCAGGACGGGGACCTCGCACTGCTGGGCGAGCGCCCGGGCGCGGGCCTTGTCGCCGAACAGCTCCAGGGTCTCCGGCGTCGGGCCGACGAAGCTCAGGCCGGCCGCCTCGCAGACGCGGGCGAAGGCGGCGTTCTCGGAGAGGAAGCCGTATCCGGGGTGGACCGCGTCGCAGCCCGCGGCCTTGGCGGCTTCGACCACCTGGGTGATGTCGAGATAGGCGGCGGGCCCCGAGCCCTTCAGCGCCACGGCCTCGTCGGCGGTCTTGATGTGCAGGGAGGCGGCGTCGTCCTCCGAGTGGATGGCGACCGTGGCGATCCCCATCTCCGCGGCGGTGCGGGCGATGCGGACGGCGATCTCACCGCGGTTGGCGATCAGCAGCTTCTTCACACGCACGCTCCCCTAGACCCTGTCAGGGTCGTCGCATTCTTGCTGGCGCGCATCCTCATCGCCAAAGCGGTTCCACTGTGGCGGGATGCACGCCGGCGGCTCTGAAGGCCGCGCGGCAGGCATCATGCAAACGCCTGTTCGCGAGGGAAGCGGTTTTTGAGAAGGCGGTATGAAGTTGCGTCTCTCAGGGGGAATTCTACGCCTTGAGTAGGCTCGTATCGATCGGCAGTTCGCGCAGGCGCACGCCGGTCGCCGCGTGGATGGCGTTGGCGAGGGCGGGAATCGCCGGCGGCAGGGCGGGCTCGCCGAGGCCGGTGGGTGGGTAGTCGGTCTTCAGGAACCTGACCTCCACCGGCGGGGCGTCGGCCATGCGCAGCAGCGGATAGACGTCGAAGTTCGCCTGCACCGCCGCGCCGTTCTCGATGGTCACCTTCTGGAACAGGGCCGCCGAGAGGCCGTCGATCACCGCGCCCTGCACCTGGTTCATGGCGCCCGACGGATTGACGATCTGGCGGCCCACGTCGGCCGCCACCCAGACCTTGTCGACCTTGACCTGGCCATCGGCGGCCACATGCGCCTGCACCACCTCGGCGAAATAGCCCATGTGGCTGAAGTGGAAGGCCGTGCCCATGCCGCTGCGGGCCGCAAGCTTGGTCTTGCCCCAGCCGCTCATCTCGGCGACCGCCTTGACCACCCCCCGCATCCGCTCGGCGTTGTAGCCGCCGCTGCCGCCGACCATCTGCTGGTCGCCCAGCAGCTTTAGCCTAAAGGCGATGGGATCGGCGTTCGCCGCCTCCGCCAGCTCGTCGATGAACGACTGCATGACGAAGGCCAGCGCATTGGAGCCGGGCGCGCGCAGCGGGCCGGTGGGCACGCCGAGCGGCATGGCCGACATGCCGAGCTGGTAGTTGGGGATGAACCGCGCGGGGAATTCCGAGGCCGACATGCCCGCCGAGCTGGCCGGCTTGTCGGGGGCGTCGCCGAAGGTCACGAAGTGGTTCTTCCAGGCGACGATATTGCCGGCCGCGTCCACGCCGCCCTCGAAGAAGTGGAAACCCGCCGGACGATAGAAGTCGTGATGCAGGTCGTCTTCGCGGGTCCAGAGCAGCTTGACCGGCGCCTTGGCCTCGCGGGCGATCCAGGCCGCCTCGACCATGTAGTCGTTGGACAGCCGCCGGCCGAAGCCGCCGCCGCAGCGGGTCATGTGGATGGTGATGTCGTCGGGCTGGAGTCCGAGGGTCCGAGCGACCAGCTGGCGACCGGACTCGGGGTTCTGGGTCGGGGCCCAGATCTCCAGCTTCCCGTCCTTGTATTCGGCGGTGCAGTTCTGCGGCTCCATCGGCACGTGGGCGATGAACGGATAGGCGTAGGCCGCCTTCACGGTCTTGGCCGCGCCCTTCAGCGCCGCGTCCACGTCGCCGTCATGGCGGGTGACCATCTGCGGCGCGCCGGCCGCCAGCTCGGCCGCCCGCTTGGCGAAGCCGGCCGAGCTCTGCTGCGAGGTCGGATGCTCGGCCCATTTGGTCGCCAGCTGCTTGCGGCCCTTGCGCGCCGCCCACCAGCTGTCGCCGACCACGGCGACGCCGGGCAACAGGCCGTCGAGGGCGGTCCCGCCGTCGACCACAAAGGCGCCGCGGACGCCCTTCACGGCCCTGGCCGCGTCGAGGTCGCAGGCGGCCACCTTGGCGGCGAACACCGGGGCCTTCTCGTAGGTCGCGTAGAGCATGCCCGGCCGCTTCACATCGATGCCGAACAGCGGCTGGCCGGAGACGATCTTGGCGGTGTCGTACTGCGGCGTCGCCTTGCCGATGATCCGGTAGTCCTTGGGATCCTTCAGCGCGACGGTCTTCGGGTCCGGCATGGTCACGGCCGAGCACTGGGCGGCCAGCGCGCCATAGGTCGCCCGGCGCTTGGTGGCGACGTGGATCACCATGCCCTTGTCAGTGACACACTCGCCGGCCGGGCAGTTCCAGGCCAAAGCCGCGGCCTGGATCAGCATGGCGCGCGCGACCGCGCCCACCCGGCGGTGATCATCCCAGTGCAGGGGCGTGGCCATGGAGCCGCCGGCGAACTGGCGGCCGTAGGTCTTGGGATCGTTGTCCGCCTGCTCGATGCGGACCATCTCCCACGGCACGTCCAGCTCCTCGGCGATGATCATCGGCAGGGAGGTCTTGATGCCCTGACCGATCTCCGGGTTCTTGGCCATGATGGTGACGACCCCGTCGGGCGCCACGCGGACGAAGGCGTTGAGCGGCTTGACCCCGGCGTCGGCCGCGCCGGCCTTGGGCGCGATCGAGAAGGTCAGCATCAGGCCGGCGGCGGAGGCGGAGGCCTGGATGAAGTCGCGGCGCGAGGCGCCGGTGAGTTCAAAGGTCATGGCTCAGGCCTCCACCGGCTGGCCGGACGCTTGCTTGATGGCCGCGCGGATGCGGTTGTAGGTGGCGCAGCGGCAGATGTTGCCGCTCATCGCCGCGTCGATGTCGGCGTCGCTGGGCCTGGGCTTGGCCTTCAGGAGGGCGGTGGCCGACATGATCTGGCCCGGCTGGCAGTAGCCGCACTGGGCGACGTCCAGCTCCGACCAGGCGGCCTGGACCTTGCGGCCAACCGGATCGGCGGCCATGCCCTCGATGGTGACGATCTTCGCCCCGGCGGGGATCGCCGAGACCGGCACGGAGCAGGAGCGCATCGGCGCCCCGTCGATGTGCACCGTGCAGGCGCCGCACTGGGCGACGCCGCAGCCGAACTTCGGGCCGGTGATGCCGAGGGTGTCGCGCAGCGTCCAGAGCAGCGGGGTGTCGTCGTCGACGTCGGCCGTCAGGACCTTACCGTTGACGTTGAGCCTGTAGGCCATGTGCGCGCCTCCCACGAATTGCCGAATGATACTGCGCGGCGGGGCGATGCGAAATGCTTCCCTTCCCGTTCACGGGAAGGGGGGACCGTCGGCCGAGCGCAGCGAAGAGCCGAGGGTGGAAAGGGAGAGGGTTCTGCAGTGCGCCGGCCCTCCCTCTCCACCACGCCCTCTGCGGGGCGCGGTCCCCCTCTCCAGCTTCGCGGGAAAGGAAGTCACCCGGCGACCCGGAATTCCATGCGGGCGGAGAAACCCTCCGGCTCGAAGGCCGGTTCGACCTTGCCGCCGTGCTGGCGCAGCGCCGCCTGCAGCAGGCGGGTGCCGAAGCCGCGTCGGTTGCTGGGCTCGACCACCGGCCCGCCGCGCTCGCGCCAGTGCAGGGCGGCCATGCCGGGGCCTGCGTGCTCGGCGAGCAGGCTGACCCGGCCCTCGGCGCGGGAAAGGGCGCCGTACTTCACCGCATTGGTGGCCATCTCGTGTAGCAGCAGGGCGAGACCGCTGGCCACGTCGTTGCGCACCGTCAGCTCGGCGATCTGTGGCTGCATCTCGAAGCGCGCCAGGCCGAAGGGGCTGAGCGCCCGCTCCGCAACGTCGGACACCTGCACCGGCCGGCCGCCCGAGGCGGTGACCAGGTCCTGGGCCTGGGCCATGGCGTTGAGGCGGGCGATCAGCACGCCTTCGAAGCCCTTCACGGTCTCGGACGAGCGCGCGGTCTCGGTGACGATGGCCATCATCACCTGCAGGCCGTTCTTCGCCCGGTGGGCGAGTTCGCCCATCACCAGGCTGCGGCGTTCCTCCGCCTCGTGGCGTTCGGTGTTGTCGAGGGTGGTGCCGACCACCTGGGCCGGGCCGTCGGCGTCGCACAGCACGCGGCCCTGGGTGAGGATCCAGCGCAGCTGGCCGTTGGGCATGACCGCCCGGTACTCCATGGCGAAGTCGCCGCCGCCGGCCCGTTCGCGGGCCTGGACATAGGCCTCGCGGCAGCGGTCCACATCGTCCGGATGGATGGCGGCCATGTAGGCGTCCATGGTCACCGCGGCGTCGGCCGGGAAGCCGAACACCGCCTTGTTGCGCTCCGACCAGTTCAGCACGTTGGTGCGCGGGTTCCACTCCCAGAAGCCGAGGCCGGTGGCTTCGACAGCGACCTCCAGGCGCGAACGCTGGGCCTCCAGCTCGGCGGCCGTGCGCCGGGCCTCGGTGATGTCGGTGAGCAGGCCGTCCCACAGGGTCGAGCCGTCCGGCGCGGTCCGGCGGGCGGAGGCGACGCGGCGCCAGCGCACCTCGCCGTCCGCGCGGCGCATCTCGACCTCGATCTCGAACCGGCCGTCGCCGGCCAGCGCCTCGGCCTCGGCGCGGGCGAAGGTCTCGCGGTGCTCGGGCAGGATCTGGTCGTAGAGCAGGGTCGGGTCGGCGAGCGCCGCCGCGGCCGGCACGCCGGTCAGGGCCTCGCAATTGGCGGTGAGGTAGGTGAAGCGGCGGCTCGATCCGCCCGGCGGCACGACGATCTGATAGGCCATGCCCAGGCCCAACGCCTCTGCCAGGCCGGCGAAAGGCGCCATGTCCGATTGGCCGTGGTGGAAGCGATCGTTCAAAACCCGGGCCTCTCTGACCGTCCCGTCAAAGTGAGGTGGCTAAGGCGCCGCCACCACACCAGATGCAGCGCGGCTCGCGCAACGGGCGAATCGCCGCTCCCCCGCAGCCGTCGCGACAGTGAAGCTTGCGCTCAGACTTTGCGCCTAGACTCTGGGCAGGATCACGACAGCGTCCGGAAGCTGGTCGGGATTGTCGTTGGGGTCGGCCGGGAAGCGCTCCGCCAGGAGGTCGCCGCAGATCGCGACGGCGGCCGCGAAGCCGGCGCCGGGGTCGCCGCGCTTCAGCCCGTCGGCCAGAGCGGTCATGGCGCGGTCCCAGATGTGTGGCTCCACGTGCTGGGCGATGCCTTCGTCGGCGATCAGCTCGGCCATCCGCTCGGCCAGCGAGACGAAGATCAAGAGGCCGGTGCGCTCGCGGGTCTGGTCGAGGTTCTTGCTCTGGAACACCTCGCGGGCGCGGCGCTGGACCTCGTGGCGCTTGACGCTGTTGGGCGTCAGGGCCAGCCGCACGGGCCGAAGGGCCACGACGACGGCGATGACCGCGAACAGCACCGCCTGCAGCACGATGGCGCCGACCAGGGCCCGGCGGGCGGAGGCCTCGGCCACGGCGCCCACCTGGTCCGCCGACCAGCCGCCGAACAGGTCGGGCACGGTCACGTGGAGGCCGGCCAGCAGCAGGATGGCGGGCGCCAGCAGGGCCACGCCCGCGGCCCAGGCCAGCGGCGTCTCGCCGTAGTGGCCGCTCTGTTCGGCGACCACGCAGTAGATCTCGCCCTTGGTGCGCGCCTCGGCCTGGCGAACGGCCGCCTCGATCGCCGTGAGGTCGGATGGGGTTAGGTGTTTGGTCATCTCACCAGCTCCCCGAGGATCCGCCGCCGCCGAACGAGCCGCCGCCGCCGGAGAAACCGCCGCCACCCCCGAAGCCGCCGCCTCCGCCGCCAAATCCGCCGCCGCGGCCACCGCCCGACAGCATCAGCGGCAGCAGCCACCAGAGCCCACCGCCCCCGCCATAGTAGCGGCGGCTGCGGAACAGGCCGGTGATGATCCAGAAGACGATGAAGATGCCGAAGAAGATCGGGATCGGCGAGCCGCCGTGATGCACCGTCGCGACCGGCGCCTGGGCGGCCTGGGCCACCTGGGCCTTGGCCTGGTCGTCGGGCAGCGACAGCTGCTGGACCAGCGCCTCGGTCCCGTCAACGACGCCCTGCTCCATGTTCCCCGCCCGGAACTGCGGCAGGACGGAACGTCGCAGGATGATGCTGGAGAGCGCGTCGGTGAGCACCGGCTCCAGGCCGTAGCCGACCTCGATCCGCACCTTCTTGTCGTTGGGCGCGACCAAGAGGATGGCGCCGTCGTTGACCCCCTTGCGGCCCAGTTGCCAGGTCCGGCCGAGCTGGTAGCCGTAGTCGGCGATGTCATAGCCCTGCAGGTCGGGGATGGTGGCGACCACCAGCTGGTGGCCGGTCTTCTGCTCCAACTGGGCGAGGTCGGCGTCGAGCTTCTGTGTGGTGGCCGGCGACAGCATGTGGGCGTCGTCCACCACCCGGCCGGTCAGCGGCGGGAATTTCGGGGCGGCCGCCAGGGCCGGCGCGGCCACGAGCAGAAGGCCAAGGAACAGGACGAAGACCGCCACGAGCCCTCCCCCTCGATGGGGGAGGGTTGGGAGGGGGTGTGCGCGCTGAGCTGACGTCATGAACACTGCAGGCTCCGAGCCGAATTGCACTGGGTCGTCATCGCTCTGCCCTCACCTCATCCCTGGCCCTTCCCCATCGGGGGGAAGCTGATCCTACTTCGGGGCCTGGCCGGGTGGCAGGGCGGCGGCGGCGGGCGGCGGGGCGCCGGCGGGCTGCGCCGGGGTGACGCCGCTCGGGGTCGGCGGCGGGGTGGTGTCGAAGCTGACGGTGGGCGCGCTCTGCGCCGAGGCGCTGGCCGAGAACAGCTGCATCGGCTGGGCGTGCTGGATGTTGGCCCAGATCAGCTGCGGGAAGGTCCGCAGGGTGGTGTTGTAGTCGCCGACCGCGGAATTGTAGTCGCGCCGGGCGATGGCGATGCGGTTCTCGGTGCCCTCGAGCTGGCTCTGCAGGGCCAGGAAGTTCTCGTTCGACTTCAGGTCCGGGTACTTCTCCTGGATCAGCATCAGCCGGCCGAGCACGCCGGACAGCTTGTCCTGCGCCTGCTGGTACTGCTGGAAAGCGGCCGGGTTGGTGATCGTCAAGGCGTCGACCTTGACCTGGGTCGCCGAGGCGCGGGCCTCGGTCACCTCGACCAGGGTGCTCTTCTCCTGAGCCGCGTAGCCCTTCACCGTGTTGACCAGGTTCGGGATCAGGTCGCTTCGGCGCTGGTACTGGTTCTGCACCTCGGCCCAGGCCTGCTGGGCCTTCACCTGCTGGGTCGGGATCACGTTGTAGCCGCAGGCGGCGAGCAACAGCGGCGCGAGCGCGATGAAGGCCGCGCGCGCAATGCGTTGGCGAAGGTTGGTCACGTGGAGCGTTCCCCGTCTTATCCCAAGCCCAGCTTGGTCATCTGCCTATGTGGCCCCAGCCGCGGGCCAGCGCAACGGCGTCAAGCTTGACCGCGGCGGACGCGGAGGCTCTCCTGCCCGCTCAGGGGAGGTTGGACCAGCATGCCGGGGGTGCGGCCCTACTATGCGCCGGGCAGCCTGAGCGCGGCCTTCTACGACGTGGTCACGGCGGCCGACGGGCAGCTCTCGGGCGACGTCGAGCTCTATGCCGGCCTGGCCGCGCCGGGCGCCTCGGTGCTGGAGCTGGGCGTGGGCTCCGGGCGTGTGGCCGTCGCCCTGGCGATGCGCGGGCTCTCGGTGACCGGTGTCGATATCGCCCGGCCGATGCTGGCCCAGGCCCAGGCGCGGCGCGACATGCTGGAGCCGCAGGCCGCCGCCCGCGTGGAGCTGCGCCAGGGCGACATGACGGCGCTGGACCTCAAGCGCAGCTTCGACCTGGTGATCGCGCCTTACTTCGTCCTCGCCCACCTGCCGACCGGCGCGGCCTGGAGGAACGCCTTCAAGTCCGCGGCCCGCCACCTGAAGCCCGGCGGCCTGGCCGCCTTCCATCTGCCGCTGCTCAGCCTGATGCGGCGGGCCAGCCCGCCGGACCCGGAGGCGGTGGTGCTGAACGAGGCGTTGGACGGCGGCGGGCGGCTGCGGCTCTACGTCCGCGAGCGGCGGTTCCGCGAGGACGTGGGCCGGCTGGAGCAGGTGATCGACTACGAGGAGGTCGACGCCCGTGGCGCGGCGGCCCGGCGCAGCTCCGAGCGGCTTGCCTACTACATGGCCGATCCCGAGCCGCTCGCGGCCGAAGCCGGCCTGAGGCTCGACCGGCCGGCGATCCCGCTGGGCGGCGTCGGCGAGGTCTGGGTGTTCCGGAAAGCCTAGTTCCCGCGCTCGGCGAAGGCCTTGAGCGAGGCCAGGTAGTCGGGGTTGTGGGCCTTGAAGAAGCCGTAGAGGGCGTCGAAGTCGCGGCCGTCGCCATAGCCCACCTGGGACAGGCTGACCTCGGTCATGCCGCCCTCGACCGGCGTCAGCTCCATGACGATGGCCAGCCGGCCATAGACCGCCCCGCCGGGCACCCCGGGATTGCGCAGGTTGCGGAACACCAGCAGGCGGTCGGGCACATAGGCGGTGATCTCCTGCTTCAGGTTGTCGGGATCGCCGGGCTTGCCGCCGGGCGCGAACACCACCTCCACCGCGCCGCCGACCCGGAAGTCGATGAAGCTGGTGGGGCCGGCCCAGGCCCGGTAGGCGGCCTGGTCGGTGAGCGCACGCCAGATCACCGGGGGCGGAGCGTGGATGCGCACCGTGTCGCGCAGCAGCCGGGCGCCGGTCTGGTCGACCGTCGAGGTGTCGTGCACCGCCGCCAGGTCCGCCGGCGTCTGGGCGGCGGCGGCGAACGGCAAGGCGATGGCGAGCGCGGCGGCGGCCGCGGCGGAATTCAGTCTCATGGCGATGTCCTTCGCGATGCGGCCCGGCTCAATGCCACAAGCCGAGGATGGCCCCGATGAGGGTGAACTGCAGGGTGTGGTAGCCGCCGTTGATCAGGAACAGCCGCAGGCTGCGCCGCTCGAACAGGTAGTTGATCCCGAAGCTGGCGGTGACCCAGCAGAGGCCGGCGGCGAAGCCCGCGCCGACGCCCAGCTGCGGCGAGGGGTTCGGCCCGAGGAACAGGGCGAAGACCGCGGCGGCCACCAGGGCCAGCAGGAAGGAGCCGCCGAAGATCAGCGCCTTGTTGCCGCCGGCGACCTGAGCGTCCGTCAGGCCGGCGGCGGCCTGCCAGGGTTTGGCGAACAGGGCCGAGTACCAAACCCCGCCCAGGATGAAGCTCGATAGGGCCGCGGCGATCACCGCGAGCCAGTTCACGTGCGGCATGTCCGGTTTCCCCCCAAGTTGCCGTCAGTTGATCAGCGTGCCGCGCCGCGCGCGCTCCTCCAGCAGCTCGAGGTGCTGGCGGAGCTGGGCGATGCTGCGGTCGAAATAGGCGATCTCGCGGTGGGTGCGGGCCTGCATGACCCCGCCCTCCATGGTGGTCAGGATGAACTCCGAGAGCGCCGGGATGTCGGTGTCGGCAGGCAGGCGTCCGGAGGCCGCCGCCAGGCAGCCGCCGATGGCCCGCGTCCAGCCCGCGAAGTTCTGCGCCAGGAGCTCGCGGACCACCGGGTCCGGCTCGTGCAGCTCCAGCGCCAGGCTGCCGATCGGGCAGCCGTAGACGCAGTCGGATTCCAGCAGGCCGAAGCGGTAGCGGTCGAGCAGGGCGAAGATCCGCGCGATGGGGTCCTCGACGCCCTGCCAGGCAGGCTCCAGCAGCATCTCCCCGATGCCGTCGCGATAGAGCTCCAGCACGCCGACCAGCACGTCCTGCTTGCCCGGGAAGAAATAATAGAGGCTGCCGCTGTTGGCCTGGGAGCGTGACAGGATGTCGGAGATCGACGTCGAGCCGAAGCCCTTGGTGGCGAACAGCTCCATGGCCGAGATCAGGATGCGCAGGCGGGTGTCCAAGGCGACCTCTGAGTTGATCGCTCAATCAAGCCCTTGATTGAGCGATCAGTCAAGAGGCTTGGCCGCGGGCCTTTCGCCGGCTTCGGGGAATGGACTAGTGCGGCAGCCAGGGGCCGCTGGTCTTCCAGCGGACCAGGGCGATGAAGCCTGCGATCTCGACCACGACGGCCATCACCACCGGGGCATGCTGCGGCCAGATATCGTGGAAGCCGACGTTGTGGCGGGTGTGGAGATAGGCGAGCACGGCCCGCGGCCCCTGGCCCCACGGCGCGCCGTAGCTGACCGTCACGGTGATCAGGACGACGAAGGCCAGGGTGACCAGCCAACCCTCCCAGGTCACCGGCGTGGCGCCGATGCCGAAGGTCCTCGGCCGGAACCAGAAACGCTGGATGGGTGGCTCGCTCATCGGCGTCTCCCCGTCGCGACCGATCCTATCACGTGCGGCTGGCGAACTCCGCGTCGCCGGTGGCGGCCACCACCTGGTCGTCGAAGCTGGCGTGGGCCGAGGTGTAGAGCCGGTGGTAGAGGCCCTTCTTGCGCATCAGCTGGCCGTGGGCGCCCTGCTCTATGATGCGGCCCTGGTTCAGCACCACGATCCGGTCGGCGTCGCGGATGGTGGCCAGGCGGTGGGCGATGACCATGCAGGTCCGCCCGGCGAACAGCACCTTCAGCGCCTTCTGGATCGCCTGCTCGGTGAAGCTGTCGATATTGGCCGTCGCCTCGTCGAGGATCAGGATCTGCGGGTCGGCGACCAGGGCGCGGGCGAAGGAGATCAGCTGCCGCTGGCCGACCGACAGGTTGCGCCCCCGCTGGCCGAGCTGGGTGTCGTAGCCCTCCGGCAGGCGCAGGATGAAGTCGTGGGCCGAGACCGCCTTGGCCGCGGCGACGATGTCGTCCTGGGTGGCGGCTGAGGTGTTGTAGCGGATGTTCTCGGCGATCGTGCCGGTGAACAGGAAGGGCTCCTGCAGCACCATGCCGATCTGGCGGCCGAGGCTGTCCAGGGTGACATCGCGCACGTCGTGGCCGCCCACCAGCACCCGCCCCGCATCGACCTCGTAGAACCGGTGGGTGAGCGCGATGATCGAGGTCTTGCCGGACCCCGTCGGCCCGACCAGCGCCACCACCTCGCGCGGCCTGACCTTGAAGGAGATGTCGTGCAGGATCGGCCGCGCCGGGTCGTAGCCGAAAGTCACGTCTTGGAACTCGACGGTGGGCTCGAAGCCCTGCAGCGCCACGGCGTCCGGTTTCTCGGTGATGGTCACCGGCACGTCGAGCACCTCGAAGATGCGGTGCGCGGCGGCCATGGCCCGCTGCATGATGGTGTACTGCATGGAGAGCATCCGCACCGGCTCGAAGAACCGCAGGACGTAGAGCACGAAGGCCACCAGGCCGCCGACGTCCAGCCGGCCCGCCAGCACGTCGCCGCCGCCCACCAGGATCACCATGGCCATGGCGACGCCGGTCAGGACGTCGACGGTCGGCACCATGATCTGGCTCATCCAGGAAGCCGCGGTCTGGGCCTTGAAGTTCTCGAAGGCCTTCTCCTGGTAGAGCTCGAAATTGAGCTGCTCGCGCCGGGTCTCCTGGACGGTGCGCACGCCGTTGATGTTCTCGGCGAGCGCCGAGTTGGCGGTGGAGGAGGCGTCGCGGGCCACCCGGAAGCTGGTCTTCGAGTGGGGCAGCCAGATCGCCCGGATGCCGATCAGCGCCGGCAGGACGGTGAGGGTGAGCAGGCCCAGCCTGAGGTCCATGCTGACCAGCATCACCGAGATGCCGATCAGGGTCGCGAAGTCGCCGACCGCGCCGGTGGAGCTCTCCAGGAACTCCTGCAGCGAGTTCACGTCGCCCTGCAGCCGCGACATGATCCGGCCCACGTGGGTCTTGTCCATGAAGCTCAGCGAGATGTCCTGGAAGTGGGCGAACATCGCCCGGCGGATGTCGAAGATCACCCGCTGCGCCAGTCGCGAAGACAGCCACTCGCCGCAGAAGAAGGCAGCGATGAACAGCACCGCGCCGATCGCGAATTCCTCCAGGGTGCGGTTGAGCAGCGCGGTGTCGTGCCGCGCGGCCCGGGTCACCACCAGGCCGATCAGCCGGGGCATGGCCACCGAAGCGGCGGCCGAGCAGAGCACCGCGACCTGGGTGACCGCCAACATCCGCCGGTGCGGGCCGAGGTAGCCGAAGAACCGCCTAGCCACGCGGGCGTCGAAGGTCCCGAACACGTCGTCGCCTTCCGGCGAGCCCAGGGAAGCGCGCGGCGCGCGGCGGGCCTGGGGTTCGGGTTGCGCAGCCTCGCTCATGCCTGCGCTCCCACCTTCACGCTATCGTCCGAAGCCGGCTCGTCGAGCGTGGCGGCCGCGCCGGCGCGGGTCTGCAGCTCGTAGAGGTCGGCGTAGGTCCCGCCGGCGGCGATCAGCTGCGGATGGGTCCCGCGCTCGACGATGCGGCCGTCGTCGAGGACCAGGATCTCGTCGGCGTGCATCAGCGACGACAGGCGGTGGGCGATGACGATGGTGGCCTTGGTCTCGGTGGCCCGGGCGAGCGCGTCGCGCACCTTGCGCTCGGTGACCGCGTCGATGGCCGCGGTCGAGTCGTCAAAGATGATAATCCCGGGCCCCGGAACCACGCCGCGGGCGATGCTCATCCGCTGCCGCTGGCCGCCGGAGAGCGCCACGCCGCGCTCGCCGACCCGGGTGTCGTAGGTCTCGGGCAGCTGGGCGATATGCTCGTGGATCTGCGCCGTCTTGGCGGCGCCGACGATGCGGGCGTCGTCCGCCCAGGGATCGGCGTAGGCGACGTTGTGGCCGACCGAGGCGTCGAACAGGAAGGCCTCCTGCTGCACCAGGCCGACGTATTCCCGGAGCGAGGCGAGGGTGACGTCGCGCACGTCCACGCCGTCGATGGTGATCCGCCCGGCCGAGACGTCGTAGAAGCGCGGCACGAGGTTGGCGATGGTCGACTTGCCCGAGCCCGGCGGGCCGACGATGCCCAGCGTCCTGCCCGGCCGGACCTCGAAGTCGATGTCGCTCAGCACCGGCTTGCCGTCGGGGTCGTAGCGGAAGTCGACGTGCTCGAAGCGGAGCACGCCGGCCGGCGCGGCCAGCGGCTCGGCGCCGGGCGCATCGGCGATCTGCGGCTGCAGGTCCAGCACCTCGAACAGCCGTCCGCCGGAGGAGGTCGCCCGCGCCATGGCGTTGAAGATCATGGCGATGGTGCGGATCGGAGCCTGCAGGAGCTGCATGTAGAAGGTGAATTCGGTGAGCCGGCCGGCGGTCATCTGGCCCGCCGCCACCTTGTGCCCGCCCACCCAGAGCAGGGCCGCCATCGAGCCGTAGAAGCTGATCTGCATGGCCGAGACGCCACGGAATCTGAGCGTGATCCGCCGGTAGGCGTAGGCCAGGGCGTCGCCCGCGGCGGCGTCGAATTTGCCAAGTTCGAAGGCCTTGCCGGCGAAGGCGCGGACCACGCGGATGCCCTGGAGGTTCTCCTCCATGGTCAGCGTCAGGATCGACATCAGCTGCTGGACCCTGAGCCAGGTGACCCGGAGCAGGAAACCCATCCGGGCCAGGGCGAAGCCCGCCACCGGCACGAAGGCCAGGCCGATCAGCGCCATGGTCACGTCGGTGGCCAGCATCATGTAGGCCGCGAAGCCGATCAGCAGGGCCAGCGACAGGGCCTGCTGCATGCCGGTCTGGATGAAGGCCCGCGCGCCTTCCATGTCGAGCATGCCGCGGGTGATCAGGTCGCCGGAGTGGATCTTGTCGTGGAAGCCGAACGACAGCTGCTGCAGATGCTGGAAGAACTTCAGTCGCAGGTCGTAGGCCACCCGCTGGCTGACGTACTCCGCCTGGTAGCCGGCGACGGCGGTGAGCAGGCCGCGGACGGCGGTGGCGGCGATCACCGCGGCGGCGATCAGCAACAGCGCCCGGCGCGCGGCCTCCGGCTGGGCCGCCAGCTTCAGCGCCTGATCGACCGAGCGGCCGAGCAGCCGCGGCAGGGTGAGGTTGGCGGCCGCCGCGCCCAGCGAGGCCAGCACGGTCAGCGCCATGCGCCCGCGATGCCGCAGGGCGAGGCCTGCGATCCGCGCCAACACCGAGGGCATGGCCGACACGTCGACCGTCTGAACGTCAGACGGCTGCGCGCCCCGCGACGAGGGGGGCGAAATGCTCATCTCAAATGTCCATCAGCTATGACGGACATAGTGCGGCGCCGGGGGAAGGCCCGGCAATTGTTTTCCCTCCCCTCGAGGGGAGGGTGGCCGAGCGCAGCGAGGTCGGGTGGGGAAGGGTGGGCCGGGCTCGGAGTCGGAGCTTGAGCGAGACTTCCCTACCCTGACCGCTGCGCGGTCTGACCCTCCCCTCGAGGGGAGGGAAAGCTAGGCCGCCAGCCTCGCCGCAGGCGTCACCACGGTCAGGCCTGGCGCCGGCGCGGGCGTCCGGTCGCGGACCTTTTCGCCCTTCAGCCACATCCGCAGCGCCTCGATATGGATCGCGGCCAGCACGCCCACGGTCATCCAGGGATGGGTGAGCCAGGCCTTCAGCAGGGCCCAGTCGGAGAGCTCGGTCCGCCGGCCGATGAAGTTGGCGGCCAGCACCAGATCCTTGTCGTCGCGCACGTCGATGGCGGTCAGAACCGTCTCGCCGGGCGGGCGCAGGCGGAAGGCGTATTCCAGGTCCATGTCCATGAACGGCGAGACGTAGAACTCCTTGGCGCAGCTCTGGCGGACCATGCCGCCGCGGTCGGGATGCGCCGGGATCAGGTAACTGTGCCGCTCGCCGAAGGTGTTGTTGACCTCGTAGAGCATGGCGCTGAGCCGGCCGTCCTGCGCGTGGCAGAAGTAGACGGTCAGCGGGTTGAAGCTGTGGCCGAGGATGCGCGGCATGGTCAGCATCCGGATCGGGCCGCCGGTGGCGATGCGGGCGCAGGCCAGCCTGGCCTCGATCTGGGCCTTGAGGGGCTGGGCCGAACCGTCGCCGTGGCGGCGGGGATCGAAGCTCAAGAGGTTGAAGCCGGCCAGCGAGAACAGGCCGAGGCGCCAGTCCACCTGCTCCAGCTCGTCGAGGTCCAAGAGCAGCATGAAGATGCGGTAGCTCAACCGGTGGCTCTTCGGCTTGAACCGGAAGTGGCTGACCACGCCGCAATAGAGGCCGGAGACGAAGTCGGGGTGCTCGGCGAAGACGCTCATGCCGCGGCCTCCCGGGGCTCAGCCTCGGCGGCCAGGCAGATACGGCCGGACTCGTTCTCGACGGTCCAGGGACGGCGCACGCCGCCCAGCTGTTCGGCGACGGCCAGCCCCGACTGCAGGGCGTCTTCGTGGAAGCCGTGGCCGAAGTAGGAGCCGGCGAACCAGGTGCGCTTCACCCCCTGCAGCGACCACAGCAGGCTCTGGGCGGCGAGCGCCTCGGCGTCGAATATCGGATGGTCGTAGATCTCGGTGCGGATCACCGCCTCCGGCGCGATCGGCCGGGTCGGATTGAGGGTGACGAACAGGTCGCCAATCCCCTTCAGGCTCTGCAGCCGGTTCATCCAGTAGGTGACGCAGCCCTCGCCGGGCGCGGCGCGGCGGCCGATGTGGTTCCAGCTGGTCCAGGCGCGGCGGCGCTTGGGCATCAGGGCGGGATCGGTGTGCAGCACCGTCAGGTTGCGGCTGTAGCGGAAGGCGCCGAGCAGTCGACGTTCCTCCGGCATGGGATCCTCCAGCAGCTTCAGCGCCGTGTCCCCGTGGGTGGCGATCACGATGGCGTCGAAACGCTCTAGGCTCCCCGAGGCGTGGCGCACTGTGACACCGGTCACATCGCGCCGGACGCCGGCGATCCGGGCGCCGGTCCTGACCTCGCCGGTGAAGGCGGCGGCGAGCTTCGCCACATAGAATTTCGAGCCGCCGGCCACCGTGCGCCAGGCGCCGCGCCCGAACACCTGCATCATCCCGTGGTTCTGGAAGAAGCGGATCAGGGCGGCGGCCGGATAGCTGCCGATGGCGGCCAGCGGCGTTGACCAGATGGCCGCGGCCTGCGGCAAGAGGTGGTCGTCGCGGAACGCCTGGCAATAGCCCTTGTCGGCCAGATAGGTCTCCAGCGAGACCAGCGGCGTCTCCAGGCCCGCGAGGTCCTTCGGCCCCTGGCGATAGAAGCGGGTGACGTCGCGCAGCATGGCCCAGAATCGGGCGGAGAACAGGTTACGGCCCTGGGCGAACAGGCCGAGCGCGCCGAAGCTGGAATATTCGAAGTCGCCGTCGTCGAGGCTGACGCTCAGCGCCATGTCCGCCGCCCGGCTGGCGACGCCGAGGTGGGCCAGCAGCGCGGTGAAGTTCGGATAGTTGGGCTCGTTGAAGACGATGAAGCCGGTGTCCACCGGGACCAGGCCTTCGAAGCCGGGCGCGGTGGTGGTGTTGGCGTGGCCGCCCAGCCGGTGGTCGGCCTCGAACAGGGTCACCCGGTGGCGCGCGCCCAGTAGCCAGGCCGCCGACAGGCCGGCGACGCCCGCCCCGACCACCGCGATCCGCAAGCCTCGTCCTGAAAGCTCTTTCGCCACGCTGAAGTCCCTCTGCGATCAGGTCACAGCCCCCGCCGCGTTCGCCTGGAGCTACGGCGCGGGAGGGCGGGCGGATGCATCCGCGAGGCGGGTCCGCGCGTAGGTCTTTGGTAAGAGGATTGCCGCCGATGCTCTGGACGCCCGTGACCGCCGTGCTGGGCCTGATGGCCATGGTGATGGCCGCCGCCTGGGCCTATGGCCTGGCCATCAAGAATGGCGGCTGGACCGACGTCTTCTGGAGCTTCGGCTCCGGCCTCGCCCTGATCATCGCCGCGCTGTGGCCGGCGCCCGACGCCGCGTCCGCCCGGCAGTGGCTGGTGGCGGCCCTGGCCGTGGCCTGGGCGATCCGGCTCGGCCTCTACCTCGGCCCCCGCGTCGCCGGCCATCCGGAGGACGCCCGCTACGCCCACTTCCGCGAGCTGTTCGGCAAGAGCTATGCGCTCGGCATGCTGGGCGTCGCCATGGCCCAGGCGCCGGCCACGGCGCTCTTGGCGGTGTCCGTGGCGGTCGCCGCCCAGCGGCCGCTGGACCACCTCGACCTCCGCGACCTGGCCGGCGTCCTGATCGTCGTCGCAGCGCTCTGGGGTGAGGCGCTGGCCGACCGCCAGATGCGCCGCTTCAAGGCCGATCCGGCCAACCAGGGGCGGGTCTGCGATATCGGCCTCTGGGCCTGGTCGCGACACCCCAACTATTTCTTCGAGTGGATCGGCTGGCTCGCCTATCCGGCGATCGGACTCGACCCCCTGAGGCCCATGACCTGGCTCAGTCTCTCCGCGCCGGTGGTCATGTACCTCCTGCTCACCCGCGTCTCGGGCATCCCCCCGCTCGAAGAGGCCATGCTACGGTCTCGTGGGCCCGCCTACCGGGCCTATCAGGCGCGGGTGAGCAGCTTCTTCCCGCGCCGCCCGAAGGTCCCCGTGGAAGCCGAGGCATGAGCCTGGTCGCCACGGCCCTGCAGGCCTTCGAAGGCGCGCCTCTGCCCGACGCCATGCGCCGCGCGGCCATCGAGCTCCTGGTGGCGGGTGCGCGACGTCAGCTGGCGGGCGCCGGGCCAGACGCCGAGGCGCGCTTCGCCGAGGCCATGGCGGCGCGGCCGATCGCCGAGCACGCCGCCGCGGCCAACGACCAGCACTACGAGCTGCCGGCCGCCTTCTTCGAGGCCGCGCTCGGGCCGCAGCTGAAATACTCCTGCTGTTTCTGTCCGACGCCGGACGCGGACCTCGCCGAGGCCGAGGAGAAGGCTCTGTTCGAGACCGCCGCCCACGCCGCCCTGGCGGATGGCCAGGAGATCCTCGAGCTGGGCTGCGGCTGGGGCTCGCTGACGCTCTGGATGGCCCGCGCCATGCCCCGGAGCCGGATCACCGCGGTCTCCAATTCGGCAAGCCAGGGCGCCTTCATCCGCTTCCGCGCCAAGGCCCTGGGGCTGGCCAACGTCACCGTGGTCACCGCCGACATGAACCAGTTCGAGCCCGAAGGCAGGTTCGACCGCGTGGTCTCGGTGGAGATGTTCGAGCACATGGCCAACTGGCGGGCTTTGCTCACACGCATCCGCGGCTGGTTGAAACCGGACGGGCGGCTGTTCGTCCACGTGTTCACCCACAGCACCACGCCCTACCGCTTCGACGTGGCGGACGAGGCCGACTGGATCGCCCAGCACTTCTTCACCGGCGGTGTCATGCCGAGCCACGGCCTGATCGGCCGCTTCCCCGACCTGTTCAGCGTCGAGGCCGACTGGCGCTGGAGCGGCGTCCACTACCAGCGCACCGCCCTGGACTGGCTCGCCAACTACGACCGCAACTTCGCCGAGATCCGTCCGGTGCTGGAGGCGGTCTACGGCGCCGACGCCAAACTATGGGCCCGCCGCTGGCGGCTGTTCTTCCTGGCCACCGCCGGCCTGTTCGGCCACCGCGGCGGCCGCGAATGGGGCGTCAGCCACTATCGGCTGAGCCCGGCCTAGCGGGGCGCCGCGACCTCACCCAAGGGAATTGGCGCCCGCCGCCCGAAGTGGTTTGGTGGCGCGGAGGCCTTCGGGCGCAACCGGGCGCGGATCATTTCGTCCGTCCCGCCGGAGCCTCCAACCCATTTTCAGGCCGCAAGTACGGCGGGAGGATTTGATGGAAGACTTGAAGGAACGCGTGACCCTCGATGAGCGGCTGGCGGCCGCCGCCCAGGTCGGGATGACCGCGGCGGTCTGGGCCGAGCTGAAGCCGGACGCCGTCGCCATCCTCGATCCTTCGGGCCGTCCCAGGACCTACGGCGAGGTCAACGCCAACGCCAACCGCATTGTGCGCCTGCTGCGCCAGGCGGGCTTGCAGGCCGGCGACGCCGTGGCGCTCGCCTGCTCGAACCGCGCCGAGTTCATCGAGGTGCTGTCGGCGACGAGGCGCTCAGGCCTCAGGATCACCCCGGTCAACTGGCACCTGACCGCCGATGAGATCGCCTACATCGTCAACGACTGCGAGGCCAAGGCGCTGTTCGCCGAGGAGCGCGTGGCGGCGGCCGGGCCGGCGGCCGACCAGTGCCCGAACCTGATCCTCAAGGTCGCCATCGGCGGCCCGATCGAAGGCTTCGTGGAGTACGACGAGGCGCTCGGCGGCCTCGACGCGAGCAACATCGACGATCCCGTGCTCGGCAACCAGATGATGTACACCTCCGGCACCACCGGCCGGCCGAAGGGCGTCTATCGCGCGGCCGCCGTGGTGCCGATGCAGGCGCTCTATGCGCTGCGCGGCTACGATCACGAGCACTCTGTGCAGCTCTGCGCGGGGCCGGCCTATCACGCCGCGCCGCTGGCCTTCGACGTGGGCGCCTCGATGGGCGCCGGCTGCCGGCTGGTGTTCCTCGACAAGTGGGATTCGGAGGCGACGCTGAAGGCCATCGCCGAGCACGGCGTCACCCACCTGCACCTGGTGCCGATCATGTTCCAGCGGCTTCTGGCCCTGCCGGACGAGGTGAAGTCGAAGTACGACGTCTCCGGCGTGAAATACATCGTCCACGGCGCGGCGCCTTGCCCGCCGGAGGTGAAGCTGGCGATGATCGAATGGTTCGGCCCGATCGTGCACGAGTACTACGCGGGCTCGGAAGGCGGCGCGGGCTTCGTGATCGACAGCCACGAGTGGCTGAAGAAGCCGGGCTCGGTCGGCAAGCGACCGGCCTTGCTGGGCTCGAAGATCCTCGACGAGCAGGGCAATGAGTGCCCGCCCGGTGTGCCGGGCACCATCTACCACCAGCTGCCGCCGGGCGGCGGCTTCACCTATTTCAAGGACGAGGCCAAGACCCAGAAGAACCGGGTCGACGACTTCTTCACCCTGGGCGACGTGGGCTACTACGACGAGGACGACTACCTGTTCCTCACCGGCCGCGACGCCGAGACGATCATCTCCGGCGGGGTGAACATCTACCCGCAGGAGATCGACAATGAGCTGATCAAGCACGAGGCGGTTGACGACAGCGCCACGGTCGGCGCGCCGGACGAGCAGTGGGGCGAGCAGGTCCGCGCGGTGATCCTGCTGAAGGACGGCTACCGGGCCTCCGACGAGCTGGCCCAGGAGATCCTGGCCTTCGCCCGCGCCAACCTGCCGGGCTTCAAGGTCCCGAAGAAGGTCGATTTCGTCACCGAGCTGCCACGCTCCGAGGCCGGCAAGATCCAGCGCAACAAGGTCCGCGCCCCCTACTGGGAAGGCCGCAAGCGGCAGATCTGAGCTTTCCCTCCCCTTCATGGGGAGGGACAGACCGCGCAGCGGTCAGAGTGGGGAAGTCACGATCAAGCTGAGAGTCGGGCGCCTAGCCCACACTTCCCCACCCGTCCTTCGCTGCGCGAAGTCCACCCTCCCCATGAAGGGGAGGGAAGGCTACGCTCGCCGCCAGGGGGAAACCGCCATGACGCTCGATCGCCGCACGTTCCTGACGGCTGCGGCCGCGACGGCGGCCCTGCCCGCCGCCATCGCCCGGGCCCGGGCCATCGACGCCCATGTGCGCACCGGCACGATCAAGGACGTCGAGCACGTGGTGATCCTGATGCAGGAGAACCGCGGCTTCGATCACTATTTCGGCTCGATGCGCGGGGTGCGCGGCTTCGGTGACCGGTTCCCCGTGCCGCTGGCCGACGGCCACACCGTCTGGAGCCAGGCGAACAAGCCCGGCGCCGCGCCGGCGCGCATCGCGCCGTTCCGCCTCGACACCCAGACGAGCTTCGCGCTGATGCGCGTCCAGGGCACGCCGCACAACTGGGCCGACGCGCAAGCCGCCTGGGACGAGGGCCGCATGGGCCGCTGGCCGGCGGTCAAGGGTGAGCACACCATGGGCCACTATGTGGCGCAGGACATCCCGTTCCAGTTCGCCCTGGCCGACGCCTTCACCCTCTGCGACGCCTACCACTGCTCGATGCAGGTCGGCACCAACACCAACCGGCTGTTCCTGTTCAGCGGCACCAACGATCCAACCGGGGCCGGCGGCGGGCCATCGATCGACAATTCGCACGATAGCCTGCCCGAGCAGGGGGGCGCGGCCGAGCCCTATCGCTGGACGACCTATGCCGAGCGGCTGCAGGCGGCGGGCGTGGCGTGGCGCTTCTACCAGGACATGGCTGACAACTTCGGCGACAATTCCCTGGTCGGATTCAAGCCGTTCCGCGACTCGCTGAAAGGCGCGCCCGGCGCCGACCCCGAGCTCGTCCGGAAGGGGCTCTCCACCTACATGCCCGCGCGGCTGAAGGCCGACGTCGTGGCCGACCGGCTGCCCCAGGTCTCGTGGATCGTGGCCACCGCCAAGGGCTCGGAGCATCCCGGGCCCTCCAGCCCGGCCCAGGGCGCCGACTATATCGCCGAGGTGCTCGACGCGCTCACCGCAAACCCGCAGGTCTGGGCCAAGACCGTGCTCCTGGTGATGTTCGATGAGAACGACGGCTTCTTCGACCACGCGCCGCCGCCGGCTCCGCCGTCGCGCGATCCGGCCGGCGGGCTGATCGGCGGCTCGACCGTCGACCTGGCCGGCGAGCATCACCTGGTGCGCAATCCCGCCAACGCCCGCAGCGAGCACGCCGAGCTGATGGGCCGGCCCTACGGCCTGGGCCCGCGAGTGCCAATGTACGTGGTCTCACCCTGGAGCCGCGGCGGCTGGGTCAATTCCGAGGTCTTCGACCACACCTCGGTGATCCGCTTCCTGGAAACCCGCTTCGGGGTCATGGAGCCCAACCTGTCGTCCTGGCGGCGCGCGGTCTGCGGCGACCTCACCTCGGCCTTCGACTTCAGGACACCGAACCGCGAGCCTCGCCCACCGCGGATGCCGGCCACCGCCGCGACCGCCGCGCGCGCCGCGGCCCTGCCGCACACCACCAAACCGTCCACGCCTGCCGCCCCGATCCCGCCGGCGCAGGTCGCGGGCGTGCGGCCGTCACGGGCGCTGCCCTACGCGCTGGAGGCGCGGCTGGAGCGCACCGCGGCGGGCGCGGAGCTGACCTTCGTCAACCACGGCCGGGCCGGCGCGGTGTTCCACGTCTATGACCTGAGGGACCTGGCTCCGCCGCCGCGGCGCTACACGGTGGGGGCTGGCGCGGTGCTCAAGGACCGCTGGGCGGGCGGGGGGCACGACCTCTGGATCCTCGGGCCCAATGGCTTCCATCGGCGGTTCCGGGGACCGGGTGCTGGCGACCTGCGCGTCTTCCCCCTGCTCGACGCCAAGGGTGGCAAGCTGACCATCGGCCTGGAGAACCGCGGCGGCGCGGCGATCGAGGCGCTCGTCGCCCCGCAAGCCTACGCCCCGGCCCATCAGTCCTGGCGGGTCCGGCTCGCCCCGGGGGTCACCGCCAACCGGGTCTGGTCTCTGGCGCGAACCGGGGGCTGGTACGACCTGGCCGTCACGGTGGCGGGCGATCCGCAGGTCCTGCAGCGCTTCGCCGGGCGGCTCGAACTTGGCCGCGACAGCGTCAGCGATCCGGCCATGGGCGGGGCCGCCGTCATGACCTGGTCCGAAAACATCTGAAAACAAGCGTGTTTGGCATGGCCGCGCGACGCGTGGCATGAGCCGGGCGCCGTCCGCGGGGGCGCGAGACCAGAAGAGACCCGATGCCGATTCCGTTCATCGACCTGCAGACCCAGCGCAAGCGCCTCGGCCAGCCTCTGGAGGACGCGATCCTCAAGGTGGTGCGTTCAGGCGCCTACATCATGGGTCCGGAGATCGCTGAGTTCGAGGCCGCGCTGGCCGCCTTCGGCCAAGCGCCGCATGCGCTGTCCTGCGGCTCGGGCACGGAAGCCCTGGTGCTGCCGCTGATGGCCTGGGAGATCGGGCCGGGCGACGCGGTGTTCTGCCCCTCCTTCACCTTCGCCGCGACCGCCGAGGCCATGCCGCTGGTGGGCGCCTCGCCGGTGTTCGTCGACATCGATCCGGCGACCTACAACCTGGACCCGGCAAGCCTGGACGCGGCCATCGAGGCGGTGAAGCGCGAAGGCAAGCTGACGCCCAAGGCGGTGATCGCCGTCGACCTGTTCGGCCAGCCGGCCGACTATCCAGCCATCGCCCGGGTGGCGCAGAAGCACGGCCTGAAACTGATCGCCGACTCGGCCCAGGGCTTTGGCTGCACGCTTGCCGCCCATCACCCGATCCATTGGGCGGACGTGGCCACCACCTCCTTCTTCCCGGCCAAGCCGCTCGGCTGCTACGGCGACGGCGGAGCGGTGCTGTCGAAGGACGCACGCTTCCATGACCTGCTGGTCTCGCTGCGGGTCCACGGTCAGGCGGTGAAGTCCGACATCGAGGGCAAGACCTTCGAGCACGACCCGAAGTACCTGAATGTCCGCGTCGGCATGAACAGCCGGATGGACACCATCCAGGCGGCCGTCCTGCTGCAGAAGCTGGCCATCTTCGCCGACGAGATCGACGCCCGGAATCGCGTCGCCGACCGCTATGCCGATGGCCTCGGCGACCTGGTGAGCGTGCCCAAGGTGATCCAGGACGGCGTCTCGATCTGGGCGCAGTACACCATCGAACTGGAGGACCGAGACGGCCTCGTGGCGCACCTGCGCGAACAGGCGATCCCGAGCGCCGTCTACTATCCGATCCCGATCCACAAACAGGGCGTCTATTCCGGCTATCCGGTCGCCCCCGGCGGCCTGCCGGTCACCGAGGCCAAGGCCGCCAGGGTGATCAGCCTGCCGATGCACGCCTACCTGACCGAGGACGACCAGGACCAGGTGATCGCCGCCATCCGCGCCTTCGTGAAGAAGAACGCCTAGCTCAGGCCCTCGCCGCTTCGATCAAGGCTTGGTTCACCGCCTCGGCGTAGGTGGTGAAGAGGCCGTGCGGCGCGCCGGGCAGGACGACCAGCCGGGCGTTCGGGATCAAGGCCGCGGTCGTGCGGCCGCACATCTCCAGCGGCGCGGACTGGTCGGCGTCGCCGTGGACGATCAGGGTCGGGGCGGCGATCCTGCGGCAGTCGGCCCTCAGGTCTGCGGCGGTCAGCGCGCGGCTGGTCGCCAGGGCCACCGGCAGCGGGCACTCCAACATCATGCGCACCCCATAGGCCACCATCTCGGGTGAGGTCTGCGGCGTGTAGAAGGGCGCCGCGTTGTCGCCCACCCACTTGGGGAAGTCCGCCACCCAGGCGCCGCGCAGCTGCTCGAAGGCCGCGGCCGGCAGGCCGGCCGGATTGTCGTGGGCCAGGGTCAGGCAAGGCGTCGCCGGGGCCAGCAGGACCACCCGCTTCACCCGCGATCCACCATGCCGGCCGAGGTAGCGGATCACCTCGGCGCCGCCCATCGAGTGGCCGACCAGGGTGACGCCGGTCAGCTCCAGCTGGTCCAGCACCGCGGCGAGGTCGCCCGCCAGGGTGTCGATGTCGTAGCCGCGGCCGGGATCGGGGGAGCGGCCGTGGCCGCGGCGGTCGAAGGTGATGGTCCGGAAGCCGGCATGGTTCAGCGCCTCCACCTGCCGGTCCCACATCTTCGAATGCAGGGCCCAGGCGTGGACCAACACCACCGGCGGCCCGGCGCCGCGATCGGTGTAGGCCAGGCTGGCCCCGTCGGCGGCGCGGATCGCCGGCGGGCGCAGACCGATCGGCGGCGAGGCGGCGGCGGGGCTCCGGGCGGCGAGATCGGCGGCCAGGCCGGCGGCGAAGGCGGCGTGCATCAGGTGGCGGCGGTTCATGGGAGGCTCCTTTCAGCTCTTGCCCCCAAGGACGCCATCGCCAGATCGCGCCGTCGATTACCCGCCAGGTAATGGCGCGCCTGACCCGTTCGGCCTTAGATCACGGCCCATGAGCCAGACCGCGCCTGCCCCGCATCCCCGCAAACCCGCCGCGCCGCCGGTCGGCGCCCTGATCCGCGAATGGCGCGAGCGACGGCGGCTTAGCCAGCTCGACCTCTCCTGCGACGCCGGCATCTCCAGCCGCCACCTTTCCTTCCTGGAGACCGGCCGATCGCGGCCGAGCCGCGAGATGCTTGGGCGCCTGGCCGAGGAGCTGAAGGTCCCCTTGCGGGCCCGCAACACCCTGCTCCTGGCCGCCGGCTTCGCACCGGCCTTCGCGGAGCGCGGGCTCGACGACCCCGCTCTGGCGGGGGCGCGCCGGGCGATCGACCTGGTGCTGGCGGCCCACGAGCCGTTCCCGGCCCTGGTGGTCGACCGCGGCTGGCGGATGGTGGCGGCGAACCGGGCGCTCGGCCCGATGCTGGCGGGCGTCGCGCCGGTCTTGCTGGAGCCGCCGGTCAATGTGCTGCGGGTCAGCCTGCATCCCGACGGCCTCGGCCCGCGGATCGCCAACTTCGCGGAATGGCGGGCGCACATCCTGGAGCGGCTGAAGAGCCAGATCGAGGCCACCGCCGATCCGGAGCTGCAGGCCCTGATGGCCGAGCTTGCGGCCTATCCCGCCCCGCCGGACGCCGGCCAGACGACGACCGAGGACTTCGGCGGCGTCGCCGTGCCGCTGCAGATCCGCACCGAGACGCTCGGCCTGCTGTCGTTCTTCTCGACGACGACGGTGTTCGGCACGCCCCTGGACGTCACCCTGTCGGAGCTGGCGCTGGAGACCTTCCTGCCGGCCGACGCGCACACCGCCGAGGCGTTGCGGAGCCTCGCCGCCTAGAGCACGATGCGGTCGGGCGGAATCGCCTGGCCGCTGAATCGTGCTCTAGAATCAAGAATCGAGAGCCTGATCGGTTCAGATCGCACCGATCTGAACCGATCAGGCTCTAGGCTGCGAAGCCCTTCTGGCGCATCAGCTCACCGCAGCTCTCGCGGATGATCCGCTCGGCGTCGGGATGCAGCCGGTTCTTCCAGTCGTCCGCCAGGCCCTTGCGGAAATAGGAGCGGCCGTCTTCCTCGCCGCGTTTGCGGCCGGTCAGGACCTCGAAGGAAGTGGCCCTGGTGACCTGCTCGAGCAGCGCCCGATCGGCCTCGGCGCCCAGGAAGCGGAACAGCCGGTCCGTCTCGGCCATGGCGTCCTCCGACAGGTCGCGATAGCGCAGCTCGTAGACCAGGCCCGGATGGTGGCGCGCGAAGGCGTTCACCGCGCTCACCGCCTCGGTCCAGCCGGACGCCGCCGCGCGGACCTCCGCGTCGTGGTTGGTGGTGCCGGGCGTGAAGACGTCCTTCACCCCGACCCGATTGGAATGGCCCAGTCGCGACACCGCCACGTCGCGCGGATCGCGGACGATGTGGATGATCTTCGCCTCCGGGAAGAGCCGGTTCAGCTGGGCCAGCTGATGGGTGTAGCGCGGGGTCTTGTCGCCGAGCCAGCGGACGCCGGGCGCGGCGCGAGACGCCATCCGGCCCATCATGAAGACGCGGCAGGTGGCGTCGAATTCAGCCTGGTCGACCTGCGCATAGACCGGCTTGCCCTCGTAGACCTGCTCGGTCTCCATCGACATCTGCTGGTTGTAGCTGTTGATGACCTTGGAGAGCGGCGCGGTGAAGCGCTCGATGAAGTGGCCCTCCCCCGAGCAGCAGACCTCTGGGTGCTCGTCGAGGATGCGCTGCACCCAGGTGGTGCCCGACTTCGGAGCCCCGCATACGAAGAAGATATTCACGATCCGACTCGTCGACTCAGGGCGCCAACCCCAAGGGAGCCCTACACCACTCAAACGGGCGGGCAAGCCTGATCCGTCGCCAAAGCGACATAGGGGCTCAGCCCCAGCGGATTGCGGTCTCCGCGGCCAGGGCCGCGCCCTGGTCGAGGCCGGCGCGCACCGCGGCCGGACGACGGCGGAAGTCCATCAGGTTGGCGCCGAACGCGATCTGGCTGGCCGCGTCCGGGGTGATCAGCACCACCTCGGCGCCGCCATCCTTGAGTTGTGCGATCTCCTTGTCGAGGCGGGCCTTCATCCGGTCGTTCGGGCCGCCGTCACCGAGCCTGAGGGCGATCAGCACCACCAGATCGTGGCCGCCGGCCAGGTCGGCGTTGGTCCCCGAGCGCATGCCGCCGTCGATGTAGCGCCGGCCCTTGAGCGTCACCGGCGGATAGATCCCGGGCACGCTGCAGCTGGAGGCCACGGCCCGGGTGAGCCCGACGCCGGCGGCCTTGTCCCACAGCTGGAAGCCGCCGGTCTCGGCGTCCACCGCCGTGCAGGCGTAGCCGTGCTCCGGCCAATAGTCCTCGGCCAGGCCGGCGAACGAGCGGCCGAAGCTCTCGATGAAGGCGGCCTCGTCGATAGTCGGCTGAGCCAGCGCCCACTGGCCGATCTCGGCGCGGACCTCGGCCGGATTGCGGGCGGAGGTCTGGGCCTCGGTCATCTTCGCCATCAGGAAGCTCAGGTCGGCCGGCGGCCGGCGCTCCGGCGCCTCGGAGCGCGGCGCCCGCTCGGCGCGGTCGGCCTCCGCCAGGATCGGCTGGGCGAGCTCTGCGGCCAGCGTCCCCATGGCCAGCCGCGCGCCCACGAACGAGCCCGCCGAGGTGCCGAGGATGAAGTCGGCCTGGCCGAGGTCGACACCGGCCTGCGCCAGCCCGGCGATCAGCCCGCATTCCCAGGCGATCCCCACGGGGCCGCCGCCGCCCAGCACCAGGGCTCGTGACATGGTCGTCTCCTCCTACTCCAGCGAACCCACGATCGAGGCGCGCTGGGACAGCTCGATCCAGTTGCCATCCGGGTCGCGGACCATGGAGATCCGCGCCGTGGTCCCGAGCGTCACCGGCGCCAGGGCCTCGCGGCCGCCGTGCGCCAGCACGTGCGCGTGGGCCTCGTCGACCTTGAACACCTGGAAGGTGATGTAGCGCCAGCCGGGGCCGCGCATGCCGGCGTCGGCCGGCGCATCGGCGCTCTCCTCCAGCAGGATCAGGCTGAGGCCGGCGCGGAAGTGGCCGGGCCGCTCCTCCGGCAAGCCCAGGGCCTCGGCGTAGAACCGGCGATGGGCGGCGAGGTCGCGCACGGCCACGCGGACGCCGATCTGGGTCACGCCCTCGCGGCCGTCGGGGACCAGGCTGACGCGCACCCCTTCCGGATCGGTGAGGCGGCGCGGCTCGGGGAGGTCGTCGCGGGCGATGATCAGCTCGCGGTAGCCGGTCGGCGGGGCGGCGGGCAGCGGATCGGCGTAGGCGTTGATCTTCAGCACGCTGCCCAGCAGGTCGTGGCGGTGCTGGTCCTGGCCGTGGCGGATGCGCAGGATGTGGTCGAACGGAACCCCCACCTCGCCCTGCCAGAAGCCCAGCATCGGCTGCAGCCGATGGGTGGCGAGGCCGATGTCGACCTGTGGTTTCGCCAGCTGCATGCGGCCTCCCTTGCGCCGGCAGCATGGCCGTGGAATGGGTGAAGTCAAACAGATGTTCGGCCCCTGGAAGGCCTTCGGGAGGACGCGCGATGAAGGCGGCGGTCTACTACGAGAACGGCGGCCCGGATGTGTTCCGCTACGAGGAGGTTCCCGACCCGCCGCTGCATCCCAAGGGCGTGCTGGTCCGCGTCGAGGCGGTCTCCATCGAGGGCGGCGACACCCTCAACCGCTTCCGCGGCGCCTTGGTCACCAAGCCCCATGTGGTCGGCTACCAGGCGGCCGGCGAGGTCGTGCAGGCGGGCGAGGAGGTCACCGAGCTCCGGGTCGGCCAGAAGGTGGTCACCACGGGCGCCTTCGGCAGCCATGCGGAGCTGCGCGCCGTGCCGGCCCGGACCGCCTGGCCGATCCCCGAGGGCATGGACGTCCGGCTGGCGGCCGCCGTCCCGATCCCGTTCGGCACAGCCCACGAATGCCTGTTCGAGTTCGGCCGGATGAAGAAGGGCGAGATCGTCCTGGTGCAGGCGGGCGCCTCAGGCGTCGGCGTCGCCGCCATCCAGCTGGCCGCGCGGGCTGGCGCCTCGATGGTGCTGGCCACCGCCTCCTCGGACGAGCGGCTGGAGAAGCTGAAGCCGCTCGGCCTCACCCACGGCATCAACTACCAGACCAGCGACCTGGTCAGCGAGGTCATGCGGCTGACCGACAAGAAGGGCGCCGACGTGATCGTCGACCCGGTCGGCGGCCCCACCCTGCAGTCCTCGATCCTGTCGCTGGCCTACAGGGGCCGCGTCTCGATGGTCGGCCAGGCCGGGCGCGAGCCGATGAAGGTCGATGTCTCCACCATGATGGGCGGCAACCGCAGCCTCTCCGGCGTCTTCCTGGGCGCCGAGATCGCCACCGACCGGGTGCACAACCTGATCCAGGGCCTGATCGACGACGTCCACAAGGGCGAGCTGAAGGTGGTGGTCGACCGGGTGTTCAAACTCTCCGAAGCCGCCGAGGCCCACCGCTACATCGAAAGCCGCCAGGCCGTGGGCCGGGTGCTGCTGGTCCCCTGACACTCAAGAGGTTTTCATGCCGCGTGCAAAGAACGGCGCCGTCGAGATCGAGTACCAGACCTTCGGCGACGGCAAGCCGGAGACCGTCATCCTGATCAACGGCCTGGGCTCGCAGATGACCCGCTGGCCGGAGGCGTTCTGCGAGAAGCTGGTCGCCAAGGGCTACCGCGCGATCCGCATGGACAACCGCGATGTCGGCCTCTCCTCCTCGCTCGACGGCCAGAGCTATTCGGTCCAGGACATGGCCAATGACGTGATCGCCGTGCTCGACGCGGCCGGCGTGAAGAAGGCCCATGTGGCCGGCGTCTCCATGGGCGGGATGATCACCCAAACGGTGGCCATCGAGCATCCGGACCGCGTGCTCTCGATCACCTCGATCATGTCGGCCACCGGCGCGTCGGGGACCATGGATTCCACCCCCGAGGCCGCCGCCGTGCTCAACGTCCCACCGCCGGATCCCAAGGCCGACTTCGAGGCCTATGTGGTCCAGGGGATCAAGAACGCCCGGACCATCGGCAGCCCCGCCTATCCCTGGGACGAGGCAGAGATCCGCCAGCGGGTGATCGATGAGTATCGGCGGGCCTACAATCCGGCCGGCGTCGGCCGTCAGATGGCCGCCATCCGCGCCGACGGCGACCGCAGCGCACGGCTCGGCAAACTGACCGTGCCGGCCGTGGTGCTGCACGGCGCCGACGATCCGCTGCTGAAGCCCTATGGCGGCGAGCAGACCGCGGCCTCGATCCCGGGCGCGGAGCTCCGGATCGTGCCCGGCATGGGCCACGACCTGCCGCCCGGCCTCTACGACATCTTCGTCGACGCCATCATCGGGGCCGCGCAGCGCGCCAAAACGACGGCCTAATTCACGAGCAACAAGGGGATTTCCATGGGACGTCTGGACGGCCGCTCGGCGGTGATCACCGGGGCGGCCAGCGGCATCGGCCGCGCGGCGGCGAAGATCTTCGCGGCCGAGGGCGCGCGCCTGGTCTGCGTCGACAAGGCTGAGACGGTCAGCGAGACCGCCAAGGCGATCACCGACGCCGGCGGCAAGGCGGTGGCCCTGGCCGGCGACGCCGCCGACGAGGCGTTCGTGAAGAGCTACGTCGCCAAGGCGGTCTCCGAGCATGGCGGGCTGGACGTGGTCTGGGCCAACGCCGGCATCTCGGGCGGCTGGGTCCCGATGGAGGAGCAGGACGCCGCCCATTGGGCGGAGATCCTCCGGGTCAACCTGATCGGCCACTTCCTGGCGCTGAAGCACGCGGCCCCGATCATGATCACCAAGGGCCGGGGCTCGATCATCATGACCGCCTCGGTGGCCGGCATCCGCTCCGGCGCCGGCGGCATGCCCTATTCGGCGTCCAAGGCCGGGGTCATCAGCCTGGCGCAGACCGCGGCCAACGAGCTCTACGGCACCGGCGTCCGGGTCAACGCCATCTGTCCCGGCCTCATCGAGACCGGCATGACCAAGCCGATCTACGACCAGGCCCGCGCGCGCGGCACCGACGACAAGATCGGCCAGCTCAACCCGCTGATGCGCGGCGGCGAGCCGCACGAGATCGCCAACATGGGCCTGTTCCTGGCCTCGGACGAAGCCTCCTACGTCAACGGCCAGTTCATCGCGGTGGACGGCGGGCTGTCGTCCTCCCACCCGGTGGTCCGCCGCCGCCGGTGATCTACCTGGTCCGCCACGGCGAGACCGAATGGAACGTCGCGCGCCGGATGCAGGGGCGGCAGGAGTCGCGCCTGACGCCGCGCGGCGAGCGCCAGGCGGCGGCGATGGCCGGGCTGCTCGCGGACCTGATCGCCTGCGAGGCGCCGGCCGCCTGGCGGCTGGTGTCCAGTCCGCTGGGCCGGGCGCGCCAGACCGCCGCAGCGATCGCCGCCCGCCTGGGTCTCCCCATCGAGCTGGACGAGCGACTGGCCGAGATCGCCTTCGGCGAATGGGAGGGCCGGCTGCGCGACGAGGTCGCGCCCCAGCATCCCGAGGTGTTCGCCACGCGCGAATGGCTGGTCTCGCCGCCGGGCGGAGAGACCTTCGACGAGGTCTGGGCGCGCGTCAGCGCCTGGCTCGCCGACCAGCCGCCGGAGCCTGAGCGGCGCGTGATCGCGGTCAGCCATGGCGTCACCGGCCGGATCCTGCGCGGCGTCTACGCCGGGCTGTCGCGGCAGGAGACCTTGATGCAGGACGTCCCGCAGGACGCCGTCTTCCGGCTGATCCAAGGCCAGGTCCACCGCTTCGACTGCGAGCCCTTGGAAGACGCTTGAAGATCAGGCGTTGCTGAGCCGGCGGGCCTCGGCGCGCAGGTCGTAGTAGTAGGCCACCTCCAGCTCGAAGTCCGGCCAATGGTCGGCGGCGATCCAGTGGTCCACCAGCCCCAGCTTGGCGCACAGCCGCACGAAGCGCGGATCGCGGCGCAGCACGGCGAACATCGGCGTGAAGAGGATGTTCAGCGACACCTCGCCCGGCGTCAGCCGCCCGAGGGGATCGTACAGATGGTCGAAGGAGGCCTCGTCGAGCAGATCGAAGACCTGGTCCGCGAACCCTTGCTTGGCCAGGAACCCCAGGCTGCTCACCGGGATGGCCCCGCTGGTCTCCAGCTGGCGGCGGAGCTTGGCGATCTGCGCCGCGCACTGTTCGCCGGTCCAGCTGCGGATGGCCTCGGCCATCTCGCGCATATTGGGGATCAGCGGCATGCCGAGGCCTTGCGGGCGCAGGCGCGCGAGACGCCGGTCATACCGGTCCCAGTCGCCCGCCTCGTAGGCGAAGCGCAGGGCCGCGGCCTGCAGCAGGAAGGCGTCCGGCCAGCGCGTGGCGTCGCGTTCGACCACCTCGCGGGCCTCCTCGATCCGTCCCGCACCCTCCAGGACGTAGGGGTAGTAGAAGGCGGCGTAGCGGGGATCGAGCTGGTAGGCCCGCTCCACATAGTCGTAGGCCAGCCGCTGGTAGCCCAGCACGTCGCACAGGCCGCCCGCATGGATCAGCACGATGGGGTCGTTGGGGGCCGCCGCCAGGGCCTTGTCGACCAGGGCCAGCCGTTCGGCGAAGCGGCTGCATATCGGCTCGGCGATCTCCAGCGCCAGGTAGGCGTAGGCGGCGGAGGGATCGAGGGCCACGGCGCGTTCGGCGGCCTGGATCGCGCCCAGCCGCACGGCCGTGCTGGCGTCCCCCGCCTGGACCCAGCGGAACAGGATCGCCCGCGCGAAGGCCAGCAGGGCCCCAGCCTGGGCGAAGCCGGGGGCGATGGCGACCGCCTGCTCCAGAAGGCCGATGTCGAAGTTCACCCGATCGAGGCTGAGGTCGCGGGCCCTGAGGTAGAGGTCGTAGGCCGCCGGATCGATCGGCCCGGCCATCGGCGAGGGGGCGAACTGGGCGTTGAGGGCCTCGGCCACCTGGGCGGCGATCTCGTCCTGCAGGGCGAAGACGTCCGACAGATTGCGGTCGAAGCGGTCGGACCAGAGGCTGGTCTGGGTGATGCAGTCGACCAGCTCGACGCTGATCCGCAACCGATCGCCGCTGCGCCGCACCGCGCCGTCCAGCACATGGGTCGCGCCCAGCTGCTCGGCCACCCGCCGCGCCGACTTCTCCTCGCGGCGGAACTGGAAGCTTGAGGCGCGTCCGACCACCCGGAGCTTGGTGGTCTTGGCGACGGTCAGCAGGATCTCCTCGGAGATGCCGTCGGAGAAATAGAGGAAGTCCGGATCGCCGCTGAGGTTATCGAAGGCCAGCACCGCCAGCAGGGGCGACGGGTCGGGCCGCGCGACGGGCGTCGGCCGGTCCATGGCGGGCGCGGGCTCGGCGACCTCGGCGGCCAGCAGCCGATAGCCGACCTTGGTGATGGTCTCCAGACGCAGCGCCTCGCCCGCGAGCTGGTCGCAGACCCGGCGCAGCTGGCCGATCACCCGGTTCAGGGCGTCCTCGCCGACCACCACCCCGTGCCAGCAGCTCTCCTGTAGCTCGTCGCGGGTGAGGATCTCACCCCGCGCCCGGGCGAGGGCGACCAGCACCTGCATCACCCGCGGCTGCAGGATCTCCTCGCCGCCGCCGGCGTGGACCACCCGGCGGAGCGCGGGTTCGATGCTGAGCGGGCCGAGGCTAAGGGGGGCTTCGTGGGCGAGGACGACCCGGCCGCGAGGCGCGCGGACGGCGGGCGGCTCGACGCCCCGTTCCACCGCCGGCCCCGTCGTGTCGTCCATCTGGAGACGCCGTCCCGATTGAAAGCTCACGCGTGCGGTGAGGCGGGGACGTTAACAGCCGGACCCGGCGACCGCTACAAGGCGGGCGCCGGGCGTTTGGCTCTGCGGTGCATCTGTGGCGCGGGCCCGACGCCCCGGCGCGGTTGGGGATCGCGCCGGGGTCCTGGACCCGCATACCCCTTTAGCGGCGGGCGTCGGTGTAGCTCACCGCCTGCAGGTTGGTGTGGCTGAGCGAGGCGACGAGCGGGCTGTTCAGCGTGGTCACCGCCCGGGTGACGGCGGCCTTCAGGCAGGCGCGCTGACGGGCGTACTCGGACATGTCGTGCAGGCTGGTGGTGTCGCCGCAGACGGCGCGCGCCGCCGACTGGATGCGGTGCAGGGCCGCCTGGGCGCCGGCCTCGGTGCGGAGGTCGATGTCGGCGACCGAGATCTTCATGGTCCGGACGTCCGGGTCGGAGGCGACGCCGGCATGGGCGGAGCCGGCGATGAAGCCGAGGGTGGAGACCGCGATCAGGGCGGAGGCGAGGGTCTTGGCGAGCATGGCGAGGGTCCTTCGAGGTTCGGTGGCGCGGGGTTGCGCCGATGACCCCAAGAAAGCCCGCGATGCGGATCGGCCGACAGGACGTCGACCTGATCTTCCGCCGATCAAACGCCGATCAAACGGCCTTTGCGGCGCCCGGCCCGATGGTCGACGAGAGGTAGGCCCGCGCACGGCGCATGAAGCTGCCCACCGGCTCGTAGCCGACGGTTTCGCAATAGCCGGTCCCGGTCAGGGTCACCGGCCCACCGAAGCCGCCCGGCGGCGGCTCGGCGAGGCGCAGGGAGATGCCGGCCGGCGCCTCGCCCTGGATGCTCTGGTTGACCGCCAGGAAGCTGGCGTCGCCGGTCCACGGCGTGGTCTCGAAGGTGAAGGTCGGCCGCTCCCCGCCGCCCCTGGCGGTGAAGGCTCCGCTCCAGGCGACCGGCAGCATGGCGTCGCCCATGAGCGGCATGAAGGCGGGCATGGAGATGACGCCTTCCAGGAAGGTCTTCTGCCAGATGCCGTCCACGGGCCGCAGGTAGAAGCCGTAGGGGGCCGGCAAGGTCGGCAGCATCGGGCCTTCCTGAAAGCCCGCCACGACCAGGGAATCGCCGTTCTCGAGGTTGAAGATGCAGAAGGTCCAGCCGCCGATCCCCTGCGGCGGCGTCCAGGTCTCGGGCGGGGTCGGCACGGGGCCGCTGGGCGGCGGCAGCGGCTGGTACATCATCTCGTGGTCCATCCAGGCCGTGCCGGAGACCTGGTAGGTCTGGCCGCCGACCGAGACCTGGCCGCTCACCTGCAGCTGCGGCCAGCTGTAGTAGAGCCCGGCCCGTGGCGGCGGGGTGAAGCCGTCCTTGCCCTGCAGGAAGAAGGCGCTCTGCGCCGCCATCTTGCTGCTCAGCGTCAGCTCGACGATCAGCGGATCGCCGTCGGGCGGATTGTCCTGAATGGAGACCTGCAGCGGCAGCACGTCGACGGAACCGGAGAAGCTGTCCGGCCCGCACTGGAAGAGGAAGGGGTCGGCCTGCATGGTCGTGGTCCCGCCGAACGGCGGCCAGACCAGGTTGGGCGAGCGGAAATAGCTCTTCGGCCCGGACGCGGTGGTGTGCACCACCGTCGCATAGCTGAACAGCAGCTGGGCCTCTTCGACGCTCCAGCCGGCCTGCGCCTGGATGGCCGGATCGATCACCTGGTTGCGCTGCATGGAGAGCAGCACGCCCATCCGCTCGTCCGGCGCGCCGCCCTCGACCGTCAGGTTGCAGGCGATCCAGTACCACTCCGGGGGTTGGCCCGGGTGCGGGGCGTGGTCGCGCGGGAACTCCAGCGATGCGGGCGGCGGCGAATACCAGGCCGAGGGCCCTTCGCCCAGCATGGTGATGATCGGGCCGACGGCGTCGGCGGAGGCGAGGAAGCGGGCAGCGGCGTCGAGTTCGGCCTGCAGGTCGAAGGCCACCTTGGCGCGAGCCGATATGCCGGCCATGGATTGCAGCAGCGCTTCGCCCGGCGTCATGGTGGCCATGGTGGAATCCCCCTCTATCCGACCGGCGAGGCGTGGGCCCGCGGGCGGCGCGAAGCTAGGGGTTCACAGCTCTACCGCCAAGCTCAAGGCGCCGCTGACGCGATATGGCCTTGGTGGGTCCACAAGCTGAACAGGAAATCGCCACAGTGCGGCGGTGAATTGCTCCTCGACGACGGATCAACCCCCCAAACCCGATCTGCGTCACACGCACGGAGCCCCGGCGATCCCCAGCCCCGCCGGGGCTCCAATCGTTCCCGGCAGACCTCAGATGCGGCGGCGGACCCAGCGCGGGACGGCCACCGCGCGCGGCGCGGCGCGCATGTGCAGCATGCCGAGCAGCGCCACGACGGCGAGCGCGCCCAGGGCGAAGGCCCCGGCGGTGGCCAGGGAGATGCCCGCGGCGCCCACCGTGAGCGGCCGCGGCTGCATCCAGCGCACCAGTTCGCCGTTCGGCTCCGGCGGCAGCACGTCGTCGACCTCGTCGTATGAGCTCTCGGTCATGGCTGAAGCCTCCGCCAACATGGGTCCCTAAGCGGTCAACCCGCGCCCATGGCAGGGGTTCCGTGACGGGCGGCCCGAGGGTAGAAGGCGCACAGCCCAAGACCCTTCCTGGTTCAGGTGGAATCACCTGAACCAGATAAGAAGGGTCTGTCTCAATAGTTTAGAGCGCGTCGGGCGGCGAAACCGGTATCCACTTTCGCCTGACGCGCTCTAGGTTGAACTCTCTGCGAGCCCATGGCCGGACATTCCAAGTTCAAGAACATCATGCACCGCAAGGGCCGCGCGGACTCCGCCCGGTCCAAGGCCTTCTCCAAGCTCTCTCGCGAGATCACCGTGGCGGCCAAGACGGGCCTGCCCGACCCCACCATGAATTCGCGCCTGCGCCTGGCGGTGGCCAACGCCAAGGCCGAGTCCATGCCCAAGGACGTCATCGACCGGGCGATCAAGAAGGCCACCGGCGGCGACGCCGAGACCTATGAGGAGATCCGCTACGAGGGCTTCGGCCCGGGCGGCGTCGGCGTGATCGTCGAGGTGCTGACCGACAACCGCAACCGCGCGGCCTCCAACGTGCGCTCGATCTTCACCAAGAGCGGCGGCAACCTCGGTGAGGGCGCGGTGTCGTTCATGTTCGATCGGGTGGGCCAGATCCTCTATTCGGCCGCGGCCGGCTCCGAGGACCAGGTGATGGAGGCGGCCATCGAGGCGGGGGCCGAGGACGTGCAGTCCGACGAGGACGGCCACACCATCTACACCGCCTTCGGGAACCTGTCGGAGGTCGCGGCCGCGCTGGAGGCCGCGCTCGGCCCGGCGCAGTCGACGTCCATCGTCTGGCGGCCGAAGACCCTGACGCCGATCACCGGCGATCCGGCCGCCACCTTCCTGAAGCTGATCGACGCCCTGGAGGACGAGGACGACGTGCAGAACGTCTATTCCAACGCCGACATCCCCGCCGACGAGCTGGAGCGACTGGCCGGTTGATGGCGCCGCCCCGCGATCCCAGGGTCACCGACCTGCGCCGCTACCGGCGGGAGCGGGAGCGCGCGCGCCGGGCGGCGCCCAAGCCGGCCGCCGGCCCGAACGAATCCTTCCTGGGCGCCCGCCCGCGCGCCGGCCTGATCCTGATCCTGGCCGTCGTGGTGCTGGCGGTGATGGCCTACCTGCAGGTCAGGCGCTAACCCGCTTCCGCGGCCGGCTCGTCCCGTTCCGGCATCTCGGCGAGCGCGGCCTCGAGGGCGGCGATCAGCTGCTCGACCTGGATCGGCTTGGGGATCACCGCGTCCATGCCGGCCGCATAATATTCGGCGGTCTGGTGGGCCATGGCGTTGGCGGTGAGCGCCAGGATCGGGGTCCGGGGCCGGCGGATCGCCCGCTCCAGGGCGCGGATCGCCCGGGTCGCCGTGGGGCCGTCCATGCGCGGCATCTGCACGTCCATCAGCACCACGTCCCAGACGCCCGAGCCATAGGCCTCCACCGCCGCCTGGCCGTCCTCGACGATCAGGATGTCGGCGCCCAGCTGGCGCAGCAGGGTCTGCAGGACCAGCTGGTTGGTGGGGTTGTCCTCGGCCGCCAGGATTCGAAGCCGCTGCTGGCGGCCCGCCGCGGGCAGGGGCGCGGGGTCGGGCCGCCGCGCCAGCGGGGCCTCGGCGAGCGCGCCCTCGGCGCGGTCCAGCGGCAGGGTGACGGTGAAGGTCGAGCCTTCGCCCACCGCGCTGCGTACGGTGATCGCCCCACCCATCAACTCGGCGAGCTCACGGCAGATGGCCAGGCCCAGGCCGGTGCCGCCGAACCGTCGGGTGGTCGAGGCGTCGGCCTGGACGAACCGATCGAACAGCGCCGCCTGCCGCTCCGGCGGAATCCCCAGACCGCTGTCGGCGACTTCCAGCGTCAGGACCTGGCCGTCATGGCTGAGGGCGATCTTCACCGAGCCGCGCTCGGTGAACTTGATCGCATTGCCCAGCAGGTTGTGCAGGATCTGGCGGACCCGGGTCGGATCGCCCTTCCAGGCGCCTTCAGCTTCAGGGGCCACCGTCAGCTCGATGTGGACGTCCTTGTCGCTGGCCAGCGCCATGAAGGTGTCGCGCGCGCCGCCGGCCAGGTCGGCGAGGTCGATCACCCCGTCCTCCAGGACCAGCTGCCCGGACTCGATCTTCGACAGGTCCAGAAGGTCGTTCAGCAGCACCAGCAGGGTCTCGCCGCTCCGGCGGATCACGAACAGCCGGTCGCGCTGGAATTCCGGCATCTCGTCGCGGGCCATCGCCTGGGCCATGCCGATCACCCCGTTCAGCGGGGTGCGGATCTCGTGGCTCATGGTCGCCAGGAATTCGGACTTGGCGGTGTTGGCGGCCTCGGCGGCCTGGCGCTGGCGCTCCAGCTCGTCGCTGGCGCGGGCCAGGGCGCGGGCGGCCATGGCGTCGCGATAGGCCGAGAGGCCGGCGTAGAGGGTGAGGAGCAGCGCGCCGCAGCAGGCCATCACCTGTTCCGCACCGGTGAACTTGGGCGACAGCAAGGGCGTCAGCACCGCCACCAGCGCGACCGGCATGAAGAAGATCAGCACCGCCAGCCGCGAGCGGAAGGCGAAGCTGATGCCGTTGATCATCAGCACCGACCAGATGGCCAGCGACATGAACTGGGCGCCGGACTTCGGCGTGATCCAGAACAGCAGACTGACGCTCAGGAGGGCGGAGACCGAGGAGACCGCCGAACCGACGTAGGAGAGCCGGTCGCGCCGCCGCGCCCGCCCCTGGGCGATCGGCGTGCTGGCGAGCCACATCCAGGCCTCGGCCGCCATGGCGGCCGCCCACCAGATCGCCACGGTGCGGAGGCTCCAGCCCAGGCTCATCAGCCCGGCGATCAGGGTGAGCACAACGATCCGCGGACGCGTGACCGCCCGCGACCCGAGCATCACAGGGTCGAGTTCCGACAGAGGCGGCCACTTGATCCGGCGCATCCCCGGCCTTTGCACCGGCGCGCGCGAGGATGGCGTTAATCGGCGTGGTGAAGATCGTGCGCCAAAATGCCGCAGAACGTCGCGGCGCGGGCCGCCGACGCTAGTCCCGGCGAGGGATGTTCTTGTGCAGGATCGCCCAGATGATCAGCAGGAAGGCCGCCATCCGGAACAGGTAGATGCCACTCGCCCGCTCGTTGGGGATGCCCAGCAGGAACGGCGACGCCTGGTTGATCGCCATCAGCACGAAGGCGGCGGCGAAGGCCAGGAACAGGCCGTCCTGGGTGCGCCGCCAGAACTTCAGGAAGAACACCGCCGCCACGATGCTGCCGGTCGAAACCAGGCCGGAGGTGAAGCCGATCGGCAGGCTCGGAAGGCTGAAGGCGCTCACGACTCCACCTCCCAGATGAAGCCGTAGAGCAGGACGCCGACCGCCAGGATCGCGGTGATCTGCCGGATCAGCAGCAGGTCCGCGGTGGGGAAGACCACCTCGTCGGCGACCAGCGCAAGGTTGTTGAGCGCGAAGAACCCGAAGCTGACGGCGGTCCACAGAAGCAGCCGCGAACGCTCACGGAGATAGGCCCGCAACAGCACGCCCGCGCAGACGGTGCTGGTCAGCAGGCAAAGCAGGTAGACGGCCGCCGGCGCCAACGCTCTCACTCGCCAGGTCCTCCCCGAACCGGAATGCGGGCCACGGCGATCGACGGATCGCGGGCTCGCTGGGTCATGAGATCGAAGACGCCACAGAAGGTTCTCCGCCGGACGCGCCTGGGCGCCGAACAAGGCGGTAGCCTCCTGGTCGCGTACAACAAACGCCCCACGTCACTGGCGGGGAGCCTATCGCCGCCCGGGCCTCGATCAAGGCAAGGCTTGGCGGGAACGCGGCAATCAGCTCAAACTTACGTGGAAAACCAAAAAAGGGGGAGCCACCAGATGAAACTCCAGATCGCCGCCGCCGTCCTGACGCTGAGCCTCGCCGGCGCGGCCCACGCCGCCGACGCAGAGCACGCGACCGATTATGTGACCATCCCGCTGGAGACCACCGTCAAGGCCCCGGCCGACGTGGTGTGGAAGAAGGTCGGCGGCTTCTGCGACATCGGCGGCTGGATGCACACCACCTGCGTGATCACCTCCGGCGGCGCCGACGTGGGGGCGGTGCGCCGCATCGCCGGCCGCGTCGACGAGGTGCTCGTCTCGAAGACCGCCTGGTCCTACACCTACGCCCAGCCGAAATCCCCGATCGACTACCACGGCACCGTGGAAGTGCGGCCCGACGGCAAGACCCAGTCGAAGCTGATCTACACCCTGGTCTACGACGCCGCGGCGCTGAAGGACCCGACGCCGGACGGCAAGGCCAAGGACGTGGCCGGCCGCACCAAGATGTTCACCGGCGTGCTCAACACCATGAAGACCATCGCCGAGACCAAATAGGCGTCAGGCGAGCCAGCGGCGGGGCCACAGGCGGCCGAGCGGGCGGACGCGTCCCTCGGCCAGGCCCATCCGCTTGATCGTGCGCGGCGTCAGTTGGGCGAAGGCCTCGACGGGCTCGATCCCGCCGATCGGGCTGGTCGCCACGGCGCCGATGATGATCGCCTCGTCGATCGCCGCCCATTCGGCGCGGTTCCGATCCTCGTGGCCGACCGCATAGAAGTGGCGCACCGGCTGGGCCTCGTCGGGCAGCTCCAGCATGACGCCCACCATCCAGCTCATCGATGCAGGAAGATCGGGATCAGATAGGCCAGCACCAGCAGGCCGAGGCCGATGATCACCGCCCGGCCGATCAGCCGGCTGCGCCGCGTCTCCCGCTCGTCTTCGGACCCGCTCACGTTCCACCCGCTTCAATCGCCATCAGCCCTAGGTGCGCAATCCGGCGCGCCGCCGCAAGGCCGCACGGCTTGACCGCGACCGCACGCCTCGCAACGGTGCCGCAACTTCGGGAGGGCGTCACATGCGACATCTGCTGATCGGGGCGGCGCTGGCCGCCGCCATGGCCCTGCCGGCGCTCGCCCAGCCGGCCGGGACGCCGCAGCCGACGGCGGCCGGGACGGCGCAGACCCAGGCCCTGGCCTTCGCCGGCGGCCGGATCCACCAGGCCGTCGGCTTCTCCAACACCTTCCTGGTCACCACCAAGGCCGGGAATGTGGTGATCGACACCTCCAGCCCATTCAACGTCGCCCGCCACCGGGCCCTGCTGCGCGCGGTCTCCACCGCGCCTGTCCGCGACATCATCCTGACCCACAGCCACGGCGACCACACCGGCGGCGTCTCGGCCTGGAAGGAGCCCGGGACCCACGTCATCGGCCAGGCGGGCGAGACGGAGTTCATGAACTACCAGACCCGCCTCGCCGGCTTCTTCGCTGAGCGCAACGCGGCCCAGTTCGGCGGACCCGGCCAGGCGGCCCTGAGCCACGCCAATCCGGGGAACTTCGCCGCGCCGAAGCTCGCCGACCTGCTGTTCGACAAGGACTACCGGTTCAAGCTGGGCGACCTGACCTTCGACTGCTTCGCCGCCCCCGGTGAGACGCCGGACATGCTCAACGTCTGGATCCCGGAGCTGAAGGCGGTGTTCGTCGGCGACAACTACTATGCGTCGTTCCCCAACCTCTACACGCTCCGGGGCACGGAGCCGCGCTGGGCGCTGGACTATGTGGCCTCGCTCAACAAGGTGCTGGCGCTGAAGCCGGAGATCGTGCTGCCGAGCCACGGCGTCCCGATCGTGGGCGCGGCCAAGGTCCAGCGGGTCCTGACCCAGTACCGCGACGCCATCCTCTACGTCCACGACGCCACGGTGCGCGGCATGAACGATGGCAAGGACGTCTACACCCTCATGCGCGAGATCAAGCTGCCGGCCGAGCTGCAGGTGGGCGAGGGCTATGGCGCCCTCACCTGGTCGATCCGCGGCATCTACGAGGGCTACGCCGGCTGGTTCGACGGCGATCCGGCGACCATGTATGCGACCGCGCCGCCGGCCGCCGATGCGGAGTTGGTGCGGCTGGCCGGCGGGGCGGGCCCGGTGGCCGCGCGCGCCGCCGCCCTGATGGGGTCGGACCCGGCGCTCGCCCTGCGCCTGACCAGCGCCGCCCTGGCGGTCGATCCGCGCGACCGCACGGCGCTGGCCGCCCGCAAGGCGGCGCTGCAGGCCCTGCTGGCGGCGTCGCGGAATTCGAACGAAAGCGGCTGGCTGCGGGCCGGCCTCGCCAAGGTCGACACGGCGCTCAGATAGAGCCCCTCATTTGAGGGTTCCCGGAACCAAGCCCCTGCTCTCGGTTTTGTGAAGACAGACCTGAGGGAGGCTTCCAACCATGACTCGTACACTCCTGCTTTGCGCCGCCGCCGCCACGGCGCTGACGCTCGCCGCCTGCAACAAGACGGCCAACACCGCATCCAACGCCGCCGACGCCACCGGCAACGTCGCCTCGAGCGCCGCCGACTCGGCCGCCAACGCCACGTCCGGCGCGGCCAGCGCCACCGGCGCCGCGGTCTCCAAGGCCGAAGACACCACCGGCGCCGCGGTGGGGGCGACCTCCGCCGCCACGCTCGGCTCGCACGACACCGCCGCCTTCGTCTCCAACGCCGCCCAGAGCGACATGTACGAGATCCAGGCGGCCAAGATCGCCGAAGAGCGCTCCAAGAACCCCGAGATCAAGGCCTTCGCCAAGATGATGGTGAAGGACCACACCGCGCTCAGCAACGGCATGAAGCCGCTGATCAAGGCCGCCGGCCAGACGCCGCCCACAGACCTCGACAAGCGCCGCAGCGGCTTCCTCGACCACCTGAAGTCGGCCTCCGACGCCGACTTCGACAAGACCTACATCGACCAGCAGGTGGCCGGTCACCAGGAGGCCCTGACCCTGATGCAGGGCTACGGCAAGGACGGCTCCGACGCCGGGCTGAAGGACGGCGCCTCCAAGGCCGCGCCGAAGGTGCAGATGCACCTCGACAAGGCCAAGGAGATCCAGGCCAAGCTGAGCAGCAGCACCAAGTAAGCCTGGCCTCTTAAGTTGACGTAGCGGCGGCCGTCCCCCTAGAGCGCGCCAGGCGAAAGTGGATACCGGTTTCGCCGCCCGGCGCGCTCTAAACTCTTGAGGGTGGACCCTTCTTATCTGGTTCAGGTGACTTCACCTGAACCAGGAAGGGTCAAGCGGGGCGGCCGCCGTTTCTGTTTGCGGGGCCGGTCGTTGACCGCGCTTTCGGAACACCGCTATGTGACGCCGGTCGGCGCGCCGGATGGACGGCGCCCGCGCCTCATTCGGGAAAACGCCATGCTCCGTTCCGCCCTCGCGGCCTCCGCCGCCCTCCTCCTTTCCGCCGCCGTCGCGCACGCCCAGGCGCCGGCCCCGCCCGGCCCGACCATCGTCCGCGGCAAGGTGGTGGCGATGACCGCCGACAGCCTCACCGTGAAGCCGGAACATGGCGGCCCCAACGAGAAGATCGCGCTGGCCCCCACCTGGTCGGTGGCGGTGATGAAGCCGGTGGCCATCGACGCCATCCAGCCCGGCAGCTTCATCGGCACCTCCGAGATGCCGAATGAGGACGGCACGGGCCGCAGCCTGGAGGTCCACGTCTTCCCGCCCGGCGTGAAGATGGGCGAGGGCCACTACGGCTGGGACCTGAAGCCCGGCTCGATGATGACCAACGGCACGGTCGGCAAGGTGGTGGCCGGCAAGAAGGGCAGCCGCGAGCTGGACGTGACCTACAACAACCAGCCCCCGCGCCACATCACCGTGCCGGCCAAGGTGCCGGTGGTGCAGATCACCATGGGGACCCGTGAGGCGCTGAAGCCCGGCATGCCGGTGTTCATGGTGGTGCAGAAGAAGCCCGACGGCAGCCTGGCCGCCGGCTCGGTCTCCATCGGGGAGAACGGCGCCAAGCCGCCGATGTGAGCCGCCTTTGCGCCGCCTGGCCCTCGCCACCGCGCTCGCCGCCTTCGCGCAACCGGCCCTGGCGGCGCCCGCGCGGCTGAGCGAGGCGCAGGTGCGCGCCTTCGTCGAGCGCCAGTCGAAGGCCTGGAACGGCGGCGACCTCACCGCCTACTTCGCCCTGTTCACCCCGGACGCGCGCTTCCGCGACCAGGCGCTGGGCTCCGACGACAAGGTCTATCCCTACGGGACCAGCAGCCTCGCCGAAGCCCGCGCGCGCAGCGGCAAGGCCTTCGCCGGGCGCCGCATCCAGGAGGCCACGACGATCCGCGGTGTGACGCTGGCGCCCGACGGCCGTTCGGCGAACCTCGCCGCCGACGTCGTCACGACGATCGCGGGCGGGCCGGGCGCACGGCGCTCCTGCGCCCGGCGCGAGCAGGTGGTGGTGGCGACCCCTCAGGGCCCGCGTTCCACCGGCGAGACCGACACCGTGGTGCGCTGCCGCTGAACCCCCTCGCGGGGCGGACGCGGGGCGGCTAAACCTTCCGCCATGCTGACCAAACGCGCCCTACTCGCCCTCGCCCTGTCGCTCGCCGCCGCGCCGGCGCTCGCACAGTCCACCACCGATCCGTATGTGCGGCTGCATACGGCGGAGGGCGACATCATCGTCGAGCTGTTCGCCGACAAGGCGCCGATCACGGTGCGGAACTTCCTGCACTATGTGGACACCAAGCGTCTGGACGGGGCGCATTTCTACCGCTCGTCCACGCCGCCGGGCGACAAGGCCTTCGACTACGGCATCCTGCAAGGCGGCCTGCAGGGCGACCCCAAGAAGGTCTATCCGCCCATCGCCCACGAGAGCACGGCGAAGACCGGGCTGTCCCACACCGACGGGACGATCTCGATGACCCGCTTTGCGCCGGGCACCGCCACCGCCGACTTCTCCATCTGCGTCGGCAATCAGACCTATCTCGACGCCGACCCGAAGGATCCCGCCGCCAATCCCGGCTACGCCGCCTTCGGCCGGGTGGTCCAGGGCATGGACGTGGTCAAGACGCTGCTCGCCCAGCCGCGCGATCCGAACAAGGGTGTGGGCGTCATGAAGGGCGAGATGCTGGCCCATCCGGTCCCCATCCTGACGGTGCGGCGGATCGCGGCCAGCGAGGTCCCGCCACCACCGCCGCATGCGCCCTCGGCGCTCGCGCCGCCGCAGCCGCCGCCGACCATCGTCGGATCGCCACCGCCCACGATCGTCGGCTCGCCGGCCCCCACGGCGACTCCTGGGGCGACCCCGCAATGAGCCCTGCAACCTCGCGGCTGAAGGTCGGCGTCGATGTCCCCTGGGTGACCAGCTGGTCGGAGGAGGAGCAGCTGGGCGTCGGTCCCTGCCCGAGCGTCGACGGCGAGCTGGCCATCGCCCAGGCCAGCAAGCCCGGGATCGGCCGGCCGCTCTATTCCCGCAACCACCTGTTCCGCCAGCGCAAGTCGGTGCGCGAGATGCTCTGCCCGATGTGCGGCGAGCCGACCGAGGCCGGCGACCGCTGGAGCCAGACCGCGACCCACACCACCGCCGGCGAGCTGCGCGCCCGCGGCTTCGCCTTCGCCCTGCCGGTGGACATGGCCGACGACCAGCGGCTGCTCAACGCCGGGGCCATCGCGCCCCTGCACCGGGCCTGCGCCGACGCCTCGCTGGCCCGCTGCCCGCACCTGGGCGGGATGGACGACAAGACCCTGAAGCCCTTTCCGACCGCCTGGATTATCATGCCCCTGTGGGTCGAGGCCAAGCCGCCCGGCGCGAACGCCAAGTCGGTCCCGGTGGTGAGCTTCCTGCAGATCTGCGGGGTGGAGGACGCGCCATGATCAAGCTGACCTTCTGCCTGGTGCGGCTGCCGCACCTGACCCGCGAGGCCTTCCAGCACTACTGGTTCGAGACCCACGCCCCGCTGGTGGCGAGCGTGGCCGAGACCCTGCAGATCCGCCGCTACGTGCAGCTGCATTCGCTGCCGGCCGAAGCCCAGGTCCAGGTGCGCGCCAGCCGCGAGGCGCCGGTGGAGTTCGACGGGGTCGCCGAGCTGTGGTTCGACAGCCTGGAGGCCCTGGCCGCCAACAGCGAACGGCCCGAGGCGCGCGAGGCCGGTCGGATGCTGCTGGAGGACGAGCGCAAGTTCATCGACCTGCCGAAATCGCCGCTCTGGTGGGGCGAGGAGCGGGTGATCGTGGGCGCTCGGTGACCGCCGTCCCGCCGACCCCCGGCCCGCCGCCCAAGGCCGAGCCGCCGCCGCAACCCCAGCCGCCGCAGATCAAGCCGCCGAACAACCTGGTGGGCCTGGCCGTGCTCGCGGGCCTGGTCGCGACCGGCGTGGCGCTCGATCGCGGGATCGCCGTCAAGCCGATGACCTTCGCCTTCGTGATGTTCGGCTGGGTGCTGTCGGTGATGGCCCACGAGTTCGCCCATGCGCTGGTGGGCTATGTGGCCGGCGACTGGACGGTGCGGCCCAAGGGCTACCTGTCGTTCGACCCGCGCCGCTACGGCGACCTGGGCACCAGCCTGGTGATGCCGGTGCTGTTCCTGGCGCTGGGGGGCATCGGCTTCCCGGGCGGGGCGGTCTATCTGCGCAACGACCTGATGCGCGGCCGGTTGTGGCGGGCGGCCGCGGCGCTGGCGGGCCCGTTCGCGACCCTGCTGGTGCTGCTGGCCCTGGCCCTGGTCCTGCGGCTCTGGATGGGCGTCGGGACCGAGAGCCCGCTGTTCCCGGCGCTCGCCTTCCTGGCCTTCCTGCAGGCCACCGCCCTGGTGCTCAACCTGCTGCCGATCCCCGGGCTGGACGGGTTCGGGGCGATCCGGCCGTTCCTGCCGGCCGCCTGGACGCCGCACCTGCGCCGCGCGGAGGGCCTGGCGATGGTCGGCCTGTTCCTGCTGATCTTCCTCTCGCCGCAGGGCGGGCGGCTGATCTTCGGGACCGGCGCGACGCTCACCGGCCTGCTGGGCGTGCCGGTCGAGGCGGTGCAGCTGGGCTTCATCGATTTCCGCTTCTGGCGCTGAGCGGTCAGGCGCCGCTCGGAACCTTGACCGTAGCAAGGTGTTCTTAGCCGGGCGACGATCTCCAGTCCGTCGCCTGTGTGACACGTCCATGGCCCCCGATCTTCGCCGGATCGGGGGCTTTCCTTTGGGCCGCCGGGCGCGGCTATCCGCGGGGCCGCCGATCGGTCATCCTCGGCGGCGTCCCATGCTCCCGAATCGCCCGCTCCGCATCCTCGGCCTCGATCCCGGCCTCCGCCGCACCGGCTGGGGCGTGGTGGCGGTGGACGGGGCGCGGCTGACCCACGTCGCCCACGGGGTGATCAAGCCGGACGACACGGCCGACTTCGCCATCCGCCTGCTGACCCTGTTCGAGGCGATTTGCGACGTGATCGCCGCCCACGCGCCGGACGAGGCCGCCGTCGAGGAGACCTTCGTCAACACCAACGCGTCGTCCACCCTGAAGCTCGGCCACGCCCGGGCGGCCTGCCTGATCGCCCCGGCCCGCGCCGGCCTGCCGGTCGCCGAATACGCCGCCACGGTGGTCAAGAAGGCGGTGGTCGGCACGGGGGCCGCGGACAAGGCCCAGGTCGGCTTCATGATCCGCCGCCTGCTGCCCACCGCCGGCGAGACCACGTCCGACGCCGCCGACGCCCTGGCGGTCGCCATCGCCCACGCCCATGCCCGCAAGGCCCGCACCTTCCGGGGCGCCGCCTAGGCTTCCCCTTCACGATTGGGCAAGCCTTTCAGGGCTCACTGCGGCATTCTGGAACAGATGCTGAACATGATTCGGGAAACGGCATGATCGGGCGCTTGCGCGGCGTGGTGGCCGAGGTCGCCGAGGAGGACGCCCTGATCGACGTGGCGGGCGTCGGCTATGTCGTGCGCTGCGGGTCGCGGACGCTCGGCCGCCTGCCGGAGATCGGCCACGAGGCGGTGCTGCACGTGGAGACCCAGTGGGGCGAGCAGACCGGCATGAAGCTCTACGGCTTCCTCTCCCGCGAGGAGCGCCGCGCCTTCGTGATCCTGCAGTCGATCCAGGGGGTCGGGCCGAAGGCGGCGCTTGGCGTGCTGGACGTGCTGTCGCCGGCCGAGCTGGCGGCCGCCGCGGCGCGCGAGGACAAGGCGGCCGTGGCTCGGGCGCAAGGGGTGGGGCCCAAGCTCGCCCTCAGGATCGTGGTCGAGCTGAAGGACAAGCCGATCTCCGACGGGCCGGTGGCGGCCTTCCACGCCGGGGTCCCGGCCGCCCAGCCCGCCAAGGTCTCCCTCGCCGGCGAGGCGGTGGCGGCGCTGATGGGCCTGGGCGTGGCCGAGGTGTCGGCGCGCCGGGTGGTCGAGCAGGCGGCCGGGCGGCTGGGCGATGACGCCCCGGCCCCGGCCCTGATCAAGGCCGCGCTGCAGGAGCTGGGACGGTGACCCGGCTGGTCTCCGCCGAGCCCGAACCTTTCGAGCCGCAGGACCGGGCGCTCAGGCCGCAGACGCTCGCCGAGTTCGTCGGTCAAGAGCAGGCCAAGGGGAACCTCAGGGTGTTCATCGAGGCGGCCAAGGCCCGCGCCGAGGCGCTGGACCATGTGCTGCTGTTCGGCCCGCCGGGGCTCGGCAAGACCACCCTGGCGCAGATCGTGGCCCGCGAGCTGGGGGTCAATTTCCGCGCCACCTCCGGCCCGGTGCTGGCCAAGGCCGGCGACCTCGCCGCCATCCTCACCAACCTCGAGCCGCGCGACGTCTTGTTCATCGACGAGATCCACCGCCTGCCGGCCAATGTGGAGGAGATCCTCTATCCGGCCATGGAGGACCACGTCCTCGACCTGATGATCGGCGAAGGCCCCTCGGCGCGGTCGATCCGCATCGACCTGGCCCCCTTCACCCTGGTGGCGGCGACCACGCGGGCGGGCCTGCTGGCCACGCCGCTGCGCGACCGGTTCGGCATTCCAATCCGGCTGGAATTCTATACTCACGCCGAGCTGGAGAAGGTGCTGGCGGCCGCGTCCGGCAAGCTCGGCCTGTCGCTCCACCCGGACGGCGCCGCCGAGATCGCCCGGCGTTCGCGCGGTACGCCGCGGGTGGCCGGACGGCTGCTGCGCCGGGTGCGCGACTTCGCCGCCGCCGACGGCTGCGAGATGATCGACCGCAAGGCCGCGGCCTCCGCGCTCGCCCGCCTCGACGTCGACGAGCACGGCCTCGACGCGCTCGACCGCAAGTACCTGCGCGCGCTGATCGAGAACTACGCCGGCGGCCCGGCCGGGGTGGAGACCCTGGCCTATGCGATCGCCGAGGCGCGCGACGCGGTGGAGGATGTGATCGAGCCCTTTCTGCTGCAGCAGGGCTTCCTGCAGCGCACCCCGCGCGGCCGCATGGCCACGGCGCGCGCCTACGAGCATCTGGGCCTCGCCGCCCCGCCGCCGACCGCCAAGCCTGGACAGGCGGAGCTGTTCGAGGAATAGCCCTCCGATGAGCGGCGATTCGAAAGCGAGCGAACCCTCCGCCGGCTGGCTGGACGGCCGCGAGCACCTGTTGCCGGTGCGCATCTACTACGAGGACACCGACTTCACCGGCGTGGTCTATCACGCCAACTACCTGCGCTATTTCGAGCGCGGGCGATCGGATTTCCTCAGGCTCGCGGGCGTCAGCCACCAGGCGCTGCTGGAGACGCCGGATCCCGCCGCCTTCACGGTCACCCGGATCGAGGTGGAGTTCCGCCGCCCGGCGCGGATCGACGACGCGCTGCTGGTCCGGACGACCTACGACCGCGTGAAGGGCCCGCGGCTCTACATCAGCCAGAGCATCGTGCGCGGCGCGGAATTGATCGCCACCGCCCAGGTGGAGGCCGCCTGCATCGACCTCGCGGGCCGCGCGCGCCGACCATCCGCCGGCCTGGTTGCGGCCCTGAAGCCACTGCTTTCCTAGACCCTCGCCTTAAGTTCGCCACCACATCGCGGCACGAGACGTCGGCCACATTTCCGGAGCGTCACCCGAGCATGGACCCAGCCGCCGCCGTATCTCCTGAGTCCTTCTCGCTGGTGCATCAGATCGCCCACGCCGACTGGATCGTGAAGCTGGTCATGGCGGGCCTGGCGCTGGCCTCCCTGTGGTCGTGGACGGTGATCCTCGACAAGACCTTCCGCTTCGCCGCCCTGAACCGCCAGGCCAACCGCTTCGAGGAACAGGTGAGCTCCGGCCGCAGCCTCGAGGAGATCGCAGCCCAGGCCGGCGACCGGCCGACCCACGCCCTGCCCCGCATGCTGCAGGGCGCACTCAGGGAATGGCGCGAGGCGCGCAACCGCGGCTCGGTCAGCGAGAGCCAGACGGCCTTCCTGGTGCAGCGCATCGACCGGGTGCTCGACACCATCATCGCCCGCGAGAGCCAGCGGGTGGAGGAGGGCCTGGGCGTGCTGGCCATCGTCGCCACCGCCTCGCCGTTCATCGGCCTGTTCGGCACGGTCTGGGGGATCATGTCGGCCTTCCAGGCGATCGCCATCCAGAAGAACACCAACCTGGCGGTGGTCGCCCCGGCCATCGCCGAGGCGCTGTTCGCCACCGCCATCGGCCTGATCGCGGCGATCCCGGCCTACATCGCCTACAACGCCTTCTCCACCAAGGCCGGCAAGTTCACCGCCCGGTTGGAGGGCTTCGCCGACGACCTCTCGACCGCCATCCAGCGGCGGTTGGCGGAGAAGGTCTAGATGGGCCTGTCGGCCAACGACGCCTTCGCGGCCACCGGCGGCCGGCGCCGCCGCCGGCGCTTCGGCCGTGGCCGGCGCGGCGCGCTGTCGGAGATCAACGTCACCCCGCTGGTCGACGTGATGCTGGTGCTCTTGATCATCTTCATGATCTCCGCCCCGCTGCTCACCGTGGGCGTGCCGGTCGAGCTTCCGAAGACCGAAGCCGGCGCCATGCAGGACCAGACCCAGCCGCTGACCGTCTCGATCCGCGCCGACGGCTCGATCTTCCTGCAACAGGACCAGGTGGCCTTCGCCCAGCTCGGCCCGCGGCTGCAGGCCCTGGCCGGCGACACCCGCTCCAAGCCGATCTACGTGCGCGCCGACGGCCGCGCCGCCTATTCGGTGGTCGCCCAGGTGATGGCCTCGCTGTCGACCTCCGGCTTCGCCTCGATCAACCTGATCACCGACACCGGGGGCCCGTCGTCCGGCGGCGACGCCAAGCCTGCGCCCGCGCCGCGGGAGGCGCCGCAGCCGTGAGACGCACCGAGGTCTCGCCGGCGTTCATGGGCTCCCTCGCCCTGCACGGGGCGATCATCACCGCCCTGGTGATCTCCTGGGGCATCACCCACGACCTGAAGGTGGGCGCCGTGGTGCCGGTGACCATCGTCTCCAACGCCCCCGACCTGGACGTCCGTCCGGCCGAGCAGGCGCCGCAGGACCAGGTGGCCCAGACGGAGGCGCCGGTCCCCGAGGCGCCGCCGCAGGCGCAGCCGCCGGCTCCGCAACCCGCTCCCGTCCCGCCGAAGCCGCTGCCGACGCCGACGCCCCCCAAGACGGTCAAGCCGCCGGAGAAGCCCCTGCCGCAGAAGGCCCAGGCGCCGGCCAAGCCCGAGAAGAGCCTCGACCTCGACAAGCTCGCCGCCAGCCTCGCGACACCGACCGCCAAGCCCTCGTCGGCGGCCAAGGGCGTCGCCCGGCCGGAAACCGCCGCCGTGGCCCGCACCGCGCCGGGGACTGGCCTTTCGGCCGCCGCTATGAGCGGCCTGGCCTCCGAGCTGCAGCGGCGCTGGAACCCCAACTGCGACGTCGAGGGTGGCCGCGACGTGCAGGTGAAGGTGGTCTTCCAGCTGGACGCCGGCGGCCAGGTGGTGGGCCAGGTGGGCTCGCAGGTGCTGCACGGCCCGACCGGCGCGGTGACCCAGGCGGCCGCCGACCGGGCGGTGCGCGCGGTCTATGCGGCGGCGCCGTTCCGCGACCTGCCGCGGGAATTCTATGGCGAGCGGATCAGCGTAAGCTTCAATGCGCACGAGGCCTGTTCGTGAACCCCTTTCGGAGCCCCTCCATGCGGCTGATGAGCCTGATCCTGACGATGGCGTTTGCGGCGCTGAGCTTCGGCCTCGCCGCCGCCCCGGCCCGGGCCGACATCCAGGTCAACGTCAACCGCGGCGACGTGCAGCCCCTGCCGATCGCCATCCCGGCGTTCAACGGCGGCCAGGTGGGCGCCGACATCGCCGCCGTGATCTCCGCCAACCTCAACCGCTCGGGCCTGTTCCGGCCGATCGATCCGGCGAGCTTCACCGAACATGACCTGACCACCGCCGTGCAGCCGCGCTTCCCGGCCTGGCAGCAGATCAACGCCCAGGCGCTGATCAACGGCGACGTCACCGTGGTGAACGGCCAGCTGAAGGTCGCCTTCCGGCTCTGGGATGTCGCGGCCGAGAAGCAGCTGCTCGGCCAAGAGTTCACCGCCAGTCCCGAGAACTGGCGCCGCGTGGCGCACAAGATCTCCGACGCGGTCTACGAGAACCTGACCGGCGAGAAGGGCTACTTCGACACCCGAGTGGTGTTCGTCGCCGAGGCCGGCCGCGGCTCGGCGCGGGCCACCCGCCTGGCGATCATGGACCAGGACGGCGCCAACCCCAGCTATCTCACCGACGGCTCGGCGATCGTGATGAGCCCGCGCTTCTCCTCGACCAGCCAGGAGATCACCTACATGTCGCTGCGGCCGGAGAGCTCGGCGATCTACCTCTTGAACCTCGACACCGTGCGCCGCGAAAGCCTCGGTCAATTCCCCGGCCAGGTGATGGCCCCGCGGTTCTCGCCGGACGGCTCGAAGGTGGCCTTCTCCGTCGACCGCAGCGGCAACACCGACATCTTCGTCATGGACCTGCGCAACCACTCGAGCGCGCGGCTGACCACCGACCCGGCCATCGACACCTCGCCGTCCTTCTCGCCGGACGGCGGCCGGATCGCCTTCAATTCCGACCGCTCGGGCACCGCCCAGCTCTATGTGATGGCGGCGGACGGCTCGAACCCGCACCGCATCTCCTTCGGCCAGGGCCGCTATACCGACCCGGTCTGGAGCCCGACCGGCGAGTTCATCGCCTTCACCAAACAGACCGGCGGTGAGTTCCACATCGGGGTGATGAAGCCGGACGGCTCCGACGAGCGGATCCTCACCACCAGCTATCTGGACGAGGGCCCGACCTGGGCGCCGAACGGCCGGGTTCTGATGTTCTCGCGCCAGGCGGCGGGCGGGCCCTCCAAGCTTTGGACGGTCGACGTCACCGGCCGGATCCTGCAGCCCGTGCCCTATCCGCAGGGCGCGTCCCAACCCGCCTGGTCGCCGCTGCTGCAATAGGGTTGCAGATCGTGGCGCGATGGCGTTTGCCACTACCAAGTAAAGGAGAGGTCCCCCTCATGGTTATCCGCTTCAACCGCAAGACCGCACTCCGACTGGTCCTCATGGGGACCGCCGCCGTGTCATTGGCCGCCTGCGCCCACCATCCCAAACCGTCCTATCCGACGACGACGACGGCCCCGCCGGCCAACACCGAGCCGCCGCCGATCAACCGGCCGACGCCGCCCGCGCCGGTCAGCCAGGGCCCGATCCCCGGCACCGAGCAGGACTTCGTGGTCAACGTCGGCGACCGGGTCTATTTCGACTTCGATCACTTCGACATCCGCGCCGACGCCCAGCCGATCCTCGGCGCCCAGGCCGACTGGCTGAAGCGCTATCAGGGCGTCGCGGTGCGCATCGAAGGCAACTGCGACGAACGCGGCACGCGGGAATACAACCTCGCGCTCGGCGCGCGGCGGGCCAATGCGGTGCGCGAGTTCCTGGTCTCCCACGGGATCGATCCCGCACGGATCACCACCATCTCCTACGGCAAGGAGAAGCCGATCGACGCCGGCAGCGGCGACGAGGCGGATCAGCACAACCGCAACGGCCACACCGCCATCGTCTCGGGGGCGCAGTCCCGCTGATGGGCCGCCTCGCGCCGACCGCCGCCCTGGGGCTGCTGATCCTGGCGGCCCCCGTGATGGGCCTTGGGGCGGCGCCCGCGCGCGCCCAGACGCCGATCGACGAGTCGCTCTCCAAGCGCGACGCCAAACGGCTGGACGACATGGAGAAGGTGGTCCGCGAGCTGCGGGCCATCGTCTTCAAGGCCCGCGACACCGGCAAGCCAGTGACCGTCGAGGAAGGCGACACCGACGCCCGGCTGGCCGAGCTGGCCACCAAGATCAGCGACCTCGAACAGTCGCTGACCCGGGTGAACGGCGGGCTGGAGACCACCGCCCACGACCTCGACCAGGCGCGGCGCGACAACGCCGCCCTGCAGGCCCAGGCGAAGACGTTCTCCGATCGGCTGGCGGCGATCGAGCAGAAGCTGGCGGCCGCCGAGACCGCCGCCGCGGCGGCGCCCGCGCCCACCGTCGTTGCGCCGACCGCCGAGGCCGCCGCGCCGCCGCCGCAGGGCAGCCCGACGGAGGCCTTCGCCAACGCCCGCCAGCTGATGCTCGCCGGCCAGTACGACGCCGCCGAGGGCGCCTTCCGCGACTACGTCCAGACCTATCCGGACGCGCCCCGGACGCCGGAAGCCCGCTACTGGTGGGGCAAGACCCTGTCGGTGAAGGCTGCCCACGCCGACGCGGCCACCGCCTATATCGGCGCGATCCGCGGCTGGCCGGCGACCAGCTGGGGACCGGACGCGGTGGTCGAGCTGGCCCGCGAGCTGGTGGCGCTGAAGAAGCCGGAGGACGCCTGCCAGACCCTGGCCGAACTGCCTAAGCACTATCCGAAGGCCCCGGCCGCGGTGAAGGCCCGCGCGACCGAGACCAGCGTCCGGGCGAAGTGCGGGTAGCGACCCGCGGACCGGACCTTGCCGACCTCGACCGCAGGGTCTTCGAGGTCCTCGACCGGCATTTGGCGAAGGGCGAGGCGCGGCCCGTCGCCGTGGCCCTGTCCGGCGGGGGAGACTCCCTGGCGCTGACCCTGCTCGCCGCGGCCTGGGCGAAAGCCGCCGGCCGGCCGTTGCTGGTGCTCAGCGTGGACCATGGCCTGCAGCCGCAGAGCGCCGCCTGGACCAAGGCCTGCGCCGCGCGAGCCGCGGCCCTGGGCGCCGACTTCCGCGCCCTGCGCTGGGTGGGCCCGAAGGCCGCCCGCGGCCTGCCCGCCGCGGCCCGCGCGGCCCGTCACGCCCTGCTCGCCGACGCTGCCCGCGCCGCGGGCGCCCGCGTGATCCTGATGGGCCACACCGCCGACGACATCCTGGAAGCCCGGGCGATGCGGGTGGAGGGCGCGACCACGCCGGAGCCGCGCGTCTGGGCGCCGTCGCCCGCTTGGCCCGAGGGGCGGGACGTCTTCCTGCTGCGGCCGTTGCTCGGCCTGCGGCGCGGCGAGATCCGCGACTGGCTGGAGGCCCGCGACGAACGCTGGATCGACGACCCGGCCAACGACGATCCGCGGTCCGCCCGCACCCGCGCCCGCCAGGGCCTGCCCGCAGACGCGGCCGCCCCCGAACTCATCGCGCCCGGGCGCCCGGGCGCGCTCGCCGAGGCCTGCCGGATGGACGAGGCGGGCGTGCTCTCCGTGCCCCGGGGCGCCTTCCGCGCCGGATCGCCCGATCAGGCCGCTGGCTTCATCGGCATCGCCTGCCTGTGCGCCGCCGGCACGAGCCGGCCGCCCGCCGTCGCCGAGGCCCTGCGGCTGGCTTGGCGGCTGAGCAGCCAGGCAGACGTCACCGCGACGCTCTCCGGGGCGCGCATCGAGGCCGATGCGGGTGAAGTGCGGTTCCTGCGCGAGGCCGGCGAGACGGCGCGCGGCGGGCTCGCGCCGTTGCGGATCACGGCCGGCCAGACGGCGGTCTGGGACGGGCGGTTCGAGATCGCCGCCGACCGCGACCTGACCGTGCGGCCCCTGGCCGGCGTCGCCGCCCAGTTGGGCGACGCGGACCGCGCCTCCTTGGCGGCGATCGCGCCCAAGGCGCGGCAGGCCTTGCCCGTGGCGGTCGAGGGCGATGACGTCCGGCGCCTGGCGGCCCGCCCGCTGGCGCTCGCGCGGCTCCGCGCCGCCTGCGGGCTAGTGGAGCGCGAGCCGGCTTAAGCGGCCAACACCTGCTGCACGCCGCGCACCACCGGGTCGGCGAAACGCACGCCGAGCAGGCTGGCGTGGCGGGCGCCGGCCACATGCTCCACATAGCCGTGGCGCGAGGCGATGGCCGGCAGGGCCTGGATCGCCTTCAGGGTCGGCGCGCCGGGTTCGGCGCCGGCGGTGATCACCGCGATCGGCAGCTCCGGCGGGAACTCGGTCTCGGCGGCCTGGTCGGAAGTGGTCGGCCAATAGGCGACCTCTTCCGTCGCCCAGTGGGCGTGGGCGGCCGAGCCGTGGATGCGCCGCTTCTCCAACGCCGCCTCGCCGGTCAGGCCGATCAGGTTGTGGGTCAGCAGCGAGATCGGCCGCATCAGGCCGAGGCGGGCGGCCACGCGGGTGACGCGCAGCAGCCGCCAGAAGGCGCGCACCATGCCGGGTCCGCCACGGGTCTGCATGACGTCGGGGGTGATGGCGTCGACCAGCACCACGCCCAGCACCAAGTCCGGATGGGTGAGGGCGAACAACCGGACCATCAGCCCGCCCATGGAGTGCCCGACCAGCACCACGGGGCCAGGCTCGTCCAGGGCGCGAAGCAGGCTCGCCAGGTCGGCGACGATGGCGCGGCCGTCGCGCGGCTCGGGTCCCGGCTCGGAATGGCCGAGGCCGGCGCGGTCATAGGCCAGGCTGCGCAGACCCTGGGCGGCCAGGCGGTCCTGCACCACCGCCCAGTCGGCGGCGCAGCCGAAGGCCCCGTGCTCCAGGACGATCAGCGGCTGGGCGTCGGCCGGGCCGCCACGCACCGCGCGCAGCCGATGGCCGCCGACGTCGATCAGATCACCGCGGAAAGGCCTACGCTGGGACATTGGGCTCCGGACGGGTCAGGCCTTCTTCTGGAAGGGCTTGGGGGTCCGCGCCGCGCCCTGGCGGCTCACCATCCAGCCGGGGTATTCGGACGGCAACTCGCTGACCTCGTCGAGCTTGGCGACCTCTTCGGCCGTCAGCGTGAGGTCGGCGGCGGCCAGGTTGTCGTCGAGCTGCTCGAGCGTCTTGGCGCCGATGATGATCGACATCACCGCGGGCTTGGCGAGCAGCCAGGCGAGCGCCACGCGGGCCACCGACACGCTGTGCGCCTCACCCACCTCGCGCATGACCTCGACGCACTTCCAGGCGCGGTCCCTGTCCACCGGCGGGAAGTCGAAACTGGTGCGGCGCGCATCGGTCGGATTGTTCGAGCCCGGGCCGAACTTGCCCGACAGCAGGCCGCCGGCCAGCGGCGACCAGACCATCAGGCCGAGCTGCTCGGAGGTCAGCATCGGCACGAGCTCGCGCTCCAGGTCGCGGCCAGCGATGGAGTAGTAGGCCTGCAGGGTCTCGAAGCGGGCGTAGCCCTTGGCCTCGCTGATCCCCAGGGCCTTGGCGATCTTCCAGGCCTGCCAGTTGGAGACGCCGACGTAGCGGACCAGGCCCTGGCGGGTCAGGTCGTCGAGGGCGCGCAGGGTCTCCTCGATGGGTGTCACCGGGTCGGTGGCGTGGATCTGGTAGAGGTCGATGTGGTCGGTCTGCAGCCGCTCGAGGCTCATCTGGACCGAGTCCATGATGTGCCCGCGCGAGGCGCCGCGGTCGTTGGGCCGGGGCCCCATCTCGCCATAGACCTTGGTGGCGATCACCACGTCCTTGCGCTTGGTCCCGAGGTTCTTCAGCGCCTGGCCGAGCAGGCGCTCGGACTCGCCGAAGGAATAGACGTCGGCGGTGTCGACGAAGTTGACCCCGGCCTCCAGGGCGCGGCCGACGATCGCGTCGACGTCGGCCTGCTGCAGGGCGCCGATGGCCCGCCACATGCCGGCGTCCTCGGAGCCGCCGAAGGTCATGGTCCCCAGGCAGATTTCCGACACGAAGAGACCCGTCCGGCCGAGCTGGTTGTATTTCATGGCGCCGCCACCCTCGTTGCCGTCCCACGCATATGGTCGAGGTTTCCGTCGAGATCGAGAGGGCGCGCCGCCGATCGGACGAAAATCAGAAGTTCAGGGTGGTATGCACTCGGCCGTGCGACCGGCGCACGACAATCATGCGCGCGCCCAGGCCGCCGGCGCTGACCATGATCGGCTCGGCGGCCATCTCCGTCGCATCGCCGTCCAGCCGGGCTTCCATCAGCGCCTGCTTGGTCCTGGGGATGCGCGAGACATAGGCGACGCGCACCGCGGTGGGAATCCGCCGGGCGGCCGCCAGCGGCAGGTCGGCGGCGGTGGCGAAGGCGCGGCCGAGGAACAGCTCCGGATTGAGCGGCTGGCCCTGGGCGTCGTGCACCTCGAAGTGCAGGTGGGCGCCGGTGGAGGATCCGGTCGAGCCGAGCTGACCGACCGGCGCACCGCCCTTGACCGCGGCGCCTTCGCGGATGCCGGCCCCGAAGCTCTTCAGGTGGCCGTAGAGGGTGGTCAGGCCACCGGCGTGCGACAGCTCGACGAAGTTTCCATAGCCGGGGTCCTCGCCGACGCGGGCGACCACGCCGTCGGCCGTGGCCAGCACCGGCTCGGGGCCGGGCGTCACGATATCCACGCCGGCGTGCAGGCGGGCGTGCGCCTCCCACGGAAGCTGGCGCAGGCCGAAGGGCGAGCCGATCTCGCCGTCGGGCAGCGGCTCGTGGAAGGCGATCAGCACCGGCGGCCCCGAAGCCGCCGCGGCCTCGGCGACGATGCGCTGGGCGGCCGGTGCGGGTGCGACGGCGCGGATCGCATGGGTGGCGGGATCTGGCAGGGCGGCGTGGGCGACGGTGATCGCGGTCAGGGTCAGGACAGCGCCCAGCAGGCCGTCGACAAGGCCGCGTCGCGCCGGAAGGACCGGCGTCGTGGGGTCGTCGCGCAAGATGGGCTTACTCCCAGCCTAGGCCGGCGCCTCGGCTTGCCCGCCCCCGATCGGGCGGCAAAGGATCGGCGTCGCTTCAGATGCGGTCGTGTCGTGGCGGGGCTTCTGGGCGAAAAGACGGCCGGTGGCAAGTTTCCTCTCCCCCCGAGCGGAGCGAGAGGGGGGAGAAGTGCGCTAGAGCGACTTTAGGATGCCCTCGACCATCTTCTTGGCGTCGCCGAACAGCATCATGGTGTTGTCGCGGAAGAACAGCTCGTTCTCGACGCCGGCGTAGCCCGAGCCCATGCCGCGCTTCACGAACAGCACGGTGCGGGCCTTCTCCACGTCGAGGATCGGCATGCCGAAGATGGCGCTCGACGGGTCGGTCTTGGCCGCCGGGTTGGTCACGTCGTTGGCGCCGATCACGAAGGCCACGTCGGCGGTCGGGAACTCGGCGTTGATGTCCTCCAGCTCGAACACCTCGTCGTAGGGCACGTTGGCCTCGGCCAGCAGCACGTTCATGTGGCCCGGCATCCGGCCGGCCACCGGATGGATGGCGTACTTCACCTCCACCCCTTCGGCCTTCAGCTTGTCGGCCATCTCGCGCAGCGCATGCTGCGCCTGGGCGACCGCCATGCCGTAGCCCGGCACGATGATCACCTTCGAGGCATTCTTCATGATGAAGGCCGCGTCCTCGGCCGAGCCCTGCTTGACCGGCCGGGTCTCGACCTTGCCGGCGCCGCCGGCCGCCCCGTCGTCGCCGCCGAAGCCGCCCAGGATCACCGAGATGAAGCTGCGGTTCATCGCCTTGCACATGATGTAGCTGAGGATGGCGCCGGAGGAGCCGACCAGGGCCCCGGTGATGATCAGGGTGACGTTCTCCAGCGTGAAGCCGAGCGCCGCCGCCGCCCAGCCCGAGTAGCTGTTCAGCATCGAGACCACGACCGGCATGTCCGCCCCGCCGATCGGGATGATCAGGGTGACGCCGATCAGGAGGCTGAGGCCGAAGATCCCCCAGAAGGCCCACAGCGCCTGGCCGCCGCTCATCACCAGCATGACGACCAGGGCGACGATGCCGGCGGCGATGGCGAGGTTGAGCAGGTGGCGGGCGGGCAGCAGGATCGGCGCGCCGCTCATGTTGCCGTTCAGCTTGGCGAAGGCGATCACCGAGCCGGTGAAGGTGACGGCGCCGATGGCCAGGCCCACCGAGAGCTCGATCAGGGATTCCAGCTGCACGCCGCCGCCTGGCAGGGCGATGCCGTAAGCGGCCGGCGTATGGATCGCCGCCACCGCCACCAGACAGGCGGCCATGCCGACCAGGCTGTGGAAGGCCGCCACCAGCTGCGGCATGGAGGTCATGGCCACGCGGCGGGCGATGATCGCGCCCACCGTGCCGCCGACCGCGACGCCGACCACGATCAGGCCGGCGGTCAGCGCGTCGAGCGCGCCCTGGCTCCACAGGGTCGCCAGCGCGGTGCCGACCGCGATCGCCATGCCGATCATGCCGTTGCGGTTGCCCGCCTGGCTGGAGGTCGGCGACGACAGGCCCCGGAGCGCCAGGATGAACAGCACGCCCGAGACGATGTAGAGGATGGCCGCGAGGTTGGCGTTCACTTGGCGCCATCCTTCGCTGCGTCGGTCTTCGCCGGCGCAGGGGCCTTCTTCTTGTACATGGCCAACATCCGCCGCACGACCAGGAAGCCGCCGAAGATGTTGACCGAGGCGAAGGCGGTGGCGAGCGCGCCCGCCCCCTTGGAGATCATGATCGAGGGTGTCAGGCCGCCGCTGGGTGCGTGGGCCGCCGCGGCCAGCAGGGCGCCGACGATGATCACCGAGGAGATGGCGTTGGTGACCGCCATCAGCGGCGTGTGCAGCGCCGGCGTCACGCTCCAGACCACGTAGTACCCGACGAAGATCGCCAGCACGAAGATCGCCAGACGGAAGACGGTGGGATCGACGGCGTCCATTCGGCTCAGCCCTTCAACGCGGGGTGGACGACCTTGCCGCCCTGGGTGACCAGGGCCGCCTTGAGGATCTCGTCCTCGTAGTCGGGGGCGAACTTGCCCTCCTTGTCGAGGAACAGGCCGGCGAAGGCCACGAGGTTGCGGGCGTAGAGGTTCGAGGCGTCGGCGGCGATGCGGCCGGGCAGGTTGGGGATGCCCAGGATCTTGACCCCGTTCTTGGTGATGGCGGCCTCGCCCAGCTTGGCGCCCTCGACATTGCCACCCTGCTCGATCGCCAGGTCGACGATCACCGCCCCGGCGTGCATCGAGGCGACCTGGGCGGCGCTGACCAGCTTGGGCGCCGGGCGGCCCGGGATCAGGGCGGTGGTGATGACGATGTCCTGCTTGGCGATGTGGCCCGAGACCAGCTCGGCCTGCTTGGCCTGGTAGGCCTTGCTCATCTCCTTGGCGTAGCCGGCGGCGGTCTCGGCGGCCTTGAACTCCTCGTCCTCGACGGCGACGAACTTGGCGCCCAGGCTCTCCACCTGCTCCTTGGTGGCGGGGCGCACGTCGGTGGCCGTGACCACCGCGCCCAGCCGGCGGGCGGTGGCGATGGCCTGCAGGCCCGCGACGCCGACACCCATGACGAACACCTTGGCGGCGGCCACCGTGCCGGCGGCGGTCATCATCATCGGCAGGGCCTTGCCGTAGGCCTCGGCGGCCTCGATCACCGCGCGGTAGCCGGCGAGGTTGGCCTGGGAGGACAGCGCGTCCATCACCTGGGCGCGGGTGATGCGCGGCACGAACTCCATGGCGAAGGCGCTGGCCCCGGCCTTGGCGAGGGCGGCGACAGCGGCCTTGTCCTGGTGCGGATTGAGCAGGGCCACGACCAGGGCGCCCTTCTTGAGGGCGGCGATCTCGGCGGCCTCGGGGCTGCGGACCTTGAAGACGATGTCGGCCTTGGCGAGCGCGTCCTTGGCGGTCTTGGCCAGGGTGGCGCCGGCCGCCTTGTAGTCGGCGTCGGGATAGGAGGCGGCGAGGCCCGCGCCCGCCTCGACGGTCACCGCGAAGCCCGCCGCGACCAGCTTCTTCACCGTCTCCGGGACCGCGGCCACGCGGGTCTCGCCGGCGCGGCGTTCCTTGGTGACGGCGATCAGCGCCATGTCCGAAGAATCCCCTCGCGCCACACTTGCGCGAAGGGACCATAGGGTCGCGAATCAGCGTCTGTCCACCAGGGCGGCCTTCCCTTCCCGGTCACGGGAAGGGGGGACCATTCGCCGAGCGCAGCGAAGAGCGGATGGTGGGAAGGGAGGGCCGCCGGCGCGGCGTACGCCGCCCTCCCTCTCCACCGCTCGCTCTGCGGCGAGCGGTCCCCCTCTCCCGCGTACCGCGGGAAAGGAAAGCTAGTGCGCCGCTTCGGCTTCCGGCTTGCTGCGCAGCAGGGCGACGCCCGCCGCCACCACGACCACCGCGGTGATGAACGCGCCGCCGAAGCCCGCGCCGGTGCAGAACAGCAGGGTTACGAACAGCACGAGCGTGCCGATGGCCAGAGAGCCCCACTTGGTCATGGTGTTGAAGGACTGGAAGGTTGAAACCTGCTCGGCGATGTCCATCTCGCCGCGCGTGTGTTGGTCGCTAGACATCATGTTGCAAACGCTCTCTTCGTTGTGCACTGCAATAAAATCGGAATTTTCGGTCCCTACACGAGACCGCCGCGCCACTCAAGCGGAGCCGCTCAGCCCCAGATGGTTTTAGGGCCTATTTCGGCCATGTGGCCAATAGGGCGCGTAGCGCCGCCACCAGGGCGAGCGGCTGGTCGATCATGATGTGGTGGTGGGCGTCGGGGATCTCGATCTCGATCATGCCCGGCGGGAAGGGCGAGGGCGCGCCCGACCGGCGGTGCTCCACGATCCGGCTCTTGGCGCCGTAGATGTGCACCATCGGCGTCTTGACGTCGGCCGCCGTCATCCCCTCGCCCATCGCCTGCTGGCGATCGAGCTTGCCCCACATGTTGGGGTCGAACCGCCAGGTCCAGCCCTCGCCGGAGCCGTCGGACCCTTTTTCATTGTTAGGGAGGGGGGCTCTCTTGAGGGAATAGCGGGCGATGAAGTCGGCGATGTAGGGATTGCCCGCCGGTTGCGGCGGCATCAGCCGGAAGCGGGCCAGCGCCGCCTCCAGGGTTGGATAGATCCGGCTCGGCCGGTCGACGGTGGGGATGTTGCGGACCCGCTCCATCTCGGCCATCCGGCGGGCCATCTCCTCCGGCGGCGGGCCGAAGCCGGTGTCGACCATGATCGCGGCGTGCATCCGCTCCGGGTAGCGCACGGCGGCGAAGAACACCTGGCCGCCGCCGAACGAGTGGCCGACGTAGATCGGCTTGCGGCCGCCTTCGTAGAGGCCGGTGGCGCGGGCCACCGCCTCGGCGTCGTCGGCGAAATCGCTGAAGGCGTAGCGCTCACGCCAGTCGGACGCGCCCATGCCGGCCAGCGACATCGAGGCGACGCGGTAGTCCTTGGCGAAGAACGGGGCGATGAAGCTCCACCAGTGGGCGTGGGCCGAGTTGCCGTGCACGAACAGCAGGCCGGGCTTGCCAACCTCGCCCCAGGTCAGCACCTCAAGCTTGCTGCCCAAGCTCTCGACGAACAGCTGCTCCGGCTGCTGGGCGATGGCGTCCTTGAACCACTGCGGCGAGGGCGGCTCCGCCCCGCCGTACTCGGCCAGCGGCGCCTGCACCTCGGGCGGCACCTCGCCGGGCTCGATGTGGATCGGGCGGTCGTCGTAGGTCTCGCGCTTCGCCTCAGTCGTCACTTCGTCGGCCATCCACGCGCGTCCCAACCATCCGTCGAGGACGTGACTAACAAGCGTTTGAAAAATCGCAAGCCATAAGGTGGCTACTCGGGCGGCCGGTAGTCCTTCTGCACGTGGCCCTTGAGTTGCGCCTCGGTGAACAGCACCGGCTTGGTCTGCATGGCCACGAACAGCGGCGTCTGGTCGGCGTAGTGCGGCGAGCCCTCGTCGAGGGTCGCCGAGCCGAACTGGTGGATGCTGCGCGAGGAGAGCCGCCCGGCTTTGTCCCAGCTGACGAACATGATGAAGGTGTCGCCGGCCAGGGCGTGCAGCCGGCCGTCCGGATCGGGCCGGCCGTAGACCGCGCGATAGACGTCCGGGCCACCATCGATGGCCAGGTCGAGTTTGCCGCGGCGGATGCGGTTCACCTCGCCCCACTCCGGGTCGATCCGTCCGAAGTGCGCCTTCAGATCGGCCATGCTGGCCTTGAGCGCCGGAACCGGCGCCATGCCCGACTGGACGACGCGGGTGAAGGTCAGCACCGCCAGCGCCGCGCCGCGGCTCTTCACGTCGGTCCGCCGGTCCCAGGCCTTCAGCACCGCCTGGGCCGCGGCGATGTCGGCGTCGCCCTTGGGGTCGATCGCCAGCACGGCCTGGATGCCGCGCGCCACGTCGGACTTGTCGCTGTAGGCGAGGTCGTACTTGTCGTCGTTGAACGCCTTGGCGGTGATCGACGTATCGCGGCCGTAGGTCTCCAGCACCCGGTAGGCCCGGTTAGTCATGTTGGTCTGGACGCCCATCCACTTTGGATAGGCCTCGGGCTTCAGGTCGTCGGCCGGGTCGGTGGCGTGGAAGGGGGTGTTGTTGGAGTTGAAGACGTAGCCCGACTTCGGATTCCACAGCTGCGGGAGCTGCGACCAGGCCACCTCCGCCTTGGGGATCAGGTCGGAGCGGTCGCCGGGCACGGTCCCGGACCAGTCGACGCCCTCTTTCCGCACCGGGATGCGGGCGTTGTAGACGTAGCCGATGTTGCCCTTCTCGTCGGCGTAGACGTAGTTGATCGAGGGCAGCACCTGCAGCGACATGGCCGCCTTCCACTCGGCGAGCGTCCGGGCCTTGTCGAGGGCGAAGTACTGCTGCGGCTGGCGCACCTCGCCCATGCCGGCGTAGCGCACCGCGAAGACCCCGTGGTCGGTGCGGACCACCGGCCCGTGCACCGAGCGCAGCACCTCGCGCGTCAGCGTGTCGAAGCCGCCTTCGGGACGTTTCACGCGGATTTGGACGCTGTGCTTCTCCAGCGTCTTCCAGGCGCCGTCGAGCTTGTATTGGTCGGGGTTCGCCGGGTTGATGGTCAAGGCATAGACGTCGACCAGGTCGGGATTGTTGACCGTGTTGGCCCAGCCCAGGTGGGCGTTGTGGCCGTGCAGCATGAACGGCGAGCCGGGGAAGAAGCCGCCGGCCACGTGCCAGCCCTGGCTGCTCTCCACCACCGCCTCGTACCAGGCGACCGGACCGGTGTAGGGCTGGTGCGAATTGACCAGCAGGCGGGTGGCGCCGTCGGCCGTGCGGCTTGGCCCCACCGCCAGACCGTTGGAGCCGGTGGGCAGCTTGTCGTCCAGCCACGCCACCTTGGTGGGCGCCATCAGCCGGTGGAAGGCGCCGTCCAGGCCATAGAAGGTCGGGCCGTTGAACACGAAGCTCGCCTCGAGATCCTCGGCCGTGAAGCGCCCGAAGCCGGCCGGCAGCTTGTCAGGATGCCGCCTCGCGTAGGCGTTCACCCCGTCGGCGTAGGCGCTCAGCACCGCCCGGACGTTGGCGGGGACCTTGCGGACATAGTCGCGGTGGATCGAGCCCCAGACGTCCTGCAGCTGGACCAGGTAGTCGCTGTCGACGCCGGACGGTCCCTGCACGGTGGCGAGTTGGCCGCGGACGGTGATCGTGCTGGTCACCAGGGTCGGCAGGTCGTCCTCAGCCTGGGCGTAGCCGAGGCCATAGGCGGCGTCGGCGTCGGTGCGGCCGAGGACGTGCGGCACGCCCCATTCGTCGCGGCGGATGCGAACGTCGTGCTGCGCCTTGGGCGCGGCCGTCGCGCCGTCGCCGGCGACGAGCGCCAAGGCGAGGCCAAGGCCCGCGGTTGTCCTAGATGTCATGGTCGCCTCCCGATGGGCGGCGAATGAAGCACTGCTCGGCGGTTCGGAGAAGGCCTGCTGGCGCGGAAGGCGGAAGCGGGGCAGCCTGGGACCCGCGAGGAGGGGCCCATGCGACCGAACCGGCTGCGGCAGATCTGGGAGAGCGGCCGGGGCGCGCTGAACGCCTGGTGCGGGGTCGGCGCCCCCTTCATCGCCGAGACCTTCGCCCGGCAGGGCTGGGACGCCGTCACCGTCGACACCCAGCACGGCTTGATCGGCTATTCCGAGATGCTGGCCATGCTGCAGGCGATCTCCACCAGCGAGGCGACGCCCCTGGTGCGCGTCTCCTGGAACCAGCCGGGGGAGCTGATGCGGGCGCTCGACGCCGGCGCCTATGGGGTCATCTGTCCGATGATCTCCAGCCGCGCCGAGTGCGAAGCCTTCGTCGGCGCCTGCCGCTATCCACCGATCGGCTTCCGCAGCAACGGCCCGACCCGGGCGGCGCTCTACGGCGGCCCCGACTACGTCCAGCACGCCAATGAAGAGGTGCTGACCTTCGCCATGGTGGAGACCGCCGACGGCCTGGCCGCGGTCGAGGAGATCGCCGCGACGCCGGGGCTCGACGGGATCTATGTCGGCCCGTCGGACCTGTCGCTGGCTCTGGGCGGCAAGCCGGACCAGGACTCGCAGGACCCTGTTCGGCTGGCGGCTTTCGACCGGATCATCGTCGCCTGCCGCAACGCGTGTATCCGCGCCGGCGTCCACACCACCAGCGTCGCCTATGCGCAGCAGATGCTGGCCCAGGGCTTCGACCTGGTCTCCGTGGCCGGCGACAACCGCTACCTCGCCGCCGGCCGCCGCGAGATCGCCGAGATGCGCGCCTGGCAGGAAGGCCCTTAAGGCCTCACATCTTCTCGGTGGCCAGGAGGATCGAGGTCTCGGTGGCGGCGATGCCGTCGATGGTGCGGATCTGATCGAGCGCCCGGCTGAAGTCGCCCAGGGTTGGGGTGTCGAGCTCGGCCACTAGGTCCCAGCGGCCGTTGGTGGTGTGCACCGCCGAGACCTCCGGCAGGCCGCGCAGCGCCTGGATCACCGCCCGCGACCGCTCGCCCTCGATGGCGATGGTCATCACCGCCCGGACCCAGTTGTCCTCGATGTCCGGCCGGGTGCGCACCGTGAAGCCCTGGATGATCCCCTCGGCCTGCATGCGGGCGATGCGGTTCTGGATCGTGCCGCGCGACACCTTCAGCGCCTTGGCCAGGCCGGCGGCCGAATCGCGGGCGTCCTCGCGGAGCCTCGCCAGCAGCTTTCGATCGAGTTCGTCCATCAAATCGCCAATTTATCCTGCCGAAACGCCATAATTCCTAGCATATCCTAGCAGGTTGGTGACTTTACGCTAGCACCGCCATGGGTGACCCTTCGGGTGTCATTGATCCGAGGAAACGCGCCATGTTCGACCGGCCTCTGTTCCTGATGACCGACCCGGGCTGTTTCGACGTCAGCTACCAGATCAATCCCTGGATGCGGCCGGACGCCTGGAAGACCGACCCGGCCGGCGCGCTGGCCGCCGCCAAGGCCGCCTCCGCCGAGCTCAAGCGGGCCATCCAGGCCCTGGGCGCCCAGGTGGAGACCATCGGCGCGGTCGCCGGCCTGCCCGACCTGGTGTTCCCCGCCAACGCCGCCATCGTACTGGACGGCCGGGCCCTGCTCGCCCGCTTCCGCCACGAGGAGCGCCAGGGCGAGGAGGCGATCTTCCGCGAGGTGTTCTGCCGCCTGAAACGCCGCGGCCTGATCCAGGAGATCGCCGACTTCCCCGAGGGCGTCTTCCAGGAAGGCGCCGGCGACTGCATCTGGGACGCCGACCGCAAAGTCTTCTGGGCCGGCTATGGGCCGCGCTCCAGCAAGGCCTCACTGGCGGTGATCGAGAAGACCTTCGGCGAGGAGGTGGTGGGCCTGGAGCTCGCCTCCGACCGCTTCTACCACCTCGACACCTGCTTCTGCCCGCTGGCCGGCGGCAAGCTGCTCTACTACCCCACCGCCTTCACGCCCGCGGCGCTGGCCGCCATCCGAGCCCGCGTGCCGGAGGCGGACCGTATCGAGGCGACCGCCGCCGAGGCCGAGGCCTTCTGCGTCAACGCCGTGAACCTCGGCGCGCGGATCGTCATGGCCCGGGCGCCGGCCTCGCTCCGCCGCAAGCTGGAAGCCCGCGGCTACGCCCTCACCGAGGTCGACCTCTCGCCGTTCATCCTCTCCGGCGGCGCCGCCTACTGCATGACCCTGCGCCTCGACCGCGAGAGCCGTCCGGGCCGCGCCATCCTCGCCGCCGAATAGGGAGACCCGCCGTGAACGACATCGCCCTCGAACGCACGCTGACCGCCGACTACATCGCCCTGGAGGCCGAGTACGGCGCGAAGAACTACAAACCCCTCGACGTGGTGCTGACCCGCGGCGAAGGCGTCCACGTCTGGGACGTGGAAGGCCGTCGCTACCTCGACTGCCTGTCGGCCTATTCGGCGGTGAACCAGGGCCACTGCCACCCGAAGATCCTGGCCGCCATGGTCGAGCAGGCGGGCCGGCTGACGCTGACCTCGCGGGCCTTCCGCAACGACCAGCTGGCGCCCTTCTACGAGGAGCTCTGCGCGCTCACCCATTCGCACAAGGTGTTGCCGATGAACTCCGGCGCCGAGGCGGTGGAGACCGCGCTGAAGGTGGCGCGCAAGTGGGGCTACGAGGTCAAGGGCGTACGGGACGGCGCCGCCGAGATCATCGTCTGCGACGGCAACTTCCACGGCCGCACCGTGGCCATCGTCGGCTTCTCAACCGACCCGCAGTCGCGCGGCGGCTTCGGGCCCTTCGCGCCCGGCTTCAAGATCGTGCCGTTCGGCGATGCGGACGCCCTGGAGGCGGCGATCACGCCCAACACCGTGGCTTTCCTGGTCGAGCCGATCCAGGGCGAGGCCGGGGTGATCATCCCGCCGGCCGGCTACCTGAAGCGCGCCCGCGAGCTCTGCACCCAGCACGGGGTGATCCTGATTCTCGATGAGATCCAGACCGGCCTCGGCCGCACCGGCAAGCTGCTGGCCGAGGAGCACGAGGGCGTGGAGGCCGACCTGACCCTGATCGGCAAGGCGCTGTCGGGCGGTTTCTATCCGGTCTCGGCGGTGCTCTCGAACTCGGAGGTGATGAACGTCCTGCATCCCGGCGAGCACGGCTCGACCTTCGGCGGCAATCCGCTGGCCTGCGCCATCGCCCGCGCGGCCCTGAAGGCGCTCACGGAAGAAGACATGGTCGGCAACGCCGCCCGGGTCGGCGCCCGCCTCAAGGCCAGCCTGGAGGCGATCGATGCGCCCTCGGTGAAGGAGGTCCGCGGCCGCGGCCTGATGATCGCCGTCGAGCTGCACGCCGACGCCGGCGGCGCGCGGCGGGTCTGCGAGGCCCTGCAGGCCCGCGGCCTGCTGGCCAAGGAGACCCACGACCACACCATCCGCATCGCCCCGCCGCTGATCCTCACCGACAGCCAGGCCGACTGGATCGCCGAGCAGTTCGCAGCGGCGCTTTAGCCCCACGCCGTTTTGCGGCGAAGCTACTTCGCCCCCGAGGCCGCCTTCGCCGCCACCGCCGCGCCGGGCAGCGGCTCGCCCTTGGCCTGGCTGATCAGGAAGGCGCGCACGTCCTCCACGTCCTGGGGCTTGAGGAACTTCGAGAAGCTGACCATGCCGTTGTGGGCGCGCACCCCCTGGATGACCACCGAGTTGAAGTCGTCCGGCGTGGTGATCAGGATCGAGCGCTTGAGGTCCGGCAGCCAGGAGCCGGTGGCGTTGGCGCCGTGGCAGACCTGGCAGTTGTCGTTGAACACCACGTAGCCATGGGTCTTGTCGCCAGTGGTCTTGACGCCCGTCAGATTCAGCGGCGGCGGCTCGACGATCTTGAACGGCGGCGCCTTGGCCGCCCCGCCCAGCTTGAACACCAGCAGCCGGCCGGGCAGCCGCGGCCGCGCCGGCAGCAGCGACGGCGCCGACACCTGGCCCCCGCCGCCCGAGCCTACCATCAGGGCCACATACTGCTCGCCCTTGATCTCGTAGGTCATCGGGGCCGCGATCACCCCGTTGCCGGTGGCATAGGCCCAGAGCTGCTTCCCGTTGGCCGCGTCATAGGCGTAGAATTGCCCCTCGGCCGCGCCCTGGAACACCAGGTTGCCGCCGGTCGAGAGCACGCCGGCGTTCCAGAAATAGGGCCGGTTCACGGTCCAGACCGGCTTCTGGTTGACCGGGTCCCAGGCGATCAGCCAGCCCTTGATGTTGGCCGCGAGCGCCTTGGTCTGCTCCGGCGTCATCGGCCCGGCGTTGGCCAGCATGCTGACGCCCAGATTCCAGCCGCCAGGCTTGTAGATGAACTTCGGATCGGCCTGGTAGGCGAACGGCATCGACTGCGCCGGGATGTAGACCAGGCCGGTCTTCGGGCTGAACGACATGGGGTGCCAGTTGTGGGCGCCCAGGGGCGCCGGCATCTGCAGGTCGATGTCCGACTTGTAGCGGGCCGAGGGGTTCTCCACCGGCCGGCCGGTGGCGATGTCGATGCTGGAGGCCCAGGTCACCGGCACGAAGGCCTTGGCCGAGAGCAGCTTCCCGTTGGTGCGGTCGAGCACATAGAAGAAGCCGTTCTTCGGCGCCTGCATCAGCACCTTGGTCGGCTTACCCGCGATCGTCAGGTCGGCCAGGATGAAGGGCTGGACGGCGGAATAGTCCCAGCTCTCGCCGGGGTTCACCTGGTAGTGCCAGACGTACTCGCCGGTGTCGGCCTTCACCGCGATGATCGAGGAGATGAACAGGTTGTCGCCCTTGCCGCCGGAGCGGACCTGCTGGTTCCAGGGCGTGCCGTTGTCGGTGCCGAAGTAGATCAGGTCGAGGGCGGGATCGTAGGCGATCGCGTCCCAGACCGTGCCGCCGCCGCCGACCATCTTCCAGCTGCCTTCCGGCCAGGTGGCCAGCGCCTTGTCCTTCAGCACCTTGTCGGAGACCGCGCCGTCGGCGCCGTTCGGATTGGGCACGGTGTAGAAGCGCCAGACCAGCTTGCCGGAGGCGGCGTCGTAGGCCGACAGATAGCCGCGGCCGCCGTATTCCGCGCCGCTTTCGCCGATCAGCACCTTGTCCTTCACCACCCGCGGCGCCTGGGTGATGGTGTAGGGCTTGGCCGCGTCGGCGACCTGGGTCTGCCAGACCACGTGGCCGTCCTTGGCGTCGAGCGCCACCAGGCGGGCGTCCATGGTGCCGACGTAGACCTTACCCTTCCAGACCGCGACGCCGCGGTTGACCACGTCGCAGCAGGCGTCGAAGCCCTTCTTGCCGTCGACCTTGGGATCGTAGGACCACAGGAGCTTGCCGGTGACGGCGTCGAAGGCGAACACCTTCGACCAGGCTGTGGTGGTGTAGAGCACACCGTCGACCTCCAGGGGCGTCGCCTCCTGGCCGCGGTCGGTGTCGAACTGGGCGTACCAGGCGAGGCCGAGCTGACCGACGTTGGTGGCGTTGACCTTGTCGAGCGGCGAGAACCGCTGCTCGGAATAGCCCTTGCCGTAGGAGACCCACTCGCCGTTGGTGTCGGCCGCCGCGATGCGCGCGCCGTCGACGTTCCCCGCTCCGGCCGTCGTCTTCTGGCAGGCCGCCAGGCCCGCAACCAGAGCCATCGCCAAGGCAAGCTTGATGATCCGCATATCGCCCTCCCCGGCCGTAAGCTCGGCCTTGGGCGAGAGTTAGGCCCGGACCGGCTCGCCGGGCAAGCGCTCCCCGGCGTCAACCAGCAGGCCCGCGATCCGGTCGGCGGCGGCGGCCAGGTCGGCTTGGGTCACGGCCGGCAGGGCGATCGAGGCCAGCGAGGCCCGCGCATCCTTGCGGCTGGCCCGCCGGTAGGCCGGGTCGTAGTGCAGCGCGATGAGCGCGCCGGCCAGCGCCTCGAAGTCTCCGGCCTCGGCCAGGGCGCGCCATTCGGCCAGCCGCTTGCGGCCGGGCCGGTCGGGAACGCGCGCCAGCACCTCGTTGAGGGCGGCAGGCTCCTCGGTGATCTCGCGATAGGCGGCGACCAGGTAGCGGGCGCGGGCCTCGGCGGGGGCGTCGAGGGCGATGCGCGGGGCGGCCTCCATCAGCCGCCACAGGGCCGGCGGGATCATCCGCTCGCCGATCTTGCTGGACTCGGACTCGACGACCACCGGCCGGGTGGGATCGAGGGCCGCGAGCGCGCCGAGCAGGCGGCTCTCGAACATCTTCTGGCTGGGCTGGTCGATCCCTGGCAGGCCGCCGAACAGCGAGCCGCGGTGGGCGGCGAGGCCCTCCAGGTCCAGGATCTGGACGCCGCGCGCGGCGACGAGGCCCAGCAGCTCGGTCTTGCCGGAGCCGGTCGGGCCCTCCAGCAGCACGACGCGGTGCGGCAGCTCGGCATCGTAGAGCCGCGCCGAGACCTCGCGCCGATAGGTCTTGTAGCCGCCGGCCAGCAGCGCCGTGCGCCAGCCGACGCCGTCCAGGATGGTCGCCATGGCGTTCGACCGCTGGCCGCCGCGCCAGCAGTAGATCAAGGGCTGGAAGCCGCCGCCCCGGTCGGCGAGCTCGCGCTCCAGGTAGCCGGCCACATTGCGGGCGATATGGGCCGCGCCGATCCGGCGAGCGCGGAACCGGCTCTCCTGCACATAGATGGTCCCGACCTCGGCCCGCTCTTCATTGGAGAGCACCGGCAGGTTGACAGCGCCCGGCACGTGGTCCTCGGCGAACTCCGCGGGACTGCGCACGTCGATGATCATGTCGAAGCGGGCGAGGCTCGCCGCATCCGCGCTGTCGATGACCTCGATCGCCACGCCTCAACTCGTCCTTCGCCAACTCGGCCTTCGGCTTCCACGCCGCCTTTCCTATAGTGGACCCATGACGCCGCTCGACCAAAGCCCCCCGCCGGCAACCCCGCGCCTGACCTCCCTGGCGCACGGCGGCGGCTGCGGCTGCAAGATCGCCCCGGCCGTGCTGCAGGATATCCTGATGGGCGTGCCGGCGGCCGCCGCCTTCCCCAACCTGATGGTCGGGACCGAGACCTCGGACGACGCGGCGGTCTGGCGGCTGAACGACACCCAGGCCCTGGTGGCGACCACCGACTTCTTCATGCCGGTGGTCGACGACCCCTTCGACTTCGGCCGGATCGCGGCGACCAATGCGCTCTCCGACGTCTATGCGATGGGCGGAACGCCGATCTTCGCCCTGGCGATCGTCGGCATGCCGATCGCGGTCCTGTCGGTGGAGACGATCGGCGCGATCCTGGCGGGCGGGGCCAACGTCTGCGCCGCGGCCGGCGTGCCGGTGGCCGGCGGCCACTCCATCGACAGCGTCGAGCCGATCTACGGCCTGGTGGCCCTGGGCCTCGTCCATCCCGACCGGGTGATGACCAATCGCGGCGCCCAGGCCGGCGATGTGCTGATCCTCACCAAGCCGCTGGGGGTCGGCGTGTTCAGCGCGGCCTTCAGGCAGGAGCGGCTCGACCCCGCGGGCTATGCCGCGATGATCGCCGCCACCACCCAGCTGAACGCGGTGGGCGCCGAGCTCGCCGTGACGCCGGGCGTCCGCGCCATGACCGACGTGACCGGCTTCGGCCTCCTGGGCCACGCCCTGGAGATGGCCCGCGGCTCCGGACTGACGGCGGAGCTCTCCATCGCAGCCGCGCCCCTGCTGCCGGGTGTCGAGGCGCTGGCCCAAGCGGGCATACGCACCGGCGCCTCGACGCGCAACTGGGCGAGCTATGGCGCGGCGGTCGAGGGCGCGGACGGCCTGCCCGAATGGCGGCGCGACCTGCTGACCGATCCGCAGACCAGCGGCGGCCTGCTGGTGGCGGTCGCGCCGGGCTCGGCGGACGCCGCGCTCGGCCTGATCCGCCAGGCCGGTTTCGCCGGCGCCACGGTGGTCGGACGAATGGCCGAGGGCGCGCCTGGCGTGCGGCTCACCGCCTGATTCGCCGGCTGCGGAAACCGCGTCGCGTTAACTCCCGACTCAGTCTTCCGAAACCCCGCCTTTACACCTGACCTGTATCAAATCGCGACAAGTCAGAGCCGCGAGCCCGCGAGCCGCGGCCGCTCCAGGTGGGTGAGAAAGCGTAATGTCGAAGACGGTTCTGGTCGTTGATGACGACCCGACACAGCGGCGGTTGATCCAGGCGGTCCTCGAGCGGGACGGCTTCGCCGTGGCCCATGCGGAGAGCGGCGACGAGGCGATCAAGCGGCTGACCACGGGCGGCGCGGCCGACGTGATCCTGCTCGACATGGTCATGCCGGGGATCTCCGGCCTCGACACCCTGAAGGAACTGCGCGCCCGCGGCTTCGGCCAGCCGGTGATCGTGGTGACCGCCACCGGCGGCATCGACACCGTGGTGCAGGCCATGCAGGCCGGCGCCCTCGACTTCTTCGTCAAGCCGGCGGCGCCGGAGCGGATCATCGTCTCGATCCGCAATGCGCTGTCCATGGGCGACCTGAAGGGCGAGGTCGACCGGCTGAAGAAGCACACCACCGGCCGGACCACCTTCGACGACCTGATCGGCGCCTCGCCGGCCATGGTCATGGTCAAGCGGCTGGGCGAGCGGGCCGCCAAGTCCTCGATCCCGATCCTGATCACCGGCGAAAGCGGCGTCGGCAAGGAAGTCATCGCCCGGGCCGTGCACGGCTCCTCCGAGCGGGCCGGCAAGCCCTTCGTGGCGGTCAACTGCGGCGCGATCCCCGAGAACCTCGTGGAATCCATCCTGTTCGGCCACGAGAAGGGCAGCTTCACCGGCGCCCACGAGAAGCACCTGGGCAAGTTCCAGGAGGCCAACGGCGGCACCCTGTTCCTCGACGAGGTCGGCGAGCTTCCGCTGGACATCCAGGTCAAGCTGCTGCGCGCCCTGCAGGAGAGCGAGATCGACCCGGTCGGCTCGAAGCGCTCGATCAAGGTCGACGTGCGCATCGTCTCGGCCACCAACCGCGACCTCAGCCAGGCGGTCGCCGAAAGCCGATTCCGCGAGGACCTGTTCTACCGGCTGAATGTCTTCCCGGTTGAGGCCCCGGCGCTGCGCGAGCGCAAGGACGACGTGCCGGCCCTGGTCGAGCACTTCATCCGCCGGTTCAATGTGGAAGAGGGCAAGGCCGTGGTGGGCGCAGCCCCCGAGACCCTGGCCTTCCTCACCGCCTTCGACTGGCCGGGCAACGTCCGCCAGCTGGAAAACGCGGTCTATCGCGCCATCGTGCTGGCCGACGCGCCCTATCTGCAGCCCTACGACTTCCCGGCGATCAGCGGCGTGGCCGCCCCCTCGCCCGAAGCCGCTCCGACCGCCTCGACGCCGATGGCCGCGAGTACCGCGCCGCCGCCCAGCGCCGGCGAGCTGACCGCCGCCATGCCGAAGGAGGCGCCGGTGCGCATCCTCGACGACCGCGGCCATCTGCGCACGCTCGAGGAGATCGAGCGGGACCTCATCCAGCACGCCATCGAGATCTACGCCGGCCACATGAGCGAGGTGGCCCGCCGGCTCGGCATCGGCCGCTCGACCCTTTACCGCAAGGTGCGCGAGCAGGGCCTGGAAGGCATCATCAAGGGCGGCGAAAGCGAAGACGAGGCCGTCGCCTGAGGGCGGCTACCGACCGGGCCTCGCCAGGGCGTCGACGAAGCGCCGACTCAAGTCCGCGAACTGCGCGAGGTCGGCTTGATCCCAATCGCCCAGCGCCTTCGACAGCAGCCGCCGCCTCGCTGCGGCGATGGCCTGGGCGACCTCGTCGCCACGCGCGGTCAGGCTTGCGGTTCGCACACGCCGGTCGCCGGCGCCGTCCTGCCGGGCGATCAGGCCGAGGTGTTCCAGCTTCGCCAGTTGCCGACTGATGGTCGTGTGGTCCCGGCCCACCTGCTCGGCGAGCCCGGCGACGCTCAGCGGGCCGCGCATCGCGAGCCTGACGAGCAGGGGGAACAGCGCCCGGTCGAGCTCGACTCCGGCCTCGCGCAACAGGACCTCGTCACGCTGCGGACTGCTGAAGAAGCTCATCAGGTCGATTAGGGCGGCGGCGAGCCCATCGACATTCCGTGTATGATGCACTCTTTACGCCTTCGCGGTCCGGCCCCATAAAGAGTGTATAATACACTCATCTCCCATCCTGGTCATCGCCGGAAGCCTGCGTCCCCGGCGGATCGCCCTGCAGGTCGCCGACTGGGTGGCCGAGGTCGGCGGGGAAACCACCCCCGACGCCTTCGAGGTGGTCGATCTCAAGGACTGGCCGCTGCCGATGGACGACGAGCCCGGCGTGCCGGCCGCCGGCGAGTACGAATTCGAGCACACCCGGGCCTGGAGCCGGAAGATCGCGGCGGCCGAGGCCTTCGTGTTCGTCACGCCTCAGTACAACTGGGGCTATCCCGCTGCGCTGAAGAACGCGCTCGATCATCTCTACCGCGAATGGGCCGGCAAGCCGGCGCTGATCGTCACCTACGGCGGCCACGGCGGCGACCGGTGCGCCGAACAGCTCCGCCAGGTGTGCGAAGGCCTGCACATGACCCCGATCATCGCCGGTCCCGGCCTGAGGCTCCCCCGCACGCGGATCGAAGCCAATACCGGGGAGATCGACCCCGCGGGGGAATTCGCCGCCCACCGGGACGATCTCCGGCAATCGCTCGGCGCCCTTGTCGCGGCGCGGCGCGGAACCTGAAGGCGCAGCCTCCGCTCGACCCCGCTCGCGGCCCGTGACACCCTCGCCGCCGCACGCCGTCCCGACGGCGGCGCAGAGCGGGGGCGTCATCATTCTTCGATCCGCGGCCATCGCCACGCTTGTCCTTGGCCTCGCCGCCGGCGGGACCTCCGCGGCCGCCGAGCACCCTGACCTCAGCGGCGTCTGGACCAACGCCTCGGTCACCAAGCTGACCCGCAGCGGCGGCGCCCTGGTGGTGAGCGAGGCCGAGGCCCGGCAGATCGCGGCGGGCGCCAACCGTGGCCTCGACGCCGATTCGGCGCCGACGGCCCAGACCGACCGCCCGCCGCCGGAGGGCAATGTCGGCGGCTACAACGCCTTCTGGCTGGATCCGGGCCGGGCGCTCGGCATGGTGAAGGGCGAGCGCCGCACCTCCTGGCTCGTCGACCCGGCGGACGGCCGGCTGCCGCTGTCGGACGCGGGCCGAAAGCTGATCGCCGAGCACCGCGCGCTGCACGATTCCGACCGGCCGCCGGCCAACCCCGAGGGCCTGGAGCCCTGGGACCGCTGCCTGATCGGCTCCCGCGGCTCCGGCGGGCCCGGCATGCTCAACAACATCTACAACTCGAACTACCAGATCGTGCAGACCCCGAGCTCGGTGGTGATCGTCGTGGAGATGATCCACGACGCCCGAACCGTCCCCCTGTTCCCCGACAAGGCGACGGCGGAGGCCCATCATGGTCCCGCCGCCCTGCGCCCCTGGTTCGGCGATAGCGTCGGCTGGTGGGAGGGGGATGCGCTGGTCGTCGAGACGGTGGACGTGAACCCGCAGCAGGGCGCCGCCGGGCCGATCTTCCTGTCGCCGCAGGCGCGGGTGACCGAGCGCCTCCGCCGCATCTCGCCCAGCCGGATCTCCTATGAATTCAAGGTCGAGGACCCGGCCTACTACAGCCAGGCCTGGCGCGCCGAGATGAGCCTCGAGGCGATCAAGGGCCCGGTCTACGAATACGCCTGCCACGAAGGCAACTACGCCCTGGTCGACATCCTGAAGGGCGCCCGGGCGAAGGAGCGCGAGGCGGGCGGCAAGTAAGCGGCCCTCCCCCTACCCTCTCCCCTCTAGGCTTCGCCTGGGGGAGAGGACTTTCGGCGCTTGAATCCTCGCCGCGCCAGCCCCTTCTTCTCGCCCTTCGCCTTGGCGGCGATCTCCTTGAGCTTGATGGTCTGCAGGGCCGAGAGCGCCTCGCCCGGCGCGCCCTTCTCAGGGTCGCCGAAGGCGCGGCCGAAGGTCTTCACCCGGTCCTCCACGGACCCCAGGAACTCGCCCTCCCAGTCGGAGAGCTTGACGCCGGCCCGCTCGGCCAGGCGGCGGGCGCGTTTCAGGGCGTTCAGCGCGGCCCGCTTGGCCTGCGCCTTCCGGTCTGGGACCGTCCGCTTCAAATCTCGCCGATGGCGGAGAGGTAGAGGTCGAGGATCGCCTCCTCTTCCTGCCGCTTGGCGCGGTCCTGCTTGCGGATGCGGACCACCTTGCGCAGGGTCTTGACGTCGTAGCCGTTGCCCTTGGCCTCGGCGAAGACCTCCTTGATCTGCTCGACGACCTCGGCCTTCTCGGTCTCGAGGTTCTCGATGCGCTCGACGATCGACTTCAGCTGCGCCTGGGCGGTGGCGTTGAGCACGTCGGGATGGGCGGAAGCGTCGTCGGCCATGGAGATCAGGCGCCTTCTGGCTTTATAGAAACCGGGGAACGCGGGACCCTAGCGGCGCGTCCGACGGCTGTCATGGCCCCAGCGAACTATCCCTGTGGACAGTCGTTGAGATGAATCGACGCGGAGCGACCGATGCCTGATTCAGCGAAGACCCGGCCGACCCAGGCCGACGCGGAAGCCGCTGTCCGCACGCTCATCGAATGGGCCGGCGACGACCCCGATCGCGAGGGGTTGCTGGAGACGCCCAAGCGGGTCGCCAAGGCCTATCGCGAGCTGTTCGCCGGCTACGAGACCGATCCGCGCGACTACCTGGAGCGGACCTTCGAGGAGGTGGGCGGCTACGACGAGCTGGTGCTGCTGCGCGACATCCCGGTGGTCAGCTTCTGCGAGCACCACATGCTGCCGTTCCTGGGCCGCGCCCACGTGGGCTACCTGCCGTCCAATCGGGTGGTCGGCATCTCCAAGCTGGCCCGGGTGGTGCAGGGCTTCGCCCGCCGGCTGCAGATCCAGGAGAAGCTCACCGCCCAGGTGGCCGAAGCGATCTGCGACATCCTCAAGCCCAAGGGCGTCGGCGTGGTGATCGTCTCCGAGCACAGCTGCATGACCATGCGGGGCGTGAACACCCCCGGCGTGCGGCTCACCACCAGCCACCTGCTGGGCGAGGTGCGCGACGACCCCCGCACGCGGCAGGAATTCTTCGACCTGGTGAAGGGCGGGATCTAGTCCCACCCGAGGTCGCCGGCAGGTGACCTGACCGCCGAACGCCGCTATCGGGTGGGCCCCGTTCGAGGAGGGCCCATGTCGCTGCTGGTCATCGCGCTCGTGCTCGGCTCGGCGGTGATGCACGCAGCCTGGAACGCCCTGCTGCGCAGCAACGCCGACCGGCTGTGGGCCATGGCGGTGATGTGCTTCCTGTGCGCGGTCCTCGCCCTGCCGGTGGCGCTGATCGTCCCGGCCCCGGCGGCGGCCAGCTGGCCCTATATGGCGGCCTCCGCCGCCGTGCAGATCGGCTACGCCCTGTTCCTGGTCAGGGCCTACCGCGAGGGCCTGCTGGCCCAGGTCTATCCCATCGCCCGCGGCACGGCGCCCCTCTTGGTGACCCTGGGCGCGGCGTTGTTCGTCGGCGAGCATCTGGCCCTGCTCAGCCTCGTGGGTGTGGTGCTGGTCTCCGGCGGCATCGTCGCCATCGCGTTTGGCCAAGGCCGGCCGGACGCGGGATCGACCCTGGCGGCGGTCGCCACCGGCGCCTGCATCGCCGCCTACATGGTGATCGACGGGGTCGGCGTGCGCCATTCCGGCCACCCCATCGGCTACGCCGCCTGGCAGGCGATCCTGGAGGGCGCGCCCATGCCGCTGGTCTTCCTGGCGATTCGGCGGCGCCTGCCGGTCCTCGGCTGGAACCGCGAGCTCGCCAAGATGACGGTGGGCGCGGCCATCTCCGTCACCGCCTACGGGGTGGTGATCTGGGCCATGAGCCTCAGCCCGATGGGCCAGGTGTCGGCGCTCCGCGAGACCTCGATCCTGTTCGCCGCAGTGATCGGCGCGGTCTTCCTGCGCGAGCGGTTGACCGCCCGACGGCTCCTCGGCGCGGCGATGATCGCCGGCGGGGCGATCGCCCTGTCGCTCGGCTAGAGCAGGCCGCGGGCTTCCAGCGCGGGACGCAGCGCCGCGGGGTCGATGAAGTGGTGGGTGTCGAAGCCCAGCACGCGGGCGGCCTCGATGTTACGGGCGCTGTCGTCGACGAACAGGGCCTCTTGCGGCGCCAGGCTATAGCGGTCGCAGACCAGGCGGAAGATCGCCGCATCGGGCTTCATCACGCCTTCGACGCCCGAGGCGATCACCCCATCGAGCCGGGCGAACGCCGGGCTCATGGCCAGCGTCGCCTCCAGGGTCTCATGGCTGATGTTGGAGAGGCCGTACTGGGCGACGCCCTTCGCCTGCAGGGCCGCGATCGCCGCCTCAGTCTCGGGGATCGCCCCGGAGAACATCTCGTCCCAGCGGTCGCGCCAGGCCCAGATGGCGGCGTCGTGCTCGGGATGCCTGGCGGCGAGCGCCGCGCAGTTGTCGGTGAAGCTGACGCCGCCGTCGGTCGGCCCATGCCAGGCCATGGTGCAGACCTCGTCCAGGAAGCGGTCGCGCTCCGCGGGGTCGGGGAAGATCTTGGAATAGAGGGTGCGCGGGTCCCAGCGCACGATGACGTTGCCGAAGTCCCAGATGACCGTCTTGATCATCTAAGGGACGCGCGCGCCGTCCTAGCCCTGCTTGGCCTTATAGCGCGGGTCGGTCTTGTTGATGATGTAGACCACGCCCTTGCGCCGCACGAGCTTGCAGTCGCGGTGGCGGGTCTTCAGCGACTTGAGCGAGCTTCTGACTTTCATGGTCCGTGCTTCGTCTGGTTACGGGCTAACGGGCCCGACCGGGGGCCAACAGAGCGCGCGGATATAAGGGTCGGTCGCGCGCAAGTCAACGCGGGAGCGGCTTACGCGATTGAGGCGGGACTCGACGCTCGCTAGACTCCTGCGGATGCGTCGCCGCCACCTCCTCCTGTTCCTGCTTCTGGCCAGCTGCGCCAGCCCGCACGTCAAATATCCGCCGGCGCCGCAGCCTGCGCCCGCACCGCGCCCGGCCCCGACGCCGCGGCCGACGCCTGGCCCCGTGACGCCGGTGACGCCGCCGACCGCCTCGGGCGACATCGCCTTCGACACCTGGGCGGCCGACTTCTATCCCCGCGCGGTGGCCGCCGGCATCGCCCCCGCCACCCTGGACCGCGAATTCGCCGGCCTGACGCCCGACCCGCGGGTCGGCAACCTCGACAACCACCAGCCCGAGTTCTCCAAGCCGCTCAGCGACTACATCAAGGGCGTGGTCACCCCGGGCCGCGACGCCATCGGGGTGCGCAAGCGCGCCGACGTCCCGCAGTTCGACTTCATCGAGATGAGCTACGGCGTGCCGCGCGAGATCCTGCTGGGCATCTGGGCCATGGAGAGCGGCTTCGGGGCGATCCAGGGCGATTTCGACGTCGTCCGCTCCATGGCGACGCTGGCCGCGCAAGGCCGCCGCCGCGCCTTCGCCGAGCACGAGCTGATCGCGGCCTTGAAGATCATCCAGTCGGGCGAGTTCTCCCGCGCCCAGCTGCACGGCTCGTGGGCGGGGGCGATGGGCCAGACCCAGCTGATCCCCTCCAGCTTCCTCTCGACCGCCGTGGACGGCGACCTCGACGGCAAGCGCGACATCTGGAACTCCCCGGCCGACGCCTTGGCCTCGGCGGCGAACCTTCTCTACAAGGGCGGCTGGAAGGCGGGGCAGAGCTGGGCGCGCGAGGTGAGCACGCCGGCCGGCTTCGACTGGAGCCTGTCGGAAGGCCCCAAGCTGACGCCCCTCGAATGGGCCGCAAAGGGCGTGGTCCGCGCTGACGGCCTGCCGTGGACCGACATCGACCAGCCGGTTCCCGCTCAGCTCGTGGCGCCCACCGGGGCCCGCGGCCCGGTCTTCCTGCTGTTCCCCAACCACTTCGCGATCCGCAAGTACAACAACAGCCTGGCCTATGCCCTGGCGGTGGGGCTGCTGGCCGACCGGTACTCAGGGATGGGGCCACTGGTGAAGCCCTGGCCGCAGGAGACGCCGCTGTCGCTCGCCGACCGGATGACCGCCCAGCGGGCGCTCGCCGCCCTCGGCTACGACGTCGGCGCGCCGGACGGGGTGGTGGGGCTGAAGACCCGGGCGGCGCTCCGCACCTGGCAGCAGGCCCGCGGCCTCACCGCCGACGGCTACCTGTCGCTGGCCATGGTCCAGAAGCTCACGGCGGAGACCCAGCCACCCGCGGCGCCGACCGCGGCCCCGGCTACCGGTCCGGCTTCGGCTCCGGCGGACGCGGTTCCACCGGCGCCCTCGGCGGCCGGACCTGAAACGGCGCCTTCACCTCCACCCCGCTGACCGGGACGCCGGACGCGTCGGTGACGCGGATCCGGAACAGCTTGGCGGCGCAGAGCGCAGCCTTCTCGTAGCGGTCGTCCAGCGCCCGACTGTTTTCGATCACGGTGCAGTCGCTCACATGGTCGCCGGGAGCCGAGCGGCAGCTCAGGACGAGGTAGGTGGGTTCCGGCCGTTGCACGAACTTCCGGACGCAATATTCGATGTCCAGGGCGTTGGGCTTCAGCACCCAGTCCTTGCGGTAACCGTCGGGCCCGACGGGGCTCGGCCCCCACGGTGGGACGGTGACGGCGAACATCGTCATGGCCAGCAACAGCATCCGGACCCTCCGCTAGCCCGCCTCGTCCGACTTCTCCAGCCCCGCAATAGTCGAGGCGCCGGCATCGGTGGCCGGCTGCGGGTCGGCGCGGCGCAGCGGGCCGTTGGCGAAGGCGTAGATCAAGAGGCCCAGCAGCAGGACCATGTTCACCGCGAACGGCGCGGCGTGGTTGGCCTCGTAGAGCCGCACGAAGGCCGGGGCGAGCACGGCGTTGATGCCGTTCACCGCGGCGATCCCGCCGGCCACCCGGGCCTGGTCGCGGGCGTTCACCGCCAGCGAGGCGCCGGCGGTGAAGCCCGGCCGGGCGAAGCCGAAGCCCAGGCTCGCCAAGGCGTAGCCCGCCACCACCGTCGAATAGTCGGTGGAGAGCGCCACCAGCAGGTTGCCGGCCGCCGCCGTCGCCGCGCCCCAGCGCAGCAGCTGCCGCGGGGTCATCTCGAACATCCGGATGATCCCCCACTGGGCGAGCAGCCCGGCCACCGCGCCGAACGCCATGGCCACCGCGATCGGCCGCTGCGCCGCGATCGGCGACAGGCCCACCCGGTCGATGATCAGGAAGCCCAGGGTCTGCTGCTGGCCGGTCTGGCAGCTCGCCACCACGAAGCCGAAAACCAGGAAGGGGATCACCCGGCTGTCGCGCCACATGGGCTTCGGCTTGGCCTCGCCCGCCTGCAGCGCCTCGGCGGCCGCCGCGTCGCCGGCCGGGCGGCTCTCGGGCAGGTAACGCCAGACCACGAACAGCATGGCCGCGGCGATCACCGAGAAGCTGAACAGCGGTCCCGCCAGGCCCAGCACCGGGAAGATGAACAGCGGCGCGAGGAAGGGGCCGATCACCGTGCCGAGGCCGAAGGCGCCGGCCAGGCCGGCCATCGACTGGGTCCGCTGGTCGGGGCCCGTGTGGTCGGCCACATAGGCCTGGGTCGCCGGGTTGGAGGCCGAGCCGAACAGGCCGAACAGCGCCCGGGCCAGCAGGAAGAAGCCGAAGATCACCAGGGGGGCCGCGAGGTGCCGTAGCCCGGCGCTCACCACCACGCCGCAGAGCGCCATGGAGACCATGAAGCCGCCGAGGCCCAGCATCATCAGCGGCTTGCGGCCATAGCGGTCCGAGGCCTTGGCCCAGAACGGCGAGGCCACCGCCCACAGCACGGCGGACAATGAGAACACAGCCACCACCAAGAAGTCCGGGATGCCGATCGAGCGGCCGATCGCCGGCAGCACCGAGATCAGGCCGGTGTTGCCAAGCGCCGTGGCGATCGAGACGCCGAAGATGATCGCGAGCGCGCGCTTGGGCAGGCCGTCGATGGTCCCGGCGGAATTGGCCATGGAATCGGGGCTTAAGGCGCTCGCGCCCGGGGTGCAAATCCGAACCGCGCTCATCGGCCATTAAGCATTAACCCCGATGCTTCCGTCCATCTTTCGGGGAAGTTCATGTTCCAGATTATCGGCATCGTGCTGCTGTTCGGCCTGGTGTTCGGCAGCTTCATCATCTCAGGCGGCAATATGGGCGTGATCCTTCACGCCGCGCCGACCGAGCTGATGGCCATCGGGGGGGCCGGCGCGGCCAGCTTCCTGATCAGCAACTCGATGACCGTGATCAAGGGCACCGGCGGCGGCCTGGGCAAGGTGTTCAAGGGGCCGAAGTGGAAGCCCCAGGACTACCGCGACCTGCTCTCCCTGCTCTTCCTGCTCACCAAGACCATGAAGTCCAAGGGCGTGATCGCCCTGGAGAGCCACATCGAGAACCCCACCGAGAGCACCATCTTCTCGCGCTTCCCCAATGTGATGAAGGACCACTTCGCGGTCGACTTCATCTGCGACACGCTGCGCATGATGACCATGAACCTGGAGGATCCGCACCAGGTCGAGGACGCCATGGAGAAGCAGCTGGAGAAGCACCACCACGAGGCGCTGTCTCCCAGCCACGCCCTGCAGAGCCTGGCCGACGCCCTTCCGGCGCTCGGCATCGTGGCCGCCGTGCTCGGCGTCATCAAGACCATGGGCGCGATCACCGAACCGCCGGAGATCCTCGGCGAGATGATCGGCGGGGCCCTGGTCGGCACCTTCCTCGGCGTGTTCCTGGCCTATGGCATGGTCGGCCCGATGGCTACGCGGATGAAGGAAGTGACCGAGGAGGAAGGCTCCTTCTACAAGATCATCCAGTCGGTGCTGGTCGCCCACCTGCACGGCAACGCCGCCCAGATCTCGGTCGAGATCGGCCGCGGCAACGTGCCCTCCGGCGCCCAACCCAGCTTCCTGGAGCTGGAAGAGGCGCTCTCGGCGATCCCCAACGAGGGCTGAACCTGACTTGCAGGGCGGCGGGCGGCGGTCATACTGCCGGCCTGCGCCATCCAAGGATCCAGGGACATGACCGCCAACCACTTCCGTCAGCTGATCGTCGCCAGCGCCGCCATCGCGGCCCTCGCCGTCGCCGGCTGCGCCAAGAAGACTGACGACAGCGCCTCCGCCGCCAGCGCCGCGGCCGGCAACACCGCCGCCGCCGCCCAGTCGGCCCAGGACGCCGCCGCCGCGGCCGCCTCCGACGCCGCCAAGGCCGCGGGCGACACCTCGACCGCCGCCGCGCCCGCCGAGGCGCCGGCGCCTGGCACGTCGACCACGACCACCACCTCGACGACGGCGACCGCCAAACAGTCGTCGTCCAGCGACGCGAAGAAGTAGGCGCCAGGCCAGCTTCGTGACGGGAAGGCCGCCCGCGGGCGGCCTTCTTCGTTTCGACCGTTCGAGATGACCGATCCCGCCCCGCCCCCTGAGACCGGCCCGCTGGACTGGACCGACGACGGCCAGCCGCGCTCCCGGCTTTATGGCGACGTCTATTTCTCCAAGGAGGACGGGCTGGCGGAGAGCCGGGCGGTGTTCCTGGCCGGGTGCGGCCTGCCGCAGGCCTGGGCCGGCCGGCGGCGGTTCGTGGTCGGCGAGCTGGGCTTTGGGACCGGGCTCAACGTCGCCGCCTTGCTTAACCTCTGGCTGCAGGCCCGGCCACCGGACGGCCGGCTGCACGTCTTCTCCATCGAGGCCCATCCGATCGGCGCCGACGAGGCGGCCCGCGCGCTCGGCCGCTGGCCGGAGCTGGCGCAGGTCGCAGGCCCGCTCCTCGACCGCTGGCCGGGCCGCGCGCGGGGCTTCCATCGCCTCGAATTGCCTGACGGCGTGATCCTCGACCTGGCCGTGCTGGACGCCGCCGAGGCGCTGGGCCGCTGGTCCGGCCGCGCCGACGCCTGGTTCCTGGACGGCTTCTCCCCGGCCCTCAACCCCGCCATGTGGACCGACGAGGTGCTGGCCCTCGTCGCCGCCCGCTCGTCGCCGGGCGCGCGGGCCGCCACCTTCACCGTCGCAGGCCAGGTCCGGCGCGGCCTGGCGGCGGCGGGCTTCGCCGTGGAGAAACAGCCCGGCTTCGGCCGCAAGCGCCAACGGCTGGAGGCCAGGCTCGCGGGCGAAGCGTCCCCCGAGGCCGGTCCCATACGGGTGGCCATCGTCGGGGCCGGGATCGCCGGCGCGGCGGCCGCCCGGGCGGTCCGCAGCCTGGGCGGCGAGGCCCTGGTCCTCGAGGCCGAAGCGCCGGGCGCCGGCGGCTCCGGCAATCCCGCGGCCCTGGTGACGCCCCGGCTCGACGCCGGCCTCGGCCCGCCCGCCGAACTGTTCGGCCAGGCCTTCCGCCGCGCGGTCGCGCTCTGCGCGGAAGCGCCGGAGGCGATCATCGCCCGTGGCGTCCTGCAGCTGGAGCAGGGCCCACGCGACGCCGACCGCTTCGCCCGGATCGCCGCCTCGGACCTGTTCGAGCCGGGCGGGCTGGCGCCCGTCGACGCCGCCCAGGCTGCCGCCCGCCTTGGCGAGGCCGCGCCCGCCGCCCTCGACCAGACGGCCGCCCTGGTCGTCGAGCCCGTGCCGCTGCTCTCAGCATGGACCGGCGACTTGCGGATCGCGACGGTCGCCTCGATGCGGCGTGAGGGCGGCGTCTGGATCCTGGCCGACGCCGCCGGCGCCGAGCTCGCCCGCGCCGAGGCGGTGATCCTGGCGGCCGGCATGGCGAGCGCCGACCTCGTCCCCGACCTGCCACTCAAGCCCGTGCGCGGCCAGGCCAGTTGGACGACGGGGGAGCGGCCGCCCGCCGCCGCCTGGGGCGGCTATGTCCTGCCGACCCGCGACGGCGCCCTGTTCGGCGCCACCCACGACCGCGACGACACCGACCTGGCGGTGCGCGAGGCGGACCACGCGCGCAACCGGGCGACCCTCGCCGAGGCCCTGCCCCAGCTCGCCGCGCGGCTCGCGGGCCGGCCGCTCGCCGGCCGCGCCGCCCTCCGCGCCACGACGCCGGACCGGTTGCCGATCGCCGGCCGAGCGGACGCGGACGGCCTCTTCCTGCTCACCGGCTTCGGCTCGCGCGGCTTCTCGCTGGCGCCCCTGCTCGCCGAGCAGGTGGCGGCCCTGGCGCTCTCCGCCCCCCCGCCCCTGCCCTCCGACCTCGCGGACCTCGTCGCCCCCGACCGTTTCCGAAGGCGCGCCGCTCGGCGCGGCCGTTCCTAAGCCGACCTTGCGGCGCTATAGGGGACGGGCTTCGGGGGACACCCTGGGTTCAAGGACCGAAGAGATGAGAGTGAAAGTCGGACTGGCGGCGCTCGCCGCCCTCCTGGCCTGCGGGTCCGCCTCGCAGATGGCGCTCGCCGCGTCGCCCGCGAAGTACGACGCCCACCAGTGCTTCTACACCAAGAACGTCACCAGTTTCGCCGCCCCGGACGACAAGACCCTCTACGTGCGCGTGGGCGTCCGCGACGTCTACAAGTTCGACATGTTCGGCCCTTGCCCGGACATCGACTGGAACCAGCGCGTGGCGCTTGTCTCGCGCGGCTCGTCCTGGATCTGCGACAGCATGGACGCCGAGGTGATCACCCACGCCGTCGGCCTCGGCCCGCAGCGCTGTCCGGTCAGCCACATGCACAAGCTGACGCCCGAGGAAGTGGCCGCCCTGCCCAGGCGCGCCCGCCCCTGATCGGAACGGCGGGACGACGTCCAGCGGGGCCTTGACTCGACGCCAACCCTGACGTGCTATTTCCGGACGCGCGATCAAGGGTTGCGTCTTGCGCAGCTTCGTCCTCTACGGCCTCGACCTCGCCGACCAGGTGCTGGCGACGGAGACCCTCCGCGCCGAGGGCCTGGAGGCCGCGCGGCTGCTCGCCCGCACGCGGTTGCTGGACTTCCCAAAGGTCGAGCTGTGGTCGGAGGCGGTCTGCGTCTATCGCAACCGCCGCCCGCCGGCGCCGCCAAGCGCCAACGCCTAGGCCGGCCGCTGCGGCGTGGGCGCGCGGCCCGATTTAGCGCTTGACCGCCAAGTCACCCCAAGGTTACATGTCACCCGTGGGTTACTTTTGAGGTTCGAACATGGCTTCCGGAACGACGTTGGATCCCGCCGAGCGCGTGGATTCCTGTTCGCGCCAGCGCACCGTCCTGCTCTGGCTGGAGCTGGCCGCCTTCGCCATCTGGCAGGTGCTGTTCGTCTTCGCCCATCCGACCGACTGGTCGCAGCGGGTGATGACCCTGATCTGGGTGGCGGTGATGCTGCTGTTCATCGGCACCGGCGGCGGCCTGATGATGCGCCGCGACCTGCGTCGGGTGATGAACGACGAACTGGCCGTGGCGCACCGGCACGAGGCCCAGCGCTGGGGCTTCTGGGCCGCTATGCTCGCCGGCGCCGGCCTCTACGGCCTCGACGTGTTCCGGCCGGTGAGCCTGCCCATCGCCCTGCACGTGGTGCTGTCGGCCGGGCTCGGCCTGGCGCTGATCCGCTACGTCTGGCTGGAGACCCGGGCCGAACGTGGCGGGTGAGGCGAAGCTCGGCGTCCGCCTCAAGGATGTGCGCACCAAGGCGGGCCTGACCCAAGCGGAGCTGGCCAACCTCGCCCGGGTGTCGCGCAAGACCATCAACACCGTCGAGAACGGCGTCTTCATCCCCTCGACCGTGCTGGCGCTGCGGCTGGCGAGCGCGCTCGGGACCACGGTCGAAGCGCTGTTCTTCCTGACCGACTAGCCGACCGACCGAAATCTGAACGACCGCAACCCGCCGCCCGGCGGGCCGGGACCCCTGTTGCCGAAACCCTGGAGGAACGAATGCGCCTGTCCACCCAACTCGCGACCACCGTCGCGGCCCTCACGCTTTGCCTCGGGTCCGCCGCGATGGCCGCCCCGCCCACCCGGATCACCGCCCAGGTCATCGGCTATGGCCCGGATGTGATCCTGGTCACCGGCCTCTCCTCGGCCGAGCTCACCTGGGGTGCCGAGGCCGCCCGGCTCAAGGACCACTACCGCCTGCACCTGATCCAGATCGCAGGCTTCGGCGGCGCGGCCGTGGGCGCCAACGACGCAGGCCCCGTCCTGGCCCCCGTGGCCGCCGAGATCGACGCCTACATCAGGGACAATCGCCTGCAGCGCCCGGCGGTGATCGGCCATTCCCTGGGGGGCTTGGTGGCCCTGGAACTGGCCGCCGCCCATCCGAAGGACGTCAGCCGGCTGATGATCCTCGACAGCCTGCCCTTCGTGGGGCTGCAGGCCGGCGCCACCAGCGCCGCCCAGCTAGAGCCCCAGGCCGCAGCCGTCCGCGCCCAGCTCACCGCCGCGCCGCAGGCCGCCTACGCCGCGACCACGCCGGCCACCGCCGCCCAGATGGCTGCTTCGCCCGCCGACCAGGCGAAGGTCGCCGCCGCCATGGCCGCCTCCGACCACCGCACCGTGGCGGACGCCCTCTACGACGCTATGACCAGCGACCTGCGCCCAGCGCTGGCCGGCCTGCCGATGCCGGTCACGGTGCTCTATGCGGCGAAATCCTCCGCGGGCCTGCCGCAGGCGGCCAGCGACGCCCTCTACGCCAAGGCCTACGCCGACGTGCCGCACCATAGCGTCCAGCGCGTCGACGGCGCGGCGCATTTCCTGATGCTGGATCAGCCCGCCGCCTTCGACGCGGCGGTGCAGGCCTTCCTGGCGGCGAAGTGAAGGAGGGATGGTGGACGCGACAGGGATCGAACCTGTGACCCCCTCGATGTCAACGAGGTGCTCTCCCGCTGAGCTACGCGTCCGAACCAAGGTCTCCCGAGCAGGGCCGGGAGCGGGAAGGCGGGGATATAACGGGCGCCTGCCGAGGGCGCAAGCGAGCGAGCGACAGCCGGCAAAAGTGCGAAGCGCTTTTGCGTCCGGCTGGGCGAAGACCAAGCCTTAAGCGGCGATCATCCGCTCCACCTCGGAGACGATCTCGCGCAGGTGGATGGGCTTGGACAGCACCTTGGCCCCGGGCGGGGCGGCGTCGGCGGCGGCCAGGGCCACGGCCGCGAAGCCGGTGATGAACATGATCCGCAGGCCCGGATGCCGGGCGGCGGCCTGGCGGGCCACCTCGATGCCGTCGAGCCCGGGCATGACGATGTCGGTGAGCAGCAGGTCCCAACTCTCGTCGAGACGCAGGACCGCCTCGTCGCCATCGGCGCAGGCGCAGACCTCGTAGCCGGCCCGTTCCAGGGCCCGGGCCAGGAAGCCGCGGAGCGAATCGTCGTCTTCGGCCAGGAGGATGCGGGGCATGTACCGGGGGCGCTTGGAAAATAAGGAAACGAAGCAGGCAACTTAGCCGCTCAAGCGTAAAGGCGCGATGAACCCTTTGACCCATGCGGGCGCTGAGCGTTCAATGGAGGGGATGAACGCCTGGGAGCCGATCGCCGCCCCCGAGGTCGCCGATTGTGACGTCGCCGACCGGACGGACGCCTTCGAGGTGCGCCGCGCTGCGGCCGTTGGCGCGGCGCCGCCGACCCCCCTGGTGTTCGCCTCGCCGCATTCGGGCCGCTTCTATCCCGACGACATGATGGCCGCCGCGGCCCTCGACGCCCAGTCCATCCGCCGCTCCGAGGACGCCTTTGTCGACGACCTGATCGCCGGCGCCCCGGCGCTGGGGGTGGCGACGATCAGCGCCCGCTTCGCCCGCGCCTACATCGACCTCAACCGCGAGGCCTTCGAGCTCGACCCCGGCATGTTCGCCGACGAGCTGCCGGAGTTCGCCCGCGCCCGCACCGCGCGGGTGGCGGCGGGCCTGGGCGCCATCGCCCGGGTGGTCTCCGAAGGCCAGGAGATCTACGCCCGCAAACTGACCTTCGCCGAGGCGCGGGGGCGGATCGACGGGGCGCACCGGCCCTACCACGAGACGCTGAAGACCCTGATCGACGCGGCGCAGGCGGCGCACGGCTTCGCGGTGCTGGTGGACTGGCACTCCATGCCGGCCGCCGCGGCGCGCACCGGCGGCCGCGACCGGCCCTGCGACATGGTGCTGGGCGACCGGTTCGGCGCGGCCTGCGCCGGCATCCTGCCCAGCCGCGTGGAGCGGGAGCTGGAGGGGCTGGGCTATCGGGTGGCGCGCAACACCCCCTATGCCGGCGGCTATACGACCGAGCACTACGGCCGGCCGGCGCGGCGGGTCCACGCCCTGCAGATCGAGATCAACCGCGCCCTCTATCTCGACGAGGCGACGCTCGCCCCCACCGCCGGCTTCGCGACCCTGAAGGCGCACCTCGACGCGCTGACCCGCACCCTGGCGCTCGCCGACTGGTCGAGCCTCGGCGGCGCCTAGAGCGCCCGCCGCAAGGCCAAGGTCGGCTATAGTTTTCCCCGATGGACGCGAATCGGACGCCCCGGTCGAGGCGCGGCGCCGGCCTGTGGGCCGGTCCGGCGCCGCTCGCGCTGGCCTGCGTCCTGACCGTGGCCGCGCCCGGTGTCGCCGCGGCGGCCGCGGCGCACATCTTCCGCCTCCCGTCCGAGCCGGTGGAGCGCGCCCTGCTGCGGTTCGGGGTGCAGGGCGGGGTCTCGGTGGGCGGCCTGCCAACCGCGGGCTGCGCCGGCCAGACCCAGCCGGTGCTCGGCCTGATGACCCCGGCCCATGCCCTCGCCCGCCTGCTGCCGGCCGGCTGCGGGTTCGAGCAGCTGGACGCCCACACCTTCCGGGTGTTCGGCCGCCGGGACCGCGCCGCCCGGCCCGCGCCCGCGACCGAGCCCTCGCCGCCCAGCCCACTCGACGAACTGATCGTCACCGCCGAGAAACGCGCCGAACCGCTGCTCGGCAGCCCCTTCCCGGTGAGCGCCCTGCCGGCCTCGGAGATCGCGCGCCTGGGCGGCCGGACGTTCGGCGACCTGGCCGGGCAGATGGTCGGCGTCACGGTCACCGACCTGGGTCCCGGGCGCGACAAGATCTTCCTGCGCGGCCTCTCCGACGGCTCGTTCACCGGCCGCACCCAGTCGACGGTCGGGCTCTACCTGGACGACGTGCCGATCACCTACAACGCCCCCGACCCCGACCTGCGGCTGGTGGACGTCAACCGCGTCGAGGTGCTGCGCGGGCCGCAGGGCACCCTCTACGGCTCCGGCTCGATCGGCGGCGTGGTCCACATCGTCACCGCCAGCCCCGAGCCCGGGACCTTCGGCGGCTCGGTGACCGCCGGGGCGGAGGCCACCGATCGCGGCGCGCCGTCGTCGGACCTCGAGGCCGTGCTGAATGTGCCGCTCGTCGAGGGCGCGGCGCTGCGGGGCGCGGCCTACAGCGACACCACCGGCGGCTATCTGGACGATCCGGCGCTCGGCCTCAGCAACGTCAACCAGAGCCGTCGCTGGGGCGCACGCCTCGGCCTGCTCGCCGCCCTGCCGGACGGCTGGCGGCTGCGGGCCAGCCTGGTCCACCAGTCGATCGACACCAGCGACGCGCACTACACCGAGGGCGGGACCCGCTCGCTGACCCGCGACGTCCAGGTGCGCGAACCCTCCGACAACGACTTCACCGAAGCCGGCGTCTCCCTGGCGCACAGCGGCGGGGGCGCCGACCTGAAGATCTCCGCCGCCTTTGTGGACCACGTGCTGGACAGCCAGTACGACGCCACCGGGGCGCTGCCGACCGCCGCGCCGTTCACCGCGCCCACGGCCTTCGGCGACCGCCAGATGGTGGGCCTGGGGGTGGTCGAGGCGGTGGCCACCTCGACCGGCGGCGGCCGCTTCCGCTGGCTGGCCGGCGCCTTCGGCTCGGAGGCCAGCGAGCTGGACACCGGCCGGCTGACCGTCCTGGGCTCCGGCCACACCGCCTCGGTCTATCGCCGCCGCGATCACCTGCAGGAACAGGCGGTCTATGGGGAGGCGTCCTACGACCTCTCCTCCCGCTTGACCGTGACCGCCGGCCTGCGCTGGTTCTCCACCCACCGCTCGTCGCACGCCGACGAGTTCGACCTGGCCAGCCCGGCCTTGCCGGCCATGGACGGCGAGCTGACCGACCGCGGCCTCGCGCCGAAAATCCGGTTCAGCTACGCCTTCGCGCCGGACGTGGTGGTCTACGCCGAGGCTCAGAAGGGCTTCCGCGCCGGCGGGTTCAACATCCCCGCCGCGGCGGCCGGGACCGGGGCGGCGCCAAGCGGGACCGACCTCCCGCGGTTCGGCAGCGACCGGCTGTGGAACTATGAGGTGGGCGGGGCGGCCCCGCTGTTCGACCATCGCCTGTCGCTGCGCGTGGCGCTGTTCCACACCGACTGGACCCACCTGCAGACCGACCAGTTCCTCACCTCCGGCCTGCCGATGACGGTCAACATCGGCGACGGCGAGAACAACGGCGTGGAGGCCGAGGCCCTGTGGCTCAGCGGCCGCCACTGGCAGGTGCGGCTGAACGTGCTGCTGGACGACCCGCAGATCGTCAGCCCGTCCAGCGCCTTCCCCGCCCAGGCCGACGCCGGCCTGCCCGACGTGCCCAACCAGCTGGAGTCCCTCGACGTCCTCTACCGCTGGACGCCGCGCAGCGGCCTGGAGGCTGACGTCTCCGCCCAGGCCGGCTATGTCGGCCGCTCCCATGTCACCTTCGAGACCAACCCCTCGGCCCTGATGGGCGGCTATGCCACAGCCCGCCTCGCCGCCGAGCTGATGGCCGACCATTGGCGGCTACGGGCCTATATCGACAACCTCACCGGCGAGACCGGCGACACCTTCGCCTTCGGCAATCCGTTCAGCCGAGCCCGCGGCGCCCAGGTCACCCCGCTCAGGCCGCGCACGGTTGGCGCGAGCCTCGGCTGGGATTTTTGACCTTGCGCGGCGCGGCCAGGGCGTCCAATCGGCATTGGGGACGGGCCGCGGGGGCGGCGCCGCGCCTGTGCGGCGGGGGCGACGCGCGGGGCCAACAAGGACCACTGGGTGGAACGACAGGGCCGATCCACGCTCGTCGACCTCTATTTCGAGCGCCGCGCCGAGCTGGTGAGGTTCTTCACCCTGCGCCTCAGGTCGGCCGCAGCGGCGGAGGATCTGGTGCAGGACATCTATGTCCGGCTGGCTTCGGCCGAGGTCGACGCCGAGGTCCGCAATCCGGTGAGCTACCTCTACCGCCTGGGCTCCAACCTGATGCTGGACCGGCTGCGCGGCGAGCGCCGGTCCGCCGCCCGCGACGCCGCCTGGCGGCAGACCCATCGCACCGAGCTGGGCGGCGCCGAGGTGGCCGAGGAGCCCGACGCGGTCCAGGCGATGGCGGCGCGGCAGCGGCTGGCGGCGGTGGTGACGGCGATCGCCGCGCTCAGCCCGCAGACCCAGCGGGTGTTCCGGATGCACAAGTTCGAGGGCCTCAGCCATTCCGAGGTCGCCGCCGCCCTGGGCATTTCGCGCAGCGCCGTCGAGAAGCACATGATCGCCGCGCTCCGGCATCTGTCGGAGACCCTGCCATGAGCCGGCCCGGCCTGCGGCCTGGAGGTGCGGCGGCGCGCGCGGCGTCTTGTTCAGTACGGGCGCCCCTCGCGCCCTGGAGATGGCGTCCATGACCGGCAGGGGCCCGGGGCAGGGCCAAGGCGGGGCCGCCGAGCAGGCGGCCGCCTGGTTCGTCCGTTTGCAGGGGGAGACGGCGACCGGCGAGGACTGGCTGGCGTTCGAACGCTGGCTGGCCGCCGCGCCGGCGCACGCCCTGGCCTATGAGCGCCTGGAATCCCTGTGGGTCGAGATGGACTCCGACGCCCCACGGCTGGTCGCGGCGCTGGACGCCGCCCAGCGCCCGGCAGCGCGCGCCGCGCACCCGCCCGCCCGCCCGCCCCGCTGGCTCTGGCCGGCGATCGGCGCGCCGCTGGCGGCGGGGCTCGCCGCGGCGGTCTGGCTGGGCGTCCAGCCCCACCCGCAGCCGCCGGCGATCTACCAGACCGCGCCCGGCGAGGTCCGCCAGCTCGCCCTGGCTGACGGCACCGCGGTGCGCCTGAACGTGGCCTCGCGGCTGGCGGTCACCCTGAGCGCCGACGCGCGCCGGGTGCAGATGGCCGACGGCGAGGCGGCGTTCGACGTCGCCCACGACGCCGCCCGCCCCTTCCTGATCCAGGTCGGCGACCGCCAGGTGCGGGTGGTGGGCACTGAGTTCGACCTGCGCCACCGGGACGGCGAGCTGCGCCTGACCGTGCGCCGCGGGGTGGTGGAGCTCCGGCCGGCCGATGCGCCGGACGCGGCGCCGGCCCGGGTCACCCTGGGCCAGCAACTGACACATCGCGACGGCGAGACCGGCGTGCAGCTGGCGGCGGTCGAGGCCGACGACGCCTTCGGCTGGACCACGGGCCAACTGGTCTACCGCGACCGGCCGCTGTCCGAGGTCGCCGCCGACCTCAGCCGCCGGTTCGCCAGCCCGATCCGCACGGCGGACGCCGAGACCGGCCGGATCCGCTTCACCGGCGTGCTGGTCACCGACAACGAGGCGGCGGTGCTGCGCCGGCTCGAGGCGTTTTCCGGCGTCAGGGCCGAGCACGTCGCCGACGGGGTGGTGCTGCGGCGCGCCCGGGCGGCGCGATGAGGGATACCACCGCCCAGGGGGCCACCGGCGGCTTCGACCTGACCACCGCGGCCGGCCGCCGCCAGGCCTATGCCGACTTCCTGTGGAACGACCACGCCTACCTGCGGCTGGCGTTCAGGAACGCCCACTGGATCTCCGACGAGCTGGTGCGCACCAACCAGCCCTGGCCGCACCAGCTGGCGGCCTGGAAGGCGCGCGGCGTAGCCACGGTGATCAGCCTGCGCGGCGGGCCGGGCGGCAGCTCCCAGGCGATCGAGCAGGCGGCCTGCGAACGCCTTGGCCTCGCCCTGGTCACCTTCCGGATGAGCTCGCGCGAGCCGCCGAGCCGCGAGCAGGTGCTGGGGGCCCGGCAGCTGTTCGACACCATCGCCTATCCCGCCCTCTTGCACTGCAAGTCCGGCGCCGACCGCTCGGGGGTGATGAGCGCCCTCTACCTGCACCTGCGCAAAGGGGTCCCGATCCGCGAGGCCATGGGCCAGCTGCATCCCCGCTACCTGCACTGGCCGCGCGGCCAGGCCGGCGTGCTGGACCACACCTTCGAGACCTATCTGCGCGAGGCCGAGCCCCAGGGGATGAGCTTCCTCGACTGGGTGCAGAGCCCGCTCTACGACCCGGCCCGGCTGAAAGCCGACTACCGCGGGCGCCGGCGTCCATGAGCCATCTCCCCCGCGCTACGAATGAGGCTGAGGCGCCGCGCGCCTCGCGCCGTCTTACGAGCAACCGCCCGACCGGCGGGCTCGACGAGAAGGCGCATCTTATGGCCGGCCTGGACTGGGACGCCCTGGAAGCCGCCCCGCTGCGGATAGACCCCTTCGACCATCTGCATGTCGATCAGGCGCTCGACCGCAAGGCCGTGGCCGCCATCCCGGGCGAGTTCCCGACGATCGCCGGAGCCGGATCCTTCTCGCTCGCCGATGCGCCGCCCGGGCCCTGCCTCGCCGAGGTCGTCGCCGATCTGCAGTCGGACCGCTTCCGCGACCTGATGGGCCGGAAGTTCGGCCTGGACCTCAGCCGGCGGGCCACCACGGTCACGCTAAGGGGCCGCTCGGGGGTCCGCGACGGCTTCATCCACACGGATTCGAAGTCGAAGGTGCTGTCCCTGCTGCTCTACCTCAACGACGACTGGAGCGGCCGCGAGGGCCAGCTCCGCCTGCTGCGCAGCGAGCATGACCTGCATGACGTGGGCGCCGAGATCCCGGCCGGCATGGGCTCGCTGGTGGTGTTCCGGCGCACCGAACACTCCTGGCACGGTCACACCCCCTACATCGGCCCGCGGCGCGTGCTGCAGTTCAACTATGTGCGGGCCGACTACACCACCCTGGTCAGCGCCCTGCGCCATCGCCTCTCGGCCCTGATGAAGTCGCGGCAGGCCGCTTAGGGGCCCCGTGCGGCCCCCGCCCAAGGTATGGATCGGCGTCGGCGGCTCCGTCGCCTACTGGCTGGCGGTCGCCGGGCTGGCGGCCTTCAACTACCAGCTGGCGTTCGACAAGATCCTCGGGCGCGGCGGCGCCATCCACGGGCCCAGCCAGCCGGGCTCGGCGGGACGGCCCCTGACGCTGGACCTCGCCCACGCCGCCGGGATGAACCGCGCGGGGCTGACGGTGGCCGCGGCGGCGCCGATCTTCCTGTGCCTGGTGCTGATGGCCTTCCTCGTGCGGCCGGCCCGGCCGTCCGACGACGACCCGGAGGCGGCGAGCGAGCCGGCGCCGGGCGACAATCCGGACCCGCGCCGGCAGCACCCCCGCTGACTGCGCCAAGGATCGCGCTGGGGCATAGCCCAAAAAAAAGCCGCGCCTGGAAAGGCGCGGCAGTTCATTAGGGAGGAAACGCCCAGGAAGGGCAGAGACGTCAGAGACGCCTCACAACTCCAATGTACGGTGCACCGCACAAATTGCAAGTCCCGGGACGGCGAAAAAAGCCCGTGCCGAGTGGTGTCATGGAAAAGTCGCACCTTTTCCATAGCTTGCCTTGGGCGAAATCCGCCCCATATTGCTGCATCGCACAATGTTCTGGGAAAAACTCAGGGCGCGAAGCGTCGCGGCCTGCAACTCGCGCTGGCCCTCCGGCGTCGCATCGCCTAATAGCCCGCCTTCGCCGGCGCCAGACGCCCAACCCGCGCCGAGACCCGAATCCAATCCATGTCGCTTCGCAACATCGCCATCATCGCCCACGTCGACCACGGCAAGACCACGTTGGTGGATCAGCTGCTCGCCCAATCGGGTGTGTTCCGCGCCAACGAGGCGCACGCCGAACGGGCCATGGATTCCAACGATCAGGAGCGTGAGCGCGGCATCACCATCCTGGCCAAGTGCACCAGCGTGATGTGGCACGGCAAGGCCGGCGACACGCGGATCAACATCATCGACACCCCCGGCCACGCCGACTTCGGCGGCGAGGTGGAGCGGATCCTGGGCATGGTCGACGGCTGCGTGCTGTTGGTCGACGCCGAGGAAGGCGTCATGCCGCAGACCAAGTTCGTGCTCGGCAAGGCGTTGAAGATGGGGCTTCGGCCGATCCTCTGCCTCAACAAGGTCGACCGGCCGCACGCCGATCCCGACCGGGTGCTGAACGACGCCTTCGACCTGTTCGCGGTCATGGGCGCCACCGACGAACAGCTCGACTTCCCGCACATCTACGCCTCGGGCAAGAACGGCTGGGCCACCCTCGACATGGCCAAGCCCAACGACAACCTGGCCCCGCTGTTCGACCTGATCGTCGACCATGTGCCGGAGCCGGCGGCCGTCGTCCGCAAGGACGAGCCGTTCCAGATGCTTTCGGTGCTGATCGAGAACGACCCCTTCCTGGGCCGTCTGCTCACTGGCCGCATCGAATCCGGCAAGGCGGTGCCCGGCCTGGCGATCCATGCCCTGGGCATCGACGGCAAGGAGATCGAGCGCGGCCGGATCACCAAGGTGCTGGCGTTCCGCGGCCTGAAGCGCCAGCCGATCGACGACGCCGAGGCCGGCGACATCGTGGCCATCGCGGGCCTCGCCAAGGCGACCGTGGCCGACACCCTCGCCGCCATGGACGTGACCGAGGCGCTGCCCGCCCAGCCGATCGACCCGCCGACCATCTCCATGACCGTCAGCGTCAACGACAGCCCGCTGGCCGGCCGCGAAGGCGACAAGGTGCAGAGCCGGGTGATCCGCGATCGCCTGCTCAAGGAAGCCGAGGCCAACGTCGCCATCCGGGTCAGCGAGACCGCCGAGCGGGACGCCTACGAGGTGGCCGGCCGCGGCGAACTGCAGCTCGGCGTGCTGATCGAGAGCATGCGCCGCGAAGGCTTCGAGGTCTCCATCAGCCGGCCGCGCGTGGTGTTCCAGGCCGATCCCGAGACCGGTGAGCGGATGGAGCCCATCGAGGACGTGATGATCGACGTGGACGACGAGTTCACCGGCATCGTCATCGAGAAGCTGTCGGCCCGGAAGGCCGAGCTGAAGGACATGGGGCCCTCGGGCGCCGGCAAGACCCGCCTCTCCCTGATGAGCCCGTCACGCTCGCTGATCGGCTACCAGGGCGAGTTCCTCACCGACACCCGCGGCTCGGGCGTGCTCAACCGGGTGTTCAGTCACTACGAGCCCTACAAGGGCGCCATCGACGCCGGCCGCAAGGGCGTGCTGGTCTCCAACTCCGACGGCGAGACCGCGGCCTATGCGCTGTGGAACCTGGAAGAGCGCGGCACCATGTTCGTGGGCGGCGGCGAGAAGACCTACCAGGGCATGATCATCGGCGAGAACAGCCGCGGCGACGACCTCGACGTCAACCCGATGAAGGCCAAGCAGCTGACCAACGTGCGGGCCTCTGGCAAGGACGAGGCCGTGCGCCTCACCCCGCCGCGCCGCCCGACCCTCGAACAGGCGATCGCCTACATCGAGGAAGACGAGCTGGTCGAGGTGACGCCCAAGTCGATCCGCCTGCGCAAGAAGGTGCTGAACCCCAGCTTCCGCAAGAAGCGGGTCCGCGAGGACTAGGACCCCGCCGTCGCGGGAACCACGTCGCCGCTGATCTCGCCATCCGGGAAGCGGTTGGTGTGGATGTTGAGCACCACCTTGCCGCTCTGCATCGAGCTGACGAACTCGTCGAAGCCGGCGCTGGTGTTCACCACCGCCGCGCCGGTGGCGTAGGGATAGGCCTTCATCCGCACCTGGAAGCCCGAGGCGGTGGCGCTATAGGCCTGGCCGTAGGGCACCGGCAGCACCAGCGAGGCGCTGCTGTTCGGGCCGTGGTCGGTCGAGCCGTAGAGGTGCAGGTGGATCGGGCCCAGCGGGGCCTTCACCAGGCTGGCGCGCAGGTCCTCGGGCTTCAGCCCCACCACGTTCAGGTTGACGTCGACCGTCTTGGCGTCGGTGTCGACCACGATCCGCGCCGCGCCCGAGGCCTTGGAGCCAGTGGTCGTGGACGGCGTGTCGCCGCGCAGGGTGGCCCGGAACACCAGCTCCTTGGCCAGCGCCGGGCTCGCCGTCAGCAGGGCGGCCACCGCCAGGATCACGCGCATCATCATGGAAATCTCCCCACAGCCGGCGTCCACCATAGCCGCAACGGGAGGTTGTTCCACTAGGTCGATCGCCGTTCCATGAAGACGTCGGCGCGGGCGTAAGCGGTCGCGGCCGGCGCGAGGTCGCGGAAACCCATGGACCGGTAGAGGCCCAGCGCCGGGGCCAGCGAGGAGTTGGTCTCCAGGTAGAGCCGGGGCGCGCCCTCGGCCTCGGCGGCGTCGATGCAGGCCTGCATCAGCTTCTTGCCGAGGCCCGAGCCGCGCAGGGTTTCGACAACGGTCATCTTGGCGACCTCATACCCACCATCCGACATAGCGATCATGGCCACGCAGCCCACCGCTTCGCCGCCGTCCAGCGCCATGAAGATCTTGCCGCCACGGCTAAGGATCTTCCCCTGCGGGTCGTCCAGCACCTCACGGTCCTTGGCCTCGAGGGTGAAGTATTTCGAGATCCAGGCCTCGTTCAGCGCCTTGAAGGCCGCCGCGTGCTCGGGCCGGTAGTCGACGATCTCCATGGGCGGCGCTCCCGAAAGGCTGGTCAACGCCCGTAAGTGAAGCGAAAACGGAGGCGCATGGCCAACCCGATTTTCTCAACCCTGCCCACCACGATCTTCGAGGAGATGTCGGGCCTGGCGCGCGAGACGGGCGCGGTGAACCTCGGCCAGGGTTTTCCGGACGATCCGGGGCCCGAGGCCATCCGGGCCAAGGCGGCCGACGCCGTGCTCAACGGCTACAACCAGTATCCGCCGATGGCCGGGCTGGTGGAGCTGCGCCAGGCGGTGGCCACTCACTATGCGGCGACCCAGGGCCTCGACTTCGAGCCGCTCAGCGAAATCACCGTCACCTCCGGCGCCACCGAGGCCCTGGCCGCGGCCTTCCTTGGGCTCATCGAGCCGGGCGACGAGGTGGTGGTCTTCCAGCCGTTCTACGATTCCTACCTACCGATCATCCGGCTGGCGGGGGGCGTGCCGAAGCTGGTGAGCCTGCAGCCGCCGGCCTGGCGCTTCACCCGGCCGATGCTGGAGGCGGCGTTCAGCGAACGCACCCGCTTCGTGGTGCTGAACAACCCGACCAACCCGACCGGCGTGGTGCTGCCGGAGGAGGACCTGGCCCTGTTGGCGGAATTCTGCGTCGCCCACGACGCGATCGCCATCTGCGACGAGGTCTGGGAGCAGGTGGTGTTCGGGAACGCCCGCCACCGGCCGCTGATCGCCCAGCCCGGCATGCGCGAGCGGACCGTCAAGATCGGCTCGGCCGGCAAGATGTTCGGCCTGACCGGCTGGAAGGTAGGCTTCCTCTGCGCGGCGCCCGAGCTGACCCACAGCCTGGCGCGGGCCCATCAGTTCCTGACCTTCACCACACCGCCGAATCTCCAGTCGGCCGTGGCCTGGGGATTGCAGAACAGCGACGACTGGTTCCGCGACATGCCGCGCGGGCTGGAGCGGTCCCGCGACCGGCTGACCGACGGCCTGCGCCGCGAGGGCTTCGCCGTGCTGGCCAGCCAAGGCACCTATTTCCTGAACGTCGACCTCGCCGCCTCGGGCATCGGGATGGGCGACCGCGACTTCTGCCTGCACGCGGTGCGCAACGCTGGCGTGGCGGCGATCCCGGTCTCGGCCTTCTACGAGGCGGACCCGGTCACCCACGTGATGCGCCTATGCTTCTCCAAGCGCGACGCGACGCTCGACGCCGGGATCGCGCGGCTGGCCAAGGCCCGCGACCTCGCGGTTCAGGCGGCGCGCGCCCGGTAGCGCGCCGGGGTGACGCCGAAGGCCCGACGGAAGGCGGCGATGAAGGCCGAGGGGCTCTGGTAGCCGGCGTCGAGCGCCGCCTGGGTCACCGAGGTGTTGGCCGACAGGGAGACCACCGCCTGCTGCATGCGCAGCCGGGCCCGCCAGGCCTCCAGCGGCAGGCCGCTCTCCTTCAGGAACAGCCGCTGCAGGGTGCGAAGGCTGGCGCCCGACCCCCGCGCCAGCTCGGCCAGCGGGGCCAGGCTCGACGGTTCGGCCAGCAGCCGCTCGGCGACGCCGCGGGCCCGCGGATCGTCGGGCATGGGGAGCGAGAGCGGCGTGGTCTCGCCCTGCGCCAAGAGGTCCAGCAGCAGGCCCGCCATCCGTTCGTGGTCGGGCTTTTCCAGGTCGAGCAGGCCGATGCGCACGATGTGCAGGATCAGCTCGCGCAGCAGCGGCGCCACCTCCAGGGCCCGGCAGGCCACCAGCCGCGCGTCCGGATCGACCGGCGACAGGTAGAGGGTGCGCATGGCGACGGCGCCGCGCATGCGGATGGCGTGCGGCGTGCCGCCCGGCACCCAGATCGCCCGGGTGGGCGGCACCAGCCAGGTGGCGGCGGGCGTCTCCACCTGCATCACCCCGCTCGCCGCATAGACCAGCTGCGCCCAGGGATGGGTGTGCCGGTTCAGCCAATGGCCGTCGGGATAGGTCACCGCCAGGCCGCGGACCGGATAGCCGTCGGGATCGGGCAGGAATTGGCGCGTGGGCGACATTGTTCGTCAGATTAGCGCAAGCACGCCGCCGGCGCACGGCCTAGCTTCATGCGCTGAGGGAGGCCGCCATGCCCGCCAGACTGCGCCATTTCGCGATCAACGCCGACGACGTGCCCCGCGCGCGGGCCTTCTACGAGAAGGTGTTCGGCTGGACCTTCACCCCCTGGGGACCGCCGGGCTTCTACCAGACCCGCACCGCCGGCGAGGGCGTCATGGGCGCCCTGCAGGGCCGCCGCGCCATCGAGGCCCAGAAGATGCCGGACGTGGAGCTGTCGTTCGGCGTCGACGACCTGGACGCAACCATCGCCGCCATCGAGGCCAACGGCGGCGCCCTGGTCATGCCGCCCTACCTGATCGAGGGCGTCGGCCGGCTGATCTTCTTCAAGGACAGCGAGGGCAATATCGCCGGCGCCATGCAGTACGAAGGCGAGACGGAGATGTTCGCGTGAGCGTCCTGGGCGATCCCGCGCTGCAGGCGCGCATCGACGCCCTGCAGGCGCAGAGCGTGGCGCAGGAGGCGGAGACCGGCCGCTGGTTCGGCGAGCGGATCCGCAAGGGCGAGCTCTCCTGGGAGGGCTTCGACGACGCCTCCCACCGCTTCATGGCCGACAAGTTCGTGGCCCTGGAGCCGATCAAGGCGGAGTTCTGCTACCTCACCTGCCGGGCGCTTCGGGCCACCCGCGTGGTCGAGGTTGGCACGTCTTATGGCGTCTCGACCCACTACCTCGCCGCCGCGGTGCGCGACAACGGCGGAGGCCGGGTCATCGCCACCGAATACGAGCCCGCCAAGGCCGCCGCCGCCCGCGCCAACTTCCAGGCCGCCGGGATCTCTGACCTCATCGACCTGCGCGAAGGCGACCTGCGCGAGACGCTGCAGGTCATCGACGGCCCCGTCGACTTCGTCCTGATGGACATCTGGACCGAGATGGTGGTCCCGGCCCTGACGCTGATCGGCCCGCACCTGCGCCCGGGCGCGGTGATCGTCGCCGACAACACCACGGCCTCGCGGCCCGGCTACCGCGCCTTCTTCGACTACCTCGCCGATCCCGCGAACGGGCTGAGGTCGATGACGCTGCCCTTCGAGGGCGGCCTGGAGTTCTGCGTCAAGCTCTAGGGCCGGGGCTTGTCTCACCGGGCGCCGCGCGGCACAGACCGGGAATGACCCGGATCGTCTACCTCGGCTTCCCGACCGCTGCGATCGCCGGCGGCCAGAAGATGATCCTGCGCCACGTGGAGACCCTGCGCGACCTGGGCTTCGAGGCGGTGATGCGGCGCACCTCGCAGAGCGTCATGCCCACCTGGCTGGAGCATCGCGCGCCGGTCGAGATCGACACCGACCCTCAGGCCGACGACATCCTGGTGGTGCCCAGCGACGCACCCAACGCCATCGCCCGCCTGGCGACCCTGCCGCAGCGCGCCCTGATCTTCTGCCAGAACCAGTTCAGCCTGGCGGTGGTGGGGGCGCCGGCCATCGACGCCCTGCCCCCCGGCCGGCTGCCGGGCTTCATCTCGCCGGGCCGAGTCTGCGCCGAGTCCATCGTGGGCCTCTACCCTGAGGCCCAGGTGGAGGTGATCCCCTGCTTCGCCGACGAGCGGATCTTCCGTGCCGCCGGGCCGCGCCAGGACGCCGTCGTCGCCGTCCCCCGCAAGCGGCCCACCGAGGACCAGGCGATCCGCGGCTTCCTCGCCAGGCGCCATCCGCAGCATGCGGACCTGCCCTGGCGGGTCGTGGCCAACGCCGCCGAGCAGGAGCTGGCCGCGACCTTGGCCGCCTCCACCCTGTTCCTCAGCCTCAGCCGCTTCGAGGCGGTGGGCATGACGCCGCTGGAGGCCATGGCCTCGGGCTGCGTCTGCGCGGGCTTCTTAGGCGTCGGCGGCCGCGAGTTCGCCACGCCGGCCAACGGCTTCTGGGCCCCGGACGACGACCTGGAAGCCGCCGCCGACGCCCTGGCCCAGGCCGCCGACCTCGCAGCCTCGGGCGGCCCGCGGCTCGCCGCCTACCACGCGGCCGCGGCCGAGACCGCGCGCGCCTGGTCCTACGCCGCCTTCCGCGTCGCCCTGGAGGAGGTCTGGATGCGGCTGGCGCCGGAGGCGCGGCGCCAATCCGGGCCGCTGGACTAGGTCAGCAGGTCGAGCCGCCGTCGATGACGATGGTCTGGCCGGTCAGCCAGGAGCCGGCCTTGGAGCCCAGGAACACCGCCGCGCCGGCGATGTCGTCCGGCTCGCCAAGCCGGCGGAGCGGCGTGCCGGAGCTGGCCCGCTTCTCGCCCTCCGGCGTGTCCCAGAGCGCGCGGGCGAAGTCGGTCTTCACCAGGCCCGGCGCGATGCAGTTCACCCGGATGCCGGACGGGCCGAGCTCCTGGGCGAGGTTGCGGGCCAGCTGCATGTCGGCCGCCTTGGAGATGCAGTAGGCGCCGATCACCGTCGAGCCGCGCAGGCCGCCGATCGAGGAGACCACGATCACCGCCCCGTCGTGGCGCTCCTTCATCTCCGGCGCGACCATCGAGACCAGCCAGTTGTTGGCCACGATATTGTTCGACAGGATCTTGTTGAAGGCGTCGTCGGTGATGTCGAGCTGGGAGCCGTAGTAGGGGTTCGAGGCGGCGTTGCAGACCAGGATGTCGACCTTGCCGAAGGCGCTGCGGGTCTCGTCGACCAGCCGCTGCAGGTCCGCCTTCGAGGAGATGTTGGCCGGCACCGCGATGGCGTGGCCGGGGCTCTTGGCGTTGATCTCGGCGGCCACCTCTTCGCAAGGCCCGGCCTTGCGCGAGGAGATCACCACCTTGGCGCCGTGCTCGGCCATGCGTTCGGCGATGGCCTTGCCGATGCCGCGCGAGGAGCCGGTGATGATCGCCACCTTGCCGGTCAGGTCGAACAGCTCGCCCATCTTCAGGCCGGGTTTGTCGAGCACCTCGCTCATGGCGCGCTCCCTCTAAAACGGTTGTTTGATCTTGAGCGCCATTTGCGTCGCGGCCCGACGCGAGGTCAAGCACCGAGCCGCTTCCCCCGCCGGTGGAACCGCCTAGAGTGCCGGCCTTGAGTTGGGGGACTTCGGCATGCGTATCTTCGGACGGCTGGCGCTCGGGCTGATCCTGCTCCTGGCGGTGCTGGTGGCCGTGGTCCTGGTCAGGACCTACACCTACCAGCCGCCGGGCCTGGCCGACCTCAGCGGCGTCAAGGTCGCCCCGGCCATCCCGGTCGACGTGGCCCAGGCCGCCCAGCACCTCTCCCAGGCGGTGCAGATCCAGACCGTCAGCCACCAGGACCCGGCGGACGACCAGCCGGCGGAGTGGGAGAAGCTGCACGCCTTCCTGCAGGTCACCTATCCGGCCGCCCACGCCGCCATGAGCCGGGTGATCGTCGGCCGGAACACCCTGGTCTACACTTGGCCGGGCTCCGACCCCGCCCTGCCGCCGGTGATCCTGATGGCCCACCAGGACGTGGTGCCGGTGACCCCGGGCACCGAGAAGGACTGGAAGCATCCGCCGTTCTCCGGCGAGATCGCCGAGGGCGCCGTCTGGGGCCGTGGCTCGATCGACGACAAGGGCTCGCTGATCACCCTGTTCGAAGGGCTCGAGGCCCTGGCCAAGCAGGGGTTCAAGCCGCGCCGCACGGTGATCGTGGTCTCCGGCGAGGACGAGGAGGTGCGCGGGTCAGGCGCCAAGGCCGCGGCCGCCTACCTGAAAGCCAAGGGCGTCCGGGCCGAGTTCGTCATCGACGAGGGCCAGGCGGTGATCGCCGACAATCCGGTGACCGGCGGCCGCATGGCGCTGATCGGCACGGCGGAGAAGGGCTACGCCACCCTGCGCGTCACCGCCAAGGCGCCCGGCGGCCACTCCTCCGCCCCGCCCGCCGACGGCGGCGGGGTGGTGACCTTGTCGAAGGCGGTGGTCGCCATCGCCGGCCACAGCTTCCCCATGGACCTGCGCGGACCAGGCGCCGACATGCTGCGCACGCTGGCGCCCAAGGCCGCCTTCCCCATCCGCATGGCGATCGCCAACACCTGGCTGTTCAAGCCGCTGATCCTCAAGCAGATCGGCGCCACGCCGAGCGGGGCGGCCCTGCTGCACACCACCATCGCGCCGACCCTGCTGAAGGGCTCGCCGAAGGAGAACGTCCTGCCGCAGGACGCCACGGCCTGGATCAACTACCGCATCGCGCCCGGCGACAGCTCGGCCATGGTGAGCGCCCGCGCCCGCGCCGCGGTGGGCGCCCTGCCGGTGAGCTTCGCCTGGGCGGCCCCGCCGAGCGAGCCCTCGCCGGTCTCCTCGACGACGTCGCAGGGCTGGAAGGTGGTGGCCGCGGTCACCCAGGCCGTGACCGGCGCCGCCGTGGCGCCCAACCTGGTCACCGCCGGCACCGACTCGAAGAGCCTGCAGGTCGTCTCCGCCGACGTCTACCGCTTCCAGCCGATGGACTTCAGCCTGCACGACATCGAGATGATCCACGGCACCAACGAGCATATGACCCTGAAGAACCTCGCCCAGGCCGTGCAGTTCTACGCCCGCCTGACCGCCACGGCGGCGCAATAGCTCGCTGCGCCCTTGCGGGAACCCGCGCGGGCAAATAACTGCAGGGGACAAATCTCAGCCGCAGGGCTGCGGCGCCTGGACGGGCGCGCACCCGCGGCCTGCCCTGCAAGGAGCCTTCTATGACGCAATGGCGAGTTCGGCTGGACGACGACGAGCCGGATGACGAAGACGAAAAGGGCCGCCTGCCCGACATGCCGATGACCGCGGGGCCGGTGCAGAACGCGCTCTACAAGTCGCGCACCGTGCTGATCTTCGGCGAGATCGACATGCGCCTAGCCGAGCGGGTCACCGCCCAGATCACTGCGCTGGCCTCGGAGAGCGACAAGCCGATCCGCATCATCATCAACTCGCCCGGCGGCCACGTGGAGAGCGGCGACACGGTCCATGACATGATCGCCTTCTGCGGCGTGCCGGTGAAGGTGATCGGCACCGGCTGGGTGGCCAGCTCTGGGGCCCACATCTACCTGGGGGCGGCGAAGGAAAACCGCCTCTGCCTGCCCAACACCCGCTTCCTGCTGCACCAGCCCACCGGCGGGGTGCGCGGCCAGGCCTCGGACATCGAGATCGAGGCCGAGGAGATCATCAAGATGCGCGAACGGGTGAACCGGATCATCGCCCGCGAGACCGGCCAGACCCTCGAGCGGATCGACAAGGACACGACGCGGAACTTCTGGATGAGCGCCGAGCAGGCCGTCGACTACGGCATCGTCTCCAAGATCATCCGCACCATCGGAGAGGCGTAGGACCGCGATGGCCGAGCCGTGGTGGAAGGGCGCGCTCCTCTACCACGTCTATGTGCGCTCGTTCTTCGACGCCAACGGCGACGGCCAGGGCGACCTGGCCGGCGTCGAGGCCAAGTTGGACTACATCAAGGACCTCGGCGTCGACGGCGTCTGGCTGTCGCCGATCCATCCCTCGCCCGACCGCGACTGGGGCTATGACGTCGCCGACTTCGAGGGCGTCCACCCCGACTACGGCTCGCTCGCCGACCTGCAGCGGCTGCTCGACGCCGCCCACGCCAAGGGGCTGAAGGTGGTCCTCGACGAGGTGCTGTCGCACACCTCCGACGAACATCCCTGGTTTGTGGAGAGCCTGACCGGCGGCAAGGACGGGCCCAAGGCCGACTGGTACGTCTGGGCCGACCCGGCTGAAGACGGCACCGCGCCCAACAACTGGCTCTCGGTGTTCGGCGGCCCGGCCTGGGCCTACCAGCCGGCCCGGCGCCAGCACTACCACCACAAGTTCCTCCGCCAGCAGCCGAAGCTGAACTGGCGCAACGCCGAGGCCCGCGAGGCGGCGCTCAAGGTGCTCGACGTCTGGCTGGCCCGGGGCGTCGACGGCTTCCGGCTCGACGTCGCCGGCACCTACCTCCACGACGAGAGCCTGGCCGACAATCCGCCGGTCCCCGTCACGGAGCGCACCAGCCACGACTGGAGCCACGCCGGCAACCTGCAGCGCCACTTCCACGACTCCAACCTGCCGGAGAACGAGGAGATGCTGGAGGTGATCCGCCGGCGGGTGGAGAGCTACAACAGCCAGGACGGGGGCGACCGCTTCGTGTTCGGCGAGTTCTCGGAGGAGGAGGACCGCTGCGGCGGCTACCTCTCGCCCGACGCCGGCCTGCATTCCGGCTACACCTTCGTCATGCTGCTGGCGCGCAAGCTGACGCCGGACTTCGTACGCGGCCACTACGAGACCCTGGCCGCCTATCCGACCCACTGGCCGACCATCTCCTTCTCCAACCACGACGTGCCGCGCACGGTCAGCCGGTTCGGCGGCGAGGACGCCTCGCCGGAGCTGGCCAAGCTGATGTTCGCCCTCCTGATCGCGCTCAAGGGTACGACCCTGATCTACCAGGGCGAGGAGCTGGGCCTGCCGCAGGCCAAGCTCACGCGGAGCCAGCTGCGCGATCCGGTGGGCGACCTCTACTGGCCCTACGCCGGCGGCCGCGACGGCTGCCGCACGCCCATGCCGTGGCGCGAGGCCGACCCCAACCTGGGCTTCACCACCGGCAAGCCGTGGCTGCCCATGGCCCGCGAGCATGAGGGCCTGACCGTCGAGGCGCAGGAGGCCGACCCGGAGTCCACCCTCAGCTTCGCCAAGGCGGTGATCGCGCTCCGCAAGGCCTCGCCGGCCATGAGCCTCGGCGAGCTGGAGTTCCTCGACGCCCCGGACCCGGTCCTGGCCTTCGTGCGCGAAAAGGGCGACGAGCGGATCGCCTGCGTGTTCAACCTCTCCGCCGAACCCAAGGCGCCCACCATCGCGGCCCTCGAGGGCGCCGAGCTGCTCGCCGTCCGCAGCGGCGAGGCCGAACTGCGCGGCGGCTCCCTGGGCATGAGTCCCTATGCGGCGGTGTTCCTGAAGCTCTAGAGCGCGTCAGGCGAAAGTGGATACCGGTTTCGCCGCCCGACGCGCTCTAAACTCTTGAAGATAGACCCTTCTTGTCTGGTTCAGGTGAGTCCACCAGAACCAGGAAGGGTCTAGCGGCCGGGCGTCAGCGCGAAGAAGATGGCGTTTCCGGTCACCGGATCGCGGTCCTGCCACTTGTCGCCCAGCTGGTGGCCGGGGCCGAGGTTGCAATAGCGCGGCGCGCGGTCGGGGGGCGGCGCCGGCTTGTCCTGCACGGTGCAGAGCTTGCCGCCCTCGACGGCCCAGGTCCCGCTCGTCGGCCCGTCAGAGCCGGTCTGGCGATAGGTGTGGTCGGGGGCCAGGACGCGGTCGGCGTGCCAGCCCTCCAGGTTGTCGATCTCCAGGGTGGCGCCGAAGAACGGCTGCATGACCGCCTCGGCCGCCGGCGCGGCGGCGGCGGGGCGCGGCGCCAGCAGGACGGCGCCGGCGAGCGCCGCGGCGAGGCGGCTCATTGGCCCGAGCCGCCTCATTCCGCGGACAGCCTGACCAGCATCTTGCCGATGTTCTCCCCCTGCATCAGCCCGACCATGGCGTGCGGGGCCTCGGCGATGCCGTCAAGGACGGTCTCGCGCCACTTGATCTTGCCGGCCTTCAGCCAGCCGCGCATGTCCGTTTCGAACTGCGGCCGCAGATGCATGAAGTCGGTGGCCACGAAGCCGCGGATGTTGATCCGGGCATAGATGATGTTCGAGAGATTGTGCACCGCCGTGCGCGAGCCCGGCTGGTTGTAGCCGGAGATCATGCCGCAGACGGCGACCCGGCCGAGGGTGTTCATGCTGGCCAGCGCCGCGTCCAGGTGGTCGCCGCCGACATTGTCGAAATAGACGTCGAGGCCGTTCGGCGCGGCGGCCTTCACCCCCTGGCGGATCGGGGTGGTCTTGTAGTTGATCACCGCGTCCAGCCCGGCCTCGTCACGCAGCCAGGCGGCCTTCTCGTCCGAGCCGGTCGAGCCCACAACGTAGCAGCCCTTGAGCTTGGCGATCTGGGCGGCGATCGAGCCGACCGCGCCGGCGGCGGTCGAGACAAAGACCTGCTCGCCGTCCTTGAGCTTGCCGATCTCCAGCAGGCCGCCATAGGCGGTGAAGCCGGTGCCGCCGAGCACCGACATGTAGGCGGTGAGCGGCAGGTCCGGCTCGGGCGCCAGCTTGGCCAGACCCCGGCCGTCGGCGATGGCGTACTCGCGGAAGCCCAGGGGGTTGCGGACCAGGTCGCCCTCGGCGAAGTCGCCGTTCCGCGACTGCACGATCCGCCCGAGCGCGCCCCCGGCCATCACATGGTCCAGCTCGTAGCCGGCGGTGAGCCTGGGCCGCATGGCCGGATCGACCGACATGTAGAGCTGGCGGATCAGCACCTGGCCGTCTTCGATGTCCGGAACCGGACACTCCACCAGGCGGAAATCCTCCACCGCGGGCAGGCCCTCGGGCCGTCGCGCCAGGTGGATCTCACGGTTCTTCAGGGCCATCGCCGCCTCCGTCTGTTCGCATCAGTCTGACGCGTGCGCCCGGGGCGAGGCAAGCTGGCGGCTTCCGCCGGCCCGCCGGTGCGGCTAAAGCGGGGCGGATGGCCGAAGGCGACACCAAGACCGCGCGATCCGAGAGCAAGTTCGGCCAGGGGTTCCTGACCGACATCTGGTACTTCGCGGCCCTGTCCTCGGACCTGAAGCCGGGGAAGATGGCGCGCTACGAGCTGCTGGGCGAGCCGGTGCTGCTCGGCCGCTCGAACGGCGAGGCGCTATTCGCGCTCCGGGACATCTGCCCGCACCGCGCCGCGCCCCTCTCGGCCGGCCACTTCCACAAGGAAGCCTCGGGCGCCGAGACCGTCGAGTGCCCCTACCACGGCTGGCGGTTCCGGGCGGACGGCGCCTGCGCGGCCATCCCCTCCCTGGTCGACGATCAGGCCATGGATGTCTCCCGCATCCGCGTGCGCCGCTATCCGATCGCCGAGAGCCAGGGGCTGATCTTCGTCTGGGTCGGTTCGGACCCGCGCGGCCAGGGTGAACCCACCGAGCCGCCGCCGACCTTCCCCGGCGTGGTGGGCGGCCGGCCCAAGCTGGTCGACCGCATGGAGTTCGACGCCCACATCGACCACGCGGTGGTGGGGCTGATGGACCCGGCGCACGGGCCCTACGTCCACCAGCAGTGGTGGTGGCGCTCGCAGGCCAGTCAGCACGAGAAGGCCAAGCGCTTCGAGCCGCGCGAGCAGGGCTTCGCCATGGCCCGTCACGAGCCGTCGAAGAACTCCCGCGCCTACGCCATCCTGGGCGGCGAGCCCCTGACCGAGATCACCTTCCGCATCCCCGGCCTGCGCTGGGAGCATGTGACGGTGGGCAAGCGCCAGGTGCTGTCGCTCACGTGCCTGACGCCGATCTCCGAGACCCGGACCCGGATCACCCAGATCGTCTGGTCCGACCACCCGGCCTTCCTGTTCCTCAGGCCGTTCATCGCCGCCGGCGCCCGCACCTTCCTGCGCCAGGACGGCGACATGGTGAACCTGCAGAACCAGGGCCTGAAGTACGACCCGCCGCTGATGTGGATCGACGACGCCGACAAGCAGGCCAAATGGTACCACCAGCTGAAGCGCGAATGGACCCAGAGCCGGCGCGAGGGCCGGCCCTTCGTCAACCCGGTCGAGCCGATCACCCTACGCTGGCGGAGTTAGGCGGGGCTCTTCGGCCCGGCCGGTTCGACGCCCACGAAATTCACCTTGGTCCCCGGCTTCACCGCTGAGGCCAGCTGGACCGCGTCCCAGTTGGTCAGGCGCACGCAGCCGTGGCTGGCGGTCTTGCCCACCAGCCGGGGGTCCGGCGTGCCGTGGATGCCGAAGGTGGGGATGGAGAGGTCGATCCAGACGGCGCCCACCGGATTGTTCGGCCCCGGCTTGATGGTCAGCTTGCCCATCGACTTGTCGCCGAAGGTCAGGCGCGACGGGTCGTAGGTGTAGGTCGGGTTCTTGGCCACGCCCTTCACCGTGAAGCTGCCGCTGGGCGCCGGCCGCTCGGTTGAGCCGATGGTCGCCGGATAGACCGCCAGCACCGCGCCGGACGCATCCATCGCCCGCACCTGGCGGTGGGTCTTGTCCACCTCGATGGTGGTCACCCGGCTGGGCAGGGCGTCGGGGCCGACGCCGGCCACCAGGATGGTCGTCCCGGCCTGGCTGAAGTCGACGCCGGCGTTCAGCGCCTGCAGCAGCTTCTCGTCCATGTGGAACTTCTCGGCCAGGGCCTCGAGCGGGCTGGTGTAGCCGAGGTGGTCGAGCTTGGCCTGGTCCTCGAACTTGGCGGGGATCGAGGGCTGGAAGGGGCCAGCCACGTCGGCGGGCGTGATCGTATGGGCGACCACCGCCGGGGCGGCGTCGGCGGCCAGGGCCGACCACACCGCCTCGCTCAGCTTGCCGTCCACCGGCAGGTTGTGGGCCGTCTCGAAGGCCGAAAGGGCGCCCTTCAGGTTGCCGCCGTCCTGGCCATCGATGACGCCGGGCGAGAAGCGGGCGCGGGCCAGCAGCACCTCGGCGCGCAGCAGGGCATCGCGATTGGCCTCGGCCCCCGTCGCCGGCCAGCTCGCCTGGTTGATCGCCTGGGCGAGCGGCGAGGCGGGCGCAGCCTGCAGCGGCCCGGCCGGAGCCTCGGCGGGCGCCGCCGCATTGACCACCGGGACCAGGCCCGACGTGTCTGAAGGGGCCAGCGTCGGCGTCGGCGGGGTAGTGTTGGCGGCGGCCTGAGGGGCCGGCTGGGCGGGTTGCGCCTTGTCTTGTGCGGGCGGGGAGCAGGCGGTGACGGCGAGCGCGCCGCCGATCAGGAGAAGCTCACGCAGGGGGCGCATCATGGACCTTAGCCGTACGACGCGCGTTGCTACGCGACATGGGTCTCAAGGCTTCAGACATGCTGCGGTTCCTCGGGGGACTCGCAATCGTGGCGCTTGTCGTCGTCATCGTGGCCCTGCGGGTCACGACGCACGCGCCCTCGCGGCCGACCTCCGCCGCGGCCCCCGCCATCCACGCCGCGACGCTTCCACCGCCGCCGCCGATCTCGGAGGACTGCCGCGCCGACGCCTGGCGCGCCGCCGCGGCCGCCAACCGGCAATCGCTCGTAGCCCTCGCCTGGGCGCCGTTCGGCCGTAACGAGACCGGCTGGGCGACCTATGCGCCGCTGATCGGCCGGGAGATCGCCACCGCCTGCGGTCCCGACACCCCGGGCTTCGCGGCCGCCTACGCCCGCTGGCAATCGGCCCACAAGCTTTCCGCCGACGGCGTCGTGAAGGCCGCCGACTTTCCCGCCATGCGCACCGAGATCGAGCTGCGCCGCCCCTTCGTCCAACTGACCTCCAAGGGGATCTGCCCGCCGCCGCCGGCCGACGCCGCGCTGCAGACCGCCCGGCCCGACGAGGCCTATGGCGGCAAGCCCGTCCAGTTGCGCGCCGGGGCGCTGGCCGCCTACCGCGCCCTGGTCGCCGCCGCCCAGGCCGAGGGCGTGGCCCGCGAGCCCAACATCCTGAAGCTGGTCTCCGGCTTCCGCGGGCCGGCCGAGGAGAGCGCCCGCTGCGCCGACGGCAGCTGCAACACCCTGACCCGCGCCAGCTGTTCAGCGCACCGCACGGGCCTGGCCATGGACCTCTACCTCGGCCACGCCCCCGGCATGGACCCGACCTCCACCGACGACGCCAACCGGGCGGCCATGGCCGCCACGCCGGAATACCGCTGGCTGGTGGCCAACGCCGGCCGCTTCGGCTTCCTGCCCTACCCCTTCGAGCCCTGGCACTGGGAATGGACCGGCGAGGCGCCCTAACCTAGGCTCCGCGCCCATGGCCAGCTTCATCACGCCGGACGGCGTCACCCTCGCCTATGACGACATCAGCCCGGCCGGCGGGCCGGAGCGGACCATCGTCCTCGCCCACGGCTTCACCTCGAACCGGGGCGAGGGTTGGCGGCGCACCGGCTGGTACGGCGCCTTCGAGCGCCGCCGCATGCGGGTGATCGCCCTGGACCAGCGCGGCCACGGCGAGAGCGCCAAGCTCTATGAGGCCGAGGCCTACACGCGCGACAAGCTCGCCGCCGACCTGCTGGCGCTGATGGACCATCTCGACGTCGGCCGCGCCGACCTGTTCGGCTATTCCATGGGCGTGCGCACTGCCCTGCAGGCGGCGATCATGGCGCCCGAGCGGGTCTCGAACCTGATCCTGGGCGGGGTCGGCGGCAAGCTGCTGGCGCCGTCGCCCTCCGTCCTCGGCAACCCCATGGCTGAGGCCCTGCTGGCCGAGGACCCCGAGACCATCACCCAGCCGATGCTGAAGAGCTTCCGCCAGTTCGCCGACGAGCAGGGGGAGGACCGCCGGGCGCTCGCCGCCTTCGTCCAGGCCAAGAACCCGCCGCTCAACGTCGACGCCATGCGCAGCCTGCCGATGCCGGTGCTGGTGGTGGCCGGCCAGCGCGACGAGGGGGCCGGCGATCCGCAGGACCTGGCCGCCGTCTTCCCGCAGGGCCACGCCGTCACCCTGCCGGGCTGCGACCACTTCTCGGCCATCCCCCACGCCCTCACCAAGGCCGCCGTCTTCGATTTCCTCGACGGCCTGATGGACGAGGGCTTCCCCGAGGGCTTCTAGGCGCGGGCGAAGGAGTAGGCGCCGCCCTTCTCGAGGGCCGCCTTGTAGGCCGGCCGCGCCTGGAAGCGCGCCACCCAGGCCTTGATGTTCGGATAGGAGTCGAGCCGGCCGAAGGGGGCCAGGATCTCGCCGACGAAGCTCATCTCCACGTCGGCGGCGGAGAACTCGCCCAGCAGCCAGTCGCGGCCTTCCAGGGAAGAATTCAGATAACCCATGTGGTTGGCGATCTCGCTGTCGATGCGCGCGTGCAGCGGCTTGCCGGCCTCGCCCAGCCGGCTGACGTACATGAACATCAAGAGCGGCAGCATGGCCGAGCCCTCGGAATAGTGCAGCCATTGCTGGTAGGTTTCGTAGGCGTCGGAGCCCAGCGACGGCGCCAGCCGGCCGCCGCCGTACCGGCGGATGATGTAGTCGATGATCGCGCCGGATTCGTGCACCACGCGGTCGCCGTCGGTGATCACCGGGCTCTTGCCCAGCGGATGCACCGCGGTCAGCTCCGGCGGCGCCAGCCGGGTGGTCGCGTCGCGTTGGTAGTGCTTGATCTCGTAGGGGACGCCCAGTTCCTCCAGCAGCCACAGGATGCGCTGGGAGCGCGAGTCGTTGAGATGGTGGACGACGATCATGGCGGGCGCCTTTTTTCGGTAGGGTCGCGGCAGCAAAACCCCCTGACGCGGCGCAAAGCAAGCGCGGCCCTATAGTGACGCCCCATGGTGACCATGAACCTGATCCTGCCGGACCTGACCGAGCGCCTGGACCGCGCCGCCGACGCGGCCGAGGCCCTGGTCGCCGATCTGAAGGCCGCCGTCGCCGCCCTGGTGGCGCCGGGCGGACGGCTGGACCGCGCGGCCCTCGACCGCGAGCAGCACGCCGCCCACGGCCTCGCCTGGTCGGCCGCCTACGCCGAGACCCTGCGCCAGACGGCGGCCTGGGCGCGGGCGCTTTCCGTCGACGGCGCGTTCGGCGAGGCCGAGGCCCTGCCGGCCCAGCTCTTGGCCTTCGAATATCTGAGCCAGCTCATGGGCGGCGCGCCCATGAACCAGGGCGAGGTCTTCCGCCCCGCCGACCTGGGGGTCGCCACCGGGCGGCTGGAGCCGGTGATCGCGGCCCTGCGGCCCGGCGCCGGCCAGGCGGTGAAGCATCGCATCGTGGCCTTGCTCGACCAGGCCCGCGGCCGCCCGTCGCTGGAAGCTTCCGGCCTCGACGAAACCTTGGAGGCGGTGCGCGAGCAGTTCACGGGCTTCGCCGCCGAGAAGATCACCCCCTTCGCCCACGGCTGGCACCTGGCCAACGCCCTGATCCCGCTGGAGCTCATCGAGGAGCTGGGGGCGCTGGGCGTGTTCGGCCTGACCGCGCCTGAGGCCTGGGGCGGCTCGGGGCTCGGAAAGGTCGCCATGTGCGTGGTCTCCGAAGCCCTGTCGCGCGGCTGGATCGGGACCGGCTCGCTGGGCACCCGCTCGGAGATCGCCGCGGAGCTGATCCTGGCGCACGGGACGGACGACCAGAAGGCCCGCTTCCTGCCCGGCATCGCCTCGGGCGCCATCATCCCCACCGCCGTGTTCACAGAGCCGGAGGCGGGCTCGGACCTGGCGTCGCTGCGCACCCGCGCGGTGCGCGACGGCGAGGTCTGGCGCGTCTCGGGCGCCAAGACCTGGATCACCCACGCCGCCCGCGCCGACCTGATGACGCTCTTGGTGCGCACCGATCCGACCTCCAAGGACCACCGCGGCCTCTCCATGTTCCTGGCCGAGAAGCCGCGCGGCAGCGACGCGGAGCCCTTCCCGGCCCCCGGCATGAGCGGCGGCGAGATCCCGGTGATCGGCTACCGGGGCATGCGCGAGTACGAGCTGGCCTTCGATGGCTTCGAGGTGGCCGACGCCAACCTCTTGGGCGGCCAGCCGGGCCAGGGCTTCACCCAGCTGATGGCGACCTTCGAATCAGCCCGCATCCAGACCGCCGCCCGGGCCATCGGCGTGGCGCAGAACGCGCTCGACCTGGCGCTCGGCTACGCCCTGGCCCGGCGCCAGTTCGGCGGCCCGATCGCCGAGTTCCCGCGGGTCGCCAACAAGCTGGCCATGATGGCCGCCGAGATCGCCGGCGCCCGGCGGCTGGCCTGGTTCGCGGCCCGCGCCAAGGACGAGGGTCGCCGCTGCGACCTGGAGGCCGGCATGGCCAAGCTCACAGCCGCCCGCATCGCCTGGGCCGCGGCCGACAACGCCGTGCAGATCCACGGCGGCACGGGGTTTGCGGTGGAGCAACCGGTCAGCCGCCTCTTGGCCGACGCCCGCATCCTCAACATCTTCGAAGGCGCCGGCGAGATCCAGGCGCAGGTGATCGCGCGGCGCCTGCTCGAAGGCGCGAACTAGCTCGCGCGCGGCCTAAAGCCGTCGGCGATCAGGCCGATCTGGCGGTCCATGGTCTCGGACATGGTCTTGGCGTCGGCGCCGTCGGTGACCACCATCTGGTAGGTCCAGGCGTAGGCGGCGATCAGCAGCTCCACGAACCCCTCAAGGTCCGCGTTCGGGTCCACGTCGCCGGCCGCGATCCCCTTGGCGATGGTCTCGGCCAGCAACTCGCGGATCCGCTCGTTGCGGCCATAGGGCTTGGCGCCGGGCGGCAGGGTCCAGTCGTAGGCGGCGGCGATGTGCGACAGGAACAGCTTGGTCCCCGGCTCCTCGACCGCGAAGAAGATCGCATAGATCGAGCGCAGCCGGTCCGCCGTCGAGCCGCGCAGGTGCGGCACCACCCGGTCCAACTCCGCGTAGAAGCCGGCCAGCCGCCCCTCCATCACCTCGCTCAGGATCTCGCCCTTGGAGGCGTAGCAGGTGAACACGCTGCCCACCGAAACGCCGGCGTGGCGGGCGATCTCGCGGATCGTGGTGCCCTGGTAGCCCTGGGTGTCGAACAGCTCGCGGGCGGCGTCCACCACCCGGGTGCGGGTCGCCTCCTTCTGCGCATGCCGACCGCCCGCCGCCTCCGCCGGGCGGCGGGGGCTGCGGGCGAGGATGCGACGAGGTTCGGCGGCGTCCACAGGCATGCTCGGCGCGCGGCTTACCCGCGCCGCGCGCCGGCCAGCAGGATGCGGATCTGGTCGCGCGACCGGGCCTGCAGGGCGTCGAGGCTCCAGCCTTCGAAGATCGCCTGCGGATAGTTCGACAGATAGGCTTCGAACAGCATCTGGGTGCGCAGCTTGATCTCGGCCTCCTGGCCGAGTTCGCCGCGCTGCACGCCGAGGGTCAGCTGTTCGGCGATCAGGTCGTGCAGGATCTGCACCTGCGGCGCGCTGCGCAGCACCGGCCCGTCCTGCGGCGCCCAGGAGACGCTGAAGGCCGCCCGCGCCAGCGGCAGCTGGCTCTTGTAGAAGGCGTAGCCAGCCGCGAACATCTTCTGCAGGCAGTCCTCGACGCCGCGCCCACGGCCGGCGGCCTCGCGCATGGTGTCGGCCAGCGAGCTCATGTCGCTCGCCATGATCTCGCGGAACAGGTCGGACTTGTCGCTGAAGTTGGCGAACACCGCGCCGGTGGACATGCCCGCCGCGGCGGCGATGTCGCGGATGGTGGCGCCTTCATAACCGAATTCGCTGAACAGGCGCCGGGCGGCGGCCAGCACCTTGGCGCGGGTCTGCTGCTTGGCGAGCGCCCGGCGGGTCGGCATCTTCACCGGCGTTTCGCCGGCGACTTGGATCGGTGAGATGTGCTTCATTCCATCGACGGACGGGCCGTCCTTCTCGTCCCCCGCGCGCGCGACCGAGCGGGGTTGGGTGAACATGTTCATATACCCCGTTACGCGATTCCGGGGCGGCCTGCCAATCACACGATCCCGAGGGAAGAAGTCCCGGAAACGGCGGCATTGACGGAGGTGAAGGTCATATGGAGAGCGAGTGCGGCCGAAATTCGACACGACTCGCCGAATGCCGGTGGTTGAACATGATCACCCAGCCTGCGGTCAAGCTGAAATCCGCCGTCACAGTGGCGGCGACCGCCCCGGCGGCCTAAGTTCTGGGCATGGACGTGTTTTCCTACCTGATCCCGATCAGCCTCGTCGTGGTCGCCACGGTGTTGGGGTTCGGCATCTACGCCCTGTTCCGCGGCGGCGACTTCGGACGCTCCTATTCCAACAAGCTGATGCGCCTGCGGGTGGTCGCCCAGGCGATCGCCATCGCCGTCCTGATGGCCGCCGTCTGGTGGCGCACGCGGCACTGACGGGCCCATGGTCACCCTGAACCGCATCTACACCCGCACCGGCGACGCCGGCCGCACGCGGCTCGCCACCGGCCAGACGGTCAGCAAGGCGGACCTCAGGGTCGAGGCCTATGGCGGCGTCGACGAGACCAACGCCTGCCTGGGCCTGGCCCGGCTGCACACCACAGGCGCCGGCGACCTCGATGCGACGCTGGCCCGCATCCAGAACGAGCTGTTCGACCTGGGCGCTGATCTTTCCACCCCGCCCAAGCCGGACGAGGCCGAGGGCCAGGTGCTGCGGATGAGCGAGGCCCAGGTCACCCGGCTGGAGCAGGAGATCGACGTCCTCAACGCCGCCCTGCCGCCGCTGGCCTCCTTCGTCCTGCCGGGCGGCACGCCGGCGGCCGCGGCCCTGCACCTGGCGCGCACCGTCTGCCGGCGGGCCGAGCGGGCGGCGGTCCGCCTGGCGGAGGCCGGCGAGCCGGTCAGCGGTCCGGCCATGAAGTACCTGAACCGGCTCTCCGACTATCTGTTCGTGGCCGCCCGCTTCGCCAACGACCGCGGCGCCGCCGAGGTGTTCTGGAGTTCGGGCGCGACGCGCTAGCGCCCGCGTAGGCTCAGCCGATCAGTGAGATTTGGCCGCGGCGGGAGCCGGCGCTTTCGGCGGTGCGGCGGCCGCGACGCCCAGCGAGGCCGGCGGCGTGCGGCCCACGGCGCGGAACGCATCGGCCCGGGCCTGGGCGTTGTCGATCACCCGTCCGGTGACGTCGGAGACCAGGATCGGCGTGCCGCAGACCCGCTGGGCGTTGTCCCACCACTTGTGCGCCTTCTCGCAATTCTCGCGCGGGATCTCCCAACCGAACTCCCAGACGGCGAGCCCGATATTGATGACGAGGAAGATGCCGACGAAGATCACCTTCAGGCGGTCGATGACCGGATTCATGGGACTTTCTTTAGCGGATGGAGCGGCCGGAGGGCTAGAGCGCGTCAGGCGAAAGTGGCTGCCAGTTCCGCCGCCCGACGCGCTCTAAACGATGGAAGATAGACCCTTCTTATCTGGTTCATGTGGAACCACCTGAACCAGGAAGGGTCTAGCCACCCGGTCTACCCAAATTGCGGCGCCTGCGAAACCGGGCGGCTTGCAATGCGCGACGGAACCGCTATTGCCCCTTCGACCCCATTTCCAGCCATGCAAATTCGAGGCGCTAGCGACCCATGAAGGTCTTGGTCCCGGTCAAGCGGGTGATCGACTACAACGTCAAGGCGCGGGTGAAGTCCGACCAGACGGGCGTCGACCTCGCCAATGTGAAGATGTCGATGAATCCCTTCGACGAGATCGCCGTCGAAGAGGCGGTCCGCATGCGGGAGAAGGGAGTCGCGACCGAAGTCGTGGCGGTCTCGATCGGCCCGGTCCAGGCACAGGAGACCTTGCGCACGGCCCTGGCCATGGGCGCCGACCGCGCCATCCTGGTGCAGACCACCGACGACCTGGAACCGCTGGCCGTCGCCAAGGTGCTGAAGGCCATCGTGGCTGAGGAAAGCCCCGACCTGGTGGTCATGGGCAAGCAGGCCATCGACGGCGACAACGCCGCCACCGGCCAGATGCTGGCTGCCATCCTCGACTGGCCGCAGGCGACCTTCGCCTCGGCGATCGAGGTCTCCGGGAACAAGGCCAAGGTGACCCGCGAGGTCGACGGCGGCCTGCAGACCCTCGAGCTCGACCTGCCGGCGGTGATCACCGCGGACCTCCGCCTCAACGAGCCGCGCTACGCCAGCCTGCCCAACATCATGAAGGCCAAGAAGAAGCCGCTCGACGTGAAGGAGCTGGCCTCGCTCGGCGTCGACACCGCGCCGCGGCTGAAGGTGGTCAAGGTCACCGAGCCGCCGAAGCGCGCCGGCGGCATCAAGGTGGAGACCGCCGCCGATCTGGTCTCGAAACTCAAGAACGAAGCGGGGGTCCTCTAGATGGCCGTTCTCGTCATCGCCGATCACGACAACGCGGCGCTCAAGGAAGACACCGCCAAGACCGTGACCGCCGCCCAGAAGCTGTCGGGGGACATCGACATCCTGGTGGCCGGCCAGGGCGCCAAGGCGGTGGCCGACGCCGCCGCCAAGATCACAGGCGTCCGCAAGGTGCTGCTGGCCGAGAGCGCCGAGCTGGGCCACGGCGAGGCCGAGGCCTTCGAGGCCCTCGTCGTCCCGCTCGCCGGAAGTTACGACGCCATCCTGATCCCCTCCACCTCGCAGGGCCGCAACATCAGCCCGCGGATCGCCGCCAAGCTGGACGTGGCGCAGATCTCCGACGTGATCGAGGTGGTCGACGCCTCGACCTTCGTGCGGCCGATCTATGCCGGCAACGCGCTGGAGACCGTGCAGTCGTCCGACGCCAAGAAGGTGATCACCGTGCGCCCGACCGCCTTCAAGGCGGCGGCGGACGGCGGCTCGGCCAAGGTCGAGACCATCCCGGCCCCGGCGGCGCCGGCCAAGGTCCGCTTCGTCGACCAGAAGCTGGTGAAGAGCGCCCGGCCCGAGCTGACCGCGGCCAAGATCGTGGTCTCCGGCGGCCGCGCCATGGGCTCGGCCGAGGAATTCCAGCGGGTGATCGAGCCCCTGGCCGACAAGCTGGGCGCCGCGGTGGGGGCCAGTCGGGCCGCCGTGGACGCGGGCTACGCCCCCAACGACTACCAGGTGGGCCAGACCGGCAAGGTCGTGGCGCCGGATCTCTACATCGCCATCGGCATCTCGGGCGCCATCCAGCACCTGGCCGGCATGAAGGATTCCAAGACCATCGTGGCGATCAACAAGGACCCGGACGCGCCGATCTTCCAGGTCGCCGACTACGGTCTGGTCGCCGACTACAAGACCGCCGTGCCGGAGCTGATGGCCGCCCTCGGCTAGCTGTCCACGCAGGAAAATCGAGACGAAAAAAGGGGCGGCTCCGAGGTGGGGCCGCCCCTTTCACTTGAGGGCCGCGCGGTTGGGGTTCGCGCGGAGCCTCTCAACGGGTCGCGGTCTGGGTCAGCCGGGCGCCGGTCAGCACCAGGTTGACGTTGGCGCCGATCAGCTGGTCCGGCGTCGGGGTCACGCGCAGGCTGTTCAGCGCCCGGGCGATCCGGTCGTCGGCGTCCGGCGATCCGCTCGAGCGGGTCACCTGTACCCCCCAAAGCCGACCATCCGGGTCGACCGAGGCGCGGACGTTCACCGTGCGGTCGCCGAGCTTGACGCCGGTGTCGGCGAGACGGTCGTCGGCCTGGCTCTGCACCCGGTCGATGAAGGCCTGGACCTGGGTGTCCGGGCGGGCGTGGGCGAGGGTGGCGGACATCGCCAAGGCTGCCGCGCTCAGCAGTAGGAATTGCGTCTTCATGGTCGTAGTCCTTTGTTTTCTCTGCTCAAGTTCAGCGGCGCCGTTGACCCTGATGTAGGACCCGCCGAACGCGGTTACGAACGATAGTTTTTGCGCGAGGTTGTTATTCCGGCTAACAACCGTAGCCGTGAGACGCCTGCCGCCGTTCTTCGCCCTGCGCGCCCTGGAGGCCGCCGCCCGGCACCGCAGCTACAGCCGCGCCGCCGCGGAGCTTGCGGTCACCCACGGGGCAGTGAGCCAGCAGATCCGCAAGCTGGAGGCTGAGCTGGGCGCGCGCCTGTTCGAGCGGGTCGGCAACGCCATGGCGCCGACGCCCGAGGCCGCCCGGCTGGCCGCCGAGGTCGCCCGCGGGCTTGGCGTGCTGCAGAACGCCGTCGCCGAATTCGCCGCCGCCGCCGAGCGCGACCCGCTGGTGGTCTCCGTCGAGCCGCAGTTCGCCACCCGCTGGTTGCCGTCCCGTCTCTCGCGCCTGCTCTCCGGTCCGGCCGGCGCCAACCTCGAGCTGCGCGCCGAGGAGCACCGCGCCGACTTCGTCACCGACGGGGTGGACGTGGCGATCCGCTACGGCGGCGGGCAGTGGCCGGGGCTGGAGACGGCGCACCTGTTCACCGAGACCCTGATCCCGGTCTGCAGCCCGGAGGTGGCCGCGCGGCATCCGATCGCGGGCCCGCAGGACCTGCTGGCCGCCCCCCTGGTCCACCACCGCCACCGCCCCTGGAGCCTGTGGTTCGAAGCGTTCGACCTGGCCGCCCCGCCGATGAAGGGCCAGGTGTTCGAAGACTCCCTGATGCTGGTGGAGGCCGCCGCCGCCGGGCTCGGCGTCGCGCTCGCCCGCTCCGGCCTGATCGAGGGCGACCTCGCCAGCGGCCGGCTGGTGCGGCCGCTGGAAGCCGTCGTCCCCTCCGAGCTGGGCTACTTCGTGGTCTGGCGCGGGGACAACCGCAAGCTGGCGCGCATCGAGGCCCTGCGCGACTGGCTGACCGCCGAGGCGCAGGCGAGCGGCGGCAGCGCCGGCTGCGCCGACGAACCGACCTGAGTCACAGGCCCGGCCAGCCGCGCTCACAAAGCTGCGCAATCGCCCCGTGTGGTTGTCTGGATCGCCACCTTTCGCACTTGCGTAACGCCGGTCAATTTCGCCGCCCCTGAAACGGAGGCCTCGGCCATGAAGACCTACATCATCGAACGCAACATCCCCGGCGTGGACCAGCTCAACGGCGAACAGCTGAAAGGCGCGGCGGCCACGTCCAACGCCGCCCTGGCGAAACTCGAGCCCCGCGTGAAGTGGGTCGAATCCTTCGTCACCAAGGACAAGACCTTCTGCGTCTACCAGGCCGAGGACGAGGCGGTGATCCACGAGCACGCCCGGCTGAGCGGCTTCCCGGCCAGCAAGGTCAGCGAGGTCGGCGGCAAGATCGGCCCGTCGACGGCTGGCGCCTGACGCGCCGCGGCATCATCTTTGGATAGGGAGGCGGTCATGCTGGACGTCACTGTAGTGCTGCTGGACGACGGGATGTCGTCCACGGCGATCATGCCCGTGGAGATCTTCCACTCGGCGGGCACGCTCTGGAACGACCTGCATGACCGCCCCACCCAGCGCGCCTTCCGCGTGCGCACCGTCTCCATCGACGGCGAGGCGGTCCGCAGCCCCTATGGCATCGGGCTGAAGCCCGAAGCCGCCATCGCCGACGTCACCCGCACCGACGTGGTGATCGTCTCGACCTCGGGCCTGGAGCTCGACCTCAACCTGGTGAAGCACAGCGCGCTCTTGCCCTGGCTGCGGCGCCACCACGAGCGCGGCGCCTACGTCGCCGGGGTCTGCATGGGCGCGGCCTACCTGGCCGAAGCCGGCCTGCTGGACGGCCGGATCGCCACCACCCACTGGGCGGTGGCCGGGCGGATGGCCGAGCGCTGGCCGAACGTCCATTGGCGGCCGGACCTGTTCGTCACCGAGGACAGCCGGCTGCTGTGCTCGGGCGGCCTCTACGCCTCCATCGACATCAGCCTCTTCCTCGTCGAGAAGCTGTGCGGCCACCAGGTCGCGCTGCAGTGCGCCAAGGCGCTGCTCCTGCCCATGCCCCGGGCGCACCAGTCGGGCTACGCCATGCTGTCGGTCTCGCGGCCGCACGGCGACGAGCGGATCCGCTCGGTGGAGAGCTTCCTGCAAGCCAACTTCTGCCAGAACCTCTCGACCCAGGCCCTGGCCGACGTGGCGGGCCTGGGCGCGCGCACCTTCGTGCGTCACTTCAAGGCCGCCACCGGCAAGCTGCCGGCCGCCTACATGCAGGCGCTGCGCATCGAGGCCGCCAAGGCCATGTTGGAGAGCGGGCCCAAGCCCGTCCAGTCGATCAGCTCCGACGTGGGCTACGACGACGTCGCCTTCTTCCGCGGCCTCTTCAAGCGCGCCACCGGCATGACCCCGATCGAATACCGCGCCCGCTTCGCTCCCTGGAGCGTCCGCGGCCAGGCCGTGCTGGGGGCCTCCTGAGCATGAGCCGCCTGCCCCCGTTCTTCGCCCTGCGGGCCCTGGAGGCGGCCGCCCGGCATCGCAGCTACAGCCGCGCGGCGGCCGAGCTTGCGGTGACCCACGGCGCGGTCAGCCACCACATGCGCCGGCTGGAGGCCGAGCTGGGCGCCCGGTTGTTCGAGCGGCGCGGCAACCTGATGCTGCCGACCCCGGAGGCCGAGCGGCTGGCCGGCGAGGTGCGCCGCGGCCTCGACGTCCTGCGCGAGGGCGTGGCGGCGTTCGGCGAGGCCGCCGAGCGCGACCCGCTGGTGGTCAGCCTCTGCGTCCAGTTCGCCAGCCGCTGGCTGCCGCCGCGGCTGCCCGGGCTGCTGGCCGATCCGGCCGGCGCCAACCTGGAGATGCGGGTCGAGGACCGGGTCGCCGACTTCCTCACCGACGGGGTCGACGTGGCGGTGCGCTACGGCGCGGGCGGCTGGAGCGGCGTGGAATCCGAACAGCTGCTGGGCGAGGTGCTGTTCCCGGTCTGCAGCCCGACGGTGGCGGCCCGCCACCCGGTGCGGCGGTCGCAGGACCTGCTCGGCGCGCCGCTGCTGCACCATGCCCATCGCCCCTGGGCCCTGTGGTTCGAGGCCTTCGACCTGGCCGCGCCGCCGCAGACCGGCATGCTGTTCGAAGACTCGCTGATGCTCTACGAGGCCGCCGCCCAGGGCCTGGGCGTGGCCCTGGCCCGCTCCGGCCTGGTGGAGGGCGACCTGGAGTCCGGCCGGCTGGTGCGGCCGCTGAGTTCCGAGGTGGCTACCGACCAGGGCTTCCACCTCGTCTGGCGCGCGGACAGCCGCAAGCTCGCGCGCATCGAGGCCCTGCGCGACTGGCTGGCGGCTGAGGCCGCGCCCGGGGTCGCCGAGCGGGCCACGCGCGCGGCCTGAACCAGGTTCACGCTGCGGCGCAGCAAAAGGATTGCCGCAGGGCGCTAAACGCGTGTTAGAAAGCCCACCCCTGCGGAGGGCGCGAGGTCGCGGCCGCTCCGCGCAGCGAGGCTTCGCCGGATGGTTCAGATCAAGCAGGTCGGCGTCATTGGCGCGGGCCAGATGGGCACGGGCATCGCCCATGTCTGCGCCCTGGGCGGCTATGACGTCCTGCTGCATGACGTCAGCCGCGAGCGGCTGGACGCCGGCATGGAGACCATCAAGCGCAACCTCAGCCGCCAGGTGGTGCGCGGCATCATCGACCAGGCCGCCATGGACGCCGCGCTGGGCCACATCAAGCCGGCCGCCGAACTGCAGAGCATCGGCAAGACCGACCTGGCCATCGAGGCCGCCACCGAGGACGAGGAGGTCAAGAAGACCATCTTCAAAGCGCTGCAGCCGCACCTCGCCGACAAGACGCTGCTGGCCTCCAACACCTCCTCCATCTCGATCACCCGCCTGGCCTCGGTCACCGACCGGCCGGAGCGGTTCATCGGCCTGCATTTCATGAACCCGGCGCCGCTGATGAAGCTCGTGGAGATCATCCGCGGCATCGCCACCGACGCGCCGACCTACGAGACCGCCGTCGAGTTCACCAAGTCGCTCGGCAAGACCACCGCCAACGCCGAGGATTTCCCCGCCTTCATCGTCAACCGCATCCTGGTGCCGATGATCAACGAGGCGATCTACACCCTCTATGAAGGCGTCGGCACGGTGGAGGCGATCGACACCGCCATGCGCCTGGGCGCCAACCACCCGATGGGCCCGCTGGAGCTCGGCGACTTCATCGGCCTCGACACCGTGCTGTCGATCATGAACGTGCTCTACGACGGCCTGTCGGATTCCAAGTACCGGCCCTGTCCGCTCTTGGTGAAGTACGTCGAGGCCGGCTGGCTGGGCCGCAAGGCCGGCCGCGGCTTCTACGACTACCGCGGCGAGACGCCGGTGCCGACGCGCTAGGCTTTCCCTCCCCTTCATGGGGAGGGTGGCCCCGGCGAAGCCGGGCCGGGTGGGGAAGTCACGATCAAGCTGTGAGGCTGACGCCTAGCCCTCACTCCCTCACCCTGGCCGCTTTGCGGCCTATCCCTCCCCATTAAGGGAGGGAAACTAGGCCGCCTGTTTCGCCGGCACGCTGTTCCGCCGCGGGACGGGATTGGAGAACTCCAGCACCCCATCCTCCAGGCCAGAGAACCGCAGGGTCATCAGGTCGAGCGCGTAGTTCTGGTGCAGCTTCCAGGGCGCCTTGGAGCCCTGTTTCGGGAACTTGCCGATCGCCCGCTGCACATAGCCTGACGAGAAGTCGAGCCACGGCGCCGTCTCGACCGTCGGATCGGTGTTGCGCGGGGTGGCCTGGCGCTGGCCGGTCGCGGCCATGTGGTTCAGCAGGCGCGCGACATAGGCGCAGGTCAGGTCGCACTTCAGCGTCCAGGAGGCGTTGGTGTAGCCGAACGAGGAGGCGAGGTTCGGCACGCCCTCGTACATCATCCCCTTGTAGGAGAGCGTCTCGGCCGGATCGACGCGGCGGCCATCGACGGTCAGCTCGACGCCGTTCAGCACCTTGAGGTTCAGCCCGGTGGCGGTGACGATGATGTCGGCGGGCAGCTCCGCGCCGGACTTCAGCCTGACGCCCGTCTCGGTGAAGGTCTCGATGTGGTCTGTGACCACCGAGGCCCGGCCGGCCTTGATCGCCTCGAACAGGTCGGCGTCGGGCACCAGGCACAGCCGCTGGTCCCAGGGATTGTAGCTGGGCGTGAAGTGGGTCTCGACGTCGTAGTCGGGCCCCAGCTGGTCGCGGACCATCTTGATGATGCCGGCCTTCACCTGCGCCGGCTTGCGCCGCGCCATGCGGAAGAAATACATGCCGAACAGCACGTTGCGCCAGCGGACCAGCTGGTAGGCGAGCTGCGCCGGCAGGTATCCGCGCAGCCCGTTGGCCCACTTGTCCTCGGCCGGCCGGGAGACGACGTAGGTCGGCGAGCGCTGCAGCATGGTCACGTGGCCGGCGTGGCGCGCCATCTCCGGGACCAGGGTCACCGCCGTCGCGCCGGAGCCGATCACCACCACCTGCTTGCCGGCGTAGTCGAGGGCTTCCGGCCAGTGCTGCGGGTGGACGACCTGGCCCTTGAACCGGTCGCGGCCGGGGAACTCCGGCGTGTAGCCCTGCTCGTAGTCGTAGTAGCCCCCGCACAGGAACAGGAAGCCGCAGGTGAAGCGCACGCTGCCCCCGTCGGCGGTTCGGGCCTCGACGGTCCAGGTGGCGTCCTCGCTCGACCAGGACGCCGCGGTCACCCGGTGGCCGAAGCGGATGTGCGGCTCGATGCCGTTCTCCCGCGCCGTCTCGCGGACGTAGCCGAGGATCGAGGGCCCGTCGGCGATCGCCTTGGCCTGGGTCCAGGGTTTGAAGTTGTAGCCCAGGGTATACATGTCGCTGTCGGAGCGGATGCCCGGGTAGCGGAACAGGTCCCAGGTGCCGCCGATCGCCGCGCGGCCTTCCAGGATCACATAGGTGCGCCCAGGCGCCTCGGTCTGCAGGTGGTAGGCCGCGCCGACGCCCGACAGGCCCGCGCCGACGATCACCACGTCGAAGAATGGATCGGCCATCCGCTTCCTGAGCCCCCCTGAAGCTGCGCTGCAGCCCCTTATATGATCGTTGATCACATATCTCGCAGAACAGCGCCACCCCATTCCGGGGAATCCCCTCAACCCTGGGCGCCGGTTTCAGCGCCTTGCAGTTGTTGCGCGGCAGATCGTCGCGTTGTGCGGCGCAGCAAGCCCGCCAACTGCGTTAACCATGCTCCTCGCCGCCCTGGCGCTCGCCGCCGCCCTCGACCTGGCCCCGCGGCCGACCGACCTGGTCCATAAGGGCGAGGAGGCGACCTACGCCCTGCAGCTCGACAGCGTGCTGGACAGCTGGATGGAGGACGGCGCCAAGGGCTCCTGCCCGCCGGGCGCGACCACCACCGCCCTGGGGTCGGAGCCGCTCGGCCCGGCCTCGACGGTCCTGCACGTCACCCCCGACGCCGACATCGCTCCCGACGCCATCGTCTATCGGGAGCGCTTCCACATCGCCGGCTGCGGCCGCTCCGCCCGGCAGGACAACATCCTGGTGGTCCGCCAGAAGGCCGGCGGCTGGTACATGACCGCCTTCGTGCCGGGCGAGACCCAGGTCAGCCCCGTGCTGTTCCGCGAGCTCGCCCCGATGCTCATCCAGGCGGCGCGCAGCGACGAGCCGCCGACCGGCTGCGCCAACGGCGACAGCCGCCTCTACCAGCTGATGGACACCGAGCGGGTCGGGCCCCCGGCGGGGGCCCTGGAGTCCGGCCGCCGGGCGTGGCGCGAACGCTGGATCCAGCGCGGCTGCGGCGCGGATCGCAGCGTCCTCGTCGACTTCGCCACCGCCCCCGACGGCCACATCCGCGTCGCCGTGACCCCGGATTGGTCGCCGTCCGCGGCGTCGGTCGCCAGCGCCAGCGGCGCGGGGCCGCACCCTTAATCCATTCGACACCGCCGGACCCGCCATCGGATACTGCTCGGTGATTCGAATGGCGGGACCATGCGTCGGCTGACCCTCGCGCTGCTAGTTGCGACCTACTTCTGCCTCTCGTTGATCGTGGCCCTCACCCTGTGGCGCTACGGCGGCGGTTGGGGCGCGGGCGTGGCGGCGCTGGTGGGCGGCCTGGGCCTCTGCTTCGCCTTCCACGGCCTGATCGAGCGGGCGCTGGAGACCGGCGCCATCAAGGGCGAGATCGAATCCGTCCGCGACGCCCAGAAGATCATCATCGACCAGGTCGAGCGCCTCGACGAGCGGGTGACCGAGGTCGCCGAGACGGTGGCCGAAGCCGCCCTGCGCCGCTCCGAGGAGCTGGCCGACGAGGTGCACATCCTGGAAGGCCTGGTAGAGCGCATGCGCCACCAGCTCGACCAGCACGGCCAGGTCGCCGCCTTCGTCGAGCGCCCCGGCGCCGAGCGCCAGCAGACCAGCGCCCTCTTCGAGACGGTCCGCGAGGCCCTGGCCGAAAACCGCGTCGACCTCTACCTGCAGCCGATCGTCGGCCTGCCGCAGCGCAAGACCGTGTTCTACGAAAGCTTCTCAAGGCTGCGCGACGAGACCGGCCGGGTGATGATGCCGGCCGAATACCTCGCGGTGGCCGAGCCCGCCGGCCTGATGACCGCGATCGACAACCTGCTGCTGTTCCGCTGCGTGCAGATCGTCCGCCGGCTCGCCAAGCAGGACCGCAGGATCGGCATCTTCTGCAACGTCTCCATGGCCAGCCTCGGCGACGAGAGCTTCTTCCCGCAGTTCCTCGAGCTGCTCACCGCCAACCGCGATCTGGCCGGCGCCCTGATCTTCGAGGTCGGCCAGGCGGCGTTCGAGAGCCGCGGCTCGATCGAGGCCCGCAACATGGGCAAGCTCGCCGACCTCGGCTTCCGCTTCTCGCTCGACAAGGTGGTCGACCTCGACCTCGACCTGCAGGACCTCACCCGCTCCGACGTGAAGTTCATCAAGGTCGCCGCCCAGTTCTTGCTCGACGAGATGACCGAGGTGAACGGCCGGCTGATCCTGCGCTCGCTGCCCGACCTGGCGGCGGAGGACTTCGCCGCCCTGACCCGCCGCTACGGCGTCGAGGTGATCGCCGAGAAGGTCGAGGCCGAGCGCCAGGTGGTCGATGTCCTCGACCTCGGCATCACCTACGGCCAGGGCCACCTGTTCGGCGAACCCCGCGCCATCCGCGACGCCGTCCTCGCCGAGGCCGATCCGCCGTCGGCCTACCTCCGCCCCCACTTCCAGCGCCGCGCGGCCGGCGGCGGGCGGTAGGCGCACCTTCGCGCTGCTCAATACGACCGTCATGGCCGGGCTTGTCCCGGGGACCCATAAGCACCGAACGCTCAGGCAAATCTCAGAACTCGGCGCGTTTGGGTGGCCGGGACAAGCCCGGCCATGACGGTTGAGTTTTAGGTTTGACCCGATCGCGGACGGCCTTTAGCCCCGCCCCCATGACCTCCCCCAAGATCATCTCCGGGCTCTCCGCCCTCACCGATCTCTACGGCGTGCTGCTCTGCGACGTCTGGGGGGTGATCCACAACGGCCGCGAGGCCTTCCCGGCGGCTTGCGCGGCGCTCGCCGGCTTCCGCGCCCAGGGCGGCGAGGTGGTGCTGATCTCCAACGCCCCACGTCCCAACGCCGGGGTCATCGAACAGCTCGACCGGCTGGGCGTGCCGCGTGAGTCCTGGTCGCTGGTGGTCACCTCGGGCGACGCGACCCGCAAGCTCTTGGCCGCCCGCGCGCCGGGTCCCGCCTGGAAGCTCGGCCCCGACCGCGACGACCCGCTCTACGAGGGCCTCGGCCTCGACTTCGCCGAGTTGGACGAGTCGGCCTTCATCTCCTGCACCGGCCCGTTCGACGACGAGGCCGAGACGCCGGACGACTATCGCGAGCGCTTCAAGGGCGCCGTCGCCCGCGGCCTGCCGATGATCTGCGCCAACCCCGACATCGTCGTGCAGCGCGGCGCGAAGCTGATCTACTGCGGCGGGGCCCTGGCCCAGCTCTACGAGGCGCTGGACGGCCAGGTGCTGATGGCCGGCAAGCCGCACGCGGCCATCTACGACCTGGCGCTCGCCAAGGCCGCCGAGCGCGCGGGTCAAGCCATCGATCGCAGCCGCGTGCTCTGCGTCGGCGACGGGCCGCGCACCGACCTGCGCGGCGCCAACGCCCAAGGCCTCGACGCCCTGTTCGTCGCCAACGGCATCCACGGCCAGGAGATCCTGGCCTCCGGGACGCTCGATCCGGCGATGATCAACCACGTCTTCGAGACCGAGGGCGTCACCGCCGCCTGGGCGATCGCCGACCTGGTCTGGTGAGCGCCGCCATTCGTCGCTAAGTGATCTGGGCCTGAGGGGACGTCCGTGCAGCAGGGTTTCTACTTCGACGAGCTGAGCCTGGGGCAGAGCGCCGAGCTGGTGCGCACCGTCGGCCCCCACGACCTGGAGGCCTTCGCCGAGGTCTCCGGCGACAGCAATCCCGTCCACCTGGACGAGGCCTACGCCAAGACCACCACCTTCGGCGGCCGCATCGCCCACGGCATGCTCTCGGCGGCCTATGTCTCGGCGGTGCTGGGGACCCGCCTGCCGGGCCCCGGCGCCATCTACCTCTCGCAGTCCCTGCGCTTCCGCCGCCCGGTCCGGATCGGCGACGAGGTGACGGCGCGCGCCACGGTCACGGCCCTGGACGAGAAGCGCGGCCAGGTCACCCTGGAGACCGTCTGCCTGGTGGCCGGCAAGACCGTCATGGACGGCGAGGCCCTGGTCATGGCGCCGAAACGCGGATGAGCAGGGTCCGGGTGATCCACGGCTGGACGCGCCTGCCGGCCAGCGACCGCGGCGCAGCCATCGCCATGGGCAACTTCGACGGCGTCCACCGCGGCCACCAGAAGGTGATCGGACTGGCGGCGGAGGCGGCCAAGGCGCTGGGCGCGCCGCTGGGCGTCATCACCCTCGATCCGCATCCCCGCGTCTACCACCGCCCGCACGAGCCCGCCTTCCAGCTGATGAAGCGCGATCAGCAGGCCCGCGCCCTGGAGTCCATGGGCGTCGAGATCCTCTACGTCCTGCCCTACGCCGAGCTCGCCGATATCACCGACCGCGAGTTCGCCACCCAGGTGCTGCACGAGGGCCTGGGCGTGCGCCATGTGGCGCTCGGCTTCGACAATTCGTTCGGCAAGGACCGCACCGGCACGCCCGACACCATGCGCCAGTATGGCCAGGAGCTCGGCTTCGGCGTCTCGGTGGCCGAGGAGGTCACCGACCGCGACGGGGAGAAGTTCTCCTCCACCTCCATCCGCGAGGCGCTGCGCGACGGCCACCCGGAGGAGGCCGCACGGATCCTCGGCCGGCCGTTCGCCATCGAGGGCGTGGTGGTGCGTGGCCGCCAGCTGGGCCGCAAGCTGGGCTATCCCACCGCCAACGTCGGCCTCGCCGACTACGTGATCCCGAAGTTCGGCGTCTACGCCACCCGCACCCGCCTGCCCGACGGCCGCAAGCTGCCCGGCGTCGCCAACATTGGGGTCAACCCGACCATCGAGGGGACTATCGAGCCGCGCCTCGAGGTCTGGCTGTTCGACTTCGACGAGGACATCTACGACCAGGTCATCGAGACCGACCTCGTCGCCTTCCTCCGCCCCGAACTGAAGTTCGCCGGCCTCGACGAGATGACCGTCCAGGTGCTCAAGGACGCGGAGCAGGCGCGGAAGATCCTCTCCTAGAAGCCCACGCTTGGGTTCCGGGCGCGCCTCTGTTAGAGCCTCGCCGATGACTTCGGTTCGGAAAACCCTGCGAATTATCCGCCCGGCGTGACGCCGCCGGACGGGATCGTTCCAGCGCGCGCCGGGTCCATCCCGCACCCCTGAATTCCGAGCCAAGCTGGAAAGTCCTATGGCCGACGACGCCGAAAAACCGTCTCGCGACTACCGCGCCACCATCTTCCTCCCCGACACGCCCTTCCCCATGCGCGCAGGCCTGCCGCAGAAGGAGCCGCAAATCCTCGCCCGCTGGGCGGAGATCGACCTCTACAACACCATGCGCAAGGCGCGGCAGCAGGCCGGCAAGCCGCTGTTCGTGCTGCACGACGGGCCGCCCTACGCCAACGGCGCGATCCACATCGGCCACGCCCTGCAGAAGACGCTGAAGGACTTCGTGGTCCGCTCGCGCTTCGCCCTCGGCTACGACGTCGACTACCTGCCCGGCTGGGACTGCCATGGCCTGCCCATCGAGTGGAAGGTCGAGGAGGAGCTGCGCGCCAAGGGCCGCCGCAAGGACAAGGTCTCCCGCGCCGAGTTCCGCGCCCGCTGCCGCGAATACGCCGAGCACTGGATCGGCGTGCAGATGGCCGGCTTCAAGCGCCTGGGGGTGATCGGCGACTGGGAGCACCGCTATGCGACCATGGACTATTCGAGCGAGGCGGCGATCGTCGCGGAGTTCCACAAGTTCGTAAGCTCCGGCCAGCTCTACCGCGGCTCCAAGCCGGTGATGTGGAGCCCCGTGGAGCGCACAGCCCTGGCCGACGCCGAGGTCGAGTACCACGACCACGTCAGCCCGACGATCTGGGTGAAGTTCCCGGTGGTGGAGGGCTCCAACGCCGCGGCCAACGCCTCGGTGGTCATCTGGACCACCACCCCCTGGACCATCCCGGCCAACCGGGCGATCGCCTACAATCCCGACATCGCCTATGCGGTGTTCGAGGTCGAGGCGATGGAGGAGGGTCTCGCCTTCGAGCCCTGGGCCAAGCCGGGCGACCGGCTGATCCTGGCCGAGCGGCTGGCGGGCGACGTCATGGCCGCGGCCAAGGTCGCCAGGTACCGCAAGATCGAGGCGGTCGACTGCGAGGGCATGGTCTGCGCCCATCCGCTGGCCGGCCTCGACAGGATTGGCTACGGCTTCCCGGTCCCGCTGCTGGCCGGGGACCACGTCACCGAGGACGCCGGCACGGGCTTCGTCCACACCGCGCCTGGCCACGGCGCCGACGACTACATCGTCTGGCTGGCGCACGGCCACCGCGAGATCCCCGAGACCGTCGATCCGGACGGCGCCTACTATCCGAACGTGCCGCTGTTCGGCGGCCTCAAGGTGCTGGAGACCGAGGGCAAGAAGGCCGGCAAGTTCGGCCCCGCCAACGCCGCGGTGATCGACAAGCTGATCGAGGCTGGGCGCCTGCTGGCCCGCGGCCGGCTGGAGCATTCCTATCCGCACTCGTGGCGCTCCAAGGCGCCGGTGATCTTCCGCAACACCCCGCAGTGGTTCATCCGCATCGACGAGCCGCTGGAGGATCCGGCGCACCACGGCCGCACCCTGCGCGAGACCGCCCTGGAATCCATCGACGCCACCGCCTTCTTTCCGGAGGCCGGGCGCAACCGCATCCGCGCCATGGTCGAGGGCCGGCCGGACTGGCTGATCAGCCGCCAGCGCGCCTGGGGCTCGCCGCTGGCCATGTTCGTCGACAAGGAAACCGGCCAACCTTTGCGCGACGACGACGTCAACCGCCGCATCGTCGAGGCCATCGAGGCCGAGGGCGCCGACGCCTGGTTCACGCGGCCGGCCAAGGACTTCCTCGGCAATCACGACCCGGACCGCTACGAGAAGGTCGAGGACATCCTCGACGTCTGGTTCGACTCCGGCTCGACCCATGCTTTCGTCCTCGAAGGCCGGGCCAACACCCGCTGGCCCGCTGACCTCTACCTGGAAGGCTCCGACCAGCACCGCGGCTGGTTCCAGTCGTCCCTGCTGGAGAGCTCCGGCACCCGTGGCCGCGCGCCCTACGACGCCGTGCTGACCCACGGCTTCACGGTCACCGAGAGCGGCGAGAAGATGTCCAAGTCGCTGGGCAACGCCGTCGAGCCGCAGGACGTGATCAAGGATAGCGGCGCGGAGATCCTCAGGCTCTGGGCGGCCATGGTCGACTACACCGAGGATCAGAAGATCGGGAAGACGATCCTCCAGACCACCACCGACGCCTACCGCAAACTGCGCAACACCATCCGTTACATGCTGGGCGCGCTGGGCGGCTTCTCCGACGCCGAGCGCCTGCCGCTCGACCAGCTGCCGCCCCTGGAGCGCTTCATCCTGCACCGGCTCTGGGAGCTGGACGGCGAGGTCAAGGGCGCCTACCGCGACTACATCTTCCAGGACGTCACCCGCGCCCTGCTGGAATTCTGCCAGACCGAGCTGTCGTCGCTGTTCTTCGACGTCCGCCGCGACCCGCTCTACTGCGACCGGCCCGACAGCCTGCGCCGCCGCGCGGTGCGCACCGTGCTGGACGCCGTCTTCGAACGCCTGACCATCTGGCTCGCGCCGCTCCTGCCCTTCACCATGGAAGAGGCCTGGACCACGCGCTTCCCGGACGCCGGCTCCAACTGCCTGCGCATCTTCCCCCACACGCCGGGCGAGTGGCGCAACGACGAGGAGGCCGAGCGCTGGGCGCGGCTCCTGAAGGTCAAGGAAGCCGTCAACGCCGGCATCGAGGTCGCGCGCAACGCCAAGGACATTCGCGCCTCGCTGGAAGCGGAGCCGATCGTGAAGGTTCCGGCGGCCTCGAGCGACGGGGCGACGCTGAAGGACTTCGATGTGGAGGGCCTCAGCCGCGATCAGTTCGCCGCCGAGGTCTTCGTGACCAGCATCGCGCAGATCCAGGAGGGCGAGCCGGCGCCCCCGCTGATCGCCAAGGCTGAGGACAAGGGCTGCAAATGCGCCCGCTGCTGGCGGGTGCTGCCCGAGGTCACCCCGCCCAAGATGCTCTGCCTGCGCTGCGATGACGCGGTCGCGGCCTTCGACGCGACCCACAGGGAGGCCGACGTCCCGGCATGAACCAAGTGAGCAAGTACGGCTGGAGCGCCTATGGCCTGGCCGCAGCGATCATCCTCCTCGATCAGGTCACCAAATACTGGGTGGTCAGTGTCCTGCGGCTGGAGGAGGTGGGCACCGTGCCGGTGGCCGGTCCCCTGCACCTCACCTGGGTGATGAACCCCGGGGTCAGCTTCGGTTTCCTCAGGGCCAACCACGACATCGCCCGCTGGGGGCTGGTGGCCTTCTCGCTGATCGTGGCGGTGATGATCGTCTATTGGGCCAGGCGGTCGCACCGGCCGCTGCAGGCGCTGGGCTACGGCCTGATCGCCGGCGGCGCGGTGGGCAACGCCATCGACCGCGCCCGGCTGGGCTTCGTGGTCGACTTCATCGACGTGCAGCGCCTGGGCTTCTTCCCCTGGGTGTTCAACGTGGCCGACAGCGCCATCACCGTGGGCGTCATCGCCCTGCTGCTCGACAGCCTGCGGCGAGAACACGCCGTCTAGCCCCGTTGGCGTTGGAGACGGGATGGGTTATCCAACTATCCGCGGTCGGGGGCGGCCCTAGGAGTTCTTAAGGTTCATGAGCGTCAGCAAAGTGATCGCGGCGTCCGCGTTGCTCGCGGGCATCGGCCTGGCGGGTTGCCAGTCGACCCAGCAAGCGCTCGGGATGACCAAGGTGACCCCCGACGAATTCCGCGTCGTCACCAAGGCGCCCCTGGTGGTGCCGCCCGACTACGCCCTGCGTCCGCCGGCGCCCGGCAAGCCGCGTCCGCAGGAGCTGCAGCCGGAAAGCGCCGCGCGCCTGGCCCTGCTGGGCCAGCGTGAGGGCGAGGCCCGCTCCGACGGCGAGAAGATGCTGGTCGCCAAGGCCGGCGGCGAGAAGGCCGATCCCTTGATCCGCTATGTGGTCGACGACGAGTTCGGCGACGTGGCGCACAAGGAGAAGAGCTTCGCCGACCGCGTGATGTTCTGGCGCGCCGCCAAGGCCCCCAATGACGCCGCCGCCAGCGGCGCCGACACCGCGGCCCCCGTCGACGCGGCCTCCGAGGCCGACCGCATCGCCAAGCTCACCGGCGGCAAGGACATCATCATCTCCCGCGAAGGCCCGCGGAAGATCAAGCTGCCGGGGCTCTAGGCCTACTCTTCCCCCGGCGTCTTCACCGTGAAGCCCTGGCTGCGCAGGCGGTCGAGGACGCCGCCCTGGCTGAGCAGGGGCCGCAGCTGCACCACGGCGATGGCGTGGCCCGGCCGCTTCAGGGCCTGTTCGATCTCCGCCACCTCGTCGGCCTTGGCGCGGCCGTCGAAGGCCGCCGCGCCGGGCACCAGGGCGATGCAGCGCTCGTAGGTGCGCTCGTTCTCCAGGGCCCCGGCCGTATCGCCGTCGGCCCAGGCCTTGGCGGCGGCCAGCGTCCCGCCGGGCCCCGCCCGCACCTGGCCCATCACCTCCTCCAGGCAGCCGCGCCCGGCCTCTGGCGGGGTGCGCAGCACCGCCCCCAGCTGCGGAGCGATGTCGTAGCTCTTCTGCCAGATCGGCACGTGCGCCTGCTGGGTCAGGCCCTTGATCAGCTTCATCGGGTCGGTGTTGGTGAGCCCGGTCCGGTCGCGATAGTCGGTGATCAGCAGCAGGGCCGCGGCCAGCGGGTTCTTCGTCCCATAGCGCCTGGCCGGCTGGCCCAGGCGTGTGCGGGCGTCGACAAAGCGGGCCTTGGCCGGTCCGTCCAGGGTCTCCTCGAACGGCGTCGAGGACTTCAGCCGCAGGTAGTTCCAGGCCGCGCCCAGGGAGCTCGAGACCCGCACGCGGATGTCCTGGTAGGGCAGGATCACCTCGCTGGCCCCCTTCAGCCGGCGCTCGAAGACCCCGCGGTCCCACTGCATGTGGCGCGGCGCGATCGAGGGCACGCCGAGGACGTAGACGGTGGAGGCGCCATTGGTCACCGTCCACCAGGCCGGGCCCTTCTCGCGGGCCACCACCACCAGCTCCTCAACGATCACCGCGTCCGGATCGTTGGGATCGACCCGCGCCGGGGTGATCGGGACCTGCGCCAGGGTGGGTGTGGCCAGCGCAGCCGCGAACGCCAGGAGGCCGAAAGCCGATTTGCCGAGACGATGTCGCACGCTCATCCGCGCTCCGGAATCGGCTTATAAGGGCCGATCATCCAAGGCCTTTTCATGCCCATCCGTCGCCTGCCGCCCGAGCTCATCAACCGCATCGCCGCCGGCGAGGTGGTGGAACGGCCGGCGAGCGCGGTCAAGGAGCTGGTGGAGAACGCCCTCGACGCCGGCGCGTCTGCGGTCGAGGTGCAGGCCGATGGTGGTGGCCTGACCCGCATCCTGGTGGCCGACGACGGGGCCGGCATCCCGCCGGACGAGCTGCCGCTGGCCGTCGAGCGCCACGCCACCTCCAAGCTGAAGCCCGGCGACGACGGCGACTACGACCTCTTACGCATCGCCACCCTCGGCTTCCGCGGCGAGGCCCTGCCGTCGATCGGCTCGGTGGCCCGCCTGTCGATCGCCAGCCGCGCGACAGGCGCCGCCGACGCCCACGCCATCTTCGTCGACGCCGGTGCGGTCGGCGCCGTCTCGCCCGCCGCCTTCCCCGGCCCGCACGGGGCCCGCGTCGAGGTCCGCGACCTGTTCTACGCCACCCCGGCGCGGCTCAAGTTTATGAAGTCCGAGCGGAGCGAAGCCCTGGCCATCGGCGAGGAGCTGAAGCGCCAGGCCATGGCCCACGAGGCGGTGAGCTTCACCCTCGACCTCGACGGCCGCCGCACCCTGCGCCTGCCGGCCGAGCGGCCAGGCCCGGAAGGCCGCCTCGCCCGGCTCTCCGCCGTCATGGGCCGCGAGTTCTCCGACAATGCGCTGGAGCTCGACCAGGAGCGCGAGGGCATCCGGCTCACCGGCTTCGCGGGCCTGCCGACCTACAACCGCGGCAACGCCGCCCACCAGTACCTGTTCGTCAACGGCCGGCCGGTGCGCGACAGGTTGCTGCAAGGGGCGCTCAGGGCCTCCTACGCCGACTTCCTGGCCCGCGACCGCCATCCGCTGGCGGCCCTCTATGTCGACCTGGACGCCGGCCTGGTCGACGTCAACGTCCACCCGGCCAAGGCCGAGGTGCGGTTCCGCGATCCCGGCCTGGTGCGCGGCCTGATCATCGGGGCGCTGCGCCATGCCCTGGCCGCCGCCGGCCACCGCGCCTCGACCACCACCGCCGGCGCCGCGCTCGGCGGCTTCCGTCCCGGCGGCGGCTGGACCCCGCCGCCCTCGGCGCAGGGCTTTTCCGCCTGGCGGGCCGGCGGTTGGAATCCCGGTGCGGCTGCCGCCGCCGCCATCCTGCCCGGCCTCGCCGAGGTCTCCGCCCGCGCCGAGGTGGCCTGGGACCCGCCGCAGCCGGGGATGGGCGAGCAGCCCGGCCCCGCCGAGATCGTCGATCCCCTGGACTTCCCGCTCGGCGCCGCCCGCGCCCAGGTGCACGAGACCTATATCGTCGCCCAGACCCGCGACGGGGTGGTGATCGTCGACCAGCACGCCGCCCACGAGCGCCTGGTCTATGAGCGGATGAAGGCCGAGATGTCGAACGGCGGCGTCGCCCGTCAGGCCCTGCTGCTGCCCGAGGTGGTCGAACTCGATCCCGCCGAGGCCGAGCGGGTCGCCGGCCGCGCCGAGGAGCTGGCCGCGCTTGGCCTGCTGATCGAGCCGTTCGGCCCGGGCGCCGTCCTGGTCCGCGAGGTCCCCGCCCTGCTCGGCGAGACCGACGCCGCCGCCCTGGTCCGCGACATCGCCGACGACCTCGCCGAGAACGGCCAGGCCCTGGCGCTCAAGGAACGGCTGGAAGAGGTCTGCTCGACCATGGCCTGCCACGGCTCGGTGCGCGCCGGCCGGAGGCTGACCGCGCCGGAGATGAACGCCCTGCTCCGCCAGATGGAGGCGACGCCCCACTCCGGCCAGTGCAACCACGGCCGCCCCACCTACGTCGAGCTCAAGCTCGCCGACATCGAGCGCCTGTTCGGTCGGCGGTAGACGCTTCAGCCGGCCCTGAAGCAATCCAGGTCGCCACCCGCTACACTCTCCCCATGGACGCCAATATCGCGATCCCCGCCGCCCTGATCGGCGATCCGGCCCGCGCCGCCATGCTGCAGGCGCTGATGGACGGCCGCGCCCTGCCGGCCACCGCGCTGGCCTGCGCCGCCGGCCTCACCCCGCAGGCGGCCAGCAACCACCTGGGCAGGCTCACCGACGGCGGCCTGTTGGCCGTCACCCGCCAGGGCCGCCACCGCTACTACCGGATCGCCGACCCGCGGGTGGGCGAGGCGCTGGAGGCCCTGTCGCGGCTGGCGCCCATGCCCCGGCCGCTCGATCCGCCGCTGTCGCCCAAGGCCCGGCGGCTGCGCGAGGCCCGCACCTGCTACGACCACCTGGCTGGCCGCCTGGGCGTCGCCCTGGCCGACGCCTTCGAGCGCCAGGGGCTGTTCGAGGCCGACGGCCCGGACCGCTACCGGCTGACCGACATCGGCCACGCCCGGCTGGCCGCGCTCGGCGTCGACCTGACCGGCCTGAAACCCAATCCGCGCGGCCGCCTGCGGCCCTGCATCGACTGGACGGAGCGGCGCCGCCACCTCGCGGGCCCCATCGCCGCCCGGCTGCTCGCCCGGCTGTTCGACCTCGGCTGGATCGCCCGCGGGGCCGAGGGCCGTTCGGCCGTGCTCACCCCGGCCGGCGCCAAGGGCCTGCGCGACGCCTTCGGCCTGGAGCTGGAGCCGGCGGCGGCCGCCTAGGCCAACTCGCGGCCCTCTCCCCTCTACGCATCGCGTGGGGAAGGGGAGAACTTCAGGAAATGCACCACGGCCGCGCCGTACCGCCGCTCGTCCAGCCGATCATATCCTTCAACGTTGAACGACTCCTCCTCCGCCCCGCGCTCGAGCACGACGATCGCCCCCGGCGCCAGCCAGCCGCCCTCGCCCAGCTTGGCGATCGCCACCTCGCCCAGCCCCTTGCCGTAGGGGGGGTCGAGGAAGGCCAGGTCGAAGGCCGGGCCGTCGGCGCCGGGGCGGACGCCCAGCTGGGTGGCGTCGCGGCGATGCACCCGCGTGCGGCCGAACAGGCCCCCACTTGGACTTAGGCCGTCGATGTTCTGGCGGATCGCCCCACGCGCCGCCTCGTCGGTCTCCACGAACAGGCAGAAGGTCGCCCCGCGCGACAGGGCCTCGAACCCCAGGGCGCCGGAACCCGCGAACAGGTCGATCACCCTTTGCCCGCGCAGCCCCGTCGACCAGGGGGCATGCTCCAGGATGTTGAACACCGCCTGCCGCGCGCGGTCGGAAGTGGGCCGCGTGGCCTGGCCGGCCGGCGCGACGAGCGTCTTGCCGCGGAACTCCCCTGAGACGATGCGCAAACGGCCGGCCCTCTTCAAATCCGGCCGCGAGCTTGCCGCGCCGGGCCTCGCGTTCCAAGCTCTCGCGAAACTTGGGGAGGAGACCGCGATGAGCTTCGTGACCGTCGAGCGGCGTGGCGGGGCCGCGGTCGTCACCTACGCCAACCCGCCCATCGGCACCATGACCGCGGCCGGGGCCCAGGAGATGCTGGACAAGGTCCGGCCGCTGGCCGCCGATCCGGCGGTGCGTTCGATCCTCCTCACCGGCGGCGTGCCGGGCATCTTCGTGCGCCACTACGACGTCGGCGAGCTCTCCACCGCCAGCGACGCGACCGAGGGCGCGCCGGCCCCGCCGCCGCCACCGCCGGGCGCCCGGCCGGAGCAAGGCTTCCTGGCCCTGGTCGACCTCTTGGCCGAGGCGCCGAAACCGGTGGTGGCGGCGATCAACGGCCTGTGCATGGGCGGCGGCTTCGAGATGAGCCTGGCCTGCGACCTGCGCATCGCGGCGCGCGACGGCGTCCAGATCGGCCTGCCGGAGACCCGTGTCGGCATCTTCCCCGGCGGCGGCGGCACCCAGCGCCTGCCGCGGGTGGTGGGGGAATCCAAGGCCCTGGAGATCATCCTGCGCGGCCTGGTGGTCGAGGCCGAGGAGGCCCTGCGGATCGGCCTGGTGCACGAGCTGGCCGACGACCCGCTGGCCCGCGCCCTGGAGATGGCGGCCGAATGGGATCAGCGCGGGGCGGAAGGCATCGCCTTCGCCAAGCGGCTCACCCGCGCCGCCCTTTCCCGCCCCCTGGACGAGGGCTTGGCCGATGAGCGCCGGAGCTTTGCGCAGGTGATGCGGACCGCGTCCGCCCGCGAGGGCCTGCGCTCGGCCCGCCCGCCCGCGGAGATCCAGAAGGTTTAGGTCCAAAAGGCTTAGGACCGGACGGCTTGGGGCGAGACGGCTTCGCGCCCGCAGCCTTGGGCCCGGCGGGCTTCGCGCCGGCCGCCTTGATCGACGGCTTGATCTTCGGCGTCGCCCAGCCGGCCTTGTAGGTCTTCTTCTGCGGCGTCTCGGAAGGGGCGGCGGCGCGGCGCGGATTGGCGTCGGCCCGGCCCCAAGCCTTGCGGGCGCCGTGCGAGGCGGGCTCCTCCGCAGCCGCCGGCTCGGCGACCCGACGGCGCGCGGTGGGGGCCGGGGCCTTCCATTGCGCGCGGTCGCCCTTCGGCAGGTTCGCCGGCTCCACGTGGCCGGCCAGCTGCTCGCGGATCACCCGCGGCCCCACCTCCTCCACCTCGCCGACCCCCAGCGTGCCCAGCGCGAAGGGTCCGTAGGCCAGGCGGATCAGGCGGTTCACGGTCACGCCGAGGGCCTCCAGCACCCGGCGGACCTCGCGGTTCTTGCCCTCGGTCAGGGTGACGGTGATCCACAGGTTGGCGCCCTGCGGCCCCTCCTTGGCCTTGTCCAGGGTCGCCTCGATCGGCCCGTAGCGCACGCCCTCGACGGTGATCCCGCGCTGCAGGGTGTCGAGCTTCGCCTGGGTGATCCGGCCGCGCGCCCGGGCCCGGTAGCGGCGGACCAGGGCAGTCTCCGGCAGTTCCAGGGCGCGGGCCAGGCCGCCGTCGTTGGTGAGCAGCAGCAGGCCCTCGGAATTGAGGTCGAGGCGGCCGATCGAGATCAGCCGCGGCAGGGTCTTGGGCAGGGCCTCGAACACCGTCGGGCGGCCTTGCGGGTCCTTGTGGGTGGTCACCAGGCCCACCGGCTTGTGGTAGCGGAACACCCGCACCGGCTCCGGCTCGTTGACCACCTGGCCGTCAACGGTCAGCACGTCGCCCGGCTCGACCTTGATCGCCGGCGTGGTCAGCAGCTTGCCGTTCAGCGCCACCCGGCCGGCTTCGATCAGCCGCTCCACCTCGCGGCGGGAGGCGACGCCGGCCCGGGCCAGGGCCTTGGCCACCCGCTCGCCGCCCGGCTCCAGGCCGGAATCGGCCGCGTGGGCTTGACCGGCGCGGGCCGGCTGGGTTCGGTGCGGATCGTGGACCATGATCTTCGGACAATGCGCATCGCCCTCGATGCGGCGCAAGCCGCGGCCGCCGCCGGCGAGACGCCGGTGGGCGCCGCCATAATCGATCCCGCGTCGGGCGAGGTGATCTCGGTCGGCGCCAACGGCCCGATCGGCGCCCACGACCCCACCGCCCACGCCGAGGTCGTGGCGCTCCGCGAAGCCGCGCGGAAGCTCGGCAACTACCGCCTCACCGGCCTCACCCTGGTGGTCACCCTGGAGCCCTGCGCCATGTGCGCCGGGGCGATCAGCCACGCCCGCATCGGCCGGCTGGTGTTCGGCGCCGAGGACCCCAAGGGCGGCGCGGTGGTCAGCGGCCCGCGGTTCTTCGACCAGCCCACCTGCCACTGGCGGCCACAGGTCGAGGGCGGCGTGCTGGCCGGGGAAAGCTCGGCTATGCTGAAGGCCTTCTTCCGCGAGCGACGGAACAGGGGGGAGCGCGAATGATCCTGGCGATACTGGCGGCTGCGACGGTCTCGACTGCGCCGGCCGACGTCTCGAATCTGGGTTGGATGGCCGGCGCCTGGAGCGAGACCAAGCACGGCGTCACCGTGCGCGAGACCTGGCTCGCCCCGCTCGGCGGCGGCATGGCGGGCGCGGCCCAGACCAACCGGCCCGGCCGGCCGCCGACCTACGAGTTCTCCAGCATCAGCACCGACGCCGCGGGTGTGGTGAGCTTCAACCCCTTCATGCGCGACAAGCCGCCGACGCCCTTCGCCCTCTTGCCCGGGCCGGACGGCCAGGCGGTGTTCCAGCGGCCGGGGGACGACTTCCCTCAGCGGGTGATCTACCGCCGCTGCGGCGCCGATCTCTGCGCGCGGATCGAGGGCCAGGTGAACGGCCAGCTCAAGGGCCAGGACTGGCGCTACCACCGCGTCCGGCCCTGAAGCCCTTGCCATCCGCCGATCCGCGGCGGGAAGATGCCGCCCATAAGCCTTGAAGAGCATTGGGAGGTCGCGATGGGTTTGCTGGACGGTAAGGTCGCCATCATTACGGGCGCCGGAAATGGCCTGGGCGAGGCCTACGCCAAGCTGTTCGCCAAGGAAGGCGCCTCGGTCGTGGTCAACGACCTGGGCGGGGCGCGCGACGGCAGCGGGGCCGACCGCTCGGCGGCGCAGAAGGTGGTCGACGCCATCGAGGCGGCCGGCGGCCAGGCGGTGGCCAACGGCGACGACGTCTCCACGGTCCAGGGCGGCGAGGCCATCCTGAAGACCGCCCTCGACCACTTCGGCAAGGTCGACGTCCTGGTCTGCAACGCCGGCATCCTGCGCGACCGGACCTTCGCCAACACCTCCGAGGCCGACTGGGACGCGGTGATCAAGGTCCACCTCAAAGGCACCTATTGCGTCGCCCTGCCGGTCTGGAAATTCATGAAGGAACACGGCGGCGGCTCGATGGTGCTGACCTCGTCCACCTCCGGCCTCTACGGCAATTTCGGCCAGACCAACTACGGGGCGGCCAAGGCCGGCATCTACGGCATGGTCCGGGTGATGTCGATCGAGGGGCGGAAGTACAACATCCGGGTCATGGGCCTGGCGCCTGGCGCCTACACCCGCATGACCTCGGACCTGCCCGGCCGCAAGGACCGCGAGCCCGATCCGCTGTCCCTGCCGGAGAACGTCGCGCCCGGTGTGCTCTACATGGTGAGCGACCTCTCGGCGGAGCACTCGGGCAAGATCCTCGGGGTCTCCTCGCGCGGCGTGCGCGAGATCAAGATGCTGGAGACCGAGGGCTTCGCGCCCGGCCGGCCCTACACCGCCCAGGAGGTCGCCGCCGCGGCCGACAAGGTGTTCTTCAAGGAGGCCGAGAACGTCCACCGCCTCGGCGCGCCGGTCAGGGCGTAGGCTAATCGAAAAGCACTTTACGTTTTAAAGTAACTCGCTATCCTGCATCCGGTTGCGGCCTGGGCGGCGACTAACAGGCGAACCGGAGCGGGGGCGACCGATGACATCGGAACGGACAGGGGCGGCGTTGGCCAGCCTCAAGGGCGTGCGCAAACGCTACGGGACCACCACGGCGCTCGACGGCATGGACCTGGAGGTCCACCCGGGCGAGCTGCTCGCCGTGCTCGGGCCCAACGGCGCGGGCAAGACCACCGCCATCGGCCTGATGCTCGGCCTGCAGGCGCCCGACGCCGGCGAGGTCACCCTGTTCGGCCGCTCGCCGCACGATCTCGCCGCCCGCCGCGGGGTGGGCGTGATGATGCAGGAGGTGGCCCTGCCGGACGCGCTCAGGGTCCGCGACCTGATCAACCAGGCCCGCGCCTACTATCCGGCCCCGCTCAGCCTCGCCGAGACGGTGGAGACCGCCGGGATCGGCAAGATCCTCGACCGGCCCTATGTGAAGCTCTCCGGCGGCCAGAAGCGGCAGGCCCAGTTCGCGCTGGCCGTCTGCGGCCGGCCGCAGCTGCTGTTTCTCGATGAGCCCACCACCGGCCTCGACGTCACCGCCCGGGAGACCATGTGGCGGACCGTTCAACGGCTGGTGAAGGGCGGCGTCTCGATCGTGCTCACCACCCACTACATCGAGGAGGCCGAGGCCCTGGCCGACCGGGTGGTGGTGATGGCCAAGGGCCGCCGCATCGCCGAGGGCACGGTCTCCGACATCCGCTCCCTGGTCTCCCGCAAGCGGATCGCCTGCGCCACGGCTGTCGAGCTCGCCGCGATCGAGGCCTGGCCGGAGGTGACGGCCGCCGTGCGCGAGGGCTCCCAAACCACCGTCACCACCGCCGATGCGGAAGTGGTGGTGCGCCGCCTGCTGGCCGCGGATCCCCACCTCTCCGACCTGGAGGTCCGCCGGGCCGGCCTCACCGAGGCCTTCGCCGAGCTGACCCAGGAGCCCCCCGTCCCAGAGATCATCCAGGAGGACGCCGCATGACCGAGGCCTTCGCCCTTCCGCCCATGCCGCTCGCCCGCGTGGTCCGGGCCTATGTCAGTGACGCGGCCTATGAATCGCTGCGGCTGCTGCGGACGCCGGCCTTCGCCTTCCCCATCCTGGCCATGCCGCTGATCTTCTACAGCCTGTTCGGCATCGTGCTCCCGGGCCTCGCCGCCCATCAGCCCGCTTTCGCCAACAACCTGTTCGTGGGTTGGACGGTCTATGGCGTCATGGGTCCGGGCCTGTTCGGCTTCGGCATATTGGTGGCCGTCGAACGCAACATGGGCCTCTTAACCTACAAGCGGGCATTGCCCATGCCGACCGGCTCCTACCTGGCCTCGAAGCTGCTGATGGCCCTGGTCTTTGCGGTCGTGGTGATGGCGATGCTGGTGACGCTCGGCCTGACGCTGGGCCACGTCACCCTGCCGCTCGTCACCCTCGTCCGCGTGGCTGGGGTAATGTCGCTGGGCGTGCTCCCGGCCTGCGCCGTCGGCCTGTTCATCGGGGCCTATGCGCCGGCCTCCAGCGCCGCCGCCTTCGCCAACATCACATATCTCTCCATGGCCTTCCTGTCGGGCCTGTTCTTCCCCCTGAGCGGCGTGCTGCACGACATCCGCTTCATCTGGCCGACCTACCATCTCGCGCAGCTCGCCCGGGCCAGCGGCGGCCTGGCCTACGAAGGCGCGCCGCTCACCCACCTCGCCGCGCTCGCCGCCATGACCGTGGTGCTGGTGGGCCTGGCCGCCCGCAGGATCGCACGCCGAGGCTAGCCGAACGCCGCCAGCCGCGCGTCCAGGCGCTCGCGCACCGCGGGCCACTCGTCGGCCAGCACCGAGAAGATCACCGTGTCGCGGATCCGGCCGGTGAAGGTCGCCCGGTCCTGGCGCAGGATGCCCTCCTGCACCGCGCCCAACTTGGTGACCGCCGCGCGGCTGCGGGCGTTGATGGCGTCCACCCGGAACACCACCCGCCGCGCGCCGCCCTCGAAGGCGTGGCCCAACAGCAGCCGCTTGGCCGAGGGATTGACCGGCCCGCCGCGCACCGCCGGCTCATAGAAGGTGCCGCCGATCTCCAGCACGTCGTTGGCTCGGTCGATGCCGTAGTAGGTGCTGATGCCGCGGCAGACGCCCGCCACCATCACCGCGAAGCCCAGGGTGTTCGCAGCCGCCATGTCGGCCATCAGCTTGTCCCAGGTGGGACCGAAGTGCTCGCCGGCCCAGGAGTAGGGGTAGAGGGCCGGGAAGAAGTCGGCGTCGGTCTCGACCGCGGCGCGCAGGCCCTCGCGATGGGCCTCGGCCATCGGCTCCAGGCGAACGAAGCGGGTCTCGAGGATCTGCGGGACGAGATTCATTTGGCGCCCATAGCAAAAAAAATTCGGTCGCCGCCCTTGCGGCGGCGCTTGGCGGACATATCTCAGCCTCTGCCCAACCTGGGCGTTTCCTCCCTATGACTTTTACAGCCGGTCCTCCCCAGGGCCGGCTGTTTTTTCGTGCTCCCCGCAGGGGGAGCTGTCGCGAAGCGACTGAGGGGGTTGAAGGGCGCGGCCTCCAACGCTCTTGGGCTGCAACCCCCTCCGGTCCTTCGGACCACCTCCCCTGAGGGGAGGATTTCAGCGCGCGAGATAGAGCTGCGCCGCCCAGACCAGGTAGAGCAGGCCCGTCGCCGTCACCACCAGCCGCGACAGCCGCTTGAAGTTCACGTCGTCCATCCGCGCCAGGATCAGCCCGCCCACCGCCGTGCCGGCCATGGAGAGCGGGATGGCGAGGGGGAACACCCACCAGGGCGGCAGGCCCTTGCCGTGCAGGGCGATCAGCGGCGCGCCATAGACGATCACCTTGGCCAGGTGGGCGAACACCTGGGTCGCGGCCTTGGTGGCGACGATCTGGTGGCGGGTCAGCGCGGTGCGCACGAAGAAGATATCGAGCAGCGGCCCGGCCACCCCGGCCGTCAGGTTCAGGCCGGTGACCGAGACCCCTGAGACGAAGGCCTGGGCCGGCCGCTCGGCGTCCAGTTTCAGCCAGCTCTGCGGGATCCACAGCAGCCCCGTCACCGCCCCCATCAGCAGGTAGAGCGTGGCTTTGGTCGGCTCGACGGCGATGAACGCCATGAGGCCCCCGGCCACCGCCGAGCCCAGAGCGTAGACGCCGACGATCCGCCAGGCCACGTGCCTCCGGTGCAGGATCGCCCGCCAGCCATTGGCCACCAGCTGCAGCAGGCCGTGGGTCACGAAGGTCGCCGACACCGGCAGGACCAGGGCGATCGCCCCCTTCAGCATCAGCCCCCCGGCCATGCCGAACACCCCCGATAGCGCCGCCGTCACGAAGGCCGTGGCGATCAGGAAGACGCCGGCGTAGAGGCTCACCTGGCCCCTGTCAGCAGGGCCCGGCCGGCGGCGGTGACCACCACGCGCCCGCCGCCCGTCCCGGCGCCCGCCACCGGCTCGACGGCGATCAGCCGCTCGGCCAGGGCGTCCTCCCAGATGGTCAGGGCCGGACAGGTGGAGGCCCAGGCCTCCATCGCCTCGCCGTAGCTGCGCGGCCGGGCCGTGGCCCAGTCGACGAGTTGCAGGATCAGGCCGTTGCGGGCCTCGCCGTCGATGTGGTCGGAAGCATCCATGGATCGGCTCCGCGTGTTGATGCGCCAGGCATGGACCGATCGGCCTAGAGGGTCCAATATATAGCAGAGCCGATTTCAATACCTCCGAGGTATGTGATGATCGAACTGCGCCGCCTCCGCTACCTGGTGACCGTCGCCGACGAGGGCCATATCACCCGCGCCGCCGAGCGGCTGGGCATCCAGCAGCCGCCGCTCACCCGCGCCATCCGCCAGCTGGAGGAAGAGCTCGGCGTCGCCCTGTTCGAGCGCCTGCCGCGCGGGGTGAAGGTCACCGAGGCCGGCCGCGTGGTGGTCGAGGAGGCCCGCGAGGTCCTGGCCCGCGCCGAACGCATCAAGGAGACCGCCCAGCGCGCCGCGCGCGGCGAGCAGGGCCGCCTCGCGGTCGGCTACACCTCCTCGGCGGCCTTCCATCCCTTCGTCACCCAGCAGATCCGCGCCTTCCGCGACACCCGGCCGGGCGTCCTGCTGGCGCTGGCCGAAGACGGCACGCCGGAGCTGACCAACGGCCTGAAGGAGGAACGGCTGGACGCGGCCTTCATCCGCTCCACCGCCACCGACATCGCCGGCCTGACCCTCGACCTGCTGCTGGAGGAGAAGATGGTCGCCGCCGTGCCGGCCGGCCATCGCCTGGCGCACGGCGGCAAGGCAGCCCTCGCCGACCTCGCCGAGGAGACCTTCGTCTTCTATCGCCGGCCGAGCGGACCCGGCCTCTACGACGCGATCATGGCCGCCTGCCTGGCCGCCGGCTTCTCGCCCAACGTCGGCCAGGAGGCGCCGCGCATGGCCTCCACCCTCAGCCTGGTCGCCTCGGGCCTGGGGGTCTCGATCACGCCCGCCTCCATGCAGCGGATGAACGTCGAGGGGGTCAGCTTCGTCCGCCTGAAGGGGACCCGCGGCCTCACCGCCCCCCTGCTGCTGGCCACCCGCAAGCGCGACCGCTCGACCCTCGTCGACCGCTTCCGCCGCGAGGTCCGCGCCGCCGCCGAGGCGCTGAAGAAGGACGAGGGCGACTAGCCCTTCTTGGCCGTCCGCCTGGACGCCGTGCAGCTCCACGCCTCGCCGGTCTGTTTGGCCACGCCGGGATAGGGGCAGAGTAGCTGGGTCGCCCCCTGGCCGCCGGGCGTCGCCGACGCCGTCACCGCCGCCGGCGGCTTGGAGTGGCTCACCCAATCGTCCAGCTGGGTGATCCAGTCGAAGTTGGTCGGCGCCACGCCGCCGCCGCAGTGGAGCATCCCCGGCACCAGGTAGAGCCGGTAGAAGCTGGAGGTGTCGCCCATGGTCTTCGACACGTCCTCGTAGTAGCGGATCGACGAACGCGCCGGGATCGCCGGGTCGTTCCACCCATGGTACTGGATCAGCTTGCCGCCATGCTTGCGGAAGGCCGCCAGGTTGGGGTCCGGCGCGTCGATCACCGCCATCTTCGCGTGGGCCTTGTCGAACTGGGCGCCCAGGTCGAGCTTCAGGAAATCGAAGCTCGGGTCCGCGAAGGCGAAATATTTGAAGGCGTTGGACGAGAACTGATAGCCGGCCGCGCGGCTGTGGTTGTCCGGGTTGGTGCCCGTCACCCAGGCCGGCCAGCTTTGCTGCAGCGACTCCGCGCCGGGGGTGAAGCCGGGGAAGGCGACCTTGCCGGTCCGCGGATCGCGGCGGCCGTCGTACATCACCCGCGCCGAATGCACCTGGGGCGCGGTCAGGCAGCCGTCGCTCTGGCCCGCCTTGCACTGCAGCTTGCCCGGATCGAAGTGGCAGGCGGCCGGATCGCGCACGAAGGGCCCGCCGTCCGCGCACTGTTTCAGCACCGAGCTCTGCAAGAGCTGCAGCGCCGGGGCGTCGAGGTAGCCGCCGGGCGCGGACAGCGCCTGCTGCTGCGCCGCCGAGATGCCGAACAGCTGGCTCATGTAGTTGGCCGGCGCGCCCGCGAGGATGCCGTCGAAGTCGTTGGGGAAGCGCTGGGCCTCCATCAGCGCCTCGCGCCCGCCGTCCGAGCAGCCGGCGAAATAGGAGCGGATGAAGGCGACGTTCTTCTGCGCCGAGATCAGCGTCTTGGAGATGTCGGTGGTCTCCTTCAGCGCCCGCCAGCCGAAGTCGGTGAGCTTCTCCGGATGGCCCAGCGCCCAGCTGGCGTTGGTGCCGACCGGGGTCTGGTGACCGTCGTCGGTGCCCGCCGCCGCATAGCCGCGGGCCGCCATGCCGCGGATCTGGCCCACCGGCACGGAGCCCGCGAAGCCGCCGTTGCCCACCTGCACGAACTTGCCGTTCCAGGCCTCGCCCAGCGGGATCCAGACCTCCAGCTTGATGTTGGAATCCTTGGTCGGGTGGCTCGACACCGCGATCCGGCAGGCCTCGCCCTTGCCGACCTTCTCGACGCTGGCGGCGGTGATCTCCGCGTGCGGCAGCGCCGTCTTGGCCATGTCGGCGCAGGCCGTCTCCGCGTGCGCCCCCGATGCGCCGAACGCGCCAAGAGCCGCAACCGCCGCCGCGGCGAACAGATGAGTCCGCATGATGAACCTCCCAACCCCTTGTTGGGGCGACTTCAGCACAGCTTGCGGAATTGGCGAAGCCCTACCGATCCTCCCCTCAGGGGGAGGTGGCCCGAATGGCCGGAGGGGGTTGCAGCCCACGAGCGTCAGACGTCGCGCCCTTCAACCCCCTCAGTCGCTTCGCGACAGCTCCCCCTGCGGGGAGCATCGTACCGTCAGTTCCGGAACACCGCCGCGGTCGACGGGTCGTGCGGCATGTCGCGGTGCTGGCGCAGCTCGTTGCGGCCGACCACCATGTGGTGCACCTCGTCCGGGCCGTCGGCGATGCGCAGGGTCCGCGTCGAGGTGTACATCCGGGCGAGCGGGGTCTTCTGCGAGACGCCGAGCGCGCCGTGCATCTGGATCGCCTGGTCGATGATCTGGCAGACCCGCTCGGGCACCATGGCCTTGACCATGTGGATCCAGACGCGGGCCTCCTGGTTGCCAAGCACGTCCATCGCCTTGGCCGCCTTCAGCACCATCAGGCGCATGGCCTCGATCTCGATGCGGGCGCGGGAGATGATCTCCAGGTTGCCGCCGAGCTGGACGAGCGGCTTGCCGAACGCCTCGCGGGTCAGGCCGCGGGTGACCATCAGGTCGAGCGCCTTCTCCGCCGAGCCGATGGCCCGCATGCAGTGGTGGATCCGCCCCGGACCCAGCCGCAGCTGGCTGATCTCGAAGCCGCGGCCCTCGCCCAGCAGCATGTTCTCCTTCGGCACCCGGACGTTGTCGAAGATGATGTGCATGTGGCCGTGCGGCGCGTCGGGATCGCCGAACACGCACATCGGCCCGACGATGTTCACCCCAGGCGCATCGGTGGGCACCAGGATCTGCGACTGCTGCAGGTGCGGCGGGCCGTTGGGGTCAGTCTTGACCATGGTGATCATGATCTTGCAGCGCGGGTCGCCGGCGCCGGAGATGTAGTGCTTCTCGCCGTTGATCACATATTCGTCGCCCACCAGGGTGGCGCGGGTGTTGATGTTCTTGGCGTCTGAGGAGGCGTAGTCCACCTCGGTCATGGCGAAGGCCGAGCGGATCTTGCCCTCGAGCAGGGGCTTCAGCCATTGCTCCTTCTGGGCCGGCGTGCCGACCCGCTCCAGGACCTCCATGTTGCCGGTGTCCGGGGCGGCGCAGTTCATGGTCTCCGAGGCCAGCCGGTTCTTGCCCAGCTCCACGGCGATGTAGGCGTAGTCGAGGTTCGACAGGCCCTCGCCGGTCTCGGCGTTCGGCAGGAAGAAGTTCCACAGGCCCGCGGCCCGCGCCTTGTCCTTGGCGGCGTCCAGCACGTCGAGCTGGCCTGGCGCATAGGACCAGATGTTCGGATTGCCCTCGCCCAGCCGATGGAACTCCTCGCTCATCGGCTCGACCACGTCGCGGATGAAGGCCCTCACCTTGTTCAGCAGCGGGACCGCTTTTTCCGACATCCGCAGGTCGTTGAGCTCATCCTGCGGGTTCAGCGCAAAGCTCGACTGAGCCCGTTCCGCGGTCATCGTCATCTGGTCGCTCCCATGGCTTTGGCGGGGCGCGGCGCGCGCGCCCTCGTCCGCCGCAGCATTGGCGCACATCGACGGCAAAATCAAACAAGCGTTTCAATGCTTGCGACGAGCCGGACGGCTCAGGGCGGCGGGGCGCCCAGCAGCACGAAGGCGATCACGGCGGCAAGCGCGCCGAGCGCGGGAATGAGTTTAAGCCAACCGCTCATGACCGCCGAATAGGCGATCGGCGGGCGTGCGTTCCAGTTAAGCTTTCGACAGGTTCGGCCGGTCAGCCGCTCGTGTGGCAGACCGCCTCGATGTTGTGGCCGTCCGGGTCGAGCGCGAAGGCGCCGTAGTAGCCGGGGTGGTACTGCGGCCGCAGGCCGGGACCGCCGTTGTCCCGCCCGCCGGCGCCGATCGCCGCCGCGTGGAAGGCGTCCACCATGGTGCGGTCGGGGACGGCGAAGGCCACGTGGGCCGGGCCACCCTCCCCCTCGCCGATCCAGAAGAACGGACGGACATCGCCATAGCCGGCGAAATGCTGGCCGTCGCCCATCATCCGGGTGAGGCCCAGGGGCGCGAGGGCCAGGTCATAGAAGGCCTGCGCGCGCGGATAGTCGCTGACCTTCAGGCTGACGTGATCGAGCATGGATCGCCTCCTCCGGCGCGCAGGTTAGACCGCGGCCGGAGGGGCGGGAAGCTGAGCCTATTTCACCGGCAGCTTGGAGGCGCCGGGGCAGACCGCGCTGAGCAGGTCCGGATCGGCCTTCTTCGCCGTCTGCCTGCGCCATTCGGCGTTGACGACGAACTCGGACGACGGCTTGTAGGCGCCCATCGGCTGGGTGGTGCCCTTGTTGCAGTCCAGGGCCTCCACGAAGCCCACGCCCTTGCCGGGTCCGCCCGGCATGATGCTGGCGGACGGCTTGGAGATGGCCTTCATCACCACAATCCGGCCGCTGGCCGCGTCCTTGTAGGAATAGTCGGTGTCGTAGGACCACTCGGTCCCGTTGTCGCCGCTGGCGTATTTCTTCCAGGTCTCGGCCGAGGCCGTGCCGGCGGCGCCCAGGGCGATCAGGGCGGCAAGCGCGAGGGCGCGTCGCATGGGTCGTTTCACTCCGAAGACGTGGTTTTGTTGTTCAGTCCCTCCGACGTTCAAACAGACGTTGGCGGCCAGGACAAGACCCCGCGCCCCGATTCCCGCTCGCCCGATGAAGCGGAGGGGCGGGAAGGCAGGCGCGGCGCGCCCTCGCCTCAGGCCACCTGCCGCGCCGGGCGGGCCAGCCGCGCCTCGGCGTCGGCGATGTAGTCGCGGGTGATCGGCACGGTGTCGATCCGCTTGGCGAGCTGCAGCTGGAAGACGAAATGGCCCCGGTGGCGGAAGGCCATCTCGCTGATGCAGAGGTAGAACTCCCACATCCGGCAGAACCGCGCGTCGTAGATCCGCGCGATCTCGGCGCGGTTGGCCTCGAACCGCTCGCGCCAGGCCTTCAGGGTCTCGGCGTAGTGCAGCCGCAGGATCTCCACGTCGGCGACGATCAGTCCGGCCCGCTCGACGCAGGGCATGACCTCCGACAGGGCCGGGATGTAGCCGCCGGGGAAGATGTACCTGGCGATCCACGGCTGGGTGAAGGCCGGCCCCTCGGCGCGGCCGATGGAGTGGATCACCGCCACCCCGTTTTCGGCGAGCAGGGCCGCCACCTTGTCGAAGTAGGCCTGGTAGTTGGGCCGGCCGACGTGTTCGAACATGCCAACCGAGACGATGCGGTCGTAGGGCCCCTGGACGTCGCGGTAGTCGGTCAGGGAGAAGCGCGCGCGGCTCGCCAGGCCCGCGGCCTCGGCGCGCGCGGCGGCCGTGGCCAGCTGCTCGGTGGACAGCGTCACCCCGTCGACGCTCACCGCCTCGGCCTGGACGAGGCTGAGCGCCAGCCCGCCCCAGCCGCAGCCGATGTCGAGCACCCTCTGCCCGCGCTCGAGCAGCAGCTTGGCCGCGAGGTGCGTCTTCTTGGCGCGCTGCGCCTCCTCCAGCCCCACACCCGGGTGCGGGAAGTAGGCGCAGGAGTACTGCAGGTCGGGGTCGAGGAAGCGGCGGTAGAAGTCCACCGAGAGGTCGTAATGGTGCGCCACGTTGCGGCGCGCGGCGCGGCGGGCGTTGGCCTGCAGCCGGCGATCCAGCCACCAGCGGGCCAGCGGCCCGGCGCGCTTCAGCGGCCGGTGCTTGGCGTTGCGGCCGATCAGGTCGATGAGGCCGGCCATGTCGCCCTGCTCGAAGACCAGGCCTTCGTCCATATAGGCCTCGCCCACGCCCATCGACGGGTTGGCGGCGATGCGGGCCAGCCATCGGCGGCTGGTGATGGCGATCGCCACCGGGGGACCTGAGCCGTCGCCGAGTGTCAGCAACTGTCCACTGGGCAGGCGCATGGTCAGCGCGCCCTCGCGGATCACCTTCTGAAGGTAAGATTGCAAAGCCATCACGCACCCTCTTCGCAACGAAGAGGGGAACGATCGGGCTACAGTCAAGGTTCCTTGAACGTCGTTCTGCCGGATTTCGTTCCGGCTATTGGCTTGACTCCCAGGTGCGGCCTTCTTACGTGCCCATCCGGCGTTGGCACTCTTGGGCCGAGGCTGCTAACAGCATGCCCGCGAGCCACTGCGCCGCAGACATTCCAACCGTCGCGAACGGAGAAAGAGCATCATGGCGTTTCGTCCTCTGGGAGACCGCGTCCTCGTGAAGCGTGTCGAGGAAGAAGAGAAGACCCGGGGCGGGATCATCATCCCGGACACCGCGAAGGAAAAGCCGCAGGAAGGCGAAGTGATCGCCACCGGCCCCGGCGCCCGTGACGACAGCGGCAAGATCCAGCCGCTCGACGTCAAGGCCGGCGACCGCATCCTGTTCGGCAAGTGGTCCGGCACCGAGGTCAAGCTCGACGGCCAGGACCTGCTGATCATGAAAGAAAGCGACATCCTGGGCGTGCTTGAGCCCACCAAGGCGGCGAAGGCCGCCTAGGCCTCGCTCGCACCCTCGCATCACAATAAAAAGGGACAGCAACCATGGCTGCCAAAGACGTCTATTTCGCCTCCGACGCCCGTGACCGCATGCTGCGCGGCGTCAACACCCTGGCCAACGCGGTCAAGGTGACGCTCGGGCCCAAGGGCCGCAACGTGGTCATCGAGAAGTCCTTCGGCGCCCCGCGCTCCACCAAGGACGGCGTGACGGTGGCCAAGGAGATCGAACTCACCGACAAGTTCGAGAACCTCGGCGCCCAGCTGATCCGCGAAGTCGCCTCGAAGACCAACGACAAGGCCGGCGACGGCACCACCACCGCGACGGTCCTGGCGCAAGCCATCGTCGTCGAAGGCCTGAAGTCAGTGGCCGCCGGCATGAATCCGATGGACCTGAAGCGCGGCGTCGACAAGGCCGTGGCCAAGGTCGTCGAGGAGATCAAGAACTCGGCCAAGAAGGTCACCACCAACTCCGAGATCGCCCAGGTCGGCACCATCTCCGCCAACGGCGACACCGAGGTCGGCGACATGATCGCCAAGGCCATGGAGCGGGTCGGCAACGAGGGTGTCATCACCGTCGAGGAAGCCAAGACCGCCGAGACCGAGCTCGATGTCGTCGAAGGCATGCAGTTCGACCGTGGCTACCTCTCGCCCTACTTCATCACCAACGCCGAGAAGATGGAGGCCGACCTCGAAGAGCCGCTGATCCTGCTCTTCGAAAAGAAGCTCTCCTCGCTGCAGCCCCTGCTCCCGGTGCTCGAGGCCGTGGTGCAGTCGGGCCGTCCGCTGCTGATCATCGCCGAGGACGTCGAAGGCGAAGCCCTGGCCACCCTGGTGGTCAACAAGCTCCGCGGCGGCCTGCGGGTCGCGGCGGTCAAGGCGCCGGGCTTCGGCGATCGCCGCAAGGCGATGCTGGAAGACATCGCCATCCTGACCGGCGGCCAGCTGATCAGTGAAGACCTCGGCATCAAGCTCGAGAACGTCACCCTCGACATGCTGGGCAAGGCCAAGAAGGTCACCATCAACAAGGACGACACCACGATCGTCGACGGCTCTGGCGACAAGTCCGGCATCGAAGGCCGGATCGCCCAGATCAAGAAGCAGATCGAGGACACCACCTCGGACTACGACAAGGAAAAGCTGCAGGAGCGCCTCGCCAAGCTGGCCGGCGGTGTTGCGGTGGTCCGCGTCGGCGGCTCGACCGAAGTCGAGGTGAAGGAGAAGAAGGACCGCGTCGACGACGCCCTCAACGCGACCCGCGCGGCCGTGGAAGAAGGCATCGTGCCCGGCGGCGGTGTCGCCCTGCTGAAGGCCTCCAAGGTTCTGGACGGCTTCAAGGGCGACAATGACGACCAGGAAGCCGGCGTCGCCATCGTGCGCCGCGCGCTTCAGGCCCCGATCCGCCAGATCGCCGAGAACGCCGGCGTCGAAGGCTCGATCGTGGTCGGCAAGGTGCTGGAGAACGCCTCTCCCACCTTCGGCTTCAACGCCCAGACGGAAGAGTACGTCGACCTGGTGAAGGCCGGCGTGATCGACCCCGCCAAGGTGGTCCGCACGGCTCTGCAGGACGCGGCCTCGGTCGCCGGCCTGCTGATCACCACGGAAGCCGCGATCGTCGAGGCCCCCAAGAAGGGCGGCGGCGGCGGCGGCATGCCCGGCGGCGGCATGGGCGGCATGGGCGACATGGACTTCTAGGTCCCGTCGTCCGGCGCCACGCCGGAACCAGTTCAGTACCGCGTAAGAACGGGGCGGGACCGCAAGGTCCCGCCCTTTTTCTTTGCGCCCCAATCCTGCCCAAGCTTCACCGCAGGCTGAGCTGAGGGAGGGGTGCGCCATGCTGAAGGCCCTGCTGCTCGCCGTCGCCGTGGCGACCGTTCCGGCGACCGAACTGTCGCCGGAGGCCGGCGCCCTCGTCGCGCCGGTGCATGAGGCGATCGCGAAAACTCGCGCCGAGCTCGATGCCCTGCCGCCGCCCAAGGACGACGCCGAGCGGCTGGTGCGCATGCGCCGGCTCGACCAGGCGCCGCGCAAGGTGGTGGTGACCCTCGATTTCTCCAAGCTTCCGGCGGCCCAGCGGGCCGCCGCTCAGAACGCCGTCGCCCACGAGATCATGGCGATCGACGCCGAGAACGAGAAAACCCTGCTGGCGATGCTGCCGCCCGAAGGCTGGTTCTCGATAAGCCGCTATGGGCCGCAGGCTTCCACGGCCGCCTTCCTGATCGTTCAACACTCCGACGCGGCTCTGCGGCGCCGCTTCGTGCCAATCATGGAAAGCCTGGCAGCGAAGGGCGAAGTCGCCAAAGGCGAATATGCCCTGATGTACGACCGCCTGGCGCTGGAGGAGGGCCGACCGCAGCGCTACGGCTCGCAGATGACCTGCAAGGACGGCAGGCTGGTCCTCGACGCGACCGAGGATCCCGAACACCTCGATGCACGCCGCGCGGCCATGGACCTTCCGCCCGAGAAGGACAATCTGGCCATCTTCGCCGCCTATCCGCCCTGCTAGGCCGCCTTCCCACGGCCCCGCCCCCGCCTCTATGCTTCGTCCGCAACGACACGCGGGAGGACGCGCATGCTGCTCGAAGGCCTGAAGGTGGTGGAGTGGTCGACCTGGGTGGCGGGTCCCGGCTGCGCCGCCCTGATGGCCGACTGGGGCGCCGACGTGATCAAGGTCGAGAGCGCCATCGGCGACGCCACGCGGGCCTTCTTCCCCGACACCGCCGAGAGCCCCGGCAACCCGGTGTTCACCATGGAGAACCGCGGCAAGCGCGGCGTCGTGCTGGACACCTCCAAGCCCGAGGGCCGTGAGGCGCTGGTCACCCTGCTGCGGCAGGCCGACGTCTTCGTGACCAACGTCCGGCCCGGGTCCCTGACGCGCGCCCGGCTCGACTACGACAGCCTCAAGGACGAGCTGCCGCACCTGGTCTACGCCAACGTCACCGGCTACGGCCTGACCGGCGAGATGGCCGACGTGGCGGCCTTCGACATCACCGCCTTCTGGACCCGCAGCGGGGTCGCGGCCTCGACCATCCCGCCGGACCAGGAGCCCTTCCCCTCCCGCCCCGGCTTCGGCGACCACTTCACGGCCCTGGCCACCCTCTCGGGCATCCTGGCCGCCCTGCACGAGCGCAGCCGCACCGGCCACGGCCGGCAGGTGGAGACCGCCCTGATGCGGGTCGGCGCCTACGCCATCGGCTGGGACCTGTCGCTGCAACTCAGATACGGCGACGTCACCACCGCCCAGCCGAAGAAGGAGCGGATGGTCGCCCTCTCCGGCTTCTTCCACACCGGCGACGACCGCTGGTTCGTGGTGGTGGTGAAGAGCGCCGCCGACTATCCGAACGTGCTCAAGGCGATCGGCCGCGAGGACATCCTGGCCGAGCCGCGCTTCCTGCCGCCGTTCGGCGACATCCACGACGTGCGCTACGTCCGCGCCGCCCTCGACACCGCCTTCGACGCCATGACGCTGGAACAGGCCGGCGCGCTGCTGGACACCGCCGACGTCGCCTGGGCGCCCATGGAGACGCTCATGGAGCTGGAGATGAACCCGCAGGCCCACGAGGCCGGTTGCTTCGTCGAGACGCCGGACGGCTGGGGCGGCAGCTTCTGGGGCCCGGCCTCGCCGGTGCGCTTCCCGGGCGTCGACACCACCCCGCGCGGCCCCGCGCCGAAGCTCGGCCAGCACACCCGCGAGGTGCTGCTGGAGGCGGGCTACGCGGAAGAAGCGGTCGAGGCGATGATCGCCGCGGGCGCGGCGACCTGATCCCGCCGGCTAGTAACGATTGTCGCGGATCAGCATGTGGCCGATCCAGCTGGTCACCCCGGTGACGATCGCCGCCAGGATCCCCGCCACCAGCCCATGCACCTCGAAACCGTGCAGGAAGAACGACACCAGCATGATCATCAGCGCGTTGACCACCAGGAGGAAGAGGCCGAGCGTCACGATGGTCAGCGGCAGGGTCAGGATGATCACCACCGGCCGCACGAAGGCGTTGACCAGGCCCAGCAGCACCGCGGCGATGATCAGGGTCTCGACGCCGCGCACGTGGACGCCCGGCACGAACCGCGCCGAGAGCCAAAGCCCCAGGGCGGCGAACAGCGCCCGGATTGCGAACCTGGCCAGCATGCCGCGCCTCCCCACCCCGAAGCTCGACAGTAACCCGGCCCGACCGGCGAACGGAAGGGTTTCCGAGCCGTCACGCTCAGGGCGCAATTCGGCCCCACAGCGTCACGAAGCTCGGCGGTTGCGTTTCAGAACATGAGGGATTTGATGCCGAGGCGGCTTCTCGCGGTGGGACTGATGCTGGCGCTCGCGGCCTGCGCCGAGGATCCGCACCGCGGCGGCTTCCACCAAGGCGGCCCGCCGGGCGGCCAGCGGGTGGCGCGCCGGCTGTTCATCAGCCCCTCGGGCGAGCCGTTCCGCGGCGACGACGGTCTGGCGGCCTGGTTCGCCCGGGCCGACGCCAACCACGACGGCGTGCTGACCCTGGAGGAGTTCCAGGCCGACGCCGTGCGCTTCTTCAAATACCTCGACACCAATGGCGACGGGGTCGTCGACGGCTTCGAGATCCAGGCCTACGAGCAGAACATCGCCCCGGAGATCGCCGCCAACGACTTCGACGGACCGGACGAGCCTCGCGCCGGCGCCCAGACGGCCCAGAGCGGCGGCGGGCGCGGGGGTCGCGGCGGCGGGCGCGGCCGCAGAGGCGGCGGCGGCGCGCCCGGCGGCGGCTCGGGCGGACGGGTGACCACCAGCCTCGAAGGCGCCTCGCGCTTTGGTCTGATCAACGAGCCGGAGCCGGTGGCCAACGCCGACGAGAACCTGGATTCCAAGGTCACCGCCGAGGAATGGCGCCACGCGACGCTCCGCCGCTTCCAGACCCTCGACAAGGCCAAGACCGGCCGCCTGACCCTCGACGCGCTGAAAGGCATCAAGCCCGCGCCGGCGAAGAAACCCGCCTAGCGAACCGTCACGCCCTCCACCGCCGGCACATGCTCCGCCAGCCGGCCGCCGATGCGGATCGGCTCGATGCGGCGGGCGAGGCCGGTGGCGTCGTGGGTCTCCACATAGACCCCGCAGACCGTCGCCGGGCCCTCGGCGGGCTTGAACCGGCCGCCGGAGATGCGGGTGGTGAACCGCCGCAGCGGCTCCTCCTTGTCGTTGCCGATCACGCTGTCGTAGTCGGCGCAGGCGCCGGCGTCGGTCTGGTAGGCCGTGCCGCCGGGCAGCACCTGGGCGTCGGCGGTCGGCACGTGGGTGTGGGTGCCCACCACCAGGCTCGCCCGGCCGTCGCAGAAATGGCCCATGGCCATCTTCTCCGAGGTCACATCGGCGTGCATGTCGACGATCACCGCATCGGCCGCGACGCCAAGCGGACAGGCCTCCAGCTCGCGGTCGACGGCGGAAAACGGGTCATCCAGCGCGTCCATGTTGAGCCGGCCCAGCAGGTTGATCACCAGCACCCGCTTGCCGCCCTCGGTCTCGAACAGCTGTGAGCCGCGGCCCGGCGCATCGGCCAGGGCTGGATAGTTGGCCGGCCGGATCAGCCTGGGCTCGCGGACGATATAGGTCAGCGCCTCCTTCTGGTCCCAGGCGTGGTTGCCCAGGGTCAGGGCGTCGGCCCCGGCGTCGAACAGCTCCCGCGCCGTGCCCTCGGTGATCCCGAAGCCGGCGGCGGCGTTCTCGGCGTTGACCACTACGAATTCCAGCCCGAGCCGGCTGCGCAGGGCGGGCAGCTGGGCCGCCAGCCCCTCGCGGCCCGAGCGGCCGACAATGTCCCCGAAGAAAGCGAACCGCATGCCTAAGTCCTATCCGAGCTCGATATAGCCGGCTTCCGTCAGGACGGCGTCAAGCCGCTCGTCGTGCGGCTCCATCGGGATCTCCGCCAGCTCCTGGCCCGCATAGGCGAGGCCCAGGATGAAAACCTGCCCCGTCCTGCGCAGCGCCTGCAGCGTCCGGTCGTAGTGGCCGCCGCCCTGCCCCAGCCGGCCGCCCTGGCGATCGAAGGCCAGCAGGGGCGCCACGATCAGCTGCGGCGTCATGGATCCCGACATCCGCGGCGGCGACGGTACGCCCACCGCGTCCGGCTCCAGCGGCAGCTCCGGGCTCCAGACCCGGAACACCAGCGCCCGGTCACGGGTCTCCGCCACCGGCAGCAGGGTCGCCGCCCCGCCCTCGGCCAGCCGCCGGGCCATCGGGACCGGATCGAGCTCGGAGCCCTGCGGATGGTAGATGGCGAAGGCCTTGAAGGGCGGCAGCCGGTCCAGCGGCAGCCTCTCGGCCGCGCGCGCCGCCGCGTCCGGCGCCTCCGCGGCCAGCCGCCGGCGCAACCCGCGCATGCGCAGGCGCAGGGCCGTCTTGTCGAAGGCGGGGGTGGCGCGCCCGGTCATCGGGCGGTCTTACAGGAAAGGGTGGCGGCGCCGCGAGAGCCGTGAAGGACTGTTTCATTCCCTCGACCTGGTTAGCCAGGTGGGCGCCGTGTGCCCGAGACCACGATCCCGGACAGGGACAGCTCCCTATGAGTGAATTAAGGTCGCTGGAATATGTCGCCTTCGACGAGGGCCGCAGCAGACCCGCCACCTCACAAGATAGGGCCGCGGGCCCCCGACCTCAAGCGACGGCCGGTAAATGCAGCGAAAAGGACTTCGATCGCGACTGCGACCACCCAAAGCGGAATCAGCGCGGCCACCATGACCAGATCGAACGGGATGGCCCAAGGAATCGCGAACGCCAAAAGGTTGGCGAGGACAATGACGGCGATGCTGCTGACCACCGCGAGTCCGCGGTTAGCCCTCACGACCGCGGTCAAGCGGTCAGATGAAGCGGCGAGCGTGGCCGCGGCGAAGCTCGACGCAATCATGGCGACGACCTGAACCTCACCGTGCAGGAGCTTCACGCCCGCTAGCGAAATCAGAAGCGCCGCAATCAGGACGGCGCGCCAAAGCAGCGCGATCGCGCGGCCCACGCGCATCAGGCCTACTCCGCCCCCATCTTCTCGATCTTCTGCGCCGCGGCCTCCAGCGCCGTCACCGCGCGGGCCTCGATGCGCGAGCGGTCGGACTGCAGCTTGCCGACCTCGGCCTGCAGGACCCCCAACCGGCCCTTGGCGTCGGCCAGCTCATCGGCCAGCAAGAGGGCGCCCATCAGGAACAGCCGCGTGTCGCCCAGCTGGCCCATGTCCTCGGACACATGCCGCACCTGCTTGTCGAACATCCGGGCGAGCTCCTGCAGGTGGCTCTCCTGGCCGTCCTCGCAGCCCACCGCATAGGGCCGTCCGTTCACCTCGACGTTCAGCTGGGCCATCTCAGGTCTCCCCTTCGCCGCTCGGGCCTTCGCCGTTCAGGGCGCCGCGGATCTCGCCGATCGCCCGGCCGAGCGCGGCGGAGGCCTCGGCGCCGGCTTCTTCCAGGGCGCGCTCGCGGGCGCGGGCCTCGTCGAGCTCGGCGGCCAGCTTGGCGCGGTCCTGGTCGAACAGGCCGCCGGCCTCCGCGCCCGCCGACTTCAGCCGCTCGGCCAGCCGCTGCTCAAGCAGGAACACCGCGCGCTCCAGCCGCTTGGCCGCCAGATCAATGGCGCTTTCGCCGCTCATCGCCTGCTCCTTACGACTCAAGACACCGGCCCCTGATCTTAGGCCCGCAGCGCCCCTCTTGCGAAGGGCGCTTGCCGGAAGCCCTTCCTAGGCCCCCATCCGGGGCGATTTCTTGACCCCGCCCCTTGCGCGTGCGACCCCGCCTGGGCGTCCCCACCCCTCGAATCCAGGACCGAAATGCCCGCGCCCCTCAAGATCATGGCCGACGCCATCCGCGTGCTTTCCATGGACGCCGTCGAGCGGGCGAACTCCGGGCATCCCGGCATGCCGATGGGCATGGCCGACGTCGCCACCGAGCTCTGGACCCGGGTCCTCAAGTACGACGCGGCCGACCCCGCCTGGCCCGACCGCGACCGTTTCGTGCTGTCGGCCGGCCATGGCTCCATGCTGCTCTACAGCCTGCTGCACCTCTCCGGCTTCAAGGCCATGACCCTCGATCAGCTGAAGGCCTTCCGGCAGCTGGGCTCGCTGACCCCCGGCCACCCGGAGTACGGCCACACCCCCGGCGTCGAGACCACCACCGGTCCGCTCGGCCAGGGCTTCGCCACCGCGGTCGGCATGGCCATCGCTGAGCGGCACATGGCGGCGCGGTTCGGCGACGACCTGGTGGACCACCGTACCTGGGTGGTGGCCGGCGACGGTTGCCTGATGGAGGGGGTCAGCCAGGAGGCCATAGCGCTCGCCGGCCGACTGCAGCTCAACCGCCTGACGGTGCTCTGGGACGACAACCGGATCACCATCGACGGGGCGATCGACCTGTCCGACGCCACCGACCAGCTCGCCCGCTTCAAGGCCTCCGGCTGGGCGGTGAAGGCCATCGACGGCCACGACCCCATGCAGATCCGCCGCGCGTTCGCCTGGGCGACGCGGCAGCCCAAGCCCAGCCTGATCGCCTGCCGCACCAAGATCGGCCGCGGCGCCGCCACCCTGGAAGGCCACCACGACACCCACGGCAAGGCCCTGGGCGCGGCCGAGGTCGCCGCCACCCGCGAGAAGCTCGGCTGGCCGTACGCGCCCTTCGAGATCCCCGAGGAGGTCTACCGCCTCTGGCGCGCCGCCGGCCGCCGCGGGCGCAAGGCCCACAAGGCCTGGCAGGCCCGGCTCGCCGCCTCGCCCGCCAAGGCCGAGTTCGAACGCGCCGTCTCAGGCGAGCTGCCCCGCCATGCCTTCGCCGCGGTCGACGCCTTCATCGCCGAGGCCGAGGCGGCCAAGCCCGCCGCCGCCACGCGCCAGCACTCCGGCGCGGTTCTGGAGCGCATCTTCGGCGAAATCCCCGACCTGATCGGCGGTTCGGCCGACCTCACCGGCTCCAACAACACCTACGTCAAGAACACCCAGGTGCTCGACGCCCCCGACTACGCCGGCCGCTACATCAACTATGGCGTCCGTGAACACGGCATGGCCGCGGCCATGAACGGCCTGGCCCTGCACGGCGGGGTGATCCCCTATGGCGGGACCTTCCTGGTGTTCTCCGACTACGCGCGGCCCGCCATCCGGCTCGCGGCCCTGATGGGGGTGCGCACCGTGTTCATCGGGACCCACGACTCCATCGGCCTGGGCGAGGACGGCCCGACCCACCAACCGGTGGAGCACCTGGCGGCGCTCCGGGCCATGCCGAACCTGCACGTCTTCCGCCCAGCCGACGCCGTGGAAGTCGCCGAATGCTGGAAGCTGGCGCTGGAGGACCAAAAGACGCCCTCTGTGATGGCCCTGTCCCGTCAGAAAGTCCCCGCCGTCCGCACCACCCCGATCGGCGAAAACATGAGCGCCCGCGGCGCCTACCAACTGGCCGCCGCCGGCCACCCCGCCCAGGTGACCATCTTCGCCACCGGCTCCGAGCTCGGCGTCGCGCTTGCCGCCCGCGACCTGCTGGAAGCCGACGGGATCGGCGCGCGGGTGATCTCCGTCCCCTGCTGGGAGCACTTCGACCGCCAGCCCGCCGACTATCAGGCCGCCCTGATCGGCGAGACCCCGGTGCGCGTCGCCGTCGAGGCGGGCGTCCGCATGGGCTGGGACCGTTTCATCGGCGCCGACGGCGTCTTCGTCGGCATGCACGGCTTCGGCGCCAGCGCCCCCGACAAGGTCCTCTACGAACACTTCGGCATCACCGCCGAAGCCGTCGCCGCCGCGGCGAAGGCGAAGCTCTGACCCCGCCGGAAGATTTTTCGCACAAAAAATTTGGCGGTTAGGCCAAGTCCGTGTTCTACTTTTGTTCATGGAAATAGCCGAGCGCCACACTGCGATCCTCAGCGAGCTCTCCGAGCTGGGCCTGAGCCTCGCCCGCGATCTCCACGCCAAGGCGCGCGCGGCCGAGACGCCGGACGAGGCCGCAAGCCTCGCCGGCGCCTTCCACCGCATCTCCCGCTCCGTCCGCCAGACCCTCGCCCTCGAAGCCAGGCTCGTCCGCGACCGCCAGCGCCAGGACCGCGAAACCGGGGCGGAAGCCCGCCGCGAAACCGAGCGCCGCATCACCCGCCGCAAGGCCCAGGTGAAGGCCGCTGTCGAACGCCTCATCTGGACGGAACACGAACCCTCCGACGCCGAACTCCTCCTCGACGCCCTCGACGACCGCCTCGACGAAGCCGAGCTCTACGAAGACTTCCTCGCCGAGGATGTGGATTCCCACATCGTCCGGACTTGCAAAGAGCTTGGCCTCCCAGATCCTCCCCTCAGGGGGAGGTGGCCCGAAGGGCCGGAGGGGGTTGAAGCCCACGCGCCTCCCTACCGCCCTGCCTCTCAACCCCCTCAGTCGCTTCGCGACAGCTCCCCCTGCGGTGGAGCATCTGAGGACCGCCGCTCCTCCGCCTGATCGTGGACGGTTCGCGGATCACCAAGGATCGCGCCAAGGCGCTTCGCAGGACGATGAGCCTCCCCGAGGTGTTGCTCTGGAGAGCCCTCAAGGGCCGGCAACTGCGCGGGCTGCAATTCCGCAGGCAGCATCCGCTTGGGCCTTACATTCTCGACTTCTACTGCGACGCGCAGAAGCTCGCCGTGGAGATCGATGGCGACAGTCACAGCTTTGGCGACCGGCCGGGACACGACGCCCGCCGCGACGCATGGCTGCTCGGACAGGGTATCCAGACGCTCCGCCTCTCCGCGCGGCTGGTCCTCGACGACCCCGGCGATGCAATCCGCACCATCGAAGCCTTCCTGGATGGCGAGTATGAGCGCGTTGGCTGATGGCGCCCAAATCCTCCCCTCAGGGGGAGGTGGCCGAAGGGCCGGAGGGGGTTGCAGCCCACAAACCCATCCGCCCCGCCCTTCAACCCCCTCAGTCGCTCCGCGACAGCTCCCCCTATGGGGAGCATCTGAATGCGCCGCCCGTCACAATCCGTGGTCAGGATTGAACCTTCAAAGGGTTGACCTTCGCAGGCCCCGGCCCGAAGAACGCCCCCGCGCGCGCGGTCCAGGCTGCGGCGCCCTTTGAAATGACCGCAAGGAGAAGGTCCAGATGACCGTTCGCGTCGCCATCAATGGCTTCGGCCGCATCGGCAGGTTGGTCCTGCGCTCGATCGTCGAGCATGCGCGCCGCGACATCGAGGTGGTGGCCATCAACGACCTGGGCCCCGTCGAGACCAACGCCCACCTGCTGCGCTACGACAGCGTGCACGGCCGCTTCCCGGGCGTGGTCACCGTCAACGGCGACACCATCGACGCCGGCTTCGGCCCGATCAAGGTGACCGCGGTCCGCGACCCGGCCGAGCTGCCGCACAAGGACCTGGGCGTCGACATCGCGCTGGAATGCACCGGCCTGTTCACATCCAAGGACAAGGCCGCCGCCCACCTGAAGGCTGGCGCCAAGCGGGTGATCGTCTCCGCCCCGGCCGACGGCGTCGACAAGACCATCGTGTTCGGCGTGAACCACGACACCCTGACCAAGGACGACCTGGTCATCTCCAACGCCTCGTGCACCACCAACTGCCTGGCGCCGGTGGCCCATGTGCTGCAGGAGCTCTGCGGCATCGAGCGTGGGTATATGACCACGATCCACTCCTACACCGGCGACCAGCCGACGCTGGACACCCTGCACAAGGACCTCTACCGGGCCCGCGCCGCGGCCATGTCGATGATCCCCACCTCCACCGGCGCCGCCAAGGCGCTCGGCCTGGTGATCCCGGCCCTGGCCGGCAAGCTGGACGGGTCCTCGATCCGGGTGCCGACGCCCAATGTCTCGGTGGTCGACCTGACCTTCGTCCCCGGCCGCAAGGTGAGCGTGGACGAGATCAACGCCGCCATGGAGAAGGCCGCGGCCTCAGGTCCCCTCAAGGGCGTCCTGGCGATCACCAAGGAGCCGCTGGTCTCCCACGACTTCAACCACGTGGACGCCTCCTCCACCGTCGCCCTGCCGCAGACCCAGATGATCGACGGCGGCCTCGGGCGGGTGCTCTCCTGGTACGACAACGAATGGGGCTTCTCGACCCGCATGGCCGACGTCGCCGTCGCCATGGGCCAGCTGATCTGACCTGACCCGCATGGCCCGCTTCCAGACGCTCGACGACGCCGACCTCGCCGGCAAGCGCGCCCTGGTGCGGGTGGACTTCAACGTGCCCATGGAGGACGGCAAGGTCAGCGACGACACCCGCCTGCGCGCCGCCGTCCCGACCATCGAGAAGCTGCGAGCGGGCGGCGCCAAGGTGATCCTGCTGGCCCACTTCGACCGGCCGAAGGGCAAGCCTGTCCCCAGCATGAGCCTGAAGCCGATCGCCGGCGCGCTGGCCAAGGTGCTGGGATCGCCGGTGGCCTTCGCCGAGGACTGCATCGGCCCGGTCGCCCGCGCCGCGGTGAACGCTCTGGAACCCGGTGACGTGCTCCTCCTGGAAAACGTGCGCTTCCATCCGGGCGAGGAGGCCAACGACCGCAAGTTTGCCGATGCGCTGGCCGCCAACGGCGACCTCTACGTCAACGACGCCTTCTCAGCCGCCCACCGGGCGCACGCCTCCACCGAGGGCCTGGCCCACCGGCTGCCGGCCTATGCCGGCGAGCAGATGCGGCTCGAGCTCGACGCCCTGGACCGCGCGCTGGGCCATCCCGAGCGGCCGCTGATGGGCATCGTCGGCGGCTCCAAGGTCTCCACCAAGCTCGACCTGCTCAAGCACCTGGTGACCAGGCTCGACAAGCTGGCCATCGGCGGCGGTATGGCCAACACCTTCCTCTACGCCCAGGGCCACGACGTCGGCGCCTCCTACTGCGAGAAGGACCTCGCCGAGACCGCCCGCGAGATCATCGGCCTGGCCGGCAAGAACAACTGCAAGCTCTTCCTGCCGCTCGACATCGTGGTCGCCGAGAAGCTGGCGCCCGGCGCTGCGGCCCGGGTCCGCGACGTGGGCTCGGTGGACGAGGACGAGCGTATCCTCGACGCCGGGCCGGAGACCGTGGAACGGCTCTGCCGGGCGATGAGCAACTCCAAGACCTTGATCTGGAACGGTCCCCTGGGCGTTTTCGAGATGAAACCCTTCGACCGGGGAACCGTTGAGGCGGCCCAGTACGCGGCGGGGCTCGTCAAGGCGGGCAAGCTGGTGGCGGTCGCGGGCGGGGGTGATACGGTGGCGGCCCTCAACGTGGCGGGCGTGGCCGACGACTTCACCTTCGTCTCCACGGCCGGTGGCGCGTTTCTTGAGTGGATGGAAGGCAAGACGCTGCCCGGGGTGGCGGCGCTGTCTCGATAGAGGACAAAGACTAGGCGATGGCCCGGATCACGCTTCGACAACTGCTGGATCACGCCGCGGAGCACAGCTATGCCGTGCCGGCGTTCAACATCAACAACATGGAACAGGGCCTCGCGATCCTCGAGGCGGCCGACTCGGTCGACGCCCCGGTGATCATCCAGGCCAGCCGCGGGGCGCGGTCCTACGCCAACGACATCGTGCTGAAGCACCTGATCGACGCGCTGGCGGAGATGTATCCGCACATCCCGATCTGCATGCACCAGGACCACGGCAACAACGAAGCCACCTGTGCGACCGCGATCCAGTACGGCTTCACCAGCGTGATGATGGACGGCTCGCTGATGGCCGACGCCAAGACGCCGGCCGACTATGACTACAACGTCCGCGTCACCCGCAACGTCGTCGACATGGCCCACTGGGTCGGCGCCTCGGTGGAGGGCGAGATCGGCGTCCTGGGCTCGCTCGAGACCGGCATGGGCGAGAAGGAGGACGGCCACGGCTTCGAGGGCAAGCTCGGCCACGACCAACTGCTCACCGATCCGGACCAGGCCGTCGAGTTCGTGAAGGCCACCGAGGTCGACGCGCTGGCCATCGCCATGGGCACCAGCCACGGCGCCTACAAGTTCACCCGCAAGCCGGACGGCGACGTCCTGGCCATGAACGTCATCGAGGAAGTCCATCGGCGGCTGCCCAACACCCACCTGGTGATGCACGGCTCGTCCTCGATCCCGCAGGACCTTCAGGACATCATCAACCAGTACGGCGGCCACATGCCCCAGACCTGGGGCGTGCCGGTGGAAGAGATCCAGCGCGGCATCAAGCACGGGGTGCGCAAGATCAACGTCGACACCGACAACCGGATGGCCATGACCGGCGCCATCCGCAAGGTGTTCGCAGAGACCCCCGAAGAGTTCGACCCGCGCAAGTACCTGAAGCCAGCCATGGAGGCGATGCGCGCCATCTGCCGCCAGCGGTTCGAGGAGTTCGGGACGGCCGGCTGGGCGGGCAAGATCACCCCGCTGCCGATGTCGGCCATGGCCAAGCGCTATGCGGCCGGCGAGCTGGCGCCGAAGATCGGCATCACCCGCCAGGCGGCGGAATAGGGGCGAGGGGAACTTGGCCGGGCGCCTGCAGCTTGCTCTGGCCGCCATGCGCAAGCACGCCGTCGTCCTCGGCCTGACCTTCCTGGGTCTCGCCGGCTTCGCGATGTTCGCCGGCTGGGCGGTGTTCGCGGGCTCGCACATCGGCGGCGGCTGGGGGACCCTTGGCCCGGTCTGGCCCTATGTGGTCGGCGGCGCCGTGGTGGTGGCCGCCCTGGCCGGCGTCCTCATGTGGCTCGCCTTCTACTCGGCCAACCACGGCTACGACGAGCCCTACGACCCGGACAAGCCGGAGCGCTAGCCACCTCTCCCGCTTGCGGGAGAGGACTAGGCCTCGATCGGCGCGCCGCGCATCTCCTTCACGAACAGGCCGCCGACCACCACGGTGATCGCCGCGACGACGATCGGGTACCAGAGGCCGTAGTAGATGTTGCCCGTGGCGGCGACCATGGCGAAGGCGGTGGTGGGCAGGAACCCGCCGAACCAGCCGTTGCCGATGTGGTAGGGCAGCGACATGGACGTATAGCGGATCCGGGCCGGGAACATCTCCACCAGCGCTGCCGCCACCGGCCCGTAGACCAGGGTCACATAGATCACCAGCAGCCACAGCAGGCCGACCACCAGCGGCTTGTTCATCTTCGCCGGGTCGGCCTTGGCCGGATAGCCGGCGGTCTTCAGGGCCGCGCCCAACGACTTGGTCCAGGCGGCCTTCTGCGTCTTCAGCTCGGCCGCCGGCAGCGTCTCGCCCCGGAAGCTCGGGATCACCACCTGGCCGATCTTCACCGCCGCAACGGAGCCCGCGGGCGCAGCCTGGTTCGCGTACGAGACCCCGGCCGTGGCCAGCGCCGACTTGGCCAGATCGCAGGAGGAGACGAAGGCCTTCTTGCCCACCGGATCGAACTGGAAGGCGCAGTCGGCTGGATCGGCCACCACCGTCACCGGCGCCGAGGCCGAGGCTGCGGCGAGCTGCGGATTGGCCGCCACGGTGAGCGCCTTGAAGATCGGGAAATAGGTCAGGGCCGCCAAGAGGCAGCCCGCCAGGATCACCGGCTTGCGGCCGATCTTGTCCGACAGCCAGCCGAACACCACGAAGAACGGCGTGCCGAGCAGTAGGGCGATGGCCACAAGGGTGTTGGTGAGCGCGCCGTCGACCTTCAGCGTCTTCTCCAGGAAGAACAGGGCGTAGAACTGGCCCGTGTACCAGACCACCGCCTGGCCAGCGGTGAGGCCGGCCAGCGCCAGCAGCACCAGCTTGAGGTTGCCCCATTTCGCGAAGCTGTCGGTCAGCGGCTGCTTGCTGGACTTGCCCTCGGCCACCATCCGCTGGAACACCGGGCTCTCGTTGAGCCGCAGCCGGATCCACATGGAGACCGCCAGCAGCACGGAGGAGACCAGGAACGGGATCCGCCACGCCCAGGCCTTGAAGGCGTCCTCGCCGACCCGCGTGCGGACCACCAGGATCACCACCAGGCTGAGGAACAGGCCGAAGGTGGCGGTGGTCTGGATCCAGCTGGTGTAGAGGCCGCGCTTGCCCTCCGGCGCATGCTCGGCGACGTAGGTGGCCGCCCCGCCGTACTCCCCGCCCAGCGCCAGGCCCTGGATCAGCCGCATCAGGATCAGCGCCACCGGCGCCGCGACGCCGACCGCCGCATAGGACGGCAGGAGGCCGACCGCGAAGGTCGAGAGCCCCATCAGCACCATGGTCACCAGGAAGGTGTTCTTGCGCCCCCAGAGATCGCCCAGCCGGCCGAACACCAGGGCCCCGAACGGCCTGACCGCGAAGCCCGCGGCGAAGGCCAGCAACGCGAAGATGTAGCCGGTGGTGGCGTTGACGCCGGAGAAGAACTGCTCGGAGATCACCCCGGCCAGCGAGCCGTAGAGGTAGAAGTCGTACCACTCGAAGACCGTGCCGGCCGAGGCGCCGCCGACGATCAGCCAGTCCGCCCTGCCCGTGCGCGCCTGCGCGCCCGCCGCCGCCGCAACCATCGCCGCCTCCCCCGAGACCCGTTCTTGGAGGCGACCCTAACGCCGTGTCGGGGCTTCCGGCTAGTGGAGCGTTGGTTTCAGCTCGTTCTTCCGCCAGAGCTCTTCGGTGAGCACGCCCGCGAAGCCGATCCAGCCCACGTAGGGCGCGACCATGTTGGCGGCGGGCGCGTCGACGCGCCTGGCCCGCCAGACGTAGGCGCCGGCCGTGCCCAGCGCCGCCGTGGCGGTGGCCAGCTGGCCGCCCAGCCGCTTGGGTCCCAGCGCCATCCAGGCCGCGTTCAGCCCCTGGACGAAGGTCCACAGCGTCAGCGCCTGGGTGCGCGCGGCGCTCTTCGGCGCGTTCCAGATCCGCAGGCCCGACAGGGTCAACGCCAGGAACAGCGGCGGCCAGACCACCGCGAACACTTTCGGCGGCGGGCTGATCTTCGGCTTCTCCAGCGCCTCGTAGTCGGAATAGATCTCCGGGTTGTCCGGCGTGGGCGCATTGCGCCTGGCGATGATCGCCGAGGTCAGGACGGCGCCCGCGGTCAGCCCTAGCCCTAAGAGGATATGTTGGGTGGTGCGGCCCCGGCTGTTGGCCAGGCTGTCCACAGCCCCGCGGACATTGATCAACGGCATGCTGGCCTCCCTCGATCGCCTGATCGGGAAATCCCCGGCGCGGGCGGCCGGTTCCGGCTCAGTCGCCGTCGGCCAGCTCGCCCATCGCGCTCTGCAGATAGTTCTGTTCGCCGAGGCTGGCCAGCAGGGTGAGCTGGGTCTCGAGGAAGTCGATGTGCTCCTCGGTGTCGGTGAGGATCTCGCGCAGCACCTGGCGCGAGACGAAGTCGGCCGCCAGCTCGCAGGCCTTGATCCCCTCGACCAGGGTGACCCGGCCGCCGACCTCGAGCGCCAGGTCGGCGGTGAGGCCTTCGGCGACCGTCTCGCCCACCCTGAGCTTGTGCAGGTCCTGCAGGTTGGGCAGGCCTTCCAGGAACAGGATGCGCTTGATCAGCTTGTCGGCGTGCTTCATCTCGCCGATCGACTCGTCGTAGGTGACCTTGCCGAGCCGGGCGAAGCCCCAGTTCTCGTACATCCGGGCATGCAGGAAGTACTGGTTCACCGCGGTCAGCTCGTTGGTGAGCACCGCGTTGAGCAGCTGGATGATCGCCTTGTCGCCCTGCACGTCGGCCTCCTGCTCAGCTTGTTAGCGTCTTAGCGGGCGGCGGCGGCCGCGTCACGGTCCCGTGCGCGGACTATTCGGCGGCGTAGCGCAGCGCGTCCTGGGATTGATCCAGCATCTCGCGCATGTCGCAGACGCAACGGGCGCAGCGGGGACGGGCCTCGCAGGCCTGGAAGATCTGCGCCGGGCGGCGGGCGCCGGCCTCGATGGCCGCGCGCACTTCGCGTTCGCGAATACCGTTGCAATTGCAGACGTACATGGCGGCCCGGCGGTTCCTTGCGACGGATTCTCATGTAGCAACTCCGCCGCGCTTCTGCAACTCATTCGCATCTAAGCAGGCAACTCACGATTATGCGGCGGTCTGTCGCAGCCACAGTGAAGCTTCGACGTGCGTTGTTGGGCAGGAGAGACGCGCGGCGGCTTGAGCCGGGCGTTCGAGGCCCGCCATGCACTTCGACGCGCTCCTGCTGTCGCGCCTGCAGTTCGGCTTCACGATCGCCTTCCACATCATCTTCCCGAGCTTCACTATCGGCCTGGCGAGCTACCTGGCGGTGCTGGAAGGCCTGTGGCTGGCCACCCGCAACGAGCTGTTCCGCAACCTCTACCTGTTCTGGATCAAGATCTTCGCCATCTCCTTCGGCATGGGGGTGGTGACCGGCGTCGTGCTCTCCTACGAGATCGGCACGAACTGGAGCGTCTATGCGGCGGTCGCCTCGCCGGTGATCGGTCCGCTGCTGGCCTTCGAGGTGCTGACCGCCTTCTTCCTGGAGTCCAGCTTCCTGGGCGTGATGCTGTTCGGCTGGAAGAAGGTCGGGCCGGGCCTGCATTTCGCCGCGACGGTGCTGGTGGCGCTGGGCACGCTCACCTCGGCCTTCTGGATCATCTCGGCCAACAGCTGGATGCAGCATCCGACCGGCTATGTGCGCCTGCCGGACGGCGCCCTGCGCGCGGCCGACTGGATGCAGGTGATCTTCTCGCCGACCTTCCCCTACCGGCTCGCCCACATGACGCTGGCCGCCTATCTCACCACCGCCCTGGTGGTCGGCGCGGCCTCGGCCTGGCGGCTGCTGACGGACCCCAACGAGGACGAGTCCTGCATCGGGCTTAAGATGGCGATCGGCATGTTCGCCATCGCCGCGCCTCTGCAGGTGATCGCCGGCGACCTGTCCGGCAAGCAGGTGGCCCAGCTGCAGCCCGCCAAGCTCGCCGCCATCGAGGCGTTCTGGGAGACCCGCACCGAGCAGCCGTTCCATGTGATCGCCATCCCCGACAGCGCCCACGAGACCAACCGTTTTGAGATCGCCATCCCCAAGCTCGGCAGCTGGATCACCGCCGGCCACGCCGACGCCGAGGTGAAGGGATTGAAGGCCTTTGCGCCGCAGGACCGGCCGCCGGTCGGCATCGTCTTCTGGGCGTTCCGGGTGATGGTTGGTCTGGGGGTGGCGATGTTCGGGCTGGGCGCGGTCGGCGGCTTCCTGGTCTGGCGCGGCCACATCGCCCGGGCGCGCTGGTACCTTCGCGCCGTCGTCGCCATGGGTCCGGCCGGCTTCGTGGCGGTGATCGCCGGTTGGATCGTGGCCGAGGTCGGCCGCCAGCCCTATGTGATCTACGGCCTGCTGCGCACCGCCAACGCCGTCTCGCCGGTGGGGGCCGGCGAGGTCTCGGTCTCGCTGCTCGGCTTCATGGTCGTCTATGCGATCATCTTCGGCGTCGGCGCCCTCTACATCCTGCGGCTGATCGCCTTGGGACCGACGCCGGCGCCGCAGCTCGACACCGAGCCGCCGCCGCGCGGCCGGCCGCCCGGCTATGCCCTGGCCGCGGCGCCCGGTGAGCCGGAGGACGGGCCCGGAACGCGCTCCGGGGAGGCGCAGCCATGAGCCTCGACCTGCCGCTGATCTGGGCCGCGATCATGGCTGTGGCGGTGTTCATGTACGTGATGCTGGACGGCTTCGACCTGGGCATCGGCATGCTGTTCCCGTTCGCGGCCGACCCCGCCGAACGCGACGTGATGATGGACACCATCGCCCCCATCTGGGACGGCAACGAGACCTGGCTGGTGCTGGGCGGGGGCGGGCTGTTCGCGGCCTTTCCCGTGGCCTACGCCGTCCTGATGCCGGCCCTCTACATTCCCATACTGCTGATGCTGATGGCGCTGATCTTCCGGGGCGTGGCCTTCGAGTTCCGGCTGCATGGGCGGCGGGGCGGCAAGCGCTTCTGGACCGCGGCCTTCACCGGCGGATCGCTGGTCGCGACGCTCGCCCAGGGCCTGGTGCTCGGCGGCTTCATCCAGGGCGTCACGGTGCACGGCGGACGCTTCGCGGGCCGACCCTTCGACTGGCTGACCCCCTACAGCCTGCTGGTGGCGGCCGGCCTGGTCGCCGGCTACGTCCTCTTGGGCGCGGCCTGGCTGGTCTGGCGCACAGAGGGCGAGCTGCAGGCCCGCGCGCGGGCCTGGGCGTGGCGGGCGGCCGCCGCGGTGGCGGTGATGCTGGCCCTGGTCAGCGCCGCGACCCTCCTGGTGCATCCCCGCGTCGCCGAGCGCTGGGGCTATGTCGGCAGGGCCTTCGACCTTCACCGGCTGGCGGTGCTGTCGCCGATTCCCCTGCTGGGCGCGATCGGCCTCGCGGTCATCGTCCTGGCCCTGCGCCGCCGCGCGCACGGTTGGCCGTTCGCAGGCGCCGTGGTGGTGTTCGCGTCCGGCTATCTGGGCCTCGCCGCCGGCTTCTTCCCCGACATCGTGCCCTACGACCTGACCTTCCGGCAGGCCGCCAATCCCGACAACACCCTGGCCCTGCTGCTCGGCGGGGCGGTGGTCCTGCTGCCGGCGATCATCGGCTACAGCGCCTGGGTCTACTGGGTCTTCCGGGGCAAGGTGGGGGCGGATGACGCGCTCTATCATTGAGCCGCCGCCGGAGCCCGGCGCCCCGACTGGCCCGCTCTGGAAGCGTCTCGGATGGTTCGTGGGCCTCGCGGTGGGCAGCGCCGTTGTGACGGCGACGGTCGCCTACCTCTTGAAGGCCCTGCTGCATTGATGGTTTAGGGCGCGCATGGCCACGCCCCTCTGCCGCCTCTACCTGATCACCCCGCCCCGGCTCGACGACCTGGCCGGCTTCGGCCATGTGCTGGCCCAGGCGCTCGACGCCGGCGACGTCGCCGCCCTGCAGATCCGGCTGAAGGAGGTCCCCGACGGGGCGATCGCCGCCGCGGTCGACGCCCTTGCGCCGATCGCCCAGGCCCGCGGCGTGGCGGTGATCCTCAACGACCGCCCCGACCTCGCCGCCCAGCTCGGCTGCGACGGCGTGCACGTCGGCCAGGGCGACGCATCCTGCGCCGAGGCGCGGCGGATCGTGGGCCGCGACCGCATGGTCGGCGTCACCTGCCATGACAGCCGCCACCTGGGCATGGAGGCCGCCGAGCAAGGCGCCGACTACGTGGCCTTCGGGGCCTTTTTCCCGACCACGACGAAGGACGCGATCGGCCATCCGGAGCCGGAGATCCTGACCATCTGGCAGGAGACCATGCAGATCCCCTGCGTCGCCATCGGCGGGATCACGGCGGAGAACGCCGCGGGCCTCGCCACGGCAGGCGCCGACTTCCTGGCGGTCTCGGCCGGGGTCTGGTCCCACGGCGAGGGACCCGCGGCCGCCGTGAAGGCGCTGAACGCGGCGATCGCCGAAGGCCTCGCCGCCCGCGACTAGCCCGGCGACCTGGGAAATTCCGGCGCGCCCTCCGGCGCATGCACCCAGGCGGCCTTGTAGTCCGTCCAGATCAGCCGCTGCGGGGCCGGGAAGCCCGGGTCGGCGAAGGCGCCGGCCGCCACCGCCACCCGGTCGGGCCGCGCCAGCGGCTCCCACCACACGGTCGAGCCGCAGGCCGGGCAGAAGCGGAAGATCAGCGGCTTGCCGCTCTCCCCGATCCGCTGGAAGATGTTGGCCTCGCCCTCCGTCCCGGCCACCTGGTCGTGCGCGAAGAAGGCGGTGACACCGAACGCGCTGCCGGTGCGTCGCTGGCAAGCCTGGCAGGCGCAGCTCGACACCATCTTCGGATCGCCCCGCAGTGTGATCTTCAGGCCGCCGCAGGCGCAGGCCGCCTCGCGCATCGTCGTCTCGCCCATCGCCGCCTCCCGGGTTCCGAACCGATGATGCGGACCTCCTGCCCACGCCGCAACCGCGCGCCTTGCTTTGCTGTCGCCTCGCCCCTAGGTTCCGCCGCCCATGACCCAGACAGCCCTCCTGAAGGTGATGAGCGACGCGGCGCGCAAGGCCGCGCGCGGCCTGAACCGCGATTTCGGCGAGCTGGCCGAGCTGCAGGTGGCCAAGAAGGCGCCCGCCGACTTCGTCTCCGCCGCCGACCTGAAGGCCGAACAGACCCTGTTCGAACAGCTCTCCAAGGCCCGCCCCGGCTACAGCTTCCACGGCGAGGAACGCGGGCTGATCGAAGGCACCGACAAGACCCACACCTGGATCGTCGATCCGCTCGACGGCACCACCAACTTCCTGCACGCCATCCCGCACTTCGCGATCAACATCGCCCTGCAGCGCGATGGCGCAGTGGTCGCCGCGGTGACCTTCAATCCCGTCACCAACGACCTGTTCTGGGCGGAGAAGGGCAAGGGCGCCTACGTCAACGACAAGCGCATGCGGGTCGCCGCCCGCACCCGGATGGACGAGGCGGTGCTGGCGACCGGCATCCCCTTCCTGGGCCACGGCCAGCACGCGCGGTTCCTGAAGGAGCTGCACCAGGTCAGCCAACGGGTGGCCGGGGTCCGCCGGTTCGGCGCGGCGGCCCTGGACCTCGCCTGGGTCGCGGCCGGCCGCTACGACGGCTACTGGGAACGCGACCTCTCGGCCTGGGACCTCGCCGCGGGCCTGCTGCTGGTCACCGAGGCCGGGGGCAAGATCACCGACGCCGACGGTGGCGACGACGTGCTCGCGTCCGGCTCGGTCTGCGCGGCCAATTCCGAGATCCATCCGCAGCTCCTCCAGCTGCTGCGCGCAGCGAAGTAGCGGCGTCACGATTTACGGCTAAGCTCGCGGCATGCAGATCACCCGCCGCGCGCTCTCAGCCCTCCCCGCCCTCGCCGCCTTCCCGGCCATCGCCGCTCCGAAGCGCAAGCGTCCCTACGCCATCGCCCACCGCGGCGCCTCCGGCGAGCGGCCCGAGCACACCCTGATGGGCTATCGGCTCGCCATCGCCGAGGGCGCCGACTTCATCGAACCGGACCTGGTGCCCACCAAGGACGGCCATCTGGTGGTCCGCCACGAGAACGAGATCGGCGGCACCACCGATGTGGCCAAGCATCCGGAATTCGCCTCACGCAAGACGACCAAGGTGATCGATGGCGCCAAGATCGAGGGCTGGTTCACCGAGGACTTCACCCTGGCCGAGCTGAAGACCGTCCGCGCCCGCGAGCGGCTGCCGCAGCTGCGCCCCGGCAGCGCCAGGTTCGACGGGCTGGAGACCATCCCGACCTACCAGGAGATGCTCGACCTGGCGAAGGCCGAGAGCCGCAGGCTGGGCCGGCCGATCGGCACCTATCCAGAGATGAAGCACCCGACCTATTTCGCCTCGATCGGCCTGCCGCTCGAGCACCGGCTGCTCGGCATGCTGAAGACCAACGGCCTCAATTCGAGGACCGCGCCGGTCTTCGTCCAGTGCTTCGAGGTGGGCGCGCTGAAGACCTTCCGGCAGATCTCGCACGCGCCCTTGATCCAGCTCGTCTCCCGCGAGGGCGGCCCGGCCGACCTGGCGAACGTCACCTACCAGGAGATGACCACCGCCGAGGGCGTGAAGCGGATCGCCGCCTATGCGGACGGCGTCGGTCCGGAGCTGGTGATGGTGATCCCGGTGGTGGACGGTGGGCTGGGGCCGGCGACGGCCCTGGTCTCCGACTGCCACGCCAACGGCCTGGCGGTGCATCCCTGGACAGTGCGCGCCGAGAATTTCTTCCTGCCGCCCAAGCTCCGGCGCGGGACCTCGCCGGCCGAGCACGGCGACGTGGACGCCCTCTACGAGGCGCTGTGGAAGAGCGGCATCGACGGCCTGTTCAGCGACTTCACGGCGCTCTCGGTGGCCGTCCGCGACCGGGTCTATCCAGTCTGATCTTGGTCGCGCAGCCGGACGCAATAGTGGTTCCCACTTTTGCTGGCTGTCGCTCCTAAGCCGCTTCCCCGAACTGCAGGGCCGCGAGCCGGGCGTAGAGGCCGGCCTTGGCCACCAGCTGGTGGTGGGAGCCCTCTTCCACGACGCGGCCCTCGTCCATGACCACGATGCGGTCGGCCTTGAGCACGGTGGCCAGGCGGTGGGCGATGACCAGGGTGGTGCGGCCGTGCATGGCCTCGTCGAGGGCCCGCTGCACCAGCTGCTCGTTCTCGGCGTCGAGAGCGCTGGTGGCCTCGTCGAGCAGCAGGATGGGCGCCTGGCGGACCAGGGCGCGGGCGATGGCGAGCCGCTGGCGCTGGCCGCCGGAAAGGCTGCGGGCGCGCTCGCCCACCAGGGTGTCGAGGCCCTGCGGCAGGGCCTTGAGGAATCCCTCCGCCTGGGCGGCGCGGACGGCGGCCTGCACCGCGTCCACGTCGGCGTCCTCGCGCCCGAAGCGGACGTTGTCGGCGGCCGAGCCGGAGAACAGCGGCGAATCCTGCGCCACCAGGGCCATCCGCGCCCGCACCTCCGCCGGATCGGCGTCGCGCACGTCGACCCCGTCGACCAGCACCCGGCCGGCCTGCGGATCGTAGAACCGCAGCAGCAGGCGGAAGACCGTGCTCTTGCCCGCGCCCGAGGGGCCGACCAGGGCGACGCGTTCGCCGGGCCGCACCTGCAGCGACAGGCCCTTCAGGGCGGGCAGGTCCGGGCGGGCGGGATAGGCGAAGGTCACCCCCTCCAGCGCCACCTCGCCACGCGGCGGCTTCGGCAGGGGCGTGGGCCTGGCCGGCGCGGCGACGTCGGGGCGGGCGTCCATCAGCTCGCCGATCCGCTCCATGGCGCCGGCCGCCTTCTGGACGTCGCCCCAGGTCTCGCCGAGCTGGCCGACCGAGCTGGCGGCCATCACCGCCAGGAAGGCGAACTGGAAGAGCGCGCCCCAATTGTGGTCGGTGAGCGCCTGGTTCACCCCCAGCCAGAAGATCGCCACGATGCCGCCGAACACCAGGACGATGACCAGGGCGGTCATCACGGCGCGGGCCCGGATCCGCCGCAGGGAGGTGCGGAAGGCCGCCTCCACCGCCGCGCCGAAGCCCTGGGCCGCGGAGCCTTCGCGGCCGAACGCCTGGACGGTCTCCAGGGCGTCCAGCGTCTCGCCAGCGTAGCCGACGGCCTCGGCGAACTGGTCCTGGGTCGAGGTGGTCAGCTTGCGCACCTGTCGGCCGAACAGGAACAAGGGCGCGATCACGAAGGGGATCAAGAGAAGCACCAGGCCGGTCAGGTGGGCGCTGACCACCAGCATCAGGGCGAGCGCGCCCAGCAGCATGACGAAGTTGCGCAGCGCCACCGAGATCGAGGTGCCGACCAGGGTCTCGACGATCTGGATGTCGGTGGTCAGCCGCGACAGCACCTCGCCGGTGCGGGTGTGCAGGAAGAACGAAGGGTCCAGCGTCAGGATGTGCCGGTAGACCGCCTTGCGCAGGTCGGCCACCACCCGCTCGCCGAGCTTGGTGACGAAGAAGTAGCGGCCGGCGGTGGCCAACGCGAGCGCCACGGCCACCCCGCCCAGCAGCAGGAACCAGCTGTTGACGCCGGCGGGATTGGCCTTCGGTCCGGTCAGGTGGTCGACCAGCAGCCGGACCGCCGCCGACAGGCCCAGGGTGGCGCTGGAGGAGACCAGCAGGAACAGGCCGGCCAGGGTCGCGTCGCCCCAGTGGTGGCCGACGAACGGCGAGAGCCGGCGGAGCGCCCCGATGTTGCGGCTGCGGGTCCGACGGTCGGCGGCCTCCGCCAGGGTCTGGGCCAGGGCCTGGCCCTCGCTCGGACGGCCTGTGGCCGCGGCTCCCCCGGACAGATCACTCATAGCCCACTCAAACCTTGCATTTCGGCGCGCTTTGAAGTTATACGCGCGGCTCACTTTTCCAGGGCCGGCCCCCAGGGCCGCCCCGGCTTCGGCCGCTCCTTTACGTCAGGCGCCTGCGCGATGAAACAAGACACCCATCCGGACTACCACTTCATCACCGTGGTGATGACCGATGGCACGACCTATCAGACGCGCTCCACCTACGGGAAGGAAGGCGCGACCCTGAACCTGGACATCGATCCGAAGACCCACCCGGCGTGGACCGGCGGCGCCCAGCAGCTGCTCGACCGCGGCGGCCGCGTGTCGCGCTTCAACGCCAAGTTCGGCGCCTTCACGCGCAAATAGGCTCCGGCCGTTCCATCCGAACAAAAAGACGCCGCGGAGGTCGCCCTCCGCGGCGTTTTCCGTTCCTCCCCCCGGAGGTCCAGAAACCTGATGGGGTGTTACGACCCGAAAGCCTCCTTGAGGCGGTCGAACTGCGAGAGCACCGGGTGCGGCGTCTCCTCGGTCGGGCCTTCGACGTACATGCGCCGGTCGAGGTGGCGGACGCGGTCGTAGAGCCGCTCGGCCCGGTCGACGAGCTCCACCAGCTCCGGCGGCAGTTCATCGCTCTCGCCGTCGTCGTGGACGCCGTCCGCATTGAGCCGGTAGCGGTCTTCGCAGGCGGCGCGGGGCTCCATATCGCCTTCGCGGACGGCGCGCTGCACCAGCAGCCAGGAGGCCACCTGCATCAGCCGGGTGGTCAGCCGCATGCTCTCCGAGGCGTAGGCCAGGGCCCCGTTGCGCGACAGCGACTTCGACGCCTGGCGGCCCGAGCCGTCCAGATAGGCCGCCGTCTCCTCGACCAGCTCCATGCCCTCATGGAAGGTGCGCTCGAACAGCTCGGAACGGGCGAAGTCCTGGATCACCTCGGCGCGCCAGTCGGCGGAAGCCGTCGCATCGATCGTCAAGGCCTTCGCCTCCCCTGAAGCCGTTTCCGCAGGAAACGGCTTGGAATCTTAACATAGGAGCGCGTTCTCATCGCAAAACCGGTTCCCACTTTTGCGGAACGCGCTCCGAATCTCGCCACAAGACAACGTCCGCGACCAGGCCGCGCCCGTGCAACGGCCGTGCCAAGCGCGCGCTCAAGCCGACCGCGTGCCGAACAGGGCGTCGGCCGCGGCGCGGCCTGCCCGTTTGCGCTCGAGCTGCGCCTCGACGCGGACGATCTCGGTCCGCAAGGTCTGCACCCGTTCTTCGAGCTCGACCACGCCGAACAGCTCCAGGTCTTCGCGGACCGCCTCGGTCAGCTGCTGACCACGGGAAATCCGCACTTCCGCTGGTTCGTCCATTCGCGAGCCTCCTTTGCCGGCCCCCGTTTGGGCGCTATCCAAGCCCGCCTTGCGACTTCACGCAAGTTTGGGAGGGCTGAGCCCCCATGACCGACAGTTCCGCCGACACCATGACCGCCATTGCGATCGAGGGCGGGAAGGGTCCCGCCGAGGCGCTGAAGCCGGCGCGGATCGCCCGTCCGGAGCCCGCAGCCGGCCAGATCCTGATCAAGGTGAAGGCCGCCGGCGTCAACCGGCCCGACATCCTGCAGCGGTTGGGCGGCTATCCGCCGCCGCCCGGCGCCCCCGTCACCCTGGGGCTCGAGGTGGCCGGCGAGGTGGTCCATGCGGCCGGACGCTGGAAGGTCGGCGACAAGGTCTGCGCCCTGCTGGGCGGCGGCGGCTATGCGGAATATGCGGTCTGCGACGCCCGGCACGCCTTGCCGATTCCCAAGGGGCTCGACTTCGTGCAGGCGGCGGCCCTGCCGGAGACGGTGTTCACCGTCTACGCCAATGTCTTCGAGCACGGGGCCTTGAAGGCCGGCGAGACCTTCATGACCCATGGGGCCACGTCCGGCATTGGGGTGACCGCCATCCAGATGGCCAAGGCGGCCGGCGCCAAGGTGATCGCCACCGCCCGCGGCGCCGAGAAGGCCGCCCAGGCCAAGGCGCTCGGCGCCGACGTGGCCGTGGACGCCCGGACCCAGGACTTCGCCGAGCTCGCCAAGGCGGAGGGCGGCGTCGACGTGGTGCTGGACATGGTCGGCGGCGACTATTTCCCGAAGGAGCTGGACGCGCTGAAGACCTGCGGCCGGATCGTGTTCATCGCGGCGCTCGGCGGCGGCGAGATCAGCTTCCCGGTGTTCCGCCTGATGCAGAAGCGCGCCGTGGTCACCGGCTCGACGCTGCGGCCCCGGGACGCCGACGAGAAGGCCCGGCTGGCGGCGGAGGTCGAACGCGTCGTCTGGCCCTGGATCGACGCCGGCAAGGTCAAGGCGGTGATCGACGCCACCTTCCCCCTGGCCGAGGCGGCCAAGGCGCACGCCCACCTCGAGGCGGGCGCCCATCTCGGCAAGATTGTCCTGACGGTCTGACGCCGGACCGTCCCTAAACCGCAAGATTTCGCGGCTCGCCTCGAAGGCGCCACATACCGACTGGTGAAATCAAGGCGGTTGACGCTGCCTGTGCGGTCCCGCACGGTCGGCGCAAAGCTCACAAGGCGGGGGCCTGACACCTCGTCGGGAGGACAATTTGACCGCCACGTCCAACGTCCTGCCGGGCGCGCGCCGGCTCGGCTTCCCCACCCGCTTCTTCTACGGCTTCGGCTCGATCGCCTTCGGGGTGAAGGACAACGGCTTCTCCTACTTCCTGGGCTTCTTCTACGCCCAGGTGGTCGGCCTGCCCGCCGCGACGGTGGGTCTGGCGATCATGTTCGCCTTCATCCTCGACGCCTTCATCGACCCGATCATCGGCCAGCTCTCGGACAACACCCGCTCGCGGTGGGGCCGCCGGCATCCCTTCATGTACCTCTCGGCCCTGCCCGTGGGCGCCTCCTACCTGTTGCTCTGGAACCCGCCGAAGGGCTGGGAGCAGGGGGCGCTGGTCGCCTACCTGGTGGCGGTCGCCATCCTGATCCGCAGCTTCATCAGCTGTTACGAGATCCCCTCGGCGGCGCTCGCCTCGGAGCTGACCACCGACTACGACGAGCGCACCCGCCTGCTCTCCTGGCGCTATCTGTTCGGCTGGGTGGGCGGGCTGGCGATGTATGGCCTGGCGCTCTTCGTCTTCCTGAAGCCCGACGCCACCCATTCGGTGGGCCAGCTCAATCCCGCGGGCTACGCCCGCTACGGCCTGTTCGCCGGCGGCCTGATGATCTTCGCCATCCTGGTCACCTCGATCGGCACCCACAAGGAGATCCCCAACCTGCGCGCGCCGCCGCACGCACGGGTCACGCTGGGCCAGCTGGCCCGCGAGATGTTCGGCACGCTGGCCAACCGGACCTTCCTGTTCATCCTCTCCTCGAGCTTCTTCTACGCCATGGGGATCGGGCTCGGCTTCTCGATCAACCTCTACTTCTCGACCTACTTCTGGGAGTTCTCGTCGTTCCAGATCGGGCTGTTCACGCCCTCCAGCCTGGCGGCCGCGATCCTCGCCTTCGCCATCGCGCCCAGGATCGCCCAGCGGTTCGACAAGAAGCCCGCGGCGATGGTCCTGATTCCCCTGGGCCTGCTGATCCTGGTCGCTCCTGTCGTGCTGCGGCTCATGGGCGCCTTCCTGCCCAACGGCTCGCCGGCGCTCTATCCGACGATCTGGATCCTCAACGTGTTCGGCGTGGGCCTGGGCATCACCGGCTCGATCCTGTTCACCTCGATGATCGCCGACGTGGTCGAGGACTCCGAGCTGAAGACCGGCCGCCGGCAGGAGGGGCTGTTCTTCGCCGCCGCCGCCTTCATCAACAAGGCGGTGTCGGGGATGGGCATCTTCACCTCCGGCATGATCATCGCCGCCATCCACTTCCCGAAGAACGTCAAGCCGGGCGAGGTGCCGCCCGAGATCCTGCGGGCGCTGGGCCTCACCTATCTGCCGGTGCAGTTCGTGCTCTACGGCCTGACCGTGCTGCTGCTCATGGGTTACAACATCAGCCGCTCCAGCCACGCCGAGACCCTGCGCAAGCTCGCCGCCGCCGCCGACCTCGCCATCGAGGGCGAACCGCCGGCCACTGATGCGAAGCTGAGCTAGGTCTTCGTCTTGCCGCGCAGCCGGACGCGAAGGTGGTTCCCACCTTTGCTGGCCGTCGCTAGCGCTCGAAGAGGCCCATCAGCAGCGGCCGCGCGAACACCGCCGGCGCCTGCTTCTGGGTCACGCCCGGCACCCAGGCGCCGAGCTCGGCGCCGGCGTTGAGGGTGGCGTTCAGCATCTGGGCGGCGATGAACGGGTCCACCGGCCGGATCGAGCCCTCGGCGATGCCGTCGGAGATCATCGAAGCGAAACGGTCGGAGACCCGGTTCGACCGGCCGACCATCTTGTGGCGGATGGTCTCCGGCAAGGCGCTGAGCGCCGAGGTCCTGAGCAGCGGCCCGTGCTCGGACAGCTGGAATTCGGCGAGCGTCGCCGCGGCGCTAGAGATCCGCGTCCACTGGTCGCCGGGCAGCTCCATGGCCAGCCGCTGCACCCGGCGCATGACCTCGAAGGTCCGCTCGAAGCAACTGACCACCAGATCGTCCTTGGCGTCGTTGTGGTGGTAGAAACTGCCCTTGGTGACGTTGAGCGCCGCAGAGATCTTGTCCACCGAGGCGCCTCGGTAGCCGGAGGTGTTGATCAGCCGCGTCGCGGCCAGCAGGAAGGTCTCGCGGCCGATCTCCTGCCGGTCCTGTGGGGCGAGCTCCGCCAGGGCGATGGGGGCCGGGGCCCAGACCGCGCCCTCGGCCGCCAGGCCGCCCACCAGAGTGTCGAACATCCGCTCGCGGATCCGCGGATAGTCTTCCGGATCGTATTTCGGTAGCCAGGCGGCGGCCCAGAATAGCTGCTCCAGCAGCAAGTGGGTCCGCGCCGTGCGCCGTCCGCGGGACAGCCAGTCGAGCTCGGGGGCGTCGAACACCTGCCGCACCCGCCGGAACAGCACCATGAAGGTCTGGAACACCGGCTCGAACACCGGCGGGCTCAGGGCGCGCAGATCCGAGAGCACGGGCAGGGGCGGCGCGCCGCGGGCGGTCTGGCGCACGCGCTCCAGATAGAGGTCGAGCAGGATGTGCAGCCGCTCCTCAGGCGTCGGCGCCTTCAACGCCCCCTGGACCATGGCGTCGATGGCCTCGATGCCACGCGCCATGCAGGCCGCCGCCAGGTCGTCCTTGCGCTTGAAATAGTAGGTGACGCTGGTGGTCGACAGGCCGACCGCGGCCGCCACGTCGCCCAGCGTCAGGCCCTTCACCCCGCGGGCGTTGAGCAGCACCGTCGCCGCGTCGAGGATCGCCGCCCGCTTGCGCTCGAACCGGTCGGTCGGCCGGGCCATCATACGCTGCATCGACGAACGCACTCCTCAGTCCGCCATCTGTGCATGTGGCCTGGCCTTATGCCAGCCCTATGCCGCGTCAGGAGGAGGCGAACGGATAGGGCGAGATCGACTTGGAGAAGTCGTCGACGGTGAGCGTCCGGTTGATCGGCTCGGCGGCGCGCTGCGGGCAGGCCGGGCGCTCGCAGATCCGGCAGGCCGGGCCGATCGGCGTGGCCACCGGCGCGGCCAGGTCGAGGCCCCGCGAATAGACCAGCCGCTCGGCGTATTTCAGTTCGCAGCCCATGCCGATGGCCAGGTCGGACTCCTCGCCGGCGTAGGGGGTGGCGACCCGCTCCACCGTGCGGGCGATAGTGAAATACCGCTCCCCATCCGGCGTCTCGATCACCTGGCTGATGATCCGGCCAGGCGTGCGGAAGCTGGAGTGGATGTTCCAGCGCGGGCAGGCGCCGCCGAAACGGGAGAAGGGGAAGGCCGAACCGGCGAACCGCTTGGAGATGTTGCCGGCCGAATCCACCCGCACCATGAAGAAGGGCACGCCACGCTGACCCGGCCGCGCCAGCGTGGTCAGCCGGTGGCAGGCCTGCTCGAACGAAACCCCGAACCGGGCGCGGACCAAGTCGATGTCGTAGGCCGTGCGTTCGGCCGCCTCGTGGAAGGCCGCGTAGGGCATGAGCACGGCGGCGGCCAGGTAGTTGGCCAGCGACACCTTCAAGAGGTTGCGAGTCGGCCGGTCGGGCGGCGCGGCGCGGTCCGCCAGGCCGTCCAGCAGCGCCCCATGCTCCAGCACCGCCAGCTGGTAGGCGAGGGCGAAGGCGCGCCCGGCCCCGGTCAGCAGCTCCGACAGGAACAGCCGGCGGCGGTGATAGTCGAAACGGCGCAGGCTCTCCGGCAGCACGTCGACGGGCGCCACGCGGACGCCGATGCCGTGCCGCTTCATCAGCCGCTCGCGCGCCGCCGCGGCGAAGTCATCGGACTTCAGCTCGGCCGACAGCGCCTCCGCCGCCGCCTCGAGGTCGCCGAAATGGTTCTTCTGCGCCTGGATGAAGTCGCGCACCCAGTCCGACGGCGAGGCCTGCTCGAAGGTGCCGTCCTCGGGCCGCCCGATCGCCCCCAGCTCCGAGAGCCGGCGCTTGTCGAGGTAGGCGCGGTAGAGCCGCACGATGGCCTCGGCGACGCCCGGCGCGCTCTCCGCGACTTCCGAGATCTCGTGCCGCGGCACGCCCAGGTCGCGGAACATCTGGTCCGACAGAACCTCCGTCAGGTCGGTGGCGCTGCCGCCTTCGGAATCGGAAGCCAGGCTCTTGAGGTCGAGGTCATAGGCCTCCGCGAGCCGCAGCAGCACCTGGGCCGTCACCGGCCGCTGGTTGCGCTCCAGCAGGTTCAGATAGCTGGGCGAGACGCCGAGGTCCTCGGCCATGCGGGTCTGGGTCAGGCCGAGCTCGCGGCGCAGGCGCTTCAGGCGCGCGCCCAGAAACAGCTTCCGGTCTGTGGTGACGCTCGGCATCTTGTCGGATTGTCACAAATTGACAGAATTGACAATGTCTAACTGTGACAGCAACGCCTTTTCGCAACGGCCAAGCCCGTTCGCACGTGCGATATCAGGCATTAGGTGCGGGCCAGGGCTTGTCACAACCAGGCCCGACCGTTTGTCGGATTAGTCGCGGAAGAGCCAGATGTCCTACCAAGACCACATCATCGAGATGAGCCAGCTCATCAAGAGCAAGAACGGAACCTGGGACGGCATCAGCGCCGAGGCCGTGGCCCGCATGCGGCTGCAGAACCGCTTCAAGACCGGCCTGGAGATCGCCCGCTACACCGCCGACATCATGCGCAAGGACATGGCCGCCTACGACGAGGATCCGGCCAACTACACCCAATCCCTGGGCTGCTGGCACGGCTTCATCGCCCAGCAGAAGCTGATCTCGATCAAGAAGCACTTCGGCACCACCGAGCGGAAGTACATCTACCTCTCGGGCTGGATGGTGGCCGCGCTGCGCTCCGAGTTCGGGCCGCTGCCCGACCAGTCGATGCACGAGAAGACCTCGGTGCCGGCGCTGATCGAGGAAATCTACACCTTCCTGAAGCAGGCCGACGCCCGCGAGCTCGGCGGGCTGTTCCGCGAACTCGACGCCGCCGGCGCGGCCGGCGACGCAGCGAAGCAGGAGCAGCTGATCGAGGCCATCGACGGCTTCCAGACCCACGTGGTGCCGATCATCGCCGACATCGACGCCGGCTTCGGCAACGCGGAAGCCACCTACCTGCTGGCCAAGAAGATGATCGAGGCCGGCGCCTGCGCCCTGCAGATCGAGAACCAGGTCTCCGACGAGAAGCAGTGCGGCCACCAGGACGGCAAGGTCACCGTCCCGCACGACGACTTCCTGGCGAAGGTCCGGGCCGTCCGCTACGCCTTCCTGGAGCTGGGGATCGACAACGGCGTCGTCGTCACCCGCACCGACAGCCTGGGCGCGGGCCTGACCAAGCAAATCGCCGTCAGCCACCAGCCCGGCGACATCGGCGACCAGTACAACGCCTTCCTCGATTGCGAGGAGATCGACCCGGCCGACATGAAGAACGGCGACGTGGTGCTGAACCGCGGCGGCAAGCTGCTGCGGCCCAAGCGCCTGCCGTCCAACCTGTTCCAGTTCCGCGCCGGCACCGGCGAGGATCGCTGCGTGCTCGACAGCATCACGTCGCTTCAGAACGGCGCGGACCTCCTGTGGATCGAGACCGAGAAGCCGCACATCGATCAGATCGCCGGCATGATGGACCGCATCCGTGCGGTCATCCCCAACGCCAAGCTCGCCTACAACAACTCGCCGTCATTCAACTGGACGCTGAACTTCCGCCAGCAGGTGTTCGACGCCTGGGCGAAGGCGGGCAAGGACGTCTCGGCCTACGACCGCGAGAAGTTGATGAGCGTTGACTACGACGCGACCGCGCTGGCCATCGAGGCCGACGAGCGCATCCGCACCTTCCAGGCGGACGCCGCCAAGCGGGCCGGCATCTTCCACCACCTGATCACCCTGCCGACCTATCACACCGCCGCGCTCTCGACCGACAACCTGGCCCGCGAGTACTTCGGCAACCAGGGCATGCTGGGCTATGTGCTGGGCGTCCAGCGCCAGGAGATCCGCCAGGGCATCGCCTGCGTGCGGCACCAGAACATGTCGGGCTCGGACATCGGCGACGACCACAAGGAAGCCTTCGCCGGCGAGGCGGCGCTGAAGGCCGGCGGCGTCCACAACACCATGAACCAGTTCGCATAGGAGCCGGCGGCCATGATGACCACGGAACGGTTCTGGGTGGTCGGCGGCGAATACAGCTGCGTCGCCTTCAAGACCCTGAAGACCGGCGTCCCTGAGGTGCTGGGCCCCTACGAGACGCGCGACCAGGCCCGGGACGCGTGGCGGCGGATCTCCGATCGGACCCGCAGCTGCGCCACCGCCCGCTACGCCATCGCTACCGAGCAGCTCACCCTGCCGAACTGATACGATCGAGACCTGGCTCCTCGCGGCGCGAGCCGCGGGGGGCCCTTTTCTTCTCTCCGGAGAGCGTTCCATGTCCGTCGATCTCGCCGCGCGTCCCGCCGTCCAGCTGAAGACCCCCGCCGAGGGCCGCGGCGCCGAGGTGCTGACGGCCGACGCCCTGGCCTTCCTCGCCGAGCTGCACCGGCGGTTCAACGATCGCCGGCTGGAGCTGCTGGCGCTGCGCGAAGAGCGGCAGACCCGCTTCGACGCCGGCGCGGCGCCCGACTTCCTGGCCGAGACCAAGGCCGTGCGCGACGGCGACTGGACGGTCGCCCCGATCCCCGCCGACCTGCAGGACCGCCGCGTGGAGATCACCGGCCCCGTGGACCGCAAGATGATCATCAACGCCCTGAACTCCGGGGCGAAGGTGTTCATGGCCGACTTCGAGGACGCCACCTCGCCGACCTGGGCCAACATGATCGAGGGCCAGGTCAACCTGAAGGACCGCTGGGCCGGCAAGCTCGGCTTCACCGACGCCGCCACCGGCAAGGCCTATGCCCTGAAGGACCAGGTCGCGACCCTGATCGTCCGGCCGCGCGGCTGGCACCTGCCGGAGGCCCACGCCCTGGTCGACGGCGAGGAGATGTCGGGCTCGCTGTTCGACTTCGGCCTCTATTTCTTTCACAACGCCAGGGCGACCCTGGCGGCCGGCACGGGCCCCTACTTCTACCTGCCGAAGATGGAGAGCCATTTCGAGGCCCGGCTGTGGAACGACGTCTTCGTCTATGCGCAGGCCGCGCTCGGCGTGCCGAACGGGACCATCAAGGTCACGGTGCTGATCGAGACCCTGCCGGCCGCCTTCGAGATGGACGAGATCCTCTACGAGCTCCGCGACCACATGGCCGGCCTCAACTGCGGCCGCTGGGACTACATCTTCTCGTTCATCAAGCGGCTGAAGACCCACCCCGAAGCGCTGACCCCGGACCGCGGCGTGATGGGCATGGGTGCAAGCTTCCTCGCCGCCTATTCGCTGAAGCTGATCCAGACCTGCCATCGCAGAGGCGCCTTCGCCATGGGCGGCATGGCGGCGCAGATCCCGGTGAAGGGCGACGCCGCGGCCAACGAGGCCGCCTTCGCCAAGGTGCGCGCCGACAAGGAGCGCGAGGCCACCAACGGCCACGACGGCACCTGGGTCGCCCACCCGGACCTGGTCCCGGTGGCCATGGCCGTCTTCGACCGGCTGATGCCAGGGCCGAACCAGCTCTCCAAGCTACGCGAGGATGTCAGCGTCAGCCGCGAGGACCTGCTGCGCGTCCACGAGGGCGAGCGCACCGAGCCCGGCCTGCGCGAGAACATCCGGGTCGGCGTCCAGTACATCGAGGCCTGGCTGCGCGGCAAAGGCGCGGTGCCGCTCTACAATCTGATGGAAGACGCCGCGACGGCCGAGATCAGCCGCGGCCAGATCTGGCAGTGGATCCGCCACAAGGCGACGCTGGCCGACGGCCGCGAGGTGACGCCGGTGCTGTTCCGCCAGCTGCTCGGGGAGGAGATGGCGGCGCTGCGCCAGGCCCTGCCGCCCGCCGCCTTCGAAGGCGGCCGCTTCGCCGAGGCCCAGCAGATCTTCACCGAGATGAGCCTCTCGGACAGCTTCGAGGAATTCCTGACGCTGCCGGCCTACCGGGCGCTGGACTGAGTTTCGGAGCGTCATCCCACGGTCGCGCGCCAGCGCGATCCGGGGGACCCAAGCGACGGATCTCCAGTTGGCGACTCGGCTTGGGTCACCCGGATCAGCCTCGCGGCTGACCCGGTGATGACGCTGTGATTTTGGACCGCTACCCCGCAGCCCCCACCGCCGGCAGGCTGGCGAGCGCCACGCCGCCATCCACCGGGATGGTGACGCCGACCACATAGTCGCCGGCCCGGGAGGCCAGGTAGATGGCGACGGCGGCCATGTCGTCGTCGCGGCCGATGCGGCCCTGCGGGATCGCCTTGGCCACCACATCTCCGTGGTCGCGGGCGGCGCGGTTCATGCTGGAGGCGAAGGCGCCGGGGGCGATGGCGGTGACCAGGATCTGGTCCTTCACCAGGGTCGCGGCCATGCGGCGGGTCAGGTAGATCAGCGCCGACTTGGACGCGTGGTAGGAATAGGTCTCCAGCGGATTGAGGAAGATGCCATCGATCGAGGCGACGTTGATCACCTTGGCCGGCCGCTCCGCGCTCGCCGCCTTCTTCAGCGCGCCGTGCAGCGCCTGGGTGAGGAAGAAGGGCGATTTCAGATTCAGGTCCATCACCTTGTCCCAGCCGCTCTCCGGGAATTCGTCGAAGGGCGCGCCCCAGGCGGCGCCGGCGTTGTTGACCAGGATGTCGAGCTTGTCCTCCTGCGCCATGTAGCGTTCGGCCAGCGATTTCACGCCCTCCACGGTCGAGACGTCCTGCGGCAGCGAGATGCACTTCGGCCCCAGCTCGGCGGCGGTGGCGTCGCAATCGCCGGCCTTGCGGGAGGAGATGTAGACCTTGTCGACCCCGGCCTCGATGAAGCCCTTGACGATCATCTTGCCGATGCCGCGCGAGCCGCCGGTGACCAGGGCCGTACGGCCCTTCAGTGAGAACAGATCGAGCGACATGGCGCCCCTCCCCTTGCTTTGTTCCGATGAGCGTCTTTGGGACCTCTTTAGACCATCCCACCGCCTTGGCCAGACGCCAAAACCCGGGCAGCACAATTGACTCGCGGGCCTTCGCCGAGGCCTATAACAAGCGTTTGAATTCGTGGCCGCCGGTCTCAATGAGTGGCCTGTTCCAAATCATTTCGAGGACGCCTGCATGACCGAGATCAATTCGGTGACGACGCTCACCCAGGACGGCGACGTCGCCATCGTGACGCTCAACTCGCCGCCGGTGAACGCGCTCTCCGCCAACGTCCGCGACGGCCTCTACGAGGGCTTCAAACAGGCCATCGCCTCGGACGCCAAAGCCATCGTGCTGATCTGCGAGGGCCGCACCTTCATCGCCGGCGCCGACATCACCGAATTCGGCGGCGCCATGAAGGGCGCGAGCCTGCCGGACGTACAGGCGATGATGGAGAACTCGCCCAAGCCGGTGATCGCCGCGATCCACGGCACGGCGCTGGGCGGCGGCCTGGAGGTCGCGCTCTGCGCCCACTACCGGGTGGCCGTGCCCTCCGCCCGGCTCGGCCTGCCGGAAGTGAACCTGGGCCTCCTGCCGGGCGCCGGCGGCACCCAGCGGCTGCCGCGTATCGCAGGCGTCGAGAAGGCGCTGGAGATGATGACCTCCGGCCGCCACGCGCCCGCCAAGGAAGCCCTGGAGATGGGCCTGGTCGACGAGATCGTGCCCGAGGGTCAGCTGAAGGAAGGCGCCGTCGCCTTCGCCCGCAAGGCGGTGGCCGAGGGCAAGCCGCTGGTCAAGGTCCGCGAGAACAACGCCAAGCTGGAACCGGCCAAGGGCCATCCCGAGGTGTTCGACAACTTCCGCAAGGCCAACGCCCGCAAGTTCCGCGGCTTCCTGGCCCCGGAGTACAACATCCGCTGCGTGGAGGCGGCGGTGAACTCGGCCTCCTTCGACGAGGGCCTGGGCGTCGAGCGCAAGCTGTTCATGGAGCTGATGATGGGCCCGCAGTCGGCGGCCCAGCGCTACTACTTCTTCGCCGAACGCCAGGCCAACAAGATCCCCGACGTGCCCGACGACACCCCCACCCGCCCGATCAACAAGGTCGGCATCCTGGGCGCCGGCACCATGGGCGGCGGCATCGCCATGAACTTCGCCAACGCCGGCATCCCGGTGACCATCGTCGAGCTGAAGCAGGACGCCCTGGACCGCGGCCTGAAGACCATCCGCTCCAACTACGAGCGCTCGCGCGGCGCCGTCGCGGAGCAGACCGAAAAGCGCATGGGCCTGCTGACCGGCTCGCTCGACATGGACGCCTTCGCCGACTGCGACCTGGTCATCGAGGCGGTGTTCGAGCGCATGGACATCAAGAAGGACGTGTTCACCAACCTCGACCGCATCTGCAAGCCGGGCGCGATCCTGGCCACCAACACCTCGGCGCTGAACATCGACGAGATCGCCTCGGTGACCAAGCGGCCCGAAGACGTCATCGGCCTGCACTTCTTCTCGCCGGCCAACGTAATGAAGCTCCTGGAGATCGTCCGCGCCGACAAGACCGCCAGGGACGTGATCGCCACCTCGATGAAGCTCGCCAAGCAGATCGGCAAGATCGCCGTCCTGGTCGGCGTCACCCCCGGCTTCGTCGGCAACCGCATCCTCGGCCAGCGGCAGCGCGAGGCGCAGAAGCTGGTCATGGAAGGCGCCATGCCCTGGGATGTCGACCGCGTGCTCTACGACTTCGGCTTCCCCATGGGCCCCTTCGCCATGAGCGACCTGGCGGGCCTCGACATCGGCTGGGTGAAGGAGAAGTCCAAGGGCGAGAGCATCCGCGACGTGCTCTGCGAGATGGACAGGAGGGGGCAAAAGACTGGGGCGGGGTATTACGACTACGACGAGAACCGCAACGCCAAGCCCTCGCCCGTCACCGAGAAGATCATCAACGACTTCATCGCCAAGTCCGGCCGCAACCCGCGCAAGATCTCCGACGAGGAAATCCTCGAGCGCTGCATCTATCCGATGATCAACGAGGGCGCGAAGATCCTCGACGAGGGCAAGGCGATCCGCCCGTCGGACATCGACGTGGTGTGGGTCAACGGCTACGGCTGGCCGGTCTACCGCGGCGGCCCCATGTATTACGGAGACCAGCTCGGCGCCGACAAGGTGCTGGCCAAGATGAAGGAATTCCAGGGCGCCATGGGCGACGACTTCAAGCCCGCCGCCCTGCTCGAGAAGACCGTCGCCGAGGGCAAGAAGCTCTCCGACTTCAAGCGCTAAGATTGACCAGAGGACCCCCCCATGCGTGAAGCCGTCATCGTCGCCGCCAAGCGGACCCCCATCGGCAAGGCCTATCGCGGCGCCTTCAACAACACCTACGGCGCGACGCTCGCCGCCGAGTCGATCCGCGCCGCGGTCGAACAGGCCGGCATCGATCCCGGCGAAGTCGACGACGTGGCGTTCGGCTGCGCGCTCGAACAGGGCACCACCGGCAACAACATCGCCCGCCAGGCGGCGCTGCGCGCGGGCCTGCCCAACACCGTCTCCGGCATGACCATGGACCGGCAGTGCTCGTCCGGCCTGATGGGCATCGCCACGGCCGCCAAGTACGTCATCAACGACGGCGCCCCGATCGCCATCGGCGGCGGCGTCGAAAGTATCTCCCTGGTCCAGAACGACAAGGTGAACCGCTTCATGGCGTCGGACCCTTGGCTGCGCGAGCACGTGCCGGAGCTGGCCACCTCGATGATCGAGACCGCCGAGATCGTCGCCGAGCGCTACGGCGTCTCCCGCGAGGCGCAGGACGAATACGCCCTGCAGTCCCAGCAGCGCACCGCCCAGGCCCAGGCCGACGGCCGCTTCGCCAACGAGATCGTCTCGGTCACCACGGTCATGAAGGTGCTGGTCAACAAGGAGACCGGCGAGACGGCCGACAAGGAGATCACCATCACCGCCGATGAGGGCAACCGGCCCCAGACCACGCTGGAGGACCTCAAGAAGCTGAACCCGGTGTTCAAGGGCGGCCGCTACGTCGCCGAGGGCAAGTTCGTCACCGCTGGCAACGCCTCGCAGCTCTCCGACGGCTCGGCCGCCGTGGTGCTGATGGAGCGCAAGGAGGCCGAGAAGCGCGGCCTCGCCCCGCTCGGCGCCTACCGCGGCATGGCGGTGGCCGGTTGCGGACCGGAAGAAATGGGTATCGGTCCGGTGTTTGCGATACCCAAGCTGCTGGAGCGCAACGGCTTGAAGATCGACGACATCGACCTCTGGGAGCTCAACGAGGCCTTCGCCAGCCAGGTGCTCTACTGCCGCGACAAGCTCGGCATCCCCAACGAGAAGCTGAACGTCAACGGCGGCTCGATCTCCATCGGCCACCCCTATGGCATGACCGGCGCCCGCTGCACCGCCCACCTGCTCTACGAGGGCAAGCGCCGCGGCGCGAAGTACGGCGTCGTCACCATGTGCGTCGGCGGCGGCATGGGCGCGGCAGGATTGTTCGAGATCTTCTAGGAAGCTCCTTCTCCCCTTGTGGGAGAAGGTGTCAGCGAAGCTGACGGATGAGGGGTCGCGCAGGCGGCCCCTTTTTCGTCGGCGGTGGCTTACGCGAAGTCCTTCGCCAGCTCCGCGCGCGCGGCCGGGCTCAGTCCCGCCAGGTGGCTGTAGTGCTCGTGGTCGCAGCCGATCAGGATGGCCACCGCCGGGTCGCGGAACCGGGCCACATGCGCCGCGTCCAGCGGGAAGCGCAGGAAGTGGACCGACGAGGTCTTGCCGTCCTCCCGCGTGCGCTCGATGTCGCCTTCCGGCACGCCGCTCATCCGGTCCTCGCCGACCTGGATGAAGAAGCGGTCCTCGACGCCGCCCAGCTTGGCGAGCGTCGCCGCGCGGCGCACCGGCTCGTCGATCTCGAACAGCACGGTGGCCACCAGCTCGGAGCCCTTCGGGATCAGCGGATTGTAGGCGGCGAGCTCATCGGGGACCTGGGCCGTGCCGCCCTTCTCGATCAAAAGCATCTCCTGGATCTGGAAGAGCATGGTCTCGTAGCACTCGAAGTGGACGGTGCAGACGGGGCCCAGCTCGATCCGCCGCAGCCGCTTGATGGGCAGCAGGGCCGCCCGGCGCTCGCGGCGCACCTTGGCGAACTCGGCGTCGGACATCAGGTCGGCGGGCGTCACTTCGCGGGCGTCGGCGGGCATCAGGTCAATCCATAGGCTTGGGCGAAGATCTCGATCGGGTGCGCCTGGCGCGGCGCGGCCCTGGCGTCCGGCGAGGTCTCCGCGCTGAGCAGTTGGCCGAGGTGCTTGCAGGCCAGCGGGCAGTCCGAGCACAGGGTCTCGGCGCCCTTGGCCGCGATCTGCCGCGCGGCCGGGCGACCGACCTTGTTGGCGACCGGATGGGTCTCCTTCATCACCCCGAAGGTGCCGCCGTGGCCGGAGCAGCGCTCCACCAGCTCGACGACGGTGTCGGGGATCAGCCGCAGCATCTCGGCGGACTTGGCGCCCATGTTCTGGGCCCGCGCATGGCAGGCGTGGTGGACGGTGACGCCGCCCGCCACCGGCTCCAGGCCCGGGAGCAGGCCCTCGGCGCGGTTCAGCTCGACGACATATTCGCTGATGTCGCGGGTGGCGGCCGACAGCGTCGTCACCGCCGGATTGTCCGGCAGCATCAGCGGCCACTCGAACTTCATCATCAGGCCGCAGCTGGCGGTCAGCGCGACCACGTCATAGCCGCGGGCGATATAGGGGGCGAAGGCCTTGGCCACGCGCTCGGCGGCGGCCGCCACCGTGCCGAGATTGCCCGCCTCCAGCTCCGGCATGCCGCAGCACTCCGGATAGACCAGCTCCACCTCGCAGCCCTGGTGGGCCAGCACCTTGGCGGCGGCGACCGCGGTATCGGGGGCGTTGTAGTCGACGAAGCAGGTCGCATAGAGGGCGACCTTGCGCCGGCCGAACGCGGGCCCGGCCGGATTGGGCGCGAGCGGGCCTTTCAACCGGTCCGCGGCGGTCTTCGAATAGTACTTCGGCAGCTCCGCCTCGGCGTCGATCTTGGCGATCGCCTCCAAAAGGCCCCGGAGCGGCGTGTTCTTCCGCGCGGTCGCCCAGTTGGCGAGGCCGGCCACGGGCTTGGCCAGCTTGCCGTTGCGGTCGGTCTTGCCCAGCTGCTCGCGCACGAACTCCCGCTCGCCGGCCCGCCGCCTGGCCGCCCGGTAGCGCAGGATCAGATGCGGGATGTCGATGTCGAAGGGGTGCGGCGGCACATAGGGGCACTTGGTCAGGAAGCACATGTCGCAGAGCGTGCAGGCCTCGGCGACGTGGGCGTGGTCCTTCGGCCCGATGCTGTCGACCTCGCCGGTGGCGCTCTCGTCGATGGCGTCGAACAGGCGCGGGAAGCTGTCGCACAGGTTGAAGCAGCGGCGGCAGGTGTGACAGACGTCGAACTGCCGCTGCAGCTCGGCGTGGACCTTCTCCAGGTCGTAGTAGTCGTCGTCCCGCCAGGCGATCGGATGCCGGAAGGGCGCGTCCAGGCTGCCCTCGCGCGGCGGGCCCTTGCCGTCTTCACTCACAGATCACCCTCGCAGAAGGCCGTTGCGGTACGAGCCCCCTCCCCGCAAGGGGAAGGGGAGGTGATGAGCCTGCTTCTCCGTCGTCCTAGTCCAACGTGTCCAGGGCGCGCTGGAAGCGGCCGGCGTGGGACTTCTCGGCCTTGGCCAGGGTCTCGAACCAGTCGGCGATCTCGTCGAAGCCCTCGTCGCGGGCGGTGCGCGCCATGCCCGGGTACATGTCGGTATATTCGTGGGTCTCGCCGGCGATGGCGGCCTTGAGGTTGAGCGAGGTGCCGCCGATCGGCAGGCCGGTGGCGGGGTCGCCGACGGTTTCCATGAACTCGAGGTGGCCGTGGGCGTGGCCGGTCTCGCCTTCGGCCGTGGAGCGGAACACCGCGGCCACGTCGTTGTAGCCTTCCACGTCGGCCTTCTGGGCGAAGTAGAGGTAGCGGCGGTTCGCCTGGCTCTCGCCGGCGAAGGCGGCCTTCAGGTTGTCGAGGGTCTTGCTGCTCGCGAGGCTCATGGTGGTCTCCCTGGGAATTGGCCGGCGGTCAGTATGGTCGCATGCGACGATAGAACCCAATCGCTTATTTCGATGTTTTGCATAGAGCCGATCTATGGGAACTTTCGCGCTGTTCCCGGCGCTTCTTCTGACGACAAGGAGGCCTGACCATGGGCGACAAGAGCCAGATCCAGGGCGAGGGCGACTACGACGCCGCCCGCAAGTTCGACGACCAGGAACGCGCCTTCGTGGAGAAGGGTGGGATCGAGAAGAAGGCCCGCGAAGCCGAACAGGCGCTCGATGGACCGGAAGGCGAAGAGCTCGAACGCGCTCGGAAGGAAACCGGCGAGCGGGGCGCCGACAAGCAGCCCTAGACCTGCTCAGCCGCGGGCGTCGATCTCGGCGAAGGTCTGGCCCTTGGTCTCCCGCGCGATCAGGGCGGCGACCAGGCTGATGGCGCAGGCGCCGGCCACATAGATCGAGATCGGCACAGTCGAGCCGGTGGCGTTCAGGAGGCCGATCGAGATGATCGGGGCCAGCGACCCGCCGATGATGGCCGGCAGCTGGTAGGACAGCGACGCGCCGGAATAGCGGACCCGGGTCGGGAACAGCTCGGCGATGAAGGCGCCCTGCGGCCCGTTCATGGCGCTCTGGATGGCGACGCCCGCCAGGATGGCGAGCGCGATCACCGCCGGCTGGCCGGTGCGGACCAGAGGAAAGAACACGAACAGCCAGATCCCGACGCCCGCCGCGCCGAACGCGTAGACCGGCCGCCGGCCGATCTTGTCCGACAGCCAGGACCACAGCGGCATGGTCACGGCGCCTGCCACGCCGCCCGCCAGCACCCCGTTCAGCGCCACCGACCGAGGCAGCTTCATGACCTCGGTGACGTAGGTGATCGTGAAGGCCGTCATCACGTAATAGGAGATGTTCTCCCCGATCTTCAGGGCCGCGCCCAGCGCGACGCCGACCCAGCGGGTCCTGAGCGCTTCCGTCACCGGCGCGCGGTGCACGCCGGCCTCCGCCCGCGCGGCCCGGAACACCGGGCTCTCCTCCACCGAGGCCCGCACCCACAGGCCGATGACGATCAGCACCGCCGAGAACAGGAACGGCACCCGCCAGCCCCAGGCCAGGAAGGCGGCCTCGCTCTGGGTCGCGGCCAGCACCGCGAGTATTCCGGTGGCCAGGAGGTTGCCCGCCGCCCCGCCCGCCTGCACCAGTCCGCACCAGAAGCCGCGCCGCGGCGCATCGGCGTACTCCGCCGCCATCAGGATCGCGCCCGCCCATTCGCCGCCGAGGCCGAAGCCCTGCAGCAGCCGCAGCCCGATCAGCATCAGCGGGGCGGCGACGCCCACCGCGTTGTAGGTGGGCAGCAGGCCGATGCAGAAGGTCGCCCCACCCATCAGGAACAGGCTGGTGATCAGCAGAGTCTTGCGGCCGATCCGGTCGCCGAGGTGGCCGAACACCACCGCCCCCAGCGGCCGCGCCAGGAAGCCCAGGGCATAGGTCGAGAACGCCAGCGTGGCCCCGGCGAGGCCGGCGTGGGTGGGGAAGAACAGCTTGCCGAACACCAGGGCCGCGGCGGTGGCGTAGAGCAGGAAGTCGTACCACTCGATGGTGGTGCCGATCGCCGCCCCCATCACCGCCTTGCGCCGCGCCGCAACCCCGACCGGCGGCGCAGGCGTCTCGAGCGGCAGGGCGACCGCCTCCTCGGTCATGGGGTTTCCGCGTCGATCTCGGCCCAGCTCTTGCCCTTGGTCTCCCGCGCTATCAGGGCGGACACCACGCTCACCACGCAGGCGGCGGCGACGTAGATCGAGATCGGCAGGGACGAGTGGTACGTCTTAAGCAGCGCCACCGCGATGATCGGCGCGAGCGAGCCGGCCACCACCGAGGTCGCCTGGTAGGCGAAGGAGGCGCCGGAATAGCGGAACCGGGTCGGGAACAGCTCAGCGATGAACGCCGCCTGCGGGCCATACATCGCCCCGTGGAAGACCAGGCCCACGACCATCGCCGCAATCACCATGGGCGTCGCCCCGGTGTCCAACATCCGGAAGAAGGCGAAGGCCCAGATCGCCTGACCGGCCGCGCCGAAAGCGTAGACCCAGCGGCGGCCGATGCGGTCGGAGAGCCAGGAGAAGAACGGCATCGCCACGACCTCGACGGCGGCCCCCACCAGCAGGGCGTTCAGCGCCACGCCGCGGCTCATGTGCGAGACGTCAGTGATGTAGGTCAGGGAGAAGGCGGTGATCACGTAGAAGCAGATGTTCTCGCCGAGCCTGAGGCCCGCGCCGATGGCGATGCCACCCGGCCGCTTCTGCAGCGCCTCGACCAGGGGCGCGCGCGGCAGGGTCTCCTCGTTCTTCTCCATCGCCTGGAAGACCGGAGTCTCCTCCAGGGACACCCGCACCCACCAGCCGATCGCCACCAGGACGATGGACAGCAGGAAGGGCACCCGCCAGCCCCAGGCCAGGAAGTCGGCGTTGGACTGCACCTGGCTCATGATCGCCAGGATCGCCGCAGCGATCAGGTTGCCGGCCGGGACCCCCACCTGCGGCCAGCCGGCCCACACACCGCGCCGCTTGGGATCGCCGTACTCGGCGGCCATCAGCACCGCCCCGCCCCACTCGCCGCCCACCGCGAAACCCTGGATCAGGCGCAGCAGGGTCAGCGCGATCGGCGCAGCGGCCCCGGCGCTGGCGTAGGTGGGCAGCAATCCGATGGCTGCGCTGGAGGCGCCCATTAGCACCAGGCTGACCATCAAGAGGCGCTTGCGCCCGATCCGGTCGCCGAAGTGGCCGAACACGATTCCACCCAGCGGCCGGGCGACGAAGCCCAGGGCGTAGGTCGCGAAGGCCAGCATGGCGCCGGTCAGCGGATCGGCCTTGGGGAAGAACAGCTTGTTGAACACCAGGGCCGCGGCGGCGCCGTAGAGGAAGAAGTCGTACCACTCGATGGTGGTGCCGATCAGGCTTCCGGCGATCACCTTGCGCAGGGTGGCGGGCGAGGCCGGGCTCGGCGCGGCGGCCGTTGTGGTGCTCAAGATAGACCCTCCCCGACGGCCGGGCTTTGCGCCGGCTCCCCGATCGCAACATGAGCGTGTTCCTGGAGCTGGCACAAGCCGGGGCTCGCCGACACGCCCGATCTTTGCCAAGCTCCGGCGAGGCGCCGGGGAACATCGGATGCGGCCTTGGATCGGCTTGACCCTCGCAATCCTTGTGACGCTGGCGCTCGGCGGCTGTCAGCGCGGCGTCGACGGGGCGCGGATCCTGAAGGCCGAGGCCGGCGACTGGCTGACCTATGGCCGGACCTATGACGAGCAACGCTTCTCGCCGCTGGGCCAGGTGAACCGCGACACGGTGGGCAAGCTGGGTGTCGCCTGGTGGGCCGCCTTCGACACCGACCGCGGCCAGGAGGCGACGCCGCTGGAGGCCGACGGGGTGCTCTACACCACCACCGCCTGGTCCAAGGTGTTCGCCTTCGACGCGCGGACCGGCAAGCCGCTGTGGAGCTATGACCCGAAGGTCCCCGGCGAGAAGGGCTTCAACGCCTGCTGCGATGTCGTGAACCGCGGCGTCGCGCTCTGGAAGAACCGCGTCTACGTCGGGACCATCGACGGCCGGCTGATCGCGCTCAACGCCAGGACCGGCGCCCCAAAGTGGTCCGTGCAGACCACCGATCCCGCCCAGCCCTACACCATCACCGGCGCGCCCCGGGCGGTGAAGGGCATGATCCTGATCGGCAACGGCGGGGCGGAATATCCGGTGCGCGGCTACCTCTCGGCCTATGACGCCGCGACGGGCGCGCTGAAGTGGCGCTTCCAGATGACGCCCAACCCGAGCGGCGCGCCGGACCACGCCGCCTCCGATCCGATCATGCGCTCGAAGGCCGCCGCCACCTGGGGCGAGGGCGCCTGGAAGAAGAACGGCGGCGGGGCGACGCCCTGGGAGGCGATCACCTACGATCCCAAGACCGACCTGATCTATGCCGGGACCGGCAACGCCGGGCCCTGGAGCGACACCATCCGCACCGGCGCCAAGGGCGACAACCTGTTCGCCGCCTCGATCGTCGCCCTGCACGCCGACACCGGCGCCTACGCCTGGCACTACCAGACCACCCCGCGTGACGCCTGGGACTACGACGCCGTCCAGCAGCTGATGACCGCCGACATCATGGTCCACCGCCGGCCGCGGCACGTGGTCATGCAGGCCAACAAGAACGGCTTCTTCTACGTGCTCGACGCCGCCAACGGTCAGCTGCTCTCCGCTCAGAAGTTCGTGCCCGTGGACTGGGCCACCCGCGTCGACCTGAAGACCGGCCGGCCGGTCGAGGCGCCCGGCGCGCGTTACACCGGCGAGGGCGAGAGCCATCCGCGGTCCGGTGCGCTCGGCGGCCACAACTGGCAGCCGATGGCCTACAATCCGAAGGAGAACCTGGTCTACGTCCCGGCCATGGTCAGCCACGGCCTCTATGGCGACGCCTCGGGCTTCGGCTTCACCCAGGGCGCCTGGAACACCGGCATGCGGCGGATGCCGAGCGGCCCCGCCGCGGCGAAACTCGGGACGCCGCAGATCCTGGCCGAGTTGGCGAAGGAGCCGCCGGTGGGCGAGCTGATCGCCTGGGACCCGTCGCATGCCCGGCCGCGGTGGAGCGTGCGCTATCCGCAGTCCTGGACCAGCGGCGTGCTGGCCACCGCCGGCGGCCTGGTCTTCCATGCGGCCGGCCACGAGCTCGCGGCCTATGACGCCGCTACCGGCAAGCCGCTCTGGACCTACGACACGCAAGCCGACGCCATCGCCCCGGCCATGACCTACGAGATCGCCGGCGAGCAGTATGTGGCGCTGATGGTGGGCTATGGCGGGGCCGGCGGCATGGGCGGCGACCAGCCGCGGCGGAAGGGCCGGCTCTTGGTGTTCAAGCTCGGCGGGACGATGATCCCGCCGGCCTATCCAGCGCCGGCCGAGACGCCGCCGCTCGACCTCACGGCCGCTGAGCCCTCCGCCGGCGACGCCGACCGCGGCGGGGCGCTGTTCGACCAGTTCTGCGGGACCTGCCACGGCGGCGGCGTCTTCCTGCCCAACCTGCCGCGATCGCCGGCCATCCTCGGCCAGGTAGGGTTCAAGGCCATCGTCCTGGGCGGCGCGCTGAAGGCCCAGGGCATGGCGCCCTTCGGCCGCTTCCTCAGCGACAAGGACGCCGAGGATGTCCGCGCCTACCTGCTCTGGCGGGCCAAGACCGACGACACCGCCAGGGCCGTGGCCACCGGGCACGCACAGTAGCCACCTCTCCCTCCGGCGAGGCCAGAGGGAAGAGGTTATTTCTTCAGACTCGCCACATAGGCGCGGACCAGGTCGACGCCCTCCTGGTGGACCAGGGAACGGCTGAGCTCGGGCATCGTCACGCCTGGCTCCGTGGACTCCATGCGATGCACCAGGATCGAGCCGTCGGGGTCGCCCGGCGCGATGTCGAACAGCAGGCCGCCGGAGCCGCGCCCCGCCGCCACCGGCCGCTTGCCGATCCCCAGCACCGAGGGGCGGGCCTCCTCCAGCGTCAGGAACAGGCCGGTGTTGGAGGCCGCGCCGCGGGCGTTGTGGCAGTGGCCGCAGTTGCCGTCGAGATAGGCCCGGGCGCGCGCCGCCAGTGGCTCCGACGCATCCGTCCAGACCGCGGTGCGCGGCGCGGCGGCGGGCGCCGGCGCGCCGGCCAGCAGGCCCAGCCGCGTCCAGTGGGCGAGCTGGTTCTCCGTCCCCTCGGCATAGGCGTAGTCGCCGTTCAGGTTGCGCGCCTTGGGCCCGATCGGGGTCAGGACGCCGGACAGCGCATGGCACTCCTTGCACTGGTTCTGGTTGGGCACCTTGTAGTCGACGTGTTGCGCCTGGCCCTTGGCGTCGAGGAAGTCCACGTCCAGGCGCTTGCCGGCCCGCTTCAACACCGCCTGGGTCTGGTCGTCGTTCCAGACATAGGCCAGCGCTGTCCAGCCCGACTTGCGGTGGATCAGCAGCCGCGTCTCCACGAAGCGCAGCTTGTCGTCCGGCCGCCGGAAGTCGGCCGGATAGGCGAAAGTCTTCACCAGGATCGCGCCGACCGGCAGGTCGAGGACGCCCGTGGGCCGATAGCGCGCCTTCACGCCCGGCGGCAGGTAGAGGTAGCGCTGCTTGACCGCATAGTCGGAGAACAGCGGGGTGTTGAGGGCGTAGGGCGTCAACCCGGCGTTCGGCGTCCGAGCCCCGGCGTCGGCGAACAGCCGATAGGCGTCGAGCGTCGGGGCCGGCGCGGCGTCCATCAGCCGGTCTAGGGCGACGCCGCCGTTGGTCGATGGCGCCGGCGCGGCGCCCATGAGCGCCAGCGCTAGGATCGCGGCGAGGGTGGATTTCAAAGGTTGGCCTGCCCCTTCGGCAGCACCACCGGCGCGGGCTCGGCGATGGCGCCGTCGTCGATGGTGGGCTTCATCTCGGGCCTGGCGGTCATCACGGCGCCCGGCGCGGCGAAGTGCAGGTTGGCCACCGGACCGTCGGTCAGCCGCACGTGCACCACCTCCGGCGCCGTCTGGCCCTTGCGGGTGAAGTTGGTGACCCCGTCCCAGACCACCGGCGGCAGGGACCCACCCATGGCGTTCGCCAGAATCGCCCCGCCGGCGAACTGCGGATCGAAGCCGTTCCTGCCGATCTTGTTGTCGTGCACGCTGATGTCGCGCGGCAGGGGATCGTAGCTGAGGTCGGCGTAGTCGCTGGTGTAGGCGACCAGCATCACCGCCGCCGTCGCATTGTCAGCGATCTCGTTGCCGAACACGTGGACGTCGCGGTTGGCCATGATCATTACGCCGGTGCCGGTCGGCACCTGGGCCACGATATTGCCCTTGGGCGCGAAGTTCGGCGTGTCGTTAGCCGCCACCCTGTTGTTGAACACCCGCGTCGAGTGACCGCCCATCTGCGGCAGGCCCGGCAGGTCGAAGACCAATATGCCGCCGGCGTTATGGGTCGAGAGGTTGTCGTGCACGTCGGCGTTCATCGAGTTCTCGATCTCGATGCCGGCCACGTTGAATTGGGCGGTGGAGTTCTTCAGCACGATGTTCTTCGACTGGCCGACGTAGATGCCGGCGTCCGAGGCGCCCTTCACCGTCACCTTGTCGATCAGGACGTTGGTCGAGCTCACCGGATAGACGCCGTAGGCGCCGTTGCTGGCCTTGGGCCCGCCGGTCCACTCGACCCGGACGTTCACGAAGCTGATCTGGTCGACGCCCTTGGACTTGATCCCGTCGCCGCGCGGGTTCTCCACCGCGAAGTCGCGCACCGTGACCTTGTTCGACGTGATCAGCAGGCCTTCGCCCGAGCCCTTCTGGCCGGTGAAGGAGAGGATGGTCGCCTCGGGCCCCGCGCCCTTCACCGTCACCCCGGCGACGTCCAGGGAGAGGCCGTCGGCCAGCTCGTAGCGCCCGGCGGCGAGTTGCACCACGTCGCCCGGCTTGGCGTCCAGGAGCGCGGTCTGGATATGCTCCTGCGCATCGCCGCCAGGCGCGACCGCGATCACTTTCGCCTGCGCCGCGCCGCCCGCCAGCAGGGCCGCCGCGGCCGCCCCGATCATCAGTCCACGCATGGACGCCTCCCAAAAGCTTCTTGCGGCCGCCATGGCGCACCTGTTCCGCAACGGCCGTCAATGGGCCGCGGTCGAGGGGGCCGAGGTCAGCCGCGGAAGTTGCGGAAGGTGATCGAGTAGCGGTGCTGATCGACCGGCGGGATCGAATGCTCCCACTCCGTCCGCGCCGGACCGGAGAGCAGGTAGGCGGAGCGCGGCTGAAGGATCAGCGACCGGCGTTCGAAGCCGCCGGGGATGCGGCGGCGGAGGCGGAAGCTGCAGGCCGCCAGCAGCGAGACGCCGACCACCTCGTCGAACACCGGCCGATCGCGATGCCAGCCGATCGGGGCGCCCGGCAGGTACTCGTTGATCAGCACCTGCTGCAGCTCCTCCGGCCGGTGGCCGGCCAGCTCGGCGGCCCGCACCCGCACCGGCAGCAACTCGGCCGGGATGTCGTCGGCTTTCAGGAGGTGGCTGCGGCTGAAGTCGTACCGCCAGCCATAGGAGACCACCCGGCGCTTGCCCTCGAAGCCATGGAACTGGAAGGGCCTGAACGGCAGGGTGGCGAGCCAGGCGGCCAGCGCCGCCTCGTCCTCGCGGCTGACGAACTCCGGCCGGTAGACGAAGCCCGCCGGCAGGTCGGCGGGGACCTCGGGCGGCAGGTCGAACAGGCTTGCCTGGTCGGGACGCGGTTTGGCCATGCCCACTCCTAACGCCAACCCGGCTTGTCACGATGCCAAGTCTGGGGCGTTGAGCCTATGGCGGCCGTTTTCCGCGGGGACCCGATGCAGCTCGAGTGCTTCACAACCATCGACAATCCGCCGCAGCTGATCCCGGGGCGGCCGGAGCGGCGCTGGATGGACGGCTTCGCCGGCCGCGCGCCCTACCGCTGCCTGCCGCTGACCATGGCCAACACCACCGGCTGGGAGGTTCTCTGCCCGTTCGGTTTCACGGCCGAATGGAATGGCGGCTCGGCGACGGAAGCCATCCGCATCATCCCGGACGCCGACTCCGGCGTGAAGGATCCCTCCGGCTTCGTGATGTCCCACTTCGCCTATGGGACGCTTACCTTCCATACCGGCTACCTGTTCCGCACCGCGCCGGGCTGGGCGGTGCTGACCGGCGGCGCGCCGAACCACATCAAGCACGGCATCCAGCCGCTGGTGGGCCTGGTGGAGACTGACTGGCTGCCTTTCCCCTTCACCATGAACTGGCTGTTCACGGCGCCCGGCCGCGTGCGCTTCGAGAAGGACGAGCCGTTCTGCTTCATCAACGTTGTCGAACACAACAAGCTGGAGCGTTTCGAGCCGGTGCTGCGCACCCTGGATAGCGAGCCCGACCTGAAGGCGCAGTACGAGGTCTGGTCCAGCTCGCGGAACGAGTTCAATTCCAAGCTCAAGGCCGGCGACCCCGAGGCCCTGAAGCGCTCCTGGCAGAAGTTCTACTACCGCGGCGAGACCGTCGAGGGCGAGAAGGTCGAGGCCCACGTCAACAAGCGCCGGCTGAAGACGCCGGAGAAGAAGTAGCTTCCCTCCCTTAATGGGGAGGGACAGGCCGCGAAGCGGCCAGGGTGGGGAAGTCAGGATCAAACTCGGACGTGGGAGTCCTGGACCACACAACCCCACCCGGCTCTCGCTCCGCTCGCGCCACCCTCCCCATTAAGGGAGGGAAGTCAGCCGAGTCTGGAGACCGCCTCGACCACGGCCGCCGTCTTCTCCAGCGTCACCATGTGGCCGGCCTCGGGGATGGAGACCAGTTCAGCGCCCTTGATGCCCTTCTTGAAGGCGTGGGCGTAGACCGGCGGTATCAGCCGATCGGAATCACCCCAGACCAGCACCGTCCTGGCCTTGACGCGATAGAGGCGCTGGGAAAGCCCCCGCTCCGGGATCGGGAACAGGATGCGGCCGGCCATGCCGAGTTGCCGGGCGTTGGTCACCAGATAGGTCTGCAGGAAACCCGGATCCTCGACGTTGCGGCCCGCGGTCATTATCGCCGCGCCGGCCGCCTCGTCGTGGAACAGCAGGGCCGGCATCTCGTAGGGCAGGGTCGAGAACAGGTCGGGGATCGGGTGGTCGTCGTCCCACAGGCCGGCTGGGGCGATCAGCGCCAGGCGGCTCACGTCATTGGGCGCGATCGCCGCCATTTCGGCCGCGATCATCCCGCCCATGGAGTGGCCGACGAGGATCGGGTCCTTCAGGCCAAGCGCCTCGACCACGTCCCAGCTGTGCAGGGTGAAATCCAGCATGTCGCGGATCTCGGGGGCCTCCTCGCTGTCGCCGTAGCCCGGGACCAGCGGGGCATAGACGTGGTGCGACTTGGCCAAGGCGTTAAGAAACGGATCCTCCGCCGTCACGCCGCCCGCGGCGTGCAGGAAGACCAGGTCGGGGCCGGATCCGCCCTCGAAGTAGCGGACCGGGACGTGCGGGGTCTGGACGGTCTTCAGTTCCATGATCGTCTCTCCCTCACTCGGCCGGGATCGGGGCGCGGGTCGGCGCGGTGGGCAGCGAGCCGGGCGTGACGCGGTTGGCGATCGGCTTGCACCAGAAGCGGTCGTCGTCGGCGTAGTCGGGGAAGACGTTGCGCAGCTTCGGCATCACCTTCTCGGCGAACAGCTTGGTGGAATACATGCACTTCTCGGCCGGCATGTTCCCGACGTGCATCAGGCAGAACAGGTTGCCGACGTTCAGGCCCTTGGCGAGCTCCTCGATCCGCTGGCGGACGGTCTCCGGCGAACCGGCGATCACATGGCCGCCCTCGGTGAGGTCCTTCCAGGTCAGCTCGGCGAAGCCCTGCGGCCGGCCGTATTGCGAGAGCGCTCCGGACTGGATCGTCTTGATGGTCCGGTAGCCCGGCGCGTCGGCGAAGCCCGGATAGACGTGCAGGCAGCGGTTGTAGAAATAGTCGATGTGCGGCGCGTAGAGGCGCTCGGCCTCCTCGTCGGTCTCGGCCACGCAGATGGTCTGGGCGAAGCCGGCCCGATAGGGGCTCTTATCCGGCGCGCCGCGTTCCTCGACCCGCTTCCAGTAGCCATCCATCAGCGCCTTGGCGCGGATGTAGCCGGTGAAGCTGAGGTAGGAGTAGGAATAGGTATTGTCGATGCAGAAGTCGTAGGTCTCGATCGAGCCGCCGCCCGGGATATGCACCGGCGGATGCGGCTGCTGGATGGGCCGGGGCCAGATGTTGACGTGCCGCAGCTTGTTGTAGCGGCCGTTGAAGGCGAACGGGTCGCGCGTCGTCCAGGCCTTGATGATCAGCTCGTGGGCCTCGGCGTACTTCTCCCGGGTCAGCGACGGGATCTGGCCGTAGCAGAAATTGGTGTCCATCGAGGTGCCGACCGGGAAGCCCGCCACCAGCCGGCCGCCGGAGATGCAGTCCAGCATGGCGAACTCTTCGGCCACGCGGACGGGCGGGTTGTAGAGGGCGATGGAGTTGCCAAGGACGACGATCGCGGCGTCCTTGGTGCGGCGCGCCAGGCCGGCGGCGATGATGTTGGGGCTCGGCATGATGCCGTAGCCGTTCTGGTGGTGCTCGTTGACCCCGATGCCGTCGAACCCAAGGGTCCCGGCATATTCCAGGAGGTCCATATAGGTGTTGTAGACCTCGTGGCTCTTCACCGGATCGAACAGCCGCTGGTCGATGTCGACCCAGACCGAACGGTTCTTCTCCCGGAAGTCGTCCGGGAGATAGGGCCATGGCATCAGGTTGAACCAGGTGAACTTCATCCGGGCCTCCTCCGCGCAGCCTCTGGATGGGCCACTGCCTGATCGACGATAACCCATTGCGGCAGGGCGCCAAGCCGTGTTCGGCGCTAGGAGGGGCGATGGCCGTCGAAGTGCGCAAGGTCGAGACCGTCTATCGCGGCTTCGTCACCCTGATGGTGGCGACCCTGGCCGGCCCGGACGGGACCACCTTCAAACGTGAGATCGAGCACCATGGCCGCGCGGCCTGTGTGCTGCCCTATGACCCCGACGCGCGCACCGCCCTGCTGGTCAGCCTGCCGCGAGCCCCGGTGATCTGGGTGGGCGGGCCGCAGGCGCTGATCGAGGCGCCGGCCGGCATGGTCGAGGCCGGTGAGGATCCGCCGGCCAGCGTGCGGCGCGAGGCGCTGGAGGAGGCGGGGGTGCGCCTGGACGTCCTCGAGCTCGTGGGCTCACCCTTCTCATCGCCCGGGTTCTCGGCGGAGCGGGTCGACCTGTTCCTCGCAGCCTATTCCAAGGCCGACCGCGTGGCGGACGGCGGCGGCGTCGAGGGGGAGCACGAGAACATCACGGTGCTGGAGGTTTCCCTCGATCAGCTCTGGGCCTGGGTCGAGGCAAGGGAGATCGAGGACCTGAAGACGCTGGCCCTGGTCCAGGCGCTGAGGATCCGGCGGCCGGAGCTGTTCGGCGCCTAGGACGAAAAGCCCTGGCGTTTCCCTTGGGTCGCCACGCTATCGTTGGACAAAGATTAAGGGGAGGACGCCATGCGCGACCTGATCATCCGCGGCGGGACCATCGTCGACGGCACCGGCGAGGCGCCCTTCGTCGGCGACGTCGCCATCGATGGCGACCGCATCGTCGAGGTGGGCAAGGTGACCGGCCAAGGTCGCCGGGAGATCGACGCCACCGGCCTGATCGTGACGCCCGGCTGGGTCGACATCCACACCCACTATGACGGCCAGGCGACCTGGGACGCGGTGATGGCGCCCTCCAGCTGGCACGGGGTGACCACCGCCATCATGGGCAACTGCGGCGTGGGCTTCGCCCCCGTCCGGCCGGGCGCCCAGGAATTCCTCATCGAGCTGATGGAAGGGGTGGAGGACATTCCCGGCTCGGCCCTGGCCGAGGGCATCGACTGGAAGTGGGAGAGCTTCCCCGAGTATCTCGACGCCCTGGAGGCCAAGCCGCGGGCGATCGACATCGGGGCCCATGTGCCGCACGCCTCGGTCCGCGCCTATGTGCTCGGCGACCGCTGCAACACCGACTACCAGCCCAACGCCGCCGAGATCGCCGAGATGGCGGCCATCGTGCGCGAGGGCGTCGAGGCCGGCGCCCTGGGCTTCTCCACCTCGCGCACCCTGCTGCACAAGGACCTGAAGGGCGTCCACATGCCCGGCACCTTCGCGGGCTCCGACGAGATGCTGGCGCTGGGCCTTTCCATGAAGGGCCTGAAGCACGGCGTCTTCGAGATGGTCTCCGACCACCTGGGCGACGACGACGAGTGGATGTGGGTCAAGGGCTTCGCCCAGGAGACCGGGCTCCCGGTGACCCTGGTGGCGACCTCGGCCGGCGCCTACGAAGGCAACAAGATGTACAACATCGCCGAGGAGAGCCGCCGCCACGGCATGGACATCCGACCGCAGATCGCCGGCCGCCCCACCGGCGTCCTGCACGGCCTGACCTCCAGCTTCCACGTGTTCCTCGCGAGCCCGACTTGGAAGACGACGCTGGCCCAGCTATCGCTGGAAGACCGCCTCGCAGCGATGAAGACGCCGGAGATCCGCGCCGCCCTGCTTTCGGAAGACAGCCCGTTGATCCGCGCCGCCATCGGCGAGGCGCCCACGGATGGCCCACTCGCCACCGCGCTCGGCGCCTCCAGCCTGCTCTGGCGCATCTTCCCGCTGGGCGAGCGGCCCAACTACGAGCCCGACCGCGAACAGAGCGTGGCGGGCCTGGCCGAAGCCGCCGGCGTCACGCCGCTGGAGATGATGTACGACCTGCTGATCCGCGATGGCGGGCGCGAGCTGTTCTACCAGCCGCTCGGCGGCTACGTGACCTACAACTTCGACTTCTTCCGCAAGAACATGCAGCACCCCAACGTGCTGTTCGGCCTCTCCGACGGCGGCGCCCACTGCGGAGTGATCGCCGACGCCGGCATGCCGACCTTCATCCTCACCCACTGGGCGCGCGACCGGGTGAAGGGCGAGAAGTTCCCGCTGGAGTTCCTGGTCCGCAAGCTGACCAGCGACACCGCCCGCGCCTATGGCCTGAACGATCGCGGCCAGCTGAAGCCCGGCCTGATGGCCGACCTCAACCTCATCGACTTCGACGCCCTGCGCCTCCACCGGCCCGAGGCGGTGCACGACCTGCCGGCCGGCGGACGACGGCTGGTGCAACGAGCGGATGGCTATCGCTACACGGTCAAGTCCGGCCAGGTGACCTTCGAGGACGGCGAGTTCACCGGCGCCCTGCCGGGTGGCCTGGTGCGCGGCGGCCGCGAGGCGGTGATCCTCGAGCCGGCCTGAGCCCTCGCCGAAGGACGACCCTCGATGAGCGGCTTCGTGGGCTGGGCCTTGGACCGCGACGAGCGGGCGGCGTTGCTGACCCGCTTTCCGCCGCGCTATCGGGAGGTCGTCGCCGACCACGTGACCCTGAAGTTCGGCGACCGCGAGGCCCGGCTGCCCACCGAGACCTCCGGCGAGATCGTTGGCGAGGCGGACGACGGCCGAGGCGTCCAGGCCCTGGTGGTCCGGATCGGCGGGACCACCGACCGGCCGGACGGCTCGACCTATCACATCACCTGGTCGCTTGAGCCCGGTCGCGCGGCCAAGGAGAGCAATGATGTGATCGCCAGGCTGGGCTGGACGGCGCTTGCGGCGTTCGTGCCGATCCGCCTGGAGCCGAGCGCCTCCTCACGCTGAGCGTCACGAATTAGCAGCAGAGTTGTCATGAGAGTGCTAAGCATTTGTATTTTCAGGAACAATTCATCGACTCATGCTTAGGCTTGATGATGCGCGAGGCCCTCTGAAATCGCGGATGCGATTTCAGCCACCCTTTGATCTTGGGCCCGCGCATCGGATCAACTGTTCCGAGGCCTTGTGCATGTTGGCGTCGCCCGAGTTCAAGAAGCAGCTGGAAGGCTACAGCCTGACCACGGCTGAGATCCTCTACCGGATGCCCGACCACCCGGCCCTGCTGCAGAGCTACATATGGCAGGACTACGACCTGTTCCCCGACTTCCCGGTGCTGAAGAAGTTCCTCGACTTCTGGCGCACCACCCTGGAGGGGCCGCTGTTCAAGGTCATCGTCGGCCACAGCCGGCTGATCAAGCCAGCGGAGCTGAAGGCGCTGGGCGCGGAGTTCCGCATCCACTAGAGCGCGTCAGGCGAAAGTGGATACCGGTTTCGCCGCCCGACGCGCTCCAAGTTGTTGAAGATAGACCCTTCTTGTCTGGTTCAGGTGAGTCCGCCAGAACCCGGAAGGGTCTAGCCTCGACATCGGCGGCGTTCGGATGGCGTGATGCGGCCTGTCGAGTGTCCGGGGGCCGCCCTTGCGCAAGCTGACGATCGCCGGCCTCGCCGTCTCGACAGCCCTCGCGGTTGCGGCCTGCCAGGGCAAGTCGCCACGGCCCACCTGCCCCGTGGGCCAGACCTGCCTGGAGGTCGGGCTCGACGTGGAGCCCGCCACCCTCGACCCGCACCGCGCCAACCTGGTCAGCGAGAGCTGGGTGATCGGCGACCTGATGACCGGCCTGACCACCGACGGCCCCGACGGCGCGCCGGTCCCGGGCGGCGCCAGCGCCTGGGAAACCAGTCCCGACGGCCTAACCTGGACCTTCCACCTGCGCCGCGACGCCCGATGGTCGGACGGGCAGGCGGTCACCGCCGACGACTATGTGTTCGGGCTGCAGCACGTGCTCGATCCGAAGATCGCCTCGATCTACGCCTACCTCGCCTACGTCATCAAAGGCGCGAAGCCGATCAGCGAGGGCAGGGCGCCGGCCGCGAGCCTCGGCGCCAGGGCGCTGGGTCCCTACACCCTGCAGCTGACGCTGGAGCATCCCGCGCCCTACCTGCCGGAACTGACCAAGCACCAGAGCTTCTATCCGGCCCCGCGGCATGTGGTGGAAAAGTACGGCGACGGCTGGGTGGCGCCCGGACGCTACGTCTCCAACGGGCCCTACAAGCTGGTCTCCTGGCGGCTCGGCGACCACATCGCCCTGGCCAAGAACCCGGACTTCTATGACGCGGCCCACGTCTGCATCGACCGGGTCGACTATTTCGCGACCCCGGACGCGATCTCCGCCGAGCGGCGTGTCCAGCGCGGCGAGCTCGACATCACCAACAGCTTCCAGTCGAACCGCATCGATCGGCTGCGCAAGGTCATGCCGGCCTATCTGCACACCCACACCGAGCTGGCGACCGCCTACCTGTCGTTCAACACCCGCGACGTGGCGCCGCTGAAGGACGTCCGCGTCCGCCGGGCGCTGTCGGAGGCGATCGACCGGGACTTCCTGACCGCCAAGCTGACCCGCGCCGGACAGGTCCCGGCCTACGCCTTCGTGCCGCCGGGCACGGCCGATTATCCGTCAGGCGCGAGGACCCCGTGGGCCGCGGAAGCCTTCGTCCAGCGGCAGGTCGAGGCCCGCGCCCTGCTGGCCCAGGCGGGCTACACGGCCGGCCATCCCCTGAGGCTGGAGATCAAGACCACCACCAACAGCGAGAGCCTACTCCTGGTGCAGGCCATCCAGGCCGACTGGCGGGCCATCGGGGTCGAGGCGAGCCTGGTGCAGAACGACGGGCCGGTGGCCTTCGCCGCCTACGCCAACCGCGACTACCAGGTGGGCTTCATGTCGTGGATCGCCGACTTCAACGACCCGATGACCTTCCTGGGCGTGCTGAAGTCCGACACCGGGGCGCAGAACTACGGCGACTACAAGAACCCGGCCTACGACGCCCTGCTGGCGGCGGCGGACAACCAGCCCGACGCGACCCGGCGCGGCCAGATCCTGGCGCGCGCCGAACAGCTGATGCTGGACGACGAGGCGATGGCGACCGTCTATTTCAACGTCGCCCGGGCGCTGGTGAACCCCCGGGTCACCGGGTGGGTGGACAATCCCGAGAACTTCCACCGCACCCGCTGGCTGTGCGTCCGGAAATCGCCGTCAGTTCAGTAGGTGCGCCACTCGTAGTGGCAGTCCTTGCCGTTGTGCTTGGCGATCTGGTGGCCGGCGACGGCGCCGACCCCCGCGCCCACGATGGCCCCGCCCGCATTGTGCGAGACGGCGTTGCCCAGCAGGCCACCGGCGACGGCGCCCACGACGGTGCCCGTGTTGCGGGCGTTGCGGCCGGCGCTGTGGCAGACCTGCACTCTGTGACGGTGTGGCGCGGCCTGGGCGATCATCGGGGCGGCGGCCACGGTCACGGCGGCCAGCGACAGGGTCGCGAAGGCGATCAACTCATTGCGCAAAGGTAGTCTCCTTGGTGTTCGGCGACACGCGTCACAGGGTTTAACCCCCACCCACGCTCAAGGTTTCCATTGACCTGCGGTCGGGCGGAGGAACTGAACCGGCTCCCGGCGGCTTTCCAATTGACCTGCCGACGCAAAACCGTGTCGGCGACTTGGAGACACGCCATGTCTGTTCTTGCCTGGATCGTCCTGGGCCTGATCGCCGGCTTCGTCGCCAGCAAGCTCGTGAACCGGACCGGCGGCAGCCTGCTGCTCGACCTCGTCCTGGGCGTCGTCGGCGCGTTTGTCGGTGGCTTCCTGTTCACGCGCTTCGGCGCCGCCGGGGTCACCGGCCTGAACATCTATTCGATCCTCGTCGCCATCGTGGGCGCCGTGGTCGTGCTGTTCGTCTACCACGCCCTCGTCGGCCGCCGCGCCCTCTAGCGGCCAGCAGTCCGAGAGTTCGGAAGGTCCCGCCGGCGACGGCGGGGCTTTTTGATTGGGGGCTAGTTCATCCCCGTCATCACGCCGCCGTCCGGCCCCCTGGCCAGGATCATGGTCTGGGCGTCGATCCGCTGGCCGTCCTCGGCGATCTCCAGGTGCACGTGGTTGGTGATGCCGGGATAGCGCCGCTGCAGGCTGAGCGCCGCCCCGATGGGATGGCCGACCTGCACGCTCTCGCCCACCTGCACCGACGGGTCGACGTAGAGGGCCCGCGCGGTCAGGCGCAGGGCCGGATTCTCGATCTCCACGTAGCGTAGCTTGCTGTCGCCGGGATAGGCGTAGCCGATCTTCGAGACGTAGCCGGAGATCGGCGCCACCACCGTCTGGCCGGGTTGATCGTCGTAGTCGACGCCCTCATGCGGGCGGGCCCCGCCGTCGCGGCTGGCGTGGAAAAAGCCGTCGCCATAGGCGTCGTGGCTGCGCGGCGGGCCGCCGGTGGGGTTGGCGAAATCCGGCGCGCCGTCGCCGTCGAGGTCGCGGCCCTGCCACGCAGGCTCAGCCGCCACGGGCGTATCCGCCTGCGCCTGCGCCGGCGCGTCGATCAGTTGCACGACCGCAGGCTGCGCCGGCGGCGGGATGAGCGCGCCGGACCGCGCCGCGGCTTCCGCCGCGCCAAGTGATCCGACGGCCAGGGCCAAGCCAAGCGCAAGCATGGGCGCGCCACCCACGGACCGCAGGCTCTGCGTCAGGCGATGGACGAACTTGGTTTCGGGGAAGATGTTCGGCTGCATGCCGACTACATGGAGCAGGACTGCGTCTCTACTCATGTGTCATCTCGCCGCGATGCGGTAACTAGTTTGGGAGATGGCCACGCTTGCTCGGTGGCTTCGAATTATAGTTGGCGAAACTGTGGCGCACGGACCCCTCGACGCTCACAACTTCGTCGGGCAATCTGGCGCCCGGCCACCTGAAGGAGCCTGGCGATGGGAAGCCTCAAGACGACAGCGCAAGGCGCGGTCCTGGCGATCGCTGCGTTCGGGGCGACGGCCGCCGTCGCCGACCCGGTGTCCGGCCCGCCCACGGCCGGCAACACCACCTGGGCCGCCGCCCCCAGCTACGCCGACGTGCTCGCGGCCTATCCGGCCAAGGCGCGTATCGCCCGGCGGGCCGGCCAGGCGGTGATCTTCTGCGATTTCTCCGGCGGCGGCCGGCTGTCCCATTGCGTCCCGATGAGCGAGACGCCGCTCGGCGAAGGGTTCGCCGACGCCGCCCACAAACTCGCCGACGACTTCCGCGCCGATGTCAGCACGCCCGAGGCCCGCCTGAAGACGCTGGACGGCGGCGTCAGCCTGGCGATCGCCTTCGATCCCGCGATGCTCGACCAGGCCCGCCCGGTGCTCGGCACGCCGAAATGGACGGACCTGCCCTCCGCGGCCGACGTCGACGCCGCCTTCGCGGGGACGCCGAAGAACGTCGGCGCGGTCCATGTGGTGCTCGATTGCAAGGTGCGGCAGGGCGGCGCGATGGGCGGCTGCGGCGTGGAGTCGGAACAGCCGGCTGGCCAGGGCTTCGGCCAGGCGGCCCTGGCGCTCGCCGCCAAGGCCCGCGTCAGCACCTGGACCGATCAGGGCCTGCCGGTGGTCGGCGGCGAGGTCCGCATCCCGATCCGCTTCGAGACCGGCGACCCGGCGGCCAAGCCCTGAGGCCGGTGGAATGCAGCGCGATGGGGGCGTGAGCTTGGTACGCATGGCATTAGGGAGCTTCGCCGCGGCGGCGGCGGGAGCCGTGATGGGGTTCGCGGCGAGCTCGGCCCTGGCCGCAGACACTGTGGCCCACACCACGGCGGGACCGTCGGATGAAGCCTGGATGAAGGCGTGGCCGGCCAAGGCCAAGGCGGACGGCCTCGGCGGCCGGGCCGCGATGCGATGCAAGGCCAGCGCGGCAGGCGTCGTCTCGGACTGCGTCGTCATCCACGAATATCCCTCGGCGGCGGGCTTCGGCCAGGCGCTGCTGCCGCTGGCCCCGGACTTCCGGGTCGCGCCGGCGACCCACGATGGCAAGCCCGTGGACTCCGAAGTCGTGTTGATCGGCGACTGGTTCGTCTTCGACAAGGCGGCGGACTGGCTGCGCAAGCCGACCGCCCAGGACCTTCTGGCCGTCTTTCCACGTGAGGCCTACGCCAAGGGGCGCAGCGGCGCGGCCACCATCGAGTGCGTGGTCGGCCTGCAAGGCGCTCTGTTCGACTGCTTCGTGGTCTCCGAAGAGCACCCTGAGGATCATTTCGGCGCCGCGGCCCTGGCCCTGACACCGCAGTTCCTGATGCGCCCGGCGAGCCGCGGCGGCAAGCCGGTGCTCTCGCTGGTGCGCATCCCGGTTGCCTTCAAGTCCATGGGCCCGGTGCAGTTGGACCCGGACGCCCGCCAGGCCGTGTCGCCGGCCAGGGTCTGGGACGCGGCGCCCAGCTACGCCGACGTCGTGGCCGCCTATCCCGCGAAGGCGAAGGCGGCGCGAACGGGCGGCCGCGCCACCCTGTTCTGCGACGTCTTCGCCGATGGCCATCTGACCAACTGCACAACCGTCACCGAGCAACCCTTCGGCGGAGGTTTCGCTTCCGCTGCGCGCAGGCTCGCCGAGAAGTTCCGCATCGACACCAGCGTGGCGAACCAGAAGGCGCTGCGCCACACCAACCTGCAGCTGCCCTTCACCTTCGATCCCTCCATGCTGGACGGCAAGGCAGTGGTCGGCCGGCCGCTGTGGGCCGACCTGCCTTCGGACGATGACGTCCTGGCCGCGTTCGCGACGGCGCCAAAGAACGTCGGGACGGTCCGGGTCCTGCTGGCCTGTGCGGTTCAGCAGGGCGGCTGGGTCAGCGGTTGCGCCGTCCAGTCGGAGACCCCGCCCGGCAAGGGCTTCGGCCCAGCGGCGCTCGCCCTGTCCGCCAAGTTCAAGGTCAACACCTGGACCAACGAGGGTCTGCCGGTGGTGGGCGGCGAGGTGAATATCCCGATCCGCTTCGAGACCGGCGAGCCGGCCGCGGCGGCGCCCGCCAAGCCCTAGGCGCCCTGCGCGGCCTGGCCCGCCGAGGCGCCCGCGATGCGCCCGAACACCGCGCCGGCCATCAGGCCCGTGCCGCCGGGATAGTTCTCGTAGAACAGGCCGCCCACCATCTCGCCGGCGGCGTAGAGGCCGGCTATCGGCGTCAGGTCGACGTCCAGCACCTGGGCGTCGCGGTCGATGCGCAGGCCGCCGAAGGTGAAGGTGACGCCGCAGGTCACCGCATAGGCCTCGAACGGCGGCTCATCGAGGGTGTTGGCCCAGTTGGACTTGGGGATGGCGAGGCCCTCGGTGTGGCGGTCGTCCTTGATGTTCGGGTCGAAGGGGATGTCCCTGCGGACGGCGGCGTTGTAGGCGCGCAGGGTCGCGAGCGCCTGGGCGGCGTCGACGTCCTCCAGCTTGGCGGCCAAGTCTTCCAGGGTGCCGGCGGTGACCTTGGTGACCTGGCGGATGCGGTATTCGTCGCGCAGCAGATGGCGGACCTTGGCGTCGAACACCTGCCAGGCGAACTGCCGCGGCTGCTTGAGGATCTCGCGGCCATACTTCGCATAGGTGTAGTTGCGGAAGTCGGCGCCCTCGTCGAGGAACCGCTCACCCCTGGCGTTGAGCATGACGCCGAACGGGTAGGAGTGCTTCTGGAAGCCATCGCCCACCGCGAGGTCGCCGAACTCCGGGGCGTTGCGCTCCCAGGCCACCGCGTGGCAGCCCGACCACTGGCCGGTCGGCATCGCCCCGATGTCCAGCGCCATCCGCAGGCCGTCGCCGGTGTTGAATCGCGTGCCCCTGACCTTGGCCAGGTCCCAGCCGGGGCCGAGGTAGCGGGTGCGCCATTCGGTGTTGGCCTGGAAGCCGCCGGCCGCCAGCACCACGGCCCTGGCCGCGATCTCCCGCGTGCGGCCGCCCTGCTTCACGCGCACGCCGCGGACGCCGGTGTCATCGGCGATCAGCGAGACGGCGCGGGCGCCGCAGAGCACCTCGATCCCCGCCCGCGCGGCGATCTTCGTCCAGGCGTCCACGAGACCCGGCCCCCCGCCGTGGGCCTCGACCGTCAGCCCGCCCCAGAACTTGAACCGGCCATCCACCCTGAAGGCCTGGCGCCCCCAGATCGGCGCGAAGCGATGGCCCTGCTCGCGCATCCACAGCATCGTGGCCTTCGATCGGGTGACCAGCAGCTCGCAGAGGTCTGGATCGGTGCGGTACTCAGTGACCCGGCCCATGTCCTCGAAGAACTGGGCCTCCGTATAGGCGCCGAAGTCGGTGGCCGCGGCCTCCTCGTCGGTGAGGTCGGGCATCAGCCGGCGGAGATCCTCGACCCCGTCGTAGGCGAAGCGCATGGCGCCGGCGGTGAAGCGGGTGTTGCCGCCGGCGAGCGGCTCGGGCGCGCGTTCCAGCACGGTGACGCTGGCGCCCTGCTGACGCGCCGCGACCGCCGCCGCGAAGGCCGCGTTGCCCGCTCCTACCACCACCACCACCTCGGCCATGCGCGAGCCCTCCCGATCCAGACGCGCCAGCTTGCACGAATGTCGTATATGCGGGCTAGCTTCGCCAAACGGCGCTGGGAGGAGGGCGATGGTGGATCGGCGGCGGGCGGCGGCCCTGGCGGCGGTGTTGGCGCTGGGCGCGGCGGCGACCACGGTCCGCGCCGCCGAGCTGCAGATCGGCGAGCCCACGCCCACCGGCCAGTCAATCACGCCTGCGGCGGCGCCCGGCGCGCTGTTCCAGACGCTCAATCCCGACCTGCCGGATCTGCCGAGCTACACCGCCGGCCAGGCCTCGGCCGTGGCCCTGTCGCCGGACGGCCGGACGCTGCTGATCCTGACCAGCGGCTTCAACCGCATGCAGGGCGCCGACGGCAAGGCGATCCCAAGCCAGTCCAACGAATATGTCTTCGTCTATGACGTGAGCGGGCCCGAGCCCGCCAAGCGCCAGGTGATCCAGGTGAAGAACACCTTTCTGGGGATCGGCTGGGCGCCGGCCGGAGACCGGTTCTTCGTTTCCGGCGGGATGGACGACGACGTGATCGAGTTCACCGGCGGGCCGGGCGGGTTCCAGCCGGGCCGCAGCTTCGCGCTCGGCCACAAGGCGGGGCTCGGCCTGGCGGTGAAGCCGGAGGCGGCGGGGCTGGCGGTCAGCCCCGACGGGCGGCGGCTGCTGGTGGCCAATGTCCAGAACGACTCCGTCAGCCTGATCGACCTCGCCTCGGGCGCGGTCTCCGAGCTCGACCTGCGGCCCGGCGTCCGCGACCACAAGCGGGTGGGCGCGCCGGGCGGCAGCTATCCGCGCGCCGTGGCCTGGACCTCCAACCGCAAGGCCTATGTGGCGAGCGAGCGGGACCGCGAGGTGATCGCGCTGTCCGTCGGCGGCAAGGGGCTGTCGATCGGCGCCCGCATCCGCACCCGCGGCCAACCGGTGGCCGTGCTCGCGAACCCCAAGGCCGGCCGCCTCTACGCCGCGCTCGACAACAGCGACGGCGTCGCGGTGATCGACCCGAAGCTCGACAAGGTCATCGAAAGCCTGGCGACGGCCGCGCCGCGCGCGATGCTGGCCAGGACCGGTCGGCTGGGCGGGGCGGGCTCCAACAACCTGGCCCTTTCGCCCGACGGCCGCACCCTGCTGGTCACCAATGGCGGGGAAAACGCGCTGGCGGTGGTCCGGCTGGGCGACCGGGCCGCGGGCCTCGCGCCGACCAAGGCGAAGCGCCCTCGCGACGACGATGGCGACGGTGACGACGACGCGCCGAAGGCCGCCGCCGGCTCCGAGGTCGTGGGCTTGATCCCCACCGGCTGGTACCCGACCGCGGTGGCGGTGCGGCCGGATGGGCGGCAGATCTATGTGGTCAACGGCAAGAGCAACGCCGGCCCCAACCCTGGCGCCTGCCGCAACAACCTGTCGATCAAGCGCGAGGACCGGGCGGCCTGCACCGGAGCCAACCAGTACGTCTGGCAGCTGGAGAAGGCCGGCTTCCTGACCCTGCCGGCGCCCAGCCCCGGCGCGCTGGCCCAACTCACGCGGCAGACCGCGCTCAACGACCACTTCCCAGGCGCTGGCGAGGCCCACCAGGGCGAGGCGACCATGGCCTTCCTGCGCCAGCACATCCGCCACGTGATCTACATCGTGAAGGAGAACCGAACCTACGATCAGGTGCTAGGCGACCTGGAGGTGGGCGACGGCGATCCCAAGCTGGCGGTGTTCGGCCGGGCGATTACGCCGAACCTGCACACCCTCGCCCGCCAGTTCGTCGACCTCGACAACTTCCTGGACTCTGGCGAGAGCTCGAACACCGGCTGGAACTGGTCGACGGCTGGCCGCACCAACGACTGGACCGAGCGCGAGGCGCCGGTGAACTACGCCAGCCGCGGCCTGCAGTACGACCAGGAGGGCGACAACCGGAACATCAACGTGGGCTTCGCCACCACGGCCGAGCGGCGCAAGGCCAACCCGCTGAGCCCTGACGACCCAAACCTCTTGCCGGGCGCCCGCGACGTTGCCGCGCCCGACGGACCGGGCGGCGACGTCGGGACCGGCTACATCTGGGACGGGGCGATGCGCGCCGGCCTGAGCGTGCGCAACTGGGGCTTCTACGGCGACCTGGCGCTCTACGAGAAGGACGCCGGCAAGTTCATGACGCCGCGCGAGCGCGAGCCGTGGAAGACCAGGACCACAGTCTTCACCCCGGCCAAGGCCTCGCTGATGGCGGTCACCGACCCCTACTTCCGCGGCTTCGACCAGGCCTTCCCGGACTACTGGCGCTTCAAGGAGTGGGCGCGGGAGTTCGACGGCTTCGTGGCCGCCGGCAAGGCGCCGAACCTGATGCTGGTCCGCCTGCCGCACGACCACACCGGCGACTTCGCCGACGGCATCGACGGCATCAACACCGTGGAGGCCGAGCTGGCCGACAACGACTATGCGGTGGGCCTGCTGGTCGAGAAGGTGGCGCGGAGCCCGTTCGCCAAGGACACCCTGATCTTCGTGGTCGAGGACGACGCCCAGGACGGGCCGGACCACGTGGACGCCCACCGCGCCCCCGCCTTCATCGTCGGCCCCTATGTGAGGAAGGGGGCGGTGGTCAGCACGCGGCGCACCACGGTCAACCTGCTGCGCACCATGGAGGACGTGCTGGGGATCGCGCCGATGGGCCTCAACGATGGCCTTGCCGACCCGATGGCCGATGTCTTCGACACCGCCGCCGGCCCGGCCTGGAGCTTCGAGGCACATCCTTCGCCGATCCTGAGGACCACCAAGCTGCCCTTGCCGCCGGCGGACGCCAGGGATGCGGCCTGCATGGTGAAGCCGAAGCATGGCCCCGCCTACTGGGCGGCCGCCATGGCCGGGCAGGACTTCAGCCAGGAGGACCGGCTCGACACCGCCGCCTTCAACCAGGCGCTCTGGCGGGGCCTGCGCGGCTCGGAGCCCTATCCCACGGCCCGCAGCGGCGCCGACCTGCGCGCCCATCGCGACCAGCTGCTGGCCGCCGCGCCGGACGCGCCCTGCGCATCCTGAAGCCGGTCCGTGCAGCGTAACTGTCATCTTCCTGCGCGATGGTGCGCGCCGACCCCTTGCCAGTGAGCGCCCCCGTGCCCTTCGACACCCGACCTTTCCGCCTGGGCGCTCTCGCCCTGGGCCTCGCCCTGTCGCTCACCGCCGTGGCGCGGGCCCAGCCGCACAACCTGATCATCTTCGTGGCCGACGGCCTGCGCTCGCACGTTGTGACGCCGGAGACCGCCCCCGCCTTGGCCGCCGTCCGCAGCGAGGGCGTCGACTTCCAGAACAGCCACTCGCTCTACCCGACGGTGACCACGCCCAACGCCTCGGCCATCGCCACCGGCCACTACCTCGGCGACACCGGCGATTTCGGGAACACCATCTATGTGAAGACGCCCTTCCCGGCGCCCTACGTCTCGGTGCTGGCCGGCATCGAGAACGATGCGGTGCAGGGGCTGGCCAACGACCGCTACGGCGGCAACTACCTGGGCGAGGTGAGCCTGCTGCAGGCCGCCCGCGCCAAGGGCTATGCCACCGCCGTGCTGGGCAAGTTCGGGCCGGTTGGCGTGCAGGACGTCCTGTCGCGCGACGGGACGGGCACGATCGTCATCGACGACGGTACTGGCTGGCGGGACGGCGAGGGCGTCGCCCTGTCGCCGGAGATCGCGGCGGCGATCAAGGCGGCCGGCCTGCCGGCCCAGGCGCCGGACCGCGGCCTGAATGGCGGCGGCGGCGCCTACAACATGGCCGGCGTGCTGGTGGCCAATATCGAGCAGCAGGACTGGTTCGCCGCGGTCGCCACCAGAGTGCTGCTGCCGCGCTTCAAGGCGCAGCGGAAGCCGTTCGTGCTGATCTTCTGGTCGCGCGACCCGGACGGCACCCAGCATGACCAGGGCGATAGCCTCAACACCCTCACCCCCGGCATCAACGGCCCGACCACCATGGCCTCGATCAAGAACGCCTCGAACGACCTGCAGGCGCTGCGCGACGCGGTGAAGGCGCTGGGCCTGGAGGCCGACACCGACATCGTCACCACCGCCGACCACGGCTTCTCGGTGATGTCGCGGGAGAGCCGAAGCAGCGGCTCGGCCAAGCTGCGCTATCCGGACGTCAAGCCGGGCTTCCTGCCGCCGGGGTTCCTGGGCATCGACCTCGCCCGGGCGCTGCACCTGAAGCTCTATGACGGCGCGGGCCTGCCGATCGACGCCAAGGCGGGCTTCCACCCGAAGAGCGGCGCGCTGATCGGCAAGGACCCGAAGCATCCGCTGATCGCCATCGCCCCCAACGGCGGGACCAACCTGATCTACCTGCCCGGCCCGAACCCGAAGGCCATGGCCAGGCGCGTGGTCGCGGCCCTGACCAAGCAGGACTACATTGGCGCGATCTTCGTCCGCGATGGGCTGGGGCCGATCCCCGGGGCGCTCTCAACCCGCGACGTGAACCTGGTGGGCGCGGCGCGGACGCCGGCGCCCGACATCGCGGTGAGTTTCAGGAGCTTCTCCACCGGCTGCGCGGACCCGGAGGTCTGCGGCGCCGAGGTCGCCGACAGCAGCCAGCAGCAGGGCCAGGGCATCCACGGCACGCTGAGCCGCCAGGACACCCACAACTTCATGGCCGCGGTCGGTCCGGACTTCCGCAAGGGGTTCGTCGACCCGGCGCCGGTGAGCAACGCCGACTGGGCCCCGACGCTGGCCAAGGTGCTCGGCCTCGACATGCCGCCGCGCGGTCAGCTCACCGGACGGGTGATGGGCGAGGCCCTGGCGGAGGGCGGACCGCCGCCGCCGTCGCAGCGGCTGGTCAAGCGCTCGGCCCCGGCGGCCAACGGCTTCGTCACCACCCTGGACTACCAGCAGGCCGACGGCCGCCTCTACTTCGACGCCGCCGGCGCGCCCGGGCGGGCGATCGGTCTCGAACCTTAAGAGCTAGCGCCCCTCGAACTTCGGCGGCCGCTTCTCACGGAACGCGGCGATGCCCTCGCGCACGTCGGCGCTGGGGTTGCTCACCATCACCGCCATCTGGGCGTCGACCAGGGAGGCCTCGAGGCTGGTCTCCAGGGCCTTGGCCATCATCATCTTGGTCAGCCGGACGGCCAGCGGGGCCTTGGCGGCCAGGGCCTCGCATAGCTCCAGGGCGCGGGCTTCCAGAGCGTCGTCGGCTGCGACCTCGGTGACCAGGCCCAGGCGCTCGGCGGTGGGCGCGTCATAGATCTCGTGCAGCAGGGTCATCTTCAGCGCCCGGTCGAGGCCCATGGCGTGGGGGAACAGCCAGGCGCCGCCCTCGTCGGGGAGCAGGCCCACCTTGTTGGAGGTGTCGCCGAGCTTCGCCGACGCGCCGGCGATCCGCAGATCGCAGGCCAACGCCAGGGCGAGGCCGCCCGCCACCGCATAGCCGCGCACCATGGCAATCGACGGCTTGTCGAGCCGCCGAAGCGCCAGCACCACGGCCTGCATGCCGTCGCGCATCTCGCGGCCGAAACCCAGGGGCTGGCCGCGCACCGCTTTCGAGTGCTCCGGATCGTCGCCGGAGATGTCGCCGCCGGTGCAGAAGGCCCGCGTCCCGGCGCCGGTGAGCATGAGCACGCGCAGGCCGTCGTCGTCCTTGAAGGCCGCGATCGCCGCCTGCAGCTCCTGGGTCATCCGGAAGGAGTAGGCGTTCATCGCCTGCGGGCGATTGAGCGTGATCCGCGCCACGCCCTTCGCGGGGCTGTCGCAGAGGAGGGTCTGGTATTTGGCGGCGAACATCGGCTTCCCCCTAGCGGCCCTGGAACTGCGGACGGCGCTTCTCGACGAAGGCGCGGAAGGCTTCCCGAGAATCCTCGGTGCGGCCACACTCGCTGTGGCGCGCGGCCTCGTAAGGCACGAAGTCGGCCAGGCTCATCCGCTCGGCGGCGACGAAGTTGGCCTTCATCGCCGTCAGCGCCAGGGGCGCGGAATCCACCAGGCGCAACAGGATGGCGTCGAGTTCATCGTCGAAGGCGGCCTCGGCGAAGACCCGGCTAACCAGGCCGATGCGCAGGGCTTCGGCGGCGTCGAACTTGCCAGGCAGGAGGTAGAGCTCGCGGGCCTTCCCGGCGCCCACGATGCGCGGAAGGGTCCAGGGTCCGCCCATGTCGCCGGAGAGGCCGACACCCAGGAAGGCGGTGTTGAACTTGGCGGTCTCGGAGGCGAACCGCAGGTCGCAGGCCGCCGCCCAGCCGAGGCCCGCGCCGGCGCAGGCGCCGCGGATGGCGGCGAGGGTCACGGCGCCCATCTCGTGCAGCAGAGTGGCGACGCCGAAGGTCTTGGGGTCGGTCGGCCGGCGCTCGGCGGCGTAGTGCTTGACGTCGGCGCCTGGGCAGAAGTCGGCGCCCGTCCCGGTCAGCACCAGGACGCGCAGGTCGGGGTCGGCCGCCGCCTCGCCCAGACAGGCGTAGAGCTCCTCCATCATGGTGGGCGTGATGCCGTTGCGCTGCTCGGGCCGGTTCATGGTCAGGGTCGCGACGGGTCCCTCCCGCCGCCAGATGATCGTCTCGTAGGCCATGCCCCGTCCTCCCTGCGCCTCGCCGATCCTGCAGGCCGGCGTTCCGTTCGCAGAGCTTAGCACAGCGTCCTAAGCGCGAGATGCGCGACGCCACAACCCCGAGGCGTAACCCGGGTCACAGCCGCCCGGACACCCCGGGTCTAGCGTCTTCTCGTGATCGGGGAGATCCGCCATGACCTTGACGAACAGAATAGCCAGTCTGATCGCGTTCCTGGCCCTCAGCTGCCTGGTGGGCACGGCCGCCAAGGCCATGACCTTCACCCTGATCCCCGCGGCAGGCGCCTGTGTCCCTCACCCCTGCATCCTGGCCGACGGCGACATCGACGAGCGCTCGGTCGGCGCCTTCTCCGCCTTCACCCGCCAGGCCCATCTCGGCCCCGGCGCCCTGGTGGTGCTGAACTCGCCCGGCGGCAACGTGCTGCAGAGCTTGATGCTCGGCAAGGCGATCCGTCAGCAGGGCTTCTCGACCACCGTGCAGGGCGGCGGCGCCTGCGCCTCGGCCTGCGCCTTCGTCTTCCTGGGCGGCGTGGAGCGGAGCGCCGGCCCGAGCGCCAGGATCGGCGTGCATCAGATCTCCAACCCGGCCAGCGCGCTGGGCGACCTCTCGGCGGCCGATGGCGAATGGCTGGTTTCGCTGGTGGCGGTCTACGTCAAGGACATGGGCGGCGACCTCTCGGTGCTGATCCCGGCGCTGCGCACCGCGCCCTGCGACATGCACTGGCTGTCGCCCTCCGAGCTCAGCCGCTACGCGGTGGTCACCAAGGTCGCGGCGGACTAGGCGACCGCGCTCCGGCCCCGCCCCCCAGTTCGCCTCAGCATTGGGTTAAGGATTCCCGATTACAACGAACGGCGGTTTCAGCTCCCCGGCCCGCAAAGGCCGGTCGGGGCGCCGACGAAATGGGATGTCGACGAGATGAACATCGTAAAGGCCGGCCTCGGCGCGTTCATGCAGTTCTGGTACCCCTATGTGCGGACCCTGAACATCATCGCGCCCTCGATCACCATCGAGGGCAAGCGGCTGATGATCTCGCCGGACGTCTACAAGCCGCTTGAGAACGAGCATGCGGTGGTCGGCTACTGCAAGAAGGGCGACCGGGTCCTCGACCTGGGTTGCGGCTGCGGCGTCAACGCCATCTTCGTGGCGCCGATCGCCCGCGAGGTGGTGGCCGTCGACATCTCCATGTCGGCCGTGAAGAACACCATCCTGAACTGCCGCCTACAGAACCTGAAGAACGTGAGCGTCAGGCAGAGCGACATGTTCTCCAACGTCTTCGGCAAGTATGACGTGATCCTCGCGAACCCGCCCTATGTGGCCGTGGAGTTCGAGAAGGAGGACAAGCAGTTCGCCACCTCGGTGCGCTACCTGCCGACCCTGTTCGCCAACGCCGGCAAGCACCTGAAGGAGGACGGCAGCCTGGTCGTCCAGTTCCCGATCTGGGTGCACGACGCCGTGGAGCGCATGGCCGCCCCGCACGGCTTCAAGCTGGTCTCGCTGAAGCGCACGCCGCTGAAGTCACTGGGCCTGTTCCTGCTCAGCGTCGTCTATATGCAGGTGGGCTTCCGCTCGGCCTTCTACCTGTTCAAGTACGAGCCGGTGGCGGCGGCCAAGCCCGCGCCGCGGAAGGTCGCCAAACCCGTGGCCCGCAAGCGGGCGATGCAGGCGGCCTGAGGGCCTTCGGCGGAGCCCTACCCCTCGTCGCCCGAGCTCACCGTCAGCACCCGGCAGGCGCCCGGACCCGCCTTGATCCAGGCGTGGCCGGTGGCGCCGTCGAAATAGATCGAGTCCCCCGCGCCGAGGCGCAGGGGGACGTAGAGGTCGGTGTGGAGCGCGGCCTCGCCTTCGATGACGAAAGCGAAGAGGTCGCCCGGTCGGCGCCTGAGCTCGAGGCGCTCGTCGCCGGGGTGGGCGGCGAGCTCCAGGATCCGCGGCGAGAGACGCTTGTGAAGCAGGTCCGCGGCGGGATGGGCCGCATCTGGGTCGCTCGCGCGGCGGATGCTGCGGCGGCCTATGGCGGGCGCCGGCTGCGGCGCCTCGAACAGCCGTCCGACCTCGATCTCCAGCCCGGCGCTGATCTGCGCCAGCCGGCGGTAGCTGAGCCCCAGCTTGCCGTTCTCCAGCTTCGACAGCACCGAGACCGAGACGCCCGTGCGGCGGCTGACCTCGCGCAGGGGCAGGCCGCTTTGCTCGCGTAGGCGCCGCAAGGTCGCGCCCGGCTGGCTCATGGGCGGCTCCGTGGCCTGACGCACCGCCGCGCCGCTCACGAGGCGGATGGGCGGGTGATGAGGGCGGAGTAGATGACCGCGGCCAAGGCCGGGCCGGCGGCGCAGGCGATCATGAGGGCGTAGAGGACGGGGTTGGCTTGCGGGCCGGCCGGCAGCAGCAGGCCGGCGGCGGCCAGGACCACGGCGGCCAGCACCAGCAGCCGCCCGGCGAACCGATGGGTCTTGTCCCAGACGCGCTCGTCGGCGACGGTCCAGGGCGTGCGCAGGCCGAACAGCGGGTTGTGGCGCAGCTTCCCCAGCCAGTTGCCGGTGACGAAGATCACCACCGCCGCATAGAGGTCGCTGCAGCGCGCGACGTCGAGCGGCAGGCCGAGGTTGGCCGCCACCAGCAGAATCTGGCTGAACAGCATGTTGCCGAGCACCACCATCCAGATCGCGGTCCAGGCCACCGCCGAGCGCTCCAGCCGCGACCGCGCCGGCATCAGGGTCGGCGCGAGCGCGAAGAAGGCGGTGAGCGCGAAGCCGATCGCCGGCACGATCAGCAGCGCCGGGAGGCGATCGAGGTAGCCCGCCGGATCGCCATGGATGTCCCAGCGGACGGCGAGTTGGGTGGGCAGGTAGGCCCAGGCGAGGCCCGCGAGCGCCAGCATGGCGCCGAGGGTCCCGCCCGAGACGAGGAGCTGCTTGCGAACGTTCACTCAGGGTCTCCAGGCTTGCGGCCAGCCTTCAGCCGGAAGGCGTCGAACAGCGCCATCAGCGCCTCCTCCAGCACGGTGATGTTCAGCCGGTAGGTGATGGTGGTCCCGCTCCGCTCGGTCTCGACCAGACCCGCGGCGCGCAGCACGTTGAAGTGGCCCGACAGGGTCGGCTTGGAGATCTTGAAGTGCTCGGCGATCTCGCCCGCGCTCATCTCCCGCTCGCGCAGCAGCTCGAGGATGCGGCGCCGGGTGGGGTCGGCGAGGGCTTTGTAGACTTCAGGCATGGGCTCGCTAATTCGTTATTTTGGCAAATAGCGAAATATTGGAAGGTTGGCAAGCCGGCATCCGCGCGGAGGTCAGGCCGTCCGCGGATTGGAGGTCGCAAACCTGCGACGCGAAAGGCGGCGAAGCCCGTGGCCCGCCAGCGGGCGATGCAGGCAGCCTGAGGCGGACCAGGCCTGCGCGCCTAGAAGCCCAAGGCCACCGCCAGCCCTCCGCCCGCCAGGCCGAACAGCACCACCGCGCCTGCGACCACAGCCAGGATGCGCGGCGGGAATGACCGCGACAGCATCGCCATCGACGGCAGGCTGATCGGCGGCAGGGTCATCAGCAGCGCGCCCGCCGGCCCTGCGCCGACACCCAGCGAGAGCATGGCCTGGATGATCGGCACTTCGCCGGCCGTGGGAATCACGAACAGCGCGCCGACCACCGCGAAGGCCACGATCCATTGGATGTGGTTGCCGATGTCCGGTCCGACGGTCGGGAACAGCCAGGCGCGCCCGGCGCCCAGCAGCAGGACCAGGACGATGTATTCCGGGACCAGCTGCAGCGTCATGCGGCCGAGGATCAGCAGCCATCTCCGGAACGGCCCCGCCTGCGGCGCGGCCATCAGCTCGGCGGCCGCCGTCTCCGCCTGGGCGGCCTCGCGCGCCGAGGTGAGGCGGTTGGCCAGGTAGCCCAGGCCGAACACCATGATCACGCCGAGCACCAGCCTGAGCGCCGTCCAGCGCCACCCCAGGACGAAGCCCATGAAGACCAGGGTCGCCGGGTTCAGCACCGAATTGCCGAGCCAGAAGGCGACCGCCCCGCCAGCCGAGGCCTGCTGCCGGCGCAGCCCCACCACCACCGGCGCCGCGCAGCAGGTGCACATCATCCCGGGCAGGGCGAGCAGGCCCCCCGCCACCACGCTGCCGAACCGCGTCCTGCCCAGCAGCCGCGCCACCCAGTCGGCGGGCAGCAGCGCCTGGACCCCCGACCCGAGCAGCAGGCCCAGCACCATCGCCTTCCAGATCGCCTTGCCGTAGGCCAGGGCGTAGGCCTCCGCCGCCGCCCACGAGGCGGCCGGCGCATGGGCCGCCTTGCCCATCAGGATCGATTGGCCGATCGAATGGCCGGACGCCGCCACGAAGGCGCGGTCCCAATAGGGCAGCCACTTCACGTAGAGGAGGCCGCCGACCGCCAGCGCGGCGAACAGGATCCAACGCAGCGTCGGGCTGAGGCTTCGGGCTTCTGACAACCGGGCGATCCTTCAGGAAGCGGGGCAGGAAGGGGGAAATCGGGTCCGGCAGCGCCCGGGCTTAGAGACCGCCGAGCGCCGTCAAAGCCTCACGGCGTTCGGCATAGCGACCACTGAGGGAGGTCGTCGTCAAGAAGGTCTCGAGGATTTCCAGCGCCAGATCCGGCGGCGTGAAATCAGCGCCGAGCGCCAGGACATTGGCGTCATTGTGCTCCCGCGTCGTTCTGGCCATCTCGACGCTGCCGCACAGCGCGGCGCGGATGTTTTTATAGCGGTTGGCGGCCATGGCCATCGCCTGACCTGACCCGCAGATCAACACGCCGAATTGGGTCGGATTTGAACCGAATTCCGTGGCCAATGTCCTGGCGTAGTCCAGCGCATCGCAACGTTCGGCGCTGTGAGTCCCCAGATCCCTGACTTCATAGCCATGCTGTTCCAGCCAGCCGATGAGTTGAACTTTCAGGGGAAAGCCGCGGTGGTCGGACGCGATCGGAATGACGGGCTTGGTCATGCCCGCATCATGGCCCTTCGCGCCGGGCGCCAATAGCCGCGCGTTGCGCGCCGGGCTCCCGCCGGCACGAAAGCTCGGCGAACCCATCCTGAGGCATGGCGGAGAGGGTGGGATTCGAACCCACGGTACCCTCGCGGGTACGCCGCATTTCGAGTGCGGTGCTTTCGACCACTCAGCCACCTCTCCGAGCCGGTGCGGGGCGCCAGGTCTGGGGGCCCGCCGAGTGAGCGGCGGAACCTAGTCAAAGGGCTTCGCCGCTGCAAGCGCCGGATGCGCGGCCGGCTAGCGCCGGCGGCGCGTCACTTCGGCCAGAGCACCATCTGGGTGCAGCGGAACAGGGCCATGGCCTTGCCGGTGGTCTCGTTGACCGCCTCGGCGTCCCACACCTGGGTCATGCGGCCGCCGTGGACCAGCCAGGCCTTGCAAGCGACCGTCTCGCCCACCTTGGCCGTGCCTAGGTAGTTGGCCTTCAGCTCGATGGTGGTGAAGCCCGTGGCGCCCTCGGGCAGGGAGGCCATGCAGGCGTAGCCGCAGGCGCTGTCCACCAGGGCGATCACCGAGGCGGCGTGCAGGAAGCCGTTGGGCGCCATGTGCCGGCGCTCCGCGGTGAAGCGGCCGCGGGCCTTGCCGGTCGCTACCTCCTCCCACTGGATGCCGAGCTCGCCCGGAAGCGTCCCCTTTTGGCGCTCGGCGAACGCGTCCGCCTGGTTGCCGTCCATCATCGTCGCAGGATCCTCGAGAGCGCCCTTCGCAGGGGAGGTGGGGGCGCGACGCCGGGGAAGGCAAGGCCGCGACGCCTAGAAGTTGGCGGTCACCGTCAGGCGGGCCGAGCGGGGCTCCAGCGGGTGCACCTGGAAGCAGCCGGTGGGCTGGGCGGCGTCGCACGCCGGCGGCGTCTCGGTGGGCGTGGCCCGCGACTGGTAGAAATAGGCCGCCGCGTCGGCGTGGCTGTCCAGGAGGTTATAGACGCTGAGCTGCACCTTCAGCGCCGGGTTGAGCTTGTAGCCGACGTCGAGGTTGATCTCGCTGTAGCCCTTGTCGCGCGGGAACTCGTCGCCGTCGCTGATCGGATAGGGCCCGAGGTCGCGCCATTGCAGGCCGCCGAACCACGGGCCGAGCTTGTCCACCAACACGCCGAACGAGCCGATGAAGGTCGGCGCATTGGCGATGAACGGACCGTCCAGGCCGAAGCTGGCGAGCGTCTGGGCCGAGGCGCGGTAGCGCGCCCGGGAGACCGCCAGGTCGGTGTTGAACTCCAGCCAGGCGAAGGGGTGGTACTGGGCGGAAAGCTCGACGCCCTGGCGGCGGCTGGGGGCGCTGGCGCTGTCCTCCCCCTGGTCGGCGTCATAGGTCTGCTCGGAGTTGAAGTCCTCCTGGAAGACCGCCACCTGGACCTGGACCTTGGGGATGATATCGGTGCGCAGGCCGACCTCCTCGCCGGTGGCCGGCGACAGGAAGGGCGTGCGGCCGGCGACGCCGGGAAGGCCCTCCAGCGGCACGGTGCCGAACACGCCGCGCACGTCGTCGGAGTGGAACCCGCGCCCGGCGCTGACATAGAGCTCGGTCCCGAACCAGGGGCCGAGCACCAGGCTGGCCTTGGGCTGCAGCAGGGTCTGGGAGGCCGAGCCCTGGAAGCCGGTGGTCAGGCTATGGTCCGAGGCCCAGTAGGCCTCCTCGCGCAGGCCCACGACAGTGCGCAGCCAGTCAGTCCAGTAGGTGGTGTTCTCCACATAGAGGCCGAGGTCGTTGAGCTTCACCCGGTCGGCGTTGCAGGCCCCGCCGACCGCGGCGAAAGCGGTGGCCTGGTCGGTGGCGTGGGCGTCGGCCGGGGCCGGCAGGCCGCCCGCCGCCGGCATGCCGGGCTGGGCCAGGTCGCAGTAGTCGAGGGCGGTGCGGCGCAGGGTGTGGCGGCGGTCGATGAACAGGCTGTCGTAACGGTCCTGGAGCCCGACGGTGGTGTCGGTCTCGACGCCCATGAGGGTGGCGCGCCGGGTGAAGGCCGCATCGCCGCCGAAGCTGGTACGGCTCTCGTCCTGCTGCTCCTGGTCGCCGTTGATGTCGTCGAACAGGAAATGGGTGAAGTCGTTCCACAGGGTCATGGTGGAATGGATGGCGTAGGCGTTGACCGAGGCGTCCCACCGCTCGCCCGACACCCCGTAGTGGCCGGACAGGCTGTAGCGTTCCGAGCGGCTCCTGTCGGTGGGATCGAGGGTGCCGAACCGGTCGATCAGCCCGCCCTCGATTGCGCGCAACGGCTGGTCGGTGAGCAGGCCGCCGGCGCTGGAATAGGCCATGGCCGTCAGGCTGTAGCCGTCGGCGTCATTGCCGTGGCTGAAGCGGGCGGCGGCGTCGACCTTGCGGAAATCCTCGGCCGGCGACCAGGGGCCGTCCAGGTGGCTGAGGTCGAGCGCGCCCCAGACGCGGTTGTCGGCGTCGAAATGGTAGGTCCCGCCGAGGAAGGCTTCCTGGTCGCGCAGAGTGCCGACGCTCAGCGAGGCTTGGTCCTGCAAGTCGTCCAGCAACCGCACGTGGGTCGAGCCCACTGCGGCGAAATCGCCGAGGGCTGCGTAGTAGGGGCCCTTGGTGAAGTCGAGGCCGCCGACGATCTGCGGCAACAGGAAGTTCTGGTCGGAATAGCCCTGGCCGTGGGCGTTGGTCGGCCGGTTGACCGGCATGGAATCGACGAAGCTGGCGAAGTCGGTGCCGTGGTCGAGGTTGAAGCCGCGCAGCAGGTACTGGTTGGCCTTGCCCTCGCCGGAATGGATGGTGACCACCAGGCCCGGCACGGTCTCGTAGAGCTGGCCGATCCGGAAGATCGGGCGCAACTCCACCTCGGCGTGGGTGATGCTGCCCTGGCTCGCGCTCTCGGCCTTGCCCAGCAGGTCGGTGCGCGAGGCGGTGACCACGACCTCGCCCAGCGTCTTCGGCTTCGCCGCGTCGGCGGCGTCCTCGGCATGGGCGGCGGAAACCGCGAGGGCGGCCGCAACGAGGCCGATACTGAACTTCGCGAACATCAAGCGGGCGGTCCTACTGAAAGCGTTTGTCGGGGAGATTGCCGGCGGGAAATCGGAGGATCCGCCGCAGGTCGTGGGCGGCGCGCCGCAGGCCCAGCCAAACACCGGCCCCCACGCCGAAGGTGACCGCCGCCAGCAGGGCGATCATCGCCATCGCCCAGGCCGGCCCGCGATCGAAGCCGGGGGCGAAGTCCAGCCGGTGCAGGCCCATGTGCAGCCAGCGATAGCCGCGGGCGGACGCATCGACGCTGGCCAGCAGCTCGCCCGAGGCGGGGTCGACATAGGCGCGCCGCCCATCGGCCGTGATCACGCGCCAGGCGGGCAGCCGCACCGGCTCGTGGTGGGTGAAATAGTAGGCGTCGCCGGCGGCGATCATCCCCTGTCCGGCGACCGGGCCCAGCCGGCCGGCCGCGGCGGCCAGCGCCTGAGGCGTCAGCGACGCCGCATGGCCGCCGGCGTCGAGCCGCCGGCCATCGGACATGACGAACAGCCGCCCGGCGAAGGGCGCGAGACGGACCTGTCGGGCGGGACCGGCGGCCAGCCCCGCGATCAAGGCGGCGCGCGCCTCGCCCCAGCCGGGCGGCGGACCGGCCAGCCGCCCGGCGGTCGGGTCCTCGGGACTTTCCAGGAAGCCCCAGGGGTTCATCGAGACCAGGCCGCTCGCCACCCAGGTCAGGGTCAGCAGGCCGACGAAGAGCCCGGCCAGGTGGTGCCAGGCCATCGGCCCGCGGTAGGGCGTCAGCCGCGACGGCCGCCAGGCGGTCCAGCCGAGATAGAGGCCGCCCGCGGTCAGCAGGGTTCCGGCCAGCGAGGTCCAGATCACCACCTGCGACCAGAGCCGGCCGTCCTGGCGCAGGATCGCCGGGTAGAGCCAATGGGGAATCGGCCCCAGCCAGTTGAGCAGCCGTCCCGCCGCGGTCGTGCGCTGCGCCAGCTCGCCGGTGCGGGCGGAGATGTAGAGGTCGGTAGCCGCCCGATCGGCGAGCCGCACGCGCCAGAAGGGGCGCAAGGCCTTGAACTCGCCGGTCACGGTCCACTGATCCCGCGCCACCATGTCGGCGCGCGCGGCGCCCACGCCGGCGCTGTAGCCCGAGGCGGCGGCGAGGGCCCGGTCGCGGTCCAAGAGGGCGAGCGGCGCGCCGCGGACGAGATCGAAGACCTGCGGCGACGCCCCCGCGGGCCGGACGCGCAGCACCGGCGCGGCGCCCGCCATCTCCAGGCTCGCCGCCTCGATCGGCTGGGCGTCGGGGATGAGGCCGTCGAGGCTCAGGACCTGCGCCCGGTCGAGGGGCGCGAGGCCGGCCGTCCGCTGCGCCTCGGTCACCTGCGGCCAGTGAACGAACAGCATGACGAAGCCGGACAGGCACCAGAGCAGCATCAAGCCGCCGACCGCGATTCCGAGGTAGCGGTGGGCCACCACCAGCCAGCGCGGGGCCAAGGCCCTGCGCCGTCCGGTCGGGACCTCAGAAGGCGTAGCTGTAGGCGACATGCAGGGTCCGCGGGACGCCGAGGTAGTGCAGCAGGTAGGGCGAGCCGTCGGCGTCGCGGAAGGCCCGGCTGACGTGGCTGGCGTAGGCCTCGTCCAAGGCGTTCTCTAGCCTGAGCGTCAACCGATGCCGGTCGGCGGGCCCGAACGCCACCCAGGCGGCGAGGTCGACGACCGTGTAGTGGCCGTGCTCGACCCGGCCGAAACCTGAGGACACATTGTCCACGACGCTGCCGACCCAGTTGGCCGACAGCGAGCCGCCGAACCCGCGGCCGGCCGGATGCACGTCGATCACGCCCTGGGCGATGTCCTTGGGCACGCCGGCCAACTGCAGGCTGGAGCCGCTCTGCCGGGTGCTGACATGGGTGTAGGAGGCCTGGGCGGAGACCGACGGCGTGAGATCGCCCGTGGCCGTCGCCTCGAAGCCCCGCGCCCGCACCGTGCCCGGCAGGTTGATGAAGGTGAAGACGTCGGGATCCGGCGTCTCGCCGGAGAGGTCGATGAGGTCGCGGGTGTCGCGGGCGAAGCCGATCAGCTCCCAACGCCAGCCGCCGCCCTGGCCCCCGACCGAGGCGTTGAGGTTGCGGCTCTTCTCCGGCCGCAGATTGGCGTTGCCGACCTCGCCGTTGTTCAGCGGATCGTTGGCGAACAGCTCCTCGGCGTCCGGCAGCCGGAACGAGGTCCCGAGCGTGGCGCGCACGAAGAGGTTGTCGGTGAGGTCGTACTGGCCCGAGGCGTTCCAGACCGTCGCTGCCTCGCCCTCATCGGGATCGTTGTAGCGGACGCCGAGCGCCAGGTGGGTGCGCGGCAGGAGGTCGGGCGTCAGCCGCAGCTGGGCGAACACCGCCTGGGTGACCTCCTTCTGCTGGGCGATGATCAGGACGTCATCGCGACCCCAGTAGCGCTGCAGGTCGTAGCCCAGGTAGGTCTCGACCCCGGCCATCGGCTTGTACTCGGCGACGGCGTTGAGCCCGTAGTCCCAGAAGCCCCAGAACTCGTTGTCGTCCACATGGGCCGTGCCGCCGCCCGCGACATTGTCCACCTCGTCATAGTGGCTGTCCCAGTTGTGGTAGTAGGCCTTGAGGAAGACCTGCAGCCGGTCGCTCAGCGTCCAGTCGAGCTTGCCCATGGCGATGTCTTCGTCGCGCCGGTTCACCGCGCGCTGAGCGTCGGTCGGCCGGGAGAAGTCCACGAAGCCCTCCGTGTGGATGTAGGAGGCGCTGAACCGTAGGTCGGGGCTGAAGTCGTAGGCGTATTTCAGGCCGCCGCTGGCCAGCCGGTAGCCGCGGTGACGGTCCGTGCCGCTGGGCTGATACTCGTCGTCCGGAAAGGGCTGGAAGCCGCGGGCCTCGTCGTAGGAGGCGAAGGCCACCAGCTTGTGGCCGCCGATCGCGCCGGACAGGTCGCCGCTGGCGGTGAAGCTGTCGTTGGTGTCGCCGCCGATCTCAAGACGGCCGCGCGGCGTGTCGGTGAAATCGCGGGTGACGATGTTGACCACGCCGGCCACCGCCTGGGTGCCGAAGAACAGCCCCTGGCCGCCGTCCAGCACCTCGATGCGCTCGACGAAGTGGGCCGGGATGGTGTCCAGCGGCGGGGTGGTGTCGTAGAGCCGGTTGGAGATCCGCACCCCGTCCACCAGGTAGAGGATCTCGCCGGGCCGGGAGCCCTGAAGGGAGGCGAGGTTGTAGCTGAACGGCCCGCTCTGCGGCGCCAGGTAGAGGCCCGGCACACGCATCTGCAGCACCTCGCCCACATCGACGAAGCCACCCTCACGGATGGCCCGGCCCGAGACCACGTCGAGCCGATTGCCGTAGCGCGACAGCTCGGCAGGCAGGGTCTGTTCCAGGTCGCCGGTGACCACGATCTCGGACAGCTGGGTGGCGTCAGCCGCTCGCGCCGGGTGGACGGCCAGCGTCGCCGCCATCGCGGACGAGGCCAGGATCAGGGCGCGCAAAGGCGCGCGGCTTGTAAGAGCACGCATCATTCCCCCTCGATGTCTTGATCGCCCGGCGCTGCGGCTCTGCGGCCGCTTACGAGACCGGGCGCGCGGCCGGCCCTAAGACTTGCCGGCGTACTTGGCGATCTTGGCCTTCACGTCGGCCGGCCAGTCAGGCAGCGGATTGCCCTGCGCTGGGCCGGTGGCCTTCAACTGCGGCTGGATCACATACTCTTCGTGGCAGGCGGTGCAGACCTGGTAGATTTTCGCGCCGTATTCGTAGACGCCCTGCTTATCGTGCTTCTCGGCGGCGGCCTTGGCCGGGATGGCGAGGGCGGTGAGCTGCTGAGCGAAGCCGTCCCAGTCCTTTTCCGGCGCCCGCGGACGGCCGGGAAGCTGCAGCATGTTGCCGGCCTCGATCAGGCTGGCCGCGCCGCTTTCCAGCGCCTCCCAGCCCTCATCGGTGGTGGGCGACAGGTCCCGCTCCCCCTTGGCCGTCACCTCGGTGCCCGCGCCCTTCCAGTAGACGAAGGAGGCCGGGTCGACCACGTGGGCCATCAGCTCGTTGGTCGGCAGCTCGGTATTGAACTTCGGCGGGACAGCCGAGGCCTGGGTCTCGGTGGTCGCGGGCTTCTGCGGCGAGCAGGCGCAAAGCAGGGCTGTGCAGGCGGCGGCGGTGAAAAGACGTCTCAAGACCGGGATCCCTCGGCTGGATGTTGATGAGGCATACTTTGCCAAGCTTGGCCCTGTCCGGTTAAGAACGGTGTCAGGGGCCGTTACAGCACGTTACAGCAGGGATGTTCGCTTGTCGGCAGACGAGATCTCGGAACTTGCGGAGAGCCTGCGCGCTCGGGCGGCGCTGGGCCGTTCCGACGTCCTGAACCGGCTGTTCGACTACCTGGCGGGCGTGTCGGTCACCGGCCAGACGCCGAAGGAGTTCGAGGTCGCCGCCGCCGTGTTCGGGCGCGACGCCGGCTTCGACGGGGCGCAGGACGCTTCGGTCCGGGTCGCCGTGCACCGGCTGCGCAAGAAACTCGAGGAATATTACGCCGGCCCCGGCCGCGGTGATGCGGTGCGGCTCACCGTGCCGCGCGGCGAGTACCGGCTGGAGGCGGTCCCCGCCGAGCTGGCGCCCGTGGAGGTCGCGCCGGCTGAGCGACGCACGACGCCCTGGGCCATCGCCCTGGCGGCCCTCCTGGCGCTGAACCTCCTGGCGTGGGCCGGCTGGTGGGCGAGCCATCCCGGCGACGGGCTGGGCCCCGTGCGGCGCGCGGTTCCCTGGAGCCAGCTGGTCGGCCGGGCCCGGCCGCTGCTGGTGGTGGTGGGCGATTACTACATCTTCGCCGACATGGACCAGGCGACCGGCGCCGGGCGACTGGTGCGCGAGTACGGCATCAATTCGCCGGAGGACCTCGACAACTGGCTGATGGACCATCCGGACGCGGTGGGCCGCTACCGCGACCTCGACCTCTTCTACCTGCCGGTCGGCGTCGCGGCGGCGCTGCGCGACGTGATGCCGGTGCTGGCGCCGAAGGCTGGCGCGCGGGACCAGGTGCGGGTGATCACCGCGTCGGACCTGACGCCGGAGATGCTGAAGCGCAACGACGTGCTCTATGTGGGCTACCTCAGCGGCCTGCGCATGCTGCGCGACCCGGTGTTCGCGGGCTCCCGCTTCCGGGTCGGCGAGACCTATGACGAGCTGATCGATACGCGCACCGGCAAGCACTACGAGAGCCAGGAGGGCGGGCCGGACGAGGGCCAGTCGAGCCAGCGCGACTTCGGCTATTTCGCCGCCTTCCGCGGACCGGACGGCAACCGCATCGTGATCCTGGCCGGCGACCGCGACATGGGCCTGATGCAGACCGCCGAGGCGATGACCAATCCGGCCGTGCTGAAGGCGGTGACCGGCGGGGCCGGCCGCGCCGACGCCTTCGAGGCGCTCTACGAGGTGGACGGCATGCGCCACGCCAACTTCGGCGGCCGGCTGGTGCTGTCCTCGCCGCTGGACGCCGCGCGCATCTGGGCGCCCCCGAAGGCGCCGATCCGGTTCCCGCAAGGCTAAGGGGCCAGGGCTAGGGGGATGACACCCGGGGGATGGGCGCGCTAAGCCGCTCGCATATTGGCGACCGATATTTCCGCGAGCGATTGGGGAGGCTGATGAGCATCAAGGACAAGGCCTACATCATGGGGGCGTTCGAGCATCCGCTCCGTGACGCGCCCGACACCTCCACCCCGCAGCTGCACATGGAATGCGCCCTTGGCGCCCTGGCCGACGCCGGCCTCTCCAAACACGACGTGGACGGCTACTTCTGCGCCGGCGACGCGCCCGGTTTCGGCGGCCTCTCCATGATCGACTACATGGGGCTGAAGAACGTTCGGCACCTGGATTCCACCGAGACCGGCGGCTCCTCCTACATCGTCCACGTCGGCCACGCCGCCCAGGCGATCGCCGCGGGCAAATGCCAGGTGGCGCTGATCACCCTGGCCGGCCGGCCGCGGCACGGCGGCAATCGCCCCGGCGCGCGGATGGCGGCGGGCGCTTCGCCCGGCCTCTCCGACGGCCCGCCCGAGGCCGGGTTCGAGAACATCTACGGCGGCTCGACGCACAACACCTACGGCATGTGCGCCATGCGCCACATGTACGAGTACGGCACCACTTCCGAGCAGCTGGCCTGGATCAAGGTCGCGGCCTCCCACCACGCCCAGTGGAACGAGCACGCCTTCCTGAGGGACGTGGTCACCGTCGAGGACGTGGTGAACTCGCGGATGATCTCCGACCCGCTGCACCTGCTGGACTGCTGCGTGGTGACCGACGGCGGCGGCGCCCTGATCGTCACCAGCCCGGAGATCGCCAGGACGCTGAAGCGCCCGAAGGTGAAGGTGATCGGCGCCGGCGAGGCGCCCAAGTCGCCGCTGGGCGGCCAGGACCTCGACCTCACCTATTCCGGCGCCGTCTGGTCCGGCCCGCGGGCCTTCGAGGAGGCCGGGGTGACGCCGGCCGACATCAAGTACGCCTCGATCTACGACAGCTTCACCATCACCGTCCTGATGCAGATCGAGGACCTGGGCTTCTGCAAGAAGGGCGAGGGCGGCAGGTTCGTCTCCGACGGGAACCTGATCTCCGGGGTCGGCAAGCTGCCCTTCAACACCGACGGCGGCGGCCTGTGCAACAACCACCCCACCAACCGCGGCGGCATCACCAAGGTGATCGAGGCGGTCCGCCAGCTGCGCGGCGAGGCGCATCCGAAGGTGCAGGTGAAGAACTGCGACCTGGCCATCGCCCACGGCACCGGCGGCTCGCTCGGCACGCGGCACGGCTCGGCCACCGTGGTCCTGGAACGGGAGGCTTGAGGATGTCCGAGACCGAAACCCAATCGCCTGTCATGAGCCGCGCGATCCCGGCCCCCGCCGTCAGCGTCGAGACCAAGCCCTTCTGGGACGCCGCCGCCGAGGGCCGCTTCCTGATCAAGCGGTGCGAGGCCTGCGGCAAGGCGCACTGGTATCCGCGCACCTACTGCCCGTTCTGCGACAGCGGCGAAACGGTGTGGGAGGAGAGCCCGGGCGAAGGGGTGATCTACACCTATTCGGTGATGCGCCGCGCGCCGACCGGCCCCTACGCCATCGGTTATGTGACCCTCGACGAGGGCCCGGCGGTGCTCACCAACTTCGTGGGGGTCGCGCCCGACGGGCTCGCGATCGGCATGCGGGTGAAGGTGCGGTTCCAGCCCACCGAGGGCGGCCCGCCCGCGCCAGTGTTCGCACCGCTCTAGTTCCCCTCGCCGCCCGGACCGCCGATGTCGTAGGGCCGGCCCGCCTTCTCCGCGGCGCGGGCTCCGGCCAGCATGCCGGTCATGGCGTAGTTGCCCTCGTGGCAGGCGTATTCGTAGACCCGCCCCTTGGCCGGGTTCAGCGTCATCTCGCCGGAGAACGGCCGGGTGTAGGTGGCGGGGTCCTCGACCGTGAACCGGTAGAGGATCTTGTGCGGCCCGATGCGGGTGAAGCGCTCGACGACCTTCTCGTTCTCCGAGGCGCCGCGGAAGGCGGTTTCGGGGCGGATGTTGGTGGTCTCGACCACCAGGGTTTCGCCTTCCCAATGGCCGACCGAATCGCCCATCCAGAGCTTCACGCTGGACGGGCCGTGGGCGGCGTTCAGCCGGATATGGCGCACGTCGTGGACCATCTCCACGAGGATGGTGACCTCGTCCCTGGTCTGCACGATCTGGTAGTTGTTGTTGTACATCACCGGCAGCATCGGCGGCCCGGAGGAGGAGCCGAAGCCGACCAGGCAGCGTTCGCCCGGCGCACGCGCCTCAGGCCCGTCGTACCAGCCGCCGGCGCGCATCTTGGCCATGCGGGCCCGCATACGATCCTGGGCGTCCTTGGTCATCGGCGGGAAGCGGCCGTCGGCCGGCTCGACCAGGATCGAGGCGCGCTTCTCGCCATTGATGTCGATCACCGCCGTGCCGGGATCCTTCCAACCCTGGTTGTAGCCGCAGTTGAAGCCGGAGATGCCGTCGGCGCCGCAGTCGGCGTTCTTCAGGTCCTTGACCGTGGCGTCGGCCGGGGTGGGCGCATCGGCGCGGGCCACCTGGGCGCGGGTGGCGGCCTCGGCGGCCTCGGCCTCGGCCTTGGTGAGCACGTTGCGCGCGCCGTACTTCGCGTCGCGGGTGAGCGGGGTGATGGTGGCGTTGGTCCAGACGCCCTCCAGGTCCGGCTGGCCGAAGGCGTTGTGCGGCGCCTTGTAGGCCGGCCCCTGGGCGAGCGCGGAGCCGGCTACGCCGGCCAGCAGCGTCGCGGCGAACGCAAGGGTGCTGAACTTCATCAGCCGATCCTCCGGGCCGAGCCTTCTGTAGTCGGCTCAGCCTACAGGATAGTCGAGCTCACCGGCTTGGGAAGGGCCTGCTCGACGGCGAGCCGCGCCACCAGCCGCTTCGCGTCGCGCACGGTCGTCACGCGGTAGACCGGCCGGCCTTCGTAGACCCCGTTCGCGAACCAATCCTCGTAGCGCGCCCGCACCATCGCCCAGGTGTCCCAGGCCCAGCGGATCGGGTGCTCCTTGTCGAGCCACTTCCGGAACAGCTCCTTGTTGCCGGTGCCGGCCCAGAGTTCGCGCTTGCCGATCGCGCGCGTCAGGGACCGCCAGACCACCTGCCGCATCACCCGGCCGCGCGGCGTGTCCATCCAGATGATCGCCGTGGCGCGTGACCAATGGGCGTCGCGGGTCTTGGTGTAGTTGCCGTCCATCACCCAGCGCTCCCCCTCCGCGGCCGCGGCGACGCGGGCGAAGAAGGCGGCGGGGTCCTCCTCAGTCAGCGCGCGCCAGCCCGGCTCCCAGTTGAGCGCGTCGAGTTCAACGTGCGGGAGATCGAGCGCTCGGGCGAGCGCGCGGGCCATGGTCGTCTTGCCCGACCCCGAGCATCCCACCACGACCAGGCGCACCTCACGCCTCCTCGTCCTCGGAGACTTCCGCCAGCACCTCCTCGGTATGCTGGCCGAGCCTCGGGGGATGGCGGCGGATGTTGGAGGGCGTCTTCGAGAACCGCACCGGCGGCCGCATCAGCTTGTAGGGCCCCACGTCAGGGTGGTCGTAGAGCTCGAACAGGCCCACCGCCGCCAAGTGCGGATCGCTCTCCAGTTCGTCCAGCCGGTTGGTCTTCACCACCGGGATGGACAGCGGCTTCAGCATCGCCAGCCACTCGGCGGTGGTGTGCTCCTGGGTGACGGTCTCCACCAGGGCGTAGAGCTCGCGGGCGTTGCGATTGCGGGTCGTGTAGTCGGAGAACCTGGGGTCCTTGGCGATGGTCTCGCCCCAGCCGGCGATCTCGAAGAACTGGTCCCACTGCCGGTCGGTGTAGGGCAGCAGGCCGATGTAGCCGTCCTTGGTCTTGAACGGCTTGCGGTTCGGGTTGACCACCCGGGAATAGCCGAGCTGGCCGGTGGGTGGCTCGAAGGTGTGGTCGAACAGGTGCTCGACCATCAGGAAGCTGGTCACGCACTCCAACATCGGCACCTCGACGAACTGGCCCTCGCCGGTGCGCTGGCGGTGCAGCAGGGCCGCCGTCACCGCCTGCGACAGGAACAGGCCCGAGACCTTGTCGGCCATCAGGGTCGGCAGGATGCGCGGGGTCTCATTGCCGTCGGTGCGCGGCAGGATGTCGGCGCAGCCCGAGGCCGACTGGATCAGGTCGTCGTAGGCCGGCTCTCCGGCATAGGGGCCATCGGAGCCGTAGCCCGCGGCATGGACGTAGACGATGTCCGGCTTCACGGCGCTGACCGCCTCGTAGTCGAGGCCCAGCCGCTTCATGCCGTCGTAGCGGACGGAGGAGACCAGGGCGTCGCAGCTCTTCACCAGCCGCATCAGGGCCCTCCGGGCCTTGGCGTCCTTCAGGTCGAGCACCACCGAGCGCTTGTTGCGGTTGATGGTCAGGAAGATCGGGCCCATGCCGGGCGCGCAGCCCTCCGGCAGGTGACCGCTCCAGCGCATGATGTCGCCGCCGCCACCGCGGGTGCCCACCGGATCCTCGACCTTGATCACGTCGGCGCCCTGGTCGGCGAGGATCTGGGCGCCATAGGCGCCGTTGACCACGCTGGTCATGTCGAGGATGCGGATCCCCTTCAGGGGCCCGGTGGCCTCGGTCGCCAATCGCTTCGCTTCCGCCACGTGATCTATCCCCGCCCCGGTTCCGGTCGTTAAGATCACCCTACAAAGATCAGCGACGCGGCGGGAGGGGCCCCATGGATTTCGAGCTCAGCGAAGAGCACCGGATGCTCAAGGACCTGGTGGCCCGCTTCGTCCGCGACGAGCTGATGCCGCTGGAGGCCGCGGTGCTGGCCCGCGAGGCCGACGGCAAGGGCCTGGGGATCGGCGAGGACGAGCATGCCCGCCTCGACAAGAAGGCCCACGAGCTCGGCCTGTTCGGCCTCGACGCGCCGGAGGACGTGGGCGGCTCGGACCTGCCGATGATGGCCATGGTCGGCGTCGAGGAGGAGATCGGCCGCTGCGTCACCCCCTACACCCTGCCGCCGGACAGCCCGAACCTGCGGATGCTGATGCAGACGGTGGATGAGCGGCAACGGGTGGCCTACCTGGCGCCCTATGTGGCGGGCAAGACCGTCTCGGCGATCGGCATCTCCGAGCCGGGCGCGGGCTCGGACCCGGCCGGCATGACCACGCGCGCCGTAAGAGACGGAGATGATTGGGTAATCAACGGCCGGAAGATCTGGATTTCGCGCGCCGATCACGCCGACTTCACCATCCTGATGGCGGTGACCGACAGCGAGAAGCGGGCCCGCGGCGGCATCTCGGCCTTCCTGGTGGACAAGGGGACGCCCGGCTTCAACGTGCTGCGGCGCATCCCGATGATCGGCGGGGCCTACACCTACGAGATCGCGCTGGAGGACTGCCGGGTCGAGGGCTGGAAGCTCTTGGGCCAGGAGGGGGCGGGGTTCGCGCCGATGCAGACCCGGCTCGGCACCCGGCGCATCCAGATGGCTGCCTGGTCGGTGGGCATGGCGCAGCGAGCGCTGGACATGGTGCTGGAGTACGCCCCGCAGCGGAAGACCTTCGGCCTGCCGCTCTCCGAGCGCCAGGCGATCCAGTTCTGGGTGGCGGAGGCGGCGACCAAGATCCACGCCACCCGGCTGATGACCTACGACTGCGCCTGGAAACTCGACCAGGGCCGCGATGTCAGGAACGAGATCTCGATGATCAAGTGGTTCGCCACCGAGATGGCCTATGAGACGGTTGATCGCGCCATGCAGGCGTTCGGCGCCATGGGCATGACCAAGGAGCTGCCGCTGTCGCTGATGCAGGCCAAGCTCAGGACCATGCGCATCTACGACGGGCCCACCGAGGTCCACAAATGGGTGGTGGCCCGCAATCTGTTGGGGACGAGGAAATGAACGAGAAGTTTGGCGACCACATCCAGGTCGCGACGGCGGGCCATGTGGCGGTGGTGACCATCGATCGGCCGCCGCACAACCACGTCTCGGTGGAGTTCATGCACGACCTGGCCGACGCCTTCGAGGCGATCGACCAGGAGATCGAACTGCGCTGCTCGGTGCTGCAGGCCGAGGGCAAGAACTTCTGCGCCGGAGCCGACCTGGTGCGCAGCGAGGGCGCCGGCGGCCTGGGCGCGGTCAATCCGCTCTACGACGAGGCCGTGCGCCTGTTCTCGATCAAGAAGCCGATCGTGGCCGCCGTGCAGGGGGCGGCGGTGGGCGCCGGCCTCGGCCTTGCGGTGATGGCCGACTTCCGCGTCGCCTCGCCGGACGCCCGGTTCGCGGCCAACTTCGTCAAGCTGGGCTTCCATCCGGGCTTCGGCCTGACCCACACCCTGCCGCGGCTGATCGGGCCGACCAAGGCCGAGCTGATGTGCCTGACCGGCCGCCGCGTGAAGGCCGAGGAGGGCCTGCCCTGGGGCCTGGTGGACGAGGTCGTGCCGCTGGAGGAGCTGCGGGCCGCGGCGCTGCGGCTGGCCAGCGAGATCGCCGAGAACGCGCCCCTGGCCATCGTCGCCACCCGCAAGACCCTGCGCGGCGACCTGGCCGCCGCCGTGCGCGCCCAGACCGACAAGGAAGCCGCCGAGCAGGGCTGGCTGCGCAACACCGAGGACTACAAGGAAGGCGTCCGCTCGGTCGGCGAGCGGCGGACGGGGAATTTCGTCGGGCGCTAGCCCTCGCTGAACCGCGTCGCAGCGATACGGTCGCACTCGGCGGCCAGCTCCTTGAACAGCAAGGAGAGGATGATCAGGGCGCGGCCCTCGACGTCGGGGGCCTCGGCGCCCGGGTGCCAGTCGACCATCATGTCGAAGGCGAGTTCGGGGATCATGGCGTTGCGCGCGGTCACCCCCACCGTCGCCGAGCCCGGATCGCCGGGTCGGGCCTGGGCCGTGACCAGCCAGCGGAGCTGCTCAGGCGTGTGCTGCGGCGGATCGCGTGGCGCCACGCCTAGCCCTCCACCGGGGAGGCGGGCCGCTGGGCGAGCGCCGCGGCCTCGCGGGCGAGGCGGGTGATGCGGTCCCAGTCGCCGGCCCGGACGGCCTCGGCTGGGGCGACCCAGGAGCCGCCGACGCAGACCACGTTGGGCAGGGCCAGGTAGTCGGCCGCATTGGCCGCGCTGACCCCGCCGGTGGGGCAGAAGCGGGCCTGCGGGAAGGGGCTGTGGAAGGCCTTCAGCGCGCCGACTCCGCCGACGATATTGGCCGGGAACAGCTTGAAGACCTCGAAGCCGGCGGCCAGGCCGGCGATCAGCTCGGTGGGCGTGGCGATGCCGGGGAGCAGGGGCACGGGCCCGTCCGCCCGCTCGCCGGCGATCAGGCCGGGCGATACGGTGAAGGCGCAGCCCAGGTCGGCGGCCCGCTGGCGCATGGCGCCGTTGATCACCGTGCCGGCGCCCACCACCGCGCCCTCGACCTCGGCGATCATCGCTTCGATACAGGCGGCGGCCACCGGCGTGCGGAAGGTGACCTCGAGCACGGAGAGGCCTCCGGCCACCAGGGCGCGGCCCAGGGGGATAGCGTGCGCGACCTCGTCGATGACCAGCACCGGGATCACCGGCGCGCGGGTGAGGATCTCGGCCAAGCTCATAGCCGCTCCATCTGCTCCAGCTCGCGGGCCGCCCCGATCAGCGCCGGATAGGGGTGCAGGACGAGAGCGGTCGGGATCTCCTTCACGAAGGGGCTGAGCCGGCCCTTGTCCTCGAACCGTCGGCGGAAGCCGCCGGAGGCCAGCCGCTCGGCCAGGCGGGGCGCAATGCCGCCGGAGATGAAGGCCCCGCCGCGGGCCCCGAAGCTGAGCGCCAGGTCGCCGGCCACGCTGCCCAGGATGGCGCAGAACCGGTCGAGCGCCTCCGAGGCGGTGGGATCGCCGGCATTGCCGGCCTCGGTCACCGCGCGCTCGTCGGCGTGGCGGCCCTCCTCCTGCTTCAGGTCGGCGAGGATCGAATAGATGTCGAACAGGCCGGCGCCGGACAGCAGGCGCTCGATGGACACGCGGCCGTACTTGACGTGCATGCGCCGCCAGATCTCCACCTCCACGTCGTCGTTGGGCGCGAAGGCCGCATGGCCGCCCTCGGTGGCCACGGCCACGTCGCCCAGCGCGCCACGGGCCAGGGCCGCCACGCCGAAGCCGGTGCCGGCCCCCAGCACCACGATCGGACAGTCGGGGCCGCCGCCGCGCAAGGTCGGACCGATGGTCCTGAGGTTGTCGGCCTCCAGCCTCGGGCAGGCCAGGGCCTGGGCGGCGAAGTCGTTGATCAGCCTCACCGCCTCGAACTCGAAGGTGGCCAGGAGGTCGCCCTCGGAGACGTGCCAGTCGAGGTTGGTGAAGGCGATCTCCCCGTCGAGCACCGGCCCCGCCACCGCGATCACCGCCCGCGGCGGCCGCGCCCGGCCCATGGTGCGCTGCAGGTAGTCGGCGATCACCTCGGAGAGGGAGCCGTAGTCCTTGGCCGGATAGACGTGCAGGTTGCGCACCCGGCCGTCGCCGTCCACCAGGGCGAAGCGGGCGTTGGTGCCGCCGACGTCGCCAACCAGCCCCAGATATCTCGGTTTCATCTCAAGCGGCCTCGAAGAGGGCGCAAGCGCCCGTGTCGGCGCGGCCGGCGGCCTTGCGCATCCAACCGAACAGCTCGCGGCCGTAGCCGTGACCGGAGGCCTCGGACGCCCGGGCCGGTTCGCGGCGCATCAGCGCCTCGGCTGCGACCTTGATCTCCAGGGTCCCGGCGTGGGCGTCGAGGCGGATGATGTCGCCGTCGCGGACATAGGCCAGCGGCCCGCCCTCGTGGGCTTCCGGCGTCACATGGATGGCGGCCGGCACCTTGCCGGAGGCGCCCGACATCCGGCCGTCGGTGACCAGGGCGACCTTGAAGCCCTTGTCGAGCTGGACGCCCAGCGCCGGGGTCAGGGCGTGCAGTTCCGGCATGCCGTTCGCCTTCGGCCCCTGGAACCGGACCACGGCCACCAGGTCGCGGTTGAGCTCGCCCCGCTTGTGGGCCACCAGCAAGGCCTCCTGGTTGTCGAACACCAGGGCCGGGGCCTCGATCACCAGGTGCTCCGGCTTCACCGCCGAGGTCTTGATCACCGCCCGGCCGAGGCCGCCGGTCAGCAGGCGCAGGCCGCCCTCGGCCCGGAAGGGATCGTCGATGGGCCGCAGGATGTCGCGGTTGAGGGAGGTGGGAGTCCCCGCCCGCCAGACCAGCCTGCCGTCCTGCAGGAAGGGCTCCTGCTGGTAGCGGCGCAGCCCCGGGCCGGCGACCGTCTGCACGTCCTCGTGGGCCAGGCCGGCGTCGAGCAGCTGGCGGGTGACGTAGGCCATGCCGCCCGCCGCCTGGAAGGCGTTCACGTCCTCCGTGCCGTTCGGATAGACCCGGGCGATCAGCGGGGTGACGCGGGAGAGGTCGTCCATGTCCTCCCAGGTGAGCCGGATGCCGGCCGCGCGGGCCATGGCGATCAGGTGCAGGGTGTGGTTGGTCGAGCCGCCGGTGGCCAACAGGCCCGCGATGGCGTTGACCAGGCTCTTCTCGTTCACCACCGCCGAGAACGGCGTGTAGTCGTTGGCCCCGTTGCGGATCTCCACCGCCCGCTTGGGAGCGGCCGCCACCAGGGCGTCGCGCAAGGGGGTGTTGGGCGCGATGAAGGCCGAGCCGGGCAGATGGAGCCCGGTCATTTCCATCATCATCTGGTTGGAGTTGGCGGTGCCGTAGAAGGTGCAGGTGCCGGGGCCGTGGTAGGATTTCATCTCGGAGTCCAGCAACTCCTCGCGGGTCGCCTTGCCCTCGGCGTAGAGGGCGCGGGTCCTGGCCTTGTCGGCATTGGAGATGCCCGAGGTCATCGGGCCGCCGGGCACGAAGATCACCGGCAGGTGGCCGAAGGTGGCCGCCCCGATGAACAGGCCCGGCACGATCTTGTCGCAGATGCCCAGCATCAGGGCCGCGTCGAAGGCGTCGTGGGTCAGGGCGACGGCGGTGGCCATGGCGATCACGTCGCGGGAGAATAGGCTGAGCTCCATCCCCGGCCGGCCCTGGGTGACGCCGTCGCACATGGCCGGCACGCCGCCGGCGTACTGGGCCGTGGCGCCCACTTCATGGGCCGCCCGCTTGATGATCGCCGGGAAGCGCTCCAGCGGCTGGTGGGCCGAGAGCATGTCGTTGTAGGCCGAGACGATGGCGAGGTTGGGCGCGTTCGGATCGCGCATCCGGGTCTTGTCGTTGTCCGGCGAGGCGGCGAAGGCGTGGGCGAAGTTGGCGCAGGACAGCTTGCCCCGGCCGGGGCCGGCCACGCGGGCCGCCTCCATGTGCTCCAGGTAGTCGGCGCGGCTGTCGCGGCTGCGCGCCGCGATCCGCTCGGTAACCTCCGCCGTGACCGGATGCATGGACTTCACCTCTGATTGGCGGGTGTCCACAACACCCGCACGGGAACGTCGTTCTGGCCCAGAACCGCGCGGACCGGCAGGTCCTCGCCGGCCAGCGCCCGGTCAACGACCTCGCGCTTAGCCCCCCCGGCGATCAGAAGGAAGATGGCGCGCGCATTCAGCAGCGCCTTCAGGGTCAGCGTCACCCGCGCCACGGGCGGTGGACCGAGGCCCTCGGGCACGTCGGCGAACCAGGCCTCGCCCGCCGGATCGAGGTTGCGGGCCAGGTCCGGATCGCCGGGGATCAGGGAGGCGATGTGGCCGTCCTCGCCCATGCCGAGCATCACCGCGTCGAAGGGGGCGATAGCCGCCAGCGCCGCCGGATCGGGCCGTGGCCAGAGCGGGATGAGGTGGGCCTTGGCCGCGGCCTCGACCAGCAGCCGCTCGCGCACCAGGCGGGCGTTGGAGGCCTCGGCGTCTTGCGGCACGCAGCGTTCGTCCGAGAGGGTCACCACCACGCGCGCCCAGTCGATGGGCGCCGCCTTCAGGAGATCGTAGACCGGCCCCGGCGAGCGGCCGCCGGTGGCCACCAGGGCGGCGCGGGGACGCGTCTTCAGCCCCTCGGCGAGCTCAGCCGCCACCCCGCGCGCCGCGGCGGCGGCGAGGGCGCGGCTGTTCGCATAGGTCTCGATCATCCGCCTTCCTAACGCCTCCCGCCCAGGAAGGCAGCAGCCTCTGCTTGCGGCGCGCGCGATCGGGGCGGCGTCCCCCGATTGGCGGCCGCGGCATTGACCCGCGCCGTTCATACGCGCAGGTTTTGGACTGCGTACTTGTCGGGGACCCATGACGTTGAACGCCGCCTCAGTGCGGCCACTCCGTCTTTGTAGGGTCGCTTATGAGGATCGCACAGATTTCCCCGCTGTACGAAGCCGTGCCGCCCAAGCTGTATGGGGGGACCGAGCGCGTCGTGGCCCATCTGTGCGACGCCCTGGTCGAGCTCGGCCACGACGTGACGCTGTTCGCCAGCGCCGAAGCCCATACCGCCGCCAGGCTGGCGCCGGTGCGCGACCAGGCGATCCGCCTCGACCCCTCGCCGCTGAAGTCCGACCTCGCGGCGCACATGAGCCAGCTCGCCGAGGTCCGCCGCCGGGCGCACGAGTTCGACGTGCTGCACTTCCACACCGACATGATCCACTTCCCGTTCTTCGAGGACATGGCCGACCGCACGGTGACCACCCTGCACGGCCGGCTGGACATGAGCGACCTGCCCGGCGTCTACCGCCGCTGGCCGCAGTTCCCGCTGGTCTCGATCAGCCACGACCAGCGGAAGCCCCTGCCGCACGCCAACTGGGCGGCGACCGTCCACCACGGCCTGGACGCCGGCCTCTACCGTCCCTCCGTGCATGGCCAGGGCTACCTGGCCTTCCTCGGCCGCATCTCGCCGGAGAAGCGGCCCGACCGGGCGATCGCCATCGCCACCCGGGTTGGCCGGCAGCTGAAGATCGCCGCCAAGGTCGACCGCGCCGACCAGGTCTATTTCGACGAGAAGATCGAGCCCCTGCTGCACAATCCGCTGGTCACCTTCGTCGGCGAGATCGGCGATGACCGGAAGTCGGAGTTCCTGGGCGGCGCCGACGCCCTGCTGTTCCCCATCGACTGGCCGGAGCCGTTCGGCCTGGTGATGATCGAGGCCATGGCCTGCGGGGCGCCGGTGATCGCCTATGACTGCGGCTCGGTGCGCGAGGTGGTGGAGGACGGGCTGACCGGCTTCATCGTGCGCAACGAGGACGAGGCCGCCGCCGCGGTGGCGCGGCTGCCCCGGCTCGACCGGGCGGCGATCCGCCGGCGGTTCGAGGAGCGGTTCTCCGGTGTCGCCATGGCGCGGCGCTATCTGGACCTCTACGCCCGGGTGAGGCGCGGCGCCGACGCCGACGCCCTCATCGCCTGAGGCCCGCATGGACGACCTGGACCTCGCGCCGAGCCAGGATGCTCCCATCGAATGGGGCGAGATGGAGGAGCCCCGGCTCCCCGCGCGCCTGCACGCCCTCAAGGACCGCGACACCTTCCTGGTGGCCGATTCCATGGGCGACGTGCTGGGCCTGGCCGACGGCCTGTTCCACGACGACACCCGCATCCTGTCGCGCTGGCGTCTGAGGCTGGGCGCCCAGTCGCCGACCCTGCTCGCCGGCTCGGTCAGCCAGGACAATGTGTTCTTCACCTCGCACCTGGTGAACGGCGCCCTGGTGGCCCCCGGCGGCCCGGTCGGCCCCCCCGGCGTGCTGCACGTCGAGCGCAAGCGATTCCTCTGGGAGGAGCGGCTCTACGAGCGGATCCTGATCGTCAACTACTCCCGGACGGTGGTGATCCTGCCGCTGGCCTTCGAGTACGACGCCGACTTCCGTGACATGTTCGAGGTGCGCGGCGCGCACCGGGACAAGCGCGGGCTGCGCCATCCGGTGGAGGTCGGCGAGCGGAGCGTGCGCTTCCGCTACGACGGCCTCGACAAGGTGGAGCGCTACTCGACGATCATCTTTTCCGATCCGCCCAGCCGGCTGTCGGAGAACCGCGCGGAATTCCTCTACGCCCTGCAGGCCGAGGGCCAGGTGGAATTGCACGTGGAGATCGGGACGCACAGCGGTCCGACGCCCTGCCGCGAGCGGTTCCGCGCCGCCGCCGCCCGCGCCCGCTTCGCCATGCGGGCCCGCCGGCGCCGCGGCGCCCGGCTGCGCACCACCGGACGGCTGTTCAACGCCTGGATGGAGAAATCGCGGTCCGACCTCGCCCTGCTGACCACGCCGCTGCAGACCGGCCTCTACCCCTATGCCGGCATCCCCTGGTTCTCCACCGCCTTCGGGCGCGACGCGATCATCACCGCCTGGCAGATCCTGTGGTTCGACCCGAGTCTGGCCAAGGGGGTGCTTACCTACCTCGCCATGCGCCAGGCCGAGGAGGTCTCGGCGTTCCGCGATTCCGAGCCCGGCAAGATCATGCACGAGACGCGGCGCGGGGAGATGGCGGCCCTGGGGGAGGTGCCGTTTGGCCGCTACTACGGCGGCGTCGACACCACCCCGCTGTTCGTGGCCCTGGCCGGCGCCTATGTCGAGCGGACCGGCAAGACGGACCTCGCCGACGAGCTCTGGCCGCAGCTGGAGCGGGCCATCGCCTGGGTCGAGCGGCGGATCGACGACAGCCCCTACGGCCTCTTGGCCTATTCGAAGAATTCCGAGAAAGGCCTGACCAACCAGGGTTGGAAGGATTCCGGCGATTCCATCTTCCACGCCGACGGCATGTTCCCGCCGCCGCCGATCGCCCTTGTCGAGGTGCAGGGCTATGCCTTCGCGGCCTTCAGGACCATGGCCAAGCTCGCCGGCCTGCGCGGCGACAAGGAGGCCAGCGACACCTGGGCCGACCGCGCCGAGACCATGCGGCGCAAGGTCGAGGAGATGTTCTGGATGGAGGAGGCCGGGAGCTATGGCCTGGCGGTGGACGGCGAGGGCAAGCTCGCCCGCGTGCGCGCCTCCAACATGGGGCATCTGTTGTTCTCGGGCCTGCCATCGCCGGAGCGGGCGGCCCGCGTGATCGAGACCCTGCTGAGCGCGGACTTCTCCTCCGGCTGGGGCCTGCGGACCCTGGCGGTCGGCGAGGCGCGCTACAATCCGATGAGCTACCACAACGGCTCGGTCTGGCCGCACGACACCGCCATCTGCGCCATGGGCATGGCCCGCTACGGCGAGCGGCGGGGCGTGATCCAAATCACCGCCGCCCAGTTCGAGAGCGCCGCCCAGTTCGAGATGCGGCTGCCGGAGCTGTTCTGCGGCTTCCCGCGGGAGGCGGGCGAGCCGCCGGTGCCCTACCCCGTGGCCTGCCTGCCGCAGGCCTGGGCGGCGGGCTCGGTGTTCATGATGCTGCAGGCCTGCCTGGGCCTCACCATCGACGGCGCGGCCGGCATGGTCGACATCAAGGACCCCCACCTGCCGATCGGCATCGACCACTTCTCCCTGCTCAAGCTGGGGGTCGGCGACGAGACCCTCGACCTGCACTTCGAACGCAAGGGCGCCGAGGTGCTGTTGCGCGGCAAGGACCGCGCCGCCAGACATGTGCGGATGAGCTAGCGCCTGGGGGTGTGCGCGAGGCGCAGGATGTTGGCTGCGCCGGGAGATCCCATGGGGAAGCCCGCCAGGATCAGCACGCGGGCGCCGCCGGGCTGGGCGATGCCGATCTCCATGGCCTGTTCGACGGCGACGCGGGCCAGCTCCTCGGGATCGGTGATCTCGGCCACCACGCGGGCTTCCACGCCCCAGGTCAGGGCCAGTCGCCGGGCGGTCGAGAGGTTGGGCGTCAGGGCCAGGATCGGCTGCAGCGGGCGCTCGCGGGCCAGCCTGAGCGCCGTCTGGCCGGTGGTGGTGAAGGCCGCGATGCAGGCGGTCGACGCACTCTCCGAGGCCTTGCGGGCGGCCGCCACCAGGGCGTCGGCGTCGGCGTCCTCGACCGGATATTCGGCGCGCATCAGCTCCGGCCAGCGGGGATCCTGCTCCACGCGGGTGATGATGCGGTCCATCATGGTCACCGCCTCGACCGGATAGTCGCCGGCGGCGCTCTCGGCCGAGAGCATCAGGGCGTCGGCGCCCTCGTAGACCGCCCCGGCCACGTCGGAGGCCTCGGCCCGGGTCGGGGTCGGCGAGTGGGTCATGCTCTCCAGCATCTGGGTGGCGACGATCACCGGCAGGCCGCGCAGGCGGGCGGCGCGGACCAGTTTCTTCTGGAACACCGGCACCTCCTCCGGCGCCAGCTCCACGCCGAGGTCGCCGCGGGCCACCATGATCGCCTCGCAGAGGTCGAGGATCTCGTCGAGCGCATCGAGGGCGGCGGGCTTCTCGATCTTGGCCAGCACGGCCGCGCGGCCCTGCACCAGGCTGCGCAGCTCGGCCATGTCGGAGGCCCGCTGCACGAAGGACAGCGCCACCCAGTCGACGCCTTCCTTGAGCGCGAAGGCCAGGTCCTGGCGGTCCTTCTCGGTGAGCGCCGGGATCGGGATCGACAGGTTCGGGAGGTTCAGCCCCTTGTGGTCGGACAGCTGGTCGCCGGCCTCCACCACCGTGTCGGCGAAGTCCGGGCCGTGGCGGATCACCCGCAGGCGCACCTTGCCGTCGTCGAGCAGCACCATCGCCCCGACGCGCAGGGCCGCGAACACCTCGGGATGGCGCACCCCGATCCGGGCCGCATCGCCGGGGGTGGGGTTCATGTCGAGCCGGAAGTCCTGGCCGGGCTTCAGCCGCGCGACGCCGTCGGCGAATTCCGCGAGCCGGATCTTCGGCCCCTGCAGGTCGGCGAGCACCGCCAGCGGACGGCCGACCGCGACCTCGGCCCGGCGCACCGCCTGGATCGTGCGGGCATGGTCGGCCTGGCTGCCGTGGCTGAAGTTGACGCGGAACACATCGGCGCCGGCGAGCGCCAGCTCCCGCACCTGGGAGGGTTCTCGGCTCGCTGGCCCGAGGGTCGCGACTATGCGGGCTCTGCGGGCTCGGATCATCCGGCGTTTGCGTGTAAGGGATGCCGGGCCGCCGGGCAACGCGTGAGCGCGACCCGGCGCCGGAGCCAGTCTTATCCATGGGCGTTACGCCTCCGTCGAGCGGAAAGCGGGGGCTCCGGCAGATGTTTGGATCGAGAGCCGCGGGACCCCTGTCTTGAGTCAGACGCTGGAGCTGTTTCCGATCGGTAATTGTGCGGCCAGCGCGCTGATCGACGACGGCGGCCGCTACGTCTGGGCCTGCGCGCCCCGAGTGGACGGCGACCCCTTCTTCTCCGGCCTGCTGTGCGACCGCGATCCGGCCCACGAAGCGGCCCAGGGCCTCTGGTCGGTGGACGTCGAAGACACCGCCGAGATCCGCCAGTCCTACCTGCGCAACACCCCGATCCTCTCCACCGAGATCGTCGACACGCACGGCGGGGCGCTGGAGATCATCGACTTCTGCCCGCGCTACCGGCAGTTCGGGCGGGTCTACCGGCCGCTGGCCTTCATCCGGATCATCCGGCCGCTGAGCGGGGCGCCGCGCCTGCGCATCCGCTGCCGGCCGACCTTCAACTACGGCGAACGCAAGACCACCACCACCAACGGCTCGAACCACATCCGCTACCTGGGCGGCGAGGTGACCATGCGGCTCACCACCGACGCCTCGGTCGGCAACATCCTCGACGAGCGGGTTTTCCGGCTGGAAGAGCCGATCGCCATGTTCTTGGGGCCCGACGAGGGGTTCGACGCCGACATCGCCATCACCACCGAGCGGATGCTGCGCGACACCACCGTCTACTGGCGCAGCTGGGTGCGGACGCTGTCGGTGCCGCTGGAGTGGCAGGAGGAGGTGATCCGGGCGGCGATCACCCTCAAGCTCTGCGCCTTCGAGGAGACCGGGGCGATCGTCGCGGCGCTGACCACCTCGATCCCCGAGCATGCGCCGGCGCCGGGCGAGCCGGGACGCAACTGGGACTACCGCTACTGCTGGCTGCGTGACGCCTACTATGTGGTCCAGGCGCTGAACCGGCTGGGCGCAGCGGACATGCTGGAGAACTACCTCGGCTACCTGCGCAACCTGGTCGACCAGGCGCGGCACGGCCATGTGGCGCCGGTCTATGGCCAGATGAGCGAGCCGAAGGGCGCGACGCCGGCCAAGCCTGGCCTGGGTCCGACGGTGATCGCCGACCCTGGAAAGGCCGGCCACGTGCAGCCGGTCTATGGCGTCGGACTGGAGCCGGTGCTGACAGAGTGGATCGCGCCGCACCTGCCGGGCTATCGCGGCATCGGCCCGGTGCGGATCGGCAACCAGGCCCACGAGCACCTGCAGCACGACGTCTATGGCCAGATCGTGCTCTCCACCGTGCAGGCCTTCTTCGACGAGCGGCTGTTCCGCCCGGCCACGGAGGACGATTTCCGCGCCCTGGAGCCGATCGGCGAGCGGGCCTTCGAGCTGCACGACAAGCCGGACGCCAGCCTCTGGGAATTCCGCGGGCGCGAGGCGGTGCACACCTATTCCTCGGTGATGTGCTGGGCGGCCTGCGACCGGCTGGGCAACGCCGCGGCCCGCGTCGGCCTGCCGGAGCGCGCCCACTATTGGAACGACCGCGCCAAGGAGATCCGCCACACCATCGAGACCCGCGCCTGGAACGAGGAGCTTGGCCGCTACGCCGCGACCTTCGAGGGCGACGAGCTGGACGCGTCCTTGCTGCAGCTGATCGACGTGCGCTTCACCACCCCGGACGATCCGCGCATGCAGGCGACCATGGCGGCCGTCGAGAAGGGCCTCAGGCGCGGCCCCTTCATGCTGCGCTATGCGATCCCCGACGACTTCGGCACGCCGAAGACCGCGTTCAACTTCTGCACCTTCTGGCTGATCGAGGCGCTGCATCTTTCCGGCCGCTCGGAGGAGGCCCGCGAGCTGTTCGGCCAGATGCTGTCGCGGCGCACCAAGGCGGGGTTGCTCTCGGAGGACATCACCTTCGACGGCAAGGAGCTGTGGGGCAACTATCCTCAGACCTACTCCCTGGTGGGCCTGATCAACTGCGCGACGCTGCTGTCGCGGCCCTGGTCCAGCGTGCGCTGAGCCTCAGCCCGCGCGCCGGGAGGAACCCAGGAGGATGCGGCGACATTCCCTTGGCATGGCCCAATCCGCAGACGCCGCAAAGATGAAGGCCGCCGCCGAGGCCGCCGACCAGCTGATCAACCGGTTGCAGGAGATCGTCGCCGACCATCTGTCGCGCGGCGAGGACCTCGACGAGGAAGAAGCCTTCTACGAGATCGTCGAGACCCTGGAGACGGCCCGCGAGGTGACCCGCCTGCGCATGGCGCTGGGCGACGATCCGCACCGGTTCGGCGACCCGACCCCGATGGCGGGCGGCGACCACACGGGCTGAAGCTCAGTCCAGCCAGGCGCGCTCTGACCGCTCGATGAGCGCGAAGGCGCCGGCCGGGCCCCAGGAGCCGGCGGCGTAGGGCCTGTGGCTCATGCCCGCCTCGCGCCAGGCGTCCTCGATGCCGTCCACCCAGCGCCAGGCGGCCTCCACCTCGTCGCGGCGCACGAACAGGGTGGAATTGCCGCTGATCACGTCGAGCAGCAGCCGCTCGTAGGCGATCCGGCGGCGCGCCCCCGGTCCCTCGTAGGTGCGGAGCAGCGAGAGCGACAATGGCAGGGACTGCAGGCGCAGGCCGCCGGCGGTGATGCCCGGGGCCTTGTTCATCAGCAGCAGCTCGATGTCCTCATCCGGCTGCAGGTCGATGACCAGCCGGTTGGCCACCAGGTCCTCGCTGGCCGGACCGCCGAAGATCGAGTGCGGCACCGGCTTGAACTGGATGGCGATCTGGGTGCGCCGCTCGGGCATCCGCTTGCCGGTCCGCAGGAAGAAGGGCACCCCGGCCCAGCGCCAGTTGTCGATGTCGGCCCGGAGCGCCACGAAGGTCTCGGTGTCGGAGGCCTCGCCGCGCTCCTTCTCATAGGCCGCCGCCTCGCGGCCGCCGACCACGCCGGCGGTATACTGGCCGCGCACGGAATCCTTCTGCACCTCGGCGCGAGTGAAGGGGCGCAAGCTCCTTAGAACCTTCACCTTCTCGTTCCTGACCGAATCCGGCTCCATGTCGCTGGGCGGCTCCATGGCCACCAGGCAGAGCAGCTGCAGCATGTGGTTCTGCAGCATGTCGCGCAGCGCGCCGTACTCGTCGTAGTAGGGCCAGCGGTCGCCCACCCCCTCGGTCTCGGCCACGGTGATCTGCACGTGGTCGATGGTCAGGTTGTTCCACAGAGGTTCGAACAGGGTGTTGGCGAACCGGAGCGCGATCAGGTTCTGCACCGTCTCCTTGCCCAGGTAGTGGTCGATCCGGAAGATGCGGTCCTCGTCGAACACCGCCCCCACCGAGATGTTGATGGTCTTGGAGCTCTCCAGGTCGCGGCCGATCGGCTTCTCCAGCACGATGCGGCTCTCGTCCGTGGCGAAGCCCGCGCCGGCCAGGGCGACGCAGACCCGGCCGTAGAGGCTGGGCGACAGGGCCAGGTAGAACATCGGCCGCTTGGCGCCTTGCATGTGCGGCGTCAGCGAGGCCAGGCCCTCGGCGTTGGTGGCGTCGGCGGCCACATAGTCGAGCCGCGCGGAGAACCGCGTCCAGACGGTCTCGTCCAGGCCCTCGGACCGGGCGGCGAGGTCGGTCCGCACCAGGTCGACGAAGGCCTCACGCGACATCTCCGAGCGCGCCGCGCCGACGATGCGGAAGCCCTCCGGCAGGAAACCGTCGAAATCGAGGAAATAGAGCGACGGCAGCAGCATCCGCCGCGCCAGGTCGCCGGCGGCGCCGAACAGCACGAGCAGGTCCGCGCGCGGCGTCTCAGCCATCAGTCCATCCCTCTTGGAATATCTCGTCGCCCTGCGCGCATAGCGCGGACTGGGGCCGGAACGTCAAGCCCCGGAAGGCCGTTCAGCCTTCTTAGGGCCAGGCTGGATCGAAGGGGCGCGCTTGCGCGTTTTCCCTGGGTCCGGGGCGAGTGCATGTCGATCGAAGAACTCACCTTCCACCTTCCTGCGCCGAAGCCGCTGGCTCTGACCGACTGCGCGCTGTTCCTCGATTTGGACGGCACCCTGGCGCCGATCGCCGCGCGCCCACAGGACGTCCGCCCCGATCCGCGCCGCACCGACCTATTGGAACGCCTCGCCATTGCACTGGACGGGCGGCTGGCGGTGGTGACCGGCCGCACCCTGGCCGACACCGACCGGATCCTCGAAGGCCGCGTCAAGGCGGTGGCCGCCGTGCACGGGCTGGTGCGCCGCGACGCCGCCGGCGGGCTGCATGAACAGCCGCCGCATCCCAGACTGCCGGAGGTGGCGGAGGAGCTGCGCGCCTTCGCGGTCCGCGATTCCGGCCTGATCGTCGAGGAGAAAGGCCATAGCGTGGCCCTGCACTTCCGCCTCGCCCGGCAGCAGGCCGGCGCCGCCCGCTCCATCGCCCGCCGGCTGGCCGCCGAGACCGGCCTGACCCTGCAGGACGGCGACATGGTGGAGGAGCTGCGCACGCCCGGCTCCACCAAGGCCGACAGCGTCGTCGCCTTCATGTCCGAGCCGCCCTTCGTGGGCGCTGTCCCGATATTCCTGGGCGATGACGCCACCGACGAGGACGGCTTCGCGGCGACCGCCGGGTTCGGCGGCGCCGGCATCCTGGTGGGGCCGCCCCGCCAGACCCGGGCCCGCTACCGCCTGTCCGGCGTGGAGGCGGCGCTGCGCTGGCTGGAGGCCGCCCTGTGAGCCGCCTGATCGTCGTCTCGAACCGGGTCAATCCGCCGGGCGGCGCCGGCGAGGAGACGGTCGGCGGCCTGGCCATGGCCCTGGCCGCGGCGCTGCGGGAATATTCCGGCCTCTGGTTCGGCTGGAGCGGGCAGTCGACGCCCACCTTCACCGGCCAGCTCTCCATGCAGAAGATCGACGGCGTCACCGCCGCCACGATCGACCTCGAGGAGAGTGACGTCGAGGAGTACTACAACGGCTACGCCAACAAGACCCTGTGGCCGCTGTTCCACTACCGCACCGACCTGGTGGCCTATGACCGGGCGTTCGGCGAGGGCTACCAGCGCGTCAACCGCCGGTTCGCCGAGACGCTCCGGCCGCTGATCGAGCCGGGCGACCTAGTGTGGATCCACGACTACCACCTGATCCCGCTGGCCCGCGAGCTGCGCCGGATGGGCCTGAAGAACCGGATGGGCTTCTTCCTGCATGTGCCCTGGCCCGCGCACCAGGTGTTCATCACCCTGCCCGGCCACCGGCAGCTGGTGGAATCGATGTTCGACTACGACCTAGTGGGGTTCCAGACCGAGGACTACCGCCAGGCCTTCGAGGACTATGTGCTGTCCGAGGCCGGCGGCGAGAAGCTCGGCGACAATGTGCTGAAGGCGTTCGGCCGGACGGTGCGCATCGGCGCCTTCCCGATCGGCATCGACGCCAAGGACTTCCAGCGGCTGCTGAAGACCCCGCGCGCCCGGCGGATGCGCGACCTGATGACCGCCTGCACTGTGTTCCGCCACCTGATCGTCGGCGTCGACCGGCTGGACTATTCCAAAGGGCTGGAGGAGCGGTTCACCGGCTTCGAGCGGTTCCTGGCGGACAATCCGGACCTGCGCCGCGAAGTCCTGATGCTGCAGATCGCCCCGGTCAGCCGCGAGGCGGTGGAGGCCTACCAGGAGATCCGCGCCCGGCTGGACGCCCTCTCCGGCCGGATCAACGGCGAGTTCGCCGACGTGGACTGGAACCCGTTCCGCTATGTGAACAAGAACTACCGCCGCGACGAGCTGGCCGGCATCTATGGCGCGGCGCGGGTCGGCCTGGTCACCCCGCTCAGAGACGGCATGAACCTGGTGGCCAAGGAGTTCGTGGCCTCGCAGAACCCCGACGATCCGGGCGTGCTGATCCTGTCGCGTTTCGCTGGCGCGGCGCGGCAGATGAAGGACGCCCTGCTGGTCAACCCGAACAGCCCCGACGACATCGCCGATGCGCTGAGCCGCGCGCTGGCGATGGACAAGGCCGAGCGCATCCGCCGCTGGAGCGCGCTGCACGAAAACGTCCTCGCCGAGGACGTCACCGCCTGGCGCGACGCCTTCGTGGCGGCGCTGAAAGGCGCCGAAGAACGGCGTACAGCGCTGGTGGGCTGAGGCCCCCCTAGGCCTTCGGCTTGACGAACTTCAGGGCGTACTGGTCGGTCTCGCCCTTCAGGTCGAAGATCGGCTTGGTGTGGTCGTCGCTGGCGCGGTTGAGGAACTTGCCCTCGGCGACCAGCCTGAAGCCCGCGGCGGTGACCTCGCGGACCACCGTGGCCTTCTCGACCCGATGCAGCGTCGCGATCTGCTCGGTCGTGATCCCCGGATTGGCCTGGTGATCGAGGATGAAATAGACGCCGCCGGGTTTCAGCGTCTCGAAGACCTTCCGGTTGAAGGCGGCCATGTCCACCTGGCCGTATTTGGCGATCTTCAGGTCGTGGTAGTTCTGGGTGATCCAGAACAGGTCGACGGGTTGCGGCACGGTCATCTGGCCGAACGTCTCGACGTCAAGCTGGACGCGGTCGTGGCCCGGCTCGGCGAGCATGGCCTGGTCGGCCTTCACGGCGCCCTTCCAGCCGGCGTTCTCGATGCCGACGATGTGGCCCTTGGGCCCCACCACGTCGGCGAGCATGCGGGTGTAGTAGCCGCCGCCCGGAAACAGCTCGGCCACGCTCATGCCGGGTTTCACGCCGGCGAGCGCCAGGGTGTCCGCGGGATCGCGCAGGGCGTCGGTCGCGACGTCGCTTTTCGGGCGGGCCGGGTCGGCCACGGCCGCTGTGACATAAGCCGGCGTGGCCGCCTGAGCGGCGGCGATGGGCGCGAGGGCGAGGGCCGCGACCAGGGCGGCGGCTGTGCTGTGGTTCATGGCCGAAGGGGACGCTCCGGCGGTGGCGCTTGTCAACGTGCGGCGGACGCCTGGGACGAGCCGCTGCGAACTTTCCGCCGAGACCTGAGTTGCGCTTCTGACGTCGGAGCGCGATGTGATGCGGCGGCTCCCGGGAGGCGCTGATGGCTGCCAAGACCGATCTCCTCACCCGCTACCGTTCCATGCGGGATTTCGCCAAGACGGCCGAGCCGGCGGGGGCGGAGAAGACCAAGCCCTCCAACCGCCTGCGCTTCGTGATCCAGAAGCATGCGGCGAGCCGGCTGCACTACGACCTGCGGCTGGAACTGGACGGGGTGTTCAAGTCCTGGGCGGTGACGCGGGGGCCCTCGCTCGATCCGCATGAGAAGCGCCTGGCCGTGGAGGTCGAGGACCATCCGCTCGACTACGGCGACTTCGAGGGCACGATCCCGGCGGGCCAGTACGGCGGCGGCACGGTGATGCTGTGGGACCGCGGCTATTGGGAGCCGGAGGGCGACCCGCACGCCATGCTGAAGACGGGGGACCTGAAATTCACCCTCGATGGCGAGCGGCTGAAGGGCAGCTACGTGCTGGTGCGGATGAAGCGCCGCGAGCGGGAGAAGACCAACAACTGGCTGCTGATCAAGCACCACGACGGCTGGTCGGTGGAGGACTCGGAGTCCGCCATCACCGAGCAGGAGACCGATTCCGTGGCCTCCGGCCGGCCGATGGAAGAGATCGCGGCGGGGAAGGGCAAGGCGCCCACCAAATTCATGACCGGCAAGGGCAAGGGGGCCGCCAAACGGGTCTGGCAGTCCAACCGCGCGGAGAAGGACAGCGCGCCGCCGCGGCCCGCGCCGGTGCCGAAGCTGAAGGCCTCGGCCCTGCCGGGCTTCGTGCCGCCGGAGCTCGCCAAGTCGGTGGACCGGCCGCCGCCGGGCGCGGGCTGGGGCCACGAGATCAAGTTCGACGGCTACCGGCTGCAGCTGCGGGTGGCCGGCGGCAAGGCGACGCTCAAGACCCGCAAGGGCCTCGACTGGACGGCGAAGTTCAAGGAGATCGCCGCGGCCGCCAAGGGCCTGCCCGATTGCATCGTCGACGGCGAGGCCTGCGCGCTGGACAGCCACGGGGCGCCGGACTTCCCGGCCCTGCAGGCGGCGCTGTCGGACGGCAAGACCGAGAACCTGGTGTTCTTCGCCTTCGACCTGTTGTTCGCCGAGGGTCAGGACCTGCGCGAGCAGGCGCTCAGCGACCGCAAGGCCAGGCTGCAGGCCGTGCTGGCGGGCGGCAAGACAGGGCCGCGAATCCGCTTCGTCGAGCACTTCGAGACCGGCGGCGACGCCGTGCTGCAGTCCGCTTGCCGCATGTCGCTGGAGGGCATCGTCTCCAAGCGGCTCAACGCCCCCTACCGCTCGGGTCGCGGCGAAGACTGGGTGAAGTCCAAGTGCCGGGCCGGCCATGAGGTGGTGATCGGCGGCTGGTCGGGCGAGCGCGGCCAGCTCCGCTCGCTGCTGGTCGGCGTCAACCGCGGCGACAAGCTGGTCTATGTCGGCAAGGTCGGCACGGGCTTCGGGCGCGAGGTGGTGGGCCGCGTGCTGCCCAGGCTGGAAAAGGCGAAGGCCGACAACAGCCCGTTCTCCGGCGTCGGCGCGCCGCGCAAGGGCGAAGACATCCACTGGGCGAAGCCAGAGCTGGTCGCCGAGATCGAGTTCGCGGGTTTCACCGGCTCCGGCATGGTCCGCCAGGGGGCCTTCAAGGGCCTGCGCGAGGACAAGCCGGCGTCCGAGGTCGAGGCCGAGACGCCCGCGCCGGTGACCACCGAGGCGGCCGAGCCGAAGCCGCGAAGCGCGTCCAAGATCATCGAGCCCAAGGCCGAGCAGAGCCCGGTGGTGCTGGGCGTCCGGCTCTCCAGCTCCGACAAGCCCCTGTGGCCCGACGCCGGCGATGGCAAGCCGGTCACCAAGCTCGACCTCGCCCGTTACCTGGAGGCCGTCGGCCCCTGGATGATGACCCACATCAAGGGCCGACCCTGCTCGATCATCCGCATGCCGGACGGCATCGCCGGTAAGGAGCGGTTCTTCCAGCGCCACGCCGGCAAGGGGTCCTCGGCCCTGCTCACCGAGGTGAAGGTGTTCGGCGACCACAAGCCCTATCTGCAGGTCGACCGCATCGAGGCGCTGATCGCGCTCGCCCAAGTTTCGGCGCTCGAGTTCCACCCGTGGAATTGCCAACCCGGCCAGCCGGAGGTTCCCGGCCGCCTGGTGTTCGACCTCGACCCCGACGAGGACCTGTCGTTCGAGCGGGTGATCGAGGCGGCGCTGTTGGTGAAGGCCCGGCTGGAGAGCCTGGGGCTCATGGCGTTCTGCAAGACCACCGGCGGCAAGGGGCTGCACGTGGTCACGCCGCTGAAGGGCGGGAAGGGCAAGCTGGACTGGCCCACCGCCAAGACCTTCGCCCGCGAGGTCTGCGAGGCGATCGCCGCCGACCAGCCGGACCGCTATGTGGTCAACATGGCCAAGGCCAAGCGCAAGGGCCGGATCTTCCTCGACTACCTCCGCAACGACCGGCTCTCCACCGCAGTCGCCCCGCTGTCGCCGCGCGGCCGCCCGGGCGCGCCGGTCTCCTTCCCGATCCTCTGGAGCGACGTGAAGCCGGGCCTCGATCCCAAGCGCTGGACGGTCCGCACCGCCCCGGTCCTGCTCGCCAAGACCAAGGCCTGGGCCGACTACTGCGACGCCGAACGCCCCCTCGCCGACGCGATCAGGAAGCTGAAGAAGAGCTGAGCCTTCTGCCGCAACGGGAGCGTTGCGCCGTACCGGGTCTTCCAGACACAATCGGGTAACAGCGGCTGGCTAAGCCGCGGGCATTCTTTCGGGGGGATTTTTTGAAATGATCAGACGCGCGCTTGTCGCCGGCGCCCTGGCGCTTGGCCTTACCGTGGCCTCCAGCGCCGCCTTCGCCCAGAACACAGGGCCGGTGGTGAAAATCCACCAGGGTGAGCTGGCCGGCGCCACCGCCGATGGCGCTTCGAGCTTCTTGGGCATCCCCTATGCCGCGCCGCCGGTGGGCGAGTTGCGCTGGCGGGCGCCGGCGGCGGGCCCGAGCTGGGCCGGCGTGCGCGATGCGACCAAGCCCGGCGCGAGCTGCGAGAAGGACGTCGAGGACTGCCTCTACCTGAACGTCACCAGGCCCGCGGGCGCGAAGCCCGGCGCCAAGCTGCCGGTGATGGTGTGGATCCACGGCGGCGGCTTCGTGATCGGCACTTCCATGGCCGCGTTCGGCGCGACGCACGACGGGACCGAGTTCGCCAAGCAGGGCGTGATCACCGTCAGCCTCAACTATCGCCTGGGCCACGCCGGCTGGTTCGCCCACCCGGCGCTCGACAAGGAGGGCCACACCGCCAACTACGGCCTGGCCGACCAGATCGCCGCCTTGCGGTGGGTGAAGGCCAATATCGCCAGCTTCGGCGGCGATCCCGGCAACGTCACTATCTTCGGCGAGAGCGCCGGCGGCATCTCGGTGCTCTACCTGATGCTGGCGCCGGAGGCCCGCGGCCTGTTCCAGAAGGCGATCGGCGAATCCAGCTTCCCGCGGCACACGCCCTATTCCCTGGCCAAGGCCGACGGCATGGGCGTGCGTGCCGCCGAGGCGGCGGGCGTCAAGGGCGACGATGCGCAGGCCGCGGCGGCCCTGCGCAAGCTGCCGCTGTCCCAGTTGCCCTACGAGGGCGGCTTCACCGAGCGGGCGCAGCCCATCCTGGACGGCAAGCTGATCGCCTCGGGCATCACCCAAGGCTTCGCGGCCGGCCATCAGGCCAAGGTCCCGCTGCTGTTTGGCGGCAATTCCAACGAGGCCAGCCTGTTCCGGCCCAAGCCCGAACAGCTGGACGTCCTCTCCGTTCCGGTCCACGCGGCGATCGACGCGGCCTACGGCGCGACGGACAAGGTGCAGGAGGTCAATGACTTCGTCACCGACACCTTCATCACCGAGCCGGACCGCAACCTCGCCCGTATCGAAGCCAAGGCCGGCGCGCCGGTCTGGCTCTACTTCTTCTCCTTCGTGCCGGAGAAGGCGCGGGCGACCTCGCGTGGCGCGGGCCACGTGGCGGAGGTCCGCTTCGTGTTCGGCGGCGACAAGCAGCGGTTCGCGCCGGAGGAAGTGGCGATCTCCAAGTCGATGAACGCCTATTGGGCGGCCTTCGCCAAGTCCGGGACTCCCGACAGCGCCGGCGGCCCCGCTTGGCCACGCTTCGACGCCGCGCACGAGGCCTCCATGGAGTTCGGCGCCGACGGGCCGAAGCCGCGCGAGCATCAGTTCAAGGCCCGCCTCGACGTCGCCGAGACGCTGCAGAAGTAGGCGCTTCAGCAGGCCTGGCCGGCGCTCCAGCCGCTGGCCCAGGCCCACTGGAAATTGTAGCCGCCGAGCCAGCCGGTAACGTCGACCGCCTCGCCTATGACGTAGAGCCCGGGGACGGCCTTGGCCTGCAAGGTGCGACTGTCGAGGCCCGCGGTGTCCACCCCGCCCAGGGTGACCTCAGCGGTGCGATAACCCTCCGAGCCCACTGGCTTCACCCGCCAGCGGTTCACCGCCTCGGCGATCGCCCGCAAGCGCTTGTCCGGCTGGTCTGCGATATTGCCCGTGGCGCCCTCGGCGTCGGCGACGTGGTGGGCCAGCCGGTTGGGCAGCCAGCGATCCAGCACCGTGGCGACCGCCTGCTTCGGATGCTCGGTCCGCGCCCGGCGCAAGCCTTCGAAGACGTCGACGCCGGGCGCCATGTCGACCTCGATCGCCTCGCCCTCGCGCCAGTAGGAGGAGACCTGCAGGATCGCGGGACCTGAGAGGCCGCGATGGGTGAACAGCATGGCCTCCTCGAAGCGGGCCTTGCCGCAGCCCACCCGCACGTCGAGGGCCACGCCGGTCAGGTCCTTCAGCCGCGCCAGCAGGCCGACCTCGAAGGTCAGCGGCACGAGGGCCGGCCGGGTCTCTGTGACGGCCAGGCCGAACTGGCGGGCGACGTCGTAGGCGAAGCCGGTGGCGCCCATCTTGGGAATCGACTTGCCGCCGGTGGCGACCACCAGGGCGGCGCAGGCGATCCGCCCGCCGCCCACCGCCACCTCGAACCCGCCCTCGACCTTCTCCACGCGGTCGATGGGCGAGGACAGGCGCAGCGTCACGCCCGCGCTGCGCAGCTCGGCCAGCAGCATATCGATGATCTCGCGGGCGCTGCCGTCGCAGAACAGCTGGCCGAGCGTCTTCTCGTGCCAGGGGATTCGGTGGCGGTCGACCAGGCCGATGAAGTCCGCGGGCGTGTAGCGGCTGAGCGCCGAGATGCAGAACCGGGGGTTCTGCGACAGGAACTGGCCGGGCGTCGTCCGGGTGTTGGTGAAGTTGCAGCGGCCGCCGCCGGAGATGCGGATCTTCTCGCCGGGCGCCGCGGCATGGTCCAGCACCAGCACCTGGCGGCCGCGCTTGCCCGCCTCGATGGCGCACATCATGCCCGCCGCGCCGGCGCCGGCGATCACCACGTCGAACCGCTCCATGGGCGGCTCATAGCCTGTGGCGGCTTGCGGCACGACCTCCTTGCGCTAGACACGCCTGATGGCCTGGACCCGCCGCTACGAGGACGCCGAACCGCAGCGGGTGAACCGCTGGCTGGCGCAGATGGGCGTCTGCTCGCGCCGCGAGGCCGAGACCCTGATCGCCGACGGCCTGGTCTCCATCGACGGCGCCAAGGTGGAGGACGTCGGCCGCAAGATCCTGCCCGGCCAAACCCTGACCCTGGCCGACCGCGCCCAGGCTTCCCTCGCCGGCCAGCTCACCGCCGTTCTTCACAAGCCGGCGGGGATCGTCTCGGCCCAGCCGGAGCCCGGCCAGACGCCGGCCATCCGTCTCCTGAGTAAGGCCGCCCTGGTCGGCGAGGCGCCCTCGATACCGGGCGCCGACACCAGCCTCGCGCCGCTCGGCCGGCTCGACATGGACAGCCGCGGCCTGCTGCTGCTCTCCGAGGACGGGGTGCTGGCCAAGGCGGTGATCGGGCCTGCGTCCGAGCTCGACAAGGAATACCTGGTCCGGGTCACCGGCCAGGTGACCGAAGGCAAGCTCAAGCAGCTCCGCCACGGCCTGCGGCTCGACGGCCGGCAGCTCAGGCCCGCCAAGGTCAGCGTGGTCGAGGGCCAGCAGCTGCGCGTCGTGCTGATGGAGGGCCGCAACCGCCAGATCCGCCGGATGTGCGACCTGGTCGGCCTCTCGGTGATCGACCTGTTCAGGGTGCGGATCGGGCCCCTGAAACTCGGCGACCTGCCGGAAGGTCGCTGGCGGGCGCTGACGCCGGCCGAGCGCTCCGCCCTGATCGGCGGAAGCTAGGCGCGCTTCTTCGCAGTGCTCCGCCGCGCCGACGGTTTCTTTGCATCGTCGGACTTCGCCCGGGCCGCGGGCTTGCGCCGCTCGCCGCCGGCCTGGCCCAGGCTGCGCTTCAGGGCGTCCATCAGGTCGACCACCTCGGCCTCCTTGGGCTCCGACGGCGCGGTGATGACAGCGCCCTTCTCCTTGCGCTTCACGAGTTCGCGCAACGCCTCCTCGTAGCGGTCCTTGAACAGGCTCGGATCGAAGGGGCCCTCCAGCTGGTCGATGATCTTGGCGGCGATCTCGACCATCTGCGGATTGGGCTTCTCCTTGGGGATCTTGTCGAACAGCTCGCCCGGGTCCTTCACCTCGCGGTTGGAGCGGATCGAATAGGCCAGGATGCCCTTGTCGCGCGGCTCCAGGGCCATCAGCCGCTCGCGCTGGTGCATGACCAGCCGGCCCAAGGCCACCTTCTTCGACTTCACCATGGCCTCGCGGATCACCGTGAAGGCCTCCAGCGCCATGTCGCCGTCGGGGACCAGGAAATAGGGGTCGTTCCAATAGAGCCGGTCGATGTCGTCCTCATCGACGAAGCGCTCGATATCCAGGGTCCGCGTGGTCTCCAGCCGCACGTCCTGGATGTCCTCGTCGGTGACCACCACGTAGCGGCCCTTCTCGATCTCGTAGCCCTTGACGATCTCGGAACGCTCCACCGGCCCGCTCTCCGGATCGGTGGGGATCATCCGGATGCGGTTGTGGGTGGTCTTGTGCAGCATGTTGAAGTGCACCTCGCTGGTGCGCGAGGTGCCGGTGTAGAGCGCCACCGGGCAGCTCACGAGGCTCAGGCGCAGGTAGCCCTGCCAGGTCGGACGGGTCGCCATTAAGATCTCCGAATTCCCGAGTCCCAACGCCGGGCGCGGCGAGTCAGTTCGGACCCTTCAATCGGGAAGAGGCCCGGCGCTCACTTCCCCAGCGCGAGGCCCGGCAGCTGGACCATCTCCTGAGCGTCGAGTTGGGCCTTGCGGAAGTGGGCCACGACGCCGGACTGCGGGCCGAACTCCATCAGCTGGTCCGTGGCCGGGGTGTAGGCCGGCCAGGCCTGGCCGCCGCACCGGGGCGCGCCGGTCTTGGCGAAGGCCACCCAGCAGGCGTGCATGAGGCTCGCCATCTGCTTGTCCTCCTCGGAGACCACGCTCATCGGCGTGCGCCGGCCCCAGTACTCGAAGACGTACTGGATCTCGTCGGCGTGGCTGGCCCGCGTCTTGGCTGGCCGGAAGCGGGCGCCGATGTAGGAGAAGTGGTAGAGCCAGGCGGGGGCGCCAACGGACGCCCTGGCCGCCACCCAGCGGGCCGGGCCGCCCATCACCGCGTCGGTGAACACCGCACGCGCCATCAGCTGGTCGCCGCCGGCCGCCACCTCGTCCTTGTAGACACCGTGCGCCATGGCCGGGGCGAAGATGGCGAGCTGCCGCGGACCCAGGGTTCCGGGGCCGAGCAGCGAATCCTCGCCGGAGTTGGAGCCGATGATCAGCGGCACGTCGTCGAAGTGACCGTCGGCCAGGGCCTGGCTGGGGGTCTCGGTCATCAGCCTGCCGTCGGTGAACGGCTGGTAGTCGGCGTCGATCGGGACCAGCTTGTCGACCAGGATGGCGCGCAGGTCGGCGGCGCTGGCGGTCTCCGGCACGCCGAGCTTGGCCAGCGCCGCGGCGCCGGTCTTCTCCTGATCGGCCAGGGTCACCGGCTTGAACCAGCCCAGGCCGGATTCCACGATGGCCTTCTGATAGAGCCCCCGGGCGCCGGGCGTGGCGAGGATGGCGAGCGTCGACATGCCGCCGGCGCTCTCGCCGAATACGGTGACGTTCTTCGGATCGCCCCCGAAGGCGGCGATGTTCCGCTGCACCCACTTCAGCGCCGCGATCTGGTCCATCAGGCCGTAGTTGCCGACCGGCTCGCCCGGGCGGGCGTCCTTCACCAGCGCCGGATGGGCGAAGTAGCCGAGCGCCCCCAGCCGATAATTAATGCTGACCAGGATCACCCCGTCGCGGGCGAAGTTCTGGCCGTCGTAGATCCAGCCTGCGCCGGTGCGGTGGCCGCCGCCGTGGATCCAGACCATCACCGGCGCGTGGCTGGCGTGCTTGGGCGCGAAGACATTGAGCTGCAGGCAGTCCTCCGAGGTCGGGCCGTTGGCGCCGCCGGAGTTCGGCGTGTCGTTGGCGTTCATCGGCTGCGGGCAGGAGACGCCGGGGAAGACCGCCTGGCGATCGCCCGACCAGGCCCGCACGGGCTGCGGCGGCCGCCAGCGGAGCGGGCCCACCGGCGGGGCGGCGAAGGGGATGTTGCGGAAGGCGTTGGCGTTTTCGTGGGCGACCCCGACCAGGACGCCGCTCTCAATCCTCACCTTCACGGTCTGAGGGGCCGGCTCGGGCTGGGCCTGCGCCGCGCAGGCCGCCATGACGGCGAAGAGTCCGGCGAAAATCCCTGCGGTGCGCGACATGTGATCCCTCCCCTGGGCCGGCGAACCATCGGTCGGCGGGCAGGCGCCGGTCAAGCCGAGGAACTTGACTCTTCGCGTCTTGTTACTAGAACAAAGTTAGAACATAAGGAGTCCGAAGGCCATGTCCGATTTTCGCGGGAAGGGGCTTGCCGCCCTCCGCGCGGAGATCGCCGCCCTGGAAACGGGCGGACGGGCGGAGTCTGGCTTCCTGCCGTTCGGCGACCTGGCGGTGGATGGCCGGCTGCCGGGCGGCGGCCTGCCGCTGGGGCGCTGGCACGAGGTGGTGGGCGAGGGCTTGGAGGGCGAAACGGGCGCCGCGCCGGCCGCCTTCACCGCCCTGATGGCCACGCCCCTGGCCACCCGTGGCGAGGCCGTCTGGGTGTTCCGTAGAGATGACCTGCTCGCCCCGGGCCTGATCGGCCTGGGCTTCCCGGCCGAGCGGCTGATCCAGGTCTGCGCCCGCGACGAGGCCGAGGTCCTGTCAGTGATGGAGGACGCGCTGGCCACCGTGGGCGTCGCCGCGGTGATCGGCGAGGTGGCGGACGTCGACCTGACCGCCGGCCGCCGGCTGCAGCTCGGCTGCGAGAAGCGCGGCGGCACGGCCTTCGTCCTGCGCCGCAGCCCGTTCGGCGGCCAGGCCCGGCGGGGGATCGGCTCCACGGCTTCGACCCGCTGGCGGGTGCGTTCCGCCCCCTCCGAGCCGCCGGCCGGCGAGTTCGGCCTGGGCGCCCCGCGCTTCCGCGTCGATCTGGAGCGCTGCCGCGGCGGGCGGACGGGATCCTTCCTGTTCGAGGCCGCGAGACCCTATTGTTTGGAGACAACCGATGGCGCGCATCCTCTGCGCCTGGTCGCCGACCTGGGCGATCGCCAACTGGCGCCGGCGCAACCCCTCGCCGCCTGACGCTCCGGTCGCCGAGCCGCCACCGCCTTTCGCCCTGGTGGAGACCACCCGGGGCACGCGGCGGATCGCGGCGGTGAGCCTGGAGGCGGCCCGGCTGAAGCTCCATCCGGGGCAGAAGGCGACCGACGCCTTCGCCATCGCGCCGGAGCTGACCACCGCCGAGGCCGAACCGGAGGCCGACGCCGCCGCCCTGGCGGCGCTGGTCGACTGGTGCGTGCGCTATTCGCCGGCCGCGGCCGCCGATGCGCCCGATGGCCTCTATCTCGACATCACCGGCCTGGCCCACCTGTGGGGCGGCGAGGCCGAGCTGTTGGCCGATTTCCAGGGCCGGCTGGCGGCGGCCGGCCTGCCGTTCCGCTGCGCCATCGCCGACACCCCCGCCGCCGCCTGGGCGCTGGCCCACTATGGTCCGGGCGGGACGATCGCCCCGCCCGGCGGCCAGCAGCCGGCCCTCGATCCCTTGCCGCCCGCGGCGCTCAGGCTCGATCCCGAGGCCGCCGCCCAGATCGAGCGACTGGGGCTGCGGCGGCTCGCCCAGCTGTTCGCCCTGCCGCGCGGGCCGTTCGCCAAGCGGTTCGGCAAGGCGGCCCTGCTGCGTCTCGACCAGGCGCTGGGCCGCAGCGGCGAGGCGCTCAGCTTCCGCCGCCCGCCGACACCCTGGGTCGCCCGCCTGGCCTTCGCCGAGCCGATCAGCACCCCGGAGGACATGGCCCGCGTGGCCTTCGACGCCGCCGAGAAGCTCTGTGCGCGGCTGGAGCGGGAGGGCAAGGGCGCGCGCCGCTTCGAGCTCTACTTCCACCGGCTGGACGGCCGCTCGCCCTCCGTCGTCGCGGGCCTGGCCCTGCCCGGCCGCGACGCCCGCCGCGTCGCCAAGCTGCTGGTCCCCAAGATCGAGGCGGTCGATCCGGGCTTCGGCGTCGAGGTGGTGACCATCACGGCCAGCGAGGTCGAGACCTTGTCCGGGCGGCAGGTGAAGCTCGAGGGGGCGGCCCAACCGGCGGTGGAGGACGGCCTGGCGCCCCTGGTCGACCGGCTGGTCAACCGGCTGGGCGAGGAGCGCGTCTGGCGCGCCGCCCCGGTGGAGAGCCATGTGCCGGAGCTGTCAGCGGCCCGCGTCCGGCCGCTTGGGCCCGCCACCGAGGCGCGGACCTGGGACCCCGAGACGCCTCGGCCCGTGCGCCTGTTCCGTCGGCCCGAGCCGCTGGATGGGGTGATCGCCCTCACCCCCGACGACCCCCCGAGCCAGTTCCGCTGGCGCGGCCAGACACACCGCGTCCGCCGCGCCGAGGGGCCTGAACGGATCGGCGAGGAATGGTGGAAGCGCGAGATCGAAGACGTCTCGGTGGCCCACGTCCGCGACTATTACCGCGTGGAGGACGCCGAGGGCGGCCGCTTCTGGCTGTTCCGCGCCGGCCTTTATGAGCCGGGCGCGCCGGCCAAGTGGTGGCTGCACGGGCTGTTCGGATGACTCACCCATGACGCGCTACGCCGAGCTGCAGGCGTCCTCCAACTTCTCGTTCCTTCGCGGCGCGTCGCATCCGCGCGAGCTGGTGGAGGGCGCCGACGTGCTGGGGCTGGAGGCGGTCGGGGTCTGCGACCGCAATTCCCTGGCCGGCGTGGTCCGTGCCTGGTCGGAGATGCGGGACCGTCGCACCGCCGGCTCGGCCGTCCGCGCGCTGACCGGCTGCCGCCTGGACTTCGTCGACGGCACGCCGAGCCTCTTGGTCTATCCCTCCGACCGGGAGGCCTATGGCCGGCTCACCCGCCTGCTCACCGTCGGCCAGCGGCGCGCGGAGAAGGGCGGCTGCGAGCTCCGCTGGGCCGACTTCCTCGACCACGCCGAGGGCCAGCTCGCCCTGGTCACACCCCCCGACCGGCTGGACGCGGGTTTCGACGTCGCGCTGAAGCGCATCGCCCGCGAACTTCCCGATGTCTGGCTGGCCGCGGCCCGCCGCTACGGCGCCCGAGACCTGCAACGGCTGTCCCGGCTCGCGGGCCTGGCCCAGGAAGCCCACGCCCCGATGGTGGCGGTGAACGACGTGCTCTACCACCGCCCCGAGCGACGGATCCTGCAGGACGTGCTGACCTGCATCCGCGAAACCTGCACGATCGCCCAGGCCGGCCTGCGCCTGGAAGCCAACGCCGAGCGCCACCTGAAGTCGCCCGCCGAGATGGCCCGCCTGTTCGCGAAATTCCCCGGCGCGGTGGAACGCAGCATCGAGATCGTCGAGCGGATCGGCTTCGACCTCGGCCAGCTCTCCTACGAATATCCCGACGAGCCGGTGCCGCCCGGCAAGACCGCCATCCAGCACCTGCGCGACCTGGCCTGGGAGGGCGCGAAATGGCGCTATCCGGACGGCGTGCCGGAGAAGGTGAGCCAGCTCGTCGCCCACGAGCTCGACCTCATCGAGAAGCTCGACTACCCCAACTACTTCCTGACCGTGCACGACATCGTCCGCTGGGCGCGCGAGCAGGACATCCTCTGCCAGGGCCGAGGCTCGGCGGCCAATTCCTGCGTCTGTTTCTGTCTGGGCGTCACCGCGGTCGATCCCACCAAGGAGCACCAGGATCTCCTCTTCTCCCGCTTCATCTCGGAGAAGCGCGGCGAGCCGCCGGATATCGACGTCGACTTCGAGCACAACCGCCGCGAAGAGGTGATGCAGTACGTCTACGACCGCTACGGCCGCGACCGGGCGGCGATCGTGGCGACGGTGATCCACTACCGGCCGCGCATGGCGATCCGTCAGGTGGGCAAGGCGCTCGGCCTGACCGACGACATCACCGCGGCCCTGGCCAATACGGTCTGGGGCTCCTACGGCGACGGGGTCCCCGACGAGCACATCCGCCAGGTCGGCCTCGACCCCGACGCCCCGGAGATCCGCCGGGCGACGGCGCTGGCCCAGGAGCTGCTGGGCTTCCCACGCCACCTGTCGCAGCACGTGGGCGGTTACGTCCTGACCCAGCGGCGGCTCGACGAGACCGTGCCGATCGGTAACGCCGCCATGGTCGACCGCACCTTCATCGAGTGGGACAAGGACGACATCGACGCGCTCGGCCTGATGAAGGTCGACGTCCTGGCGCTGGGCATGCTGACCGCGCTCAAGGAGAGCCTCACCCTGCTCGGCATCGCCGATATCGCCGACATCCCGCAGGGGGACGCAGAGGTCTACGAGATGCTCTGCCACGCCGACAGCGTCGGCGTGTTCCAGGTGGAGAGCCGGGCGCAGATGTCCATGCTGCCGCGCCTGAAACCTAGGACCTTCTACGATCTGGTCATCGAGGTGGCGATCGTCAGGCCCGGCCCGATCCAGGGGGACATGGTGCATCCCTACCTACGCCGTCGCGAGGGCAAGGATCCCGTGGACTTCCCCGCGCCCGCGCCGCCGAACAATCCCAAGGAGCTTGAGCAGGTGCTCGGCAAGACGCTGGGCGTGCCGCTGTTCCAGGAACAGGCCATGCGGCTGGCGATCGAGGCGGCGAAATTCTCGGAAGACGAGGCCGACGGCCTGCGACGATCGATGGCGACCTTCCGCGCCAACGGCAAGCTGCACGAATACCGCGACAAGTTCATCGACGGCATGGCGAACCGCGGCTACGAGCGCGACTTCGCCGCGCGCTGCTTCAAGCAGATCGAGGGCTTCGGTTCGTACGGCTTCCCGGAGAGCCACGCGATCAGCTTCGCCATCCTGGTCTACGTCTCGGCCTGGGTGAAATGGCATCGGCCGGACGTCTTCCTGGTCTCCCTCCTGAACGCCCAGCCAATGGGCTTCTACCAGCCGGCCCAACTGGTCCGCGACGCCCGCGACCACGGCGTGGAGGTGCGCGCCCCCGACGTGCTGGTCAGCAATTGGGACTCGACCCTGGAGGCGAAGGACGACCCACGCACGCCACGGAGCCCCGTCCGCCTGGGCCTGCGGCAGATCAAGGGCTTCAAGAAGGAAGACGCCATCGCCCTGATGAAGGCCCGGGAGGGCGGAGTACGGACGCTCGAGGACTTCGCCCTGCGCGCGGGACTGTCTCGGCGGGCGCTGGAGCTGCTGGCCGAGGCCGACGCCTTCCGCTCCCTGGGCCTCGACCGCCGCGCCGCGCTCTGGGCGGTGAAGGGGTTGGGGAGCGAGATCGGCGTGGAAGTGAACGCCCCGCTGCTCGCCCGGCAGAGCTGGAAGGAAGCGCAGGTCCAGCTGCCCTTCATGAGCCAGCCCCAGCAGGTGGCGGAGGACTACCGCACCACCAGCCTCTCCCTGAAGGCCCACCCGGTGAGCTTCTTCCGCGAAGACCTCATCCGGGCCGGCGCCATCCCGGCTGCAGCGCTGAAGACGATGCGCGACCGCACGCGGCTCTCGGTCGGCGGCCTGGTGCTGGTGCGCCAGCGGCCCGGCACCGCCAAGGGTGTGGTGTTCATGACCTTGGAGGACGAGACCGGCGTCGCCAACATCGTGGTCTGGAAGGCCGTCTTCGAGGCCAACCGTCGGCTGGTCATGGGCGCCTCCTTCGTGATCGTGCACGGCCAGCTGCAGCAGGAGGGCGAGGTGATCCACCTGGTGGCCGAACGCTTCACCGACCTGTCCCACAGGCTGGGCGAGATGCGCGACGAGGAAGGCGCTCCGCCGCCGGCGGTCAGGAACCGCGTCACCGGCCGCCTGATCCGCAGCCGGGATTTCCACTAGGCGAGCCGCTTCCGCGCCGTCATGCTGGCGCCATGGGGGAGGCCGCCAGACCCAAGACGCCCCGCGGGCCGAACGCCGAGCGCCGCGCGGCGACCCGCGCCAAGATCCTCGACGCCGGCGTCCGCTGCCTGGCGGAGTTCGGCTATGCGGCGACGTCCACCCCGCTGGTCGCGCGCCTGGCCAAGGTCAGCCGCGGGTCCCTGCTCCACCAGTTCCCGACCAAGGTGGACCTGGTCCTGGCGGTCGCCGAGCACGCCTGGCTGATCCAGCGCGACTTCGTCCGCGCCCAGGTGGCCGCCAATCCGCCGGGCCGCGACCAGTTCATCAGCGGCGTGCAGGCGGCCTGGAAGGGGCTGCAGACGCCTGAGGCCATCGCGGTGATGGAGGTGATGATCGCCGCCCGCACCGACCCCGAACTCACCGAGCGCTACGGCGACTTCGCCAGCCGGCGCGAAGCTTCCATGCATCGCACGCGCCGGCGCATGGCCGAGGGCCAGCTCGGCGCGCCGGATCATGTGGCCGAGGTGGACGCCATCGCCTACCTGACCCACGCCGCCTTGCGCGGCCTGGCGCTCGACACGGTGTTCATCGGCCGCCCCACCGATGAGGCGGAAAAGGTGCTGGCGCTGCTGGAGGACATTCGCCGCCGGATGGCCGACCAGATTTCCGCCGAGCAGGCCGAGCGAAATCTGTAGGCAAGATTGACTGCAAAATCCGCCGACGCTTAAGCTTCGGCCAACGAAAAGCGGGGCGGCCAGCGCGCCATCCCCAATGCGGGCGGGGAGGCTCGACATGACCCAGGACCTCAACTCGAACCGGCGCGCCATCCTGGCCGCCGGCGCGGCGTTGGCCGCGGCCGCTGCGTCGCCCAAGGCGCAAGCCCAGGCCCCGCAACCGCCGGCCCGGCCCCCCGCAGGTCTGGCGGCTGGCGGCGGCTCCTCGAAGATCTTCCAGACCACCGAGATCGCCTCGGGTCGCGTGCAGGGCATCGCCAACGGGCCGGTCTGGGAGTTCAAGGGCATCCCCTATGGCGCGCCGACCGGCGGCAAGAACCGCTTCATGCCGCCGAAGCGGCCCGCGCCCTGGGCCGGGGTGCGCGAATGCTTCGGCTTCGGCCAGTGCTGCCCACAGACCCAGGCCGACATCCGCGGCGAATATGGCCAGCTGATCATGTGGGACCGGCACGATCTCGCCGGCATGGGCGAGGACTGCCTGAATCTCAACGTCTGGACGCCGACCACCGAGAAGGGCGCGAAGAAGCCGGTGTTCGTCTGCTTCCACGGCGGCGGCTTCGCCACCGGCTCCGGCAATGCGCCGGGCTTCGACGGCAAGAACCTGGCCTACTACGCCGATGCGGTGGTGGTGACGGTCACCCACCGGCTGGCGGCCTACGGCTACCTGGACCTGGTGGGCGCCGGGGCCCCGGCCGATTTCAAGTACGCCGGCGTCACCGGGATGCTGGACCTGGTCGCCTCCCTGCAGTGGGTGAAGGAGAATATCGGCGCGTTCGGCGGCGACCCCGGTAAGGTGATGATCTTCGGCCAGTCGGGCGGCGGGGCGAAGACCTCGACCATGCTGGCCATGCCGCCCGGAAAGGGCCTGTTTCACCGCGCCGCCGTCCAGTCAGGCTCGGCGCTGCGCCTGATGACGCCGGAGGCCGGCGGCGCGGCGGCCGACAAGCTCCTGAAGGAGCTCGGCGTCGGCAAGGCCAACATGGGCGAGCTGCAGAAGGTCTCCTGGCAGCGGATCCTCGAGGCCCAGACCGTGGTCGGGGCCAACTTCGCCCCGGTGATCGGCACCGACGCCCTGCCGCACCACCCGTTCGACCCCGCGGCCCCGCCGGAATCGGCCGACGTGCCGATCATCGTCTCGACGACCCTGGAGGACGCCGCGCTCGGCCTGACCAACTTCGACCTGACGGAGACGCAACTCACCGCCATCGCCGACCAGCGCTCCGGCGGCCACGGCCATGACCTGGTGGCCCTCTACCGCAAGTACGACCCCGAGGCCTCGCCGTTCCTGATCCAGGCGCAGATGCTCACCGACGCCGGCGGCCGGCGCTCGGCCTACGCCCTGGCGGGCCGCAAGGCGGCGCAGGGGGCGGCGCCGGCCTATGTCTACCAGTGGAACTGGCGGACGGCGGCCTATGACGGCAAGTTCGGCGCGGTGCACGGGATCGACGTCTCGGGGAGCTTCCACTCCTACCGCGACGGCTTCTTCGCGGGCTCGACCCAGGGCAAGGCGATGGCCGACCGGCTGGCGTCAACCTGGGCGGCCTTCGTGCGCACCGGCGATCCCAACAACGGCCACATCCCGCCGTGGAAGCCCTACGACGACGCCGGGCGCGCGGTGATGCTGTTCGACAACGACACTCGCCAGGAGATGAACCCGCGCGCCGAGATCCGCGCCTGGTGGGACGCCAATCCGCCGGCCGCCGGCCCGCGGGGCTGACCGTTTCTGGCCTGTCGGGATGACGTGATATGGTTCGTCCTTCGGGGTGGAGGCGACCATGACCGAAGCGATCCAACTCCTGGTGGGCACACGCAAGGGGGCCTGGAGGCTGCGCAGCAGCGCGGCGCGGCAGGCCTGGCGCGTCGAGGGCCCGCTGTTCCTGGGCCAGATCATCAACCACTTCGTCGTCGATCCGCGCGATCCGAAGGCGATGCTGATGGCGGCCTCCACCGGCCATCTCGGCCCGACCATCCTGCGCTCCACAGACGGCGGCGACACCTGGGTCGAAGCCAGGCAGCCGCCGGCCTTCCCCAGCGGCGAGCCGCACGGCCGTTCCGTGCACCACACCTTCTGGCTGGAGCCCGGACATGCGAGCGAGCCCGGCGTCTGGTGGGCCGGCGCGTCCCCGCCGTCGCTGTTCCGCAGCGTGGACGAGGGCGACACCTGGGAAAGCGTGAAGGGCCTCAACGAGCATCCGAAGGCGATGGACTGGTTCCCGCCGCTCGACGAAGGGACGCCGGACGGCCCGATGATCGCCGGGATCGTCATCGATCCGCGCGACGCGCGGCACATGTATCTCGCCACGCCGATGGCCGGCGTCCTGGAGACCACCGACCAGGGCGAGAGCTGGCGGCCGCTGAACCAGAACGTCCGCTGCGACTACCTGCCGGACCCCTATCCCGAGATCGGCCAGGACGCCCATCAGATCGCGCTCGCGCCCACCAACCCCGACCGGATCTGGCAGCAGAACCACTGTGGCATCTACCGCCTGGACCGGCCGGCCGAACGCTGGGACCGCATCGGCGACGCGATGCCCAGGGAGGTGGGTGACATCGGGTTCTCGATCGTGCCGCATCCGCGCTGCGCCGACACGGCCTGGGTCTTCCCGATGGACGGCACCGAGGTCTGGCCCAGGGTAAGCCCGGACGGGCGGCCGGCGGTCTACCGCACGCGCGACGGCGGGCTGAGCTGGGAGCGGCAGGACAAGGGATTCCCGCGCGAGCAGGGCTGGTTCACCGTCAAGCGCCAGGCCATGTGCGGCGACGGTCGCGATCCGGTGGGCCTCTACCTCGGCACCACCAGCGGCGAGCTCTGGATGAGCGACGACGAGGGTGAAAGCTTCCGCCAGATCGCCGCCCACCTGCCGGAGATCTATTCGGTCAACGCCGCGCCGCTCTAGATGGTCAGCGTCCTGATCCCCTCGCAGCTCACCGCCTACACCGAGGGCGCCACGCGCGTGCCGGCGGCCGGCCAAACGGTGGACGCGGTGTTGCGGGACCTCGACGCCCGCTTCCCCGGTCTGCGCTTTCGGGTGGTGGACGAGCAGAACCGCGTCCGCCGGCACATGCGGATCTTCGTCGGTCGGGAGGAGACCCGCACCGTCGGCCGATCCCTGGCCGACGGTGACGAGCTGCTGATCTTCGGCGCGCTTTCCGGCGGTTAGAAGCCCAGCGCGCGGGCCTCCTTGACGTGCGGCAGGGCGCGGATCTTCTCCATCAGGTCGCTGGAGGGCGCCTGGTCGACGCCCACCAGGGCGATCGCCTCCTCGCCGGCCGCCACACGGCCCAGGTTGAAGGTGGCGATATTGACGCCCGCCTCGGCCACCTGGGCGCTGAAGCCGGCGATGAAGCCGGGCTTATCGAGGTTGTTCACGTAGATCATGGTCGGCGAGAACGGCGCGTCCAGGTCCATGCCCTTCACCTCGACCACCCGCGGCGCGCCGGCCATCACGGTGCCGGCGAAGGACCGCTTGCCCTTCTCGGTGTTGACGGTGATGCGGATCAGGCTGTCGTAGATCGGGCTGTCGTCCTGCTTGGACTCCGAGACGGTGATGCCGCGCTCCTTCGCCACCGCCGGCGCGGAGACCATGTTGATCTCGGCCAGCATGGGCCGCATGACGCCGGCCAGGCAGGCGGCGGTCAGCGGGCGGGTATTGAGCTGGGTGACGTCGCCCTCGTAGGCGATGTCGATGGCCTTCACCCCGAAGTCGACCATCTGGCCGGCCAGCAGGCCGAGCTTGTCGGCGAGCGCCACGAAGGGCTTCAGCCGCGGCGCCTCTTCCGCCGTGACCGAGGGGCTGTTCAGCGCATTGGTGACGGCGCCGGTGAGCAGATAGTCGCTCATCTGCTCGGCGACCTGCAGGGCGACGTTCTCCTGCGCCTCGACGGTGGAGGCGCCCAGGTGCGGGGTGGCGACGAAGTTCTCAGCCCCGAACAGCGGGTTCTCCTTGGCTGGCTCCTCGACGAAGACGTCGAAGCCGGCCCCGCCCACATGGCCTTCGTCCAGCAGCTTGCGCAGCGCCGCCTCGTCGACCAGGCCGCCGCGCGCGCAGTTGACGATCAGCACGCCCTTCTTGGTCTTGGCCAGGTTCTTGGCCGATAGGATGTTGCGGGTCTTCTCGGTGAGCGGGGTGTGCAGCGTGATCACGTCCGCGCGCTTCAGGAGCGCGTCGAGCTCGACCTTCTCGACGCCGATCTCCACCGCCCGCTCCGGCGACAGGAAGGGGTCGTAGGCGATGACGTGCATCTTCAGGCCGTTGGCGCGGTCGGCGACGATGCCGCCGATATTGCCGGCCCCGATCAGGCCGAGCGTCTTGCCGTAGAGCTCGACGCCCATGAAGCGGTTCTTCTCCCACTTGCCGGCCTGGGTCGACTGGTCGGCGGCGGGCAGCTGGCGGGCCAGGGCGAACATCATGGCGATGGCGTGCTCGGCGGTGGTGATCGAGTTGCCGAAGGGCGTGTTCATCACCACGATCCCGGCGGCGGTGGCCGCGGGGATGTCGACGTTGTCGACCCCGATGCCGGCCCGGCCGATCACCTTGAGGTTCTTCGCGACGGCGATGACCTCCTTGTCGGCCTTGGTGGCGGAGCGGACGGCGAGGCCGTCGTAGTCGCCGATGATCTTGAGCAGCTCGTCCTTCGAGAGGCCGGTCTTCACGTCGGCGTCGACGCCGCGCTCGGCGAAGATGTTGATGGCGGCGGGTGAGAGTTTGTCGGCGATCAGCACGCGGGGCATGGGTGGATTTCCTGTCGGAAGTCCCTCCCCACACGCGGTGGGGAGGGGGATTCGGGAAGCGGACGAAGGGCGCCTAGGCGCCGCTCAGGCGGCCGCGAGTTCGGAGACGGTGGTCGCGAAGGCCCAGTCAAGCCACGGCATCAGCGCCTCCAGATCGGAGGCGTCGATCGTGGCTCCGCACCAGATCCGCAAGCCGGGCGGGGCGTCGCGGTAGCCGCCGACGTCGAGGGCGACGCCTTCCTTCTCCAGGGCCGAGGCCAGCTTCTTGGCGAAGTCGGCCTGGGCTTCGTCGGAGAGGCCGGTGACCCGGGGATCGATGACCTTCAGGCAGACCGAGGTGTTCGACCGGATCGAGGGGTCTTCCGCCAGGAAGGCGACCCAGGCGGTCTTCTGCGCCCAGGCCTCGAGCACCGCGAGGTTGCTGTCGGCGCGGCGGCGGAGTTCCGTCAGGCCGCCGATCGAGGTCGCCCACTTGGCGGCGTCGAGGAAGTCTTCGACGCAGAGCATGGACGGCGTGTTGATCGTCGCGCCCTCGAAGATCTCGGCGTTGAGCTTGCCGCCCCCCCCTTCTTTCTTTGGGGAGGTCATGCGGAACAGCTTCGGCATGGGCCACGGCGGGGCGTAGCTCTCCAGCCTCGCCACCGCCCGCGGCGAGAGCACGATCACGCCGTGCGCCGCCTCGCCGCCCAGGGCCTTCTGCCAGGAGAAGGTGACCACATCGAGCTTGGCCCAGTCGAGGTCCTGGGCGAAGGCGGCGCTGGTGGCGTCGCAGATGGTGATCCCCTCGCGGTCGGCGGCGATGAAGGCCCCGTCCGGCACGCGCACGCCGGAGGTGGTGCCGTTCCAGGTGAACACCAGGTCGGCGTCCTTCCGCACCTTCGAAAGGTCGGGCAGCTGGCCATAGGGCGCATCCAGCACCTCGGCCTCGATCTTCAGCTGCTTGGTCACGTCGGTGACCCAGTCCTTGCCGAAGCTCTCGAAGGCCAGCAGCTGCACCGGACGACCGCCCAGCATCGCCCACATGGCCATCTCCACCGCGCCGGTGTCGGAGCCGGCGACGATGCCGATCAGGTGGTCGTCGGGGACCTCCAACAGCTCTCGGGTCCGGTCGATCGCCTCCTTGAGGCGCGCCTTGCCGAGCTTGGAGCGGTGGGACCGCCCAAGGACCGCGTTCTGGAGAATGTCGGGATTCCATCCGGGGCGCTTGGCGCAGGGGCCGGACGAGAATTCGGCGCGCGCCGGCCGCATGGCCGGCTTGGCGGGGGTGGTCATAGCGATGTCTCCCATCCTTACAGATGAGCAGCGTCCCGTTGGGAGGACGTGGCCCGCCGGCCAAGAACCCGAGTTCGTGCTGCGGTGCAAGAGAGGTTTTCTGAAAACCGCCGTAGGGCGGCGCTATGGCGCGGCTTCGGCGAGGGCGGGAGCGGGAGCGGGAGCGGTTGCAATCTGGCGGCGGCGTGTCCAAGCGGTCACGGTGCCGACGAAGAGAGCCAGGTTCACACCGAAGAAGTCGACGTCACTGACCACCATGTAAAGAAGGTCGCCGTGCCGCTCGAGCACGAAGTAATAGGCGTTGAGCCCAAACAGAAGCGCGTAGAGCAGCATCACCACGCCGAGCCACAGGCTCGCGTAGCGCAAGGTCAAGGCGAGCAGGACGAGGGCCGTGAGCCCGTCATTACAGAGAGCGGCGACCTGCAGGGCCCCGCCGTGGAAGATCATCTGCCTTGCGAAGGCGACCGCAAGGTTGGCGATAATCACGCCTGCGCCCAGGCGTTCCGCCGCATCGCCCTTCACCAGGGCCAGCAGGCAATTGAGCAACCCGAGAAAGGCTGCAGCCAGAATTGCGATCAAAATAGGCATGCTGCACCCCTTAAAACCGACAAGGGGTGCAGCAACAGTTAAAGAATGGAAAGGTTAGCTTAGCTCAGCTTAGCCGACGTCGCGCATCGTAACCGCTTCGGCGGCCGCACCCGTCGTGAAGGTGCAATCCATGTTGGTGCGGATGCCGAGGCGAAGCTTGGCTTCGGCCAGCTCGCCGTGCACGGCCACCATCGCCGTGCGGGCTTCGCTCAGCGCCTTCATGGCGTCCATCAGCTTGGCTTGAGCATCGTCCGCAAACGTCATGGGCGCGTTGACGTCCTGACGGGCCTTGAGCATCACGCTCAGGAGCTCCGCCGTCTCAGCGAACGCGCCATCCACCGCCGCCTCGGTCGCCAGCAACTGCTGGTTCACGCGCTGCGCCACAAAAATCTTTTCCATGAAATGACCCCCACAATGGCCGTTAACAAAACTCCCGATGTCACGGTAAATGAATGGTAAAGCTTCGGCCACCCCATTCATAAGTTGTTAACCAAAAAACACGCCCTCAGGGGTTGTGGTGTTGCCGCAATGCAACGATTTCCCGCGTAGCGTGTGGCTTTGACGCGCGCACGGTGAGCGAACCGTTAGGATTCGGCGGGTAAAACTGCGGACCTGTACGGTTACTCCCGAGCGTCATGACGCAAGATTCGCGACCCGCCCCGTCCGCTCCCGTGACGACGTTCCACGTCCGCGTGGCCAGCGTGGGGCTGATCACGACCATCGTCGTGCTGGTCGCCGCCTGCCTGACTTTCATGCTGCAGCAGTGGGCGGTGGCCCGTGCGCAGTCGCACCTGACCTCGCAATCCCTAGCTCAGATCACCGCCACCACGGCGGGCTCGGCGATCGGCCGCAGCGACGCGGCTGACGTCCAGGCGCCGCTGAGCGCGCTGGCGGCCAACCCGGCCGTGATCTCCGCCCGCCTCGTCGACACCCAGGGGCGCACCCTCGCCCTCTACCAGGCGCCATCTCGCTCCGCGGCCGACGCCGACGTGGTCGTGGCCCCGGTGCGCGATGGGGCCGGCACGATCGGCCACCTCAGCCTTTCCGTGGCCGAGCCCTCGATCTTGCCCAGCTTGCCCAAATACATCGCGCTGAGCTTCATCCTGCTGTTCGGCGGCGGTGGCATGGCGGTCTTCCTGGCCCGCAGCTTGGCGCGGCGGGTGATCGCGCCGGTGCAGCGGCTGTCGGACGCCATGCACAAGGTGGCCGCCGGCGGCAGCTTCGAGCCGGTCGAGATCAAGGCGCAGGACGAGCTGTTCCGCGGCCTGACCGCCAGCTTCAACAACCTGCTGGCCAAGCTCGCCGAGCGCGAGGACGACCTGAAGGCCGCCATGCGCGAGCTGGAGCAGGCCCGCGACGAGGCCAACGCCGCCAACGTGCTCAAGACCCAGTTCTTGGCCAATATGAGCCACGAGATCCGCACCCCGCTGAACGGCGTCCTGGCCATGGCCGAGGTGATGTCCATGGGCGACCTCGCCGAGGTGCAGCGCGACCGTCTGGACGTGATCCGCCAGTCCGGCAGCCTGCTGCTGGCGGTGCTCAACGACGTGCTGGACCTTTCGAAGATCGAGGCCGGCAAGCTGTCCCTGGTGGTCGACGACTTCGAGCTCGAGCCGACCATGATCTCGGCCTCCGAAGGCTTCCGGGTGATGGGCGCGACCAAGGGCCTGGCCTTCTCCTTCGAGGTCGCCGAGGCGGCGCAGGGCTGGTGGCGCGGCGACGCCGACCGGCTGCGCCAGATCGTCGGCAACCTGTTGTCCAACGCCGTCAAGTTCACCCCGCGCGGTTCGGTGGCCGCCAAGGTCGACATCTCGGCCGAGACCGGCGCCTTGCACATCGTGGTCGCCGACACCGGCGTGGGCATCGCGCCGGAGAAGCTGCCCACCCTGTTCGAAAAGTTCACCCAGGCCGACAACTCCGCCACCCGCCGGTTCGGCGGCACCGGCCTGGGGCTCGCCATCTGCCGCGAGCTGACCCAGATGATGGGCGGGGCGATCAATGTGGAGACCCGCGAGGGCGTGGGCTCGACCTTCACCGTCGAGCTGCCGCTGGAGCGCGGCGCCCCGGTCGAAGCGGCCGAGACGGTGGCCGACACCCACGACGACGGCGACCTGCGCCTGCTGGCCGCCGAGGACAATCCCACCAACCGCCAGGTGCTGCAGGCGGTCATGGATTCGCTCGGCATCGATATCGATATCGTCCCCGACGGCCACGAGGCCGTGGAGGCCTGGCGGCACGGCGGCTACGACCTGATCCTGATGGACATCCAGATGCCGGTGATGGACGGCATCGCCGCGGCCCGCGAGATCCGCGCCGTCGAGGTCGCCGAACAGCGCCGCCGCACCCCGATCGTGGCGCTCACCGCCAACGCCCTGACCCACCAGATCGAGGAATACCTGGCGGCCGGCATGGACGGTCACGTCGCCAAGCCGATCGAGATCGCCAAGCTCTACGACGCGATCAGCACCGCCCTGAACGCGGCGGCCACCGGAGCGGCGGGCCAATCGACGCCGGCCACCGACGCTCAGATCCGCGCCGCCGGCTGAACGACCCACAAGGCGGACCTCAGGGCGCCGCCCGCAACTCGCCATCGAGCATGGTCACCGCTCCGCCCCGCAACAGCACGCGGTCGCCGCGATGTTCGCAGTCGAGATCGCCGCCGCGGCCCGGATAGGCCTGGTGGAACCTCACCCGCGGCCGGCCGAGCTTTTCGGCGAACAGCGGGGTCAGGATGCAATGCAGGGAGCCGGTCGCCGGATCTTCCGGGATGCCGGAGCCGGGCGCGAAGAACCGGTCGACCACGTCATAGGCCTGGCCCTCGGCGATCGCCGCCACCCCGACGTTGCCGCGGCCGAGGGTGGCGGCGCGCGAGACGTCGTGCAGGCGGGCGAGATCGGGCGTCAGGCCGCGGACCGCCGCCTCGTCCTTGAGGACCGCCACCAGATAAGGTCCGGCCCAGACCTCTTCGGGTTCGACGCCCAGGGCCTCCGCGAGCCCTGACGGCGGATCGATGCGGCGCGGCGGCTGGGCGGGGAAGTCCATCTCGTAGAGATCGCCGGTCCGGCGCACGCTCAGCGGCCCGGACTGGGTGTCGAACACCAGCGCCTCCGCCGCGAGGCCCAGTTCGGCGAACAGCACATGGCCCGAGGCCAGGGTGGCGTGGCCGCAGAGCGGCACCTCGAGCGCCGGCGTGAACCAGCGCAGGCCGAAGCGTGCGGGATCGGCGGTCTTTAGCAGGAAGGCGGTCTCGGCCTGGTTGTTCTCCGCCGCCAGCGCCTGCATCCAGGCGGCGGCCGGCCAGGCGTCCAGAGGCTCCAGCACACAGGCCGGATTGCCGCGGAACGGGCCGCTGGCGAAGGCGTCGACGGTCCACTGGCGCATGGCGGGCTCCTGGCAAGGCTGCAGCGCTTCAGATAGCGACGCCGGGCAATTAGCCAAGTGGCTAATTCGCCACAATCAGCTCCGGCCAGCGCGCCTGGGCCGAGGCGGCGGTGCGGGCGAAGCCGTTGGTGACGCGCGTCGGGTTGGGCCGCAGGCGCAGGGCGAACAGGTCTTCCAGGCCGAACGGGGCGACCACCGTCAGCCGGTCGTCCGGCTCCAGCCGCGCGCCCACGGCGAACAGCGGGCTGACGAACCGCGTCAAAGCCTCGGCCGTGGAGCCCAGCGGCGCGTAGGGCTCACCGAACTTGCCCTCGAACCAGAGGTGCACGCGGGCCTGGTTGCGCACCTCGACCATCTCCCTGAGCGGCGGCTCGAAGGCGGCCGCGACGCGCCGGATCACCCGGTCCTCCGCTTCGTAGGAGACGTTGGCGGCGTCGTGGTAGCCGAGGTCGTAGTCTTTGATGCCGTAGTCCGGATCGCGGGCGGTCAGGTGGTTGAGCACCCGCTGGTAGACGGCCCCGGAGAAGATCAGCCAGTCCGGCAAGTCGAGCTCGCGTGCAGTCGTGAGCACCCGCATCAGCGACGGCGATCCACGGACGATCGCCTCGAGCCTCTGGTCCAGCCCGTCCCCGCTCATGCGCGGCCCCTGAGCGGCCAGCCGTGGTCGAGGGGGCCGTGGCCGCGGCCAAGGCCGGGCGCCCGGGCGATCGCCTCCTGCACATAAGCCCAGGCGCGGGCGACGGCTTCGGGCAGAGCCAGGCCCTGGGCGAGGCCCACGGCGCAGGCCGAGGCCAGGGTGCAGCCGGTGCCGTGGGTGTGGGGGGTGTCGATCCGCTCGGCCTCGAAGGCCGTCTCGCCGCCAGCGGTGACCAGGAGGTCGATCACCCGTTCCCCGGGCAGGTGGCCGCCCTTCATCAGCACCGCCCGCGCGCCAGCCGCCAGCAGCGCCTCGGCGGCGCGGCGTTGATCGTCCAGCGAGGTGATGGTCAGGCCGGTCAGGGCTTCGGCTTCGGGAACGTTGGGGGTCAACAGGGCGGCGCGCGGGATCAGGCGGGTGCGCAGCATCTGGATGGCGGCGGAGTCCATCAGGGCCGCGCCGCCCTTGGCGATCATCACCGGATCGATCACCGCCGGGATGGCCGCCGCGCGTTCCAGCACCTCGACCACCGCCGCCAAGGTCGCCGCGTCGCCCAGCATTCCGGTCTTGATGGCGTCGGCGCCGATGTCGTCCAGCACCGCGCGCGCCTGGGCGGCGACGATCGCGGGCGGGATCGGATGGATGGCGGTGACGCCCAGCGTGTTCTGCACAGTGACCGCGGTGATCGCCGTCGCCGCATAGCCGCCCAGCGCCGTCACCGTCTTGATATCGGCCTGGATTCCGGCCCCGCCGCCGGAATCGGATCCGGCGATGATCAGGACTCGGCCCAGCGGCTGCATGGATCAGGCGATAGCGATTTCTTGCATGGGATGCACATATCTTGACAGATATATAACCATGAGGTTATTTCTATCGCATGAGCCCCTTCGAAGCCGTCGCCGAACCGAACCGTCGCCGCATCCTCGACCTGTTGCGTGAGGGCGAGCGGCCGGCCGGCGACCTGGTGGCGGCGCTGGCGATCAGCCAGCCGGGCGTCTCCAAGCACCTGCGGCATCTGCGGGACGCCGGCCTGGTCAGCGTGCGCGCCGACGGCCAGCGCCGCCTCTACCGCGTGGACCCCAAGGGCCTGGCCGAGCTGGAGGCCTGGCTCGCTCCCTATCGCCACTTCTGGGCCGGCCGCCTGGCCGCACTCGACCGTCATCTGGAGCGCGAACAATGACCCTGATCGACCAGGACCTCGGCGAGGTCCGCCGCACCGGCGAGACCGTGGAGATCGTCTTCCATCGTCGCTACGCCAGGCCGCTGGAGAAGATCTGGGCGGCGATCACCGTGCCCGAGCGGATCGCCGACTGGTTCGCCCATACGGTCATTGAGGGCGATTGGATCGGCTTCAACTTCCCCGAGGCGGACTACCGGATCGAGGGGCGCATCGTGGCCAATGAGCCGATGCGGGTCTTCGCCTGGACCTGGCCCAACGACGATGGCTCGGACTCCGTCGTTCGCTTCGACCTGGAAGCCGACGGCGACGGCTGCCGCCTCACCCTGACCCAGTCGGGCCTCGCCCCGAAGGGCGGCGCGAACAACGCGGCGGGCTGGCACGCGCACCTGGCCGGCCTCGAGGATGCGGCCGACGGGGTGAAGACGCCCTGGGCCAAGGTGATGGAGCGCGAGACGCCACTGAACCCTGTCTACAAAGCGCGCGCGCCCAGCTGACTCAGGGTTGCAGCTTTCCCTTGGCGGGCCTGCGGAAACAGGCTTCTGTCCAACCCGGCGTTGCGAACAGCGAAACCTTGGGGAGGGGCGTCTGTCAGTCCTGGCATTCGACCATGTGGTGAAGCGCTTCGGGGGCTTCACCGCTGTCAACGACCTCAGCTTCGAGGTCCCCGAGGGCGGCGTCTTCGGCTTCCTGGGCGCGAACGGCGCCGGCAAGACCACCAGCCTGCGGATGGCGCTCGACATCCTGCGGCCGACCGAGGGCGCGATCAGCGTGCTGGGCCAACCGCCCGGCCGCAAGCTGGGCGGCGAGATCGGCTTCCTGCCCGAGGAACGCGGCCTCTACCGCCAGATGACGGCCGTCGAGACCGTGGTCTATTTCGGCCGGCTGAAGGGGATGGCTCCGGGTCCGGCCCGCAAGGCCGCCGTCGAGCTGATCGACCGCTTCGGCCTCTCGGCCTTTGCCGACGAGAAGGTGGAGAAACTCTCCAAGGGCATGGCGCAGAAGGTGCAACTCGCGGCCGCCCTGGTCACCCGGCCGCGCCTGCTGATCCTCGACGAGCCGTTCGCCGGCCTCGACCCGGTCAACCAGGCGGTGCTGGAGGAGGTGGTGCTCGAGCTCGCCAAGTCCGGCTCGACGGTGGTCTTCTCCACCCACGTCATGCAGCACGCCGAGCGGCTGTGCGATCGGCTGCTGCTGATCGCCCGTGGCCGGCAGGTCTTCCAGGGCGACCAGGAGGCGGCCCGCGCGCAACTTCCCGGCCGGCTCACCCTGACCGCAAAGACCGACCCCAAGGGCCTGCCGGGCGTGGCCAGCGCCACCGTGCTGGGCCCGGCGAGCCGCGGCTGGACCGACTATGAGGTGGCTCTCGCGCCCGGCGCGGCGGCGGGCGCGCTCTTGGAAGCCTGCACGACCGGCGGCTTCGCGCTCCGCCGCTTCGAGACCCATCGGGCGAGCCTGCACGAGGTCTTCCTGCACCTGGTGGGCGCCGACGAGGAGATCCAGCCATGAACCCGTTGCTGCTCGTGGCGGCCCGCGAGTTCCGCCAGATCGCCGCCACCCGGAGCTTCTGGATCACCCTGCTGGCGATCCCGATCTTCATCGTCGGCAGCCAGATCGCCGGCCGCATGCTGGCCACGCCGACCGGCGTCGCCTACACGCTCGCCGATCCGAGCGGCCGCTACGCCCCGGCCATCCGGGCGCGCATCCAGCGCGACAACGACCGTGACGTGCTCGACGACCTGGCGTCCTACGCCAGCCGCTGGAAGATCGCGCCGCAGGGCGGCCAGGCCGTCTGGGGCCTCGGCCCACACTGGTTCACCGAAGGCGAGATCGCCCAGTTCGAAGCGGCCGGCGGCCTCCCCGGCGCCCAGGCTGAGATCGCCCGGCTGAAGCCCAAGAACGCGCCCAATTTCAGCCCGCCGCACGTCCACGTGGTCGAGGTCGCGCCGCCGGCCGGCGTGGTCACCACCGAGGGGCCGGAGCGGTTCGGCGCCACGCTCGCCCCGCACCTCAAGGCCGACATCGCCACCCCGGTCGGGCCGCGTTCGCTGGCGCTCGGCGTCTATGTGCCCGCCAACCTCGGCGAGCCGGGCGCGACGGTGGCGATGTGGACCAATGGCCGGCCGAGCGAAGACCTGATCGACGAGGTGCGCGGCGAGATCAGCCAGGTCCTGCGGGTCCGGGCGCTGCAGGCCTCCGGCGTCGACGTGGCCGCCCTGGCCCGGGTCCAGGCGATCACCGCGCCGGTGTCGCTCTCCGTGCCGCCGGCCGGATCGGGCCGCGAGCGGATGCTGCTGCGTTCGGCCCTGCCCCTGGCGCTGGCCTATCTGCTGCTGCTGTCGCTGGTGATCTCCGGCGCCTGGATGCTGCAGAGCCTCCTGGAGGAGCGGTCCAACAAGCTGCTGGAGGCGGTGCTGGCCTGCATCACCCCCAACCAGCTGCTCTACGGCAAGCTCCTGGGCGTGCTGGGAGTCAGCGCAGTGATGATCCTGGTCTGGATCGGCTTCGCGATCGGCGGCGCCTTCGCCTTCCAGGGCGTCATCGCCGACTTCGTGCGCCCCCTGCTGAGTTCGCTCACCTCGCCCTGGACCGCCCTGGTGCTGATCTACTTCTTCGTGGCCGGCTATCTCTGCTTCGCCATGGTCTACCTGGCGGTGGGCTCGGTCAGCGACAACATGCGCGACGCCCAGGGCTATCTGATGCCGCTGACCTTCACGATCATCCTGCCCTTCATGCTGCTGGCCAACGCCGTGCTGCGCAATCCGGACGGGGTGCTGCCGAAGGTGATGACCTGGATCCCGCTCTACACGCCGTTCGCCGTGATGGCGCGGCTGGGCGGCGGCATCTCGGCCCTGGAGATCGTCGGGTCGGGCCTGCTGCTGGCCGCCTTCATCGGCCTGGAGTTCGTGCTGGTGGGCCGGCTGTTCCGGGCCAGCCTGCTGCAGGCGGGCGGCAAGATGAAGCTGCGCGACCTGCCGGCGCTGATGCGGACCCGTCCGGCCTAGGATCGACTAGTCGTTCCGGGCCGCTTCGATCGCCTGCCAGACGCGGAGCGCCTGCACCGTCTCGCGCACGTCGTGCACGCGGACCGCGGCGACGCCCGCCACGGCGCCGGCCAGCGCGCCGGCGATCGAGCCGCCCAGCCGCGCGTCAGCCGGTCGGCCGCCGCCGTCGATGGCGCTGATGAAGCTCTTGCGGCTGACGCCGAGCAGCACCGGGAAACCCAAGGCCGTGATCGTCTCCAGGCCGGCGATCAGCGGCAGGTTATGGCGGATCATGTGCTTGCCGAAGCCGATCCCCGGATCGAGCCAGATGCGCTCACGCGCCACCCCGGCCGCCATCGCCGCCTCGGCGCGCGCCTGCAGGAAGGCCGCCACCTCGGCCGTCACGTCGTCATAGTGCGGCTCGGCCTGCATGGTCCTGGGCTCGCCAAGCATGTGCATCAGCACCACCTCGCAGCTGAGTTCGGCGGCGACCGCCAGGCTGTCGGGAGCGTGGCGCAGGGCGGTGACGTCGTTCCACATCGAGGCCCCCGCCGCGATCGCGGCGCGCGCCACCGCGGGCTTCATGGTGTCGACGGAGATGGGGACGGCGCTCTCCGCGCGGATCGCCCGGATCAGCGGCGTGACGCGGGCGATCTCTTCGGCCTCGGAGACCGGTTCGGCGCCCGGCCGCGTCGATTCCCCGCCCACATCCACGAGGTCCGCCCCGTCGGCGATCAGCCGGCGTGCGTGGGCGATCGCGGCGCTCACATCGAAGTGCCGGCCGCCGTCGTAGAAGCTGTCGGGGGTGACGTTCACCACCCCCATCACCTTGATCGGATGAGTTGCGATTGCCGGGAGCGCCATTAACGAGCGTAAAAGGATTGCGCACGCGATATAGTTAAGCGCCTGCCTTGTCAGCAGGAGCCGCGGCGGGATTCTCGCCTCCGCCGTCGCTACGGGGGACCTTGAGGGACGATGACCCTAAATCCGCTGCGCTTTTTCCGAAGGCGCCAGCGCCTCCGGCGTGAGGCGTTGGAGGAGGCGCAATACCTGCGCCGACGCTATGGGGTGGACGCCCTGCGCGCCGCCCGCGAGCAGCTGCGCCGGCCCGACCTCACCACCTGGGGCAACCGGGTGCTGGAGCGGGCGATCAAGCTGCTGCGCCGGGACATGCTGTAGGCGCAGACGAAAAAGGCGGCCGCCGCGGCGACCGCCTTCTCAGGATCGAGGATTGTCCGGTCAGGCCGGCTCGGGGTCCGGTCGGGGCGAGATCGGCACCGCGACTGAGGGGCCGGTCGGCCGCTTGGCCTCGGCTTCCTCGCGCACCGGCTGGATGCCCTTCATCACATTGATGATCTCGTCGCCGCTCAGGGTCTCGTATTCGAGCAGGGCCTTGGCGAGGGTGTGCAGGTCCTCGAGCTTCTCGGTGAGGATGCGGCGGGCTTCGTCCTCGCCTTCCTTGACCAGCCGCTTGACCTCGCGGTCGATGATCTCGGCGGTGGCTTCGGAGACGTTCTGGTTACGGGCCACCGAGTGGCCGAGGAACACCTCTTCCTGGTTCTCGCCGTACTCGACGGCGCCCAGTTCGTCGGAGAAGCCCCACTTGGTGACCATGGCGCGGGCGAGCTTGGTCGCCTGGCCGATGTCGGAGGAGGCGCCGGAGGTGACCTTCTGCTTGCCGAAGATGATCTCCTCGGCGACCCGGCCGCCGAACAGGATAGCCAGCCGCGAGGTCATCTGCTCGTAGGTCATCGAGAACTTGTCGCGTTCGGGCAGCTGCATGACCATGCCCAGCGCGCGGCCGCGCGGGATGATCGTCGCCTTGTGCACCGGATCGGTGGCCGGGACGGACAGCGCCACCAGGGCGTGGCCGCCCTCATGATAGGCGGTGAGCTTCTTCTCTTCCTCGGTCATCACCATCGAGCGCCGCTCGGCGCCCATCATGACCTTGTCCTTGGAGTCCTCGAAGTCGCGCATGGTGACCATGCGGCGGTTCCTCCGAGCGGCCATCAGGGCCGCCTCGTTGACCAGGTTCGACAGGTCGGCGCCGGAGAAGCCGGGGGTGCCGCGGGCGATGATCTTGACGTCCACGTCGGCGGCCAGGGGCACGTTGCGCATGTGGACGCGCAGGATGCGCTCGCGGCCATTGATGTCGGGGTTCGGCACCACGACCTGGCGGTCGAAACGGCCCGGGCGCAGCAGCGCCGGGTCGAGCACGTCGGGCCGGTTGGTGGCGGCGATCAGGATGATGCCTTCGTTAGCCTCGAAGCCGTCCATCTCGACCAGCAGCTGGTTCAGGGTCTGCTCACGCTCGTCGTTGCCGCCGCCCAGGCCCGCGCCACGATGGCGGCCGACGGCGTCGATCTCGTCGATGAAGATGATGCAGGGGGCGTTCTTCTTGGCCTGCTCGAACATGTCGCGCACGCGGCTGGCGCCGACGCCCACGAACATCTCCACGAAGTCGGAGCCGGAGATGGTGAAGAACGGCACGCCCGCTTCGCCCGCGATGGCGCGCGCCAGCAGAGTCTTGCCGGTGCCGGGGGGGCCGATCAGCAGGGCGCCCTTGGGGATCTTGCCGCCCAGGCGCTGGAACTTCTGCGGATCCTTCAGGAAGTCGACGATCTCGGCCAACTCGTCCTTGGCCTCGTCGACGCCGGCCACGTCCTCGAAGGTGACGCGGTTCTTGTTCTCGGTGAGCAGCCTGGCCTTGGACTTCCCGAAGCCCATGGCGCCGCGTGCGCCGCCCTGCATCTGGCGCATGAAGAACACCCAGACGCCGATCAGCAGCAGGATCGGCAGGCTGTTCAGGATGAAGCCCAGGAGGGTGAAGCCGCCGGCCGCCTTGACGTCGATCTCGGCGCCCTGGGTCTCCAGGCGCTTGACCAGGTCGTCCTGGTTGGCGGGCGTGATGGCTGTATAGACGTGGTTGCCCTGGTCCTTGATCTCCACGGCGGCGCCGCGGATCACCGCCTGCTTCACCTCGCCGGAGTTCACCTTGGCGACCAGCTGGGAATAGGGGATTTCGGCGGCCCCGGCGGCGCGGCCGCCGCCCGTCACCATGCTGTAGATGCCGATCAGGGCGACGACGACGACGCCCCAGATGACGAGATTGCGCAGGTTCATTGGCTGAAACCGCCTCAAGGAGTTGCGGGCACGACTATTAAAGATAGGACGCCGATCGACGTTCCACCAGCAAACCGCCGGTCGCGCGACGGAAGACCGCGCCCTGGACGGAAAACGGATGGAAAGCGACCCCGGAAAACGACAAAGGCCGCGCCCGGTGGCGCGGCCTCTAGATAGGAACTGGTCCGATGATCCGTCAGGTCTAGCGCGTCGGCTTCTTCGGCGCCGCGATCAGGCCTTCGCGCTGGGCGCGCTTGCGGGCGAGCTTGCGGGCCCGGCGCACGGCTTCCGCCTTCTGGCGGGCGCGCTTCTCGGACGGCTTCTCATAGTGGACGTGGCGCTTCATCTCGCGGAACGAGCCTTCGCGCTGCATCTTCTTCTTCAGCGCCTTGAGGGCCTGGTCGACGTTGTTATCGCGGACGAAAATCTGAACCAGAGGTCTCTCTCCTGTGTCGTTCCACCGCTCGGCCCCTCGTCTCCCAGGTCAGGGGCGGCGGCGAGCGAACAAATACATTAGGGCCCGGAGGCGTTGCGGCCACCGGGACAGAGCGCGGCGAGATACCAGAAGCGGACTCCGATGTCCACGCCGAGACGCCTATCGCGCAAGAGGCTAAAGATAGGGTGATGAGCGACGCAGCCAAGAGCATAGCCGAAACGGATGCCGAGTCCGGAGACTGGGCCGCGACCGCCGAGCAGCAGGTGCTGGACCAAGCCCTGAGGCTGGCGCCGCAGGAGGGCTGGACCGCGCGGATGGCCCGGGCCGCGGGCCGCGCGGCGGGCTTTTCCGATGGCGAGACCGAGCTCCTGATCCCCCATGGCCCGGCCGACCTGGCCGCCCTGCTGTCCCGCCGCCACGACGCCCGGGCGCTGACCCTCCTGGCCGAGGTCGATCCCGACGGGCTGAAGATCCGCGAACGCATCGCCCGCGCCGTGGAGGCCAGGCTCGACGCCGCGGCCCAGGACGAGGCCGCTGCGCGCCGCTGGATGGGCTGGTTGGCCCTGCCGGCCAACGCCCCGCTCGCCGCCCGGCTGGCCTGGGAGAGCGCCGACGGCCTCTGGCGCTGGGCCGGCGACGTCGCCACCGACGAGAACCACTATTCCAAGCGGGCGCTGCTGGCCGGCATCCTGACCGGCGCCCTGGCGATCCGCCTGGGCTCGGGCCGCGGCGAGGCGCTCGCCTTCACCGACCGCCGCATCGCCGACGTCATGCGCTTCGAGAAATGGAAGGCCACCACCGCCTTCCGTCCCTACGACCTCCTGGCCGGCCTCGCCGGTGCGCTGGGGCGGATGCGGTACCGCTAGAGCCCCTTCACCCGATTGATGTGCCCCATCTTCCGCCCCGGCTTGGCGTCGCGCTTGCCGTAGAGGTGGAGGCGGGTTTCGGGCTCGGCGGCGAAGCGGCGCCAGCCGGCTGCCTCGTCGCCCAGCAGGTTCAGCATCTCGACGCGGGCGACGGCCGCCGTCGGCCCGAGCGGCCAGCCGGCGACGGCGCGGATGTGCTGCTCGAACTGGTCGACGTCGCAGCCGTCCTGGGTCCAGTGGCCGGTGTTGTGCACCCGGGGCGCGATCTCGTTGACCAACAGCTGGCCGCCGGCCATCTCGAACAGCTCCACGCCGATCACCCCCACATAGTCGAGGCCCGCCAGGATCCGGGCGGCGATCCGCTCCGCCTGGTCGGCCACAGCGGCCGACACCCGGGCCGGCGCGATCGAGCGGCGCAGGATGCCGCCCTCGTGGTGGTTCTCGGCCAGGGGATAGACCGCGATCGCCCCGTCGCGGCCGCGGGCGGCGATGACCGACAGCTCGCGCTCGAAGGCCGCGGCCGCCTCGACGATCACCGGCGCCCCGCCCAGCTCGGCGAACGCCTTGGCCGCATCGGCGGCATGCTCCACCCAGCGCTGCCCCTTGCCGTCATAGCCTTCGCGCCGGGTCTTCATCAGGGCCGGCGCGCCGACCTGTTCCACCGCCGCGACGGCCGCCTCGGCGCTATCGGCGGCGGCGAAGGCCACCGTCGGGGCCCCATGGGCGTTTAGGAAGGTCTTCTCCGCCAGCCGGTCCTGGGCGACGCGCAGCGCTTCGGGGCCCGGCGCCACCAAGGCGCCCATCCCCGCGAGCTGGGCCACGGCGGCGGCCGGCACGTTCTCGAACTCGTAGGTCACCACCGAGGCCACGGCGGCCAGGGCGGCGAGCGCCTTGGGATCGTCGTAGCCGGCGACGAAGCGATGGGCGGCCACCCGGCCGGCCGGGGCGTCGGGCTCGGGATCGAGGATGGCCACGTCGAAGCCCAGGCGGCTGGCGGCCTCCGCCAGCATGCGGCCGAGCTGGCCGCCGCCGAGGATGCCGATGGTCTGGCCGGGTTCGAGCGGCAGGTCGGCCATGGGGCTTCTCAGGCGTCCTCGACCGTCTCGGGGATGCTCGCCGTCTGGCGGGCGTTGAACTCGGCGATCTTCGCGGCGATCGCCGGATCGGCGAGCGCCAGGATACGCGCCGCCAGCAGGCCCGCGTTCTTCGCCCCCGCCTCGCCGATCGCCAGGGTGCCCACCGGGATGCCGGCCGGCATCTGGACGATGGACAGCAAGCTATCCATGCCCTTCAGCGCCTTGGACTCGATCGGCACGCCCAGCACCGGCAGGTCGGTCAGCGAGGCGGTCATGCCCGGCAGGTGGGCCGCCCCGCCGGCCGCGGCGATGATCACCTGGTACCCGGCCGCCTTGGCGCCCTTGGCGAAGTCGTACATCCGCTGCGGCGTGCGGTGGGCCGAGACCACCTTGGCGTCATAGGCGACGCCCAACTCATCCAGCATCTCGGCGGCGCGCTTCAGGACCGGCCAGTCGGACCGGCTGCCCATGATGATGGCGACGGGCGCGGTGGCGCTCATGTGGTGATCAAGTCCTGCGCCCCGGAAAAGGCGCGGAGTATAGGCGGGCGCTTTGCGCGGGCAACCGGCGAGGTCTAGATTCGGCGGCGATTGGTGACGCGTGCTGATTCCCTTCCGCCTTCAGGGTCTCACCCGATGAAGATTTCCCGATGAAAGTCTCCGGCGCACGCAACGAGCCGTTCTCCGCCATGCGCCGGCGCGCCCTGGTCCAGGCCGGCGCCCAGGTCGCCGCCGCCGCGCCGGCCGACACCGCCGCCTTCCTCGGCCTCACCGAGGCGGATCTGACGCCGGCCATCCGCGCCGCCCTGATGACCCTGCTCACCGAGATCGACGACCTGCGCGGCCAGGTGGCCCGGCTGAAGGCCCAGCTCGAGGAGAGCGAGGACCTCGCCGACCGCGACGCCCTGACCCCGCTGCTCAACCGCCGCGCCCTGCTGCGCGAGCTGTCGCGCATCCGCACCTTCTCCCAGCGCTACGGCGCGCCGGCCAGCCTGGTCTATTTCGACCTCGACGGATTCAAGACGGTCAACGACCGCTATGGCCATGCGGCGGGCGACGCGGCCCTGACCGCGGTCGCCGAGCGGCTTCTGGCCCACGTCCGCGAATCCGACATCGTCGGGCGGATGGGCGGCGACGAGTTCGCCGTGATCCTGGTGCAGGCCGACGAGGCGGTGGCTACCGCCAAGGCCGGCGCCCTGGCCCAGGCCATCGAGCGCGAGCCGATCAGGTTCGGTGACTGGTCCGCGCCGCTGCACATCTCCTACGGCGTGCGGCAGATTTCCCCCGAACTGGAGCCGGAGGCCCTGATCGCCCAGGCGGACGCGGCCATGTACGCCGCCAAGCGGGCGCGCGGGGCAGGCTGACCGAGCGACAGCCCGCAAAGGTGGGGACCGCCTCTGCGTCCGGCTGCGCGCAGAGAAAGCAGAGTTACGCCGGGATATCCGGGTTGAGGATGTCCTCGATGCGGCTGATCTCGTCCTTGAGGGCCAGCTTCTTCCGCTTCAGGCGGCCGATCACCATCATGTCCGGCAGCGGCGACAGGGCCAGAGCCTGGACGGCGGCGTCGAAGTCCGCATGCTCCTGCTTGAGCTCGGCGAGCCGGGCCAGGAGCGCCTCTTCGGACATGAACGGGGCGTCGATCATCGGCGGCTCGATCCTAGCTGAGCGCGGCGGCCAGCGCAGCCAGCGCCTCGTCAGGCGCCCGCGGTCCCCAGGCCGCCGAGGCGCCTTGGAGCGCGGCCAGCGCATGGGCGCCGCCGCGATGGTCGCCGGATAAACTCGCCAGGGTCTCCATCAGCACCCGCTCGGCGCGCAATTCGGCGTTTTTCACATCTTCGCGCAGACCCTCGCGCGCCGCATCGGCCACCGGCGGGGCCGCGGGCTTGAGGGCGCGGCGCACCTTACGCAGCGGGCCCAGCGCCGTCGCCTCCCAGGCACGGGCCGCCTCCGCGGCGCGGGCCAGCAGGGCGGGGTCGCCCACTTCCGCCCAAACCGCCCAGAGCAGCAGCGAGCTGTTCTGACCGAACTCGTCCTGCAGGCGCAGGCAGGCCTCCGGCACGCCCGGCTGGCCGTAGGCGCTCAAGGCCCATTCCCAGATCATTCGCCGGCCGCGGCGTCGGGGGTCACGGGGCCCCCAAGAGGACCAATATCCTCGCCCCAGCGCTTCACCGGCCGCCAGGCCAGGCCGAACAGGTCGAGGGCGCGGCCCACCGACTGGTCGACCATCTCCTCCAGGCTCTGCGGCTTGGCGTAGAAGGCTGGCATCGGCGGGGCGATCACCGCCCCCATCTGGGCGAGCTTGGCCATGGTGCGCAGGTGGCCCAGGTGCAACGGGCTTTCGCGCACCATCAGGACCAGCGGGCGGCGCTCCTTGAGGGTGACGTCGGCGGCCCGCGTCAGCAGCGAGGCGGTCACGCCGGTGGCGACCTCACTCATGGTGCGCACCGAGCAGGGCGCCACGATCATGCCAAGTGTTCGGAACGAGCCCGAGGCGATCGAGGCCCCCACATCGCCCGGCCTATAGGCCACGTCGGCGCGGGCCTGCGCGTCGGCGAGGCTGAGCGCGGTCTCCTGCGCCAGGGTGAGCGCCGCGGCGCGGCTCATCACCAGATGGGTCTCGACGCCGAGCTCGCGGGCGGCGTCCAGCACCCTCAGCCCATAGACGATCCCCGAGGCGCCGGAGACGCCTACGACCAGCCTGGGCCGCTCGGTTTTCGCCATGCAGAAGGTCCTAAACGCCTGAAACCAAGGCGCCGCTCCAGCTTCGCCGCCTGCAAACATATGTGATCTGACAGCCGAGCACAGCGGGTGTTCACTCTGGGGCCGTCCAACAGCTTAGGAGGCCAATCGTCATGGCCATGGAAGCCAGGCTCCGTGAACTCGGAGCTCGCCACCAGTCCTTGGAAAAGGCCATCCAGGACGAGTTGCGAAGGCCATCCTCTGACGAGCTCAAGCTTAAGGAACTCAAGCGACAGAAGCTGAAGCTGAAGGACGAACTCGAAAACCTTCGCGCCACGGCCCACTAGCTTTTCCCTCCCCGGTGCGGGGAGGGAAAACTTCAGTCTTCCGCGTGCTCGTCTTCGTAGACGGGCGTTTCGTCCTTGTGGGCCTCGTCGTCGTGCGCGTCCTCGGGCTCGGCGTGGGCCTCGTCCTCGATCACGCCGGTCTCCGAGGCCGGGCGCAGGCTCGGGCCCTCGGGATGGACGATGCCCTTGCGGGCGTCTTCCTTGGCCTTCTTGTCGGCCGCCTTGCGGACCACCTCGTCGAGCTCGAGCTGCAGGACCAGGCCCAGCGTCACCGGGTCGACCGGCTTGATGTTGGCCGAGTTCCAGTGCGTGCGGTTGCGCACCGAATCGATCGTCGCCTTGGTGGTGCCGAGGATCCGCGCGATCTGGCTCTCGGCGATTTCCGGGTGGTTGCGCAGGAACCAGGCGATGGCGTCCGGCCGGTCCTGGCGCCGCGAGACGGGGGTATATTTGGGCCCCTTCTTCTGCGGCTTGAGGTATTCCGCATGGCGGCTCTTCTGGGCCTTCATGCGGTACTTGGAGTCCTTCTCCGCCCGGTCCAGCTCTTCGCGGTTCAGCTGGCCGTTGGCGATCGGGTCGGCGCCGCGGATGTCGCGGGCCACCTCGCCGTCGGCGATCCCCTTCACTTCCAGGGGATGCAGGCCGCAGAAGTCGGCGATCTGGTCGAAGGTCAGCGAGGTGTTGTCCACCAGCCAGACGGCGGTCGCCTTCGGCATCAGGATGTCGGTCATGGTCGGGTCCTGTCGGACTTGAAAATCCGGTATTCGGAAACAAAGGCGCCCGGCCTTTCGGCCGGGCGGGTGGGCTCGTCATATAGGCCCGAACGCCGGCGGAGGGAACCGCCGATTGTCGTTCGCTCGCCGCGCTAGAGGGTGAAGATCCAACCGATCGGCAGGGTCGCCAACGCGACGTTCTTCAGGATCATCTCGTCGCCATTGCCCATGTTGATGAGGGTGTCCGCGCCCGACTGGGAGAGGGTATAGGTGGTTCCGAGGTCGATCTGCACGTGGTCGCCCTTGGCGGGGTCGAAGCCCACCACCTGGTCGACGCCGGCGCCGGTGAAGGTGTGGAAGGTGTCGGCCCCCGAGCCGCCATAGATCGTATCGTTGCCGCGGTCGCCGGAGATCCATTCGGCCCCGGAGCCGGCATGGATCACGTCGTCGCCCTGGCCGCCCCGCAGGATGTCGCCGCCGGTCCCGCCGGTGAGCGTGTCGTTGCCTAGGTTGCCGTAGAGGATGTTGTTGGCGGTGCTGGTGCTGATCAGGTCATTGCCCTGGCCGCCCACCAGCCAGTCGCCGACGGCGGAATGGCCCACGATGGTGTCGTCGCCCAGGTTGCCGTTGACGTCGTCGAAGCCCGCGCCGCCCTGGACGCTGTCATTGCCGTCGCCGGCGCGGATGAGGTTTGCGCCGTTCCCGGCGGTGATCGTGTCGGCGCCGGCGCCGCCAGTCAGCGAATCGCCCGCGTCGTTGCCGATGATCTGGTCGGCGCCCGAGCCGCCGATCGCCGCCTGGATGGTCACGCCCTCGGCGATCGCCACATTGCCGACCAGGCCGCCGACGTTGGAGAAGTTGCCGGCGTGCAGGTCGATGACCTGGTTCTGGCTGTAGCCGGAGAAGTCGAAGGTGTTGTGGCCGCCGGCGTCCCACACCGCGAACACCAGCTTGGTCAGCTTGCTCGTGGCGACGAACCAGGGCTCGTCGGCGTTGGAGTTGAAACCATAGGTGGTGTCGCCCGTGCGGGTCGACATGTTCGCCCCGTATTCCAGCTGGGCGGCCTTGATGTCGTCGAGCATCGGGGCGGCCGGATAGGCGCCGCCGAAATTGGCGCCGGTGTTGGATTCGCTGAAATAGCTCATCAGCGAGTACTGGCGGTCGTCCTCGTAGTAGCTCGCGTCGGCGCCGTAGGTGAGGGTCGTATTGGCGCTGGCGTCGTAGTCGGACGGGTGGGCCAGGCCGATGGCGTGGCCGAGCTCGTGCGTCAGCGTCATGGCGCCGTAGTTCCCCAGGGAGGGGTTGGCGTTGTAGCTGAGGCTGACGTTGACCCACAGGTCGCCGGCCTGGGAGCTGGCGGCGGTCGGACCCGGGAAGTAGGTGAAGGCCGCCGCGCCCGCAGAGCCGGTGGTGTAGTCGCCGAGCAGGATGGTGGCCTTGTCGGAATAGGCGGCCGCCCCGGTGTCGCCCGAGCCCACCCGCACGAAATGGATGTTGGCCACGTCCTCCCAGGCCTTGATCGACAGCTCCGCCTGGTCGATTTGGGCGGAGTTGAACTGCTGGAAGCCGGCGGTGTCGTCCGGCATCGCCGCCGGCGCGTCGGCTCGGTAGGCGTAGGTCACGGTGTACGACTGGCCCAGCGGGCCCCAGCCGGGCTCGCCGCGGATGATCTGATTGCCCGCCTGGTCGATCGTGTAGCTGGGCTTGCCGTTGTCGGTGGGCCCGCTGCGCGCATCGGCGTCGAGGAAGGCCGCCGGGCCCGGCGTGGAGCCGGACGCAGGCGCGAAATCGGAAGCGGCGGAGGTCAGGGACTGAAGGGGCATTTTCGCAGCTCTACCATGCCCATCCCGTTCAAATTCTTAAGGGATTAGACTCCGGCGCACAATCGTTCGCCTGTGCGGCCGTTGCGCGCAGGGCGCGAGGACCCGCCGCGCCTCAACCCATGCTCAAGCTCCAGGCGGTCAGTCCAGCGGCGCGCGGCCGAGGATTTTCAGACCGTAGCCGGCGGAGCCCGGCAGCACGGTCTTCGACGAGGTCAAGAGCAGCATGTCGCGCACCCCGAGATCGAGCAGGATCTGCGCTCCGATGCCATAGTCCCTGAGGATGTTGTCGCTCTGGTTGGCGTCAGGGCGGCCGTAGCGCTCGGAGAGCCAGTGCGGGCTGGGATCGCGGATGAACACCGCCACGCCCGCCCCGTCGTAGTCGGCGATGGCCTGCAGGGCCTTGGGCACATAGTCCCGCCGCGCCTCCACATGGCCCAGCATGTCGGCGGCCATGTCCACCCGGTGCATGCGCACCAGGGTCGGCTTCTCCGGATCGATCTTGCCGCGGGCCAGCACCACGTGCTCGGTCTGGTCGATGCTGTTGCGGTAGACGATCATCCGGAACCGGCCGCCGTAGTCGCTGTCGAACGGCCGCTCCAGCACCCGCTCCACCTGCCGCTCGGTGCGCCGGCGATAGGCGATCAGGTCGGCGATGGTGCCGATCTTCAGCCCGTGCAGTTGTGCAAAGGCGACGAGATCGGGAAGACGCGCCATCGAGCCGTCGTCCTTCATGATCTCGCAGATCACCCCAGCTGGGGCGAGGCCGGCCATGCGGCTGATGTCGACCGCCGCCTCGGTGTGGCCGGCGCGGACCAGCACGCCGCCATCCTTGGCCACCAGCGGGAAGACGTGGCCGGGCGAGACGATGTCGTCGGGGCCCTTGGTCGGGTCGACGGCGACGGCGATGGTGTGGGCGCGGTCGTGGGCGGAGATGCCGGTGGTCACCCCCTCGCGCGCCTCGATGGAAACGGTGAAGGCGGTGCCGTGGCCCGACTGGTTGTCCGAGGCCATCGGCGGCAGGCGCAGCTGGCGGGCGCGTTCGGCGGTGATCGACAGGCAGACCAGGCCGCGGGCGTGCTTGGCCATGAAGTTGATCTGCTCGGGCGTGGCGAACTGCGCCGGGATGATCACGTCGCCCTCGTTCTCCCGGTCCTCGGCGTCGACCAGGATGTAGGGCCGGCCGTTGCGGGCGTCCTCGAGGATGTCCTCGATCGGGCTGATCGCGGCGTGCACGTCGTCGTCGATCCCAGAGTTGGGCCCAGAATTGGGCCGGGAGCCGGGCGGCGGGGCGACGAGATAGGGGCGCTTCATGCCAGGTCCTTCGTTTTCGCCGCTCGCATCCGGGCGAAGTCCATGACCTGGTCGGCGACGGTGGCGAGCTGCCAGGCGTCCTTGGCCTCCCGGCAGTCGCCCGCCTCGTCGAACAGGCTGGTCCCCGCGTTGAGGGCCGCGCCGAACGGCGTCGGCCAGCCCCTCAGGGCATGTATGATCGCCCTGAGCGCCATCAAGGTCGTGCCGGCCGCCTGCCAGCCGTCGGCGGTGATGATCGTGCCCACCGGCTTGCCCTCCAGATAGGGCTGGGGCGCCTCGCGGGTCAGCTCCAGGGTGTCGAGGGCGTTCTTGACCACCCCGGAGATCGAGCCGTGGTAGCCGGGGCTGGCGACGATGACGCCGTCCGCTGCCCCGATCGCCTCGGCCAGCTCGCCCTGCTCGGAGGTCGTGGCGCCCGGTCGCGGATCGAAGATCGGCAGTCGCGCCAGGAAGGCGCCGCCGAACAGCCGGGTCTCCGCCCCCGCCGCTTCCGCGGCCTTCAGCGACACCATGAGCGCCCGCTCGGTGGACGATCCCGCCCGCACCGTGCCGCCCAGCCCGACGATCAGAGGCCTTGTCGTCATCGCTGAACCTCTAAGGCGGGGACGTGGCGTGCGCCACCCCTCGCGCCACCTCGGCTTGCGTCGCGAACACCTTCTTCAGGTCGGTCTTGAGGATCTTGCCGTTGGCGTTGCGCGGCAGGGGCTCGGGCCAGAAGACGATCTTCACCGGGACCTTGAAGGCCGCCAGCCGCTCGTGGACGAAGGCGCGCAGCTCGGCCTCAGTGGCGACGGAGCCGGGCTTCAGGTGCACCACGGCGCCGGGCTCCTCGCCGAGCATCTTGTCCGGGATGCCGACCAGGGCGGCGTCCATCACCGCCGGGTGCTCGTAGAGGACGTTCTCCACCTCGACGGAGTAGATGTTCTCGCCCCCGCGGATCAGCATGTCCTTGGCGCGGTCGACGATGAACAGGAAGCCTTCCTCGTCGATCCGGGCGAGGTCGCCGGTGCGCAGCCAGCCCTCGACGAAGGTCTCGGCGGTGGCCTCAGGCTTGTTCCAATAGCCGACCACCACCTGCGGGCCCTTGCACCAGAGCTCGCCCACCGCGCCTATCGGCAGCACGGTCTTGCCGTCGGCCGGATCGCGCACCTGCATCTCGCCCACGGGAGCCGCGGGGCCGGCGCTGTCGGGGCGGTTCTCGTAGTCGCGGCCCAGGTGCGAGGTGAAGGTGGCGGTGGTCTCGGTCATGCCCCAGCCGTTACCGGGCTGGGACGCTGGAAAGACTTGCTTGATCTTGCGCACCAGTTCGGGGGCCGAGGGCGCGCCGCCGTAGGTCACCGCCTGCAGGCTGGAGAGGTCGTAGTTCGCCCGCGCCGGATGCTCGATGAGCTGCCAGGCGATGGTCGGCACCCCGCCGGTCGACGACACGCGCTCGCGCTCGATCAGCTTCATGGCCGGCTCGGCCTCCCAGCGATGCATCAGCACGATCTTGCCGCCGGCGTTCATGGTCGGGCCTAAGGTGGCCGACAGGCCGGTGGCGTGGAAGAACGGCACCACCAGCAGGGTCACCCGCTGCGGCAGCTTGTGCGGATCGCTCTCCGGCAGGGGCTCGCCGGCCCGCAGGAAGTTGCGCGCCGCCGAGATGCCGCCGGCCCCGATGTTGGAGGTCATGTTGCGGTGGGCGCCGAGCGCGCCCTTCGGCTTCCCGGTGGTGCCGGAGGTGTAGAGGATGGTGGCGTCGTCCTCCGGGTCCAGCGGAACATCCGGCAGCGGCCTGTCGGGCAGGGCGGCCCAGTCGCCGACCTTGCCGATGACCGCCTCCAGCCGGCGTACGCGCGGGTCGGTCGGCGCCGTGGCCAGGCCGCTGACGTAGACGAGCTCCAGCGCCGGCGTCTCGTCCAGGTGCGGGGCGATGCGCTCCAGCCGTTCGTCGTCGACGATGGCGACCTTGGCCCCGGAATCCGCCAGGCCGTACTGCAGCTCGGGGCCGGTCCACCAGCCGTTCAACGGGGTGACGATGGCGCCCGCCAGGATGGCGGCGAAGAAGGCCACCGGCCATTCCGGCAGGTTGCGCATGATCACGGCGACCCGGTCGCCCTTGGCGATCCCATCAGCCTGCAGCTGATGGGCCAGCGCGAGGGTCGCCCGTGAAAAGGCCTCGTAGGTCGCCCGCTCGTCCTCGAGCACCAGGAACTCGCGGTCCGCGAAAGCCCGACCCGCGAGGAACAGGTCGCGCAGGGTCGGCGGCGCGTTCTTCCACACCTTGGTCCGGACGCCGCGGATGACCATTTCCTCGACCTCGAAGCGCTGGCCGGGCGCGGTCAGCCGCGCATGGGCTTCGGCGATCGACATGACGGGCCAGGTGTCGGGCACTTCAACTCACTCCAAACAGATGTCGTCCCGGACGCCGCGCCGGCGGCCGTGCGGCTCCTATAGACACAGCCGTTTCCCGCGTGTCTTGCGCGTATGAGCCCCGCTTCGCGGCGCGAAGCGGAATGATGCTCATTCCTACGCGATCGCGGCTCAGGCCGGCTCGGCCGCCTTGGACCGCCGGTCGGCGTAGGCGTCCTTCAGCTCGGAGAGCTCCTTGGCGTAGCGCTTCTGGGCTTCCTCGCGCAGCTTCGGGATGTGGTAGGCCGGGAACAGCTCGTTGTCGGGCCGATAGTCCTTCAGCACCTGCTTGGCCACCGTCACCTTGTGCACCTCGGTGGGGCCGTCGGCGATGCCCATGACCAGCGACGAGGTCACCATGTGCATGAACGGCATCTCGTTGGAGACGCCGAGCGCGCCGTGCAGGTGGGCGGCCTTGGTGGCGATGTCGTTGTAGACCTTGGGCATCATCACCTTGATGGCGGCGATGTCCTTGCGCACCAGGTTGTAGTCCTTGTGCTTGTCGATCAGCCAGGCGGTGCGCAGCACCATCAGGCGGAAGCTCTCCAGGGCGATCCAGCTCTCGGCGATGTCGGACTGCACCATCTGCAGGTCGGCGAGCTTGCCGTCGCGGGTGGTGCGCGAGACCGCCCGCTTGCACATCAGGTCGAGCGCGTTCTTGCACGCGCCGACGGTGCGCATGGCGTGGTGCACCCGGCCGCCGCCCAGCCGCACCTGGGCGATCACGAAGGCCGCCCCGCGCTCGCCCAGCAGGGCGTCATAGGGCAGGCGCACGTTGGTGTAGCGGACGTAGCCCTCGTTGCCGCCGCCGATCTCACCGCCGCCGCCCACCGCCACGTTGCGGACGATCTCGACGCCGGGGCTGTCGGTGGGCACCAGGAAGATCGAGGTGCGCCGGTAGGGGTCCTTGGCGTCCGGGTCGGTGACCGCATAGAGCACCAGCACCTTGGAATACCGCGCGTTGGTGGAGAACCACTTCTCGCCGTTGATCACCCACTCGTCGCCCTCCAGCACCGCGCGGGTCTTGAAGGTCAGGGGGTCGGAGCCGCCGGTGGGCTCGCTCATCGAGAAGGCCGAGCGGATCTCGCCGTTCAGCAGCGGCCAGAGGTATTTCTCCTTCTGCGCCTCGGTGCCGTAGTGGGCGATGATCTCGGCGTTGCCTGAGTCCGGCGCCTGGCAGCCGAAGATGGTGGGAGCCAGGCCGTTGCGGCCCAGCTTCTCGTTCATCAGGCCGAGCTTCAGCTGGCCATAGCCCTGGCCGCCCAGCTCGGGGCCCAGGTGGCAGGCCCACAGCCCCTGGTCCTTCACCTTCTGCTGCAGTGGTTTGATGAACTTCTCGCGGCCCAGGCCGCCATAGACCGCCATGCCCAGGTAGGAGAGCGGCTCGACCTCCTCGCGCATGAACTCCTCGATCCAGTCGAGCTTCTTCTGGAACTCAGGATCGGTCTCGAAATCCCAGGCCATGCCGCATCCTCCTGATCGTTTTTCGAAATTCGGGTATGATCTAGGCGCCCGATCGGGTCGGAGTCATTATCAAACGCTCGTTCGGATGACGCAACGGCCCGCGCCGATTCAGCTTCGCCTCGCCAAGGGCGCGGCATTGCGCTATCAATTCAGTAGCGTCATCAGCCAAGTCGGGGAGACCACCATGCGCAGACTGATCATCGCCGCCGCCGCGTTCGCCGCCCTCGCCACGCCGGCCCTGGCCGGCACCCTTCAGGAGGTGACCACCCACGGGATGATCGTCACCATCCAGGACATGAACATCGACGTGGAGTTCACCCCGGACGGCAAGTTCACGGCGCTCGACGGCCAGGTCACCGGCGCCTGGCGGATCGACGGCGACAAGCTCTGCACCACTTCCAACGCCGCCCCCGCCGAGGCCTGCGTCGCCTATCCGAAGGACAAGAAGTCCGGCGACACCTTCGACGTGACCGGCGACCAGGGCTCGGCCACCATCCACATCAAATAGGTCGTCTCAGGTCGCGCGCAGGGCCGTCGCCACCGGCAGGCCGGCGGCCCTCAGCGAGGGCGCGAAGCCGCCGACCAGGCCGATGACCAGCGACAGGATCACCCCGGTCAGCACCAGGGGCCCGGTCACCGCCAGCGGGAAGCTCAGGCCGAGCGCGCTGATCGCGTGGCCGTTGAAGGCGACCCAGGCGAGGCCCGCGCCCAGCAGGGCGCCGGGCACCGCCAGCACCAGGCTCTCGACCATGAACGAGACCACCACGGCCGTGCCGCCGAAGCCGATGGCGCGCAGGGTGGCGATCTCCCGCTTCCGGGCGTCGACGGCGGCGTACATGGTGTTGAGCGCGCTGATCACCGCGCCTATGGCCATCACCACCCCCACGAAATAGCCCACGAAATTCAGCACGGTGGTGAGCTGCTTCAGCTGGTCGTTGAGATAGGTCCGGTAGCGCTTGGGCTCCACGTCGAGCCGCGGGTCGGTGGTCAGGGCGTCCTTGAAGCGGGCGAAGTCGCCCGGGTTCGCCAGCCGCGCCGAGATGCTCTGGTAGCCCGTGCGGTCGAAGGCGGCCAACACGGTGTCGGCGTCGCCGATCAGGCCGTTCTCCTCGATGCCGCCGTTCGCCTCATAGGCGCCGACGATCGTCCATTCGGTGCCGCGGAGCGCGATGCGGTCGCCGATGTCGAGGTCCTTGAACTGCGACCGCGCGCCCTTGCCAGCGATCAGCTCGTGCACGGCCGGGCGATAGAGCCGTCCCGCCGTCAGGCGCACGGCCGGATTGATCTGCCGCGCCATCGGCCCCACGCCGCGCAGGCCGATATTGGACGTGCCGCCGTCCTTCTTGGTCACCTCGACGACGACCAGGGCGGTCCCGTCGACCATCGGCCGTCCGTCCGCCGCGCGCTTCACCCCGGGCGCCTGGCCCACGATATCCACCGCCTCGCGGGCCATGGAGCCGGCGTACTCCGACTGGGCGCCGGACGGCATGACGATCACCCGGTCGAGCCCGATGTTCTTGGTCGAGGTCTTCAGGAGGCCCGCACCGATGGACAGCAGCGCGACCATGACGGCCACGGTGGTCGCCACCCCGACCACGGTGACCAGGGAGGCGCCCAGCCGCTGGGGCAGGCTCTTGATGTTCATGCTGGTGGCGGCCAGTGTCTCGCGGATCAGGCTCATGGGCTTGGCTCCTATCGGCCGGCCAGGGCGTCGACGATCTGCAGGCGCATGGCCCGGATCGCCGGCGGCAGGCCGCTGATCAGCGCCAGCGCCACCGCGAAGCCGAACCCGGCCAGCAGGATCGCCCCGGCCGAGGCCTGGAAGCCGATGGTCTTGCGGATCAGCGGGAAGGCGAGCTCGGCCAGCCCCAGGCCGATGCCGGCGGAGAACAGGCAGAACAGCAGGGTCTCGGCCATCACCAGGCCGAGCACGCCGCCGTCCGAGAAGCCGAGCGTCTTCAGCACGCCCAGCTCCGCGGTCCGCTCGCGCACCGACTGGGCCATCACCGCGGCCACCGACAGCAGCAGGGCGAAGAAGATCGCGCCGACAATGGCGTTGATCACCAGGGCGATGTCGCCGATCTGCTTGAGCTGGGTCTGGGCCATCTCGCGCGGGGTCACCGTGCGGGTCTCGTGCGGCGAGTTGGCGAACAGGGCGTCCACCTTGGCGGCGATCGGCGTCGCCAGCTTCGGGTCGGCGGTCTTCAGGAAGAAGAAGCTCGCCGTGCCCTGGCTCTGGGTGCGGCCCTGGTCGACGTAGTCATAGTTGACCATCATCGCCGGCCCCGACTTCGGCGGCAGGATGCCCACCACCTTGACCGGCCAAGTCGCGCCGCCGTCCTTGTTCATCCACAGGATCGACCGGATCGGCACCGTGTCGCCCACCTTCCAGCCATAGCCCTTGGCCAGCCGGTCGCTCACCAGGGCGCCGTTGCGGGTCTGGCGCATGGCCTGCACCGTCGCCGGCGGGACCTTCACGTCCGGATAGACCGCCAGGTATTCGTCGACGTTGACCGCGATCGCCGGGACGTACTGCATCGGCGAGCGGTAGGTGCCGGTGAAGATCACCATCGGGGTCACCGCCTTCACCCCCGGCACGGTGCGGATCTGCGCCGCATGGCCCATGGGGATCGGCTCGATCTGGCTGACCTTGGAGAAGGTCATCAGCACCGCGGCGTTGGAATCCTTGGCGACGTTGTCGATGCCGCTGGAGAGCCCCTGCAGCAGGCCGAAGATCAGGAAGGCGTTGACGATGGCGATCAGCGTCAGGATCGAGCGGTCCAGCTTTCGCCAGATGCCGGCCCAGACGAGGTGCAAGAACTTCATTCCGCCGCCTCGGCGGAGGCGGGCGCCAGCGAGCCCTTGTCGAGGTGCACGATGCGCGAGGCGAACTCGGCGGCCTTCGGGTCGTGGGTGACCATGACGATGGTCTTGCCCTGCTCGCGGTTGAGCTGCTGCAGTAGGGTCAGCACGCCTTCGGCGGTGTCGCGGTCGAGGTCGCCGGTGGGCTCGTCGCAGACCAGCAGCGTCGGGTCCGAGACGATGGCCCGGGCGATCGCCACCCGCTGCTGCTGGCCGCCGGAGAGCTCGTTGGGCTTGTGCCGCTTGCGGTCGGTGAGGCCCACCAGTTCCAGCGCCGCGGCGACGTTCTCCTTGCGCTGCCGGCCGTTCAGCCGGGTGAGCAACAGGGGCAGCTCAACGTTGGCCTCGGCCGAGAGAGTCGGCATCAGGTTGTAGAACTGGAACACGAAGCCCACGTGCCGCGCCCGCCACCTGGCGAGCTCGCCGCCGCGCAACTTCTCGATCCGCTCCCCGGCCACCACGATCTCGCCGGAGGTCGGCCGGTCGAGCCCGCCGATCAGGTTGAGCAGGGTGGTCTTGCCGGAGCCGGAGGGCCCCATCAGCGCCACGAACTCACCCGGCGCGATGTCCAGGTCGAGGTGGTGCAGCACCTCGATGGTCTCGCGCCCACGGTGGTAGCGCTTGACCACCTGCCTCACCGATACCAGCGGCTCCATCGCATCCCCCCTCGAATCCTCAGCCGACCGCTCAGTCCTCGTCGGACCCCTTGGTCGTGACCTTCACTCGCTCGCCGTCCTTCAGCTTGTCGAGGCCGCCGACGACGACCTTCTCGCCCGGCGCGACGCCGGCCTGCAGCACCTGGCCGCGCGGCTCCTGGGCGCCAAGGCGCACGGCGCGGCGCTCCAGCTTGCCGTCGGCGACCACGAAGACCACGCCCTTGTCCGGCCCGTCGGCCTGCACCGCATCGGCGGGCACCACCACGCTGCGCGGCCCGCGGCTCGCGCCGGCGGTCGCCGCGGCGACGGGACCTAGGAACGACACCCGGGCGCCCATTTCCGGCACGATCCGCGGGTCCTTGAGCTTCAGCGCCAGCCGCACCGAAACGGTGGCCTTGGAGCGGTCGGCCGTGGGGATCACGGCGATCACCGCGGCGGGGATTTCGAAGTCCGGATAGGCGTTCAGCTTGACCACCGCCGGCATGCCCTCGCTCACCCGGTTGATGAAGCTCTCGGCCACGTCCACCTCGACCTCGAGGCTATCCATGTCGACGAGGGTGCCGATGCCGGTGCGGGTGAAACCGCCGCCGGCGGTGATCGGCGAGACCATCTCGCCCTCCTGCGCGGCCTTGACGGTGACCACGCCGGTGAACGGGGCGCGGACCACGGTGTCGTCGAGGTTGCGCTGGGCCATCTCCAGCCCGGCGCGGGCCACCTGCGCCTGGCGCGCCGCCAGGTCGAGGTTGTTGCGGGCGTTGTCGAAGGCGTTGCGGGCGTCGTCGGCCGACTGTTCGCTCAGGAACCCCTTGGCGTGCAGATGCTGGTTGCGGTCGTTGCTGCGGCCCTGCTGCTCGACCAGCGCCTGGGTCACCCTCAGGCTGGAGTCGGCGGCGGCGACCTGCGCCCGCGCCTGGTCCAGGGCGGCCCGCGCATTGGTGTCGTCGAGGCGCGCCATCACCTGGCCGGCGGCGACCTTCTGGCCTTCCTCGATCAGCACCTGGGCGACCTTGCCGGTGATCTTGCTGGAGACGGTGGCCGCGCGCCGCGCCACCACATAGCCGGAGGCGTCAAGCAGGGATCCGCCGCGCGTCGTAGAGCCGGGCGAAGCCGAGGTCGCTTCGGCGACCCGGACGGTCGCGCGGTCCGGCCGCGCGGCCAGGAACCAGATCAAGGCCCCGACCACGACCACCGCCGCCAGCGCCGCAAGGACGATCGGCCAGAGCAAGGGGCCCCGAGGACCGCCGCCGCGGGCCGGTTCACGGTCGATCTGCAATTGGCTGAGCAGGGTCGAGCGGTTCACGGGCGCGCGCTCCGCCGATGCGGACTCCTGGCCTGCGCGTCCTCTTGATCGCCCCCGATCATGTCCCCTCACACCGCGGGCCCGACACCCGCCCGGCCGGTCCGCCGCTACTGATATGGTAGCACCGATCGATTCCGCCAGGTCAAGCCTAGCTCGCCGATCGCCGCCTGTCCCGCGGCGCGGGTCAGAAGCGGCCGCCGCGGCCCTCGCCGGCTGCGAAGCGGGCGGCGCCTTCCTGCGACTGGCCGGAGCGCAGGGTCTCTCGGCCGAGGCGGATCTCCTCGGCCTGGGCTGCCTCCCAGTCCAGCGACCATTGCGCCAGGGCCGAGAGCCGGTCGTTGCGCAGGCAGAGCTGCGGGAAGGCGGAGAGCTGCCGCGCCAGCTCCAAGGCCGCCTCCAGCGCCCCGCCGCGAGGGGCCAATCGGTTGGCGAGGCCGATGGCCAGCGCCTCCTCGGCCTCCACTGGGCGGCCGGTGAGGGTCAGGTCCATGGCCCACGACCCGCCGATCAACCGCGGCAGCCGCACCGTCCCGAGGTCGATCAGCGGCACCCCGAACCGCCGGCAGAAAACCCCGAACACCGCGCCCTCCGCCGCCACCCGCATATCGCACCAGCAGGCCACCTCCAGGCCGCCGGCCACCGCATGACCTTCCACCGCCGCGATCACCGGCTTGCCGAGCGCCAGCCGCGTGACGCCCATCGGCCCGAGGTCGCCCTTCGAATGCACCGGATTGCCGCGCCCCTCCGAGATGCCCTTCAGGTCGGCGCCGGCGCAGAAGCTCCCGCCGCGGCCCTGCAGCACCGCCACGTCCAGCTCGTCATCGGCGTCGAAGGCCTTGAAGGCCTCGTAGAGCGCCTGCGCCGTCGGCCCGTCCACGGCGTTGCGCCGCTCCGGCCGCTCGATGGTGACGATGGCGGTGCGGTCCTGGCGTTCGACGCTGACGGTGCTCATCGGTGGTCTCCCCGAATGTCGGGACCCATCCTAGCCGAGGCGCACGGCCAGCTTCCATCGCGACAGGGCCTCACCCCGCGCTTGCGACGGGCGGTCCGTCGGGGACTAATGGCCGGGTCAGGAGACCAACATGGACCAGATGACCCGCGCCAAGAGCCTGGGATTCTCCGCCGAGCGGCTGGCGCGGATCGACCGCCACCTGCAGGCCTACGTCGACGCCGGCAAATACCCCTGCGCCCAGTTCGTGCTCGCCCGGCAGGGGCAGGTGGTCCACCAGGCCCTGGTCGGCCAGCAGGACCCCGAGCGCGGCACACCCCTGGCCGACGACACCGTCTATCGCATCTATTCCATGACCAAGCCGATCGCCTGCGTCGCCCTGATGACCCTGGTCGAGGAAGGCCGGATCGCGCTCGACGACCCGGTGGCCAAATATATCCCGGCCTGGAAGGACCTCGGCGTGTTCTCGGCCGGCGTCGGCCCCTACCTGACCACGCCGCCGGCCCGGCCCATGCAGGTGGTCGACCTGCTGCGCCACACGTCCGGGCTGACGTATGGCTTCCAGAACCGCACCAACGTCGACGCCGCCTACCGCAAGCTCAAGGTCGAGGCGATGCATGGCGAGCACGACCTGGAGGCCTTCATCGGCCTGCTGGCCAAGCTGCCGCTGGAGTTCTCCCCGGGCGAGGCCTGGAACTACTCGGTCTCCACCGACGTGGTCGGCTATCTGGCCCAGGTGGTGGCCGGCAAGCCGCTCTCCGAAGTGCTGCGCGAGCGGATCTTCGAGCCCCTGAAGATGGTCGACACCGGCTTCTTCGTCCGCGAGGACCGGCGGAGCCGCTTCGCCGCCTGCTACGACGCGGTCCCCGGCGGCGGGATGAAGCTGAACGACGATCCGACCACCAGCCCCTACCTGAAGCCGCCGGCCCTGGAGTCCGGCGGCGGCGGCCTGGTCTCGACGGCGGCCGACTACCTGCGCTTCACCAACATGCTGGTGAACGGCGGCGAGCTGGACGGCGCGCGGATCCTGGCGCCCAAGACCATCCGGCTGATGGCGTCCAACCACCTGCCCGGCGACAAGGACCTGACCGAGTTGTCACGCTCGCTGTTCTCGGAGAGCACCAACGCCGGCGTCGGCTTTGGCCTGGGCTTCGCCGTGGTGTTCGATCCGCCGAAGACCCTGATCCCCTGCTCGAAGGGCGAGTTCTACTGGGGTGGCGCGGCCTCGACCGCCTTCTGGGTCGACCCCGTGGAGGAGGTCACGGCGGTGTTCATGACCCAGCTCCTGCCGTCCTCGACCTACCCGATCCGCCGTGAACTGCGGACCCTGGTCTACTCGGCCCTGATGGAGCCGAACGGATAGGCTTTGACGGCTAGGCCTTCGCGGCCTGGGCCTCCAGCTCGCGCTCTTCCTCGTTCGTGATCGCCTCGCTCTCGTCCATCATCGGCTGGCCGAGGCCGGTGTCGGGCGCGTCGGCGCTAGGCCGGGTGTCGAGCATGCGGGCCTTGCGCCAATTGCCCCACCGGAAATAGCCGGCCGCCAGCACCAGGGTGGTGATGCTGCCGATCGGGAAGCTGAGCCAGACCGCGTCCGCCCCCATCGAGGGCGTCAGCAGGTTGGCGAACGGGATGCGCACCGCCCAAAGCGAGATGATCATGGCGATCAGCGGCGGCCAGACCGCGCCGGTGGCCCGCACCACGCCCGAATAGATGAAGGCCATCCCGAAGGCGATGAAGCCCCACAGGACGTAAGAATTGATGTGCACGGCGATCGGCAGCGAGAGGCTGGTGGCCGGCAGGAAGATGCGCAGCACCCACGGGTCGGCCAGGTAGATGATCAGCACCGGCGTGGCGGTCATCAGGAAAGCGTAGACGACCCCGATCCGGGCGACCTGGTTCACCCGGTCCATCTTGCCCGCGCCGACGTTCTGGGCGGCCATGGAGGAGACCGCCGCGCCCAGCGCCATGGCCGGCATCTGCACGTAGGTCCACAGCTGCGCCGCCGCGCCATAGGCGGCCGAGGTGTGCACCCCGTACTGGTTGACCAGGCTCATCATGGTCACCGCCGCCAGGCTGATGACGATCATCTGGAAGCCCATGGGCAGGCCCTTGAGCACCAGGTTCTTGATGATCCCGAGGTCGGGGATCAGCAGCCGCCATTCCGAGGGCCTGAGCACCAGCAGCGACTTGGTCCGGTAGAGATAGGTGATCATCGCCGCCAGGGTGATCGTCTGGGAGATCAGGGTGGAGGCGGCGGAGCCGGCGATGCCCAGCCTGGGGAAAGGCCCGACGCCGATGATCAGCATCGGGTTCAGCAGCACGTCCATGCCGACCGCCGCCAGCGAGAAGTAGAAGGGCGTGCGGCTGTCGCCCAGGCCTCGCTGGGCCATCATCACGAAGGAGAAGAAGTACATGAACGGCATGGCCGCGAAGATCACCCGCAGGTAGGCGATCGCGTCAGCCCGGGCGTCGGGCGGGGTGCGCATGGCGTCGAGGATGTGCGGGGTGAGCAGGAAGCCCGCGACGCCGACGCCCAGCGACAGGGCGATGAAGAAGGCCGTCGAGGTGCCGATCACCCGCTTGGCGAGCCCCTGGTCGCCGCTGCCGATCGCCTGACCGATCATGATGTTGGCGGCCATCGAGACGCCGAACACCGCGCCCAGCATCAGGAACAGGATCTGGTTGGCGTTGGAGGTGGCGGTCAGCGCCGCCTCGCCCAGTTGGTGGCTGACCCAGAAGGCGTTGGCCGTGCCGTTCAGCGACTGCAGGATGTTGGAGCCCAGCACCGGCAGGGCGAAGGTGATCAGGGTCTTGCCGATCGGCCCGGTGGTCAGGTCGGGGCCGCCGCGGCGCCCGCCCATGCCGGCTCCCATGCCCGCTCCCATGGCAGGCCGACCGCCGGATGGCGGGCCGCCCTTTCCGGCGCTGTCCTCGTTGGCCTGCAAGCGTCTCGTCCCTCTCGCCCGCCCCAACGCGCGGGTCTCGCTCCCGAGCCGCCCGGGGCGTACGTGCGCCCAGATCGCGAGTCGTCGAAACGTTATGGAATGGTAGGTACGCCGGGCTCGGCCTTCAAGCGTGCGGCGCAAGATCGCCCCGCCCGGCGCTTGAGCCGGCGCGGTTTCGTTGTAAGACGGCGCGCGAGGGACGTTGGGCGGGGACCGCCGTCGCAAGAAAGACCGTATGAAGATCCTGATCACGGGCGGCGCCGGCTTCATCGGATCGGCTGTGGTGCGCAAGGCGGTCGCCGACGGCCACGAGGTGGTGAACCTCGACGCGCTCACCTATTCCGCCAACCTGGAGAACGTGGCGAGCGTGGCGCAGAGCCCTAGCTACGCCTTCGAGCAGGCCGACGTCGCCGACGAGGCGGCGGTGGCCGCCATCTTCGCCCGCCACAAGCCCGACGCGGTGATGCACCTGGCGGCGGAGAGCCACAACGACCGGGCCATCGAGGCGCCGCTGGCGTTCGTGCGCGCCAACGTCATGGGCACGGCGGTGCTGCTGGAAGCCGCCCGGGCCTATTGGGCGGAGCTGCCGGCCGAGCAGAAGGCCGCCTTCCGTTTCCACCACGTCTCGACGGACGAGGTGTTCGGGGCGCTGGGCGAGGACGGGGCGTTCGACGAGGCCACCCCCTACGATCCCAACTCGCCCTATTCCGCCTCCAAGGCCGCCGCCGACCACCTGGTGCGCGCCTGGGGCCGGACCTTTGGCCTGCCGGTGGTGATCACCAACTGCGCCAACAACTACGGCCCCTACCAATTCCCCGAGAAGCTGATCCCGACGGTGATCAGCCGGGCGCTAGAGGGCAAGTCGATCCCGGTCTATGGCGACGGCCGCCAGGTGCGCGACTGGCTGCACGTGGACGACCACGCTGAGGCCCTGTTGCTGGTTCTGGCCAAGGGCCGCCTGGGCGAAACCTATTGCATCGGCGGCACGCCCAATCGGCGGAACCTGGAGGTCATCCAGCTGCTCTGCGCCGCGCTCGACAAATACGCCCCGGCCAACACCCCGCACGCCGAGAAGATCGCCTTCGTCGCCGACCGGCCCGGCCACGACTTCCGCTACGCCATCGACGCCGCCAAGCTGAAGGCCGAGCTGGGCTGGGAAGCGAAGACCAGCCTGGAGGCCGGCCTCGACGACACCGTCCGCTGGTATGTGGAGAACGCCGACTGGGTGCAGGCCATCCGCGACCGCGGCTTCCACTCCGAGCGGCTGGGCCTGGTCAAGGCATGAGCGTTCGTATCCTGCAGTTCGGGACCACGGGCCAGGTGGCGACGGAGCTCGTCCGCCAGGCGCCGCGGCACGCCGTCGATCTCACCGCCCTGTCGCGCGCCGAGGCGGACTTCATCGATCCTCAGGCCTGCGCCGCCCGCGTGGCCGAGCACCGGCCCGACCTGGTGGTCATCGCCGCCGCGTTCACCGCCGTCGACCAGGCTGAGAGCGAGCGGGAACTGGCCTTCCGCATCAACGCCGAGACGCCCGGCGCCATCGCCCATGCGGCCCAGGCGGTGGGCGCGGCGGTGGTCAGCTTCTCCACCGACTACGTCTTCGCCGGCGACAAGGGCGCGCCCTACGTGGAGGACGACGCCACGGACCCCTTGAGCGCCTACGGCGCCTCGAAGCTGGCCGGCGAGGCCGCGGTGCTCGCCGCCTGCGACCGGGCGCTGATCCTCAGGACCTCCTGGGTGGTCTCGGCGCACGGCAGGAACTTCGTGAAGACCATGCTGCGCCTGGCCGGCGGGGATCAGCCGCTTAAGGTCGTCGACGACCAGTTCGGCCGCCCGACCGCCGCCGCCGACCTGGCGAGCTTCGTGCTGGCCAACGCCGCCCGCCTCGCCGAGGCCCCGGCCGGCGATCCGGTGTTCGGCGTGCATCATTTCGCCAATGCCGGCGAGGTCAGCTGGAAGGGCTTCGCCGAGGCCGTCTTCGCCGACGCCCTAGGCCCCGCCGCGCCGCCGGTCGGCGCGATCCGCACGGCCGAGCGCCCCGCCCCGGCGCAGCGGCCGCTGCGCGGCACGCTCGACACCGGCAAGCTGGAACGCACCTTTGGCGTCACGCTGCGGCCCTGGCGCACGGCGCTGAGCGATATCCTCGCGGAACTGAAGGTGTCGGCATGAGGCGCGGCATCATCCTGGCCGGCGGCGCGGGCACCCGCCTGCATCCCCTGACCCTGGCGATCTCCAAGCAGCTGCTGCCGGTCTACGACAAGCCGATGATCTACTATCCGCTGTCGGTCCTGCTGCTGGCCGGCGTCCGCGAGATCCTGATCATCACCACGCCGGAGGACCAGCCGGGCTTCCGTCGGCTGTTGGGCGACGGTTCGCAGATCGGGGTGCGGTTCGAATATGTGGTCCAGCCGACGCCCGGCGGCATCGCCGAGGCCTACCTGCTTGGCGAGGACTTCGTCGGCGGCCAGGACAGCGTGCTGATCCTCGGCGACAACATCTTCTTCGGCCAGAGCTTCGGCCAGATGCTGGCCAGCGCCGCCGCCCGCGAGCGGGGCGCCACCGTGTTCGGCTATCCGGTGCAGGATCCCGAGCGCTACGGCGTGGTCGAGCTCGGCCCCGACGGCCGGGCGCTGGGCATCGAGGAGAAGCCGGCGCAGCCGAAGTCCAACTATGCGGTCACCGGCCTCTATTTCTACGACGGCCGGGCCAGCGAGCTGGCCAAGACCCTCTCCCGGTCGGCGCGCGGCGAGCTGGAGATCACCGCCCTGAACCAGCTCTACCTGGAGGCCGGCGAGCTGCATGTGGAACTGCTGGGCCGCGGCTTCGCCTGGGAGGACGCCGGCACCCACGACAGCCTGATCCAGGCGGGCGAGCTGATCCGCACCTTCGAGCAGCGCCAGGGCCTGCGCATCGGCTGCATCGAGGAGATCGCCTTCCGCCAGGGCTGGATCGACGCCCACCAGCTGCGCCGCCTCGCCGACGTCCAGGCCAAGAGCGGTTACGGCCGCTACCTGCGCGAACTCGCCGACAATCCGTCCAGCATCGAGCCGCCGGCGGAGTAGTCAGGCCGGAGCCAACACGCTCTTCGCACGGCCGTAGAGCAGGTAAACCACCACACCCACCGCGTTCCAGGCGAAGAAGAAGATCATCGTCTTCGCCTGCAGGCTGGTGAACAGGTAGATGCAGCCGAGCACCGCGGCCGGCGCGATCAGCCAGACCCAGGGCGTCACGAACGGCCGCTCCAGCTCGGGCGAGCGGCGGCGCAGCACCATCACCGCACAGGCGGTGGCGATGAAGGCCGCCAGCGTGCCGGCGTTGGCCAGGGAGGCGATGTCGGAGAGCGGCAGGGCGCCGGCGATCACCGCGGAGATCACTCCGGTCAGCACCGTCACCGCCACGGGCACGCCGCGCCGGTCGACCCCGGCCAGGCGACGCGGCAGGAGCCCGTCCCGGGCCATGGCGAAGAACACCCGGCTCTGGCCGAACATGAAGACCATGATCACCGTCGGCAGCGCCACCACCGCGGCGCCGGCGATCAGCGAGGCCGCGCCCGGCTTGCCGAGCTGGCGCAGCACGAAGGCCAGCGGCTCCGGACTCTTGGAGAACACGTCGTAGGGCTGGGCGCCCAGGGCGCAAGCGGCGACCACCATGTAGATGACCGTGCAGAGCAGCATCGAGCCGACGATGCCGATGGTCAGGTCGCGCTTGGGGTTCTTGGCCTCCTCCGCCGCCGTGGAGATCGCGTCGAAGCCATAAAAGGCGAAGAAGATGATCGCCGCGGCGCCCATCACCCCGTACTTCTTGCCGTCCGCCTCGTGGGCCCCGTAGCCGTAGGGGGCGAAGGGGTGGAAGTGGCTGGCGTCGAAGTGCGGCAGGGTGAAGGCCACGAAGCCGGCCAGCGCGATCAGCTTGATCATCACCAGGAAGAAATTGACCGTGGCGCTCTCCCGCGTGCCGACCAGCAGCATGCCGGTCACCGCGAGCGCGATGAACACCGCCGGCAGGTTGACCATGCCGCCAGCGTCGGGGCCCGCCAGCAGGGCCTTGGGCACGGCCCAGTGCGCCTGCTCCATCAGCCCCGAGGCATAGCCCGCCCAGCCCACTGAGACCGCGCTGCAGACCAGGGTGTATTCGAGGATCAGGCTCCAGCCGATCACCCAGGCGATCAGCTCGCCCAGGCTCACGTAGGAATATGTGTAGGCGCTGCCCGCCTGGGGGGTGAGGCTGGCCATCTCCGCGTAGCAGAGCGCCGCACAGGCGCAGACCGCGCCGGCGATCGCGAAGGACAGGATCACCGCCGGGCCGGCCAGGCCCGCCGCGACCCCGGTCAGGGTGTAGATGCCGGTGCCGATGATCGCACCGACGCCGAGCGCCGTCAGGTGCGGCCAGGAGAGGGTCGCCTTCAGGCCATGGCTGGGATCGCGCGGCGCGGCCTGCACCGGCTTGCGGCGCGTGACGAAACTCATGGCAGGCCCTCCCCCGATCGAGCCGCACCATGGCGTACGTTGCGAGCCGGCGACAAGTGCGCCAGCTTGGCCGCGCAGTCCCGGGGTCTCGTATGCGTCGCCTGTTCTTCATCCTCGTCCTGTTGCTGATCGCGGGCCCCGCCTTCGCTGACGATGCGCCGCTGAACCGCCTCGTCGCCGACTACGAGGCCTTCGACCTCTCCCAGGATCCGTTCAGCGCCGCCCATGAAGGCGACCGCGCCGCGCTCTCGCGCCTGCCCGACCCCAGCCCGGCCGCCGACGCGCTGCGCAAGCGCGCCTTCGAAGGCTTCCAGGCGCGGCTCGCGGCGATCGATCCGGTCGGCCTGTCCACCGAGGCCCGCCTCAACCGCGACTTCCTGGCCTGGACGCTGGACCGCCGGCTGAAGAGCCTGGGCTTCGACGAGGCGCGGCTGCCGTTCAATTCGGACTCCGGCTTCGACCAGGACCTCGACTATTCGGCCAGCACCACCAACCTCGACACCGAGGCCGACGCGCGGGCCTGGATCGCCCGGCTGCAGGCCCTGCCGGCCTACTACGCCGCCAGTGTCGAGAACGCCCGCCGGGGCGTCCGCAGCCGCTTCACCCAGCCCCGAACCACCGTCCTGGCGGTGATCGCCCGCGCCAAGGCGGAGGCCGCGCGGCCGGTCGAGACCGATCCGCTGCTGGCGCCCTTCGACACCCTGCCGGCCACCATGCCCACAACCCAGCGCGCCGCGCTCAAGGCTGAGGGCGCGGCGGTGGTCCAGGGCCGCATCCGCCCTGCGCAGGCGGCCTTCGCAGCCTTCCTGCAGACCGAATACCTGCCGGCCGCCCGGCCCTCGCTCGCCGCCCGCAGCCTGCCGAACGGCGAGGCCTACTACCGCTGGCTGGTCGCCGACCACACCACCACCGCCCTCACCCCCGACCAGATCCATGCGATCGGCCTCTCGGAGGTGAAGCGCATCCGCGGCGAGATGGAGACCGTCATCCGCGAGACCGGTTTCCAGGGCGACCTGCCGGCCTTCATCGCCATGCTGCGCAAGGACCCGCGGTTCTACGTCACGTCGCGGGAGGCCCTGCTCGAGAAGGCGGCCCTGGAGGTCTCGCGCATCGAGGACAAGCTGCCGCGCTATTTCGGGACCCTGCCGCGCCTGCCGCTCGCCGTGCGGCCGGTGCCGCGCGAGATCGAGGACGGCTACACCAGCGCCCGCTACTTCGAGGGCTCGCCGAAGCAGGGCATCGCCGGCGGGTACATGGTCAATACCTCGCACCTCGACCAGCGGCCGCTCTACGAGCTGCCGGCGCTGACCCTCCACGAGGGCATCCCCGGCCACCACCTGCAGATCGCCCTTGGCCAGGAGCCGGAGGGCGTCCCCGCCTTCCGCCGCAACGCCGACGTCACCGCCTTCACCGAAGGCTGGGGCCTCTATTCCGAGCGGCTGGGCGAGGAGATGGGCGTCTATCAGGGTCCCTACGAGCGGTTCGGCCGGCTCTCCATGGAGATGTGGCGCGCCTGCCGCCTGGTGGCCGACACCGGCCTCCATTGGATGGGCTGGAGCGTCGATCAGGCGCGGGTCTGCTTCGCCGACAACACCGCCCTGTCGTCGCTCAACATCGAGGTCGAGCTGGCCCGCTACGTCTCCTGGCCCGGTCAGGCCCTGGCCTACAAGGTTGGCGAACTGAAGCTGGTGGAGCTGCGCCACAAGGCCGAGGCGGCGCTCGGCCCGCGATTCGACGTCCGCAGGTTCCACGATGCCGTGCTGCTGGCCGGCCCGTTGCCGCTCGATCTCTTGGAGCGACGTATCGACGCCTGGATCATTACGGAGAATTCACCGAACTTGACACCAGCGTCATCGAAATATTGAACCAACACCGGTATGCTGGAAACCTGCGGTAAACGGCGTTAAGATAGACCCACACATAACCGGAAGCAGGGCGGCGCTCGTCGTCCAAGGGACCCGGGAGGAGATTTGAGCATGAAGGCACGCATTTACGTGCTGGCGGCGCTGGGTGGCGCGGCCCTGGTTTACGGACTTTCCAGCGACGGCCTCGCCGGTCGCGCGGCGCACCGGGCGATGGCGGCGGAAGCGGCCTCGGCCCAGCCGATGACCGTCGGCAACTTCATGCTCGTCGACCAGAACCTGGACGCGCACGAACTCTACCGCATGGCCGACAGGCCGGCGATCGTGCTGATCACCCAGATGAACGGCTGCCCGATCTCCCGCGGCCAGGCCCCGGCCTACAAGGAGCTGGAGAGCGAGTTCGCCGGCAAGGGCGTGCAGTTCATGATGCTGAACTCCGCCACCCAGGACACCCGCGAGGCGATCCAGCAGGAAGCCAAGGACGCCGGCTACGACATGCCGATCCTGCTCGACCAGAACCAGCTGATCGGCGAGCAGCTCGGCGTACAACGCACCGCCGAGGTCTATGTGATCAACCCCAAGACCTGGCAGGTGGTCTACCGCGGCCCGGTCGACGACCGCTCCGACTACGGCGGCGGCCAGAAGAAGGTCGAACACCGCTACGCCGCCGACGCGCTGAGCGCGGTCCTGGCTGGCCAGCCGGTGCAGCAGGCCTCGCTGCAGTCCAAGGGCTGCCTGATCGACTTCCCGGCCAAGGCCAAGCCGACCAAGGTCACCTACGTCCACGACGTGGCGCCGATCCTCGAGAAGAACTGCGTCGGCTGCCACCAGAAGGGCGGCATCGGCCCCTTCGCCATGTCGGACTACGCCATGGTGAAGGGCTTCTCGCCGATGATCCGCGAGGTCGTGATGACCCACCGGATGCCGCCCTATAACGCCGACCCGCACGTCGGTAAGTTCTCCGACAACAAGAATCTGTCGCCCGACGAGATCAAGACGCTGGTCCACTGGATCAACGACGGCTCGCCGCGCGGCGACGGCGCCGACCCGCTCGCCATCAAGCAGCACGTGGCCGCCGAATGGCCGCTCGGCAAGCCGGACCTGGTGCTTGATGTGCCAGCCTACACCATCCCCGCCTCGGGCGTGGTCGACTACCAGCACCCGTGGGTCGCCAACCCCGAGACCCAGGGCCACTGGATCCGCGCCTCGACCATCAAGGTCGAGCAGCGGGCCGGCGTGCACCACCTCCTGACCGGCTACATGGCGGAAGTGCCGAAGCCCGGCCAGGAAGCCTATGAGAACAAGTGGGGCGCTTCGGTCGGCGGCTACGCCGTCGGCGCCGAGTCCGAGGTCGATCCGACCAATGTCGGCACCTATCTGCCGCCCGGCGGCGCGGTGGGCATGCAGGCCCACTACACGCCGTTCGGCAAGGAAGCGACCGACCACTCGAAGATCGGCATCTACTTCTACAAGGACGGCGAGACGCCCAAGTACATCATGCACGGCGGGGTGGTGGTGAATAACACCATCGAGATCCCGGCCGGGGCGGCGCGCCACCACGAGATCGCCTACCTGACGATCCCGCACGACATGCTGCTCTACTCGGCCTTCCCGCACGCCCACTACCGCGGTTACGCCGCCGACCTGTGGATCCGCTATCCGGACGGCCACGAGAAGGAGCTGCTCACCCTGCCGCGCTACGACTTCAACTGGCAGCGCGACTACACCTTCGCCGAGCCGCTCAAGGTTCCGGCGGGCTCCAAGCTGATCGCCCACTGGACCTACGACAACTCGAAGGAAAACCCGGCCAACCCGGACCCGACCAAGACCATCACCTGGGGCGAGCAGTCCTGGCAGGAGATGTTCTACACGGCCATCCGCTACCGCTGGATGGACGAGACCTCCGCCCGCCAGCTTCCGCAATACGACCAGGACATGAACGCCACGCGGATGATGGGCATGATGGACGCCAACATCGACGGCAAGCTCCAGAAGACTGAGCTGCGCGGTCAGGTCGGCCAGATGCTGCTGAAGTACTTCGACGTGCTCGACAAGAACCACGACGGCGCGCTCGACGCGACCGAGCTGGCGGCGGCCCAGGCGATGATGCCTCAGCATCGTCGCCAGCCGCCGTCGACGCCCGCCCAGGCGTTCTCGTCGGCCGAGCACAGCAGCTCGAACTAGGCGCCGACGCCTAGTCGCCTTTAGGGTCCCCGGCGCACAGCCTGCGCCGGGGACTTTTTTATGCGCCTGTTGATCTACGAACCCTCCTACACGCGGCTCGCGCGCGAGATCGCCACGGCCGGCCCGACGGTGGAGCCGGTGCTGATGGCCGCGGACGCCTCGCTCACCCTGGCCGGCCGCCCGATCTCCCTGGAGGACGCCGCCGTCGAGGCGGCCTGGGCCAACAACGAGACCTTCTTCGGGCCGGTGGCGCGGGACTATTCGCTGGCCCTGCTGAAATCACCGACCCTGAAGTGGCTGCAGAGCGGCGCGGCGGGCTTCGACCATCCAATCTTCGGCCAGCTGGTCGAGCGCGGCGTCCGGCTGGCCACCAGTCACGGCCAGGCGGTGGGGATGGCCGACTACGTCCTGTGGGGCGTGCTCGACCACTTCCAGGGCGGACCGGGGCGGCGAGCGGCGCAGGCCGCGCACGACTGGCGCCGGTCCGGCTTCCGCGAGATCGAGGGCAGCCACTGGCTGGTGGTGGGCTTCGGCGCCATCGGCCAGGGCGTGGCCGAGTGCGCCAAGGCGTTCGGCGCGCGGGTCACCGGGGTGCGGCGCAGCCAGGCGCCCCACCCGGCCGCGGCCATCGCCCCGCCTGACGCGTTGATCGAGCTGCTGCCGACCGCCGACGTGGTGGTGCTCTGCGTTCCCCTGACCCCGGAGACCCGCCACGTCGCCGATGCGGCCTTCTTCGCGGCCATGAAGCCCCGCTCGGTCCTGGTGAACGTCGGCCGCGGCCGCCTGGTGGACGAGGCGGCCCTGCTGGCGGCCCTCGACAAGGGCGCGCCCGAGCATGCCGTGCTCGACGTCTTCGAGACCGAGCCCCTGCCCAAGGACAGCCCCCTCTGGGACCACCCGCGGGTGACCCTGACGCCGCATTCCTCCGGGATCACCGAAGGCCAGCCGGCGCGCAACGACGCCCAGTTCCTGGAAAACCTCCGCCGCTACGTGGCCGGCGAGCCGCTGCTCAGCGAGATCGACCCGAAGGACGTACTGGCGGGGAAGTGAAGGCCTCCCCTCTCTCGCTGCGCTCGCGGGGAGAGGCGGAGCTACTCGCTCCACAGCTCCTGGATGTCGCCCTTGCGGTTGAGCATGCGCACCGCGCGCTTCACCACCGCCATCAGCCGTTCGCGGCGGTCGGCCTCGTCATAGGTCATGGCGCCCTTGGCCAGGCCCTCCAGCAGGAAGCGGCCGAGGTCGCGGCTGGTCTGCGAGCGGGGGTCGTCGCCGGCCTGGATGATGGCCCCGAAGCGGCTGCCCACCTGGGCGCGGTCGAAGGCGCTCTGGGCGTCGGCCAGCCGGGCCTTCAGCATCGGCTCGGTGCGGGCCGCAGCCTCCAGCTCGGCGAAGGCCACGAAGGGCGTCTCATGCAGCAGGGCCCAGTAGGCGTCGATGGCGTGCTCGGCGGCGTCCACGCCCAGCGCCGGCGGCGCGGCGGCGGCTTGTTCGAACAGCTTGGCGCGCTCCAGCTCGATGTGGGCGACCGCCGCCTCCACCAGCTCCTCGCGGGTGGCGAAATGGTAGAGCATGGCCCCGCGGGTCAGGCGCGACGCGTCGGCGATCAGGGCGTTGGTGGCGGCGTGGTAGCCGACCTGGGCGAACAGCCGCATGGCGGCGTCGAGGATGCGCGCACGGGTCCTGAGCGACTTCGGCGTCGCCTTGGCCGGATAGGTCTGGGCGTCCATGGCACCTTGGTGGCAGCGGCCGGGGGAGGGCCGACGGGGGCTAGCTAGCAAGACCAAGGGAGTCTTCGCCATCGGCGCAAGGGGCGCGGGCGCGATGTCCGGCGGATTGGCGCGTCTTGTGGCGGCCAGGGCGCGGCGCCGCCCACCCGGGAGGCGATCTGGCAAGGCGTCGTTACCCAATTGACAGCCGTCGGTGAATTCTGACAGTGGGCCTGCCGCGAATTCGTGGCAGTGGGGCTGTCATGAAATCGCCAAGTCCGAGCCTGCGCGACCGGCAACGCGAGGAGACCCGCGAGCAGATCCTGCGGGCGGTCGGCCGGCAGCTCGAAGCCGGCCCGCTGGAGGACCTCAGCTTCGCCGACATCGCCCGCGACGCGGGTGTGGGCGAGCGGACGGTCTATAGGTATTACCCCACCAAGGAGGCCCTGCTGGGCGCCTTCTGGGCCTGGCTGCAGAACCAGGCGGTCGCCCCGCCGGAGCGGCCGAAACCCGCCTCAGCCCTGCCCCGCATCCGCGAGGCGATCACCGCCCCGCGCGACGCCCGCCGGCCAATGCGCATCCTGCTGGCCAGCGACGCCTGGGAGCCGCAGGTGAACGGCGTGGTCCGCACCCTCACCCGCGTGGTCGCCGAGCTGAAGGCCATGGGCCACGCCGTCGAGGTGATCAGCCCGGACCTGTTCAAGACCTTCCCCCTGCCGACCTATCCGGAGATCAAGGTCGCGGTCGGCTGCTACGAGCCGGTGCAGGAACGCTTCAAGGCCTTCGAACCCGAAGCCATCCACATCGCCACGGAGGGGCCTATCGGCCTCGCCGCCCGGCGGATCTGCGTGGAATGGAAGCTGCCCTTCACCACCAGCTACCACACCCGCTTCCCGGAATATGTCTCGGCGCGCCTGCCTTTGCCGCTGGCCGCCGGCTACGCCTACATGAAGTGGTTCCACAAGCCATCGGGCCGGGTGATGGTCGCCACCCCCACCATGCGCGACGAGCTGTCGGGCCACGGCTTCCGCAACATCTCCTCCTGGTCGCGGGGCGTCGACACCGAGGTCTTCCGTCCCCGCCACGACGACGAGCCGGACGTCTTCGAAGGCCTGCAGCGGCCGATCTACCTCTACGTCGGCCGGGTGGCGGTGGAGAAGAACATCGAGGCCTTCCTGGGCCTCAAGCTGCCGGGCACCAAGGTGGTGGTGGGGCCCGGCCCCTCGAAGGGCGAGCTCGCCGCCAAATACCCCGACGCGGTGTTCACCGGCTCGAAGTCCGGCGCCGACCTTTCGGCCGCCTACAACTGCGCCGACGTCTTCGTCTTCCCCTCGCTCACCGACACCTTCGGCCTGGTGATCCTGGAGGCCATGGCCTCGGGCACCCCGGTGGCGGCCTATCCGGCGCCCGGCCCCATCGACATCATCCCGAACTCCGGCGCAGGCGCCCTGGCCCATTCGCCAACCGAGGGCCTGCAGGAGGCCTGCCTGGAGGCCCTGAAGCTCGACCGCCGGCAGGTCCGCGCCTTCGCCGAGAAGTTCTCCTGGCGCGCCTGCGCCGAGGACTTCGTGCGCAACCTGCAGCCCTATCCGGAGCCCGAGAAGACCCGGTTCTGGCGCAGGCTCCGCCGGCTGGCGCGGGTCCGGCGGCGGCGGCCGGAAGCAGCGTAGTTTTCCCTCCCCGTACCGGGGAGGGACAGACCGCGCAGCGGTCAGGGTAGGGACGTCACGATCAAGCTGAGAGCCGGGCGTTCCGGCCCACTCTTCCCTACCCGGCCTTCGCGTCGCGAAGGCCGCCCTCCCCTCCACGGGAGGGAAATCACATCAGCCTCGACCGCATGGCCTGCGAGAGCAGGTCGATCAGGCTCACCGCCACCACGATGACGATGGCGATGGCCGAGACGGCCGGATAGTTGAAGCCGTTCAGGCTGTCGAACAGCAGCTGGCCGATGCCGCCGGCCCCGATCAGCCCCAGCACCGTGGCCGAGCGGGAGTTCGATTCGAAGCGGTAGAGGGCGTAGGAGGTCCACAGCGGGGCCACCTGCGGGATCACCCCCCAGACGATCTCCTGCAGCGGCGTCGCGCCGGTCGCGCGGACGCCCTCAATCGGCCCGCGGTCGATGGCCTCCACGGCCTCGGAGAACAGCTTGGCCAGCACGCCGCCGGTGTTGAGCGCCAGGGCCATGACGCCGGCGAACGGCCCCAGGCCCACGGCCACGATGAACAGGGTGCCGATCACCAGGTCGGGCGCCGAGCGCAGCAGGTTCATCAGGAACCGCATCGGCTGCTGCAGCCAGATCGGCGACAGGTTGCGCGCGCAGGCCAGGCCGAACGGCACCGCCAGCACCACCGCCAGCACCGTGCCCCAAAGCGCGATCTGCACCGTCAGCCACATCTGGGCGATGTAGAGGCCGAGGTGGCTGAAGTCCGGCCGCAGGAACTCCGCCCCGAACTGGCGCATGTTCTCCGAGTTGGTGAACAGCTTGGCGACGTGGGCGATCTCCACGGGCTTGAAGGCGATGCCCAGCAGCACGATCACCCCGCCCCAGATCAGCAGGTCGGGGGCCCGCTGGACGAGGCTGCGGGTCGGCGGGCGCGGGATGGCGGCCGGATCGAGGGTGCTCATCAGACGTCCGGGTGGGCGGCGCGCTTCTGGGCGTCGACGGCGCGGAGCTTGTCGAAGGCCGCCTGGGCGGCGTCGATCTTGGCCTTGTCGCCGGCCTTGCGGGCTTCGCCGAGCGCGGTCGCCGCCTCCATCTCCCGCACCGGATCGAGGTAGCTGTCATCGGCCGGCCGGAAGCCGCCATAGGTCAGGGTCTTCAGCACCGCGCGCTGCTTGTCCGCCTGCGGGCCCGTGCCCACGCCATAGGTCAGGAAGAACTGGCGGATCTTCTCCTTGATCGCCGGATCGAGGTCCTTGCGCACCAGGATCGAGGATTCCGGCAGCGGCGGGGAGGTCCAGATCACCTGGATCTTGTCCATCGCGGCGGGGCTTTCGCGCCGGTAGAACAGCAGGCCCACGGTGTTGTTGCTGGCCACGTCCAGGAGGCCGTTGGCCACCGAGAACATGTTGGCCTGGTGGCTGGCGTTGCGCACCACCTTGAAGCATTGGTTCGGGTCGATGTTGTGCGGCGCGAAGATGTAGGCCATGGGCGCCAGGGTCCCCGAGGTCGACTTGGTGTCGCCCATGCCGAAGCTGTAGCGCTTGCCGCACTTCAGCACGTCGTCGAGGGTGATGCCCGAGCCCTTGCGGACGATCAGCACGGACTCATAAGTCGCCTCGCCGCCGCCCTGGACCACCCGGCCCAGCACCTCGGCGTCCGCGCGGTTGATCGCCTCCAGCGCCGGGTCGGCGGAGAACCAGCCCACCTGCACCTGGTTGAAGCGCATGGCCTCCACCAGCGAGGTGTAGTTGGTGGCGAAGTAGGGCTTCACCTTCACCCCGATCTGGGCGGACATATCGTCCAAGAGCGGCTGCCACAGCGGCCCCAGGTTCTGCTGGCTCTCGGCCGACAGGATCGAGAAGGTCAGCTCCTTGGGCGTCTGGCCGCTGGTGGCCGGCTTCTGGCTGCAGGCGCTAAGCACAAGCGCCAGGGCCAGGCCCGCGAGCCCGGAAAGGCGGCGGATCATTGCGGGGCTTCCTCCCAGAAGACGTCCTCGAATTCCGGACCGTAGATGTCGATGAGCTGGCTGCGCTTCAGGCCGGTGGCCGGCCCGTCATAGACGATCTTGCCGGCCTTCAGCGCCACCACCCGGTCGCAGTAGCGCAGCGCATAGTCCACCTGGTGCAGGGTGACCACCACGGTCAGGCCGTCCTGCTTGTTGAGGTCGCGCAGCGCCTCCATCACCCGGCGGGCGGAGACCGGATCGAGCGAGGCCACCGGCTCGTCGGCGAGGATGATCTTGGCGCGCTGCACCAGGGCGCGGGCGATCGCGCCCCGCTGCTGCTGGCCGCCGGAGAGGGTGTTGGCGCGCTGGGCGGCGTAGTCGGCGACGCCCATCCGGGCGAGCGCCGCCATGGCCGCGGTCTTGGTCTCCTCCGGCCACAGGCCGAACAGGCCGCGCAGCCGGCCGATCCGGCCCAGGGAACCCAGGGCCACGTTGCTGAACAGCGAGAGCCGGCCGACCAGGTTGAACTGCTGGAAGATGAAGCCGATGCGGGTGCGGGTCTTCAGCACGTCGTGGGCGATGCGGCCATTCTCCTGCACCGGGCCGCCGAACGCCTCGATGCGGCCGGCGCCGGCGTCGATGGTCTGCAGGGCGCTGATCGAGCGCAGCAGGGTCGACTTGCCGGAGCCTGAGGGGCCGATCAGGGCGATCATCTCGCCGCGGGCGACCTCCAGCGACACCCCGTCCAGCGCGCGGCGCGCGCCGAAGGTCTTGGTGGCGTTCCGGATGGCCAGGACGGCGTCGGACATGGAGGGCGAAGGTTCCCGATCGAGCACGCGAAGACTCACGAACCCCTTGGATCGCCGAGCCGCGCGACGGCTTCATGACACGCAGGCCCCGGTGCGGTCTAGCGGGTCAGCCGAACAGCTGGGTCAAGCGCTACAACACTCTAGAAAAAGCTTAGCAAAGACCGATCCGAGACCGTTGTTCTTGAGAGAGACGGTCGGTCGCATCGGTAAGACTCTTTACATACAGCCGATATACCCCTATCTGCGCAAATTCCGGCGGACCCGATGTCCTAAAAAGCGCTGCTAACGCCGGATTGGGTTCAACAATACGTTGGGGGCTGCGTGAGGTGCACAAGTACCATACGCCCCTGGACCTGGTCCGTGAGCGGTCACCGGAGCGTCCCGTCGCATTAGCGCGACCGGATGCGGTGGCGGCGGCGGCGCGCTGGTTCCAGGACAATTTCAAGGGTGATGTGTTCTACGCCGTGAAGGCGAACCCGTCGCCGTGGGTGATCGAAACCCTGGCGGCGAACGGCGTCACCTCCTTCGATGTGGCCTCGGCGCCGGAGATCGAGCTGGTCTCGGCCTATGCGCCGGGCTCGCGCATGGCCTTCATGCACCCGGTGAAGAGCCGCAAGGCGATCTCAGCCGCCTATTTCGACCACGGCGTGCGCACCTTCGCCCTCGACACCCACGAGGAGCTGGCCAAGATCCTCGAGGCGACCGGCGGCGCCGACGATCTGGCGCTGATGGTCCGCCTGGCGGTCTCGGCGCATGGCGCGGCCTATTCCCTGTCCGGCAAGTTCGGCGCGGAGACCCATGAGGCCTCGGCCCTGCTGCTCGCCGCCCGGCGCGCCACCCAGGACCGCATGGGCGTCTCCTTCCATGTGGGCAGCCAGTGCATGCGCCCCACCGCCTTCCAGGCCGCCATGGCCCAGGCCAGCCGCGCCATCGTCCGCGCCGGCGTCATGGTCGACGTGGTCGACGTGGGCGGCGGCTTCCCCAGCGTCTATCCCGGCATGGTCCCGCCGCAGATGTCCGAGTACGTGGATTCCATCCAGCGCGGCTTCGCCGACATGATGGTCCACGAGGACACCGAGCTGTGGTGCGAGCCCGGCCGGGCCCTGGTGGCGGAAGCCTCCTCGATCCTCACCAAGGTCGAGCTGAAGAAGGGCGACGCCCTCTATCTGAACGACGGCAGCTACGGCAGCCTGTTCGACGCGGCGCACACCAAGTGGCCCTTCCCGGTCAAGCTGTTCCGCAACGAGGACGGCGACGCCTCGGAAGTGGAGGGCCCCCTGAAGCCCTTTCGTTTCTATGGGCCGACCTGCGACAGCCTCGACCACATGCCGGGCCCGTTCTGGCTGCCGGAGGACGTCCGCGAGGGCGACTACGTCGAGATCGGCATGCTGGGCGCCTATGGGGTGGCGATGAACACCCGCTTCAACGGGTTCGGCGACGCCGAGACCGTGGCGGTGGACGACGCCCCCATGGCCTCGATGTTCGGCCTCGCCGCCGCCTCGATCCGCCTGCCGCGCGAGTCCCAGGAGGACGAGCGCAAGGTGGTGCGCCTGTCGCGTCCCAAGGGCGCCGCCGGCAAGAAGCGCCGCAAGCGGTAACAACCGTCTTCTGAAGAATGTTATAGGCGCGGCCGGTCGCTCCGTCCCGGTCGCGCCTTCATTTTGGACGGGCGCTCAAACTCATGAGGACCCTTGAGAATGAACGCTGACGTTCAGAAGACCAACCGCAAGGCCGAACTGCTCGCCAGGACCGTCGAGCATGTGGCGATCGACCAATACGACGCCCGGCCGGTGATCGACGCCATGCGCCAGATGAGCTTCACCAGCCGCGACACCGCGCGGGCCGCCGACATCTGGTCGATGAGCCTGGAAGACGCCGGCTGCTCCACCTGGCTGACCCTGGCTGGCTCCACCTCGGCCGGCGGCTGCATGCACATCTACCGCGACATGGTGAAATACGGGATGATCGACGTGGTGGTGGCCACCGGCGCCTCCATCGTCGACATGGATTTCTTCGAGGCCCTGGGCTTCAAGCACTACCAGGCCCAGTCGAACGTCGACGACCGCGACCTGCGCGACCTCTACATCGACCGGATCTACGACACCTACATCGACGAGGAAGAGCTGCAGAACTGCGACGGCACGATCTTCGAGATCTGCGAGAGCCTCGAGCCGCGGCCCTACTCCTCCCGCGAGTTCATCCACGAGATGGGCAAGTGGCTGGCGGCCGGTCATGCGAAGAAGCCCGGCTCGCTGATCCAGACGGCCTATGAAGAGGGCGTGCCGATCTTCTGCCCGGCGTTCACCGACTCATCCGCCGGCTTCGGCCTGGTCAAGCACCAGGTGCAGCGGATGAAGGCCGGCAAGCCCTACCTGACCATCGACAGCGTCGCCGACTTCCGCGAGCTCACCGACGTCAAGATCGCCGCTGGGACCACGGGCCTGTTCATGGTCGGCGGCGGGGTGCCGAAGAACTTCGCCCAGGACACCGTGGTCTGCGCCGAGATCCTCGGCCACGAGGACGTGGAGATGCACAAATACGCCGTGCAGATCACCGTCGCCGACGTGCGCGACGGCGCCTGTTCCTCCTCGACGCTCAAGGAGGCCTGCTCCTGGGGCAAGGTCGACGTCACCTGGGAGCAGATGGTGTTCGCCGAGGCCTCCACGGTGGTGCCGCTGATCGCCTCCGACGCCTGGCACCGCGGCAGCTGGAAACAGCGCGAAAAGCGCCGCTGGGCGAAGCTGTTCGATAGGTAAAGGTCAGTTGCTCCCACACAGGGGGAGCTGTCGCGAAGCGACTGAGGGGGTTTCCACTCGGACGGCTCAATGGCGAGTCCGCTGAGGAAACCCCCTCCGGCCCTTCGGGCCACCTCCCCCTGCGGGGGAGGAATTCGCTATTCGCAGTAGATCCTGACCTTGGTCTTCTCCTGGTCGACGTCGACCTGCAGGTCGGTGAGCTGGTCGACCAGGTCTTCCAGGTTCTCCGGCTTCAGCTGGCCGATATCGAAGGGCACGCCTTTCTTCGCGAGCTCGGCGTTGACCTGCTCCCGAGCCTGCGGGGGGATCAGGCTGGTGAGCCGGACGCCGGCCCGCAGCAGCGCCATGGGCACCCGGATGTTGACCTTCGTCGGGCCGTCCTCGTCGTCCGCGTCGTCGGTGTCGACCAAGACCCGCAGGTACTTGGGCCCGGCGTTGTGGCCGGCGGCCACGGCCGAGGCGCGCGGGGCGGGCTCGGAGCGGTCGAGGGCGGTGAGCAGGCGCTCGGCCTCGTCGGCGTTGATCTTGCCTTCGGCGAGCATCTGCAGGATCGAGCGGCGATCGTCAGTCATGGCAGTCTCCTAGAAGATTCGGATGCGCACGAGGGCGTCCCGGGTGTCGACATCGACGACCGTCCCGCCGAGCGAGGTCAGCAGGCGGCCGATGGCGAAAACGGCGGCGTAGGGGTTGGCCGGGCGATAGCGCGGCGGGGCGAACCAGACGAGCGGCGCCAGCAGCAGCGGGACCGGTGACAGGATCCAGAAGATCGCCGTGACCGGCAGCCACAGCCGCACCACCGTTCGGCGGGCGGGGCGACGCACCCACTCGGCATAGGCCGGCGCCGGGCGGGACGGCTCAGGCGCGCGGCCCTCCATGGCGGCGACGCCGAACCGCCGGATGGCGTTCGGATAGGTGGTCATCTAGCGGCCCTCCAATTCGGTGATGGCTTGGTCGGCGGTGATCTCGCCGCGCTTGAGGCGCTCCAGCACCTCCCCGCGGCCGGGCTGCGGATCGGTCTCGACGAGCTCGAGGGCCGCGGCGATGCGGTTCAGCCGCGCCTTCACCGTCGGATAGGAGACCCCGAAGGTGGCCTCCATCTCCTTGATCGAGCCGTGGCTGCGCATGAAGGCGGCCACGAACACCTGATCCTCGGACGACAGCTGGGCGAGCTTGGGCAGATCGAAGGCGCCCTCGATGGCCAGGTCGCGATCCGTGAGCCGCACCCGCTCGACGACGATCGGTCGGCCTTGGGTCAGCTCGCTCAGCGCCTGCCACTCTTGGGTTTTCGTCGTTCTCACGCGTTCAATATTGAATTTATCAATTTCATAGTCAAGTTTTTTAATTCTACGGCCGCGCGATGTGGAATCGCCCCGGGTCACGGTTGAATCCACGCTCCGGCTCTGCGACACCGGTCGCCTGGTGGTTGGAGAGCGCGGGCATGAAGTACCTGGTCGTGGTGGTGGCGGCAGCCGCCCTGATGACGGTCGGGATCGCCGCGGCCCAAGCCCCCAATCCGGCGATGGCGCCCGCGCCGCGCATCGCCGGCTACCTCGGCGCCGACGCGCCGGACACCTACGCCATCCTGCCACCCTCGCCGACGCCGGGCGATCCGCGCGACCAGGCGGACCGGGCGATCTACAAGGCGACCCGCCACTACGAGACCGAGGCCCGCTGGCCGATGGCGCAGAACGACGCCAACTCCGCGGGCCTGGTGAAGGACCTGGCCTGCGCGATCGGCGTCGAGCTGACGCCGCAGAACGCGCCGAAGACGCTGGCCATCATCGCCAAGCTGGCGCCCGACGTGAGCCGCGCCACCAACCGCCCGAAGGACATCTACAAGCGGCCCCGCCCCTACCTGCGCGACGAGGGATCGATCTGCCTGCCAAAGGACGCGGCCCTGGCCGCCAGCCCCGACTATCCCTCCGGCCACAACACCTGGGCGTGGACCGTGGGCCTGGTGTTGGCCGAGCTGGCCCCTGACCGCGCGACCCCGATCCTGGTCCGCGCCCGGGCGTTCGGCGAGAACCGCCTGGTCTGCGGCGTCCACTCGCTGAGCGCCGTCGAGGCCGGGCGGCTGAACGGCTCGATCGTCGTGGCCGGCCTGCACGGCTCGGCCCAGTTCCGCAGCGACATGGACGCCGCCCGCGCGGAGATCGACAAGGCCCGCGCCATCGGTCCGGCGCCCGACGCTGGCGCCTGCGCCAAGGAAAGCCAGTTGATCGCCAAGAGCCCCTATTGAGGCCCGGGCGATGCTGACCCTGCATCAGCGCGTCGGGTGGCTCAGGCACCTGGGGATCGCCTGCTTCCAGCAGCACCACCGCGAGCTGGAGCCTGTCTTCCGGCCCTACGTCGGCGCGGAGGCGGTGGTCGTCGACGTCGGCGCCCACGCCGGCCAGTTCACCAAGCTGTTCGCAGGCATGGCGCCGCAGGGCCGCGTCTACGCCTTCGAGCCCTCCGTCTACGCCCGCTCGATCCTCAAGCCGGCGGTGGCCTTCAACCGGCTGCGCAATGTGGAGATCGTCCCCACCGGCCTCTCCGACCAGCCGGGCCAGGCGACACTGAGCACGCCGGTCAAGGAGCGCGGCGGGTTCGGCTTCGGCCTCGCCTCGCTGGCCGGGGTGTCGGGCGGGCGGGTGCGCTCCGACCAGACGGTGGAGCTGCAGACCCTGGACGGGTTCGCCCAGCGCGCGGACCTAAAGCGCCTCGATTTCCTGAAGGCCGATGTCGAAGGCTGGGAGGCGCACGTGCTGCGCGGCGGCGCCCAGACCCTGCGCCGGTTCCGGCCGGCCCTGTTCCTGGAGCTGTCGGTGGAGGCCCTGGGCCGCGCCGGCGAGACCGCGCCGCCGATCTGGGACCTGCTCGGGCCGATGGGCTATTCGGCGCTCAAGGCTCCGGAGTTCCGCTCTGTGGCCGCTTTCGACGGCACCAGCGACTATCTGTTCGTCGCCCGCTGAGGCGGCGGCTCTAGATCCCGGCGTACCACTCGTAGCCGCGGTCTTCCCAGAAGCCGCCATTGCCGCGGCTGATGTGGGCGAAGTCCGCCACCGCCTCCAGGCGCATGACGTACTTGGCCTGCTTGTAGCCCAGCTGGCGCTCGGCCCGCAGGCGCAGCGGCGCGCCGTGCGGCACCGGCAGCGGCCGGTCGTTCATGTCGTAGGCCAGGAGGGTCTGCGGGTGGTAGGCGTCGATCAGGTCGAGGCTCTCGTAGTACTGGCCGGTGCCGTCGAGGGTCTCCTCGAGCATGTCGGCGCAGTGGAAGACGATGTAGCGGGCGGTCGGCTTCAGCCCCGCCTGGTCGAGCAGCGGTCCGAGCCGGGCGCCCGTCCACTTGCCGATCGACGACCAGCCCTCGACGCAGTCGTGGCGGGTGATCTGGGTGCGGGCCGGCAGCTTGCGGAGGTCGGCCAGGCTCAGCGACAGGGGCCGCTCCACCAGCCCATCGACCACCAGGCGCCAGTCGGCGAACCCCTTGTCGCGCTGCGCGACGTAGTCCGGATCGTCCGGATTGGTCGAGCCGTTCGGCTTGAAGTCCGGCGAGATCGCCGTGGCCGGGAATTCCGGCGCCAGGGCCTTGCGGTCGACCACCAGCCGCTGGGCGCGGCGGGTCAGCCCCTCGGCGCTCTTCAGCACCGCTGCGGACCGCGGGTTTTCGGTGATCTTGTCGCAGGCGGCGAGCCAGAGCCCCGCGACCGAGGCGCCGGCCGCGGTCAGCCAGCCGCGGCGGTTGGTCTCGTGGCTCATGCGACTTCTCCCGCGGCGTCGTTGGCTGGGGCGGCAGGGGCGGCCGTGTCGACCTCGATGGCGTAGCGGCCGGTGACCATCGAGCGGATGTTGTTCCAGGTCCCCGAGGCCACCACCATCACCAGGTGGACGATGACGAAGCTCACGATCAGCCAGGCGGAGATGAAGTGGATCGAGCGCGCCGACTGCCGCCCGCCGAACAGGTCCAGCAGCCAGGGCGCGGCGCTGTCGAACCCCGGCGACATGGTCAGGCCGGTGCCCAGCATCAGCGGCAGGAGCACCAGGATCACGCCAAGGTAGGCGCCCTTCTGCAGGATGTTGTAGGTCCGCGCCTCTTCCCCCTTGGGGAACTTGAGCTGCGCGTGGGTGACGACCTCATGCCAGACGTGGGCGGGCTTCAGCTGCCAGCCCTTCGGCCACAGGTCGCGCTGGATGTGCCGGGTGATCAGGCTCATGGCCAGGTAGACGAAGCCGTTGATCACGAACAGCCAGGCGAAGAAGAAATGCCAGCGCCGGCCGTCGGCCAGGTCGCGGTAGGTGGGCACGGTCGCCCAGGCGGGGAAGCCGCGTGGCTCGCCCTGACCCTTGCCGGACCAGCCGAACAGGCCGGTGGTGGTGAACTGGTGGCCGAAGATGATCGTCACGCCCACCGGCTGGCCGGCCCGCTCGGCGGGATCCATCGCCAGCCACGGATGGGCGAACACCGACTTGGCGCCCCAGTAGAGCGCCGGATGGGCGTTGAAGATCTGCAGCCCGCTGAGCAGCAGGAAGGACAGCGCCAGCACGTTGATCCAGTGGGTCGTCCGGGTCACGCCGGCGTGGCGGTAGACCAGGACCTTGGTGGGCTTGCCCGTTCGCGCTCTGCTCATGACCTCACTCCCCGAACCGGTAGTTTGCCATAGCCAGGCTCCGCTCGCGACCGGGACAGATACGGCCGTCGCCCCGCCTCGGATGCCCCGGAAGGGAACGGCCCCCCTCGCCGCGGCTTGAACAGTTGAGCAAGCCAAGGAGGCCAAGCTATGGCGGACGAACGCGCCGGCCAACCGCAACCCTCGGGCGACGCCGCGACCCAAAAGATGGCCACCGGCGGCGGCGACAAACCCGACGAGGTGCAACCACCGACTCCGGCCAAGGATGAGGCCGCGCCGGAACGCTACCCGTCGGTGCGCCAGGACGACGCCATCGAGGCCACCGAGAGCCGCAGCTTCGACCCTCGTCCGGCGGCCGGCTCCGACCAGCCGACCAATGAGGGCAAAGTCGGCCCCGACGGCAAGCCCGCCGGGGACGACGGCCATTAGACCGCGACAGCCTTGCGAAGGGCGCCAGCGACGATGTCCGGTCGCTCCATGGGTAGGAAGTGGCTCGTGCCGGGGATCGTCTCGATGGCGATCCGGCCGCCAGCTGTGAGCTCGGCCTCGCGGCCTTCCGTGCGGCAGGTCGAACCCTCGGCGGCGCGCCGGATATCGATCGGGCAGCGGGTCGCGGCGAACGCCGCCCACGGATCGTAGTTGTGGGTGCGGAAGTTCGACGCCTCCCACGCCGGCGTGCAGGTGAGCGTCACCTCGCCGTCCGGCGTCTCGCGAAAGCCCGCGGCCACGTAGTCGGCGACCTGCTCGGGCGTCCAGGTGCGGAAGGCGCCGCGGCCCAGATAGGCCTCCAGGGCGGCCTGTTTGCTTGCAAACGTCGCGCGCCTTCGCATCGCGCCCTGCACCAGCGGCGATTCGGCGATCGCCTCACGCTGGCTGAGCATCTCCGGCGCCATGATCACCGGATCGAACAGGGCGAGGCCGCGCACCCGCTCCGGCTCGGCCGCCGCGGCCAGCAGGCTGGAGGTGCCGCCCATGGAATGGCCGGCCAGCACCACCGGCCCCGCCGCCGCGGCCGCCAGGAAGGCCAGGAGGTCGTCCCGGAACTCCGCCCAGCCATCGCGACCCTCGATCACCGTCGGCAGCGTGGTCGCCCCATGGCCGCGCAGGTCGATGGCCAGGATCCGCATCTCGCCAGCCAGGGGGGCCAGCAGGCTGCGATAGGTGCGGGCGTTGAAGCCGTTGGCGTGCGAGAAGACGACGTCCACGGGGCGCTCGGCCGGGCCGAACTCCAGCACGGCCATCTCGCCGCCGCGGCTCGGCAGGGCGACCCGCCGCGCGCGGGGTTCGTAGCTGACTTTGGCGTCCATGGACCCTCCCTCTGGGAATCCCATATAGGCCTCACCTAAGGGAGGAGAAGCGATGAAGCCGCTTGCGACCATCGGCTACGAGAACGAGACGCAAGGCGTGGTGATCGATCGCCTGAAGCGCGCCGGCGTGGAGGTGGTGATCGACGTGCGCGCCGTGGCCTCGTCACGGCGAGCCGGCTTCTCCAAGACCCTGCTGGCCGCCAGCCTGGCCGAGGCGGGCGTCGACTACCTCCACTTCCGCGACCTCGGCACGCCCAAGCCCGGCCGCGACGCCGCCCGCAAGGGCCACGTCGCCGAGATGCATGAGATCTATGAGGCCCATCTGGCCGAGCCGGCCGCCCAGCTGCAGCTCGCCCAGGCCACCGAGATCGCCGGCCAGCGCAAGGCCGCCCTACTCTGCTACGAGGCCGACGCCGCCGGCTGCCACCGCCGCATCGTCGCCGACCGCATCCGCGAGGCGATCGGGTGTGAGGTTGAGGACCTGTGATCTGACGACCCCTCCCGCTTGCGGGAGAGGGTAGGGTGAGGTGACTAGGCTTCCAGCTCCGCGCCGGTGAGGTCGCAGCCGGCGAGGCGGGCCTGGGTGAGGTCAGCCTCGATCATCCGGGCGCGCCGCGCCGTGGCGCCGCGCAGGTCGGCGGCGCGCAGGGTGGCCCGCGTCAGGTCGGTGCGCACGAAGCGGCCTTCGGAGATCATCAGCGGGCCGAGCTTGGCGCCGCGCAGGTCGGCGCGGGTCAGCTGGGCGCCCCGCAACCGCGCGCCGCGCAGGTCGGCCTCGCGCAGGTCCGCGCCGCGGAAATCGCAGTCGGAGAGGTCGGCGCCCTGCAGCTCCACCCGCTGCATGTCGAGGCCGAAGAAGATGCAGTTGCGGGCGTTGAGGCCGGTCAGCCGGCGGCCGCGCAGGGTGCGCATCGGCCGGAAGTCGATCTCCGGCAGGTTCATCACCGCCCCGCTGCGGCCCTGGCTGTCGCAATAGGCCTCGTGGTCGGCCAGCACTTCGTCGAGCGGCCGGTCGTCGATGTAGACGATGGGCGGCGGCCCGCGCAGCACCTCGGTCATGTCCACGTCGTCGAGCAGGGCGTGCTCGAGGTTGGCGCCGGCCACCACCGTGCGCTTCATCGAGGCGCCGGAGAGGTCCGCGCCGCCGAGGTCGGCGCCCGAGAGGTCCGCCCCGTCCAACACCGCCCGCATCAGCCGCGCGCCGTTCATCACCGCCCCGGCCAAGTTGGCGTCGGTGAAGTCGCTGGCCATGGCGATGGTCGAGGTCATCTGGGCCCCGGCCAGGTTGGCGCCGGCCAGGATGGCGTAGTTCAGCTCACCCGGGCGGTGCTCGTGCCTAAGGATGCGGAAGCCGTCGAGCTTGTCCTGCAGGGCGATACGGCCCTCGCGCAGGTCGCAGCCGGCGAGGTCGGCGCCGGCCAGGTTGGCGCCGCGCAGGCAGGCGCCGCGCAGGTCGGCCCGCTTGAAATTGGTGCGCCGGAGGTCGGCTTCCCTGAGGTCCGCGCCGAACAGGATGGCGCGCGACAGGTTGGCGCCGGCCATCAGCGCATTGGTCAGCTTGGCGCCGGCGAAGTCGGCCTCGCGCAGGTCGAGGCCTTCCAGGGAGCAGTTGGAGAGGTCGGCATAGGTCAGCGCCAGCCGCCGGCCGCCCGCGCGCCCCGCCAGATACCGCTGGTGGGCGTCGACCGCCTCGCGCAGGCTCTGGGCGTCGAGCGCCAGGTGGTAGGGTTGAGCTTGGGACGTCATGAAAGCCTTCGGATCGGCCACCATGGCGGGCACGCGCTTAAGGAACGGTTGCCCCTTGCGGGTAAAGCGCCGGAATTCGCCTATTTGGCGAAAAACCGCGCGCCCGGCGGTTCGGCCTAGTTCTTCGGCGAGTCCCCGCGGGTCGCCGCCGCGATCAGGGCCGCGATCCGGTCGGTCGAGTCGGCCGCCTGGTTCAGGATCTGCATCGGACCGGCGCCCGGACGGACGGCCTGGGCCATCTGATTCGCCGCGGTGTGGGCCATGGCGATGGCGGTGTTCTCCACCCGGCCGAAGCCCGAGGAGGCCATCACGCGGGCCTGGCTGTCCGGATAGATGAAGCCGTAGGTCGGATAGGTCGAGCCGCCCATGTCGCGGTTGGGGCCGTACCAGACCTTCACCAGGCTCCAGTCGCCGACCTGCGAGACGTCGATCAGGGTGACGTCCTTCTCGATCTTGCCGCGGCTGCCGTCGATCGGCGACCAGTTGGCGTGGGTGATCTGGATCACCCGGTCGGTCAGCACCTCGCTGACCACGGCCACGTGGCCGAGACGCATGCGCTCGGTGGGCTTGAAGCAAAGCACGGCGCCAGTCTTGGGCTGGAAGCCTTCGGCGTAGTGGCCGACGGCTTGGTTCCACCAGGTGTAGGCGTCGCCGAAGATCTGGATGCCGGACACCAGGCGCGCGAACGGGACGCACTCCCAATAGGTGTCCGCGAAGGCCCCTGCGCTAGGCGCTAGGCTCAGAACGGCCGCGACGGCCAGGGAACCCCATAGGGTCCTCGGTCGTTTCGACATGTTTTGGGCACTCCCCGACGCTTACGAGCCAAGGGATAACCCTATCTCCTCAGGAGTGAAAAGAGGGTTTAGATCGACACACCATGTGTGGCCGAACGGTCATGCTGTGAATCATCGGGGTCGGGATGACCAATGGCTCGAGACGGTAAGAGCTTAGAAGCCGGAATCCCTAATCCGCGGCTGGCCATCCAGGCAACTATGCCCGAGGCCATGTTTTCGAGGCTGTGGATAACCTAGACTATCGTAGGCCAAGAGCTTGCGAATACGCCGCGCCCGGCAGCTGGCGACTACGATCACGGACCTGAAACGAAATGAAACAAGGGGAGGCGGCGGCCACGCCCGCTATTCGTGCGGCCACGGGACGGGATGCCGCAGCAGCTTCACAAAAGCGCGAGTCTTGCTCAAACGCCCGGAAAACAGGCGCCGGGGCGCCTCAAAGGAAACTGTAGGGGTCGATGTCGATGGCGACTCGCAACGCGCCCCGCGGCTTCATCCGAGCCCGCCAGGCGGCCATGTAGGCCGAGAGGTCGACGCCCCGGTCGGCGCGCACCAGGAAGCGCTTGCGGCGGCGGCCGCGGATCAGGCCGAGCGGCGCGTCGGCCGGGCCGTAGACCTCGACGCCGGCCGTATTGGGGGCGGCCTCGGCCATCTCGCGGCAGAATGCGTCCAGCCGGGCTGCGTCGACATCGGAGGCGATCACCGCCGCCAGGCGGCCGAACGGCGGCAGGCCGGCGAGCTCGCGCTCGGCCATCTCAGCGGCCACGAAGGCGTCGCGGTCCTGGGCCTTGAGCGCCTGCATCACCGCATGGTCGGGGGCGTAGGTCTGCAGCAGGGCGCGGCCCGGCCGGTCCTTGCGTCCCGCCCGGCCCGTGGCCTGGGCGAGCAGCTGATAGGTGCGCTCGGCCGCCCGGAGGTCGCCGCCGCGCAGGCCGAGGTCGGCGTCGACCACGCCCACCAGGGTGAGGTTCGGGAAGTTGTGCCCCTTGGCGGCGGCTTGGGTCGCCACCAGCACGTCGATCTCGCCGGCCGCCATGGACTCGATCAGCCGCCGGGCCTCGCGCGCGTCGAACACGGTGTCGGACGAGAACACCGCCAGCCGCGCCTCGGGGAACAGGGCCTTGGCCTCCTCCTCCACCCGCTCCACCCCGGGCCCGATCGAGACCAGGCTGTCCTTCGCCCCGCAGTGCGGACAGGCGACCGGCTTGGGCATGGAGAAGCCGGTCAGGTGGCAGACCAGCCGTCCGGAATAGCGGTGCTCGACCAGCCAGCTGTCCGTGTCGGGCGCGGTCATCCGCTCGCCGCAGGCCTTGCAGAGCACCAACGGCGCATAGCCCCGGCGATTGAGGAACAGCAGCACCTGCTCGCCGCGCGCCAGGGTCTCGCCCATGGCCGTCACCAGCGGCGGCGACAGCCAGCGGCCGTGCTCCGGCGGCGTCTCGCGCAGGTCGATGAGGGCGATGTCGGGCAGCCGCGCCGATCCGTGACGCGCGGAGATCCGCAGCCAGCGGTAGCGGCCGGTCTCGGCGTTGCGCAGGGTCTCCAGCGACGGGGTCGCCGAGGCCAGCACCACCGCGGCCTCCTCGATCTTGCCGCGCGCCACGGCCAGGTCGCGCGCGTGGTAGATGAAGCCCTCCTCCTGCTTGAAGGAGGCGTCATGCTCCTCGTCGACCACCACCAGCCGCAGCTTGCGGAACGGCAGGAACAGGGCCGAGCGGGCGCCCACCACGATCCGGCAGGCGCCGGAGAGCACGCCGTCCCACACCCTGCGCCGGGCCGGCGGGGCGACGTCGGAATGCCATTCGCCAGGCTGGGCGCCGAAGCGGGCGGCGACCCGGGCGATCACCGCCTGGGTGAGCGCGATCTCCGGCAGCAGGATCAGCACCTGGGCTTCGGGATCGGCGGCCAGCGCCGCGGCGGCGGCCTCCAGATAGACTTCGGTCTTGCCGGAGCCGGTGACCCCGTCCAGCAGCGCCACCTGGAAGCCGCCCTCGCCGACCATCGCCCTCAGCGCCTCGGCGGCGGCGGCCTGACTGGGGTTCAGCGCCGCGCCCTCGCGGGACGGATCCGGCGCGTCGAAGCGGACTTCCGGCTCGAGGGTGCGGACCGCCAGCACGCCCTCGTCGAGGAGGGCCTTCACCACCCCGGCCGAGACCCCGGCCGTCCGCGCCAGCTCCGCGCCGCTGACCGGCGCGCCTTGCGCCGCCGCCAGCACCTTCGTCCGGGCCGGCGTGACGCGCGCCGGCTGCAGGCCCGTCGCCTCGACCACCCGCACCGCCTTCGGCTTCGGGCCCCGCGCGCCGCGCAGGGCGATGGCCAGCGGCTGGCCGGGCGCATCGACCGCATAGCGCGCCGCCCACTGCACGAACTCCAGGGTGCTGGCCGGCAGCGGCGGATCGTCCAGCCTCGCCTGCACCGCCTTCAGCGGACGGTTGTGGCCGGCGCCGTCGCGCAAGGCCGCCACCACGCCACGCATCAGGTTCGGGCCCAGCGGCGCCGCCACCTGGTCGCCCACGGCAAGCTCCATCCCCTCCGGCTCGGCGTAGTCGAAGGCTTCCGGCAGGGGCAGTGGCAACAGGACCGAGGCGATGCGGCTCATCGCAGGTCTTTTGCGCTTGCGCCCAAGGCGGCTACAAGGCGCATCCGCAAACTCAGGGTCTTCGCGATGCAGCTCTTCCTCGACACCGCCGACGTGAGCGTTCTCAGGGACCTCGCCGCCACCGGCCTGGTGGACGGCGTCACCACCAACCCCACCCTGATCGCCAAGTCCGGCCGCCCCATGTTCGAGGTCATCGCCGAGATTTGCGATATCGTCGAGGGGCCGGTGAGCGCCGAGGTCGCCGCCACCGAATCCAAGGCGATGCTGGCCGAAGGCCGCAAGCTGGCCGCCATCGCCACCAACGTCGTGGTGAAGGTGCCGCTGACCCGCGAGGGCCTGATCGCCACCCGCGAGTTCGCGATCGAGGGCATCCAGACCAACGTCACCCTCTGCTTCTCCGCGCCCCAGGCCCTGCTCGCCGCCAAGGCGGGCGCCAGCTACATCTCACCCTTCGTCGGCCGCCTCGACGACTATGGTGCGGTCGGCATGGAGCTGATCGCGGAGATCCGCGCGATCTACGACAACTACGACTTCGACACCGAGATCCTCGCCGCCTCGATCCGCAACGGCGCCCACGTGACCGGCGCGGCCATCGCCGGAGCCGACTGCGCGACCATCCCGCCCGACGTGTTCGCGGCGCTTTTCAAGCACCCGTTAACCGAAAAGGGCCTTGATCAATTCCTGGCCGATTGGGCGAAGACTGGCCAATCGATCCTATAGCCTACTGGGGAACGGACATGGACGGGTCGCAGGGCGAGATCGCGGGTCTGCCGCTTGAACCGGCCGCCGTCCGCCGCTTCCTCGCCGACAACCCCGAGTTCCTGCGCGACGACAACGGGCTGCTGGACGAACTCGGCCTGAAGGTCGCCGCCGGCAATGTGGTCGACTTCGGGCCCGCGGCGCTCGCCCGGGTGCACGCCGCCCACCAGCGCGAATCCGCCCAGCGCCAGCAACTCGAGGCGACGGCGCGGGCCAACTTCTCCGCCCAGGCCCAGACCCACGGCGCGGTCATCGACCTGTTGGACGCCCGCAACCACTCCGACCTCGCCTGGCGGCTCGACGAACTGGCGCAGCAGCGCTTCGGCCTGACCGCCGGGGTGATCGCCCTGGAGGCGTCCGAGCGGGCGCCGGCCGGCTGGCACATGCTGGTGGACGGCCAGGTGGACATGATCCTGGATGGCTCCCAGCGGCTGGCGCGCATGGGCTTCGCGCCCACGGCGCTCGGCCTGTTCGGGGCGCGCGGCGAGGCGATCCGCTCCATGGCCATGGTCCGCACCTCGATGTGGGAACCGGCCCGCCAGGGGCTGCTGGCGTTCGGCTCGCCGGACCCCGAAGGCTTCACCGAGGAGATGGGCGTCGAGCTGGTCGCCTTCCTCGCCCGCGTGGTGGAGCGCACCGCCGAGCGCTGGCCGATCCTGTGATCTCCGACCAGGCGCTCGCAGCCTGGCTGGCCTACCTCAGCCAGGAACGGCGCCTCTCGCCCCGGACCCTGGAGGCCTATGGCTTCGCGGGCCGGCGCTACCTGGCCTTCCTGGAACAGCATCGTGCGGAGAGCCTGGACCTGAAGGCGCTGGGCACGGTCACGGCGGGCGAGATCCGCGCGTGGCTGGCGAATCTGCGGCAAGGCGACCACCCCTTGAGCCCTCGCTCGCTCAGCCAGGCGCTGTCGGCGATCCGCACCTTCCACGGCTTCCTCGACCGCCGGCTCGACACGCCCAATCCGGCGCTCGCCCTGGTCCGGGGGCCGAAGATCCGGCCCGGCGCGCCCAGGCCGGTCAGCGAGGACCAGGCGCTCGGCCTGATCGCCGAGCCGGCGCTCGATCCCGACCGGGAAGGCTGGGAGGCGGCGCGCGACCAGGCTGTGCTGACCCTGCTCTACGGCTGCGGCCTGCGGATCTCCGAAGCCCTGTCGCTGAAGCGGTCCGACGCGCCGCTCCCGGACAGCCTGCGGATCACCGGCAAGGGTGCGAAGACCCGCCTCGTACCGGTGCTGCCGGCGGTGCGCGAGGCGATCGAGGCCTATCTCGCAGCCGTGCCGCACGGCTTCGCGCCGCAGGAGGCGCTGTTCCGCGCCAAGCGCGGGGGTCCGTTAAGTCCGCGGCACGTCCAGGCGATGGTGCAGACCCTAAGAGGTCGACTCGGCCTGCCCGCCAGCGCCACGCCGCATGCCCTGCGCCACTCCTTCGCCACCCACCTGCTGGGTGCGGGCGCGGACCTGCGCTCGATCCAGGAACTGCTGGGCCACGCCTCGCTGTCGACGACGCAGCGCTACACCGAGGTGGATGCGGCGGCTTTGCTCGGGGCCTATTCCAAGGCCCACCCGCACGCCTGAGGCCTAGTTGCCGGAGCCCCCGGCGGCGCGGCCATCGCCTTCCACGTCATATTGGACGATCAGCGGCGCGGCGCAGCCGCCCACAGTCCGGTTCACGGCGATTTCCAGGTGCGCTTTCGGCAGGTCGCCGAGGCGGCGGATCTTCGGCGACCAGGCCTCGGGCGAAGCCGCGACGGTCACCCCGGCGCGGCAGGCCGATGGGATATAGTTGAGGCCGTTCCGTTGGATGAGGGGTCGCACGGCGGATGAGACGCTCGGCGCGGGCGCGGGCGCGGCGGCGGTGAGGCTGGCGGCGAGAAGAAGGGCGATCATGTTCGTCTCCGTTCCCCTGGTGCGGAAATCCTGCCACCGGCGTCGCGGCCGCGCAAATCAACTCGCTGGCCGATCCTTCACCAGCCGCATCCAAGCCACCTCGGAGCCGGGATCGCGGCCCATCTCAACGCAGGTGAAGCCTTCGCGGGCGTAGAAGTGCTGGGCGCGGCGGTTGGGGGCCTGCACCTTCAGCGACAGGGGCCCGGTGGCCAGGGCGAGGACATGGTCCAGCAGCGCCTTGCCGACGCCCTTGCCGCGGCGCTCCACATAGAGCGAATGCAGGAAATTCTGCGGCCGGTAGACGGCGGCGACGCCCAGGATCACCCCGTCCTCGACCGCCACATAGACCTCCTCCTCGCGCGCGGCGGAGAGGAACTCCTCGCGCCGGTGCCGTTCGGCGGGAAGCCAGGTGAAGGTGGCGCGCAGCACGCGCACATAGAGGTCGGCGCAGGGCCCGAGCTCATCGGGCCTCGCGGGCCGGACCTCCAGGCCGGTGCTCAAGCCTGCATCGTCCACCCCTCGACGCCCATAGCCGCCTGGCGCAGCGCCTCCGAGCGGGTGGGGTGCGGGTGGCAGGTGCGCGCCACGTCTTCGGACGCGGCGCGGAACTCCATGGCCACGCAATATTCGCCGACCATCTCGGACACCGACGGGCCGATCATATGCACGCCCAGCACCTCGTCGGTGGCGGCGTCGGCCAGCACCTTCACGAAGCCCTCGGCCTCGTGGTTGATCTTGGCGCGGGAGTTGGCGGTGAACGGGAACTTGCCGGCCTTGTAGGCGCGGCCCTCGGCCTTCAGCTCCTCCTCGGTCTTGCCGACCCAGGCGACTTCCGGCCAGGTGTAGATCACGCTGGGGATCACGCCGTAGCTCACGTGGCCCGCGTGGCCGGCGATGGTCTCGATGCAGGCGATCGCCTCTTCCTCGGCCTTGTGCGCCAGCATCGGCCCGAGCGTCACGTCACCGATCGCCCAGACGCCCTCAGCCGAAGTCCTCCAGTGGTCGGTCTCGATGAAGCCGCGCTTGTCCGGGGCAATCCCCACGCTCTCCAGGCCGAGGCCTTCGGTGTAGGGACGCCGTCCGACGCAGGCCAGCAGGTAGTCGGCCTGCAACGTCTCCGCCGCGCCGCCCGCCACCGGCTCGACGGTCAGGCTGACGCCGGTTTTGGAGGCCTTGGCCCCGGTGACCTTGGACGACAGGCGGAACTCCATGCCCTGCTTGGTCAGCGACCGCTGCAGCGTCTTGGCCACCTCGGCGTCCGCGCCGGGGATGATGCGGTCGAGGAACTCCACCACCGTCACCTTGGCGCCCAGCCGCCGCCACACCGAGCCGAGCTCAAGGCCGATGATGCCGGCCCCGATGACGATCAGGCTCTTGGGGACCTCCGGCAGGGAGAGCGCGCCGGTGGAATCGACGATCCGCTTCTGGTCGACCGTCACCCCCGGCAGCATCGACGGCTCCGAGCCGGTGGCGATCACGATGGCCTTGGCCGAGAGCGTGGTGGCCTGGCCGTCGGCGCCCGTCACCTCGACCTTGCCGGTCCCGGCGATCTTGCCGGCGCCCTTCACCCAGTCGACCTTGTTCTTCTTGAATAGGAACTCGACGCCCTTGGTGAGCGCGGTCACCGACTCGGCCTTCTGCTGCATCATCTGCACGAGGTCGAGCTTGGGCGTGACCTGGATGCCCAGCCCGGCGAAGTCCTTGGCCGCCATCTCGAACAGCTCGGAGGCGTGCAGCAGGGCCTTGGAAGGCATGCAGCCGACGTTGAGGCAGGTGCCGCCCAGCGCCTGGCCGCCGTTCACGCCCTTGTCGACGCAGGCGACCTTCAGGCCCAGCTGGCCCGCCCGGATCGCGGCGTTGTAGCCGCCCGGACCGCCTCCGATGATGACGACGTCGTAGGTGGTCTCGGCCATGGTCGCGCCCGCTTGAGGAAGTGCGCCGCACCTAAGCAGCGCAAGAGCCTAGGTCAACCGGCGAGGCCAAATGGCCGACCCGCTCAGGCCGCCGCCGATCCCGAGCGCGACCGCTCCACGAGCCAGATCGCCAGCAGCACGGCGGCCATGCCGATCAGGCTGTAGTCGTCGGCCGCCACCTCCGCCTCGCTGACCGCCAGCTGATAGGCCGCCATGGCGTGGGTGATCCACCACACCGCCGCGTCGGCTGCGAAGGCCAGCACGGCGAGGCCGAACGCCTGGCGTCCACGCGCCAGCCGCCAGGCGGTGGCCGACAGCAGGGTCACCACCGCCAGCCCCGCGACCAGCTCCCACCAGGCCGTGGCCTGCATCACCGGGATCATCCGCTCGCCAGCGCCGCCCATGCCGAAACCCAGCTTGTAGAGGGTGGTGGATACGATCGGCAGCAGGTTGCTCAGGCCATAGGCCGCCACCGCCAGGGCCAGAAGCCACCGCAGCACCTTCATGGCGTTCCCCCCAGGAACGGCCCGCCCGTCCGCAGGTCGGCGAACAAGCTGCGCCTTAGCGCCGATTTCGTCGAGTCCCTCACCCTACCCTCTCCCCTCTCGCTTCGCGGGGGAGAGGCGGATTCTACAGGTCCAGCAGCAGGCGCTGCGGCTCCTCGATGGCTTCCTTGACGTGGACCAGGAAGGTGACCGCGCCCTGGCCGTCCACCACCCGGTGGTCGTAGCTGAGCGCCAGGTACATCATCGGCCGGGCGACGATCTGGCCGCCCACCACCATCGGCCGATCCTGAATCTTGTGCATGCCCAGGATGCCGGACTGCGGCGCATTGAGGATCGGCGTCGACATCAGCGAGCCGTAGACCCCGCCGTTGGAGATGGTGAAGGTGCCGCCCTGCAGGTCTTCCAGGGCCAACTGGCCGTCGCGGGCCTTCTTGCCGAGCGCCCCGATGGCCTTCTCGATCCCGGCCAGGCTCAGCTGGTCGGCGTCGCGCACCACCGGCGTCACCAGCCCGCGCTCGGTGCCGACCGCGACCGAGATGTCGTAGTGGTTCTTGTAGATCAGGTCCTGGCCGTCGATCTCGGCGTTGACCTCGGGCACCATCTTCAGGGCGTGGGTCACCGCACGGACGAAGAAGCTCATGAAGCCGAGCTTCACCCCGTGGGTCTTCTCGAAGACGTCCTTGTACTGGCTGCGCATCGCCATGACCGCGGTCATGTCCACCTCGTTGAAGGTGGTCAGCATGGCGGCGTTGTTCTGCGCCTCCTTCAGCCGCCGCGCGATCGTCTGGCGCAGGCGGGTCATCTTCACCCGCTCCTCGCGCTCATGCAGTTCGCGCGGCGCGCCGGGCGCCTGGACCGGCGCCGGGGCGTTGCCGCGGGCTTCCAGGGCGGCCAGGGCGTCGCCCTTGGTGATCCGGCCGTCCTTGCCGGTCCCGGCGATGGCGGCGGGGTCGAGCCTGTTCTCGGTGGCGATCCGCTGGGCCGAGGGCGCGAGCACCGGCTCGGCGGCGGCCTTGGGGGCTGGCTGGGCGGCGGAGGCGGGTGCGGCCTCGGCCTTCGGTGGCGGCGCAGGCGCCTCGGCGGGCACCGGCTTTTCAGCGGCCTTGCCGCCGCCGTTGGCCTTGGGGGCCGCGGCCGCGCCTTCGGTGATCTTGCCCAGGACTGCGCCGGGCTCGACGGTGGCGCCTTCCTCAGCGGCGATCTCGGAGAGCACGCCGTCGGACGGAGCGGCGACCTCCAGGCTGACCTTGTCGGTCTCCAGCTCGACCAGGATCTCGTCCTTGCGCACCGCGTCGCCGGCCTTCTTGGTCCACTTGGCGACCGTCGCTTCGGTGACGGACTCGCCTAGCGCCGGCGTCATGATGTCGGCCATTTTCGATGCGCTCCTCAGATCCTCAACACACACATAGTCCTGAACGGCTCGCGCGTCAGGCGAAGGCCTCGGTCAGGAAGGTCTCCAGCTCCTTCAGGTGCCGGCTCATCAGGCCCGCGGCCGTCGAGGCCGAGGCCGGGCGGCCGACGTAGCGGGCGCGCTTGGCCTTCACGTCCAGGCGCTGCAGGGTCAGCTCCAGCCAGGGGTCGACGAACATCCAGCCGCCCATGTTCTTGGGCTCTTCCTGGCACCAGATCAGCTCGGCGTTCTTGAACCGCGTCAACTCGTTGGAGAGCGACTTCAAGGGCCAGGGGTAGAACTGTTCGAGGCGCAGGACATAGACGTCGTCGCGGCCGGCCTTCGCCCGATGGTCGATCAGGTCGTAGTAGACCTTGCCCGAGCAGAGCACCACGCGGGTGATCTGGTCGTCGGGCTTCAGGGTGACCCCGCCGACGTCGCAGCCGGCCTCGGCGCCGTCGACCATCACCCGGTGGAAGCTGGTCCCCTCGGCCATGTCGACGAGGTTGGAGACCGCCCGCTTGTGGCGCAGCAGGCTCTTGGGGGTCATCACGATCAGCGGCTTGCGGAACTCGCGCAGCATCTGCCGGCGCAGGGCGTGGAAGTAGTTGGCCGGGGTGGTCGGATAGACCACCTGCATATTGTCCTCGGCGCAGAGCTGCAGGTAGCGCTCCAGCCGGGCGGAGGAGTGCTCCGGCCCCTGGCCCTCGTAGCCGTGCGGCAGCAGCAGGGTCAGGCCGCTCATCCGCAGCCACTTGCGTTCGCCCGATGAGATGAACTGGTCGACCACCACCTGGGCGCCGTTGGCGAAGTCGCCGAACTGGGCTTCCCACATGGTCAGCGTGTTGGGATCGGTCAGCGAGAAGCCGTACTCGAACCCCAGCACCGCTTCTTCCGACAACGCCGAATCCAGCACCTCGAAGTGGGCCTGGCTTGGGCCGAGGTTGCGGAGCGGGAAATAGACCTCCTCGGTCAGCTGGTCGACCACGCCGGAATGCCGCTGGGAGAAGGTGCCGCGCACGCTGTCCTGGCCGGAGAGCCGCACCGGATAGCCCTGGTCGAGCAAGGTGGCGAAGGCCAGCGACTCAGCCGTCGCCCAGTCGATGCCCGCGCCCGCCTCGATCGCCTCGCGGCGGCCCTCGATCACCCGGGCCACGGTCTTGTGGACGGTGATCCGCTCGGGGATGGTGGTCACCTTGCGGCCGAGGTCGAGCAGCTTCTGCTTCGCCACCCCGGTCTCGCGGCGCTCCTCGGCGCCGGACAGCTGCAGACCCGACCACTTGCCGTCCAGCCAGTCGGCCTTGTTGGCGTGGTAGGACTTGCCGCCGTCGAACTCGGCGTCGAGGAAGTCGTCGAATTCCTTGATCCAGCCGTCCACCTCGCCCTGGCTGGCGACGCCCTCGGTGATCAGCCGGTTGGTGTAGAGCTGGCGAACCGACGGGTGGTCCTTGATCTTCTGGTACATCAAGGGCTGCGTCATCGTCGGATCGTCGCCCTCGTTGTGGCCGAACCGCCGGTAGCAGAACATGTCGATGACCACGTCCTTGCTGAACTGCTGGCGGTACTCGGTGGCCACCTTGGTGGCGAAGGTCACCGCCTCCGGATCGTCGCCGTTGGCGTGGAAGATCGGGGCTTCCACCATCAGGGCCACGTCCGACGGGTAGGGCGAGGAGCGCGAGTTCTTCGGGCTGGTGGTGAAGCCGATCTGGTTGTTGACGATGAAGTGCATCGTGCCGCCGACGCCGTAGCCGCGCAGGCCCGAAAGCGCGAAGCATTCGGCCACGACCCCCTGGCCGGCGAAGGCCGCGTCGCCGTGCATCAACAGCGGCATCACATGGCTGCGGCCGGCGGTGGGCGTCTCGCGCAGGGCGAAGGCCTGCTTGGCCCGCGCCTTGCCGATCACCACCGGATTGACGATCTCCAGGTGCGACGGGTTGGCGGTCAGCGACAGGTGCACGCTGTTGCCGTCGAACTCGCGGTCCGACGAGGCGCCCAGGTGGTACTTCACGTCGCCCGAGCCCTCGACGTCGGAGGGCAGGGACGAGCCGCCTTGGAACTCATGGAAGATCACGTGGTAGGGCTTGCCCATCACCGCGGCGAGCACGTTCAGCCGCCCGCGGTGCGGCATGCCGATGATGATGTCCTTCACGCCGAGCGCGCCGCCGCGCTTGATGATCTGCTCCAGCGCCGGGACCAGGCTCTCGCCGCCGTCCAGGCCGAAGCGCTTGGTGCCGGGGAAGCGGCGGTGCAGGAACCGCTCGAAGCCCTCGGTCTCGATCAGCTTCTTCAGGATGGCGATCTTGCCTTCCTTGGTGAAGACGATCTCCTTGTCGCGGCCCTCGATGCGTTCCTGGAGCCAGGCTTTTTCCTTCGGGTCGGAGATGTGCATGTACTGCACGCCGACGTTGCCGCAGTAGGTGCGCCGGACGATCTCCAGGATCTCGGCGATGGTCGCCGTCTCCAGCCCCAGCACATAGTCGAGGAAGATCGGCCGCTGGTAGTCGGCCTCGGAGAAGCCGTAGGTCGCCGGATCGAGCTCGGAGGCGTCACCGGGGGTGCTGGCGATGCCCAACGGATCGAGGTTGGCCTTCAGGTGGCCGCGCATCCGATAGGCGCGGATCATCATGATGGCGCGCAGCGAATCCAGGGTGCGGGCGCGGACCTCGTCGGCGCTTACGTCGGGCTTGCGCTCGGAGATCTTAGTCTCGAGCTTGGCCTGCACCGCGGGCCACAGGCCGTCGAGGGCCGAGAGCCAGTCGGGCCGCGCGGCGGGGGCGGCGGCCTGGGTCCAGGCGGGGCGTTCGGCCTGACGCTTGGCGTCCTCGGCGCGGTCGTGCAGCGAGGCGAAGAAGGCCCGCCACGACGGCTCGACCGAATTGGGGTCGGTGGCCCACTGGGCGTAGAGGTCCTCAACGAACGGCGCATTGCCGCCGTAGAGGAATGAGGTCTCCGCGAGCACCTCGTTGATCAGGCCTGAATCGTCCGCCATGTCGTCCGCTTCCCGGGTCAGGCCCGCGGAGCTTCTTGCAGAAGAAGGAGCCGAGCGCGGACCGCCCTAAATACTAGTGCCTATCGTCAGGCGCCTTTCAGCACCTCGACCAGGGTGGTCCCGAGGGCCGCCGGAGAGGGAGAGACGCGGATGCCCGCGGCCTCCATCGCAGCGATCTTGTCCTCAGCTCCGCCCTTGCCGCCGGAGATGATCGCGCCCGCGTGACCCATGCGCCGCCCAGGCGGTGCGGTGCGTCCCGCGATGAAGCCGACCATTGGCTTCTTGTTTGGTGAATTCTTAATGAATTCGGCCGCGTCCTCCTCGGCGGACCCGCCGATCTCGCCGATCATGATGATCGATTGGGTCTCGGGGTCCTTCAGGAACATGTCGAGCACGTCGATGAACTCGGTGCCCTTCACAGGGTCGCCGCCGATGCCCACGGCCGTGGTCTGGCCAAGGCCCACCTGGGTGGTCTGGAACACGGCCTCATAGGTAAGGGTCCCGGAGCGCGAGACAACGCCCACCGACCCCCGCTTGAAGATGTTTCCCGGCATGATGCCTATTTTGCATTCATTCGGGGTCAGCACGCCCGGGCAGTTGGGACCGATCAGCCTGGATTTCGACCCCGAGAGCGAGCGCTTCACCTTGATCATGTCCGCCACCGGGATGCCCTCGGTGATGCAGACGATCAGCGGGACCTCCGCGTCGATGGCCTCCAGGATCGAGTCGGCGGCGAACGGCGGCGGGACGTAGATCACGCTGGCGTCGGCGCCGGTCGCCCGCATCGCCTCGCCGACGGTGTCGAACACCGGCAGGTCCAGGTGCTTGGTCCCGCCTTTGCCGGGGGTCACGCCGCCGACCATCTTGGTGCCGTAGGCGATCGCCTGCTCGGTGTGGAAGGTGCCCTGGGCGCCGGTGATGCCCTGGCAGATGACACGGGTGGTCTTGTTGATCAGGACGGACATTCAGGTGGGGCTCACTTGGTGGGGACGGTCAGCGCCAGGAGGGTGACGGGGCCCTGTGCGGCGACAGCCAGCATCGAGACATCGTGGTTCGCCTGTTCGGGGCGAAGGGAAGCCAGCGCCACAGGGACGTGCCGCGCGGCGCCCGCGCGCCAGACGAAGACGGAGGCGCCCTTCACGTCCGGATCGGTGGTGGCCGGAACCTCCGCGAAGGCGCCGGCCTCGGCCGGCAGGGACGCCGCATCGCCGGTCACGCCGAGCGCGCAGATGTCCGCCGGGATCGGGCGGGTCTTGGATATCTGGTCCGAATGGGCGACCAGCAGCACCATCATGCCGGAGCCGCCGCTCAACAGCCGGCCGTCGAGGCCGCTCATCTTGCCATCGGAGAGCGGGATCATGCCGAGCACCGCCTTGGGGACCGGCTGCCATCCGGCTGCCGTCGCCGCGGCCAGGGCGCCAGCCGCATCGCCACGATGGGCCACGCAGATCTTCTGGAAGGCGTCGAACGCCGGGCTCGCCTGGGCCGCGCTGGCGGCGCACAGCACAGCGGCCCCGATGGCGAGCGGCAGGAGCTTCACGCGGCGCCCCGGACCGCTTTGACGATCTTCTCGGCGCCGTCGGCCAGGTCGTTGGCCGGGATCACGTTGAGGCCGGAGTCGCGGATGATCTGCTTGCCGAGCTCGGCGTTGGTGCCTTCCAGCCGGACCACTAGCGGCACCTTCAGCCCCACCTCCTTGACCGCGGCGACCACGCCGTTGGCCAAGAGGTCGCAGCGGGCGATGCCGCCGAAGATGTTGACCAATATGCCCTTCACGTTGGGGTCGGCCATGATGATCTTGAAGGCCGCTGTCACCTTCTCCTGGGTCGCCCCGCCGCCCACGTCGAGGAAGTTGGCGGGCTCGGCGCCATAGAGCTTGATGATGTCCATGGTGGCCATGGCCAGGCCCGCGCCGTTGACCATGCAGCCGATCTCGCCGTCGAGGGCGATGTAGGACAGGTCGAACTTGGAGGCCTCGATCTCCTTCGGGTCCTCCTCGCTCTCGTCGCGCAGGGCGGCGATCTCGGGATGGCGGAACAGGGCGTTGTCGTCGAACGACACCTTGGCGTCGAGCACGCGAAGTTGCTCATCCGCGGTGACGATCAGCGGGTTGATCTCCAGGAGGCTCATGTCCTTACCCACGAAGGCCGCGTAGAGCTGGCCCAGCAGGGTGCGCGCCTGCTTGGCGAGGTCGCCCTTCAGGCCGAGCGCCTCGGCCAGGATCAGGCCATGGTGCGGCCAGACGCCGGTCGCCGGATCGATCGGGAAGGTGGCGATCTTCTCGGGCGTGTTGTGGGCCACCTCCTCGATGCTCATGCCGCCCTCGGTCGAGGCGACGACCGAGACGCGGGACGTCTCGCGGTCGACCAGCAGGGAGAGGTAGAGCTCCTTGGCGATGGCGGCGCCCTCCTCGATGTAGAGGCGGTTCACCTGCTTGCCCTTGGGCCCCGTCTGCTCGGTGACCAGCACCCGGCCGAGCATCTCGGCGGCGCTCGCCTTGACGTCGTCGACCGACTTCAGGACTCGAACCCCACCCTTGGCCTCTGGGCCAAGGCCCTCGAATTTTCCCTTGCCGCGGCCGCCGGCGTGGATCTGCGACTTCACCACCCAGACCGGGCCGCCCAGCTTCTTGGCGGCCTCGACCGCTTCGTCGACGGAGAAGGCGGGGAAGCCGCGCGGGACCGCAACGCCGAACTCGGAGAGGACGGCTTTGGCTTGGTGTTCGTGGATGTTCATGAGGCCTTTTGGGCGCGTGCCAAGATCGCTTCGACCGACGGCGCGAACGGGCGCTCACGCCTCGGGCGAGTGGCGGCGGTTATAGGCGCCGCACCGGGCGATGACAACCGCGTGAGGGCCGTAAAACGCCGGTCTCTCACCCCAAGCGACAGCCAGCAAAAGTGTGAAGCACTTTTGCGTCCGGCTGCGCGCAGAGAAGCCCTCAGTTCACGTTCTCCACCGCCGCCGTGGCGCGCCGCTCCAGCTTGCCCCAGCCGACCCGCGCACCGTTCAGCGCGGCGTCGATCGAGCGCACCACCACCGAGTACATCAGCTGGCGGTAGCCGAACCGTTGGACCGGCATCCAGGCCACGTCCGCCCAGGGCGCGCGGCGCTCCATGGCCATGCCGAGCGCGCCCGCCGAGAGGTCGAGGAAGATGAAGGCCGCCCAGTAGGACAGCGGCCGGATCAGGTCGTCCGGCGACCATTCCTGCCAGTGGAAGGCCCAGCTGTAGAGCGAGGTGACCAGGCTCCAGATGATCGCCAGATCCACAAGCGGGGCGATCGCGGTCAGGAAAATCTGGAACATCCAGATCTGCGGCAGGGCCACGAAGCCCAGCACCGGATGCTTCAGGTCGAACAGGCCCGCGCGGTGCTTCCAGATGCACTGCAGGGTTCCGAACGACCAGCGGAACCGCTGCTTCAGGAGGCCGGCCACGGTCTCCGGCGCCTCGGTGTAGGCGCGGGCGTCCGGATCGAACTCCACCCGCCAGCCGGCCCGCTGGGCGCCCAGCGTCAGGTCCTGGTCCTCGGCCAGGGTGTCGGCCGGATAGCCGCCCAACGCCTCCAGGGCCGACGTCCGCCAGGCCCCGACCGCGCCCGGCACGACGGTGACCGCGCCCAGGGCCGCCAGCGCCCGCCGCTCCAGGTTCTGGGCGGTGACGTATTCCAGCGCCTGCCAGCGGGTGATCAGGTTGTTGCGGTTGCCCACCAGGGCGTTGCCGGCCACCGCGCCGACCCGCGGATCGGCGAACCAGCGGGCGAGCTTGGGGATGGTGTCGGGCGGGAACAGGGTGTCGGCGTCGAGCGCCACGATGACCTCGCCCTTGACCTCCTTCATGCCGCGGTTGAGCGCCAGCGCCTTGCCGCCGTTCTCGAAGGTCATCAGCCGCACCCGCGGCTCGTCGGCGAAGGCTTCGCGCACCACCTCGCTGGTCCGGTCCGAGGAACCGTCGTCGAGCACCAGCACTTCCAGCCGGTCCCAGTGCGAGGCCAGGATCCGCCGCGCCGAGGCGACGATCACCTTCTCCTCGTTGAAGCAGGGGATCAGCACGCTGACCAGGGGGCCGGTGGCCGGGTCGAGGTCGGCCGGCGTGCGCTTGGCCATCCGCCAGCGATGCCAGAGCGCCAGCGGCGCCAGGAACAGGAGCCGCGCCACGCCGAGCGCGATCGCACTGATGAACAGCCAGGAGAGCAGCATCTCCACGTCGTGGAAGAAGCCGAAGCCCAGCCGGTCGAGCATCAGCTCGATCGACGAGCGGGTGGTGGGCGGCATGGCCTGTTCCTGGGTCATGCCGGCGAGCTGGGCGATAGTGACCAGCTGGTAGCCATGGGCGCGGATCTGGTCGATCAGCGCGGGCAGCGCCTGGACGGTGCGGCTGCGGTCGCCGCCCGAGTCGTGCAGCAGCACCACCTGGCCGGGCCGCACCGTGTCCTGCAGGCGCGCGATGGTGGTGTCGATGATGTACTGCGGCGTGGGCTTCTTCCAGTCGTCCGGATCGATCCTGAGGCCCACGGTCATGTAGCCCTGTTGCTGGGCCAGCTCGACGCGCGAGACCTCGCGCGGGGTCGAGGGCTCGGCGTCGCCGAAGAACGGCGGCCGGAACAGCCGCTGGGAGCGTCCGGTGATGGTCTCGAACAGGCGCTGGGTGGCGGTCAGCTCGACCACCGTCTGCGCCGCGGGGATGTAGGCGATGTCCGGGTGGGTCCAGGTGTGGCCGCCCACGTCATGGCCCTCGCGCACCTCCCGCTGCACCAGGTCGGGGAAGCGCTGCATGTTCTTGCCGATGACGAAGAAGGTCGCCGGCGCGTGCTTCTCCTTCAGGATGTCGAGGATCTTCGGTGTCCAGCGGCCGTCCGGCCCGTCGTCGAAGGTCAACGCCACCCAGCCCGGATGGAATCCATAGCGCTGGATCACGTAGGAGGTCGGCAGGGCGTCGTAGGTCTCGCCGGAGATCAGGCCGGTGTCGGGATCGAACTCCAGCGTCCGGTGGCCGGGCTTCGGAGTCGCCTGGACGTGCAGGATCTCGCCCTGGCCGTCGAAATCGACCTCCTGGCCGGGCTTCAAGAGGTCGAGGCCCTGCGGGCTCACCTGGCCGTAGCTGTGCGGCAACACCTTCCAGACCAGCTGGTCCTCGCCGCCCATCCGCCACAGGGCGTAGCCCATCGGCCGGAAGCCATCGGCCACCTTGATCTGGTTGAACAGGGTCGAGGCGTCCAGGAACCAGACCGTATGCTGACGGCCGCTGTCGTCGCGGTAGCCGAAGTGCGGATTGAGCTCGGTGTCGTCCATCACCGGCTGGGCGCCGGAATCGTAGGCCGCCTGGGTGGCCTCGGTGAAAGTCACCGCGGTGGAGGCCCCCGCGTCCTTGCCCTTGGGCAGGGTCCAGTCATAGCCGTAGGCCCCGAGCGCCATGACCGTGCGCGCCGGGTCGAGCTCGCTCATCCGCTGCTCGAGCTCGTGTTCGAACCATTCCTCGCCGGCCGCCGGGCCCGGCTGGCCGCCACCCCAGTGCTGGTCGTAGGCCATCAGCACCACCGCGTCGGCGGCGGCCTGCAGCGCCTTCACAGGCCCGTCCTCGTCGGCGAACGGGGCGGTCACCCAGACTTCCCGTCCGAGCGGCTTCAGCGCCGCGCGCGCCTGGGCGATCAGCGATGGATAGGCGGCGCTCGCCGCGGGCGAGAGGTTCTCCAGGTCGAAGACGTAGCCGGCGTAGCCGCGCTTCTGGGCCTGCTGCGCCAGGTTCTGGACCAGGCGGTTGCGGGCCGCCGGGTTGAGGATCAGGGCGTCGGCCGCCGGTCCGTTGAACGTGCCGTCCTTGGCGTTGTAGACGCCGGGCAGGATCGAGGGCGGCTTCTTGGCCGAGGCGATGATCGCCCGCGCCTCGGGGTCGGAGGTGATCTCCAGCTCGCCGCCGGAGCCCGAGATCGCCATCCACTGCGGAGAGACCACGTCCAGCTGGTTGATGTTGTCGCGCAGCGAGGTCCGCGAGTCCTCGTCCCAGGAGACGTAGAAGCCCACGGCCAGCGGCCGCGCCGCGCCGCCGGTCCCGGGGACCCGCGGGTGCGGGATCTTGGTCCAGGCCTGGCGGCCCTTCAGCCGATGCGCCGTCTCCTGGTGCAGGGCCTGCAGGACGCGCGGATCCTTGAGTGTCAGGCCGGGCAGGCGCGGGGCGAAGGCCAGGGTGGCGAAGAAGGCCGCGACCATCAGGGCGGCGAACGCCAGGACCAGTCCGCCGGACAGGCGGACCATGCGCTGGCGGCGCCCAGTTGGATCGTGAAAGATGAGTTCGGCCATCGCGGCTGAAGCGCCCCAGGGTTCGGGGGCAAGCATATGGCCTCCGAAGGTGTCGGAAGCTAGTCGCGGCGTGGCCTCAGGGCTAGCTCCAGAACACCGCCCAGAGCAGCCGGCCGGGCAGGAAGGCCGCGACGCCGGCGATGCCGAAGCCGCCGACCGCCAGCGCGCTGACGATCGCGGCGTGTCTTGCGATATCGTGCCGCCGGGCGGCCAGCACCGCGCGGGGCACGGAGACCAGGGTCACCACGGCGAACAGGTGCAGGAAGCCGAACCCGTGGAAGCTCGGGCCGACGTTGCCGCGGATGAACAGGGTGGCCACGGCGGTGACCAGCATGGCGACCGTCCACGACCAGCCGAGCACGCGATGCAGCCGGGAGCCCTTGACGCCAACCATCAGGACTGCGGTCGCCACCATCGCGGCCAGGATGGTCGCCAGGTGGATCTGGATCGCCGGCGAGGCGTGGATGATCGGCCCCCAGTCCGGCGCATGCGGCGGGTGGGCGGCAAGCGACCGGGCGATCGCCGGCGCGCCCCGCACCAGCGCCGGTCCGGCCGTCAGCGCCACGATCACGGCCGCGATCGGGAAGGCCCAGGCCGAAGCCCGCGCCAGCGAACGCCGCAGCAGGGGACCGTAGGCTGCGGTTGACAGAGCCTGTTGCGACACCGTCTCCTCCGAGGGATTCGACGCAGCGGTTTTGCGTCGTCCTACGGTCTGCCGGAGCAGCCCCCAGCGTGCAGCCGACCTTACGCGAAGACCCGCCGGAAGTTCGCGAGCGGACCGGCCATGCCGTTCGCGCTTCGCGGCCGGACCCCGTCACCGGGCGGGTCGTGGTCCGCGTCCTGCTGCTGGCCAGCGCCGTCGCCCTGTTCCTCAGCCTGTTCGGTCCCTTCAACATCCCCGCCCAGACCATCATGCTCCAGGTGGGCGAGCGGTTCGGCTACGCCTGGGTGGGCTCCCTGCTGGGCCTGAGCGCGGCGCGGATCGCCTGGCGGCTTGGCCTCTGGTCGCGCGGTCCGATCGTCATTGGCCTGGCGACCGGCGTGCTCATGGCCCCGGCGATGATCGTCGTGGTCCTGGTAAGCCACGTGCTGTTCGACGGGGCCTCGCTCAACCTGACCCTGCTGTCCGACGTCCTGTGGGACACCTTGCTGATCTGCATCGGCGCCTCGGTGCTTGCGGTCCTGATCAACCGCAGCGCGGGCCAGGCGGCGGCGCGCGAGGCCGGCCCTGTCCGCTTCCTCGACCGCATCCCGCTGAAGCTGCGCGGCGGCGAGCTGTGGGCGGTGGAGGCGGAGGACCACTACCTGCGCCTGCACACCTCCCGCGGCCAGGACCTGATCCTCCTGCGGCTGGCCGACGCCATCGACGAGCTGGAGGGGATCGAGGGCGCCCAGGTGCACCGCTCCTGGTGGGTGGCCCGCGACGCCATCGCCGACGCCCGCCGCGGCGACGGCCGCGCGACGCTCACCCTGAAGGACGGCTCGGAAGTTCCGGTCAGCCGCACCTACGCCCGCATCCTGCGCGACCGGCGCTGGATCTAGCGGCTCAGGCCTTGGCGCGGGCTCGCCACTGCTCGCGGCTCTGGCCCCAGATGTCGCAGACCTGGTCGGAAAATGGCGCGGGCATGCGGTCCTGCCGGAGCCACGCCGAGCCCAGCCGCTTGGCGACGTTCTGCGAATTGACGTTGGCCGGGTCGATGCAGTGGATCACCTCGCTCCAGCCCAGCACGTCGAACACGTAGTCGATGGCCGCCGAAGCGCCCTCGGTGGCATAGCCTTGGCCCCAGACGTCCCGCGACAGCCCCCAGCCGACCTCGGTCCCGGGCCAGTCCGCCGGCTGCCAGGGCCCCAGCCGGCCGACCCAGCGTCCGGTCGCCTTCTCGATCACCGAGAACATCGAATGGCCGCGGATCGCCCAGGCGCCGGTGACCGTGCAGATCCCCCGCCAGGCCACCGAGCGCGCCTGCACGCCGCCCAGGTGGCGCATGGCCTCCTCGTCCGCGGCGAAGGCGGCCCAGGGATCGAAGTCCTCCGCGGTGGGCGGCCGCAGGATGAGACGATCGGTCTCTAGGGTAGGTTCTGGCGCTGCCATGGGTTTTCGGGCTAACTGCTGACGGGAGAGCGTGCGGACGCTCGCCAGCCTAGCTGTGGGGATGGCAGGCCGGCCAGAGCGTTCGTCGCGTCGAGGGACCGGAATTTGGGGGGAGTTTGCCCATGGCCCACGACGAATCCGACCCGACGCTTGATCAGCGACCCGCGGTGAGCCGCACCCTGCTGTTCGGCGGCATCGCCGGCGCCTGCCTGATGGGCGCGGGCCTGGGCCTGTGGGCGCGGCCGGCCGCGGGCGAACACCCCGGGCCATCGAAGCCCCTGCCCGTCGTCGCCGAAGCCCCGCCGCCCGCCGGCCGCCGCCTGCAGGTGGTGGTCGACGACAATCCCGCCCCGATCGGCAAGCCGCTCGACGTCCTGCCGGCCGCCCAATCCCATGCCGGCCAATCCTTCGCCGGTCAGTCGCACGCCGACCAACAGCCCGCATCCCGGCCGGTCGCCCCGATCGCCCCGGAGCCCAAGGCCAACCGCCAGCCGCCGCTCGGCCTGCTGCGCGTCGCGGCCCCGGCGTTGGCCCGCGCCGCCCCGCATCCGAAGAAGGCCCCGCCGCAGGCGCCGCCCGCGCGGGTGATGCAGGCGCCCAGGCCCTTGCCCGTCGTGCAGGTCCGCACGGCGACGGCGCCCAGGCCCGCCGCCAGCCACCATCTGCGGGTCGCCAAGGCCGAGCACACCTCGCCGGCCCCGAAAGCCAGGGCCGAGCGGCCTGAGCGGTTCGCCAAGCTCGCCGTCAAGCACGCCCGGCCGAAGGCCCGCGAGGTCGAGGTCGCCGAGGCGCCCCCGCCGCCGAAGCCGCGGCGCGCCCTGCTGGCGCTGGCCCACGCCATCGCCAGGCTGGCGCCGCACCACGCCAGGGTCGCCGTCGAGGAGCGCGCCGACGCCGCCCCCGACCATGGCCGCAAGGCCTCGCTGCGCGACGTCCGCCTGACCAAGGCCCCGCTCCGCACCCACAGCCCCCGGATCGAGCGCTTCGTGCCGCCGCTCTCCACCAAGGGCGCCGGGCCGATCAAGGTGGCCAGCGTCACCACCCGCTGCGTCTCCCCCGATCCCGGCGAGGCCCTGGCCTGCGGCGATCCCAACCTGGGCGCGGCCGCCCGTCGCCTGACCCGCGCCTATCATGAGGCCGAGGTCGCCGGCGTGCCGGTGGCGACCCTCGAACAGCAGCAGCAGCGCTGGCTCGCCGCCCGCGCCACCGCGGCCCGCGAAGCGCCCTGGGCGGTGCGCGAAGTCTACCAGGCGCGGATCGCCGAGCTGCAGGACATGGCGCGCGACGCCCAGGGGAACTGACGGCGGCGGCGGAAACTCCGCACAGCGCGTGCAACGGCCGGGTCCGCCCGCGGGTTAGGACCGCCGAGGGACGCGCAGGAGAGAGCCTCGTCATGCCCACCGACCGAATCGCCGAGCCCTTTCCCGAGACCACATACCCGGAGACCTACAAGGGGTTCGCCGGACCGACCCCGCCGGTCCAGCCCGCGCGGCCCCCGGCGCGGCGCTGGCCGATGCTGCTAGCGATCGGCGGCGCGGCGGCGATCGTACTGGGCGCGGGCGCGGGCCTGCTGATCCGGCCGAACCTCGCCAGCCACGACACCGACGCCGCGGAACGGACCGCCGCCGGCGTGCCCATCGAGGTCGATCGTCCGCCGCCGGAGGCTGTGCCCGCCTCGAACGGCAAGCTCGAGGTCCTGTCGCCCGACCAGGCCGCCGCGGCGCGCGCCGTGGCCCCGGCCGCCCCTGTCTACCAACCCGGACCGGTCCCGCCCCTGCCGCCGGTCGCCGCCGACGCATCCGGCGATCCTGACGGGGCGACGGCAGCGCGAACCGTCCGGCCGCCGCCGGCCTACGCCGCGGGCCCAGCAGAGGCCTGCGCCGCCGGCAGCCCGGCTGAACAGATGGTCTGCGCCGACCCCGGCCTGCAGGCCGCCGACCGTGATCTCAACCGGGCCTACCGCCGGGCCCTGGCCGTCGGCGTGCCGCCCAGCGACCTGCGCGGCGAGCAGCGCGACTGGCTGGCGATCCGCGAAGACGCGGCGCGGCGCTCGCCGCGGGCGGTGGCCAACGTCTACGCCCAGCGGATCGACGAGCTGAACGGCATGGCCGACGACGCCCAGCGCGACCGCCGGGACGAGCAGGACGATCCGCGGAACTAGGCCCGGACTAACCCGCCAGTATGTCCTTCACGGTCTCCCGCTCGGAGATCAGTTCGTCGTTGGTGATCTTGATCTTCGACTTGGCGAAGTCGTCCATCTGGTAGCTGGCGACCACCTCGTAGCCGTCGGCCGTCGACTTGACCGGCATGCCCGCCCAGACGCCCTCCGCGAAGCCGTAGCGGCCCTCGGAATTCACCGCCACCGAGTGCAGCTTGCCGGGCGTCGCCAGGTCGCGGACGTGGTCGATCAGGGCGTTGGCGGCCGAGGCGGCCGAGCTCTGGCCGCGGGCGTCGATGATCGCCGCCCCGCGCTTGCCGACGATCGGCAGGTACTCGGTCTCCAGCCAGGCCTTGTCGCCGATCGCCTGGGCGGCGTCCTTGCCCCCGATCTTGGCGTGGGTGAAGTCGGCGAACATGGTCGGCGAGTGGTTGCCGTAGATGAACAGTTCGGAGACCTGATCGATCGTCACCCCGGCCTTCTTGGCCAGCTGGGCGCGGCCGCGGTTCTCGTCCAGGCGGACCATGGCGGTGAACCGGCTCTTCGGCAGGCGCTTGGCCTGGCTGGCGGCGATCATCACATTGGTGTTGCAGGGGTTGCCGACCACAGCGATGCGGGCGTCCTCGGCGGCCACGGCGTCGATCGCTTGGCCCTGGGCGATGAAGATCTTGCCGTTGTCCTTCAGGAGGTCGGCGCGCTCCATGCCCGGGCCGCGGGGCTTGGAGCCCACCAGGCAGCACCAGTTCGCATCCTTGAAGGCGACGTTCGGATCGCCGGTCAGCACCATGTCGGTGAGCAGCGGGAAGGCGCAGTCCTCCAGCTCCATGGCCACGCCCTTCAGCGCCTTCTGCGGGCCTTCCACCGGGATCTCCAGCAGCTGCAGGATGATCGGCTGGTCCTTGCCCAGCATCTCGCCCGAGGCGATGCGGAAGAGGAGGGCGTAGCCGATGTTGCCGGCCGCGCCGGTCACCGCCACGCGGATCGGCTGCTTGGTCGCCATGATGCTGCTCCAGAGATGCTGAGGCGGCGCGAGCGGCCGCGGTCGGCGGGTGCGTAGCTCAAATGGCCGCCCAGCCGCAATGCCGCAAGCGGCGGCAAGTTTGCGACGACGGCCGCTTCGTGCTGAACCGGGGCCATGTTCGACCTCGATCCCGCCTTCCTCGCGACCTCGCAGGCCCTGGGCGACCTGGCGCTCTGCCATGCCCGCCTGCAGGCCGACGCCCGCTTCCCCTGGATCGTGCTGATCCCCCGCGTCGAGGACGCCCGCGAGTTGGAGGACCTCGCCCCCGACCAGCGGCGGATGCTCATGGACGAGGTGCTGGCCGCCGGCCACGCGGTGCGCGCCATCGGCGTGGCCCTGGACCGCCCCGCCCCCAAGCTCAACGTCGGCCAGCTGGGCAACGTCACACCGCAGCTGCATGTCCACGTGGTCGGCCGCCGGCCCGCCGATCCCGCCTGGCCCGGCCCGGTCTGGGGGTTCAGCGCGGCGGAGGCCTATTCGGACGCCGACCTCGCCACCGCGATCGCGGCGGCGAAAGTCGCTCTGGGATTCGAGCGAGACCTCTAGGGCGAGGTCTTGGCCAGGGTCACCGGCCGCTTGTGGCCGCCTTCGTCCAGTTCGCCGCGCCAGACGCCGCCCTCGTCCGCCGCCAGCGTCACCACGTCCTGCACGCCCGCCATGGCTGAGAACCTCAGCGTCAGCCGGCCGCCGTCGCGGGTCACCCCGTCGACGATCCCGCTGCCGTCCAGCGCCCCCTTGCGGCGCAGGTCGCGCCAGGCCGCTTCCAGCTTGCCGGCGTGGTCGACGAACCGCACCGAGAACAAGGCCCCCTCGCCGTTCGCCGAGAGGGTCCAGCCCCCATCCAGCGGCCCCTGGAAGCTCTCCGCCGCCCGGAAGGACGAGGCGACGCGGGCGTCATAGGCGTCGGTGGGGGCGTCGGGGTGGATCTTCGCGGAGGGGGCGGCGGGGGCGGGCGGCTCGGCGGCGGTGTCCGGCTCCTCCTTCGAGGGCGGCGCGGGCTGCCCGGCGGCGGCCTGCTCGTCGCCTTCCTGCGGCTCCTTCTCGCCGAACAGATCGCGCCCGAGCTTCTCTTGGGTCTGCGGCGGGGGCGGTGGCGGCGGGACGGCTTGGGCTAGGGCCCGCGTGGCCCCCAGCGCCAGGATCGCCGCCGCCAGGATCGTTCGCCGCATCTCAGGCCTCCTGCGCGGCGATGGCGTCGGCCACGCCGATCAGCCGCTCGGCCTGGGCGAGGTGCAGACGCTCGACCATCCGCCCCTCGACCTTGATCACCCCCTTGCCGGCGTTCTCCGGCAGGCCGTAGGCGGCGACCACGGTGCGCGCCCAGGCGATTTCAGGCTCCGGCGGGGTGAAGGCGCGGTTGGCGATCTCCAGGTGGCTCGGATGGATCAGGCTCTTGCCGTCGAAGCCGAACGCCGCGCCTTGCGCGCACTCGGCCGCCAGCCCCGGCAGGTTGGGAATGTCGTTGTAGACCCCGTCGAGGATGACGAGCCCATGCGCCCGAGCCGCCATGACGCTCATCGCCAGGGCCGGCAGCAGGGGCGCGCGGTCGCCGCCCGGCCGGCAGCGCATCTCCTTGACCAGGTCGTTGCCGCCGATCACCCAGGCGTCCACGCCGTGCGCTGCGCTGGCCGCGCCCAGGGCGTCCAGCCGGAACATCGCCTGGCAGGTCTCGATCATCGCCCAGAGCCGCGTGCGCCCGGCCACGATCCGCGCCGCCTCGGCGATCTCCTCGGCCGAGGAGACCTTGGGGATCAGCACCGCGTCGGGCCCGGCCGCGGCGGCGGCCTCCAGGTCGTCAGGCCCCCAGGGGGTGTCGAGGCCGTTCACCCGGATCACCACCTCGCGACCGCCGAAACCACCGGCCCGCACGGCCTCCGCGGCAAGGGCCCGCGCCTCGGCCTTGGCGTCGGGGGCGACGGAATCCTCCTGGTCGAGGATCACCGCATCGGCTGGCAGGGTGCGCGCCTTCTCGATCGCCCGCGGATTGGCGGCCGGCAGATAGAGGGCGCTGCGGCGGGGACGGGCGGTCATCGGCTCCTCGGACGCGCGGTGGCGCATGGAGAGCCGTGAGGTTAGCCGCTCGCGCGCTTCCCGCCAAAGTGGGAACCGCTTTGGCGACGAGGATGCGCGCAAGCAAGAAGGCGACGACCCTGTCCCAGTTGGCTTGCCAACTGGGACAGGGTCTAGGATGGGCTTATGACCACACGCTACGACCCGTCGGCGCGCAATGTTCTGGGCGGCGAGCTGGAGTCCTGCTCGCTGGACCCGGTGACCGGCTTCTTCCGCAACGGCTGCTGCGAGACCAATCACGAGGACACCGGCCTGCACACGGTCTGCGCGATCATGACCGAGGCGTTCCTCGCCTTCTCGCAGGCGGCCGGCAACGACCTGTCGACGCCACGCCCGGAATTCGGCTTCGAGGGGCTGCAGCCCGGCGACCGCTGGTGCCTGTGCGCCCCGCGCTGGAAGGAGGCCCTGGACGCCGGCGCCGCGCCGAAGGTTGTGCTGGAGGCCACCCACGAGGAGACCCTGGCCATCGTGCCGCTCGGCATCCTCAAGGACCACGCCGTCGCCTAGAGCCGATATTCCGCCTCCAGCCGATACACCGAACCCTCCTTCGAGGGGTGGCTCGAATAGAGTCCGAAGCGGTCGATGGCGATCGGCGGCGATTTCAGGAGATTGTTGGCCTGGATCCAGGCGGCGACCTCCGCCGGGTCGGCATGGCGCAGATAGGCCATCGTCACGTGCGGCCGGTAGTGGCGGCGCTCGGCCTTGAGGCCCGCCCGCCGGGCCGCGGTCTCGCAGGCCTTGGCCAGCCGGTTGAGGGCGGGGTTTTCCGCGACGCCGGCCCAGATCGCATGGATGTCGCGGCCCTCGCCGAACGCGCCGACGCCCTCCAGCTCGATGGCGAAGACGCCGCCGCCGACGCCGACGAGCTCGCTATCCAGGTCGCGGGCCACATCCTCGCGGAGGTCGCCGAAGAACCTCAGCGTCACGTGCAGGGCGTCCGGCGGCCGCCAGCGGGCGGTGTCCACCCCGTGCTGCCGGCGCACCAGGCCCGCCGCAAGCTCCGGCGGAATGGCGAGGGCGGCGAACAGGCGGATCATGGCTGGCATCTAGGGTCCAGGCTGGCGCGCCGGAAGGTTAACAGCCCTGCCCATTCTAGGCCTTGCTTCCGCCTCACGCGGACCCGATATTTCGCTTGCGTCCGCTCGGGACGTTCGAATCAAGGGCTTTGCCTCAAATGAGCGACTCCAACCGCGGTTTCGCGCGCTCGATCCCGGTCGATCGCGCCGACATGTCGGTAGACGCGGGACTTCGCGCCTTCATGCTCGGCGTCTACAACAAGATGACGCTGGGCCTCCTGCTCTCGGCGGCGATGGGCTTCCTCACCAGCCAGGTCGCGCCGGTTCGCGACCTCATGTTCCGCGTCACCGCCGACGGTCGCCTCGCCGGGCTGACCGGGATCGGGCTCGTCATTGGCCTCGCACCCATCGCCATCATCCTCTTCTCGGGGTTCGCGATCCGCAACCAGACGCCGCGCTCGGCGGGCGTCACCTACTGGTCGATCGTCACCTTGATGGGCGCCTCCCTCGGTCTATGGGCCCTCCTCTACACCGGCGCCTCGATCGCCATCACCTTCCTGATCACCGCCTCGGCCTTCGGCTCGCTCAGCCTCTTCGGCTACGCGACCAAGCGCGACCTCTCGGGCGTCGGCAGCTTCATGATCATGGGCCTGTGGGGCCTGATCATCGCCAGCCTGGTGAATGCGTTCCTGCATCTGCCCGCGCTCGCCTTTGCGGTGAACATCCTGGGCGTGCTGATCTTCGCCGGCCTGACCGCATGGAACACCCAGCAGCTGAAGCTCACCTACTACCAGCTCGGCGGCGACCAGGCGGCCATGAGCGTGGCGACCAGCTACGGCGCGCTCCGCCTCTATCTGGACTTCATCAACATGTTCCAGTTCCTGCTCAGCCTGCTCGGCAACCGCCGCTAGGCTCCGCCAGGATACAAACAACGAAGCCCCGGCGGACCACCGCCGGGGTTTTTCTTTGGCCCGCGCCCGCGGCGCGGGCAGGATCCGGCCCATGCAAAGCCCGGTGATCGTGGTGTTCGGCGCGGCCGTGCGGGCGGATGGGACGCCCTCGCCGTCGCTGGCCCGCCGCATCGGCTATGCCGCCCAGGCTGCGCAGGCCCATCCCGACGCCCCGATCCTCTGCTCCGGCGGCTCGGACGGGCGCGGCCCCAGCGAGGCCTCGGTGATGGCGGAGACGCTCGTCCGCCGCGGCGTGGCCACGTCACGGCTCGTGCTCGACGAGGCCAGCCTGGACACCCTGCAGAGCGTGATCGCCGCGGCCCGCTTCGTGCGGCGGCACGGCCTCGACGGCTGCATCGTCTGCTCCGACCGCTACCACATCCCGCGCATCCGTCTGTTGCTTGGCGCCCTCGGCGTGGCCAGCGCGCCGGGGCCCCTGGCGAGCGGCCGCGCCGGCGTCGGCTGGCGGCCCTGGGCCTGGATGCGGCTGCGCGAGGCCGCGGCCATCCCCTACGACCTGGCCATCGTGCTGGTCAGACGGCGCGCCTTGCTGGCCGCCATCGCCCAGTCTCCAAGCGGCGCGTGAGCGTGGTAGGCTCGGCGCCCATGCGAGTGGCTCCATGACCCTGCCTGTCGGCGTGCCCGCGCCCCTGTTCACGGCGCCGTCCCCCAGCAATCCGGGCGGGTTCGCCTTCGGCAGCCTGGGCGGCCGCTACATCGTGCTGGTCTTCCTGCCGGAGCCCTCGCCGGCGCGCGACGCCGCCTTCGCCCTCTACAGCGAGCACGCCGGCCTGTTCCGCGACGACAACGCCCTGATCTTCGGCGTCCTGCCAGACCACGACAGCTTCGTCCGCGCCCGCGACTCCGGCAACGGCCTGCGCTGGTTCGGCGATCCGGACGGCCAATTGCGCCAGCTCTACCGCGCCACGACGCCGGACGGCGCGCTGGTCCCCGAGTGGGTGCTGATCGACCCCACCTTCCGCATCCTCGCCGCCGCGCCGCTCTCCGAAGGCCGCGCCGTGCTGGAGGTGCTGCGGGCGATGGGCGAGGCGGAGACCCATGCCGGGACCTTCGTCCCCGCCCCGGTGCTGGTCGTGCCGCGCATCCTCGAGCCCGCCTTCTGCCGCGAGCTGATCGCGGCGTTCGAGGTCACCGGCGGCGTGCGCTCCGGCGTCATGCGGGTGATCGACGGCAAGACCGTGCCGGTGGTCGACGACTTCAAGAGCCGGCGCGACGCCGACATCCCGCCCGGTCCGCTGATCGACGGCCTGCGCGCCCGCATCGTCGCGCGACTGGCGCCGGAGATCGAGAAGGCCTTCCAGTTCAAGGCCACCCGCATCGAGCGCTTCATCGTCTCCTGCTACGACGCGGAGGAGGGCGGCTATTTCCAGGCCCACCGGGACAACACCACGCCGGGCACCGCGCACCGCCGGTTCGCCGTCTCGATCAACCTCAACGCCGAAGCGTTCGAGGGCGGCGACCTGCGCTTCCCGGAGTTCGGCCGGCGCACCTATCGGCCGCCGACCGGCGGGGCCGTGGTGTTCTCCTGCAGCCTGCTGCACGAGGCGACGCCGGTGACGAGGGGCCGCCGCTACGCCACCCTGCCCTTCCTCTACGACGAGGCGGGCGCGCGCATCCGCGAGGCCAATCTGCACACCTTCGCCAGGCCCCAGCCCGCAGGCGTCAGTCCACCACCTTGAACCGGCCGCGGTCGAAGAACCTGAGCACCTGCTCCAGGTCGTGGCCGCGGCGCAGCACCAGGCCGCCATGGCCGATCACCGCCCAGGCGCCCTGCCGCCGGGCCAGGCTGGGCCGCTTCTCGATCCGGTAGAGCGGCGCCTCGGAGGCGCGCTTGAACACCGAGAACACCGCCGCCTCGGCCAGGCCATCGATCCCGTAGTCGCGCCATTCGCCGGCGGCGACCATCCGGCCGTAGAGGGAAAGGAGCCGGTCCAGTTCACGTCTCTCGAAGAAGACGGTCACCGACCGGGGCGAGGCGTAGGGCGGATCGAAAGCCATCTGAACGCGAGCCTAGACCCGAATCCGTCATCGACGGAAGGGCTTGGGCGCCGCAGTCACACCGCAGGGCGGGTCGCAACACTGCCGTACGCCCACGCCGCGAAATGACCTTAATTCGGTCCAGCGCGCGCCTGATGCGGCCCCCATCTTGCGAAGGTCGGTTGACCGGTTCTGTTGATCCTGGATCCTGAACAGCCCCCCCAGCCCCCCTGGATCAGTGGGCCGGTCGACCGACGCAATATCTCCTCCCAGCGGAAGCCCGCGCGGTCTCTCTCTCCAGCCGTGCGGGCTTTCTGCTGTCTGGACGTGGCGCGCGGAGCGCCCGTCTCAGCTCTTCTTCTGGCCGACGCCGAGGATGCGGCCGCCGTGGGCGGCCTGCACCAGCACCACGGTCTTCAGGCCCTCTTCCGGGGCCGCCGGCAACTTGAAGCTCGACGTCCGGCCCTTCCAGGCGCCCAGGCGGACGACTTCGCGGACGACGTTCTTCTGGACGATGGTCTGGCCCTTGTTGTCGCCGCTCTTTACGACCACGTCCTGCTCACGCGGGTCGTAGCGGATCAGCCAGACCTCAGCGCCGCCCTTGGGCAGGCGCCCGGACCCCACGTCGACGCGCTTGCCGGCCGCCACGAAGCGGATGTCCGGCGGATCGTGCGGCTGTTTCTCGGCGTCCTTGACCAGCTTGTCGACGCGCTCGGACTTGACGCCCGTCGCCTGCACCCGGCCGTCCACCACCACCTGGGGGGTATAGGGCTCGCGCAGGGAGAGCTTGGCCACATAGGCCTTCTGGCGGTCGGCGAACTCCGGCTTGGCGAAGGTGTCGGCCCAGCCGAGATAGTCCCAGTAGTCGACCGGGAAGGTGAGCACGAGGACGCCCGTCTCTTCGGCCAGCTTGGCCAGATGGGCGTTGGCGTCCCCGCAGGCGGCGCAGCCCTGCGCCGTATAGAGCTCGACCACCACCGGCGTCTTCGCCGCGGCGGCTGCGGGCAGGGCCGCGAGGAACAGGCTGAGAAGCGCGGCTTTCCGCATCGCGGCGCACTTAACCGGAGTTCCGGCTCCCGGAGCTTTCAACAAGGTGTGAGGAGGCGCGGGCGACGTCTTCAGATTCACGCCGCCCGCTCCTTCAACTCTTAGACCGCCTGCCGCGCGAGGTTGCGCAGCACATAGTTCAGGACGCCGCCGTTCTTGAAGTACTCCAGCTCGGTCGGCGTATCGATCCGGCAGCGCACCGGGAAGCGGGCGATGCGGCCATCCGTCGGGCGGTAGAGCTCGACGATCAGCTGCTTGCGCGGCGCGAGGTCGGTCAGGCCGCGGATCGAGACGATCTCCTCGCCGGTCAGGCCGAGCTTGTGCCAGCCTTCCTGGGTGAACTGCAGCGGCAGCACGCCCATGCCCACCAAGTTCGACCGGTGGATGCGCTCGAAGCTCTCGGCGATCACCGCGCGGACGCCCAGCAGCTTGGTGCCCTTGGCCGCCCAGTCGCGCGACGAGCCGGTGCCGTATTCCTTGCCCGCGAACACCACCAGCGGCCGGCCCTCGGACTGGTAGCGCATGGCCGCGTCATAGATCGACATCTCCTCGCCGGAGGGGAAATGCTTGGTCACGCCCCCCTCGATGTCCGGGGTGATGCGGTTGCGGATCCGGATGTTGGCGAAGGTGCCGCGCATCATGATCTCGTGGTTGCCGCGCCGCGCGCCGTAGGAGTTGAACTCCGACTGCGGCACCTGGTGGTCACGCAGGTAAACCCCGGCCGGAGAGGTGGCCTTGATCGAGCCGGCGGGCGAGATGTGGTCGGTGGTGATCGAGTCCCCGAACACGCCCAGCACCCTCGCCTCGATGATGTCCTTGACCGCTTCCGGCTCCATCTGCATGTCGCGGAAATAGGGCGGGTTCTGGACGTAGGTGGAACCCATGTCCCAGGCGTAGGTCTGGCCGCCGGCCACCTTGATCCCCTGCCAGGCCTTGTCGCCCTTGAACACGTCGGCATAGCGGGTGGCGAACATCTTCTGGGTGACGTGCTTGCGCTGCAGGTCGGAGACCTCCTTCGAGGTCGGCCAGATGTCCTTCAGATAGACCGGCTTGCCGTCCTTGCCCTCGCCCAGCGGCTCGGTGGCCAGGTCGACCAGCATGGAGCCGGCCAGGGCATAGGCCACCACCAGCGGCGGCGAGGCCAGGTAGTTGGCCCGCACGTCGGGGTTCACCCGGCCCTCGAAGTTACGGTTGCCGGAGAGCACGCTCACCGCCACCAGGTCATGCTTGTTGACCGCCTCGGAGATCGCCTCCGGCAGCGGGCCGGAGTTGCCGATGCAGGTGGTGCAGCCATAGCCCACCAGGTTGAAGCCCAGCGCGTCCAGGTGCTTGGTCAGGCCCGCGGCCTTCAGATAGTCGGTGACCACCTGCGAGCCGGGGGCCAGCGAGGTCTTCACCCAGGGCTTCACCCGCAAGCCCTTCTCGATGGCCTTCTTGGCCACCAGGCCGGCGGCGATCAGCACGCTCGGGTTGGAGGTGTTGGTGCAGGAGGTGATGGCGGCGATCACCACATCGCCGTTGCCGATGTCGAAGTTCTCGCCCTCGACCTTGAAGCGCTCGCCGGAACCGGCGTCGGCCTTGCCGAACTCGCCGCTCAGCGCGCCCTTGAACTCATGGCTGGCGTCGCTCAGCAGCACCCGGTCCTGCGGCCGCTTGGGGCCGGCCAGCGAGGGCAGCACTTGCGAAAGCTCGAGCTCCAGGCTGTCGGTGAACACCGGATGGGCGTCGGCCGGGTCGTGCCAGAGGCCCTGTTCCTTGGCGTAGGCCTCGACCAGGGCTATGCGCGCCGGATCGCGGCCGGTGGCCGTCAGGTAGTCGATGGTCGACTGGGTGATCGGGAAGAAGCCGCAGGTGGCGCCATATTCCGGGGCCATGTTGGCGATGGTCGCCTGGTCTTCCAGGGTCAGGTGCGCCAGGCCCGCGCCGTAGAATTCCACGAACTTGCCGACCACGCCCTTCTTACGCAGCATCTGGGTGACGGTGAGCACCAGGTCGGTGGCCGTCGCCCCTTCCGGCAGCTGGCCGTCCAGGCGGAAGCCCACGACCTCGGGGATCAGCATCGGGATCGGCTGGCCGAGCATGGCGGCCTCCGCCTCGATGCCGCCAACGCCCCAGCCCAGCACCGACAGGCCGTTGACCATGGTGGTGTGGCTGTCGGTGCCGACCACAGTGTCCGGATAGGCGGTGGTGACGCCGTCCTCCTCGTTGGTCCAGACGGTCTGGGCCAGGTACTCGAGGTTCACCTGGTGGCAGATCCCCGTGCCCGGGGGCACCACGCGGAAATTGTTGAAGGCCGAGGAGCCCCAGCGCAGGAAGCGGTAGCGCTCCATGTTGCGCTCGTACTCGCGCTCGACGTTCTCGCCGAACGCCTTGGAGGTCCCGAAGTAGTCGACCATCACCGAGTGGTCGATGACCAGGTCCACCGGGTTCAGCGGGTTGATCTTCTCGGGGTTGGCGCCGAGGCCGGTCATGGCGTCGCGCATGGCGGCCAGGTCGACCACCGCCGGCACGCCGGTGAAGTCCTGCATCAGCACGCGGGCCGGTCGGAAGCTGATCTCGTGCTCGACCGCGCCCTTGTTGTCGATCCAGGCGGCGATCGCCCTGAGGTCGTCCTCGCCGACCGACTTGCCGTCCTCGTTCCGCAGCAGGTTCTCGAGCAGCACCTTCATGGAGATCGGAAGGCGCGAGACGCCTGAAAGTCCGGCTTCCTCCGCCGCGCGGAGGCTGTAGTAAGCATAGGTCTTGTCACCCACCACGAGCTCGCGGCGGGTTTTCAGGCTGTCTACTGACGCCATTTTGGGGGATCCTTCTTCTGTTCCCGGCCCGCCGAAGACCGCTTCAGGGATCGCGCGCTTTTAGCGGCGGACACACAGGTTCCGCCTCCGCGCGGCGTACGTCCCCCGAGGCGACGGCGGCCGGCCGCTTCATAGGCCGAACCGCCCCGGCCGTCCATGCGCCCGGCGGTTGGACTCCATACCCTTTGGCGATCCGTCTCCCCCTGCGGGAGAAGGTGGCCTCCGAAGGAGGTCGGATGAGGGGTCGACGTGCCCCCTCCGCTTCGGTTGCGAAACCTGCCCGCCGGCCGTACGACCCCTCGTCCGTCAGCTGCGCTGACACCTTCTCCCGCAGGGAGAGAAGGGAATGATCCGCAGCCTCTCCCTCAAAAACCTCAGCGTCCGGCGCGGCGGACGCCTGCTGTTCGAAGGCCTCGCCCTGGAGCTCGCCGCCGGCGAGGCCTGCGCGCTCACCGGGCCGAACGGGGCGGGCAAGACCAGCCTGCTGCGCGCCGTGGCCGGTCTCGTGTCGCTGGAGGCCGGCGAGGTGGCCTTCGACGGCGTTGACGCCGAGACGGCGCGCGGCGCCGGCCTGCACCTGGTCGGCCACCAGGATGGGCTCAAACCCGCGCGCACCGCCTGGGAGGAGCTGCGCTTCTGGAGCCTGTGGTGCGACGGGAGCGAGGGCTCGGCGCAGGTCGCGGCCGAGACCCTGGAGCTCACCCCGCTGCTGGCGCTGGAGGTCCGCCGCCTCTCCGCCGGCCAGCGGCGGCGCCTGGCGCTCGCCCGACTGCTGGCCGCGCCCCGGCCGCTCTGGCTGCTCGACGAGCCGCTCAGCCCGCTGGACGCCCGCTTCCGCGCCCGCTTCGGCGAGCTGATGGCCGACCACCTGCGGCGCGGCGGGTTGATCCTCGCCGCCGTGCACGACCCCCTGCCGATCCCGGCCAGGGCCCTGGAGATCGCCCCTTGAGCCGGCTCCTGACCCTGCTCGGGCGCGAGACGGCGCTGGCCTGGGGCCGGGGCGGCGGGCCGCTGGTCACCGTCGGCTTCTACGCGGGCGTCGCCACCCTCCTGCCCCTGGCCATCGGCCCCGAGCGCGAGCGGCTGGCCGCCGTCGCCACCGGCGCCGCCTGGGTGGCCCTGGCGCTCGCCTCCCTGCTCTCCCTCGATCGGCTGTTCGAGCGCGACTACGAGGACGGGGCGCTGGACCTCCTGACCCTCTCGCCCCTGCCGCTGGAGCTGGCCTGCGCGGTCAAGTGCCTCGGCCAGTGGATCGCCACCGGCGCGCCCCTGGCGCTCGCCGCCCCGGTGGCGGCCATCGCCCTGGGCGCCAAGCCCGGGCTCGCGCCCCTGATCCTCGCCTGCGCCCTGGCCGGCGGCCTGGCTTTCGCCTTCGTGGGCGGGATCGGCGCGGGCCTGAGCCTCGGCGCCCGGCGGGGCGGCCTGCTCACCGCGGTGATTGTCCTGCCGCTGTTCGTGCCGCCGGTGATCTTCGGCGGCGGGGCGCTCGACGCCTTCGCGTCCGGACTGTCGTGGCAGGCGGGCTTCGCCCTGCTGGCCGCCTACGCCGCCGCCGCCGTGGCGCTCGGCCCCCTGGCCATGGCCGCCGCCTGCCGCAACGCGCTGTCCTAGCGGCTGCGACGGAACCCCAGGAGTCGTCCGTACAAAAGGGCGAGGGTGCGAACACCAAGGACCATTTGATGAAACTGACTTCCATCGCGCTCGCTGCGGCGCTCAGCCTCGCCGCCGGCGCCAGCTTCGCCCAGCCCGCCCCGGGCCCCGGCGCGCCCGACGCCGCCCGCCATTGGCAGCGGCCCGATCCGGCCCAGATGGCGCAGCGCCATGCGGAGATGGCCCAGCGCCACGCCCAGCACCTGCGCGACGCCCTGCAGCTGCGTCCCGAACAAGAGCCCGCCCTGCAGGCCCTGCTCGCCTCCATGCAGCCGCCGGCCGGCGCGCGTGAGGCGCACGGCAAGCGCGGCGAAGGCGCCGAGCACGCCATGACCACGCCGGAACGGCTCGACCGCATGCAGGCCCGGATGGCCGAGCGCGCCGACCACTTCCGTCAGCACGCCGAGGCGACCAAGCGCTTCTACGCGGCCCTGTCGCCGTCCCAGCAGAAGGCCTTCGACGCTATGCCGATGATGGGCCATGGCGAGCACGGCCATGGCGGCATGCGCGGCGGCCCAGGGATGCGCGGGGGCGAACACGGCAAGGGCTGAGCCCAGTCACCTGACATTACGAAGGTTTAAGGGAAGGCGCCCGCCCGCGGGCGCCTTTTCGCCATCTTGCGCCACGAGCCTCCAAGCTGAGCCATTCACCAGGAGGACGGCGATGAGCAGGCGTTTGAATATCCTTCTTGCCGGCGGGGCCTTTGCGGTCGTAGCCGGCGTCGCCGCGGTCGCGGTGGCCCAATCGGCGCCGGGTCCGGAGGTCGCCCGCTCGCAGGCGGAAGCCCTGCGCGACGCCGGCCAGTCCGAGATCCGCATCGAGCGGGACGGCCAGACCATGGTGATCCGCAGCGAGCGCCATCACATGGACATGGCCCAGCACCTGAAGGCGGTGCTGCAGCTGCGGCCAAACCAGGAGGCGGCGCTCACCGCCTATGTCCAGGCCCTGCAGCCGCAACATCATGAGATGACCGTGCGCCTCGACCAGCACGAGGGGCCGCAGACCACGCCCGAGCGGCTGGCGCAGATGGAGAAGATGCTCGCCGAGCACGACCAGCTGATGCGCGGCCATATCGAGGCGACCCGGCGGTTCTACGACCAGCTCGACACCACCCAGAAGAAGGCCTTCGACGAGCTCGGCATGGCCGGCGACCACATGGGCATGATGCGCATGATCAACTTTGTGCCGCCGATCCCGCCCATGCCCCCCATGCCGCCGCGGCCTCCCGCGCCGCCCGTGGGCTTCTAGCCGTCTTGCCGAGGGGGCCGGCGGAGGCTAAGCCGCCGAGATGATCCCGGCCCCCGCCTTCCTGGCCAATCCGGAGCGGTTCATGGCGTTCTCGCGCTGGGCCGCGCCGCTGCTGGGCGTGGTCGCCGTGGCCTGCGCCCTGGTCGGCCTGTGGCTGGGCTTCTCCGCCCCGCCCGACTACCAGCAGGGCGAGACCGTGCGGATCATGTTCATCCATGTGCCGGCGGCGATCATGTCGATGTTCGTCTACGCCTGCCTCGGCGTCGCCAGCCTGCTGGCCCTGGTCTACCGCCACGTGCTGGCCGATTGCGCCGCCCAGGCCGCCGCGGTGCTGGGAACCGGCTTCACCCTGCTGGCCCTGGTCACCGGCTCGCTCTGGGGCCGGCCGATGTGGGGGACCTGGTGGGTCTGGGATGCGCGCCTGACCTCGGTCCTGGTGCTGTTCCTGTTCTACCTGGCCTACCTGGCGCTCCGGGCCTCGATCGATGACGAGGCCAAGGCGGCGCGCGCCGCTGCGATCCTGGCCCTGGTCGGCCTGATCAACCTGCCGATCGTCCATTTCAGCGTCTATTGGTGGAACAGCCTGCACCAGGGCTCGACCATGCTGACGCCAGGCGCCCTGGCCCCGGTCTACGCCGCGCCCCTCTACCTGATGCTGCTGGCCTACCTCGCCGGCTTCGGGTCCCTGTGGTTGGTCCGCATCCGTGGCGAGCTGTGGCGTCGGCGGGCCGAGGCCGCGGCGCTGCGCGCCGCGCGGGCCTGATGGCGCCCCTGCCCGACCTCTCCGCCGGCAAGTACGCCGCCTTCATCTGGCCGGCCTACGGGCTGACCGCCCTGGTGTTCGCCGTGATGATCATAGGCGCGCTCAATCACGCCCGGCGCTGGAAGCGGCGCGCCCAGGCCGCGCGTGGAGACGACGCCAGATGACCCGCTGGCTGAGCCTCCTGCCGCTGGTCGTGCTCGCAGCCCTGGGCGCCCTCTTCGGCCTCTTCGCCCTGCATCACGATCCGCACGTGGAGCCGCACGCCCTGGTCGGCAAGCCGGTGCCCGACATCACTCTGCCCTCTCTCGACGACGGCCATCTGGTGAAGGTCCGCGACCTGGCCAAGGACGGCCCGGTGGTGGTCAACTTCTTCGCCTCCTGGTGCGGCCCCTGCGCGGTCGAGGCGCCGGAGCTGATGAAGATGAAGGCCAACGGCGTCCGGATCATCGGCGTCGCCTACGAGGACGCCCCGCCCAAGGGCTCGCACGCCGACACCCAGGCCTTCCTCAACCGACTGGGCGATCCCTTCGCCCAGCGGCTGGCCGACGACGACGGCCGGGCCGGCATCGAGTTCGGCGTCACCGGCGTGCCGGAGACCTACCTCGTGTCGCCCAATGGGATGGTGCTCGCCAAGCACACCGGCCCGCTCGAGGACGCCGACGCCCAGGCCCTGGCCACCCAGGCGTTAACCCTGCGTTGAGGCGCCGCCCGGCAAGGTCCGGTTAACCATGTTCCTCCAGGGCCCCTCGTGACCGCCGTCCGTCCGCCGATCTTCCCGCCGAGCCGCCCCGTCGACGCGCTGCAGCGCGCCGACCAGACCAAGCTCGCCGCCCAGAAGGCGTTCTTCGATGCGGCGCTCGGCAAGCCCGCCGCAACGGTGGCCGCCGCCCAGCAAACCGCCCCCGCCGCGCCGGCGGTCAGGCCGCAACGGATTCCCGATCCGACGGCCGAGGCCCCGACCAAGATTCTGCGGCCAGGCTCGCTTCTGGACATCCGCATCTAGCTGCGGCCAAGCTAAACTTTTGAAAAATTAACTATCTTTATTCCGGAACGGCTCGCCTCAGGCGGGTGTTCTGGTGGCATGGACGGACGGGAAGACAAGATTTACCAGGAAGCCGCCGCGCTCTGGCGGGAGCTCTTCGGTGAGCCGCCGCCGGTCCGCGCCGAGGGCGCCGCCCTGCTCGACGTGATCATGAAGAGCCTGCCGGAGCGGCCCTACGAGCGACTGGCCTCGCCGCACCTGCGCCCCGCGCAGATCGCTGGGCCGACCAGCGCGCCCTAGTCCGGAGCCCCAGTCTTCTTGGGGGTCTTCTTGGGCGTCTTCGCCGGCTCGTCCTCGGGCATGTGCTTCATCATCAAGGGTGCCTGGCTCATGGCGAACAGGAAGATCAGCACCGCCGTGCCGGGGAACTTGTAGAAGCCCCAGACCCGCGTCGACTGGGTGCGCCAGACCAGCTCGTTGGCGGCGGCCAGGGCGAAGAAGAACACCGCGTAGCGCAGGGTGAGCGTGCGGACCACCGCGTCGGGCAGGTGGAAGGCCTCGCCCATCAAGGCCTTCAGCGGGTTCTTGCCGCGCAGCGCGCCGGTCAGCAGGAACAGGCCGAAGCCCGCGTCGAGGATGGTGAGCTTCATCTTGATGATGCGCTCGTCGTGGAAGATCAGGGTCGCGCCGCCGAAGATCACCCCCATCACCGCGGTCACCAGCGGCATGGGCGCAAGGCGCTTCTCCAGGATGAAGCCGGCGGCCAGCGCCGCCAACGAGCCGCCGACCACCGCCCAGCTCGCCGCGATAGCGCTGCCGGTGATGGCGATGGTCACCAGGAAGGCGGCGAGGCCCGCGTAGTCGACGAACAGCCGCACCCAGCGGCCGACCTTGGGGTTCATCGAACAGGCTCCGAAAGGCCCACCAGCGAGCGGGCGAAGGCGTGCGGCTCGAACGGCTGCAGGTCGTCGATCCCCTCGCCAACGCCGATCAGCTTGATCGGGCTGTCCGAGGCCTGGGCCACCGGCACCAGCACCCCGCCGCGGGCGGTGCCGTCGAGCTTGGTCATGACGATGCCGGAGACCCCGATCTGGTTGCCGAAGATGTTCTCCTGGGCCAGCGCGTTGCGGCCCACGGTGGCGTCGAGCACCAGCAGGGTCTCGTGCGGCGCCTCAGGCTCCAGCCGCTTGATCACCTTGATGATCTTGTGCAGCTCGTCCATCAGCCCCTGCTTGTTCTGCAGCCGGCCGGCGGTGTCGATCAGCACCACGTCGTAGCTCTCCGCGATCGCCCGCTCCAGGGCGTCGAAGGCCAGGCCCGCGGCGTCGGAGCCGGTCGGCCGGCTCATGAAGTCGGCGTGCGCCCGGTCGGCCCAGACCTTCAGCTGCTCGACGGCGGCGGCGCGGAAGGTGTCGCCGGCCACCACCATCACCTTGGCGCCGCGGGCGTTGAGGTCGGCGGCGATCTTGCCCAGCGTGGTGGTCTTGCCCGAGCCGTTCACCCCGATGAACAGGACGACGTAGGGCTTGGGACCCTGAAGCGGATCGAAGTGGCCGACGCGGGCCGCCAGTTCGTCGCCGATCGCCTGGGCCAGGCTCTCCCGGATCTCCGCCTCGTCCACGTCCTTGCCGAACTTCTCGGCGGCGAAGCGCTCGGTGATGCGGGCGGCGGAGTGCGGGCCGAGGTCGGCCTCGATCAGCATCTCCTCCAGCTCGTCGAGCTTGGCCTGGTCCAGCGGCTCCTTGACGACGAACACCTGGGTGATCTGCTCACCCATCTGTTTCGAGGTGCGGGACAGGCCCGCCGTCAGGCGCTGGAACCAGCCCTTTTTCGGTTCACTCATGGGCCGGGCTTCTAGCGACAGCCGGCGAAGCTGGACACCACTTTTGCGTTCGGCCGCCCAAGGCCGATGCGGGCCCCGCCTTGCGCCCCGCCTCATCCCGCCGCAGGCTCCGCGCCATGGACCTCCTCGGCCAGGTGCTTTCCGGGCTCGACTACGCGGCCGTTGGCGTGTTCGGCGCCACCGGCGCCCTGGCCGCGGCCCGGCGCAAGCACGACATCGTCACCTTCGGATTTTTCGCCGCCGTGACCGGGGTGGGCGGCGGCACCCTGCGCGACCTCCTGATCGGGGCGCCGGTGTTCTGGGTGCACCGCCCGGCCTATCTGGTGGCGGCCCTGGTGGCCGCCCTGGCCATCTGGATCTTCGGCTGGGGCCGGCGGGGCGAACGCGTGCTGACCTGGCTCGACGCGGTCGGCATGGCCGCCTACGCGGTGGTCGGCGCGCTGAAGGCTCTCTCCATGGGCGTGCCGCCGTTCGCGGCGATCGTCATGGGCGTGCTGACCTCCACCTTCGGCGGGATCATCCGCGACGTCCTGGCCGAGGAGCCTTCGGTGCTGCTGCGGCGCGAGCTCTATGTGACCGCCGCCCTGGTGGGCGCCAGCGGCTTCGTCCTGCTGCAGATGGCCGGCGTCGGCATCGTGGCCGCCGGCCTCGCCGGCTTCGCCCTGGCCTTCGCGACGCGGGCCGGCGCGATCGTCTTCCGTTGGACCCTGCCCGGCTTCCCCGGCCGCGCCCCTTCGGACGAAGCGCCCTAGTCCTGGTCCGGATGCTGGCGCGAGCGGACGGCTGAGAAGGTGGTTTGCGCGTCCTGGCCGGTCTTGGGATTCACCCAGGCCGGCAGCTCGCCGAGGTGATCGACATAGGACAGCTTCTCCGGGAACACCAGCTGGGTCGCCGGCGGCGCCAGCTCCGGATCGTCCAGGGCGCCGATGGCGATGCCGACCTGGCCCTTGGACTCGAAGCTGAGATGCGATCCGCAATCGCCGCAGAAGCCGCGCCGCACCGCTTCGGAACTCTGGAAATACTTCGGCGTCCCATGGGTCCAGGCGAAATCCACCATGTCCACATAGGGCCCGAAGAAGCCGCCGGTGGCCTTCTGGCACATCCGGCAATGGCAGATGCTCGAGGCGCCCAGGCTGTCAGCCGAGAACCGCACCGCGCCGCACTGGCAGCCGCCTGAGATGCTCATTCCGCCGTCTCCAACATCGCGACGCGGGCCAGCGCGCGGTGGCCGTCGTGGCCGGTGACCCTCAGGGCGGCGATCTCGCCGGACGCGGCCTCGCCCGCAAAGGCGATCTCGGTGAAGTCCTCGGCACGGGCCAGCCCCGGCCGTTCGACCACGCCGCTCAGCGTGCGCCCGACCTGGCGCTGCAGGTGCCGGGCCAGCGCCGCCTCGCCCGCCGCCCGCAGCCGGGCGGCCCGGGCCTTCACCTCGGCCTTGGCCACCGCCGGCATGCGGGCCGCCGGCGTGCCGGGCCGCGGGCTGAACGGGAAGACGTGCAGGAAGGCGAGGCCCGCGTCCTCGACCAGCCGCAGGGTGTTCTCGAACATGGCTTCCGTCTCTGTCGGGAAGCCGGCGATCAGGTCGGCGCCGAACGCCACGTCCGGCCGCACGGCGCGCACCTCCGCCACCAGCCTGAGCGCGTCGGCGCGAAGATGCCGCCGCTTCATCCGCTTGAGGATCATGTCGTCGCCGGCCTGCAGCGACAGGTGCAGGTAGGGCATCAGCCGCGGCTCCTCGGCCAGGCAGCGCAGCAGGTCGGGATCGATCTCGGCGGCGTCGATGGAGGAGAGCCGCAGCCGCGGCAGCTCCGGGACCAGCCTGAGGATCCGCCCCACCAACTGGCCGAGCGTCGGGGCGCCGGGCAGGTCCGTCCCCCAGCTGGTGATGTCCACCCCGGTCAACACCACCTCGCGGTAGCCCTGGGCGCTGAGCCTCCGCACCTGCTCGACCACCTCGCCGGCCGCCGCCGAGCGCGAATTCCCGCGCCCATAGGGGATGATGCAGAAGGTGCAGCGGTGGTCGCAGCCGTTCTGCACCTCCACATAGGCTCGCGCCCGGTCCTTCAAGCCGTCGATCAGGTGCCCCGCGGTCTCGCGCACGCTCATGATGTCGTTGACCCGCACGCGGCCCAGCTCCGGCGCGGCCGCGTAGGCGCCCGGCGCGCTCTTCTCCGCATTGCCCAGCACCAGGTCGACCTCGGCCATGCCGGCGAAGGCGGCGGGATCGATCTGCGCCGCGCAGCCGGTGACGATCAGCTTGGCGCCCGGCCGCTCGCGCCTGGCCTTGCGGATCGCCTGGCGGGCCTGGCGCACGGCTTCGCCGGTCACCGCACAGGTGTTGAACACCACCGCGTCGGCCAGCCCGTCCTCCGCCGCCCGCTTGCGGATGACCTCGCTCTCGTAGGCATTCAGCCGGCAGCCGAAGGTGACGATGTCGACATCGCTCATGGCAGCTCGCCCGCGAAATCCACGGCGGCCGGGCCGGTCATGATCACGTGGTTGTCGGCGCGCCATTCGATCAACAGCTCGCCGCCGTCCGCCTGGACGGTCGCCGTGCGGTCGGTGAGGTCGCGCCGCGCCGCGGCCACCAGGGCCGCGCAGGCGCCGGTGCCGCAGGCCTTGGTCAGGCCCGCGCCGCGCTCCCAGACCCGCAGCCTGATGTGATGCCTATCGATCACCTGGGCGAAGCCGACGTTCACCTGCTCGGGGAACAGCGGATGGCGCTCGACCACCGGTCCCGCCTCGCGAACCGGGGCTGCGTCCAGGTCGGCCACGAAGAACACCACGTGCGGATTGCCCATGGAGACGCAGGCCGGCGGGCTCGCGAGCGCCGGATGGTCGTAGAGCGCCACGTCGAGGGCGCGGGTGTCATGCTCAGTCGCCAGCGGGATCTCCCGCCAGTCCAGCCCCGGCTCGCCCATGTCGACGCTGACCAGCCGCTCGCCGGCCCGCGAGGCCAAGAGCCGGCCGGCCTTGGTCTCGATCAGCGCCTGGTCCTTGCCCGTCGACTGCATCAGCAGCCAACCCACGCAGCGCGTGCCGTTGCCGCAAGCCGCCACCTCTTCGCCGTCGGAATTCCAGAACCGCACCCGAGCGTCGACGCCGTCCGCAGGCTCCACGACGATCAACTGATCACAGCCCACGCCCGCCGCCCGGTCGGCGATGGCGCGCACCTGCTCAGCCGTCGGCGAGAACGGCTGGGTGCGGGCCTCGACCACGACGAAGTCGTTGCCGAGCCCGTTCATCTTCAGGAACGGACGGCTCATGGCCGCGGACATATAGGCGAAGACGGCCCCGAAGGCACGCCGGCGGCCTCTGCGCCGCAGGCGCGGTCGAATTTCAAACCACGAAAGACGCGAAAACACGAAAGGCGCGAGAGTCCTCTTTTCGTGTCCGTTCGTGTTTTTCGTGGCTAATTCTTGCGGCTTCGCCGCGCCGCACGAGGGGGGAGACAAGCCGCGCCCCGCGCCGCTAGAAACATCGTCATGAGATCATTCCTCGTCGCGCTCGCCGCGCTCGCCTGCCTGGCCCCCGCCGCCCGCGCGCAGGCGCCCGCCGCGCCCGCCGCCGCCGATCCCTTCCAGTGGCTGGAGGATATCGATGCGCCCCGGTCCATGGCCTGGGTCGAGGGCCAGAACGCCCGCTCCGCCAAGCGGTTGGAGGGCGATCCGCGCTACGCGACCTTCCACGCCGAGGCGCTCGGCATCTTCACCGCCCAGGACCGCATCCCGGCCCCGCGCCTGCGGGCCGGCGGCGTCGACAACTTCTGGCAGGACGGCGCCCACGTGCACGGCGTCTGGCGGCACGCGACGCTCGCCAGCTACCGCACGGTCCAGCCGCAGTGGGAGACCCTGCTCGACCTCGATCAGCTCTCCAAGGCCGAGGGCAAGAACTGGATCTGGAAGGGCGCCGACTGCCTGCCTCCGGAGGCGCGGCTCTGCCTCGTGCAGCTCTCCGACGGCGGCAGCGACGCCGTTGAGGTCCGCGAGTTCGACACCCAAACCAAGAGCTTCGTGGCCGGCGGCTTCCACTTCCCGGCCGGCAAGCAGAACCTCGACTGGCTGGACCCCGACAGCCTGATCGTCGACCGCGAATGGGTCCCTGGCGAAGTCACCGCCTCGGGTTATGGCTATGTGGTCAAGATCGCCTCCCGCTCCGGCGCGCCGCGCGAGGTGTTCCGCGGCAAGCCCACCGACGTCGGCGCCCAGGGGATCGTGCTGCACGGCGAGGGCGGCCGGTCGGACGGATTGCTGATCCGCCGCAGCGTCACCTTCTTCGAGAACGAGTTCAGCCTGGTGCGGCCGCAGGGCGTCATCCGCGTGCCCCTGCCGCTGAAGGCCGAGTTCCAGGCCTATGTCGATGGCCAGGTGGTGTTCGCGCTGAAACAGGCCTGGGGCGGCTTCGCGTCCGGCGCCCTGATCTCCTACGACCTCAAGGACCTCGACCGCGCCGCGGCCTCCGCCAAGCCGCAGCTGGTCTTCCAGCCGGGCCCGCGCCAGGCCCTGCAGGACGTGGCCGCCACCCACGGCCGGCTGATCGTCGACCTCTTGGAGGACGTGAAAGGCGCCGTCGACGTCTACGGCTTCGCGGACGGCCATTGGACCGGCCGCCGCCTGGACCTGCCGAAGGACGCCAATGTCGAGCTGGTCGCGGCCGCTGACGATTCCGACGCCCTGTTCCTCAACGTCGAGGGCTTCCTCGACCCGACCTCCCTGTGGCTCGCCGACGCCGCGAGCGGCCAGGTCGCCAAGGTCAAGCAGCTGCCCGCCCGCTTCGACGCCTCGAAGGACGTGGTCGAGCAGTACTGGGCGACCTCCAGCGACGGGACCAAGATCCCCTATTTCGTGGTGCGGCCGAAGGCAGCCAAGCTCGATGGTTCAACGCCGACCATCATGTACGGTTACGGCGGCTTCGAGGTCGCCAAGCCGCCGATCTACCTGCCGGAAATGGGCAAGATCTGGCTGGAGCGCGGCGGGGCCTATGTGATCGCCAACATCCGCGGCGGCGGCGAGTTCGGTCCCGCCTGGCACGACGCCGTGCTGCGCGAAAAGCGCCAGCTCGACTTCGACGACTTCGCCGCCGTGGCCCGCGATCTCACCAGGCGCGGTCTCACCTCGCCCCGCCGCCTCGGCATCTACGGCCGCTCCAACGGCGGGGTGCTGATGAGCGTCTCCATGACCCAGCACCCAGAGCTCTGGAACGCCGTGGTCATCGAGAGCCCGCTGATCGACATGCTGCGCTACAACCACCTGTCGGCGGGCGCCTCGTGGGTCGGCGAGTACGGCGATCCCGACGTGCCGGCCGACCGCGCCTTCATCGAGAAATACTCGGCCTACCAGAACCTCAAGGCCGGGGTGAAATACCCGGAGCCCTACATCACCACCAACACCCGCGACGACCGGGTGCACCCGGGCCACGCGCGGAAGTTCGCGGCGAGGATGGGGGCCATGGGCCTGCCCTATCTCTATTACGAGCAGACCTTCGGCGGCCACGCCAACGACGCCGACCCCGAACTCAACGCCCGCCGCTGGGCCCGGCACTACACCTACCTGGCCCAGAAGCTGATGGATTGATGCCAGGCCGTCATCCTCCGGTCGCCCCTCGGGGCGATCCGGAGGACCCATGCGGCGGCTGCGAGCGGTGCGCGCCTTGGGCTCAGCTTGGGTCCCCCGGATCAGCCTGCGGCTGACCGTGGGATGACGGGCTGTTGGCGCCCTAGCTCTTCTCGATCGCCGAGGCGGTGTCGTCGAGGATGTTGACGATGCGGTCGATCTCTTCCGGCGTAATCGGCCGGCGCGACAGGCGGTTCTGCAGGGCCATGCCGAGGTTGGCCATGGCGCGGGCGATCCGCGGCCGGCTGGATTCCGAGCTCTCGGCGACCTCGGCCATCCGGCCGAACACTGCGTCGACGTGGGCCTTGGACTCCTCGACGACCTTCTTGCCCTCGTCGGTGGGCTCATAGAGCTTGCGGCCGACTTCGCCGCCCGACTGGCGGACCAGGCCCTCGTCCTCGAGCAGGGAGAGCGTCGGATAGATAACGCCGGCGCTCGGCCGATAGGCCCCGCCGGTGCGTTCCTCCAGCTCCTTGATCAGCTCGTAGCCATGGCGCGGCTGCTCGGCGAGCAGGGCCAGGATCACATAGCGCAGGTCGCCATGCTCCAGCAGCCGGCCCAGGTGGCGGCCGCGGCCCCGGCCGTGCTCTCGCGAGTGGCCCCGCGCATGGCGTTCCCAGTGATGGCGCATGCGCTCTTCATAGCGTTCGTGACTGTGGTGGTGAAACATTTTTCGCTCCTATCGAGATATATCGATAATGCAGATATATCGAACTCGTATCGGAACGCAAGCGATTTCGATAGTGTCTAAATATCTCCCTTCTCCCCTGCGAAGCGAGAGGGAGAGGCGCGCCTACCGCAGCGTCTCCGCCAGCAGCCGTCCTTCCGCCCCGCGGCTCGATCCGGCCCGCCAGGCGACGACGATCTCGCGGCTGGGGTGGCCGGAGCCGATCGGGCGCACGGCTATCGGCGCCGCGTCGGTCAGGCCGGCGTCCACCGCCATGGCCGGCAGGAAGGTCACCCCCAGGCCGGAGCCCACCATCTGCACCAGGGTCGGGAGCGAGGTGGCGGCGAACAGCTCCTCGCCCGGCGCGGCCTTCGGCGGCCGCAGGCCACAGGCGGCCAGCGCGTGCTCGCGCAGGCAGTGGCCGTCCTCCAGGAGGATGATGTCCTCCTTCTCCAGGGCTTCCAGGCTGGCGCGTTTCTCGGCGGCGATCGGGTGGTTGGCGGGGACCGCGGCCAAGAGCTCGTCGTCGGACACATGGGCGTACTGCAGGCCGGTGAGGTCGTAGGGCAGGGCGATCAGCGCCGCGTCGAGCTGGCCGGCGCGCAGGGCGACGATCAGCCGATGGGTCAGGTCCTCGCGCAGATAGAGCCTGAGCTTCGGGAAGCGCTCGCGCAGCAGCGGCAGGGCCTTGGGCAGCAGGAAGGGCGCCACCGTCGGGATGACCCCCAGCCGGAAGCGTCCGGCCAGCGGCTGGCTGGCGCTCTTGGCGACCTCCACCAGCTCCTCGGCTTCGGAGAGGATGATCCGCGCCCGGCGGATCGCCTCCTCGCCGACCGGGGTCAGGATCACGCCGGAGCGCGCCCGTTCGACCACCGGCGCGCCCAGGGTCTTCTCCAGCTCCTGGATGCCGGCCGACAGGGTCGGCTGGGTGACGTGGGCGGCTTCCGCGGCGCGGCCGAAGCTGCCGTGCTCGACGAGCAGCTTCAGGTACTGGAGTTGGCGCAGGGTGGGGAGCATGGCTTCAATATAGGATTTTCCTATCCTATTTCCATAGACAATCGATTGGCTAGATGGTCGGCGAGCCTCTATCTCTGCCTTCGACGCGGACGGCCTCCCCGCCTTCGCGAACCCCTGCAGCCACCAAGGAGACCGCCATGTTGGGCGTCGGCAAGACCCTGCCTGATTTCAAGATCGTCGGCGTGAAGCCCGGCTTCATGCGTCACGAGGAGAACGGCGAAAGCGCGTTCGAGACGCTCACCCCGGAAAGCTTCCCCGGCCAGTGGAAGATCGTTTTTTTCTATCCGAAGGACTTCACCTTCGTCTGCCCGACCGAGATCGCCGAGTTCGCGCGCCTCTCCGGCCAGTTCGCCGAGCGTGACGCGGTGGTGCTGGGCGGTTCGCTGGACAACGAGTTCTCCAAGCTCGCCTGGCGCCGTGAGCATCCCGACCTGCACAATCTGCCGATCTGGAACTTCGCCGACCCGGCCGGCCGGTTCGCCAGCGCGCTCGGCGTCCTCGACGAGGCCGACGGCGCCGCCCAGCGGGCCACCTTCATCGTCGACCCAAACAACGTCGTGCAGCACGTCTACGTCACCAGCATGAGCGTCGGCCGCAATCCGGCCGACACCCTGCGGGTGCTCGACGCCCTGCAGACCGACGAGCTCTGCCCCTGCAACCGCGCGGTGGGCGGCGACACCCTGAAGGCGGCCTAAGCCCGCTTTCCGTCCGGGAGGGGCCGCACGCCCCCCAGGCTCCTCCCGGACGTCCTTTTTCAGGAGACATCCATGTCCCTCGACACGCTTCGCGAAACCCTGCCGGCCTACGCCAAGGACCTGAGCCTCAACCTCTCCAGCCTGGCGGCCGAGACCACCCTCACCGACCAGCAGAAGTGGGGCGCCTTCGTCGCCTCGGCCCATGCGGTCGGCCAAGCTGAGATGATCCGCGCGACGGAGGCCGCCGCCATCCAGGCCGGGCTCGCGCCGGAGGCCCTCACCGCCGCCAAGGCCGCCGCCGCGATCATGGGCATGAACAATGTCTACTACCGGGCCCTGCACCTGATCTCGAACCCGGAGTACCGCACCCTGCCGGCCCGCCTGCGGATGAACGTCATCGCCAACCCCGGCGTGGCGAAGGCCGACTTCGAGCTCTGGTCCCTCGCCGTCTCGGCGATCAACGGCTGCGGCATGTGCCTCGACAGCCACGAGGCCGAACTGAAGACCCATGGCGTCGCGGCCCCGCAGATCCAGGCGGCGCTGCGCATCGCGGCCGTGGTCAACGCGGTGGGCCACGTGCTGGCGGCGGAGCAGGCGAGCCAAGGCGCAGAGAAGCTGGCGGCCTAGGCTCCTTCCCCTCCCCCCTGCGGGGAGGGGGCTCTTATTCCGGCTTCCCCGTCTCCACATACGCCTTCAGCCGCGTGAGCTGCTCGCCCAGCACGCGGTCCACCGGGCCTGCGAACGTCTCCGCCAGCCCGCCCTTGGCGTAGCCGCCGACGTCGTAGGTCATCACCACCTCGGTGGCCGCCCCCGCCGGCTTCAGCGTGTAGCCCAGGTGCCCCGAGGCCCCGGTGAACTCCAGGGGACCCAGCGACCCGAATAGCCGTAACTGCGACTTGCCGTCGGCGTAGACGATGGTCATGTGCCGGACGGCCCCGTGCGGCAGGGTCTCGCAGAAGCACCCCGACCCATCGATCGCCAGGTTCTTCGCATCGCCCGAAAAGGTGTGCTTGGAGCTCCACCAGCGGCCCGGCCGCATCAGCGCCGCCCAGACCTTGTCCGGCGGCCCGGCGATCTTCGCCGTCTCCACCACCTCGAAGCCGGCGGCGGACTTGTCCGTCACCTCGGCCCGCGCCGCGCTTGCGGGCAGCGCAAGCGCCGCCACGGCGGCCATGATCCATTTCATCAACCGTCCCTCCCAGCGCCCGAGCTTAAGCATGGGCGGCGGAGCGGCGGCTACGCCTTTTCGAAGTGGATCGGCGCGCCCCAGAAGGTGGCCACCAGGCCGTTCTGCGCGCCCGGCTCGCCGGTGGTCAGGAACCGCCGCGTCCCGCCCTGGCCCGGCTCATAGTCCGGATGGCGGTCGAAATAGCGGGCGATGGCGTCGGCCGTGGCGTCTGGCTGGTGGATCAGCGGCGTGCCCGGCGGCAGCGCCTGGCGGAACAGGTCGGCGACGATCTCATAGTGGGTGCAGCCGAGGATCGCCCGGTCGGGCGCGCGCCCGATGCGCGACTTCAGCGCCTTCACATGAGCGTCGACCACGGCCGTCAGCTCATCGCGCGAGGCGCCCGTCTCGATCATCCGCGCCAGTTCCGGGCAGGGCTCGGAGAACACGGCCACGTCCTGCCGCCGCTTGTCGACCTCGATCTCATAGACCCGGGAGGCGGCGGTCGCCGGCGTCGAGAACACGCCGACGATGTCCAGCTTCTCGATCTTGTCGCCGCGCAGCTCCGGCTCGTGCGCCCAGGGCATGCCGGTCGCCGCCTCGATGGTCGGCACCACGATGCCCAGCACATTGACCTTGCGGCCGAGCTCGCGCCGGTAGCCGGGCAGCCAGGTCTGCTGCAGGCGCCGAAGCGCCACCGAGGCCGCGGTGTTGCAGGCCAGGATCACCAGGTTGCAGCCCTCCGCGAACAGCCGCTCGCAGCCGGCCCGCGTCAGCTCGACGATCTCCTCGCCCGGGCGGCCGCCATAGGGGGTATTGGCCTGGTCGGCGAGGTAGACGAAGTCGGCGGTGGGGAAGCGCTCCACCAGCTTGTGATGGACGGTGAGCCCGCCCACCCCGGAATCGAAGACGCCGATCGACATGGCCCGCGTGTTAGCGGGCGTCGCGGGGCGTGTCACGAGAGCCTTGGGCCGCAGGCGGCGGATGCTATCGTGCAGCGCAGGCGCGGAGGGGCCGGATGGGCGCGTTCGAATATCTGCTGCTGTTCACCGCCATCATCCTGGGACTCGCGGTCTCGGACCTGGCGATGAGCCTGCATCGGCTGCTGGGGGCCGGGAAGCGCGTCCGATGGGACTGGCTCGCGCCGCTGGCCGCCGTCGTCGCCTTCCTGAAGATCGTCACCCAGTGGTGGTCCTGGCACAGCGCCGAGCAGCTGGCCGGCGCGGTCACCTTCGAGATGTTCCTGACCCTGCTGGTGGCCGCGGTGCTGCTGTTCCTGCTGGCCGCCGCCGCCTTGCCGGACGAGGCGCCGCGCGATGAAACCATCGATTTGCGCCTGCACTACGCCGCGGTCTCGCGCCGCTACTGGCTGCTGTTCCTGGGCCATTGGCTGGTCGGCAACGTCGCCAGCGTCTGGGTCCAGATAGCCGCCGAACACGCGCATTTCACCCTCCTGCAGCCGGCCTATCTGATCGGCCTGGTGATCGGCTCGCTGATCCTCATCCGGAACCGCTGGTGGCACACGATCTGCCTGCTGGGCTTCGTCGCGATCTACCTCGTGCAGTTCTTCGGTCAGTCGCTCAGCGGATAGAGGCGGCCGACCCGCTCGCGCCAGAGCGCCAGCAGCGGCGTCACCCCCAGCTCCATGACCAGCGGAAAGACGACCGTGGGGCCGAAACCGGTCCGCAGCGCATCGTCCAATCGCGCCAGGCCGCCGACCAGCACCACCCCGGTCAGCGTCCGCACCACCGTCCCGCGCCGCTCGATCGTCGGGATCGTCCACCAGAAGATCAGGCCAATGCCCAGCAAGAGGCCCGAGAGGTAGTGGCCATGGGTCTCGCCGCCGAAGCCGCCGGCGCCCAGGCCGTGCCAGGCGCCCCAGCCGCCCGCGCTCACCGGGACCAGCCCGGCCAGGGCCACCGAGACCTGCAGCAGGCGCCGCTCCAGGCCGGGCGTCACGCGAACAGGTCGGCCTGCGCCGCGGCCTGGGCGCCCTCGATGGCCAGCAGCTTCAGCTTGGTGTTGACCCCGCCGCGCGCCGAGAAGCCGCCGAGCTTGCCGCCCGCCGCCACCACCCGGTGGCACGGCACGACGATCGGCCAGGGGTTCTTGCCCAGCGCCTGGCCGACGTCGCGGGCCAGCAGCTTGTCGCCCAGCTGCTCGGCGATCTGGCCATAGGTCAGGGTCTCGCCGGGCGGAATGGCGCGGGCGATCTCATAGACCCGGGCGTGGAACTCTGGGGTCTGCGACAGGTCGAGGGCGACGTGGCCGAGGTCCACGGCCTCGCCGGTCAAGAGGTTGGCGATCGACACCATGGCTTGGCGGACGGCGGGCGTCGGCTCGCCTTCCGCCGCCTCGGGGAAGCGGCGCAGGAAGCTCCTGCGCGCCACCTCCCGGTCGGCCTCGGGAAGGTGCACGGCGACTAGGCCCTGGTCGCCCCAGGCGACGCCGGCCCAGCCGATGATGGTCTCGAAGAGGGCGTATTGGGTCATGGGTCTAAGATAGTGTGGTTCGCCGAGAACCGCTGGCGGTTATCGGACATGGACCCCTTATGAACTTCGCCTAGTCCGCCATCTCGGCGATGGCCGCGGCCGGCGCCAGCGGCATGCGCAGGGTGAAGCGGGTCTCGGCGGCGTCCGAGGCCACCTCCAGCGTCGCATCGTGGGCGCGGGCGATCTCGGAGGCGATGTAGAGGCCCAGCCCGAGGCCCTGCTGCCGCGGCCGCACGCTGGCGCGGGCGAACGGCAGGAACAGCCGTGAGCGCGCCTCCTCCGGGATCGGCTCGCCGGCGTTGGCGACGGAGATCTCCAGCACGTCATCCCGCACCGCGGCGACCACCCGGATCGGGGCCTCGTCCGAGCCGTGCGTCACCGCGTTGGCGACCAGGTTGGAGAGCAGCTGGGCGAGCCGGCGGCTGTCGGCGTTGATCGTCCGGGCCAGCGCGATCTCGGCCTCGATGCGGTGCTCCGGATGGGCCAGCCGAAGCTCGGCCACCACCTGTTCCAGCGCCCGCCCCAGGGTCGGGTCCTCTCGCCGCTCGGCGATGAAGCCGCCGCCCAACCGGCCGCGCGCCAGGTCGAGCACATTGTCGATCAGGCCGGCCATGCGCTGCACGCTGGCCTGCATCCCCGCCGCCAGGCCGAGCGCCCGCGCGTCCAGCGGCGTCTTCTGGATCAGCCGCGCGCCGGCGTCGATCGAGGCCAGCGGATTGCGCAGGTCGTGGCCCAGGACGGCGATGAACTGCTCGCGCAGCTCGGCCACCTCGCGCGCGTCGAGCAGGGCCGCCTGGCTGACCGCCAGCCGATCGCGGGCGGCCAAGTGCTGGCCGATCAGCTCGGCGAACAGCTCGAACATCTCCAGCGCCGCCGAGGCCTTCAGCGCCATGGGCCGCGGATCGATGGCGCAGAGCGTGCCGAAGAACTGCCCGTCGTAGCGGATCGGCGCCGAGATGTAGCTCTGGAAGCCGTACTTCGCCGGGGTCGGATGGTTGCGGTACGCCGGATCCTCGGCCACGTGGTCGATGACCACAGCGCAGCCCGAGTCGCGGATCTCGTCGCAGATGGTGGTCGCCACCTCCAGCTCGCCGCCCGGCTCCAGGCCGAACGCGATCCCGTCGTGCACCGCGCAGGCGACCCAGCGGTCCTCGGTCACCCGCGCCACGGCCGCGAAACCCATGCCCGTCGTGCGGCAGACCACCTCCAGCAGCTTCGGCACCGCGTCGATGACGCCGACGGCCTGGATGTCATGTTCGATCGGCGACGGCATGCCAGCTCCCGGGCTCTCGCCCCGCACGACCCCCACGTCACCCTAAGGTGTGCAGTGCAGCAGTGTCACGGAAGATCGTGCTGACGCTTGAGGGGCTCGCCGCCCCTTTCTTGACCTGAGCGGCCCCTGAGCGCATAAGCGCCGCCTTCCGGCGCAACCTCGGTCAGCGCCCTCCACCGCCACGACCCCCATCACCAGATGGGACGAGGGCGGCGAGGCCCCCCGTCCACGCAATCGTGCACGGGGGTTGACTGCGTTTGGGCTTCAGGAGTGGATTTTTGTTCGACGCGCTAACAGATCGGCTGTCTTCGGTCTTCGACCGCCTGAGCGGCAAGGGTGTGCTGTCCGAGAAGGACGTCACCGAGGTGATGCGCGAGATCCGCGTCGCCCTGCTCGAGGCCGATGTCGCCCTGCCGGTGGTCCGCGACTTCATCGCCAAGGCCACAGAGGCGGCGACCGGCGAGGCGGTGATCCGCTCGGTCCGCCCCGCCGACCAGGTGGTCAAGATCACCTACGACGGCCTGGTGGAGATGCTGGGCGGCGATCAGGAGCCGGAAGGCCTCAACCTCAGCCTCAATCCGCCGACCATCATCATGATGGCCGGCCTGCAGGGCTCGGGGAAGACCACCACCGCCGGCAAGCTGGCGCTCCGCCTGGCGAAGGAGCGCAAGAAGGTCCTGCTGGCCTCGCTGGACACCCGCCGTCCGGCCGCCATGGAGCAGCTGGCGGCGCTCGCCCAGCAGGCCGGCGTCGAGAGCCTGCCGATCGTGGTCGGCCAGGCCGCCCCCGACATCGCCAAGCGCGCCATGTCGTCGGCCCGCCTGCAGGGCTACGACGTCCTGATCCTCGACACCGCCGGCCGCACCACCCTCGACGAGGCGATGATGAGCGAGGCGGCCGAGATCGCCCGCATCGCCCGCCCGCACGAGACCCTGCTGGTCGCCGACGCGCTCACCGGCCAGGACGCCGTGCGCACCGCCAAGGCCTTCCACGAGCGCCTGCCGCTCACCGGCCTGGTGCTCACCCGCGCCGACGGCGACGGCCGCGGCGGCGCGGCGCTCTCCATGCGCGCGGTCACCGGCCTGCCGATCAAGTTCCTCGGCGTCTCGGAGAAGATCGACGGCCTCGACGCCTTCGACGCCCACCGGGTGGCCGGCCGCATCCTCGGCCAGGGCGACGTGGTGGCCCTCGTCGAGAAGGCCGCCCAGGACCTCGACGCCGCCAAGGCCGAGGCCATGGCCAAGCGGCTCGCCAAGGGCCAGTTCGACCTCGACATGATGGCCGAGCAGCTGCAGCAGATGAAGCGCATGGGCGGCATGGAGGGCATCATGGGCATGCTCCCCGGCGTCCAGAAGATGAAGAAGCAGATCGCCGAAAGCGGGATCACCGACAAGACCGTCGACCGCCAGGCCGCGATCATCTCTTCCATGACCAAGGCCGAGCGCCGCAAGCCCGACATCCTCCAGGCCTCCCGCAAGCGTCGCATCGCCGCCGGCGCCGGCGTCGAGGTGGCCGAGATCAACCGGCTGCTGAAGCAGCACCGCCAGATGGCCGACGCCTTCAAGATGATGAGCAAGGGCGGCGGCCGCGGCTTCGCCCAGGTGGCCCAGATGCTGGGCGGCGGCGGCGGCGCGGGCGGCATGGACCGCCTGAAGGCGCTGGGCGGCGGCAAGATGCCGATGCCCTCGCAGCAAGAGATCGAAGACATGGCCGCCAAGCTGCAACAGGCCGGCGGCCCGAAATTACCCGGCCTGGGCGGCGGCCTGCCGCCCGGCTTCAACCCCTTCAAGAAGTAAGACCTAAGGACCACCTCAAATGCTGAAGATCCGTCTCGCCCGTGGCGGCGCCAAGAAGCGCCCCTACTATTCGATCGTCGTCGCCGACAGCCACTCGGCCCGCGACGGCCGGTTCATCGAGAAGGTGGGTTCCTACAACCCCCTGCTCCCGAAGGACCACGCCGACCGCCTGGTGGTGAAGGCCGAGCGCATCCAGGAGTGGATGGGCAAGGGCGCCCAGCCCACCGACCGCGTGGCCCGCGAGCTCTCCAAGCTCGGCATCACCAAGTGGGAGCACGGGAACAACCCGAACAAGGGCGTCCCGGGGACCAAGGCCAAGGAACGCGCCGACGAACGCACCCAGCGCGAAGCCGACCGCGCCGCCGCGGCCGCTGAAGCCGCCGCCAACCCGCCGCCGCCGCCCGAAGAGCCGGCCGTGGAGGAAGCCTCCGCCGCCGAGGCCGCGCCGGCCGAAGAGGCGCCCGCTGCTGAGGCCGCTCCGGCTGAAGCCCCTGCCGAAGAAGCTCCGGCCGCTGAAGCCGCGCCGGCTGAGGAAGCGCCCGCCGCCGAAGCCGCTGCTGAAGAAGCTCCGGCCGCCGAGGCCGCCCCCGAAGCCGCTGTCGAGGAAACCGCCGAGGCCCAGGCCGACGCCACCCCTGACGACACCTCCGCCCCCGGCGACGAAGGCTGAGGCGCAAGTCCGAGAGCCCCTTCTCCCCTTGCGGGAGAAGGTGGCCCGCGGATGCGGGCCGGATGAGGGGTCTCTCAGAACCCTCCGGTCCTCGGCCAGGCTTTCCAATCGGATGACGGATCGCAACCCCTCATCCGTCGGGCGTCCGCCCGACACCTTCTCCCGCAAGGGAAGAAGGACTCATGCCTGACCTCATCCTGGTCGGCCGCGTCGCCGGCGCGTTCGGCGTCAAGGGCGAGGTGCGGCTCACCGCCTACACCGCCGATCCCATGGCGCTGGTGGCCTACCGCGACCTGCAGCGCGAGGACGGGTCTGCCGGCCTGACGCTCAGCGGCGGCCGGCCGGCCAAGGGCGGTGTCGTGGTCCGCGCCCGGGAGGTCGAGACCCGCGAGCAGGCCGAGGCCCTGCGGGGCCTCAGGCTCTACATCCCCCGCGACCGCCTCCCGGAGCCGGAGGCCGACGAGTTCTACGTCACCGACCTGGTCGGCCTCGCCGTCGAGACGCCGGACGGCGAGCCGCTCGGCCGCGTGAAGGACGTCCGCGACTTCGGCGCCGGCGACCTGCTTGAAATCGAGCCCCCCACCGGCCCCAGCTGGTGGCTCCCCTTCACCCGCGCAGCCGTCCCCGAGGTGCGGATCGCCGAGCGCAAGGTCGTGGCCATCAAGCCGGACGAGACCGAGTGAGCATCAGCCCACCTCTCCCGCACTGCGGGAGAGGTGGCTACTTCGGCTTCCGCAGCCGCATCAGCCCTTCCTGGGCCACGCTGGCCACCAGGGTCCCGTCCTCGGCGTAGATCGAGCCGCGGATGAAGCCGCGGCCGCCCGAGGCGCTCGGCGAATCCTGGGCGTAGAGGTGCCAGTTCTCGAAGTTGACCGGCCGGTGGAACCACATGGCGTGGTCGAGGCTGGCCGACTGGAAGCCGGGCGTCTGCCAGTGCACCCCGTGCGGCCGCATGGCGGTCGACAGCAGGTTCATGTCCGAGGCGTAGGCCAGGATCACCTGGTGCATGTGCAGGTCCGCGCCGATCGGGTCGCGGCAGCGGATCCAGCTCTGGCTCTCCGGCTCCTTCGGACCGCTCTTGAAGTAGCTGCGGGCGTCCTCGGAGCGCAGCTCGATCGGCCGGTGGCGCTCCATCCACTTCTTGGCCTGCTCGGGCAGGTTGTCCGCGTCCTCCAGGGCTGCGCGGCGCATCTCCGCCTCGTCCGGCAGGTCGCGCCAGCCGGGCCCGGCCGGCATCGGCAGCTGGTGCTCGAAGCCCTCCTCCGCGACCTGGAAGGAGGCGGCGAGGTTGAAGATCTGCTGGCCGTGCTGCACCGCGATCACCCGGCGGGTGGTGAACGAGCCGCCGTCGCGCGAGCGGTCCACCTCGAAGACGATCGGCACAGTCGGGTCGCCGGGCCGGATGAAGTAGCAGTGCAGCGAATGGCAGACACGCGCTTCCACCGTCTCGTAGGCGGCCAGCAGCGACTGGGCGATCACCTGGCCCCCGAAGATTCGCCCCGGCTGGTCGTCCGGCGTCGTCCCGCGGAACAGGTTCACCTCCAGCCGCTCCAGCTGCAGGGTTTCGACCAGGGTCTCGGTGTCCATGGGGGGAGCCCCTCGGTTCATGTTGCGGGTGCGAAGCGGCCCCGCTTAAGCCCTCGGCCAGCGCGCCGCAAGCCGGGGTCGCGGCTCAGTAATAGTCGGCCAGGGTGAGCTTGCGGGTCGAGCCGTCGCCCAGCGTCAGGGCCAGCACCTGGCCCGCCGGGCCGGCCGTCCAGTCGAACATCGGGCCGGCCACATAGTCGGCCTCGATCGGCCGCCCGTCGATGGCGGTGATCGCCTCCCCGGTCCGCCAGCCGGCCGCCGCGGCCGGGCTGCCCCCGGCGACGTGGATGACCACCAGGCGATCGGCTTCCAGCGACACCGACAGGCCGGTGCGGTTCTTGCGGAACGGGATATCGAGGGCGTCGCGATAGGGCTGCATCCACAGCCGGTCGCCGGCGAAGTCGATGGTCAGGTGGAAGCGGCTCAGCAGGTCGAGGCCGACATTGGCCGGCGCGCCGGCGGCGAGCGCGGTGGCGGCCACCACCGGCACCTGATGGAAGGTGAGGCCCGCCAGCCGCACCCGGTCTAGGCTGAGCACCGCCTGCTCGTGCGTGCCGTCCGCGCCAACCGCCAGCTGGGTGGAGACCCGGCGGCCGGCCATCAGCCCGTGCTGCTCGGCATAGGCCCGCTCGACCAGCAGGGCGCCGGTGTTGCCGATGTCGAACAGGGTCGGGGTGGCGACGCCGTCGAGCACCACCGGCAGCGAGCGCAGGCCGGCCGTGGGGGTCAGCGGCAGGACGGCCCCGGCCGGGGCCCGGAAGGTCTCGTGCGCGGTCAGCGTCAGCCGCCGCGTCGCGAAGTCGATCTCCACCACCACGGCCTCGAACAGCTCGCGGCCGAGGATCACCTGCACCGGGCGCGGCGATTGCTCGCTGATGGCGCTGAGGTCCATGGCCGCCATCGCGCGTCGCGGGAGGGCGGCGCCGGCGATGGTCAGCTGCGCCTGGATGGCGCGCGCGCCGGAGACCTTGCCGGAGACCCCGGCGGCATGGATCTCCTCGCCCAGCTGCAGGCCAAGCGCCCTGGCGAACGTCAGGTCGACCACGGAGCCCGACGAGCCGGTGTCCAGCCAGGCTTCCGCCGGCTTCCCGTCGATGGTGATCGGGATCAGGATCCGCCGCTGCTGGGCGAAGTCGAACGGCAGGCTGACCGAGCCCGCGGCCCAGGCCGCCGGCGCCTCGGCCAGCGCCCGCGCCAATGCGCCGGCCGAAAGCGCCGCGCCCAGGAAGGTCCTGCGTCTCAACTAAAAGTTCCCTGCTCGGGCTCGTTCTAGACGGTGGGGCCTCAGCCGCAAGCCGCTTGACGCGCGCCCGCCTGTGGCGCCTTGACCTCGCCCATGTCCTTCGACGTCTCCGTCCTGACCATGTTCCCGGACGCCTTCCCCGGCCCGCTCGGCGTTTCGCTGATCGGGACCGCCTGGCGCGAGCAGGCCCTGTGGCGCCTTGAAACTGTGGACATTCGGGGGTTTTCCAAGGATAAGCGCGGCTTCCTCGACGACACCCCTGCGGGTGGCGGTCCGGGACAGGTGATGCGGGCGGACGTGATCGCCTCTGCGCTGGACAGCGTGGAGCGGTGCGACCGGCCGCTTTTGTACATGAGCGCGCGGGGCCAGCCCCTGACCCAGGACCGCGCTCGCCAGTGGGCCTCAGGCCCTGGACTGATCGTGCTTTGCGGCCGGTTCGAAGGGGTGGACCAGCGGGTGATCGACGCCCGCGGGTTCGAGGAGATCGCCGTGGGCGACGCGGTCCTGGCCGGTGGCGAGGCCGCGGCGCTGGTGGCGATCGAGGCGTGTGTCAGGCTGGTGCCCGGCGTGTTGGGCGAGCCTGAGAGTTTGAGTGACGAAAGCTTCGAGGACGGGCTCCTCGAGCATCCGCAGTACACCCGACCGCGGACGTTCGAAGGGCTGGACATCCCCGAGGTGCTGCTCTCGGGCCACCATGCCGAAATCGGCAAGTGGCGGCGGGCGCAGCAGGAAGAGACCACGCGGACGCAACGGCCGGACCTCTGGGCGCGGCGCTCCGCCAATCAACAGGCAAAGGGCAAGTAAAGCCCGGTAAGGATCGAAGACCATGAACGTGATCGAACAACTCGAGCAGGAAGAGGCCAAGCGCCTCACCGCCCGCAAGGTCCCGGATTTCAGTCCGGGCGACACCGTCCGCGTGAACGTCCGCATCAAGGAAGGCGAGCGTGAGCGGATCCAGGCCTACGAGGGCGTCTGCATCGCCCGCGCCGGCCACGGCATCCACGAGAACTTCACCGTCCGCAAGATCTCCTTCGGCGAGGGCGTCGAGCGGCTGTTCCCGCTGCTGTCGCCGATGATCGAATCCATCGAGGTGAAGCGCCGCGGCGTCGTCCGGCGCGCCAAGCTCTATTACCTGCGCGACCGCCGCGGGAAGTCGGCCCGGATCGCCGAGCGCGCCATGACCTCCGGCGGCGCCCGCGCCGAAGCCGTCGAGGCCCCGGAACCGGCCGCCGGCGAAGACTAGGCGTCGCAGACCTCTGCGAATTGAAGCGGCGGCCGCAGAGATGCGGCCGCCGTTTTCACATCGTCATCCCATGGATCGCCCTCTCCACCCCTCGCTCTTCGCTGCGCGGGAAAGGAAGTCAGTCCCCGTCGCCGATCGCCTCGCCGAGGCCCGCGACCAGGTGGTCGAACATCAGCCGCATGCGCCGGCTGGCCTTCAGGTTCTCGTGCATGCAGATCCACATCTCCAGCCGGAACGTGAGCGCGCCGGGCATCACCGGCACGAGGCCGGCGCGCCGCGCGATGCCGTGCTGGACGACCCCGATCCCGAAGCCCGCCTTCACCGCCGCCACCTGGGCCACGTCGTTGTCGGTGCGGAAGGCGAAGAGGTCCCGGGTGATCGGCCGCTCGAGCTCGATCCCGTCGGGGAACACCGGCGGGCGGGTGTCGTAGCCGATCACCGGATGGCGCGAGAGCTCGTCCCAGCTCTCCGGCCGCCCGTGCCGGTCCACATAGGCCGCCTGGGCGTAGAAGCCGAAGCCCACCGAGCCCACCTTCTTGGCGACCAGGGTGTTCTGGGTGGGCCGGGCCATGCGCACGCCGATGTCGGCGTCGCGGCGGGTCAGGTCCTCGTTGCGGTTCGACAGCACCACCTCGATGTCGATCTCGGGATGCAGCTCGCGGAAGCTCGCCAATATGGCCGGCAGCACCTCGACGCCGACGATCTCGCTGGCGGTGACCCGGACCACGCCGGCGGTGCCGTCCGCCGCGCCCGAGGCGTCGCGGATCGCGGTCTGGGCGGCGGCCGACATGTCGTCGAGGTGCGGCCGCAGCGCCAGGGCCAGCTCGGTCGCCTGCAGGCCGCGCGGGCTGCGCAGGAACAGCGGCGCGCCCAGCGTCCGCTCCAGCTGGTCGATGTGCCGGCCGACCGTGGGCTGGGTCAGGCCGCGCAGCTTCGCCGCCGCCGACAGGCTGCCGGCGGTCAGCACCGCGTGCAGGCTCTGGAACAGGTCCCAGTCGGGCAGGTCGGCCATGCGTTATTGTATGGCAGAGGTGAACAGAAGCGCAATTCCGTTCAGCGAGCGCCGCCGTCATCTTTCCCGGCGACAGGAGACAACACCCATGCCCGTCCAATCCCTTGCCCCTCGACCGCTGGCCCCCGAACCCCTGGCCCTGGTGATCGGCGCGACCGGCGCCTTTGGCGGCGAAGTCGCCGAGCGGCTGGTCGCCGCCCGCTGGCGCGTCCGCGCCCTGCACCGCGACCCCGACCGCGCCCGCGCCGCCACCGGCCTCGCCGCCGACTGGGTGGCCGGCGACGCCATGCAGAAGGGCGACGTGCTGCGCGCGGCCGAGGGTGTGCGGGTCATTGTCCACGGCGCCAATCCGCCCGGCTACCGCAACTGGGCCGGCACGGTGCTGCCGATGATGGACAACACCATCGCCGCCGGCATTCGGGAAGGCGCCCGCATCCTCGTCGCCGGCAGCGTCTACAACTACGGCCCCGACGCACGCGGCGAGATCGCCGAGGACGCCCCGCAGCATCCCCTGACCCGCAAGGGCCGCATCCGGGTCGAGCTCGAGCGCCGCCTGCGCCAGGCCTCCCAGGAGGGCGCCAAGACCCTGGTCCTGCGGGCCGGCGACTTCTTCGGCGCCCGCGCCAACAACAGCTTCATGGGCCGGGTGATCTTCCAGGCCGGCAAGCCGGTCCGGTCGCTGACCTATCCGGGCCCGCTCGGCGTCCGCCACGACTGGGCCTACCTTCCCGACCTCGCCGAGACCGCCGTGCGGCTGCTGGAGATGGAGGCCGAGCTCTCGGCCTGCGCCAGCTTCCACTTCCGGGGTCACGCCCTCGATGGCCGCGAGCTGGTCGCCGCCTTCGAGCGGGTGGTCGGGCGCAAGCTGCCGACGCGGGCCTTCCCCTGGTTCGCGCTCAGCGCCATCGGCCCGTTCAACGAGACGTTCCGCGAGCTCGCCGAGATGCGCTACCTGTGGCGCGAGGCGGTGGTGCTGGACAACCGCCGCCTAACCGCCGCCCTCGGCGCCGAGCCGCACACCCCCATCGACGACGCCCTCGCCGCCACCCTGCGCGCCGTGGGTTGCCTTGAGGACGAGGCGGCGGCCCAGGCGGCGTAGGTTTCGCCTTACCCATTCATCCGCACGCCTCAGCGCAGATCATAATCCGGGACATGATCGATGCGCCTTGCGACCGCTGGCCGCCGCCGCGACACGCGGCGGCCGCCAGCCTGACCATCAGGTCGGAAGTTGCGGGGCGCTAAGGCCGCGCCTCAAGCACCATGTTGAACGGGCCCTCGGTGGCGCGGCGCACGCGGCTGAAGCCTGCGCCCTTCAGGACCTCAGTCAGTTTCGCCTCACCCGCCTGCG
>SSMU01000024.1 GCA_004799545.1 Phenylobacterium sp.
CAACATCGCCCGCAGCGCGGACGAGGCGGAGCGCCAGGCCCGCGGCGAGAACGTGATCAACGCCCAGTTCGAAGAAGAACGCATCGCCTCTGAAGAGGCGGCCGCGGACCTTCTCGAAGGCGGCGCCGGCCAGATCGCCTCGGAGTTCTCCGAGGCGTAACAGCCGTCAATTTCCGGGACCGGATGTCACAATCCGTCCCGGTTCGGCGCGAGATCTCGGCCTGCAACGCCGAGGCAGAACGCCGCAGCTTGACCATTCACGGCGCGGGAGCCACTCCCGCGCCGTTTTTGCATCTGCGCTGTTGCAGAATTGTCATTCCCCCCGGACGCGGCGCACCTTAGCTACGATACCTGACCATTGTTCAGGTTCCCCGGTTCCGGGGGCCCAGGGGGGATTTCCACATGACGCCTCGCGCGCTTCTGTTCGCGGCCGCTTCCGCTGCGGCGCTGTTCTCAACCACCGCCGCCATGGCCGCCGACGCGGCGCCCGCGACGCAGCAGGTCGAGGAGCTGGTGGTCACCGGCACCCGCGGCGAGGCGCGCTCCCGGCTTGAATCCCTGTCGCCCGTCGACGTGGTGAACGCCCAGGCGCTGCAACGGCAAGGCACCACGGAACTGGGCGCGGCCCTCTCCGTGACGGTCCCGGCCATCGACTTCCCGCGGCCTTCCAACACCGATGGCACCGACGCCATCCGCCCGGCCACCCTGCATGGCCAGGGCCCGGACGAGACCCTGGTGCTGATGAACAGCAACCGCGAGCACACCTCGGCCCTGGTCAACCTCAACGGCTCGGTCGGCCGCGGCTCGGCCGCCTTCGACCTCAACAGCATCCCGACCATCGCCATCGACCACATCGAGATCCTGCGCGACGGCGCCTCGGCGCTTTACGGCTCGGACGCGGTGGCCGGCGTGATCAACCTCATCCTGCGCCAGGCCGACCATGGCGGCGGCGCCTCGGCCACCTACGGCCAGTACGACACCAGCTTCGACGGCTTCTTCGGCGGCACGCACGATCGGCATGATGGCGCCACCGGCACGGTCGACGCCTGGCAGGGCTTCAAGCTCGGCTCCGACGGCTTCCTGACGGTGTCGGGCGAGTACAAGAGCCAGCGGCCGACCAATCGCAGCGACAACGACCCGCGCTTCCCGGCGCTGGGCGTCGACTCCCGGTTCGGCGATCCGGAGGTCCACCAGACCACCGGCTACTTCAACGCCGGCAAGCCGCTGGGCGACGGCTGGGAGCTGCTGGCCTACGGCGGCGGTCAGGAGCGTCGCACCGAGAGCGCCGCCACCTTCCGCGCGCCCAACGACCTGGCCAAGAACATCGCCTCGGTCTACCCGAACGGCTTCCTGCCCCACATCCTGACGCACTCATATGACTATACGATCGGGTCGAACCTGAAGAACGACGACCTGTTCGGTTGGCATTCCAACTTCGGCGTCAACTACGGCTGGAACAAGCTCCGCTACGACACCATCGACACCATCAACGTCTCGCTCGGCCCGAACTCGCCGCACGCCTTCTACGCGGGCAAGCTGGTCTACGGCCAACTGGTCGGCAACGCCGACTTCAACCGCGACTTCGACGTCGGCATGGCGGGCCCGCTGAACGTGGCGTTCGGCGCGGAAGCCCGCAACGAGCGCTACAGCATCGGCGCCGGCAACCTGGACTCCTACGAAAAGGGCACGTTCCAGAACGGGACCACCGCCGCCGGCGTCGGCGCCCAGGGCTTCCCCGGCTTCCAGCCGGACAATGCGGTCGACGTCAGCCGCACCAACGTCGGCGCCTATATCGCCCTCGAAGCTCAGCCGATCGAGCCGCTGAAGCTCTCCGGCGCCATCCGCGAGGAGCACTATTCGGACTTCGGCGACAACACCTCCGGCAAGGTCTCCTTCCGCTATGAGCTGACGCCCGCCCTCGCCTTCCGCGGGTCGGCCGAGTCCGGCTTCCGGGCCCCCAGCCTGCAGCAGGAGTTCTTCACCTCGACGGCCAGCCTGTTCGTCAACGTCCCCGGCCAGGGCACCGTCCAGTTCGACACCGGCACCTTCCCGGCCACCAGCGCCACCGCCAAGGCGCTGGGCGCCCAGCCGCTGCAACCGGAGAAGTCCAAGAACTACTCCCTGGGCACGGTCTTCCACGCCAGCGGCCTCGAAGTGACCCTCGACGCCTATGAGATCGACGTGACCAACCGGATCGTCCTGTCCGAGACCCTGACCGGCAGCAACACGGCCGCGGTGGGCACCGACGCCCGGGCGATCTTCACCCTGCTGCAGCCGACGGGCGCCTCGGCGGCCCGCTTCTTCATCAATGGGGTGGACACCAAGACCCGCGGCCTCGACGCCGTCGCCACCTATCGCGTCGAGCCGATGTCCTGGGGCAATCTGACGATCACCGCCTCGGGCAATATGAACGACCTCGAGGTCACCAAGACGCCGGCGACGCCGACCAGCGTCCTGCCGATCCCCATGTCGCTGTTCGCGCGCCAGAACACCTACCGGTTCGAACGCGAGACGCCGAAGTACAAGGCCGGCGTCCAGGGCGACTGGTCGCTGGACAACTGGGGCGCCATGGCGCGAGCCACCTTCTACGGTGACGTCCTCGCCCCCGGCACCACCGACGACGGCCTGAACGACATCCACACCGGCGCCCAGACCCTGGTCGACCTGGAAGGCCGTTACAACTTCTCGCACGGCATCGAACTGGCGCTGGGCGCGGAGAACCTGTTCGACGTCTATCCGAAGCAGATCCCGGTGAACCTGGACACCACGGGCGCGGGGCCGTTCAGCTCCTTCTCCCCGTTCGGCTTCAACGGACGTCGCCTCTACGCGCGCCTCAGCGCGACCTGGTAAGCCCGCGCCAAGCGCGGAGCTGAAGACGGCGCGGGACCGCAAGTCCCGCGCCGTTTTTCATGCGCCAACCTTAGCTATGGCCAAGCTTGTCCACAGGGGATTCGAAAGCGGTGGACAGGACCGCGCAGGGCGCGATTGTCACAGTGCTGTCGGGATCGCCCACGGCTATCGGTACGCCATGGCGATCATCCCCGCGCTCGACCTACGGCCCCCCGTTTCCAACGACGTGGAAATTCCCCACGCCCCGGCCAATGTGGAGGCCGAACAGGCGCTGCTGGGCGCCCTGCTCTACGACAACGCCGCCTTCGAGCGGCTGGGCGACAACCTGCAGGGCCGCCACTTCTACGAGCCCTTCCACCAGCGGCTCTACGACGCCATCGAGAGCAACATCCGCAAGGGCCAGCTCGCCGAGCCGATCCTGATGGCCGAGCAGTTCAACCGCGATCCGGCTTTCGAGGAACTGGGCGGCGTCCGCTATCTGGCCGACCTGGTGGACCGCGCGCCCCCGGCGGCCAACGCGCCGGACTACGCCCGCGCGGTCTATGACCTGGCGCTGCGCCGCGACCTGATCCGCATCGGCGGCGAGATCTCAACCCTCGCCTCGCACGGCGACGCCGAGCTCTCGGCCAAGGACCAGATCGAGCAGGCCGAGGCCCAGCTCTACGAGCTCGCCGAGACCGGCGGCGTCTCCTCCGGCTTCGTCACCTTCGCCACCGCCCTGCATGGCGCGGTGACCATGGCCGCTGAGGCGCACAGCCGCGACGGCGGCCTCGCGGGCCTCTCCACCGGCCTCGTGGACCTCGACCAGAAGATCGGCGGCCTGCACCCCTCCGACCTGGTCATCATCGCCGCCCGCCCTTCCATGGGGAAATCGTCCCTGGCGGTGAACGTCGGCTTCGACGTCGCCCGCAACTACGCCTGGGAGCCGCAGCCGGACGGCTCGAAGAAGACCGTGCGCGGCGGGATCGTCGCCTTCTTCTCCCTGGAAATGAGCGCCGACCAGCTCGCCATGCGCATGCTGGCCGAGGTCTCGGGCGTCTCCGGCGACCGGCTGCGCAAGGGCGAGATCGACGCCTCCGAGTTCGGCCGGGTCCGCGACGCCGCCCTGGAGATCCAGGACGCGCCCTTCTACATCGACGACACCGGCGGCATCACCCTGGCCAAGCTCGCCGCCCGCGCCCGGCGCCTGAAGCGCTCCATCGGCCTCGACCTCTTGATCATCGACTACCTGCAGCTGATCACCCTCGGCGGGTCGCGCAACGACAACCGCGTCCAGGAGGTCAGCGCCATCACCCAGGGCCTCAAGGCGTTGGCAAAAGAGCTGTCGATCCCGGTCATCGCCCTGTCGCAGCTCTCCCGCCAGGTGGAGAACCGCGAGGACAAGAAGCCCCAGCTCTCCGACCTCAGGGAGTCCGGCTCGATCGAGCAGGACGCCGACATGGTCATGTTCATCTATCGGGAGTCGTACTACTTGAGCCGCGCCGAACCCCGGGAAGGCACGGAAGAGCATTTCAAGTGGCAAGAGCAGATGGACCAGGTGAAGGGCATCGCCGAGGTGATCATCGGCAAGCAGCGTCACGGCCCGATCGGCAACGTGCGGCTGTCGTTCAACGAGGACATCACCAAGTTCGGCAACCTGGCCCACACCGGCCGGTACGACCCGCATTGATCCTGAGCGCCCGGCCCGGCGGTCATGGCTGAGCCCGCGGCCGCGCGCCTGACGATCGATCTCGATGCGGTCGCGCACAACTTCCAGGTCCTCGCGGCCGAAGCCGCCGACGCCGAGGCTGCGCCCGTGGTCAAGGCCGACGGCTATGGGCTGGGCGCCGTCGCCGTGGCGCGGCGGCTGTGGGCGGAAGGTGCGCGCAGCTTCTTCGTCGCCCGCATCGCCGAGGGGGAGGCCCTGCGCGCCGGCCTCGGCCGTGACCGCGCGGCGACCATCTACGTCCTCGACGGCTTCTCCGGTCAGGCCGGCGCGCGACTCGACGCCGCCTCGCTGACGCCGGTGCTGCACAGCGTGCCCCAGATCGCTGCGGCCGCCGCCTGGGCGGCCGGCTCGCGCCGCCCGCTGAAGGTCGCCCTGCACGTCGACACCGGCATGAACCGCCAGGGCCTGACGCCGGAGGAGGCCCTCGCCCTGGCCCAGGGGCGGTCCGGCTTTCCATCCCTCGACGTCGACCTGGTGATGAGCCACCTGGGCTCCGGGACCTCACCGGACGATCCCCGCAACCCGGCCCAGCTCACCCGCTTCATGGAGGTCCGACCGGAGTTCCCGGACGCGCGGGCCAGCCTGGCGGCCTCGGCCGGCGCCTTCCTCGGCAAGGCCTACCGCTTCGACCTCATCCGGCCCGGCATCAGCCTCTACGGGGGCGGCCCGTTCGAGCAGCCGGATGCGCGGCTCAAGTCGGTCGCCACCCTCACCGCCCCGATCCTCGACATCCGCCACCTACGGCCCGGCGACATCGTGGGCTATGGCTCCAGCATCCGCCTCGACCGCCCCGCCCGCGTCGCCGTGGTCGCGGCCGGCTACGCCGACGGGGTGATCCGCGCGGCCAAGGCCGGCGGCTATGGTTGGCTGGACGACGCCAAGCGGCCCCTGCTGGTGGTCAACATGGACCTGACGGTCATCGACATCGGCGACGCCGACGCCGCCATCGGCCAGCCGGTCGAGCTGCTCGGCCGCCACGCCCAGCTCGACGACCTCGCCGCCGCCGCCGGCACGGTCGCCCACGAGGTGCTGGTGCGCCTCAGCCGGCGCGCCGAGCGCAGCTATCTTGGCGAGATCGACTAGCGGATGAGGCCGGTGGCGAGCCGCAGTGCGATGGCCAGCGCCACCACCGCGATCAGCACGCAGGCGAAATAGGTCAGCACCTTGTCGGGCGCGGCGTGCATCACCTTCTCCAGGCCCAGGAACAGGGCATAGAGGCTGTAGAGGCCGCCCAGCACCGCCATCGGGAAGCCCAGGGTGGGATAGACCGCGAACAGGCCGGCCAGCCACAGGGCCGTCCCGGCATAGGCCACCAGCTTCAGGGCCTGCAGCCGTCCGCCCCTGGCCCCGAACAACGGGGCAAGCCCCGCCACCACCAGGGCCAGCAGGTAGGCGCTGACCAGCGACAGCAGATAGTCGATCACGCCGCCGATCAGGGTCGCCCCGATACTGGGCTTGAGGTGGATGCCGGCGATGCTGGCCCCGAACACCAGCAGGCCGATCACCCCGCAGACCGGTCCGATCGCCGCCAGCGGCAGGATGTAGCCCACGTAGAGCGCTATGCTGTCGGCATGCTGGTCGGCCACCGCGTCCAGGGTCCGCCCCGGGCGCAGCAGCATGCCGGCCGGCCGCCACAACAGGCCCCCGCGTCGGCTTGACGGCTCCGCGGCGCTCATGGCGCGGCCACTCCTGAACAGCACGAATCCCCAGGTGAACCTATCTGATGGTGGGGGCGCGGCAAGCTGCGGCGCGCCGCCGGGCCCCGGGTCGGCTAGACTTGGCCCCGTCACGAATCAGGCCCCTCAGTTCGCGGGCCCAGTCAGGAGCATCCAGTGGCCCGCGACGGCGCCGCCTACGTTTGCCAGGGTTGCGGTTCGGTCCAGACCAAGTGGGCGGGCCAGTGCGCCGGCTGCGGCGCCTGGAACAGCCTGGTCGAGGAGGTGCAGTCGCGGCCGCCCGGCGCGCTCGCCCCGGCGCGCGGGGCCAAGGGCCGCGGCCTGAGCTTCGAAGGCCTGGAGGACGCCACCCCCGCCCCGCCTCGCATCGCCACCGGCGTCGAGGAGTTCGATCGGGTGTGCGGCGGCGGCGTGGTGCCGGGCTCGGCGATCCTGCTGGGCGGCGATCCCGGGGTCGGCAAGTCCACCCTGCTGCTGCAGGTGGTGGGCAGCGCGGCCCTGCGCGGCGCCACCTGCGCCTATATTTCCGGCGAAGAGGCCATCGAGCAGGTTCGCTCGCGCGCCCAGCGCATGGGCCTCGCCAACGCCCCGGTGAAGCTCGCCGCCGAGACCGCGCTGCGCGACATCCTGGAAGGCCTGAAGCGCGACAGGTTCGACCTGGTGGTGATCGACTCTATCCAGACCATGTGGAGCGACGCTCACGAGGCGGCGCCCGGCTCGGTGACCCAGGTGCGCGCCGCGGCCGGCGAGTTGGTGCGGCTGGCCAAGAAGCGCGGCGTGGCGGTGATCCTGGTGGGCCACGTCACCAAGGAGGGCACGATCGCCGGCCCGCGGGTGATCGAGCACATGGTCGACGCGGTCCTCGCCTTCGAGGGCGAGCGCGGCTACCCGTTCCGCATCCTCAGGGCCGCCAAGAACCGCTTCGGCGCCACCGACGAGATCGGCGTCTTCGAGATGGGCGACGCCGGCCTCACCGAGGTCAAGAACCCGTCGGCCCTGTTCCTCAACACCGCCGGTGAGCGGGCGGCGGGCGCCGCGGTCTTCGCCGGCATCGAGGGCTCGCGCCCGGTGCTGGTGGAGTTCCAGGCCCTGGTCGCCCCCTCCGCCTACGGCACCCCGCGCCGCGCCGTGGTGGGCTGGGACGCCGGCCGCTTGGCCATGTTGCTGGCGGTGCTGGAAGCGCGCTGCGGCATCGGCTTCGGCGACCGTGACGTCTACCTCAACGTGGCCGGCGGCCTGCGGGTCAGCGAACCGGCCGCCGACCTCGCCGCCGCCGCGGCCCTGGTGTCCTCGGCCGTGGACCAGGCCCTGCCGCAGGACTGCGTGGTGTTCGGCGAGATCAGCCTGTCCGGCGAGGTCCGGCCGGTCAGCCGCATGGACGCCCGCCTCAAGGAGGCCGCCAAGCTCGGCTTCCGCCGCGCGCTTGCGCCCTCCGACCTGGATAGTGCGGCCGGCATGGCCGTAAGCGGCGTCAGCCGCCTGGCCGACGCCGTCCGGCGGATCTCCGAGAGCGACTGGGACGGCCCAGCGTGACCCAGTTCGACCTCATCGTCGCGGTCCTGCTGCTGATCTCGGCGGCCGTCGGCTTCGCCCGCGGGGCGATCCGCGAGGTGGCCGCCATGGTCGCCCTGGTGGTCGCCGCTTGGCTGGCCATCTTCGGCCTGCCCACCACCTCGCCGCTCATGGGCCACCTCATCCACACCCGCTGGCTGGCGGCCACCGCGGCCCTGGTGGGCGTCTTCGTGATCACCTACGTGGTCCTGCGGCTGGTGGGGGCAGGCGTTGCGCGCAGCGTGCAGCGCACCCATGTGCTGGGCGCCCTGGACCGGTTGGTCGGCCTCGCCATCGGCGTGGTCCGGGGCCTGGTCGTGATGGGCGGCCTCTATCTGATGTTCAACGCCGCCACCCCCGAAGACCTGCGGCCCCACTGGATCACCGGCTCGATGACCTGGCCCGTCGCCCGCTCCATGGGCGAACTGATCACCGACTTCGCGCCGAAAGGCCTGGACCTCGCCGGCCGCGTCCGCCCCGCCTTCGACCAGGCGGTCAAGGGCGCGCCGCGTGACAGAAATGCTTCGGAAGGCTACGACGCCCGGCAACGCGGCGACATCGACGACCTGGTGGAGAAATCCCGATGACCTCGAGGGACGAACGATGGCAGGTCCCCGTTCGTGATCCCCTCGACGACAGCCCGCGGCTGGAATGCGGCGTGTTCGGCGTATTCGACGTCGACAACGCCGCGGCGATCACCGCGCTCGGCCTGCACGCCCTGCAGCACCGCGGCCAGGAGGCCTGCGGCATCGCCTCGTTCGACGGCCAACGCTTCCACACCGAGCGGCACATGGGCCACGTGGGCGACGCCTTCGCCGGCGCCGACCTCATGGAGCGCCTGCCCGGCCGCTCGGCCATCGGCCACACCCGCTATTCCACCGCCGGCGGCTCGTTCATCCGCAACGTCCAGCCGATGTTCGCCGACCTCGCCAGCGGCGGCGTGGCCCTGGCCCACAACGGCAACCTGACCAACTTCCTGACGCTGCGCGAACAGCTGGTCGCCGACGGCGCGATCTTCCAGTCGACCTCGGACTCCGAAGTGATCCTCCACCTGGTGGCCCGCTCGCGCCGGGACCGGGTGGTCGAGCGGTTCATCGAGGCCCTGTCGCAGATCGAGGGCGGCTACGCCCTGGTGGCGGCCACCAACAAGAAGCTGATCGGGGTGCGCGATCCCCTGGGCATCCGCCCGCTGGTGCTGGGCGACCTGGACGGCAAGGCGGTGCTGGCCTCGGAGACCTGCGCGCTCGACATGATCGGCGCCCGCTTCGTGCGCGACATCGAGCACGGCGAGATGGTGATCATCGACATCGACGGGGTGCAGTCGCTGCGCCCCTTCCCCGCCGCCCGCGCCCGGCCCTGCATCTTCGAATACGTCTACTTCGCCCGCCCGGACTCGGTGGTGAACGGCCACTCGGTCTACGACGTGCGCAAGCGCATGGGCCAACGCCTGGCCCAGGAGTGCCCGGCCGAGGTCGACGTGGTGGTGCCGGTGCCGGACAGCGGCGTGCCGGCCGCCCTCGGCTTCGCCCAGGAAGCCAAGCTGCCCTACGAGCTCGGCATCATCCGCAACCACTATGTGGGCCGCACCTTCATCCAGCCCACCCAGGGCGCCCGGGAGATGGGCGTGCGCATGAAGCTCTCGCCGAACCGCGCGGTCCTGGCCGGCAAGCGGGTGCTGCTGGTCGACGACTCCATCGTCCGCGGCACCAATTCGATCCGGGTGGTGCGCATGGTCCGCGAGGCCGGCGCCGCGGAGGTGCACCTGCGCTCCGCCTCCCCGCCCATCCAGTGGCCGGACTACTACGGCATCGACATGCCGGACCGCGACAAGCTCTTGGCCGCCAACCACTCGGTCGCCGAGATCGCCCAGATCCTGGGCGTCGACTCGATGGGCTACCTCTCCGTCGACGGCCTCTACTGGGCGATGGAGGCCGGCCCCCGCGACGCCGCCGAGCCGCAGTTCACCGACCACTATTTCACCGGCGACTATCCGACCCGCCTGCTGGACCGCGAGATCGCCGAGGGCCGCAACGAGGCCGTCGAACGCCAGCTCTCCTTCCTGGTCGACGCCTAGACGGCAAGAGCCGCGGTCTCAGGCCGCGTCTTCCGCGAAGTAGAGATGGCGGTGCTTGTGGCATCCGGGGTTGAAGCCGGCGCCGCAACGGGGACATTGGCTTTCGCAACCCAGGTAGTCGCGCACGCTGAGCTCGTGGCCGCAGGCGCCGCAGAGGATGGCGGCCTCGTCCCACTCCGCGACCGGCCAGACCGCCGCCGCATGGTCCGCCAGCGCGTCATGACACTCGCGGCACGCATAGTAGAGGCCGCAGCACCGCATCTTGATGGCGATGATGTCGAGGGGGCTGCGCCAATGGACGCAGCGGGTCTGCGGATCGAGCTCCAGGCCATGCACGTCGGGGCGCAAGCGAGTCTCCATGAATCGGGGCCGTCTGCGGCGCATAGGCCGTAGCGCTTTTGCCGGGCAGGCTCTAGAGACCGGCTCCATGTCCGACCTCCCGCTTACCGACAAGATCGCCCTCGTCACCGGCGCCAGCCGCGGCATCGGCCGCGCCGCCGCGCTCGCCTTGGCTGAAGCCGGCGCGCACGTGGTGGCCGTGGCCCGCACCCAGGGCGGGCTCGAGGAGCTCGACGACCAGATCCGCAGCGCCACCGGCCAGTCGGCGACCCTCGTGCCGCTCGACATCGCCGACGGCGAGGCGCTGGACCAGCTCGGCTACGTCCTGTTCCGGCGGTTCGGCCGGCTCGACGTCCTGGTGCACGCCGCCGCCATCCTCGGGCCCGTCACCCCGGTCAGCCACGTGGAGCCCAAGCACTGGGACCAGGTGGTGGCCGTCAACCTCACCGCCGCCTTCCGGCTGATCCGCACCACCGAGCCGCTGCTGCGCGCCGCCGAGGCCGCCCGGGCCATCTTCCTCACCTCGGGGGTCGCCGCCCGCCCCCGCGCCTTCTGGGGGCCCTACGCGACCACCAAGGCCGGCCTGGAGGCCATGGTGCGCACCTGGGCCGACGAGCTGGAGACCACCAAGGTCCGCGCCGCCATCCTAAATCCCGGCCCCATGCGTACGGCCATGCGGGCCGAGGCCATGCCGGGCGAGGATCCGCTGACCCTGCCCGACCCGTCGGAGATCGGGCCCTTGATCCTGGAGCTGGCGCAGGCCGAGCTCGGCCTGCCCGAGGTCACCGTGGCCTTCGCGGACTGGAAGAAGGCCGGGAGGCTCGTTTCGGCTTGACCCCGGGCCGGACGAGCTTGGCCGCCCGTCCGCGCGGATTGCCGGGCTTGGCCTTCGCCCCCTGCGGCTTGGCCTTGCCGTAGGGTTTCGGCTTGGCCGCCGCCCCGGCCTTGGCCTTCGTCGAGGCGGCGATCCGGGTCTTGGCCTTCAGCCCGGTCGTGGGCTCGCCGAACGGCGAACGGGCCGAGCCCTGCCCGGCCTTCTCCTCGCCCTCGGCGTAGGGGTTCTTGTTCGACTTGACGGTCACCCGGATCGGCACGCCCGGCAGGTCGAAGCTCTCGCGCAGGGAGTTGATCAGGTAGCGGCGATAGCTCTCCGGCAGCTGGTCGGCGCGGCTGGCGAACAGCACGAAGGTCGGCGGCCGGGCCTTGGTCTGGGCCATGTACTTGGGCTTGATCCGCCGGCCGCCCACCGCCGGCGGCGGATGGCGCTGGGTGGCCATGGCCAGCCAGTCGTTGAGGTCGCGGGTCTTCACCTTGGTCGACCAGTCGGAATGCACCTTGGAGACCGCCGGCATCAGCTTGTCGAGGCCACGGCCGGTCTCGGCGGAGAGCGCCACGATGGGCGTGCCGCGCAGCTGCGGCAGCTGGCGCTGCGCCTCCTCGACGATCTCGGCCAGCACCGCCTGCGGATCGGCGATCAGGTCCCACTTGGCCAGCACGAAGACCAGGCCGCGCCCCTCGCGCTCCACCAGGTCGGCGATCTGCAGGTCCTGGATCTCGAAGGGGTGGGTGGCGTCCATCACCAGGATCACGATCTCGGCGAAGGTGATGGCGCGGATGGTGTCCTGGGTTGAGAGCTTCTCCAGCTTCTCATGCACCTTGGCCTTGCGCCGCAGGCCGGCGGTGTCGACCAGCCGGACCTTCCGCCCATCCCAGGTCCAGTCCACGGGGATGGCGTCGCGGGTGATGCCGGCCTCGGGCCCGGTCAACAGCCGGTCCTCGCCGATCAGCCGGTTGACCAGGGTCGACTTCCCGGCGTTCGGCCGCCCGACGATGGCCAGCCGGATCGGCTTGTCGGCTTCGTCGCCGTCTTCATCCTCGTCGCCATCGTAGGCGATCGCGGCCACCGCGGCGTAGAGGTCAGCCATGCCCTCGCCATGCTCGGCGGAGATCGGCACCGGCTCGCCCAGGCCCAGGCGGAACGCCTCCAGGGCGCCGTCCTCGCCCTGCCGGCCCTCGACCTTGTTGGCCACCAGCACCACCGGCTTGTCGCGCCGGCGCAGGATTTCGGCGAACACCTGGTCGAGCGGGGTCACGCCCTCGCGGGCGTCGATCACGAACAGGGCCACGTCGGCGTCGTCGATGGCCCGCTCGGTCTGGATGCGCATGCGCGCTTCCAGGCTCTCGTCGGTGACGTCCTCGAAGCCGGCGGTGTCGATCAGCTCCAGGTCGATGTCGCCCAGCCGCCCCGTTCCGAACCGACGGTCGCGGGTGACGCCCGGCCGGTCGTCGACGATGGCCAGCTTGCGGCCCGCCAGCCGGTTGAACAGCGTGGACTTGCCGACATTGGGACGCCCGACGATGGCGAGTTTCAGCGCCATGACAGAGGCCCCTTATGCGCGCCCTAGCGCAGCGCGATCAGCTGGGCGTTGTCGGTGACCACATAGACCATGTCGCCCGCCGCGATCGGCCCGATCAGCGCCGGCGCGCCCAGCGCGACGCGCTTCTGGACCTCGCCGGTCTTGGCGTTCACCGCCACCAGCTCGCCGTTCGAGCTGGCGATCAGCAGGCGGTTGTCGGCCAAGAGCGGACCCGTCCAGATCGGCTTCAGCTCCCGGTGGCTGCCGATGCCCCAGAAGCCGCCGACCTTCCGGGGCTTGAAGCCCTCGTTCAGGTCGCGCACCCAGAACACCTGGCCGGTCTCGCGCGAGGCGCAGACCAGGGTGCCGTCCTTGGCCACCACATAGACCACGTCGCCGGCCGGCAGCGGGCTGCTGACGCCCACCACCGGCAGGGTCCAGCGCGACTGGCCGGTGCGCAGGTCGGTGGCGGAGAACACGCCCGAATGGCTCACCGCATAGACGTCGCCGCGGTAGATCACCGGGCGGCCGGCGATGTCGCGGATTTCCGAGAGCGAGCTCGTCGGGCTGGCGCGCGACAGGGCGTCGTCCCACAGGTCGTTGCCGTTGGCGACGCGCAGCGCCACCAGCTCGCCGGAGCCGAACGAGGCCACCACCGTGTCCCCGGACACCGCCGGGCTCGACGAGGCCAGGATCCGCGCCGATTCCGACAGCGCCTGATAGGTCCAGCCGGCCGCGCCGCTCGCCGCGTCGAAGGTGAGCAGGGAGTTGTCCAGCGCCACGGCCATCACCCGGCCGCCGGCGACGGTGGGCGCGGCGTGGATCGGCTCGTCGGTCCGGGTGCGCCAGATCGTTTTCCCGGTGGCGGCGTCCACCGCGGCCACGAAGCGGTAGCCGGAGGTCACGAAGAGCTTGCCGTCGGCGAAGGCGACGCCGCCGCCGAAGCCTTCGCGGTCGCGGCGGTTGTCGTTGGGCCTCAGGTTCACGCGCCAGACCAGGGCGCCGGTGCGCTCGTCGCGCGCCTCGACCCCGGCCTCGCCGTCCATGGTGTAGACCCGCCCGGACGCGGCGACCGGCGGCGCCATCACGTGGATCGCCTTGTTGGAGCCCTGGCCAATGCTCTCCCGCCAGGCCACCGACAGGTTGGCGCCGGCGGAGACGTTCTCCATCGACTGTTCCTGGCTGCCGCCCGGCAGCGGCCAGTCGGCGACCTGGGCCGGCGCCGGCAGGGCGAAGTCGACGCCCTTCAGCGCATCGGCGGGCGCCAGCACCTCGTCCTGCTGGACGATCGAGATGCGCTGGCCCTCGGCGGTCTCCTTGTTCTTGTCACCCCCGCCGTGGAACGGATTGATCCGGCTTATCGTCGAGCAGCCGGCCGCGCCCACGGCAGCGGTCAGGAGGGCGGCGAGGAGGAGTTGGCGACGCAGCGTCATTGAGGGCCCGGGGCTTCTTGTTGTGGCGGCAGGTTCGGCGTCGTCTGGCCCGGAGCCAGCATGACAGGCGGAGGCAGGGCGGCGGCCGCCTTGGCGACGGCCGGAATGGATTTGGCTGAGCCGGAATCGATCAGCGCCATGGCGGCGCCGGCCCGTTCGCGCGCCCCGTCGGGGGCGTCCAGGGCCTGGCTGATCACCAGGAACTGGCTGCGGGCGCCGGCCAGGTCGCCGGCCATGATCTTGGCGAAGCCCAGCGCCTCACGGGCCTGGACCCGGTAGGGGCGGCCGTCTTGGATCAGCGGCGTCAAGCGGGCCTCCAGGTCCTTCTCAGGCGCGGTGTCCAGCAAGGCGAAGGCGGATTTGAGGCGCGCGGCGTCGCCGATCACGTTGTCCGGCGCGGCGTCGGCGGCCTGGTCGAACAGGGCGACCGCGGCCGGGACCTTCTTGTCGGCCAGCTGCAGGCCGCCCAGCTGCATCAGGGCCAGCGACTTGTAGGCCGCTGAGGGCGACTGCGAGACCTGCTTCCACAGCGCCTCGGCCTGCGGGCGATGGCCGCCGCTCATGGCTTCCACGGCTGCGGCATATTGCTCGGAGGCCTTGGCGGCCTGCTGGGTGCGGTACTGCTGCCAGCCCCAGACGCCGAACACGGCGATCACCGCGGCGGCCGCGACGGCCAACACCCATGGCAAGACCTTCAGCAACACCGCCCGGTATCGCTCGGAGCGAAGCTGCTCCTCGACCTCTTCGAACAGATCAGTCAATCGGGACTCCGGGTGGTCGTCAGGCGCCTCGGCGCAGAGGCGGGGAACCTATAGCGCGCCGTCGCCCGTCGCAACGGTCGCCGCCACGGGCGAAACGCCGCCGCCGATCTTCGAAAATGACGCCCGCGCCACTTCGGCGTAACGTCGTCGTGTGAGCGTGCGCGAGACACGCCCGGGAGACGTCAGGAAGGCCCCATGCCCGAGATCAAGGACCTCTACGCCATCGAGCCCGAGGGCTCCATCTGGACCGTGCCGCAAGCGTACGACGTCCGCTTCAACTGGGACTACGACGACGGCCGCCAGACCATGATGCACCTCTATCGCAAGGGCGTGCAGATGCAGTGGGACGCCGAGACCCGGATCGACTGGTCGCAGGAGCTCGACGAGGAGAACCCCGAGCAGCTGCCAGAGGGCATGCTGCCGATTTCCGGCATGGCTGCTTACGAATCCATGTCGGCCAAGGAGAAGGCCAAGGTCCGCCGCCACTTCCAGGCCTGGCAGATCAGCCAGTTCATGCAGGGCGAGCAGGGCGCGCTGATCTGCGCCGCCAAGATCGTCACCCAGGTGCCGGACGTGGATTCCAAATTCTACGCCTCGACCCAGGTGATCGACGAGGCGCGCCACGTGGAGAGCTACAAGCGCCTCTTGGAAAAGTTCGGCGTCGCCTATCCGATGACCCCGCCCCTGAAGGAGCTCATCGACCAGGTGCTGCGCGACAACCGCTGGGACATGACCTACCTCGGCATGCAGGTGGTCATCGAGGGGCTGGCGCTGGCCGCCTTCCAGCAGATCCGCGACAACGCCCAGAACCCGCTGGCCGCCGCGGTCAACGCCTACGTCATGCAGGACGAGAGCCGGCACGTGGCCTTCGGCCGCCTGGCGCTGCGCGACTTCTATCCGCAGCTCACCCAGAAGGAGCGCGACGAGCGCGAGGAGTTCCTGCTGGAGGCCTGCTACCTGATGCGCGACCGCTTCGATGCGGTGGAGGTCTGGAAGACGCTCGGCCTCGATCCCGCCGAATGCGCCGCGCACATGTACGATTCCGGCTTCATGCAGATGTTCCGCTCCAGCCTGTTCACCCGCATCGTGCCGATCGTGAAGGACGTGGGCCTGTGGGGCGACACCATCCGCAAGGGCTACGAGCAGATGGGCATACTGGAGTTCGCCAACGCCGACGTGCAGGCGCTGCAGGAGGCGGACGAGTCCATCGCCCGCGACCACGACGCCCGCCGCGCCTATGTCGAGAGCGTCATCAACCGCGCCCAGCAGCTGGAGCCGGCCGAGTAGGCCGCGGAGCGCGTCAGGCGAAAGTGGACACCGGTTTCGCCGCCCGACGCGCTCCAAGCTATAGGAGATAGACCCTTCTTGTCTGGTTCAGGTGGTTCCACCTGAACCAGGAAGGGTCTAGCCGGCCTTGGCGAAATAGATCTCCGCCGGGCCCGGGAAGCGCCGGGCCCGGACGTCGTCGGCGTAGCGGCCCACGGCCTTGGTGATCTCGCCGCGCAGGTCGGCGTAGCGGCGCACGAACTTGGGCGTCCAGTCGAACAGGCCCAGCATGTCGTCGGTGACCAGGATCTGGCCGTCGCAGCCGGCCGAGGCGCCGATGCCGATGGTCGGGACCGCGATCGCCTCGGTGATCTCGCGCGCCAGGCCTTCGGCGACGCCCTCAACCACCACGGCGAAGGCGCCGGCCTCGGCGGTCGCCCGGGCCTCGTCGAGGATCCGTTGGCGCTCGCCCTCGCCCTTGCCCTTGGCCTTGAAGCCGCCGTCGGTCAGCACCGCCTGGGGCCTGAGGCCCACATGGCCCATCACCGGGATGCCGCGCTGGACCAGGTAGTCGATGTTGCGGGCGATGGCGCCGCCGGCCTCCACCTTCACCGCCTGGGCGCCGGTCTCCTTCATCAGCCGCGCGGCGTTCTCGTAGGCGAGCTCGGCCGCGCCCTCGTAGGAGCCGAACGGCATGTCCACGACCACCATGGCCCGCGTCGAGCCGCGCATCACCGCCTGGCCGTGCAGGATCATCATCTCCAGGGTCACGCCCACGGTGTTCGGCAGGCCATGGACCACCATGCCCACGGAGTCGCCCACCAGCAGCAGGTCGCAGTGCGCGTCGAGGATCTCGGCCATCGGCGCGGTGTAGGCGGTCAGGCAGACGATCGGGGTCTTGCCCTTGCGCGCGGCGATGTCCGGCGCGGCGGGGCGCTTTACGCTCTGGCTATGCGACGACACGGCTGAACTTTCCTCGAGGGGCGCCCCGGCGGTCATATGGGCCGTTCAGCCCCGTGAAGCTAGAGTTCCTCGATCACCCGGGTGAGGGCGAAGCCCATGGCGATGATCGCCAGGCCCGAGGCCACCCAAACCACCATGCCGCCACTGGCGAAGCCCGACAGCCACTCGGCCTTGGGCGCGACCTCGGTGAATCCGGCCCGGATGACGCGCGCGGAATCGCCGGCGCTCTCCACCCGCTGGAACAGGTCCGACATGATCAGCTGGCTGGCGCCGATCACGCCGCCGGCCACGCCGGCCGCCCCGATCAGCCACCGCCGCGCGGTCCAGCCGGTGTTCATCCGCCGCTCGACGCGTTCGGCGAAAGCCTGCGCGTCCGTCAGCTCGGGGGCCTCGGCGAAGAGGCGCTCGAGCCTGCGCTCGAAGTCGGCCTCAGCCATTGCCACGCCTCCCTTCAACAGTCGCGCCGCCCGGCGCCAGTCGAGCTCTGAGCTTTTCCAGACCACGTTTGACATGGGATTTGACCGTTCCAAGCGGCAGGTTCAAGGCCTCGGCCGCCTCCGTGTGGGAAAGTCCCGCCCCGAAACACATGCTGACGCACAGCCGTTCGGCGGCGCCCAATTCCTTCAGCGCCCCGTCGAGGTCGATGGCCGCATCCGCATCGCCGCGGGGCGCGGCCTCGGCGGTCTGCTCCAGGCTCTCGGAGGCGAAGACGGCGAGCTTCCGCTCCTTTTGCAGCCGCCGCAGGTAGCTGCGCGCCGCGATCCGCTTCACCCAGCCGGCGAAGGTGCCCTCGCCGCGGAACTCCGCGATCCGCTCGAAGGCGGTGAGGAAGGCGTCCTGCGCCACGTCGTCCGCTTCGCTGGCTGCAGCTCCCATCCTGCGGAGCAGGGAGCGCACCGCCGAGCTGTGCCGCCGCACCAGCTCGCCGAAGGCGCGCCGCTCACCGGCCGCCGCGAAGCTGCAGAGCTCCACGTCGTGCAGGCTGGCGAAGCTTGTGTTGGAAGCGCCCGGCATGGGCCTTGTCCCCCGTCAGCCGCTCAGCTGCGCCCGCGATTGAGGAAGGACATCACCACGAAGGCCAGGCCGATGAACGCCGGGAAGCAGGCGATCCCCATCATCGGATAGGCCGCGTCCGGCTCCTCGAAGCCGATCGCCAGGCCCATGGCTGCGAGGCCCACGCCGACGCCCAGCCAGACGATGCCGGTGCGCAGGTCGCGCTGCGGGGTGGGAGGCGTCTTCACGCCGGACGAGATGGCGTCGACCACCTCGGCGGGCAGGGGCTGGCCCCGCTCGATGGCGGCCTTGAGCGTCTCGGCCATCTTCTGGCGTTCCATGCTCTTGAAGTAGCGCGGCACGATCACGATCGCCGCGACCATGCCGAAGAAGAAGACCGGGATCAGGGTCCCAATGACCGCTGGAAGGTCCATGTTGATATCTCCTCTCGATTTCCATTCAGGCGGTTGACGCCCGTCTCTGAACAGAAAGAGGCGGATCACCGGCCCGGCAGATGCAATTCCGACCGTGAAATCTTAGACATGATTCCGGTCCGGCGCCGGTGTTCGGTGGCGGTAGGCCGACGTCAGGCCGCCTCCCCCGTCCGCCAGGGGAACTGCCCCGTCAGGATCGCCACCGCCGACAGGGCCACGGTCAGGGCCACCGCCGTCGGCGCAAGCTGGCCCGAGAGCGCGGTCAGGACCGGCTGCACCACCGGCCACAGGCCCCACAGCGCGGCCCCGCCGACGCTGCTGATCCCCGCCAGCAGGCCGAGGTCCTGCAGGCATCGCCGCCGCGCCATCCGCTCCATCACCGCGGTGGCGAAGGCCGGGTCGCGGGCCGGCGGCTCGTGGTGGGCGAACAGGGTCTTCAGGTGGTCGTCAGCGGACGTCATCTTCAACTCCTAACATACTGAGCAGGCGCGCGCGGCCGCGCGTCACGTGGCTCTTCACGGTGCCTAACGGCAGGGCGAGCGCTTCGGCCGCTTCGGCGTGGCTGAAATCCGCCGCCAGGCAGAGGGCGACGCAGGCGCGCTGGTCGGCCGGCAGTTCGGCCATGGCCGCCTCCAGCGCCAGGCGGTCCTCCGGCCGTCCGCCGTCGCAAGCCGGACGTTCGGCCTCGTAGGCCTGTTCGCGGATCCGGCTGCGCACCGCCGAGCGCCGCGCCGTCAGGTGCTTGCGGTAGGCGATGCCGCAAAGCCAGGCGCGGACGCTGGCCCCGGCCTTCAGCCGGCCGATCCGATCCCAGGCGGTGAGGAAGCTCTCCTGCGCCAGGTCGTCGGCCAGCGCCCAGTCCCCGCAGGCGCGGCGCAGGAAGGCCCGCACCGCCTGCTGGTGGCGGTCCACCAGCCGCGAGAAGGCCTCCGTCGATCCCGCCTGGGCGGCAGCGACCAGGGCCTCGTCGACCCCCTCCAACTTCATCTGCCGCGGAAGGTGCTCGAGAAGATCGCGCCAAGCAGGTTGCCGACGAACACGAAGCTCAGGATGATCGCCACCAGCCGGAACGGGAATTCCGTGCCCGGGATGTCAGCCCACTCCGAGGCGAACCAGAACCCCGCCGCCACCGCCCCGGTGACGAAGGCCGAGCGCCACTGCCAGTAGGGGCCCCAGCGGTAGTAGCGGCGCCAGGCGCGGCGGCCGTACCAGTAGGGGTGTCCGTAGGGCGGCGGCGGCTGTCCTGCGCCGTTCCAGTTGGGATCGCCGTAAGGCGGCGCGCCATAGGGCGGTGCGCCGTAGCCGGGATCGGCCGCCCCGCGGACCAGCTCCGGCGGCGGCTCCTTGCCCTGGGCGGTGTAGGTCTTCAGCAGCTCCAGGTGATCGCGGCTGCGCCGGTAGGCGAGCCAGCGGTCCCAGGCGCCGAAGATGAAGAAGCCGATCGGGAAAAGTAGCCACCAGTAGCTGCGGAAGAAGTCGTCGAAGTACATGAGCTTGTGCTCCTGAACGTGCCGCGGAACGCCCCTGCCCCGCTGTCTCGTCCTCTAGTCGCCGCCGATCGCGGGATCGGATGCGAGGGCCCACTATCCTCCCAGACTCGCAGCTTAGCCACGCCGACCGCGCCCGTTCGGCCGGAAGGCGGGCGGGGCATGCTGGCCCCGGCCCGGCCCGCCGCGGCCGCGCGGATCGAACCGCGGCGTCCCGGCCCGCGCCAGGGCCAACCGCTGGGCGATCGCCGCCTGGGTCCGCGCCCGATGCTCCGCCCACTCGATAGCGTAGCGGACGAAGGCCCGGGTGGCGGCGACATCGTCCGGATCGGCCGGATGCGCCGCCTCGGCCATGCCCTTGCGCAGCGCCTTGGCGCGGCCGATCAGCCCCGACCAGACCGGATCCAGCGCCCCTTGCGCCCAGCTCAGGCCGGCGGCCTTGGAGGCCACCTTGCCGATCGTCAGGGTGTGCAGCATCCGGCAGTAGAGCCCGACCCAGAACACCTGCCAGGCCGCCAGCGCCATCGGCTCCAGTTCCAGGGTCGCGCAGAGCGCCATGGTGTGGCGGATCTCGGCCCGCAGCGCCTCGGCCGGCACGGGATCGACCAGCTCGCGCGGATCGGGCCCCGCCAGCACCACGCCTTTCTCGCGCAGGCACCAGCGGACCACCTGGCTGTTGTCATGCTCCGAGCGGACCAGGGTCTTGGCGCCATGGTCCAGGTACCAGAAGGGATAGGCTCGCGCCGGGGCTCCGGACATGCCCGGATCGCCCCAGTCCTCGCCCCGGTCCTCGCCCGGCGGATCGCGCGGCGTGGTCGACCAGCGCCTGAGCGCCTCGGCGGGCGCGTAGGAGCCCTCCAGCTGGTTGCGCCAGGGGTTGTCGGGGATCTCATGGATCGCCGCGTGCATCGCCTGGAACGGCGGTAGCTCCTCCGGGGTCAGGTCGCGCCTGATGACGATGATGAAGTCGCAGTCGCTGTACCGGTCGGCGTCGCCGACCGCGAAGGAGCCTTGCAGGTAGGCGCCGATGAAGTTGTCGCCCAGCAGGGCCCTCGCCTCGCCCACCAGCGGGGCCAGGACGGCGTTGAGTTGGGCGAACGGCGTGGGTTCGCGCGCCGGCGCGCGCAGGTCTTTCGATTTGGGCATGGGAATTCCAGTCGCTGATGCGGGGGCGGCCCCCGCGCCAGGCGCAGGGCTGCAAGCTCAGGTTCGGCGGGCGCTGCGGCCCGGCCGGCCTATGGCCTCAAACGACTGGAAGTAGCCAAGGCTCGAAGCCTCCCGATTGACGCGGCCAGCCTAACAATCCGGCCCGCGCCTTGCAATCCGGCCTCAGCCGTTGATTGGCGAGAGGCCCCGGTCGGCGAAATAGTGCGCCAGCGCCGCCGCCGGGGCGCCCGACCCGTCCGCCAGGGCGACATAGGTGTCGGGCCGCAGGAGGTAGAGGGCGTCCTTGGCGAGGCCGGCCTCGCCGTGTTCCGGCCGCCAGGCCTGCACGTGCAGCGGCACGCCGTTCGCCGCGCACCAGGCGGTAAGCTCGGGCTTCGCCGCGCCATAGACCAGCACCTGCCAGGCGATGGCCGAGAGCGGGCCATAGTTGTCCTGGCCGTCGACGGAGACCCAGGGCAGCCGGTCGCCGCCACGCACCTCACCCGCCGCGCCAGCGCTCAGCGGCGCGCCGCGATAGTTCAGGGTGATCTGCGAGATGGTCCGGAACACGTAGTCGCGCACCGGCTCCAGGGCGATCGCCCGGGGGAACACCGCCGGCACGATCCGCGTGCGCACCAGCTCGGCGAACCGGCCCTCGGCGGTGGCCACGCTGAACACCCGGTCGGTGGTCGCCACCAGCCGCCGGGCGAAGGCGATGCGCTCGGTCTCGTAGCTGTCCAGCAGCTTGTCGGGCGCCCGGCCCGCCAGCACGGCGGCCAGTTTCCAAGCCAGGTTGATGGCGTCGCCGAGCCCGGTGTTCATCCCCTGGCCGCCAGCCGGCGAATGGATGTGCGCCGCATCGCCCAGCAGGAAGGCGCGGCCCTTGCGGAAGTGGTCGGTCACCCGGTGATGCACCCGGTAGGTCGAGAACCAGTTGACCCGCGTCACCTCGATCTTGAGGTGCTCGATGGCCCGCGCGCTGACATCCTCGAACTTCAGGTCCTCGGGATGCTCCGCCCGCGCGTCGCGCACCGTGCCGATCAGCCGGGCCCGGCCCTCGCCCTTCAGCGGGAAGATCGCCAGGAAGTCGGCCTCGTCCAGGTCGACGTGCAGCTCGCCGTCCACCGCCGGGCCCGCGGCCTCCACGTCGGCCACGTAGAACACCTGCCGGTAGGTGCCGCCGGGGAATCCCGTACCCAGGGTCTCGCGCACGACCGACCGCGCGCCGTCGCAACCGGCGATATAGTCCGCCTCGCAGACCAGTTCGCCGTCCGGGCCGCGCAGCCGGGCCAAAATGCCGTCGCCCGCCTCGGTGAAGCCCACCAGCTCGGTGCGCCGTTCCACCGTGACGCCGAAGCCCGCCAGCCGCTCGATCAGCAGCCGCTCGTGCTCGTCCTGCGGGAAGATCTCCAGGAAGGCGTAGGGCGTCAGGTCCTCGGCGACGATCTCGAACGGCAACCGCGCGGCCTTCTCGCCCCTCACCCACATGTTGACCGCCGGCACCCGGTGGCCGCGGGCCACCACCGTCTCGGCGAGGTCGAGCTGGCGATAGAGCTCCAGGGTCCGGGCCTGCACCGCCAGGGCCCGCGAGGTCGTGCCGGGCTCTTCCGTCTTGTCGACGATGCGCACCTGGACGCCCTGCTTGGCGAGCCACAGCGCCAGCACGAGGCCGGTCGGCCCGGCGCCGACGATCAGGACCTGGGTACGGTTCATGTCATCCGCCATGACGACAATAACTGACCCGCCAGTCAGTAAGTTCCGTGAAAGCCCACGTCAACGAGAGATCGGCCAAGCCTTGAAGATCAGGCCGGGGCGCGCCGGGCTTGAGCGGCGCCGATCGCCGCAGCGGGCGCGGCGGGATGGTAGCGGCGCACCGCCAGGTACCCGAGGCCGACGAAGATCAGCAGTGTCAGCCCCTGGGCCGCCAGGAACGGCGGCTCCGAGCCCTTGGGCGCGAGCGCACTCAGCGGCCCGATCTTCTGGAACGCCTGCACCACGCCCACGAAGCAGTTCAGGTAGAGGGCGATGGTGGCGGTGATCACATAGGTCGGCCGCCAGAGGCCTTCGAGCTTGCGCCCGTAAAGCGCATAGAGCGCGCCGGCCAGCACGATGAGCGAGATCACCCCCACCACGTGCGGCGGCCCGATGGCCTTCGAGTGGAAGAAGAAGCCGGTGACGCTGGTCAGGATGGTGGTCGCCAGGAACAGGCCGGTGACCGCCTCCAGCCGCCGGTTGGCGATCATGGCGAACAGCGCCACCAGGCCCGCGAGGATGCCGATCAGGCTGATGATCACGTGCAGCGTGGTGAACGCCGGTACTGACAATCCCAGGATCATGGCCGCCCCCTCCCAGAAGCGCCGTCCGGGAAGGCTGGACGGCAAGCTTCACCTTAGCACCGGCCTAGCCGAACGTCGCCTCGTAGTCCGCGGGCTTGAAGCCCACCAGTAGCCGGCCGTCCGCCTCCAAGACCGGTCGCTTGATCATCGACGGCTGGGCCAGCATCAGGGCGATCGCCTTGGCCTCATCCACGTCCTGCCGGTCGGCGTCGGACAGCTTCCTGAAGGTGGTCCCCGCGCGGTTCAGCAGCCGCTCCCAGCCCACCTCGCGCGCCCAACCCTCAAGCCGACCGCGGTCGATCCCAGCCTTCTTGTAGTCGTGGAAATCGTAGGCGACGCCATGCTGGTCGAGCCAGGTCCAGGCCTTCTTCATGGTGTCGCAGTTGCGGATTCCGTAAAGGGTCGCGGCCATCGACTACTCCCACTCTATGATTTTTTCGCGCGTAAGGAGTTGTTTTTGAACAGAAAATCACCCGTATCGCCGAAAAATCCCGAGTGACCACCCGACAAAGCCTGAGGCTATTGTTTTCATTCGATAATTCGCCGCGAAATTTTTTTTGCCCTATCGCCATCTATCGGCGTATTTCGCTTCGCAGGCGCGACGGAGGGCCCAGTCCGACGCGCACCAAATCTAGCGGTTTTGGCCTCCAACTGGAAGTCAGGATACCGTCCTGCCGGACCATGCGGGACCGTGGGCCCGGTGGGACTGGAGTTTATGAGAGCGGGGCCCGATGCCAGCTAGACATCGAGACCGCTCCGTTCGGGATCAATGGGCACGGTGAACTGGAAGGCCGCGGCCAGGCTCGGCACGTTCACCGTCACCACCGCGTTTCCAAGGCTGGCGACGATGGCGAACAGCGCGGCGACCGCCACATAGCCGGCCCGTCGGCCGAGCGGGTGAAGGGGGGCATAGGGCGAACCCGGAAAGGCCGGCTGGTCGCCTGGCCCGAAGGAGAAGGCCTCCGGCGCGCTCATCGCAGCGTCCGGCGCGAACGCCGGTCAGAAGCCATCCACATCGATCACCGCCTGGGCGAAGGCCTGCGGCGCTTCCTGCGGTAGGTTGTGTCCGATGCCGGGAAGCATCCGGAAGGCGTACCGGCCAACAAACTTCTGGCGATAGAGCTTGTCGTCGGGAAGGTGTGGCGCGCCGTTGGCGTCGCCTTCCAGCACGATCGTGGGAACCTTGATCACCGGCGCCGGCGCCAGGCGAGCCTCCAGGGCGTCGTACCTGGCCTCACCCTTCACGAGCCCCTGCCGCCAGCGGTAGTTGTGGATGGTGATGTCCACGTGATCGGGGTTCTCGAACGCGACCGCGGAGCGGTCGAAGGTCGCGTCGTCGAAGGCCCACTTCGGGGAGGCGAGCTTCCAGATCAGCTTGGCGAAATCATGCCGGTTCCTGGCGTAGCCCGCCCTGCCCTGCTCGGTAGCGAAATAGAACTCGTACCACCACTGGCGCTCCACATCCGGCGGCTGCGGCGTGGCAGTGGGAACGCCGGCGGTATAGCCGCTTATGGACACCAGCGCCTTGCACCGCTCGGGCCACAACAAGGCGACGATGTCGGCGGTGCGGGTGCCCCAGTCGAAGCCGGCGATCACCGCCTTGTCGATCTTCAAGGCGTCCATCAGGGCGACCGTGTCGAGCGCGAACACCGACGGTTGGCCATTCCTGAAGGTGTCGGCGTTGAGGAAGCGCGTCGACCCGAACCCGCGCAGATAGGGCACGATCACCCGATAGCCCTTGGCCGCCAGCAAGGGCGCGGCGTCGGCGAAGCTGTGGATGTCATAGGGCCAGCCGTGCAGAAGGATCGCCGGCGGCCCGCCGGCCGGCCCCATATCGACGTAGCCGATGTTGAGCGGACCCGCATCGACCTGACGCACGGGCCCGAACGAGGCCAAGGCGCCGGACCGGGCCTGAGCCGCCGCGGGTCTCGACGCCGCCAGTTCGGCCGCCGCCACGGTCAAGGCTGCGGCGCCGAACAGGGAACGGCGCAGATGATCGATATCCTCGGTGATCTCGGCGGCCCTCATGATGATCTTCCTTCAATGATTTATCGGGATTTTTCCGATTGGTCGCGAAAGACCCTGAAAGCCCCTGAATTATTCCCACTCGATGGTGCCCGGGGGCTTCGAGGTCACGTCGTAGACCACCCGGTTGATGCCCTTCACCTCGTTGATGATCCGGGTCGCGACGCGGCCAAGCACCTCCCAGGGGAACTCGAAGAAGTCGGCGGTCATGCCGTCGGTGGAGGTCACGGCCCGCAGCGCGCAGACCTCGTCATAGGTGCGGGCGTCGCCCATCACGCCGACCGTGCGCACCGGCAGCAGCACGGCGAAGGCCTGCCAGATCGAGTCGTAGAGTCCCGCCTTGCGGATCTCGTCGAGGTAGATGGCGTCGGCCTTCTGCAGCACGGCCACCTTCTCGGGCGTGACCTCGCCGGGGATGCGGATGGCTAGCCCCGGGCCGGGGAACGGGTGGCGGCCGACGAAGGCCGGCGGCAGGCCCAGCTCGACGCCGAGCACGCGGACCTCGTCCTTGAACAGCTCCCGCAGCGGCTCGACCAGCTTCAGCTTCATGTAGTCCGGCAGGCCGCCCACGTTGTGGTGGCTCTTGATCACCGCCGAGGGGCCGCCGCGCGCCGAGACGCTCTCGATCACGTCCGGATAGAGGGTGCCCTGGGCCAGGAAGGCCGCGCCCTCGACCTTCGCGGCCTCGCGGTCGAACACGTCGATGAACAGCTTGCCGATGGTCTTGCGCTTGGTCTCGGGATCGGAGACGCCGGCCAGGGCCTCCAGGAATTCCTTCGCCGCATCAACGTGCACCAGCGGGATGTTGTAGTGATCCCTGAACATGGTCACCACCTGCTCGGCCTCGTTTAGCCGCAACAGGCCGGTGTCGACGAAGACGCAGGTCAGCTGCTCGCCGATCGCCTCGTGGATCAGCACCGCCGCGACCGACGAATCCACCCCGCCCGACAGGCCGCAGATCACCTTGCCCTTGCCCACTTGGGCGCGGATTTTGGCGACCATTTCCTGGCGGAACGAGGCCATGGTCCAATCGCCGGAGAGGCCGGCGATGCGGTGGGTGAAGTTGCGCAGCATCAGGGCGCCGCGCGGGGTGTGCGCCACCTCCGGGTGGAACTGGATGCCGTAGAACCGCCGGCCCTCGTCGGCGATCACCGCATAGGGCGAGCCCTCCGACGTCGCCACCACCTCGAACCCCTCGGGGATCGCGGTGATCTTGTCGCCGTGGCTCATCCAGACGGTTTCGCGCTCGCCCGCCTCGCCCAGGCCCGCCAGCAGCGGGGATTCCCGCGCAATGCGGATCTCGGCGCGGCCGAACTCGCGGTCGTGGCCGCCTTCGACGGCGCCGCCCAGCTGGGCGGCCATGGTCATCTCGCCGTAGCAGATGCCCAGCACCGGCACGCCCAGCTCGAACACCTTCTGCGGCGCGGCCGGGCTCTCGTCCTCGTGCACGCTGGCCGGTCCGCCCGACAGGATCACCGCCTTGGGCGCGAAGTCGTCCAGCATCGGCTCCACCTTGTCGAACGGGTGGATCTCGCAATAGACGCCGCTTTCCCGCAGGCGACGGGCGATCAGCTGGGTCACCTGGCTGCCGAAATCGACGATGAGGACTCGTTCGTGGGAGAGCTCGGTGGGCATGGGGCTCCGTTAGCGGCCTTTTTCTAGGACGGCGACGAAAAAGCCGTCGGTCTGGGCGGTGCGCGGCGACAGGCGCAGGAACTGGTCAGCGGTGAGGCGGTCCGCAAGCTTCGGGTCGTCGGTGGCGGGCTTCACGGCGAACGCCGGATGGCGCTCCAGGAAGGCCGCGACCCGGTCCTCGTCCTCCTCCGGAAGCACCGAGCAGGTGACATAGACCATCCGGCCGCCGGGCTTCACGAAGGCCGCGCCCTCGTCCAGCACCTGATCCTGGTCGGCCATCCGCCGCTCGAGCGTCTCGGGTGTCAGCCGCCACTTGGTGTCCGGGTGCCGCCGCCAGGAGCCGGAGCCCGTGCAGGGCGCATCGATGAACACCAGGTCCATCTTGCCCTCCAGCCCCTTCAGCGGCTCAGGGTTCACCGGCGAGCGGACCTGCAGGTTGCGCACGCCCGCCCGGTCGGCGCGGCGGATGGTGTCGGTGAGCCGGCGCGCGTCGCTGTCATAGGCGTAGATCTGCCCCGTCGAGCCCATGGCCGACGCCAGCGCCAGGGTCTTGCCGCCGCCGCCGGCGCAGAGGTCGAGCACCTGCTTCTTCGCCACCTCGCCCGCCGAGGCCGCGGCGATCTGCGAGCCCAGGTCCTGCACCTCGAACCAGCCCTTGGAGAACTGCGGGATGGCCTCCACCGCCCCGCTGCGCGTCTCGGGATCGGGCGCCGCGATGCGCAGGGCGGTCGGCAGGACGTCCACAGCCTGGGCGTTCAGTGAGGCCAGCGCCCTCAGGGCCCGCGCGGGATCGGTCTTCAGCAGGTTGACCCGCAGGTCGACCGGCGCCCGCTCCGACAGCGCCGCCCCCTCCTCCGCCCGACCCTCGCCGAACGCGCGCTCGAGCGAGGCCTCCAGCCAGTCCGGATAGTCGCCGCGCACCGCCGCCGGCGCCTCGGCGAGATCGCGCGGCCCGTCAAGCGCCTGCCGCTCGGTCTCGGTCAGGGCGCCAATGCCATGCGCCTCGTCGGTGGCCGCGTCGGCGATCCGCTCGATCGGCCAGCCCCAGAGCAGCCTCAGCGCCCCCAGCGCCGCGGCGCGCGGACCCTCTTCGCCCATCCGCCAGGCCAGCGAGCGGCGGCGGCGCAGCACGTCCAGCGCCAGGCCCGACACCCAGGCGCGGTCCTTGGCCCCAGCGTAGCGGGCGGAGTCTCCCCAGGACTTCAGCGCGAGGCGGACAGGCCGATGGCGGGTCTCGATCTCGGTAAGGACCTCAATCGCCGCCGCTAGCCGTCCGCCGTCGCGCAAATCATTCTCTCACAGGAAAAAGGCCACGATCACCATGACGATGCCGACCATGCTGACCGTCCAGGCCACCGTCCGGACGACCGGCAGCCCCAGGGCGTAGAGCGGCGTGTAGGCCACCCGGCCGATGACGTACAGCCACTCGCCGAACCGGCTCTGGCCGCCGGTCTTGCCGGCCAGCAGCACCGCGACCACGGCCACGGCGAACAGCGGGAAGGTCTCCAGGAAGTTGGCGTAGGCGCGGCTCAACCGCGCCGCCTGGCCCGTCACCGGCCGCGGATCGTCGCGCGGACCGAGCAGCCAGGCCGTGTCGCGATGCCCGCCGCTGCCGGCGATGGTCGCCCAGAGGAGATGGATCAGGCCGATGATCACCGCGGCTAGCAGCAGTTTCAGTTCAGTCGTCGTTCCCAGGTTCATGACTTCGCCTCCCCCTTGAGTCCGGATAACACCGGCGTCCAGGAAGCTACCTTGCTAGACGGCGCTGGGATAGTTCGGCGCCTCGCGGGTGATCATCACGTCGTGCACGTGGCTCTCGCGCAGGCCTGCGCCGGTGATGCGGATGAACCTCGCCCGCTTGCGGAACTGCTCCAGGTCGCCGGCGCCCACATAGCCCATGGCCGCCCGCAGGCCGCCCACCATCTGGTGCAGGATCGGCGCGATCGGGCCCTTGTAGGCGACCTGCCCCTCGATGCCCTCCGGCACCAGCTTGAGCGCGTCGGAGACGTCCTTCTGGAAGTAGCGGTCGGCCGAGCCGCGGGCCATGGCCCCCAGCGAGCCCATGCCGCGGTAGGCCTTGTAGGAGCGCCCCTGGTAGAGGAACACCTCGCCCGGCGCCTCGTCGACGCCGGCGAACACCGAGCCCAGCATGGCGACCGAGGCCCCCATGGCCAGGGCCTTGGCGAGGTCGCCGGAGTATTTGATCCCGCCATCGGCGATGATTGGCACGTCGCTGTCCTTGGCCGCCCGGACGCTCTCGGCGATCGCCGTCAGCTGCGGCACGCCAACGCCCGCGACGATCCGCGTGGTGCAGATCGAACCTGGGCCGATGCCCACCTTCACCGCGTCGGCGCCAGCGTCGATCAGGGCGCGCGCGCCGTCATAGGTCGCCACATTGCCGGCCACGATCTGCACCCGGTTGGTCTCGCGCTTCACCCGGGCCACCGCCTTGGCGACATCGATGTTGTGGCCGTGGGCGGTGTCGATCACCACCACGTCGACGCCGGCGTCCACCAGCGCCATGGAGCGCTCATAGCCGGCATCGCCCACCGTCGAGGCCGCCGCCACCAGCAGACGCCCCTGGCCGTCCTTGGCCGCGTTCGGGTGCTCCTCGGACTTCTCCATGTCCTTGACGGTGATCAGGCCGACCGCGCGATACTCGTCGTCGACCACGATCAGCCGCTCGATCTTGTGCTTGCGCAGCAGGTCACGGGCCTCGGCCTGGCTCATCCCCTCGCGAACGGTGACCAGGCCCTCGCGGGTCATCAGGTCCTTGGCCAGCACGTCGTCACGGGACTCGAAGCGCATGTCGCGGTTGGTGAGGATGCCGCAGAGCTTGCCGCTGCCGGGCTCGACCACCGGGAAGCCGGAGATCTTCCGCCGGGCCTTGATCTCGCGGATCTCGCTGAGCGGGGTGTCCGGCCCGACGGTGAGCGGATTGATCACCATGCCGCTCTCGTAGCGCTTCACCTCGCGCACCTGGTCGGCCTGTTCCTCGACCGTCAGGTTCCGGTGCAGCACCCCGATGCCACCGTTCTGGGCCATGGCGATGGCCAGCCGGCTCTCGGTGACAGTGTCCATGGCGGCGGACACCAGCGGTATGTTCAGACTGATCTCGCGTGTGAACCGGGTGGCGACATCCACCTGCGTGGGCATCACATCTGAAGCGCCGGGTTCGAGCAAAACATCGTCGAAGGTGAGCCCTTCGCGAATCTCCATAAGACTCTCCGTTTTGCGGGCCGGGTATAAGGCCATCCCCTCGGCAGGGGCAAGGGCGGCGAGCGGGCGATTCATGCGCGGACAGGCTCCTGTGTGGTTTGGAGGCTTCGGGAAAGGCCAAGCCTGCGGGCCGCGGCGGGGTCGAGCGCTCCCGAATAGACGGCGAACAGGTCGTGGAGCGCAGGTCGCGGCGCCGGCTTCACCTTCGAAGACCCGAAGAGGCGGCCCAGCCACATCGCGGGCCTGTCAACCGAACGCGCCCGACGCCCGCGAGAACACCAGGACGTCGCCGGTGGTGGGCCTTGGCTCCAGCGTCCCCGCGGCGAGCGCCGCGTCCAGGGCCTCGAAGCCTTCCTGTAGCTCCGCCTCCGTCATGTGCTCAAAGACCGAGACGGCGCGCAGCTTCAGCCGGGCCACGGCCTCGGCGAGATCGCCTTCGAAGGGGATCTCCTGCTCCACCAACTCGACCGTCGTGAAGCCGCCCGCTTCGAAAAGCGCCCGGGCCTCGGCGACGGAGGGGAACATGGCCTCCTCGACGGCCTGGCTGCGCGGGAAATAGGCGCGCCACCAATGGTTCGGGACGCGCTCCTTGAAGGTGCTGCGGAGCAGGACCCGTCCGCCCGGCTTCACCACACGGGCGATCTCCGTGACGGCGGCCCGCTGGTCGGGAAAATGATGGAAGGACAGGAACATCAGCAGGAAGTCGGCCTGCGCGTCCGGCAACGGCATACGGGCCCCTTCCCCGGCCAAGTAGCGCACCCGTGGATGGGTCGCCTCGGCTTCGGCGACCGCCCGCATCCGCCCGGACGGCTCGACACCGTAGACCGGGCCGCCGAAGGTCTCGGCGAGCGCCGGGGTGAAGCGGCCGACGCCCGCGCCCAGGTCGACGCCGACAAGCGGCCGCCGGGACGGCAGCCGGTCGGCGAACACCTGCATGTAGTGCTGGATCGCCGCGGCGCTGAGCGCCCGGCCGCGGGCGTAGCCGGCGTGCTGGGCCGTGTCGTAGTCGACGGGACCGAGGGCGTTGGTGCTGGTTTCCATGACCAGTTGATGCCGAGATTGCGGCTGGACGTAAATCGACATATGGGGCGTGAGATGTTCGAAAACCTCACATCCGAACCCCTGCCCTCGCTGAATGCGCTCCGGGCCTTCGAGGCCATGGCCCGCACCGGCCGCGCGACGCTGGCCGCCGGGGAGCTGAACGTCAGCCACAGCGCGGTCAGCCGCCAGGTGAAGGCGCTGGAGGCGGCGTTGGGGGTGAGGCTGTTCCAAGGCCCCAAGCACCGGCTGGAGCTGACCGCCGCCGGCCAGGCGCTGCTGCCGGCCCTCACAGAGGCCTTCGACGGCATCGCCGGGGCGGTGCGCCGGGTGAAGAGCGACGGCGAGGACCTGCACATCGCGGTCAACGCCAGCCTCTCGGTGAAGTGGCTGATCCCGCGCCTGCCCGGCTTCGCCGCAGCGCATCCGAACCTGCGTCTGCACCTCGCCGAGCTCGCGCCGGCGGCGCTCACCCACCGCGGCGCGCAAGGCGTCGTGCGGATCGTCACCACCAGCCGCCTCGCCGACCCGCTGGCCACCGCCTTCATTCCCAACCACATCGGCCCGGTGCTGAGCCCGGCGCTGGCCGAGCGCTACGCCGGCGATCCGCTGTCCGCGCCCAGGCTGGTGGCCCAGACCCACGCCCAGGGCTGGGCGATCTGGGCGGCGCTGGCGGGCGTCGAACTGACGCCGGCCGTCGAGCGGCCCTTCGCCCACCTGCACTTCGCCATGGACGCGGCTCTGGCGGGCCTCGGCGTCGCCGTCCTGCCCTGGCCGCTGGTGGCCGAGGAGGTCGCCGCCCGCCGCTTGGTCGCGCCCCTGGGCTTCGTCCGCGCCGAAGCCGCCTTCGCCCTCCTCCAGGCGCCCGGCGCCGAAAGCCGCGCCCTCGACCGCTTCCGCGCCTGGCTGGTCGCCGAGGGCGCGAAGACGCCTAGCGCGCCCGGCCCTTGAACCCCGTCGCCACCAGGTAGATCTCCGAGCTGTCCGACCGGCTGGCCTTGGGCTTGATAGTCTTCACCTGGGCGAATTCAGCCTTCAGCTTGCCGATCACCTGGGCGGTCTCGCCGCCCTGGAAGGCCTTGGCGATGAACACCCCGCCGGGCTTCAGCACCTCGACGGCGAAATCCACGCCCGCCTCGATCAGGCCTACGATCCTGAGGTGGTCGGTCTGGCGGTGGCCGACCGTGTTGGGCGCCATGTCGGAGAGCACGACGTCGGGCGCCCCGCCCAGCAGCTCGATCAGCCGTGGGCCGCAGGCCGGATCGGTGAAGTCCATTTGCAGGATCTGCGCCGGCGGCAGGGGATCGACCGGCAAGAGGTCGACGCCGGCGATCTGCGTCACCCCACGCTCCAGCGCCACCTGGGTCCAGCCGCCGGGGGCGAGCCCCAGGTCGACCACCCGCGCGCCGGGTCTGAGCACCCGCAGCCGGTCGTCGATCTCGGTCAGCTTGTAGGCCGCGCGGCTGCGATAGCCGTGGGCGCGGGCCTTGGCGGCGAACGGATCGTTGATCTGGCGTTCCAGCCACGCCTGCTGCGAGGGCGTGCGCTGCTTGGCGGTCTTCAGACGCGCCGGCTTGGCCCGGCCGGCCTCCGTGCCGCCGGTCGGCGGCTTGACCATGCGTTTGCGGGGAGGCTCGGTCATTCGGCCGCCAGGTCCCGCCCAGGCCGGTGGCGGCGTTTGCGCCGGCGGCCGCGGTCGGCCATCAGCGAGATCAATATGCCCTCGCGCAAGCCCCGGTCGGCCACCCGCACGCGCGAACAGGGCCAGAGTTCCTGCACCGCCTCGAGGATCGCCGCGCCGGCCAGCACCAGGTCCGCCCGGTCCGGCCCGATGCACGGCTGGTCGGCGCGCCCCTGCGGGCTCAGCACCAGCAGCCGCCGGGCCGCCGCCTCGCACTCCTCGCGGGTCATCCAGATGCCGTCGACGCGGTTGCGGTCATAGCGCGGCAGCTCGAGGTGCAGGCCGGCCAGGCTGGTGATCGCCCCCGAGGTGCCGATCAGGTGAGCCCGGTCGGCGTCGAACACTTCGCGCATCGGGTCGGCCCGATGGAAGGCCGCGATCTCCGTCTTCACGGTCTCGACCATCTCGCGGAACCAAGCCTCGGTGGCCTGCTCGCCCTCGGGAAAGCGTTCGGCGAGGGTCACCACGCCGATGGGGATCGACAGCCAGGCGCGGATCGGCGGCGTGCCGGTGGGCGGCGCGTCCCTGAGGTCGACCCAGGACAGCTCCGTCGAGCCGCCGCCCACGTCCACCACCAGGGCCGCGTCGGCCGTGCGGTCCAGCAGGTTCAGGCAGCCCGCCACCGACAGCCTGGCCTCCTCCTGCGGGGCGATGATCTGCAGCTGCAGGCCGGTCTCGTCGGCCACGCGGGCGATGAATTCCGGCCCGTTCTCGGCCATCCGGCAGGCCTGGGTGGCGATGGCGCGCAGCCGCACTACCCGCCGGCGGCGCACCTTCTCGGCGCTCACCTTCAGCGCCGCCAGCGCCCGCTCCATGGCCGGCTCCGACAGCCGGCCGCTTTGGCTTAGGCCCTCGCCCAGCCGCACGATGCGCGAATAGGCCTCCACCACGCGGAAGCCCGCCCCGTTCGGCGTCGCGATCAGCAGACGGCAATTGTTGGTGCCGAGGTCGAGCGCGGCGTAGCAGGGGATATCGCCCGTCGACCTCGTCCGGCCACGCCCGTAGGCGCCCGGCGCACGCGGCGCCTCGTTCATGGACCGCCTTCTCGTCCCTCGCAGGCGTCATCCCCCGAACAGAACCCGGGGCGCGCCTCATTTCCCCGCAAATGTAGCAAGGGCCGGGCGAGGCCGAAAGCGCGGCCTTGTCTGAAGCATTTCCAACGCTACGTTCACCTCCCGGTCAGGAGATGAGGGTTAGATTCGTCCGTATGACTACGCGACTCGCCAAATTTGCGATCGGCCAGATCGTCCGGCACCGCGTCTATCCCTTTCGCGGCGTGATCTTCGACGTGGATCCCACCTTCGCGAACACCGAGGAATACTGGCTCTCGATCCCCGAGCACATCCGGCCCCACAAGGACCAGCCATTTTACCATCTGCTCGCGGAGAACGACGAGAGCTCCTACGTGGCCTATGTGTCCGAGCAGAACCTGCTCCCCGACGACTCGGGCGAGCCGGTCGGTCACCCCCAGGCCTCGTTGCTCTTCGAGACGTTCAAGGAAGGCCACTACACGCTTCGTTCGCGGATTTCCCACTAAGAGCAAGGTTTTGCCGGGCATCTCGCCCCTGGCCGGTCACTTCGAACGGAACTTCCCCCAAAACGGGGCCATTGTTGTTGGCATGAGCGCCGCCGCCCCGTCTCCGCCTCCGGGCGCCCGCCCCGACTGGACCATCGACCAGGGTTGGGACCGCTACACCGAGGCCGAGCACCAGGTCTGGATCACCCTCTACGAGCGCCAGACGGCCCTGTTGCCGGGCCGCGCCTGCGATCAATTCCTCAGGGGCCTCGACGCGCTCGACCTGCACCGCAGCGGCATCCCCGACTTCGCGCGGATCAACGAGGAGCTGATGCGGCTCACCGGCTGGACCGTGGTCGCCGTGCCCGGCCTGGTCCCCGACGAGGTGTTCTTCGACCACCTGGCCAACCGCCGCTTCCCGGCCGGCCAGTTCGTGAGGAAGCCGCAGGAGCTCGACTACCTGCAGGAGCCGGACATCTTCCACGACGTGTTCGGCCACGTCCCCATGCTCACCGACCCGGTATTCGCCGACTACATGCAGGCCTATGGCCAGGGCGGCCTTCGGGCCATGAGCCTTGGCCGCCTGCACAACCTCGCCCGGCTCTACTGGTACACGGTGGAGTTCGGCCTGATGCAGACGCCCGCCGGCCTGCGGATCTACGGCGCCGGCATCGTCTCCTCGCGGGCTGAGTCGGTGTTCGCGCTCGACGATCCGTCCCCCAACCGCCTGGGCTTCGACCTGGAGCGGGTGATGCGCACCCCCTATCGGATCGATGACTTCCAACAGGTCTATTTCGTGATCCCCGACCTGCAGACCCTGCTCGACGTCACCGTCGAGACCGATTTCGCGCCGCTCTACGCCCGCCTCGCCGCGGCGCCGGACATCCCCATCGCCCAGATCGAGCGCGCCGACCGGGTGTTCACCCGGGGCGCCCAGGCCTACGCGAACGCCGGGGGCCGCACCGGCAACGCCGCCTAGTAGTCCGTCCGCCAACGGATGGCGAGGGAGCCGCCGCCCTGGCTGGAGCCCTGCGGGTCGACCTGCCCCCCGAGCTTCGAGATGATCGAAAGGTGGTTCTTCAGCCGCCATTCCACCTGCGCCGAGGGGCCTTCGCGGCCGCCACCGGCGATTTCCAGATAGACGTTGTTGGTCAAGTACTTGCCGCCGGCGATTGAGACGCCGCCGCCGGTCCCGCCGCCCAGGGCCAGCCGATCGAGGCCGGCGAAGGTCCTGAGGTTGCCGATAAAGTCGAGCCCCCCGCCGCCGGCCATCGACGACAGGGCCGAGGCCAGCTCCGCCGCCTGGCCGCCGGACAGCTGCGACGCCGACTGGCCAAACAGCACTTGGCTCAGGATCTCGTCGCTGGGCAGGCTGGGCGAGGAGGTGAGCGTGATCTCCGGCCGGGCCGCCGTGCCGCGGATGCGGACATTGGCGGTCAGCGTCGGGTCGTCTCGGGTGGCCAACAGCTCCAGCCGAATCTCGTCGGCGTCGGTCGACAGATAGACCGTGCTGGTCGGATCGAACTCGAACCGCTTGCCGGCGAAGTCGTAGTCGCCGCGCACCACCCGCGCCACGCCGGAGAGCTGCGGGTGCGAGACCGTGCCGCCCACGTGGGCGTCCAGGGCCAGCTCGACGTTCAGCCCCCGCCCCTTCAGCAGCACCCCACCCGGCGAACGCAGGGCGACGTCCAGCGCCCAGCGGTCGCCGCCGCCCTCGTCCGCCGCTCGCAGCGCGCTGGGCAGTTCGGCCGGCCGGTTCTTCTCCACAACCTCCATGGCCACCACGCCCGAGGGCGTCGGCAGCTTGGCGGCCACCGTCGCCTGGTCGATGGTCAGGGCGCCGGCCAGCCGCACCCGGCCGTCGGCCGTCCGGTCGATGGTGGCCTGGCCGCTGGCCGAGGCGGTCGCCTGCTCGTTGTCGATCAGCCGGAAGGCCTTGAGGTTCAGCCGGAAACTGGAGGTCCCGTCACGTTGCAGGCTGATCCGGCCCGAGCCAGTGACCGCGCCGCCGTGGCCGTCGACGCCGCTGGCCTGGGTGACCTCCACCGCGCTCTCGGCGAACGCGGCGCGCAGCGACACCTGGCGCAGCGACAGCCCCGTCTGGCCGTCGTCGAACCGGCCGTCGTCCACCGCCACATCGCCCGCGGCCCTGGGCGCGGCGAGCGTGCCGCTGAGCGTCCCCTCGGTCCTGACCTTGCCGGCCAGGCTGCGGTCGCCGCCGACCAGCAGGTCCCACAGCGGCCGGACCTCGCCCGAGGCGAAGAACTTGCCGTGCATCGGCTGCTGCTCGGCGATGGCGATGCGGAACGGCGCCGCCGAGGTCGCCGCGGGCAGGGTCAGCTCGGCGTTGGCCTGCAGGCCTTGCGCGTTGGCCGCCGTCGCGGACAGGGTCAGGGCGTCGCCGGCCAGCCGCCCGCGCACCGTCCCGTCGACGCCGGAGGCCGCCGGCGCCCCGCGCCCGCGCGCCCCGGCCAGTTTCGCATCCAGCGTCCCGTCCAGCCGCGCACCCCGGCCCTGCAGGCTGAGCGTGGCGTCGACCTTGCCGGCGAAGTCCTCGTCCAGCATCTGCAAGCCCAGCCCCACCACCTGGGCGCGGATATCCGTCGCCTGGTCGGTCATCCGCCCGTCGACGTCGATCCGGCCGCCGTCGGAGGCCGCCAGCCTGAGCTTCGCCGACCGCTCCGGCCCGCCGAACCGCAACACCGCCGTCTCCAGGGTGCGCAGGTCGCGCCCGCCCAGCTTGCCCGAGCCGTCGAAGGTCGCCGACCAGCCCGGCTGCGCCTCGGCCAGCAGGCCGCGTCCGCTGGCCGCCCAGCGGCCCTGCGGCGAGGTCCCCTGGGCGGTGAGCGCATAGGGCAGCCGCGCCGTCGAACCGTCCGCGGTCAGCCGCGCCGTGGTCAGCACGATGTCGGAGCCCGGCAGGCGGGCGTTCTCGGCGGTCAGGTTGAGGTTGGCCCGCGCCCCGCCGGCCTCGGCGATCCTCACGTGGCCGGCGACCTTGCCGGCGTCCAGGAAGGCGCCGCGGGTGATCGTCAGGTCGAGGTCCGCGGCCGAGGGCGCGTTGTGGCGCAGCGACAGCCCGCCCGCCGCCTTCAACCCGCCCGCGTCCACGGAAACCTCCGTCAGGTCGAGCCCGCCTTCGGGGAAACGGAACGCCGCGCGGCCCCGCGCCGGGCCATAGGGGCTGGTCGCGGTGGCGGCCACCACGCCCGCCGCCCCGTCCGGGCGGCGCTGGAAGGTCAGGGTCACCAGGGCGTCCTTCAGCGGCAGACGCGGCGCGGCGATCGAGTCCAGGTGGGCCATCAGGTCGGCCTTGGGCGCGCCCAGGGTGCCGGTCAGGGCGCCGGAGCCCTTGGCCTTGCCGGCGATCTCCACCGGCCCCGCCTGGAACGGGCCGCTCGCCGTCCAGTCGATCTTGAAGCTGAGGCCGCCGTCCGGCGACAGCACGCCCGCCGCCCCGGCCTGCAGCGCCGCCCCGCTCAGCGAGGCCGAGCCCACCGAGACCCGCCGCCCCTGCACATTGGCCTTGGCGGTCAGCTGCGGCCGGGGACCCAGCAGGCGGTCGAGCTCCGGCCAGCCGGTGGCGAACTTTTCGGCGCGCGCGTCCAGGCTGAGCGCCCAGGGCTGCCCGGCGCGCCCCTGCGAGGCCGACCAGCTGGCGCTCGCCGAGCCCGCCGCCCCGGATCGCGCCGCCGCCAGGTTCGCCGCCGTCGCCTGGCCTTTGAACGACAGGCCGCCCAGCAAGCCACGCCCGCCGCTCGCGGCCAGCTTCAGTCCCGCGCCGGCCACCTCCAGCTTGCGCAGCTCCAGCCGCCCGTCGGCCAGCTTGGCGCCCTCGAAGTTGGCTCGCGGCGCCGCGCCCAGCACCGCGCCGACGAAGCCCGCTCCACGTCCGCCGGCCCCCGCCAGCTTCACGTCGAGGCCGAGGTCGCCCTTGCCATAGGTCAGGATCACCGGCCCGTTCGCCCGCTCCAGCCCATAGCCGCCGAGCCCCAGCTTCGCGAGGCTCGCCTGGCCCGCGAACCGCCAGCTGGACTTCACCTGGCTCACCACCCCGGCCAGCCGCGCCGGCCCCAGCGTCGGTCCGCCGGTGATCCGCGACAGGGCCTGGGTCTGGGCTGTCACCTGCACGCCCTGCGGCCCGATCGTCCGCTTCCCGAGGTCGCCGAGGCCCGCGGCGCTGACCGTCAGGTTCTCGGCGGCCACCTGGGCCTGCAGGGCGAACAGGTCCGGCCCCGACCGTCGCCCGGCGATCTGGAACCGCGCCTCCGGCCCGAACCGCCCGGCATAGGCCGCGGTCAACCGGGACGCCGTCAGCGACAGCCGGCCGCTCGCCTGGCCGGAGTCCTTGGTCCAGGCGCCCTGGGCCTCCAGCGGCTTGGCGGCGCCGGTGAAGCCCGCCGCCGTGAACCGGCCCTGCGACAGCTGCCCACTCGCCGCCACCTTCAGGGCGAACGGCTGGTTGGCCGGCAGGCCCACCGCCCCGGCCAGCGCCCCGCCGCGCGCCTCCACCGCATCCACCTGCACCACCAGCGGCTTGTTCGGCTCCACGTCGTAGTCGAGGTTCAGGTGGTCGCCGGGCCGCAGCACGCTCGCCGCCCGCACCCGCGCGCTCATCCCGCCGCTGCGCGCCACGTGCAGGTTGAAGTCCAGGTCATAGACCCCGCGCTGGTAGCTGAACTCCGGCATCAGCTCGAGCCGCCCGTGGGCGTGGTCGATGTGGAAGGAGACCGGCAGGCCGGTGTCCTCGCCCCCCGCCGCGCTCAGCGACGGCCGGCGGATCAGCTTGAGGTCCTGCACCTCGATGTCGTCGGCCTGGAAGTTGCGGCGCAGCAGTTCGAGGTAGCGCCATTTGAGCCGCACGTTGTCGGCCTCCAGCCACACCCCCTGCTCGTCGCGCAGGGTCAGCTTGCCGATGGTCAGGTCGCTCCAGATGTCGCCGGTCAGGCCCTCGACGTTCAGTCGCCCGAAGCGGCCGACCTTCAGGCCATTGCTGGCCGCCTGGATCAGCAGCCGCGCCTGCGGGATCAGCACCCCGTAGCGCATCGCCGCCAGCAGGCCGCCCAGCACCGCCAGGGCGGCGATGCAGACGATCAGGATCAGGCTCGGCGCCGAGCGCTTGGCGGCCTCGGCCACCTCATGCACCACCTCGGCGGCGTCGTGGACCAGGTCGTGATGGTCGTGGTGGTCGCTCAAAACGCCTGCCCGATGCTGACGTAGACCTGGACCGGCGCGCCGCCGTGGCGCCCGCTGACCGGCGTCGCCACGTCCACCCGGATCGGCCCGAAGCCCAGATTGTAGCGCACGCCGACGCCGGCCCCGACGCCCACGTCCTGCGCGGCAGGGAGGCTGTGGTCACCGATCAGGCCGGCGTCGACGAAGCCCACCACGCCCCATTTCTGCGTCAGCTGATGGCGCAGCTCCACGGAGCCCTCCGCCAGCGACAGGCCGCCCTGGGGTGTGTTGTCGGTGAGCCTCGGCCCCACCGCCTGATAGGCGAAGCCGCGCACCGAGCCGCCGCCGCCGGCGAAGAACCGCTGCGGCGCGGGGATGTCGGCCACCGTGCCGTTGACGATCGAGCCCAGGTGCGCGCGGAGCGCCAGCACGGTCTTCGCATCGGCGCCGAACGGCCAGTAGATCGAGCCCTGGCTCTGCAGCTTCAGGTACGGCACCGTCCCCTTGCCGGCCAGGAGCGTCGGCTCGACCCGGGCGCTGACCCGCCAGCCGCTGGTCGGGTTGAGGGGATCGTTGGAGCGGTCCAGGGCCAGTTCCGCCAGGGCGCCCAGCGTCGCGATGTCGCGGCCGAGCGAGCTCAGCGTGCCGGGCTTGAGCTCCTCGCTGCGGCTGAGGTCGAACGACACGCCGAGCGTCAGGTAGGAGGTCTTGGTGAAATGCCGCTGGGCGTCGGCGTGGCCGCCAAACCCGGTGGCGTCATAGGCGTCGGTGGTCAGCTTGTAGGCGGCGAGCTCGGTGGACAGCGTCTGGTCGGGCGTCCGCCAGTGCGGCAGGCTCAGGTCGACGCCGACGCGGCTGTCCAGCTTCGACTCGCGGGCGAATAACGACAGGGTGTCGGCCCGGCCCAGCACGTCATAGGTGGTCCAGGTGACATCGGCGCCCGGCCCCTCGTTGGTGCCATAGCTGGCGCCCAGCGACACCGTGCGCCGCTTGCGCTCAGCCAGGCTGACCACCACCGGCCTCAGGCCGTCCGGCGTCAGCTGGGTGTCGGGCGCCAGGCCCACGGTCACGGAGTCGTAGACCCCGGTGTCCAGCAGCCGCCGCTCCAGCTGCGCCACGTCGTTCGGATCGTAGAGCTCGCCCGTCTTCCAGGGGGCCAGGTGCTGCAGCCAGTCCAGGCGGGTGCGCCCGTTGGTGGTCAGCTTGATCCCGTCGAGCCGCGACAGGGATCCGGCGGTGAGCCGGTAGGTCGCCTGCACCGTTCGGTCGGCGTGGTCGACCACCACCTCCCGGCCCTGGGCCTTCACGTCGGCGTAGCCGCGCTTCTGCACCGCCGCCACCGCCCGGCCCTCGGCGGCGACCACGTCGGCGGCGCGGCCCGGCGCGCCGGGCTTCAGCGCCAGGGCGCCTTCCGCCCCGGTGATGGTGTCGACGTCGGGGGGGGCGCCCACCCATTCGATCTTCGGCGCGGCCAGGGTGAAGCGCGGGCCGGGCGCGATCTGCACCGCGGGGGCCGGCGCATCCCCCTCGCCCACCTCCGGTTCGACGACGGCGGCGTAGTAGCCCTCGGAGCGCAGCACCGCGAGCGCGTCCTCGGCGGCGCCGTCGGCGCGCCTGCGGGCCTCGAAACGGTTGTCGATCGGTCGGTCGCTGTCGCCGATGGCGCGGACGATCGCGGCGCGCAGGCCGGGATCCAGGTCGCCCAGCACGGCCGCGCGGGGCTGGGCCGCCCAGGCCGGAGGCGCGGCGGTCGCGACGCACATGGCCGCCGCAGCGGCGGCGTAGAGCAGTCGACCCAAGCCTCGAATCCTCGCCTGCCCCCTCGCCGGGTTTAGACTGCGCCGCGGGGTGCTGTCACCCGCCCGGCCGCGCGGCGCGATCAGGCGAGGCTCACCAGGCGCCGACCTCGCGCAGCTGCCGCGCCAGTTCCGGCGGCACGTCGCCGAACGCCTCGCGCGAGAGGTCGGCGGGGGCGTCCTTGCCGTCGAGGTAGCGCCAGCCCTGGAAGGCGCGGCGGGGCGTCGGGACCACGCGGACCACGTCCTCGTCGAGGGTCACCTCGCAGCGGGCGTTCACGCCCTCCCCCACCGTCTGCACGTCGAGCACCAGCTGGCGGCAGAGGATCGTCCCCTTGAACACCCGGAACACCGAGCCGCCGTCGACCATCTCCGCCGCCCGCTTGGGCGTCTGGCGGGTGCGCAGCACCCACGGCTGGCCGGGCTGGTAGGTCTTCCGCCACTCGACGAGCTCTTCCACCGTGTCGCAGCCAACGCAGAGCTTGATCATGTGCAGGGCCATGGCCCTGGATAAGGCGCCTCGCGGCGGTTTGGCCAGTGCGTCCGGTAGCCCCAGCCCTACTCCGCCCAGCGCGGCTTGCGGCGATCCAGGAAGGCTTGCACGCCCTCCTGGCCCTCCTCCCCCACCCGGGCGGCGGCGATCCGCTTGGCGGTCAGCTCCATCAGGTTGTGGTCGATCTCGCGGGCGTAGACGTCGCTGACCAGCCGCTTGGCGTCGGCCATGGCGTCCGGCGCACAGGCCAGCACCTCGCGGGCGATCCGCGCCTTGGCCGCCTCCAACGCCGCCGCGTCGGCCACCACCTCGGTGATCAGGCCGATCTTCTCGGCGTGGTCGGCGTCGAACACCCGGGCCGAGGCGAACAGGCCGCGCGCCGCCCGGGGCCCGATGGCGCCAACCACATAGGGGCTGATCACGCCGGGGATCAGGCCCAGGCGCACCTCGGAGAAGCTGAAGTTCGCGCCCCGCACGGCGATCGCCAGGTCGCAGGCCGCCGCCAGCCCCGCCCCGCCGCCGAACGCCCCGCCCTCGACCAAGGCCACGGTGAGCGCCGGCAGGTCCCACAGCCGCTTGAGCATGGCGGCCAGCGCCATGGCGTCGTCGCGGTTGTCGGCCTCCGTGAGCGTGATCGATTCGCGCATCCAGGCCAGGTCGGCGCCGGCGCTGAACGTGCCGCCCGCGCCGCGCAGGAACACCACCCGCACCCCCTCCGCGCCGGCCAGGGTCTCGAAGGCCTGGTCCAGGGCCGCGATCAGGTCGGGATCGAAGGCGTTCTTCCGCGCCGGCCGGTTCATGATCACCGTCGCGGCGCCCGCCTCCGTCGCCTCTATGCGCACCAGGTCCGAGGTCGCATTGGTGTCGGGGACCTCGACAAGCGGATCGGCGATGGGATTGGTCATGGCAGGCTCCTCGCAACTCATCTGGGTCGAGGGATCAACGCCGAAAGGACGCAGGCGGACCCCGCCGAGGTCGTAGCCCCGACTCTTTGCGCGCGCTAGGCTGCGCGCCGTGACGGGCCTTCCTGAAATCCCGGACGATTCGGCGCTGGCGCGGCTCTTCAGCCAGGAGCGCGCGCAGGGCGAGGCCACGTGGTTCTCCCTGCCCGGCGGCCAGAAGCTCTATTCCGCGGGCGATCCGTCCGACCAGCTGTTCTTCCTGCGCACGGGCCGGCTGGGCGCCTTCCGCCGCGACGAGGGCCACGAGCCGCAGTTCCTGGGCGTCATCCGCCCCGGCGAGCCGGCCGGGGAGATGGCCCTGGTGGCCGGCGCGCCGCACTCGGCCGACGTGGTGGCGCTGCGGGATTCCGAGATCTTCGCCCTGCCGCGCGAGGTGTTCTTCGACGCCTGCGAGGCCGACGCCTCGGTGATGACCGAGCTGGCCCGCCTGATGATCCTGCGCACCCGCCAGGCCAGCAGCCGGGTGAGCATGGGCGAACCCTCGGTCTACGGTTTCCTGGCCATGGGCCAGCCGGGGGCGCTCCGGACGCTCGTCGAGCGGATCAGCGTCGAGATCGGCAAGCTCGGCTATTCGGTCACCTGCATCGGCGTGGAGGCGCAGCACGCCCCCACCGAATGGTTCTCCGACGTGGAGCGCACCCACGACTTCGTCCTCTACCTGGCCGAAACCACCGACGGCGGCTGGCGCCACGCGGTGGCTCGCCAGGTGGACCGGCTGTTCCGGGTCGGCCGCGGCGACCGCAAGCCGCCGCGCAAGGAGATCGAGCCGCCGCCCGCCTCGCCGCTCACCGCCCAGCAGCTCGTCGACCTGATCCTCCTGCAGCCGTCGGACATCGATCGGCCGGTGGGGTCGGAGGCCTGGATGGACGCCGCCCAGCCGGCGCGGCTGTTCCACCTGCGCCGTGACAATGAGGGCGACCTGCAGCGCATCGCCCGCGTGCTCACCGGCCAGTCGGTGGGCCTGGTGCTCTCCGGCGGCGGCGCACGGGCCTACGCCCACGTGGGCGCCATCCGGGCGCTCCGCGAACGCAACATCCCCATCGACTTCGTGGCCGGGGTCTCCATGGGCGCGATCATCGCCGCCGGCGTCGCCATGGGCTGGGACGACGAGGAGCTCGACCGGCGCATCAAGGAGGCCTTCGTCAACACCAGCCCCCTGGCCGACATCGCCTTCCCCCTGCTCGCCCTGACCCATGGCCTGCAGGTGGCGGAGCGGCTGGCGCACCACTTCGGCGACACCGAGATCGCCGACCTCTGGCTGCCGTTCTTCTGCCTCTCCACCAACCTGACCACCGGCGCCTATCACCTGCATCGGCGCGGCCTGCTGCGCCGGGCGCTCCGGGCCTCGATCTCGCTCCCGGGCGTGCTGCCGCCGGCCACGGAAGACGGCGACGTGCTGGTGGACGGCGCGGTGCTGAAGAACTTCCCGGCCGACATGATGCGCGCCTGGCAGCTCGGACCGGTGGTGGGCGTCGACGTCACCTGGGGCCGCAGCATCACGGCCGAGGACGTCACCCGGCCCACCTCGGTCTGGAAGTGGCTGTGGTCCGGCGAATGGCGCAAGGGCCCGCCGATCGTCTCGCTGCTGATGCGCGCCGCCACCCTCTCGACCGGGCCGGACATCGCCGCCTCCCGGGCCGCCACCGACGTGCTGGTCCTGCCGGACGTCAGCTCCATCGAAATCCGCGACTGGAGCGCCTATGCGCCGGCGGTGGCCGAGGGCTACCGCACGATGATCGCCGCCCTCGACAAGCTCGACCGTCCCGTCCAGGACCTGCGCCGCCGCGTCAGCCTGCAGGACCCCGCCCGCGCCAAGCCCGGCGCCATGGCCGCCGGCTGAAACCGAACGCCGCGTTTGCCGGACGCCGCAAACGGCCCCATATTCAGGGCGTCCTGTTCAACAGCTGAAAGGAGGTGATCCAGTGTCTCATAGTTTCATCCGTAGTTCGGATACCGTGACCTGGACCTCCGCTTACGAGGTCCGCGCCTAAGCCATCGGTTTGGCAAGGTCGCGGCGCCGCGCTGCGGTCCCGACTATGTGAAGGCCGCCCCAGCGATGGGGCGGCCTTCTGCATGTCTGGGTATCGGCCTCGGGGTCGGCCTGGCCCTGGCCCCGGCCCCTTGTCGCGCGCCGCCCGGCGAGGTCAAGGCGACCCTCGCCCTGCGCGGCCCCTGACGAGGCGCGAATTATCTTTTTGACGTCGTTGGATGAAATCCGGCCGCTGGCGCGTTGTTAATCCCGGGAAGAGCCGCGACCGGCCAGGAGAGGCTCCTAGGAGTCTGCCGGGCGCGCACCCAGCAAGAGGGTCGCCGGCTGCGCTGGCGGCCCTCTTCGCAATATCCCGCCTAGAGCGGGACGCAGGAGGGCTGGGTGACCCGCACGACCGGATCCTGGGCGAAGCGCGCCTTGTAGGCCTGGCGCACGGCGTCCAGCCGCGGCCGGGCGTCGCCCTCCTTGGGCAGCACGATCAGCACCACCTTGGCGGCGTCGCGGATCTGGCGATCATCGCGGCCCTGCCACTGGCCGCCGCCGTCCAGCACCGTCAGCCCATCGGGGAATCGCGTGGTCAGCTCCTCGTCGACGAACTTGCGAAACGCCGCCTCCGAGACCCCGGGCCGGTCGGCCGCCTTGTGGCCGAAGAAGAACTGGGCGGTCCGCAGCCGCTCCTGGCCCACCGGGCACCGCCCGGCCGTCACGCTGGCGCATCCGGCCAGCAGCAACACCAGCAGGAGCGCCCCGGCCCGTCTCATCCCCCGATCAGCTCCCGTCCGATGAGGAACCGCCGGATCTCGTTGGTGCCGGCCCCGATGTCGTAGAGCTTGGCGTCGCGCAGGTAGCGCTCCACCGGATAGTCCTTGGTGTAGCCGGCCCCGCCCAGCGCCTGGATCGCCTCCAGCGCCACCTTCACCGCATTCTCGGACGCCATCAGGATCGCCCCCGCCGCATCGAACCGCGTGGTGTGGCCGGCGTCGCAGGCGCGGGCCACCGCATAGACATAGGCCCGGGCCGAATTGAGGGCCACGTACATGTCGGCGATCTTGCCCTGCATCAGCTGGAACGAGCCGATCGCCTTGCCGAACTGCTTGCGCTCGCGGACGTAGGGAAGCACGGCGTCCAGGCAGGCCTGCATGATGCCGATCGGGCCGCCCGACAGCACCACCCGCTCGTAGTCGAGCCCGCTCATCAGCACGCCGACGCCGCCGTTCTCCGGCCCGATGACATTCTCGTCCGGCACCTCACAGTCCTCGAACACCAGCTCGCCGGTGTCGGAGCCGCGCATGCCCATCTTGTCCAGCTTCTGGCTGACGCTGAACCCCTTCATCCCCTTCTCGATCAGGAAGGCGGTGATGCCTTTGCTCTCCTGGCCAGGCGCGGTCTTGGCGTAGACCACCAGGGTGTCGGCGTGCGGCGCGTTGGTGATCCAGAACTTGGTGCCGTTCAGCACATAGCGGTCGCCCAGCCGCTCCGCCTTCAGCTTCATCGAGACCACGTCCGAGCCCGACCCGGCCTCGCTCATCGCCAGGGCGCCCACGTGCTCGCCGGAGACCAGCTTCGGCAGGTAGCGGGCCTTCTGCTCGTCGTTCCCCCAGCGGCGGATCTGGTTCACGCAGAGGTTCGAGTGCGCCCCATAGGAGAGCCCGACGGAGGCTGAGGCGCGGGACACCTCCTCCATCGCCACCACGTGCTCGAGATAGCCCAGGCCCAGGCCGCCATAGGTCTCCTCGACGGTGACCCCGTGCAGGCCGAGCTCGCCCATCTGCGGCCACAGCTCGCGGGGGAAGAGGTTGTCGGCGTCGATGCGGGCGGCCAGCGGCGCGATCTTGTCGGCGGCGAAGCGGGCGGTGGTCTCGCGGATCGCGTCCGCGGTCTCGCCCAGCCCGAACTCCAGCGAGGGTCCGTGATTGAGGATCATGGCCGGAGGGTTAGCACGCGTCGGCGCGGCCTGCGAGCCGGCGGGCGCCGCCCTCGGGCCTCGGGACCTACCGCTCCGGGCGGTCCGATCGCCAGAGCCGCTTGAGGGCCAGGAACACCGCCACGCTGACCAGGCCGACGCCCGCCAGCCCCGCCAACATGCCGACCATCACCGGGCTGACCACGCCGCCCGCGACGCCGGCCCGGGCGTTCAGCGCCCAGAACACGCCGCCGCCGAAGAAGGCCAGGCCGATCACCGCCAGGACCACCAGCGACAGGGGCCCGTTCTGCGGCTGCCGCGGCAGCGACTGGACGATCGGGGCGGTGAATTCGAAGGGCGAGGTGTCGTCGATCACCACGCGCTCAGCGGCCTCGGCGGCGGCCAGCTCGGCGTCGTTGGCGGCGGGCGGGCCGAACAGCTGGCCGCTCGGCGGTCCCTCCGGCTCCTCGACGAAGGTCTCCAGCAGCAGCGACGGCCGGGTCTCCGGGTCGCGATCGTCCGGCGGGGTCAGTTCGAAGGCCGGCTCCGACACCCGCTCCGCCTCCAGCTCCTCGACGCTCGGCAGCGGCGGCGCTTCGGCCGCTTCGGCCCCAGGCGCAGTGATATCCAACGCCGCGACCTCGGGCGGGGACTCGGCGAAGATGGTCTCCAGCCGCGCGGCGACGGCCTCGGCCGCCGCCTGCACAGGGCTCAGCCGCTCGTCGTCCGGCGGGACCGGCGCGGGGAACGGCTCGTCGGCGCGCAGCACCCGCACCTCCTCGCCGTCCAGCAGGGCGGTGACCAGGGCCGGCGACTGCCGCGGGACCAGGCCGTCGGCGTCGGCGTCGAGCAGGGGTTGCAGGATCGGCGACGGCGCCGCGGGCCAGCCGTCCTCGGGCGTCAGGAACAGGGCTTTCTCGCTCGCCCGGCGGCGCACCAGGGCGTCGATGACGATCCGTTCCCCGCTGAATTCCGCCTTGCGCCACAACTCCATGGCGCAGGCCGCCTGGATCAGCTGGCCCTCGTTCAGCCGCCGGAGCACGCCCGAGCGGCGGAACTCCTCCAGCCCGATGTTGAACACGAAGGAGGCCAGCGCATCGAACTGGTTCTGGCTCAGCGGCGCGTAGGTCCACTCGTTGATCCCGTGCGCCACGCCGATCAGGTCGTAGATCAGCAGCGCCTCGGCGTCGTCCTCCGACACCTCCGCCCCCTCGCGCGCGGTGAGCGTATGGCCATAGCCGATCATCCAGCGGCCATCGGGCAACTGGGCGGCCTTGCGGCGATAGCCCTCGAAGCGGGTGATCAGCTCGATGGCGGCCCGCGAAACGCGGTGGCGCGGGTTCATACCCTCTGACCCAGTTTGACACAGACGCGGACGCGCCCCGCTCCCCACCGCAAGAGTGGGGCCGCATCTATTTCAGCTAGCTTTACAACAGGATCAGCGCCGCGATGCCAAGCAGGGCGAGGAATCCGAAGAAATCGGTCATGAAGGTCACCACCACCGACGAGGAAACCGCCGGGTCGCGCCCCATCCGCTCCAGCACGATCGGCGCCAATATGCCGCCCAGCGCCGCCACGAAGAAGTTGGCCAGCACCGCTAGGCCCACCGCGATGGCGAGCTTCATGTCGTGCCACCAGAGCCAGGTCCCGGCCCCCAGCAGGCTGCCCATCATCGCCCCGTTGAACAGGCCCACGCCGAGTTCGCGCAGGATCACCCGGAAGGCGTTGGCGGCGTTCAGCTCGCGGCTGGACAGCGCCCGGACGGCCACGGTCAGCGCCTGGGTGCCGGCGTTGCCGCCCAGCGACGAGACGATCGGCATCAGCACCGCCAGCGCCGTGAACTTGGCGATCTCCGCCTGGTAGGCGCCCACCACGGTCGCGGCCAGCGCCTCGGTGCCCAGGTTGACCACCAGCCACGGCAGGCGCGAGCGCACGATCCCGAAGATCCCGGCGTCGCGGCCGGCGTCCGACACCCCGGCCAGGGCCAGGATGTCCTCGTCGCTCTCTTCCTGGATGACGCCGACGATGTCGTCGACGGTGATCTGGCCCACCAGCCGCCCGCCCGGCTCGACCACCGGGGCCGAGATCAGGTGGTACTTGTTGAAGATGTAGGCGACCTCCTCCTGGTCCATGTCGACCGGGATCTCGGTGATCGGCTCCATGATCTGCGCCAGCGGCACGTCGCGCATGTTGCGCAACAGGTGGCTCACCGGGGCGGCGCCCACCGGCTTGTAAGCCGGGTCCACCACATAGACGTCGAAGAACAGCTCCGGCAGCTCGTCGGATTCCCGGCGCAGGTGGTCGATGGTCTGGCCGACGGTCCAGAACTGCGGCGCGGCCACCACCTCGCGCTGCATCAGGCGGCCGGCGCTCTCCTCCTCGTAGCCGAGGGTCGTCTCGATGGCCGCCCGCTCCACCTCGGGCATGGCGGCCAGCACCTGGGCGCGCTTGTCCTTCTCCAGGTCGTCGACGACGTCGGCCGCGTCGTCGGAATCCATTTCCTCCAGCGCCTTGGCCAGGGTCGCCGAAGGCACGTGCTCGAGGATGTCCTCGCGGATCTCGGTGTCGAGCTCGGAGAGGATCTCGCCCAGCGCCTCCGGGTCGAGGTGCGGCAGCAGCTCCTCGCGGTCCTTGGACGAGAGGAAGCCCATCAGGTCGGCGACGTCTTCGGGCCGGAGCGCGCTCAACAGGTCGCGCAGCCGCTCCGCGTCGCCCCGGTCCAGGGCGTCGGCGACCAGCGGCACATAGTCGGGATTGAGGGCGTAGTCCTCGCCAAGCGCGAGGTCTTCGAGGTCCTCGGGGTCCTTGGTCAGTTCGGCGAGGTCGTCCGTTTCGCGGCTCATACGGACCTCCCGAATCTGCGACGGACTGATTTTCCCCCGCGAGGTCCGATTCGGACCTCGCTCATGTCATCTGAATTTAGAGCATTTCCGGATCGACACGTCCCGCCTCAAGTGGATTTCCTCAAGGGGGATTCGGCGATCCTCATTCACTGGTGCGGTCGAGAAGACTCGAACTTCCACGGGTTGCCCCACAGCGACCTCAACGCTGCGCGTCTACCAATTCCGCCACGACCGCGCGTGGTGAGCCGCGGGGGGTAGCAAAGACGTATGGCTTTGTGAAGCGCTGCGTGACTGCCAGCCCGCGGCGGGCGCGAAGCGCAGGAATTTCAAACCCCGGAAATCACGGAATACACGGAAGCCTCACGAGCCACGGAAGCCTTCTTTCCGTGTGATCCGTGTAGTCCGTGGTTCTTTTCTCTTGAGACGACCTGAGCCGTCAGCTGCCGCTGCCGCCGCCGGCCATGAAGTCGTAGACATTGGCCTCGCGGGTCACGGCGATGGAGATCTTTTCGTCGTTGATCTGGATCTCGCCGCGCGCCACCGGATGGTTGTTGGCCAGGATCCAGACTTCTTCGTTGACCGTGGCGTCCAGCGGGATCACCGCGCCGCGGCCCATTCGCAGCAGCTGCTGCATGGGCAGGCTGGCGCGCCCCAGCACCACCTGGATTTCGACGTTGACGGCCTTGACCTGACTCACGAACGCACACTCCAGACGGGGCAGTCGCTTTGCACATGCGAGCCCAGGCCCCACATTGCGCCCAGCATGCTTGACCGGGTGTTAAGCGCGGACCCCGCGCCCCTCTTCCAACGGACCGACGGCCGGCCGGCCGGCTGGGCGCTGAGCCCTGGCCTGATCGGCTACGAGGCCGCGGTGGCCGCCATGGAGGCCCGCGCCGCCGACATCGCCGAGGGCCGCGCGGGCGAGCTGGTCTGGCTGCTCGAACATCCGCCGCTCTACACCGCTGGGGTTTCCGCCAAGCCGGGCGACCTGCTGGAGCCGGACCGCTTCCCGGTGTTCCGCTCCGGCCGCGGCGGCCAGTTCACCTACCACGGCCCCGGCCAGCGGGTGGCCTATGTCATGCTCGACCTGAACGCCCGCGGGCGCGACGTGCGCGCCTTCGTGGCCGCCCTGGAGGCCTGGCTGATCGGCGCGCTGGCCCGCTTCAACGTCGCCGGCGAGATGCGCCCGGGGCGGATCGGCGTCTGGGTGGCCCGCAAGGCGCCCGGCCTTCCCGCCCGCGAGGACAAGATCGCCGCCATCGGGGTGAAGCTCCGCCGCTGGGTTTCCTTCCACGGGGTGGCGCTGAACGTCGAGCCCGACCTCGGCCACTTCTCCGGCATCGTCCCCTGCGGCCAGGCCGGGCATGGGGTCACCAGCCTCGTCGACCTCGGCCTCCCCGTCACCCTGGACGAGGCCGACGCCGCCCTGCTGGCCAGCTTCCGCGAAGTGTTCGGTGAGGTCGAGGCGGCCGAGGCGCCGCTCTGACCGCCGAGGCTCAGGCCGCCCCGTCCAGCTGCTTCAGCCGACGATAGACGCTCCAGCGCGACACATTGAGCCGCCGCGCGATCTCCGTCGCGCCGACGCCCTGGGTCCGAAGCTCGGCCAGCACGTCCAGATCGAGCGTCTTCCGCGGCCGGCCGCCTCGGAAGGCGCCGGCCTCCCGCGCCGCGTCGATGCCACGCCGCCACGCCTCATGCTTGGTGCGTTGCTGGAACTCGGCCGCCGCCCGCAGCCCGCTCAAGGTCGCGGCCATGTCGCCGGAGGCGCTGTCCAGCCCCTCGCGCAGCACCTTCAGGTGCACTCTTTTAAGTTGTAATTGCTCGAGCGTCCGGACCACCTCGCCCAGCTCACCGCCCAGGTCCTCCAGCCGCTCGACCACCAGCTCGTCGCCTTCGCCCAGGCGCACGAGCACCGAATCGACTGTCGGGTCGCCATCCACAACTGAGACAATCATAAGTGGCCGATCTCCAGTTATTGAACGCCGTTCACTGAATCCAATTCGGAGAACTGAAGACCTTCACCCCACAATTCGAGTCTTTCGTGGTCACAATGACTCGAATATTCCGGTCTTCTTATTTCAGTTTGTGTTTCGAAATTGAAATGCACCCGGATAGACTCGGATTGCTCGCTATCGACATAATCCACAGGAATATTCCGGAAAAATGTCGATTCCGCTCGGACCGTCGCACTGGTGTCACGTACATCGTCAATTTACAACGATATAAAGCGACAAAGACTCAGGTCAAGAGGCCGTTGCCACAATCCTGAGTAGTGTTCTGCAATGGGGGTACTAGATGAGAATTGGTTTGAGCCGCGCGCTTTGCGCGTCGACGGCGCTTGCGGGCGGACTGTTGCTGGCGGGGAGCGCGTTTGCGCAGTCTACCGCCGGTCAGGTCCAGGAACTGATCGTCACGGGCTCGCGCGCCGCGCCATCCACGGGCGGCCTCGCGACGGTGGTGAACGAAGCCAAGGATGAGTCGATCATCGGCCAGGCGTTCATCAAGACCCAGATGCCCAGCGCCAACATCGGCCAGCTGATCAACATGCTGCCGGGCGTCAGCTACACGACCGAAGATCCGGGCGGCTTCAACAGCGGCGACCTGCGCATCCACGGCTTCGACGGCGCCCATGTGGCCGTCATCCTGGACGGCGCGCCGCTCAACGACACCGGCAACTACGCCGTCTATCCCGGCGAATATATGATCGGTGAGCTGATCGACCACATCACCGTCAACATCGGCTCGAGCGACGTCGACAGCCCCTCGGCCTCGGCGCTGGGAGCCACGATCAACGTGGTCTCAAAGACCCCGCCGGAAGAGATGGGCGGCCAGGTGAAGGTCTCCGGCGGCAGCTATCAGTACGGCCGGGTCTACGGCGAATACGACACCGGCGCCTTCGGTCCCTGGGGCACCAAGGCCTATGTCGCCGGCGAATACGGCAAGGAGAACAACTTCGAGGGCCGTCCGGGCGACAGCAAGCGCTGGGACGTCAGCGGCCGGATCTACCAGCCGCTCAGCGGCGCCGACTTCCTCAGCCTGGCCGGCATCTTCACCAGCGAGCGGCAGTATCCCGCCTTCCGGGTCTCGCCGGCGCTGATGGCCTCGGCCGGCCGCTTCTTCCTTGGCGACAACTACACCTGGGCCCCGGAAACGGTGCGCGCCGGCGTGGCGGACACCGTGCCGAACAACGTCGGCCCGGCCGGCGGCGACAGCAACTTCTATCGGCTGTTCCCCAACCCGGTGGACTTCGCCAGCATCCGCGGCCAGTCGCACTTCACGCTCGCGCCCAACCTCGTCTTCACCTTCGACCCCAGCTACTTCTACACCATCGCCAACGGCGGCGGCTCGACGACGCTGAGCGAGAAGGACAAGCGGCTGATCGGCAACAGCACCGCGCTCGGCGTCGACCTCAACGGCGACGGCGACATCCTGGACTCGGTGGTGGCCTACAGCCCGAGCAACACCACCACCCACCGCTACGGCCTGACCACCTCGCTGCTCTATGACCTGAACGAGCAGAACCACTTCCAGCTGGCCTATACGCTGGACTACGGCCGCCACCGCCAGACCGGCGAAATGACCTACGTCGATCCGGCGACCGGCGAGCCGGCCGACGTGTTCGGCGGGCGTCCGGGCTACGGGCCGCAGATCGCGACCGCCGACGGCTCGATCCTGCGCAACCGCGACCGCTTCTCGATCGCCATCCTGAACCAGTTCTCGGCCAACTACATCGGCAAGTTCATGGATGACCGGCTGCACATCAACGCCGGCATCCGGATGCCGTACTTCAAGCGTGACCTGAACCAGTTCTGCTACACCTACAACGGCGGCAGCGCCTACTGCGACACCATCGATCAGTCGAAGGTGCAAGCGGCCTACAATTCCGACGTCGCGGCCAATCGCGCATCGGGGGTCGGGGCGACGGCTTTGACGGCGCTGCTGGGCGCCAGCGTCACGACCGGCATCAATGGGCTCCCCAACTTCCGGTTCCCGTTCACCGGCAGCGTGAAGTACGACAAGCCCCTGCCCAACGCCGGGATCAGCTACCGGGTCTCCGACGACAACCTGTTCTACGCGTCCTACGCCAAGGGCTTCACGGCGCCGAAGACCGACGACCTCTACACCTCGACCCAGGAGAACGTGCAGCCGGAGACCAGCGACAACTTCGCCGCCGGCTACCGGTACCAGACGCGCCTGCTGAACCTGTCGGCCAACCTCTACGACACGGAATACCACAACCGCATCGTGAGCTCGCCAGACCCGACCGATCCGACCCTGACCATCGACCGCAACGTCGGCGACGTGCAGGTGTACGGCGTCGATATCGAGGCCGGCTACCAGCCCATCGACCACCTGAACGTCTACGCGAGCGCCAACTTCAACAAGAGCAAGCTGGAGTCGACCTACACGCTCTCGACGAGCGGCACCGCCTTCCAACTGCCGGTGAAGGGCAACGAGCTGGTGCTGACGCCGGACCGGATCTTCTCGGGCCGGGTGAGCTACGACATCGGGCCGGTGACCCTTGGCGTCGAGGGCAAGTACATGAGCTCGCGCTGGATCGACGACATGAACACCGCCCGCATCCCGGGCTATGGGGTGTTCAACCTCGACGGCCGCTGGAACCTGCCGTTCCTCGACAACCGCACCTATCTGCAGGTCAACGTGCTGAACCTGTTCAACCGGTTCTACATCTCCCGCTCGACGACCTTCGCCAACGCGGTGGCCTATCCGATCCCGGGCACGACCAAGATCTACACCCCGACCACGCCGGCCTATTACGTCGGCGCGCCGCGGACCTTCACCATCACCCTGGCCGCCCAGTTCTAGGCCACGGGTTCCAAGACGACAGCGGGGGGCGGTCCGGCGACGGGCCGCCCCTTTGCTCTGCGCCTAGACTCTTCGCCGAGAGCCCTTCTTGTCCGCTCACGATGATCCATCGTGAGTGGGAAGGGCTCTAGTGGCCGCCGCGGTCGCGCATCCGGATCACGTCATCGAGGTCCACCCGCTGGCCCGTCGAATTGACCTTCTCGATGTAGCCCACGGTCACCCCGTGATCGCGCAGCCGGATCAGCTGCTCGGCCGGCAGCCGGCGATAGCCCGCCTGGTCCAGCTCGCGGATGAAGCCCTCGCTCACCCCGTGGTCGCGCAGCTTGGCCAGCTGTTCCGCCGGCAGGCCCGCGTAGCCCAGCTCGCCCAGGGCCTTGAGGAAGCCGGTGCTCACCCCGTGGTCGCGCAGGTGGATCAGTTCATCAGCCGTCAGGTTGCGATAGCCCGAGGCCTTGAGGTCGGCGACGTACCGCGGCCCCACCCCGTGGTCGCGCAGGCGCACCAGGGCGTCGACGTCGCCCAGCCGGTAGCCCGCGGCGTCCATGCCCTGCAGCCAGCTCAGGCTCACCCCGTGCTGCGCCACCCGCACCAGCTGGGCGACACCGGCCTGGGCGTAGTGCTCGCGCCGCAGCTCGTCGAGCATGGCGACGTTGAGGTCGTCCAGGGTCATGTCCAGCATCTGCTCCGGGCTGGCCTCGCCGGCGCCGCGGGCGCGCAGCAGCTGCGCGAAGCTGGCGTTGGGCGCGAACTGGCACACCCCGGAGCCGTGCAGATGCTCCGCCGAGCCGTCGCAGGTCAGGGTCCCGGCGTCGCGCGCCAGGCGGAAGCGGACGGCCGTGGCCTGTGGCGCGTCGAGCTGCGCCCGGGTCAGGCCCTGCAGCTCGCTGAGCTGGACGCCGCGGCCGGTCACGTCGGAGCCGTGCGGGCGGATGTAGGCGAGCGTCAGCTGCGCCTCCCCGACCGGCGTCTGCTTGGCGTCCACCTGCCACTGGACCTCGATCCCCTCGGCGCGGGCGATGAGCGGGGCGAGACTGAGGCTGAAGGCGGCGAGCGCGCCGAGCGCGCGGCGGGAGGTGGTGCGCGGGATCATCCGATGACCCTCCGTCCAGATGTCGATGGCGGAGCCTCCGCCCGGACGGCGCTCGCGTAAACCTCTGAGGGTATTAAATTTTCGACAGACTTCCCGGCTCGGCGTTCAGGGCGCGAAGGCCGCGATCAGGGCCTGCAGGTCGGGCTCGTCGACCAGACGGGCGGCCTCGGCCGGCGTGGTCCACAGCTTCTCGCGCACCAGCCGCTCCGGCCAGTCCTCGTGCTCGTGAACCACCTCGAGCGGATAGACCATCACCCGCACCCGCTGCATGGCGCCGGTCTTCAGGAGCTTCTGATAGCGGTATTCGCCGAGCGGGGTCTCATCGACCCGGCCCCCGGCGCCGGTCTCTTCCAGGGACTCCCGCGCCACGGTGATGGTCGCCGGCTCGTCCTTCTTGCGCCAGCCCTTGGGGATCACCCACCGGCGGGTCTCGCGCGACGTGATCAGCAGGACCTCGACGCCGGCCTCGGTGCGCCGCCACGGCAGGGCCGCGAATTGCCGTCTGGGGCCGCGCTTGGCCTTCGACACCCCCTTCACCCCGCCAGCCGATCGGCGAAGCGCGCCAGGAGGTAGAAGCCGGCCGCCAGCAGGCCGGCGAACGGCATGGTGATGATCCAGGCCCAGACGATTCCGGCGGCGACGTTCCAGCGCACCGCCGAGACGCGCCGCGCGGCCCCCACGCCGATGATTGCGCCGGTGATGGTGTGGGTCGTCGAGACCGGCACGCCGATATAGGTCGCGGTGAACAGGGTGATCGCCCCGCCGGTCTCGGCGCAGAATCCCTGTTGCGGCGACAGCCGGGTGATCTTCGAGCCCATGGTGTGGACGATGCGCCAACCCCCCGCCAGGGTTCCCGCCGCCATCGCCGTCTGGCAGGCCAGCACCACCCACAGCGGCACATGGAAGGCGGCCCCGGTCTTGGCGTGGGCGAACAGCAGGACCGCGATGATCCCCATGGTCTTCTGGGCGTCGTTGCCGCCGTGGCCGAGGGAATAGAGCGAGGCGGAGACGAACTGCAGCTTGCGGAACACCCCGTCGGCGAAGGCCGGCGTCGCCTTTACGAAGATCCACGAGACCGCCAGCACCAGCACCATGGCCAGCACGAAGCCCATGGCGGGCGAGGCCACGATGCCGGCGATCGTCTTGCCGACCCCGTCCCAGACCACCGCCTTGAGCCCCGCCTTGGCGATGCCCGCGCCCAGCAGGCCGCCGATCAAGGCATGCGACGACGAGGACGGGATGCCGCCCAGCCAGGTGATGACGTTCCAGGTGATCGCCCCGCCCAGGGCGCCGAAGATCACCGCGTCGGAGACGATCCTGGCGTCGACGATCCCCTTGCCCACCGTGTTGGCCACGTGCAGGCCGAACACCGCGAAGGCCACGAAGTTGAAGAACGCCGCCCAGACCACCGCATAGCGGGCCGACAGCACGCGGGTGGAGACGATGGTGGCGATGGAGTTCGCCGCGTCGTGCAGCCCGTTCAGGAAATCGAACAGCAGGGCCACGGCGACCAGGAAGATCAGCAGCAAACCAGGCCCGGTGAAATCCATTTCAGGCGGCGTCTCAGAGATGCTCGATCAGCACGCCGCTGATCCGGTTGGCCACGTCCTCGAAGCGGTCGACCACCTTCTCCAGGTGGTCGTAGATCTCGGCCCCGACGATATAGGCCATCGGGTCCTGCTTGGCCGGGCCGTGGTAGAGGGCCGCGATGCCGTTGTCGTAGAGCTGGTCGGACTCGTCCTCCAGTCTGGTCACCTGCTCGGCGATCTGGTTCAGGCGCGCCGCGTTGCCGCGCAGCGAGCGCAGCAGGGGCGTGGCCTCGGCGGTCAGCTCGGCCGACTGCACGATGATCTCGCCCAGGCGCACCATGTCCGGCAGGAACGCGCGCTGGTCGAACAGCATGATCGCCTTGGCGGTCTTGTGCATCTGGTCGATGGCGTCATCCATCGAGGAGATCAGGTCGATGATGTCGCTGCGGTCGAACGGCGTGATGAAGGTCCGGCGGACCATCAGCATGGCCTCGCGGGTGATGTCGTCGGCGGCCTGCTCGTGGCGGGCGACTTCCGCGCACAGCTCCGGCACGCGTTCACCGCCGTCGAGCAGCTGGCGCAGCGCCTTGGCCCCGGCGCAGAGCGTCTTGGCGTGGGCGTCGAACAGATCGAAGAAGCGGCCCTCCTTGGGCATGAGCGCCTGGAACCAGCTCAGCATTGGGGAGGTCCTGAAGGAACGTGACAGTTCCGTGACACGGAAGCTTCGAGGCGTAGGGTGCGCCGCGCCGCCTGTAAACCGCCTTTGACGGACGGCGGCCTGTCAGGCGTAGATTGGCCCCTCTGTCCTTGTGGAGGCGCGCCGATGGCGGAGGCGGGAACATCGCTGGTCGAGCGGCTGGGCTACGCCCCCGCCGACCGGCTGATCATCGTCAACTGCGACGACCTGGGCTCCAGCCACACCGCCAACCTGGCGAGCCTGGAAGCCTTCGAGCTCGGGATCGCCACCAGCGGCACCCTGATGGTCCCCTGCCCCTGGGCGCGCGAGGCGGTCGAGCTGTTCCAGGGCCACGACGTCGGCGTCCACCTGACGCTCACCGCGGAATATCCCACCTATCGCTGGCGCGCCCTGACCGGCGCGGCCTCCCTGCACGACGACCAGGGTTTCCTGCCGCGCAGCGTCGAGGAGGTCCGCGCCCGCGCAGACCCGGCCGACGTCCGCCGCGAATGCCGCGCCCAGATCGAGCAGGCCCTGGCCTGGGGCGTCGACGTCACCCACCTCGACGCGCACATGGGCACGGTGCAGCTCGACCCGCGGTTCTTCGAGATCTATGTCGAGCTGGCCGCGGATTTCCGCCTGCCGCTGCGCATGGTGGGGCCCAGGGCGGCCACGGCCCTCGGCTTCGACAGCCGCGCGATCGCCGCGGCCGCTGGCCTGGTCTTCCCCGACGCCCTCTACGCCCAGTGGGGCCGCCCCACCGACCAGCAGATGCGCGCCGAGTTCCCGAAGCTCACGCCCGGCGTCGCGGAATTCCTACTGCACCCCGTCCACGACGGGCCGGAGCTGCGCGGCTACGACCTCACCGAGGCCGAGATTCGGCTCACCGACCAGCGCTGCAGCGTCGACCCGGCCATCGCCGCCCTGATCGCCGCCGAACGCCTGATCACGATCAGCTTCCGGCCGCTGCGCGAGTTGCAGCGCGGACGCGTCGTCGTCGCCCCCGCGGCGACCGGCTAGCCGCCGACCCGGCCCGCGCGCACGCCGACCTCATCGGCTGCCTTCAGCGAAGCACCGTGCTGCAATTCTGGTCGGTCGCCACCGCCGGATGACCAGAGCGCGGTTTCGGCGCGGCGCGGCCGTCCGCCCGTGCTGTCCTCCCGTCGGGAAACTGCAAGCGACGAGGCCCGCTATGGTTCACGCGATCAATGAGGAAGCCGACGACGACCTGCTGGACCGCGGGTATTCACGCCGCCAGCTCGGCCGCATCGCCGCGGTGTTCGGCGCCGGGATCGCCGTCGCCGCGGCCGGCCGGCCCGCCTGGGCGTCCGGCGGGGTGCCCGATCCGGCGCCCTCCGCCAAGGTGCGGATCGGGGCCAACGAATGCTGGACCGGCCCGCTGGCGCCTGGCGTCGCCGCCGCGGCGGCGATCATCCCGATGGGCAACCGCTATTCCCCCCGCGACGAGCGCGGCGACTTCATCAGGGCGGTGACCCTCGTCGAGAAGGTTCCGGCCGACCATGTGGCCCCCTACCCGGGCTCTAGCGATCCGCTCTCCCGCTCGGTGGTCACCTTCACCTCGCCGACCCGCGGCCTGGTCACCGCCGACCCGACCTTCGAGCTCGCCGGACGCACGGCGGAATACCTGGGGGTCCCGGTGGCCCGTGTGCCGCTGAAGTCCGACCTCACCCACGACGTGAAGGCCATGCTGGCCGCCAACCCGAACGCCGGCCTGTTCTACATCTGCAGCCCCAACAACCCGACCGGCACCGTCACCCCCCTGGCCGACATCGAGTGGCTGGTGGCCAACAAGCCGGCCGGCTCCATGGTGCTGATCGACGAGGCATACACCCACTTCGCCGGCGTCCCCACCGCCTCCTATCTGGCGGCGGCCGACAAGGACGTCATCGTCATGCGGACCTTCTCCAAGATCTTCGGCATGGCCGGGATGCGGATGGGCTACGTCATGGCCCGGCCCGACGTGCTGCAGAAGATGATGCGCTACGACGGCGGCATGCAGTCGGGCGCCCTGCCCCTGCCGTCTCTGGCCTGCGCCACCGCCAGCCTCACCGCCCTCGACCTGATCGCCGCCCGCCGGGCCCAGATGCAGGAGGCCCGAGCCATGACGCTGGAGCACCTGAAGAAGCGCGGCGCGACGGTGCTGCCCACCAACGCCAACATGCTGATGATCGACTGGAAGACCACCAAGGCCGGGGCGATGCAGCAGGCCTTCCGCACCCAGAGCGTCGAGATCGGCCGCTCCTGGCCGATATGGCCGACGGTGTCGCGGGTCACGGTGGGCTCGATGGAGGACATGACCGCCTTCTGCGCGGCCTACGACCAGGTGACCAAGACCTGAGGGGCGTCGTCCCTCCCTCCCCCAGTCCGTCAGTGACCACGGTGCGCCAGTAGATGTTCGGATTGACCCCTATCGAGATCGCGCTTCTCGTGGTGATCCTCGCCGCGTCCGCCCTGATGAGCGGCCTCTCCGGCTTCGGCTTCTCGGCGATCGGGGCGCTCTGCCTGACTCTGCTGCCGCCGCAGCTCGGCGTGCCGCTGTTGATGACCCTTTCGGCTGCCAACCAGGTGATGTCGCTGGGCCAGCTCAAGGCCGACATGAAGCCGGTTCGCGAATGGTGGCCGAACGGTCCCGCGCCCTATCTGCTGGGCGGCCTCGTGGGCGTGCCGGTGGGGCTGGCGATCCTCAAGGACCTGCCGAGCGCGGCGCTGATGATCGTGTTCGGCGGCTTCCTGGTGCTCTATGCGGCCTATTCCATCCTCCGGCCGGGCGTCGCCAAGGCCCACGTCTCGAGCGGCTGGTTCGCCTCCTCCCTGGTGGGCGCGACCGGCGGGGTGATCGGCGGCTTCACCGCCTTCCCGGGCGCGCCGGTGGTGGTCTGGAGCGGCCTGCGCCACCTGCCGAAGCGGGAGTCGCGGGCCATCGTGCAGCCCTACATCTTCGGCCTGCAGGTGCTGGCCATCGCGCTCCTGGCCCTGCAGCGGCCGGAAACCTTCGGCAAGGCCTATTGGGCGCTGCTGGCGATCACTGTCCCGGTGGTCCTGCCCTGCACCCTGCTGGGCGTGAACCTCTACCGGTCGCTCTCGGACATCAGCTTCCGGCGGGTGACCTTCATGCTGCTCGGCCTCTCCGGCGTCGGCCTCCTGCTGAAGGCGGCCGGCTCGCTCAGCGTCCTGCCCCACGCCGCCAAGGCGGCGGGCCTGCCCTAGCGCGCATCCCGCCACAGCGGACTCGCTTTGGCGACGAGGATGCGCGCCAGCGAGAAAGCGACGACCCTGTTCTTCCCAGTTGGCCTCAAGCCAACTGGGACAGGGTCTAGGCCTCAGGACAGCGTCGCCATCGCCGAGCGGTCGAAGTCCATCAGCTCGGCCGTGCGGTCCTGGTGGATCTTCACCGCCCAGTTGGGGTCCTGCAGCAGGGCGCGGCCCACCGCCACCAGGTCGAAGTCGCCGCGGTCCAGTCGCCGCAGCAGCTCGTCCAGGGAGGCGGGCTTGGAGGCCTCGCCGCCATAGGCCGCGATGAACTCGCCGCTCAGACCCACCGAGCCCACGGTGATGGTCGGCACGCCCGTCAGCTTCTTGGCCCAGCCGGCGAAGTTGAGGTCCGAGCCTTCGAACTCCGGCTCCCAGAACCGCCGCTGCGAGCAGTGCAGCATGTCCGCGCCGGCCTCCACCAGCGGCTGCAGCCAGGCCTCCATCTCGGCCGGCGTCGGCGCCAGCTTCACCGTGAAGTCCTGCTGCTTCCATTGCGACAGCCGGATGATCACCGGGAAGTCCGGGCTCACCGCGGCGCGCACCGCCTTGAGGATCTCGGCGGCGAACCGCGCCCGCTCGCCGATGCCGGGCCCGCCGAACAGGTCGTCGCGGGCGTTGGTGCCGTCCCAGAAGAACTGGTCGATCAGGTAGCCGTGGGCGCCGTGCAGCTCGACGGCGTCGAAGCCCAGCCGCTCGGCGTCGGCCGCGGCCCGGGCGAAGGCGGCGATGGCGTCGGCCACCTCTTCCTCGGTCATCCCCTCGCCGAACTGATGGCCGGGGCTGGAGAGGCCCGAGGGGCTGTCATAGGGCCCGGGCGGCGCCCAGTCGGGCGAGCGGCTGCGCACCGCGCCCACGTGCCAGAGCTGCGGGGCCATGAAGCCGCCCTTGGCGTGGACCGCGTCGATGACGCCCTTCCAGGCCGCCAGCTCCGCCTCGCCGTGGAAGCGCGGGATGTTCGGATCGTTCAGCGAGGCCGGCCGCGCGACGCCGGTCCCTTCTGAGATGATCAGCCCGACCTCGGCCGCGGCGCGCCGGGCGTAGTAGGCCGCGACGTCCTCGGTCGCCACGCCCCCCGGCGACTGGGACCTCGTCATGGGCGCCATGACCACCCGGTTGGGGAGCGTCAGCCCCTTGAACTTGAACGGCTTGAAGAGGGCGTCGGCGGCCACGGGCGTCTCCGGAACTGAGCTGATCTTGTGAAGTGGCGGGGCGGGATGCGGAATTCAATCCGCCACGGCCGGGTTGGCGTCCGCGACCGGCTCGGCGCCGCCCCAGCGCGCCGCCCAGGCCGTGACGCCCACGTCGCCCCAGACGTTGCCGACGGTGCGCGAGAAGTCCGGGAAGGTCTCCACGGCGATCAACAGGGCCAGCAGCTCCAGCGGCACGCCCATGGCGGTGCAGATCGGCACCAGGGTCATGAAGAAGGTGATCGAGCTCGCCACCCCCACCGCCGCCACGCTGACCAGGGCCGCCACCACCACGCCCGCCGCCACATGCGCCACGTCCAGCTTCACGCCGTAGACGTGGGCCACATAGATCGCCACGGCGATGTTGCCGGCCGGGCTGGTGATCCGGAACAGGGCCACCGCCATCGGCAGGACCAGGCCCCGCACCCGGCCCGGTATGCCGACCTGCTCCGCCGCCTCCAGCATCACCGGCAGCGAGGCCAGCGACGACTGGGTGGAGATCGCCATGGCGGTGACCGGGATCAGCGCCTCGGCCAGCCGCCCAACCGGCGCGCGGCCCCCGACCAGGGCCACGACCAGGCCGATCACGCCCGCCAGCAGGCACATGATCGACACCACCACGATGTACTGGCCGAGCACCCCCACCGCGCCGAAGCCGGTCTTGGCGCCCACCACCAAGGCCAGGAAGAACACGCCCGCCGGCCCGGCCCACAGCACCCAGCCGACGATCTGCATCATGGTCGCCTGCACCGCGTCGAAGAACCGGAAGATCGCCGCGCGCCTCGCTTCGTTGAGCCGCGTCGCCGCGATCCCGAAGGTGAGCGCGAACACCACCAGGGCCGCCATGTTGCCGTCCGCGGCCGCCTTCACCGCATTGGCCGGCACGAAGGAGCGCAGCCAGTCGCCGAACGGCGGCGCGGCCGGGATCGCATGCGCCGCGCCGTGGGCGGCGGCCCGCAGGCCCTGCGCCGCGGCCGGCGGCGGCCAGACCTGCAGCAGGGCGGTGGCCGCGATCGCCGCCACGACGGTCGACGTCAGCAACAGGGCGCCGAACGCCAGCAGCACCCGGGCCGTGAAGCCGCCGGCCTTGGCCGTGCCGGCCAGCTGCGCCACCCCCACCACCAAGAGGGAGAAGACCAGCGGGATGATGGTCATCCTGAGCGCGTCCAGCCAGACCCCGCCCAGGGCGTCGGCCGCGGCCACGATCTGGTCCTGCGCCGCCAGCCGCCAACCGGGCAGCAGGGCGCCGACCGCCAGGCCCGCGATCAGCCCCGCCAGGATCCGGGTCGTCAGGGTGTTGAATTTCATGGGTCCCCGCGCGCCGTCAGATCGCCAGCGCCGGGCGCAGCGGATTGGGGCCGTAGCGGTTGGTCCCCGCCTCCCCCGGCATGGCGCCCAGCTCGACGCCGGCCCAGACCAGCACCAGGGCGAACAGGAAGTCGAAGAAGCTGTCCGGCCTTGGCCACACCGCCACGACGGCGAACAGGATCAGCGCCGCCCACCAGCCGGAGCGCCCCCGGTCGTGCAGCCGCTTGGCCAGCACGCAGGTCCCGCAGAAGAACAGCGCCGGATAGACGAACCAGCCGGTCAGCCAGTGCAGGGTCGCCGGGATCGACTCGTAGAGCGCGCCCGCCAGCAGCAGGATCGCCGCCGCCGCCAGCGACGGCCCCCGCGGGCTACGGCCCTCCGCGGAGACGAACAGCTCGCTCCAGTCCATCGGCCCCACCCCCTCGCTGCCGCGCACTATAGGTCGGGCCCCGCCGTGGTCACGCGAACTCCACCAGCACCTCGTCGGCCGCGACGCTGTCGCCGGCCGCGGCGTTCACCGCCTTCACCACTCCGTCGCGCTCGGCGCGGATGATGTTCTGCATCTTCATCGCCTCGATCACCGCCACCGCCTCGCCGGCGCGGACCTCCTGGCCGACCGCGGCGTCCATCGAGACCACCAGCCCCGGCATCGGCGACAGCACCATCTTCGAGGTGTCCGCCGCCTGCTTGGGCGGCAGCTTGCGGTGCAGCTCGGCCGAACGCGGCGACAGCACCAGCACACGGGCCTGCGCCGCCCGGTGGCGGATCACGAAGCCCTCGGCCGCGGTCTGCACCCGCGCGGTGAACCCCACCCCGTCGAGCACCCCCTTGAAGGTCGGCTTCCCCGGCCGCCAGTCGAGGGTCTCCAGCTTCAGCGTCCGGCCGCCGTCCAGGAATTCGATCGAGAAGGCCCCGCCACCGTTGGTCACCCGCACCAGCCGGGTCTCGCCGTTCTCGATCACCTGCCAGTCCTGGCGCATCAGCTGCGGCGCCGCGCGGGCGGTCAGCACCCGGTGCATGGCGCAGCCCACCGCGGCCATCAGGTCGCGCTGGAACTCGGTGGGCTCGGTCCCGTGGAAGCCGTCGGGGAACTCGTCCTTGATGTAGTTGGTGGAGAGCTGGCCGGAGCGGAACCGTTCCTGGTCCATCACCGCGGCCAGGAACGGCACGTTGTGGCCCAGCCCCTCGATGTGGAAGTCCTCCAGCGCCCGGCCCATGGCGTCGATCGCCTCGCCCCGGGTCTTCGCCCAGGTCGACAGCTTGGAGATCATCGGGTCGTAGAACATCGAGATCTCGTCGCCCTCGCGGACCCCGGCGTCGTTGCGCACCTTGGCCTTCCCGACCTCGCCTTCCTGCGGCGGATCATAGCGGACCAGGCGGCCGATGGAGGGCAGGAAGCCGCGGTAGGGGTCTTCGGCGTAGATCCGGCTCTCGATCGCCCAGCCGTCGATCTTCAGGTCCTTCTGGGCGAAGGCCAGGGGCTCGCCCGCCGCCACCCGGATCATCTGCTCCACCAGGTCGAGGCCGGTGATCAGCTCGGTCACCGGATGCTCCACCTGCAGGCGGGTGTTCATCTCCAGGAAGAAGAAGCTCTTGTCCTGCCCGGCCACGAACTCGACGGTGCCGGCGCTGTCGTAGTTCACCGCCTGGGCCAGCGCGACGGCCTGCGCCCCCATGGCGGCCCGGGTCTTGGCGTCCAGCAGCGGGCTCGGCGCCTCCTCGATGACCTTCTGGTTGCGCCGCTGGATCGAGCACTCCCGCTCGAACAGGTGGACCACATGGCCGTGCTTGTCGCCCAGCACCTGGATCTCGATGTGCCGCGGGCTCTCGATGAACTTCTCGATGAAGATCCGGTCGTCGCCGAAACTGGCCTTGGCCTCGGCCTTCACCGCCGGGAAGCCCTCCTCGACGTCCTTGCGGTTCCAGGCGACGCGGATGCCCTTGCCGCCGCCCCCGGCCGAGGCCTTGATCATCACCGGATAGCCGACCTCCTCGGAGATCTTGATGGCGTGCGCCGTGTCGTCGATCTCGCCCACGTGGCCCGGCACCACCGAGACATTGGCCTTGGCGGCGAACTTCTTGCTCTCGATCTTGTCGCCCATCGCCTCGATGGCGTGCGGGTTGGGGCCGATGAACACGATCCCCTCCGCCGCCAGCTGCCGCGCGAAGCCGGCGTTCTCGCTCAGGAACCCGAAGCCCGGATGCACCGCCTGCGCCCCCGTCCGCTGGCAGGCGTCGATGATCTTGCCCGCGTCGAGGTAGGACTGGGCGGCCGGCGGCGGGCCGATGAACACCGCCTCGTCGGCCATCTCCACGGCCAGGGAATCGGCGTCGGCCTCGGAATAGACCACCACCGTGGCGATCCCCATCCGTCGGCAGGTCTTGATGATCCGGACGGCGATCTCGCCCCGGTTGGCGATCAGGATCTTGGAAAACATCTACGCGCGCGTCTCTTCCTCATGGACCGGCGGGACCTTAGATTGACGCCCGAGAGCGCGCCAGCGATTGGCGCGCGGGAGACCAGAGCCCATGAGCACGCCGACCTTCTCCCCGTCCGGTTTCGACCTCTCGCCGCCTGACGCAGAGGAACGCAAGCGCCTGGAGGCCGGCCTCACCCGCGAGGAGGCCGAGGTGCTGCTGCACCACGGCACCGAGGCGCCGTTCTGCGGCGGCCTGCTGGAACAGAAGGACAGCGGCGTCTACTGCTGCCGGCTCTGCGCCCTGCCGCTGTTCCTGCACAAGACCAAGTTCGAGAGCGGCACCGGCTGGCCCTCCTTCTGGGCGCCCTTCGACGAGGCCCACGTCCGCGCGATCCGCGACGTCTCCTACGGCATGGTCCGCACCGAGACCCGCTGCGCCCGCTGCGACAGCCACCAGGGCCACCTGTTCCCCGACGGCCCGCCGCCGTCCCGCCTGCGCTACTGCATCAACTCGGTCTCGCTGGAGTTCGTCCCCGACGGCGGCCACCTGCGCGACCCGCTGCAGCGCGGCGACGACAAGGCCTATGCGGCAGCCGTCGGCGTGGCCTAGCGCCGGGCTCGGCGCCGCTTCGGCGGGGCTTCCGGGGCGATGGCGCCCCTGGGCAGCGGATGGGTCTCGTCGGTGACCATCAGCCGGTAGAGGTTCTGGAAGAAGAAGGCGGTCGACCAGCCGACCATCAGCAAGCCGTTCATCGCCTCCAGCGACATCACCACCCGCCAGTTCGGCGGCAGGCGCACGTCCACCCAGCCGGCCGTCGAATAGGCCCCGATCGACAGGTAGAGCGCCTGTTCGAGATGGCTCGCCGCCCCGCCGGCCAGGTAAAGCAGGGCGTAGGCCCAGATCTCCACCCCGTGGATCACGAAGATCCCCAGCACCATGCCCAGCGGCACCAGCACGCGGTCGGCCCGGAGCGAGGTGGCGAACCGGGTCACGTGCACCCGGGTGAGCTGCAACAGCACGCTCAGGCCCACGAGGTGTGTCAGCACGGTGAGCAGCACCATGCCCGTGGCGATCAGCAGTTCGCGCGCAAGGCCGTCCACGGTCCCTCCTCAGGCGCCCAGCGCCGCATGGGCGGATCGCGCCAGCGCCAGGGCCGGTTCCGCATCGAAGCCGTCCTGCCGACACCAGACCGCGGCTGCCGCGGCATGGACCAGCAGCCATTGTATCAGCCGTTCGCGGGGCAGCCGCGCGGCCTCGGCGACCACCGCCAGCTGCCGGTCCAGCCGCCCCGGCGTGAGCGCTGTCTCCGGGTCGGGATTGCACAGGATGTTGGCGTAGTCGTAGCCGCGCGGGCCGGTGATCCCCTTCGGGTCGATGGCCAGCCAGCCGCGCGGGCCGCCGTCCAGCACATTGGCGTGGTGCAGGTCGCCGTGCAGCACGGCGGGCTCTTCATTCGCCGCGAACAGGCGCTCGGCCGTCGCCTGGGCCGCCGCAAGCATCCCGCCGTCCGCCGCCGCCGCCGGCTTCAGCGCCCGCAGCCAGACCGGCAGTGGCACGAGGTCGCCTGGCGGCGGCTCGGGCCGGGCCACGTGCAGCCGGTCAGCCACCTGGCAGAGGATGCGGCTCGCCGCATCGTCCTCACCGCCCCGCGCCATCGCCGTGAGCGAGCGCGGCCCCACCAGTCGTTCCAGCAGCAGCGCCTCGCCGTCCTGCGCCAGCACGCGGGCCGCGCCCTCGCCGGCCCACCAGGCCATCAGCCGCGCCCCGCGCTGTTCCTCGGCATGGTGCGACAGCTTCAGCATCGCCGCCGTCCCGCCCTGCCGCACCGGTAGCAGCCAGTTGCCCGCATAGCCGGTCCGGAACGCCGCCCCGTCCAACCTCAGGCCCCAGGCTGTGAGCCAGGGTTCGAAATCTGTGGATGGCGCCTCCATGCGACGATCCGCCCCCCGAGCGTGGCCGCCTTGCGGCGCGTACCGTTCATCGCACGTCCAGCCATCCCCTGCGATTCTCACCCCATGCAGCTCTCCCCCGACCAGGCCCGCGCCCACGCCGACGAGGTCCGCGCCACCAGCGTCACCGTCCTGCGCGGCCTGATCCCCACCGAGACCATCGACCACTGGAACGCGGCCTTCGGCCAGCTCCTGGCCTGCGCCATCCGCCGCGAGGGCGACAACCCCAACCGCGGGCCGCACCGCTACTACGTCACCCTGCCCTTCCACGGCCTCTGGGCCGATCCCGGCATCATCGACAACGACGCGATCATGGCGGTGGTCGAGGACCTGGTGGGCGAGGACGGCGTCATGTGCCAGCTGGCCAGCGACACCCCGCTGCTGGGCTCCGAGCCCCAGGACCTGCACCGCGACACCCAGCTCCTGTTCCCCGAGAGCGGCGCGGAGACCCCGCCCTACCAGCTGGCGGTCAACTTCCCGCTGATCGACGTCACCGACGAGACCGGCCCGATGGAATATGCCCCGGGCACCCACATGCTCTCCAAGGCCGACGGCATGGCCCGCGTCGCCAGCGGCGAGATCCCGCTGGTCAGCGCCCACATGGCCCGCGGCGACGTGATGATCCGCGACGTGCGCCACATCCACCGCGGCACGCCCAACCGCACCCTGACGCCGCGCCCCATGGTGGTGGTCGGCTACTCGCGCCGCTGGCTGCACCGGCCGGAGGTCAACATCCGGGTGCCGGCCGACGTCCTCGTCAGCCTGCCCGAACGCGCCCGCCGCTGGCTGCGCCACAACCCGGTCTTCGAAAGCCGCGCCGAAGCCGAACGCCCCGACGAGACCTACCGGGCGTTTGCGTACTGAGACGCGCAGTGAAAAATCCTCCCCCACAGGGGGAGGTGGCCCAATCCACCCCCGTTGGAGGTGGCTTGCGAAGCACGGGGGGCCGCCGGGTCGCGAGCGACCCGGTGGGGGCCGGAGGGGGTTGCCGCCCACGAGCGTCGGCCGCCCTGGGCTTCAACCCCCTCACCAGCTTCGCGGGAGCTCCCCCTGAGGGGAGCAGCTTGGCGTCCTACTTCAACTTACCCGCGTCACCGTCCGCCGCGCCGTTCTTCGCCGCGCCGTGCGCCGTCCCCGGCGCGCCGCTGTCGATGCTGGCGCCGGAGCCGGTCTCGCCGCGGGTCTGGGCGTCAAGCACGCTGTCGCCGAAGCCGCGCGGGGCGCGGGTCAGCGGGTTGCCGTGGTCGACGCGCAGGTTGTTCTGCACGTGGTTGACGCCGGAGATGTCCTCGGCGATCCGCTCGGCGCGGTGCTTGGACTCCCGGTTGACCACCGTGCCGGACAGCGTCACCTCACCCCCCGAGACCGTGACCGTGACGTGGGTGGCGTCCAGCCAGGCGTCGTCGGTCAGCCGCTCGTGGACCTCCTCGTCGATCCGCTCGTCGGCGCGCTTGTAGCCCTTCGGGCCCAGCCCGCGGTGGTCCCGCGCGCGCTCATGCTCGGCGGCCTCGCCGGCGCCGAACCAGCCGGCGACCCGCTCGCCGGCCCGGCGGACGAAGTCGCCCGCGTCGCGGCCGGCCTGTTCGAACCGGTCACCGCGCTCGTCGGGACGCCGCGTCCGGCCGCCGTCGCCGTAGCCGCGCTCATAGTCGTAGCCGCCGGTGCCGCCCGACGCCGTGCGCCCGCCGGTGAAGGCCCCGCGGTCATAGCCGCGCCCGCCGCCTTGCGGGCCGCCGCGATAGCCGGCGTCATAGCCGCGCGGCACGTCGCCGTATTCCACGCCGCCCTGGCCGTATTCCTCGCGGTAGATCCGCTCGCGGCCGCCGTCGCCATAGTAGCGGCCGCCCTCGGGGGCTCCCCCTCGGCCGCCGCGTCCGGGGATCGGATGCTCGCGGTCATAGCGCTTGGCGGTGCGCTCGGCGTCGTACTCGCCCTGCTCCATGGCCGGGCTCACGCCGCCGTAGTTGGGATCCTGCCAGCCGGGTCGGCCGCCCTCGCCCCGCGGGCTCCGCGCGCCGCCGCCGGCGTAGCGCTGGCCGGCGCGATCGTCCTCGCCGCCATAGCCCATGCCGGTCTCGCGTTCGCCGAACACCCGGTCGCGGTCAGGCCCGCTGCGGCGGGCGCCGTAGCCCGCGCCGTCGTCGCCGATGAAGCTGCGATCCTCGCCGCCCTCGAAGCCCCGGTCGCCCCCGCCGTAGCTCTCCGATCGCCGGGCGCGTTCGCGGCGCTCGCGTTCTTCCGTCCATCTGTCGGCCATGGGAGGGTCCTCCGTCGTGTTGAACTTCGGGCGCAGCTCGCCCTGACGGCTCAACTCGGGGGGACGGTGGGAGTTCCGCTTCTGCCTCCCCCATTCATGGGGGAGGGGGACCATTCGCCGAAGAGCGAATGGTGGAGGGGGCGAGCGGCTCCCTCAGCGCGCCTTCCACGCCTCCGCCGCAATGCGTTCCAGCGCGCGGCGACGGACCCCGTCGGCGACATTGGCCAGATCGCTGAAAACAGCGCCGGCGGGTATTCGGTAGACCTCGACGCCGTTGCTCCTCAACCACGCGTCGCGGCGGCGATCATGCGCGGCCTGAGCCGGTTCGCTGTGGCCCGCGCCATCTATTTCGACCGCCAGCCGAGCCCGCGCGCAGAAGAAATCAAGAATATATGGCCCCAACGCGTGTTGGCGACGAAACACCGCCCCATCGTCTAGCCGACGCCGCAGACGGGACCACAGCATCACTTCCGGCGCCGTCATCTCCCGGCGGAGCGCCCTTGCCCGTTTTACCGTGATGTTGGCCGATCTCATCTGCCGGCGGCTCGCCCCTCCACCGCCCGCTCTTCGGCGTGCGGTCCCCCTCCCCCGTCAACGGGGGAGGCAGATCACAACGGAATGTTGTCGTGCTTCTTCCAGGGGTTCGACAGCTGCTTGCCCTTGAGGTTCTTCAGCGCCTTGACGATCCGCCGGCGGGTGCCGTGCGGCATGATCACGTCGTCGATGTAGCCGCGTGAGGCCGCCACGAAGGGGTTGGCGAAGCGGGCCTTGTACTCGGCCTCCGCCTCGACGAGCTGCTCCTGGGTCTGGTTGCGGAAGATGATCTCCACCGCGCCCTTCGAGCCCATCACCGCGATCTCCGCCGTCGGCCAGGCGTAGTTGATGTCGCCGCGGATGTGCTTGGAGCTCATCACGTCGTAGGCGCCGCCATAGGCCTTGCGGGTGATCAGGGTGATCTTCGGCACGGTGGCCTCGGCATAGGCGAACAACAGCTTCGCCCCATGCCGGATCAGCCCGCCCTGCTCCTGCTTGGTGCCCGGCATGAAGCCCGGCACGTCGACGAAGGTGACCAGCGGGATCTCGAAGGCGTCGCAGAAGCGCACGAACCGCGCGGCCTTGCGGCTGGCGTCGATGTCCAGCACGCCGGCCAGCGCCATCGGCTGGTTGGCGACGATGCCCACCGGCTGGCCGTCCAGACGCGCGAAGCCGACGACGATGTTCTTGGCGTAGTCCGGGCTGATCTCGAAGAAGTCCGCCTCGTCGACGACCTTCAGGATCAGCTCCTTCATGTCGTAGGGCTTGTTGGGATTGGCCGGGATCAGGGTGTCGAGGCTGGGCTCCTCGCGGTAGGGCTCGTCGAAGCTCTCGCGCACCGGCGGCTTCTCGCGGTTGGAGAGCGGCAGGAAGTCGATCAGCCGGCGGACCTGGGTCAGGGCCTCCAGGTCGTTCTCGAAGGCGCCGTCGGCGACGCCCGACTTCAGCGCATGCACCCGGTAGCCGCCCAGGTCCTCGTGGCTGACGTCCTCGTGGGTGACCGTCTTCACCACGTCCGGGCCGGTCACGTACATGTAGGAGGTGTCCTTCACCATGAAGATGAAGTCGGTGATCGCCGGCGAATAGACGTCGCCGCCGGCGCAGGGGCCCATGATCACGCTGATCTGCGGGATGACGCCCGAGGCCAGGGTGTTCTCCAGGAAGATGTCGGCATAGCCCGCCAGGCTCTCGACGCCCTCCTGGATGCGCGCCCCGCCCGCGTCGAACAGGCCGATGATCGGCGCGCCCACCTTCATCGCCTGGCGCTGCACCTTGAGGATCTTCTGGGCGTGGGCGCCGGAGAGGGACCCGCCGAACACCGTGAAGTCCTTGGAGAAGACGAACACCACCCGGCCATTGATCCGGCCCCAGCCGGTGACCACCCCGTCGCCGGGGATCTTCTGCTCGGCCATGCCGAAGTCGGTGGCCCGGTGCTCGACGAACATGTCGAACTCCTCGAAGGAGCCCTCGTCCAGCAGCAGGTCGACGCGCTCGCGGGCGGTGAGCTTGCCCTTGGCGTGCTGGGCGGCGATGCGGCGCTCGCCGCCGCCCTGGCGGGCCGTCTCGCGGCGCTTGTCGAGCTGGTCCAGGATGTCCTTCACGCGGAGCCCTTCACGCAGTTGTCGCGGAAGGGGTAGTCGCGCTCGGAAGGCCGCGCAAGCTCACGCGGCGGGAGGTCGGCCCCCAGGAGGTCTCGTCAGGCGTAGGCGGCCTGGGCCTCGATCAGGGCGGCCATCAGGCCGGCGGCCAGGGTCGGGCGGTCGGGCCCGAAGCTGCGGCGCAGCTCGGCGGGGCGCAGGACCGGCGCGGCGACGGCCGTCTCAGCGTCCGCGGGCCGGACCATGGCGAACGCCAGCGGCGTCGCCAGCTGGCGGCTCGGGGTCTGAAAACTGAGGGATCCGATGCTGATCACGCCGGCCTCCGTCCCATTTCGGCACAATCGCCGAGGTTTCGGAAGACCACACGCAATCCGCGAGCCAGCGACGGTTCGCGGTTCGGTAGTGTTTAGGAGGCGGGCTTGTGGACCGCCTTGGCCATGGCGTCGGCCATCTGCTGGCGCACTTCCGGCGTGCAGCTGGTCTCCGCGCAGACCCGGTCGAGGGTCTTCTGCATGACCTCCGGGATCATCGCCTGGATCAGCGGCATCTCCTCGGCCATCGACTGCTGCATGATCGCCGGCAGCTTGTTGATCAGGGCCTGGCCGCTGTCGCTCTTGTAGAACACCAGGAGGTCCCGCAGCTGCTTGTCGCTGAGGTTCTGGGCGTAGGCCCGCGCGCTGACGTCCATGATGGCCGGCAGGAGCTTGACCATTTCCTCCTGCATGTCGCGCATCATCAGCTCGGTGGTCTTGGCCTGGGCCGGCGGGGCGTTCCGGCTCACCGAGGCGCCGATGGAGCCGTAGAGCGCGCGGATCTGGGCCTCGGCCCCCTTCTCGCCGCCGGTGGCCTCGATCACCTGCCGGGCCAGCTCGACGCGCGCCGGATCGGGTGCGGCCGGCGCCTGCGCCTGTGAGGCGCTCGCCGCCGCCAGGGCGGCCAGGCCGGCCATGGCCGAGATGAACATCGATCGCTTCATGCGCGCTCCCCTTGCAATGCAAGCTACAGTGCGATTGTGCACGCCCCGCGACAAGGGCGCCAGGAGCTGCAGCCTCAGGCGGCGTCGAGGCCCCGGAACCAGCGATCCAGCATCACCGATTCGCCGAGCAGCCGCGCGGTCCGCTCGGCGGCCTCCTCGTCGACGCCCCACTGGTCCTCCTGCCAGGACTCGTCGAGCCGCGACAGCTCGAAGGCCTGCTCGCCGGTGATCCAGCCGCGCTGCAGGGCGATCGCCAGGATCGCCGAGCCGAACAGGGCCGCCCCGAACGCCAGCCCCGCCAGACCGAAGTCGTCGAGCTCGAGGGCGATCGCCTTGATGCGCAGAAGCGTCGCCTCCGGCTGCGGTTGGTGGACGATGCCGGCGGCGCGGATGAAGGCCACCTTCACCTCGCTCTCGATCTGCGACAGCAGGGGCTCCCAATGCTCCCGCTGCCGGGCCACCAGGGCGCTGGGCGCCTCGGCGAAATAGCAGACCAGGTCGGAGGCCGCGTAGCCCGCCACCACGTCCGCCGTTCCCTCCCGCGCCGCCGGAACCGCCTCGATGGCGGTGTTGGCGAGCCGGGTCGCATGCATGCCGGCGATCTCCAGTGTCTCATTCTGGGACGCCCATTCGGCCGCCACCAGCTCGGCCAGCGCCCGGGTCGGCAACACCAGGTGGCCGCCGCGCGGGGTGCGCACCGGCCTATGGTCAAGCTGGACCGCAAATCCGCCACCCTCGGCTGCTACGTCGACAGCCGTGTAGAACCGCCGAGGTTTTTCAATGGGTTCGCGATATCCCCTGGCCACCTGGATCTCCGGGCGCGCCGACGGATCGGTCGGGCGCCTGCGTGGAATGGCGGTGAATGCGCCCCGTTGCAAGGAGGCCCGCCGTGGCCGCCGCTGATCGTGATCTGAAAGCCGCCATCGCCGTCACCCGCTTCGGGTTGGGGGCCAAGCCGGGAGAGATCGCCGAGGCCGGCCGTGACCCGCAGGGCTGGCTGAAGGCCCAGATCCGCCGCGAGGGCGCCGACCTGCCCGCCGCCAATATCGAGCCCACCCCCCGCCGCGTCGCCGACCTGCGCGAGTTCCAGCAGCAGAAGCGGGTGGTCAAGCAGGAGGTGTCGAACACCGGCCAGCCCGCCACGCCGGAGGTGCGCGACCCGGTGAAGGACGCCCAGCGCCTGCTGCGCGACGACACCCAGGGCGACTTCCTGGCCCGCGTCCAGCTGGCCACGGCCACCGACGCCGCGTTCCGCGAGCGCTGGACCCTGTTCTGGACCAACCACTTCACCGTCGCGGCCAAGAACATCCAGACCGCCGTCGTCGTCGGCCCCTACGAGAGCGAGGCCATCCGTCCGCACGTGTTCGGCCGCTTCGTCCAGCTGCTGGGCGCGGTCGAGACCCATCCGGCGATGATGATCTACCTCGACCAGGTGCAGTCGGTCGGGCCCAACAGCCCGATGGTCCAGCGGGCCAACATGCCGGCCCGCGGCGGCTTCGGCGCGCGGCTGCAGCCGGCCGTGCAGCGCCGCGGCAATCTCGGCCTCAACGAGAACCTCGCCCGCGAGATCATGGAGCTGCACACCGTCGGCGTGAACGGCGGCTACAGCCAAGCCGACGTCACCGAGTTCGCCCGCGCCATGACCGGCCTGTCGATCGGCGGCTTCCGCGGCGCGGAGGCCCAGGTCGGCGAGACCGTGTTCCGCGACGCCGCCCACGAGCCCGGCCGGCGCACCGTCATGGGCGTGCGCTACGACCAGATGGGCAAGGAGCAGGCCGCCGCCATCCTCACCGACCTGGCCGCCAAGCCGCAGACCGCCCGTTTCATCTGCACCAAGCTCGCCCGCCACTTCGTCGCCGACGATCCGCCCCCGGCGCTGGTGGCGCGGCTGGAGAAGGCCTGGATGTCCACCGGCGGCGACCTCGGCCATGTGGCCGAGGTGCTGGTCGATTCGCCCGAAGCCTGGGCGGTCCCGGCCCAGAAGTTCAAGACGCCCTACGACTTCATCGTCTCCAGCTACCGCGCCGCCGGGACCCAGCCGCAGGCCTTCGGCCAGGTCGGGCCGATCCTCACCGCGCTCGGCCAGAAGCCGTTCGACCCCGGCTCGCCCAAGGGCTTCCCGGACGACGTCGCCTCCTGGTCGGCCCCCGACAACATCGTCAAGCGGATGCAGTTCGCCCAGGGCTTCGCCGGCCAGGCCGTCCAGGGCCGCGATCCCAAGACCCTGGCCGCCGACGCGCTCGGCGAACGCCTGACACCCGCCACCGCCATCGCCATCGCCCGCGCCGAGAGCCGCCCCGAGGGCTTCGCCCTGCTCTTGATGTCCCCGGAGTTCCAACGCCGATGAACCGCATCAACCCCGAGTTCCGGCCCTCCCGCCGCGGCGTGCTCGCCGCCGCCGGCGCCATCGGCCTGTCCCTGCAGTTCATGGCCACCCAGTCCTTCGCCGCCTCCGAGGGCGCCCAGGAGAAGAAGAAATTCATCTTCGTGATCTGCCGCGGCGGCATGGACGGCCTCACCGTCTCGCCCCCGGTCGGCGACCCCGACTACGCGGGCCTGCGCGGCCAGATCGCCCTGCATGACGAGGCCCTGAAGCTCGACGGCGTCCATGCGCTGCACCCGGCGCTCGCCGCCACCTACGCGCTGGCCAAGGCCGGCGAGGCGCGCATCGTCCCGGCCGTCGCCACCCCCGATCGCGCCCGCTCCCACTTCGAGGCGCAGGACGTGCTGGAGAGCGGCTCGCCGGTGGTCTATGGCGCGGCCTCCGGCTGGCTGAACCGCACGGTCGAGAGCCTTGGCCGCATCCGCAAGGTCAACGCCCTGTCGGTCGGGCCGACCACGCCCCTGGTGCTGCGCGGCAAGGCGACCTTCGAATCCTGGTCGCCGGGCAAGGTGGTCGACGGCTCGGCCCGCCTGCCGACCCTGCTGCAGGACCTCTACAAGTCCGACCCTGTCCTCGGCCCGGCGCTGGCCCGCGGCCTCGCCACCGAGGCCATGGCCCAGGAAGCCATGACCAATGTCGCGCGGATGACCCCGGCCCAGGCCGCTGTCATGCCCGCCGCCACGCCGGCGATGACCGGCTCGGCCGCCCCGGCCGCCACCCCCGGCGCGGTGCGCGCCTATCAGCAGCAGGGCCAGGACGCCGCGCGCAAGCTGGGCGAGACCCTGGCCGGCTTCATGCGCGAGCCCGGCGGGCCGCAGATCGCCGCCCTCTCCCTAGACGGCTTCGACACCCACGCCAATGAGGGCGCGGCCCAGGGCCAGCTGGCCGCCCGCCTATCCTACCTCGACGCGGTGCTCGACGGCGTCCACCAGGGCCTCGGCCCCGACTGGAAGGACACCGTGGTCGTCGTGGCCACCGAATTCGGCCGCACCGCCCGCGTCAACGGCACCGGCGGCACCGACCACGGCACCGCGTCGACCGCCCTCCTGCTCGGCGGCGCCCTGAAGCCCGGCGGCATCGTCGGCGACTGGCCGACGCTCAGGAGCGCCTCCCTGTTCGAGAACCGCGACCTCGCCCCCACCCTCGACATGCGCGGCCTGTTCAAGGGCGTGCTGGGCGACCACCTGGGCGTCGAGCGCGCCGCCCTCGACACGACGATCTTCCCGGACAGCGCCGCGGCCCAGCCCGCCCCGCGTCTGGTCTGAGACGGACCTCCTCCGGGTCGGGGGGAGGTGGCCACCCGGGCCCGGCCGGCCGCCGGACCTGGGACATGTCGGCCGGAGGGGGTCCCTTCCCCCAGTCTGAGCGGACCCCCTCTCCCGCTTGCCGGCCGGCGCCGCTATGCTCGCGCCGACCAACCGGGGGCATGGGATGAGCCTCGACCAGACCGCCGAGACCTTGCAGGCCGTGCTCGCCGCCAAGCCCGGGTCGGCCCATGCGCCGCTCACGGGCTTCCCGGGCGTCACCCTCTACAAGGTGAGCGGCAAGATGTTCGCCATCCTGACCCTCAAGCGCACGCCCAACGTCATCCTGAAGTGCGACCCGCACCTGGCGGAAATCCTGCGTGAGCAATATGCCGGCGTCGGCCACCGCTCCCACCTGGACCGCCGCTTCTGGATCAGCGTCGACCTCGACGCCGACGTGCCCCTGGCCGAGATCGAGCGCCTCGCCGCGCACTCCTACGACCTGGTCCGCGCCAAGCTCACCAAGAAGCAACAGGCCGAGCTCGCGCCCTCCTAGGCGCTCAGCGCCCGAGCGCCGCCAGGAACAGCGCCTCCACCTTCGCCCGGTCGGCGTCGACGGCGACCTGCACCGCCGCCCCGTCCGCGGCTTCGACCGTGCGCCCCTGCGAGAGGCCCTGGGTCACGACCCTCAGCCGCAGGGTCTTCCAGGTGGCGACCCCGGGATCGAGCAGGACCGCCGCGGTCAGCGGGTCCCAGAAATAGTATTCGTCCGGATATTCGGCGATCGCCGGCCGCAGCATCTGCGCGGTCAACTGGGCGGCGGCCGAGGGACGCGCCGCAAGCCGATCCGCGAAGCCCAGGGTCATCGGCACGCGGTTGCTGGCGTCGAGCGGCACGAGGGTGATCGGCACGCCGGACCCCAGCACCGCCGCCGCCGCCCGCGGCTGGTTGTAGAAGTTCCACTCCGCCGAGCCGTCCGCCCCGGGCGGCTCGGCGTTGCCCTTCACCCGCACCGCCCCGCCCATCACATAGATCCGGCGGATATGGGCCCGGATGGCGGGCTTCAGCCGCAGGGCGTCGGCGATGTTGGTCAGCGGCCCGGTCTCGACGATCGTATAGGTCCCCGGCCCCGACAGCAGCCGCGCCAGGTGGTGAGCCGCGTCCTCGGCGACCACCGGGTTCCGCCCGCTCGGCCGCAGACCCTTCAGGGCGGCGACGTCCAGCACGCCAGCGTGGTCCCTGCGCCACGCCGCCGGGAACGGGTTCAGCCCCTCGGAATGACCCTGGGCGATCGAGACGCCGCGCGCCCCCAGCCGGTCGAGGATCAGCTGCGTCGCGAGCGTGGCGGGGGCCAGATAGGAGTCGGCTGGCGAGATGGTGACGGCCCGGACCCGCACCGCGTCCGACTTCAGGAGCAGCGACAGGGCGAACAGGTCGTCCACCGCCCCGTCCTCGTCGACGATGACGTCGGTCGGCCGGGGGACGAGCGTCGCCGCGCCCGCCGCCATCGGCAGGCCCAGCGCCAGGACGGCGACCAGCAGCAACAGCCTCATCGTAACCTCCCCCGACCCCTCGGCCCCGGGAACCTAGCGCCTCTTGCGCCGCGCGAAAGGGTCCGGGTCCGCCTCGTGCGGGTCGAAGCCGAAGCGTTCGAAGCCGGCCCGCATCTCGGCGCTGGGCGGCGCCTCGAGGACCAGCGTCCCCCGCGACGGGTGCGGCAGGGTCAGCCGCCGGGCGTGCAGCTGCAGCTTCAGAGGCCCCGACAGCTCCACCGAGGCCTCGGTCTTGTATTTCGGGTCGCCGAGGATCGGATGCTCCAGGGCCAGCATGTGGGCGCGCAGCTGGTGGGTGCGGCCGGTGTGCGGCCAGAGCGCCATCCAGGCCACCTTGTCCGCCGCCCGCGCCAGGGTCACGAACTCGGTCTCGGCGCTCTCGGCCAGCGGGTCCTTGGGCTCGGCCGGAACCACCATCTCGCGGTCGCCGACCCCCTTCTTGGCGAGCGGCAGCTCCAGCACGCCCTCCGCCGGTTTCGGCAGGCCAGCCACCAGGGCCCAGTAGATCTTCTCGGTCCGCCGCTTGGCGAAGGCGCCGGCCAGCTTGGCCGCCGCGCCCGGCGTCTTGCCGAGCACCAGCACCCCGGAGGTGTCGCGGTCTAGCCGGTGCACCAGCCTCGGCCGCTCCAGCCCCTCGCCCCAGGCCGACAGCAGCCGGTCGACATGCTGGGTGGTCTTGGTGCCGCCCTGGACGGCCAGGCCCGAGGGCTTGTTCAGCGCCAGCACCTCCTCGTCCTCATAGATCACCAGGGACTTGGCGAAGGCCGCGTCGCGGGCGTCGATCTTGTTCTTCTCGCCGGGCGGCGGCGGATCGGGGATCGGCGGCACGCGGATCTGGTCGCCCGGCCCCACGCGGGCGTCGGGCTTCGAGCGGCCGCCGTTCACCCGCACCTGGCCGGAGCGGATCAGCTTGTGCAGCTGGCCTTGGGTCAGGTGCGGCCAGCGCCGGCGGAACCAGCGGTCCAGCCGGACGCCCTCTTCCCCGTCGCCGACCGTGAGTGTGCGGACTTCCCTCATCGCGCGCCCTTATGCGGCGCGCCCCACATGGTGTCATCCCGCTTTCGGCGCGGCTCAGCCGGCCCGCGGCCCCACCGTCGCGCGCACGCCGTGGGCGTCATAGACGTCGTCGCCCTGGGGCCTCGGCCCCTTGCCCATCATCACCTCCAGGGTGGCGATCAGCTGCGGGCCGCCGCTCAGGGGGAAGCCGGAGCTCACGCCCACGCCCGCGGCGCTGTGCCGGCCGAAGCTCATCCCGCCGACGCCGAAGCCGACGCTCGAGCCGGAATAGCCGGTCTCCCGCGTCATCCGGTCGGTGACCCGGAACCAGTCGTAGCCTTCGGCCAGGGCCAGGTCGGCGGCGTGCAGCAGGGCGAAGTCCTGCACCTGGGCCGGCGGCGCGCCGGGCCCGCCCTGGAAGGTCACCCGGTAGCGGCCCGGCTCGATGCGCATCTCCGAGAAGCCCACGGCCTGGGGCCCGGCGGCCGGCTGGAAGCGGGTCGGTTCGCTGGCGCAGGCGCCGAGCGCCCCGGTGAGCGTCAGGACGGCGAAGGTGGCGAGAAGGGTGCGTTTCATGGTCTGGGTTCCGGCCGGAAAAGCCGTTTTGGCTCCGCAGGTTCGCTCTCAAAACGGGCGAGCTAGGGGCGCCGTTCCAGGTCAAGGGCGGCGGTGAGCCCGGCCATGTCGGCGGGCTCCGGCGCCTCGATCCGCGTCGTCCCGCCGCCCGGGTGCGGGAAGCTGAGCGCCGCCGCGTGCAGCATCAGGCGCGGGACCGGCCGTCCCGCCACCACCAGCGCCCCGCCATAGCGCGCATCGCCGGCGATCGGCCGGCCGATCGAGGCCAGGTGGACCCGCAGCTGGTGCATCCGCCCGGTGGCGGGCTCCAGCTCCACCAGCGCCGTCCCCGAGGCCTCGGCCAGGGTGCGGTAGCGGGTCATCGCCGCCTCGGCGTCCGGGTGGTCCGCCACGCAGGTCCGCATATAGGCCTCGCGGCCGATCTCCTCGCGCCGCAGCGCCGTCTCGATGGTCCCGCCCCTGGGCTCCGGCGCGCCCGGCGTGACGATCGCCCGGTAGGTCTTGCGGATCTTGCGCGCCATCATCGCCTTGCCGAGGAAGCCCGCGGCCGGCTTGGTCTTGGCCGCCAGGATCACGCCGGAGGTGTCGCGGTCCAGCCGGTGGATCAGCCGGGGCCTGGCCTTCCCCGGCTTGGCGAAGGCCCAGAGCAGCTCGTCGAGGGTGTGCACCCTGATCCGCCCGCCCTGGCTCGACAGGCCGGCCGGCTTGGCCAGGCCCAAGAGCTCGGCGTCCTCGAAGATCACCAGGCCGCGCACGAAGGCGATCTCCTCCGGCGTCAGCACCACCGGCGCGGGCTCGCGCGCCTTGCTCTTTGGGGCGGACCTCATCGATGGCCGGCGGACTGCACGACCCGTCCCCCTCCCCCTTGCGGGGAGGGGTTAGGGATGGGGGTGCGAGCGCAGCCGTGGAGGCCGGGGGGCCAGTCGCTAGCCGGCTTCCGCCCCGCCGACACCCCCACTCCCAACCCTCTCCCCGCCAGGGGGAGAGGGCTCTGGGCGGCGCGCCACCTCACGTTGAACCCTTCGATTTCCGCAAGGACGCCCAGCGGTCCAGCCGCTCGCGGATGTGCTTCTCCGCCCCCAGGCCCTTGGGGTCGTAGAAGGTCTGGCGGTCCATCTCGTCGGGGAAATAGTCCTGGCCGGAGAAGCTCTCCTCGGCCTCGTGGTCGTAGGCGTAGCCCTTGCCGTAGCCCAGGTCCTTCATCAGCCGGGTGGGCGCATTGAGGATGTGCTTGGGCGGCATCAGCGAGCCGGTCTCCCGCGCCGCCTTCATCGCCGCCCCATAGGCCCGGTAGACCGCGTTGGACTTGGGCGCCGTGGCCAGGTGGACGGTGAGCTGAGCCAGCGCCAGCTCCCCCTCGGGCGAGCCCAGGAAGTCGTAGGTGTCCTTGGCCGCATTGGCGAGCACTAGCGACATCGGGTCCGCCTCGCCGATGTCCTCCGCCGCCGCCCGGATCAGCCGCCGGGCCACGAACAGCGGATCCTCGCCCCCCGCCAGCATCCGCGCCAGCCAGTAGAGCGCCGCGTCCGGGTCGGAACCGCGGATCGACTTATGCAGGGCGGAGATCAGGTTGTAGTGCTCCTCCCGGTCCTTGTCGTAGGCCGGCGAGCGCTTCTGCAGCACCTGGCCCAGCTCCTTGGTGGTCAAGGGCTTGGCCGAGCCGATGTTGAACAGGGTCTCGGCGAGCGTCAGCAGGTAGCGCCCGTCGCCGTCGGCGAGCGCGCTCAGGGCCGCGCGGGCTTCCGGCTCCAGCGGCAGCGGCCGGCCCTCGAAGGCCTCGGCCTTCTTCAGCAGGCTCTCCAGGGCCGCGTCATCCAGGCGCTTCAGCACGAACACTTGGCTGCGCGAGAGCAGCGCCCCGTTCAGCTCGAAGGATGGGTTCTCCGTGGTGGCCCCCACCAGGGTGACGATCCCCTCCTCCACGAACGGCAGGAAGCCGTCCTGCTGGGCGCGGTTGAAGCGGTGGATCTCGTCGACGAACAGCAGGGTCGACTGGCCGGCGAGGCGCCGCACCCGGGCCTGCTCGAAGGCCTTCTTCAGGTCCGCGACGCCGGAGAACACCGCCGAGAGCTGCTGGAACTCGTAGCCGGCCTCCCGCGCCAGCAGGCGGGCGATGGTGGTCTTGCCGGTGCCGGGCGGCCCCCAGAGGATCATCGAGGACAGCCGCCTGGCCTCGGCCATCCGCCGGATCGGCCCGCCCTCGCCCAGCAGGTGGTCCTGGCCGACCACGTCCTCCAGCCGCTGCGGCCGCAGCCGGTCGGCGAGCGGCGACGGCGCCTGCGGCGTCAGCCCGGCGGCTTCGAACAGATCAGCCATCGGAAGGCCTTAGCATTTCCCTCCCCTTCATGGGGAGGGTGGCTCGCGCGTCAGCGCGGGCCGGGTGGGGAAGTCACGACCGGACGCGCCGCTGAACGTCTGGCCGATTCTTTTCTTTTTTTGCAGAAAAAATTTGGTGGTTCGCAGGATCGTATGTTCTACTTTTGTTCATGTCGATCCAAGCCGACATGGCCGAACGCCGCCTCGCCATCCTGGGCGAGCTCTCCGAGCTCGGCCTGAGCCTCGCCCGTGATCTTCATTCCGCCGCCCTCGCCGCCGAGGACATCGCCGAGAAGGCCAAACTCGCCGAAGCCTTCCACCGCACCTCCCGCTCCGTCCGCCAGAGCCTGGCCCTCCACGCCCGCCTGGTCCGCGACGACACCCGCCAGGACCGCGAGGCTGTCGCCCAAGCTGCTCGTGAAACCGACGCCCGGGTCTCCCGCCGCAAGGCCCAGGTGAAGGCCGCCGTCGAACGCCTGATCTGGACCGAACACGAAGCCTCCGACGCCGAACCCCTGCTCGACGCCC
>SSMU01000025.1 GCA_004799545.1 Phenylobacterium sp.
GTAGCCGAGTCCGATGATGCCAACCGTTGGAGTGCTCATCGCATGGCGGTTAACGCTCGCGTTCTCCGTGAACTTGCGGCGACTGATTTTTGGGAGACGCGCTGGCATGCGGCACCCGCGCAAGTCCATGCGGCTCGGCGGCGTTGCTCGGATATGGCGGACGGCATAGAAATGATGCTGCCGGCTACGCTGCACCGCCAGGGAGCGAGCTAGAAGTCATGCAGCAGGTGACACAGCGACTTCGCAACGGCGCCGTCGAGGTACTCGACGTCCCCGAGCCGGTGCTCACTCCTGAGACGGTGCTGGTGGACGTTCGCGCGAGCCTGCTAAGCGCGGGCACGGAGCGCGCGAAGGTCGAGGCTGGCAAGATGAGCCTGATCGGCAAGGCGCGCGCGCGCCCCGACCAGGTGGCGCAGGTGATCGACAAGGCCCGCAGCGACGGGATGTTGGAGACGGTTCGCGCCGTGCGGGCCCGTCTCGATCAGCCCTCTGTCCTCGGATATTCCGCGGCGGGCATCGTACTCGCCGTTGGGTCTCGCGTCCGGGGTGTGGCCGTGGGTGACCGTGTTGCAATCGGCGGCGGCGACTATGCCGTCCATGCGGAGATCGATCGCGTCCCTGCCAATCTCTGCGTGCCCTTGCCGGAGAGTGTCCCATTCGAGGAGGGATGCTTTGCCTGCGTCGGCTCGATCGCGCTGCACGGCGTACGTCAGGCCGATGTCTCGCTGGGTGAGCGCGTCGTGGTGCTCGGCCTCGGCCTTGTGGGACAGCTCACAGGCCTCTTGCTCCGTGCTGCCGGCTGCACCGTCGTCGGTATCGATCTCAACGCTGCGTTGCTGGACAACGCACGCACAATCGGCGCAGCCGACTTTTGTCTTCCGCGCACCGCGCTGGGCGATGTCATGCCACGTGAGGCGGAGAACTGCGATGCCGTGATCGTGACCGCAGCGACTCCTTCGAACGATCCAGTCGAGTTGGCGCCACGCCTGTGTCGTGATCGCGGACGCGTCGTGATCGTGGGCGACGTGGGGCTGCAGATCCCTCGCGCGCCCTACTACGACAAGGAGATCGACCTGCGACTGTCTCGCTCCTACGGCCCTGGTCGCTACGACCCAGCCTACGAGGAGCATGGGCAGGACTACCCGATCGGCTACGTACGCTGGACCGAGGGACGCAACATGAAGGCCATCGTTGAGCTGATCGCTGCCGAGCGTCTGCCGGTTGCGCGTCTCATCACGGCACGTGTTCCCGTCGACGAGGCGGCAACGGCATACGAGCGGCTCACGGCTGAGGAGGCCTCACCGCTCGGCGTGGTCATCCAGTACCCCGAGTCTGCGCTGTTCACCGCGGTGACATCTGCGTCGAACGGAGCACTGACCAAGCCGAAGGGAGCAGTGGATCAAGCGAGCATCATCGGGACCGGTAGCTTCGCCCAGCGCATACTGATCCCCGGACTGCGCGCCGCCGGCTTCTCGATCAACACGGTCGCGAGTGCCAGTGGCGTATCGGCCCACGCGGTGGTCGAGCAGATCGGAATGGGCACGGTGGGCACTCCGGAGGACGCGTTGGCGTCCGACGCGGGGTTGCTCGTGGTTGCCACGCGACACGCCAGTCACGCGGAACTCGCTGAGCGTGGGTTGCGCGCCGGCAAGGCGGTCTTCGTTGAGAAGCCTCCATGTCTGACCCGCGAGGAGTTGCAGCGTCTCCGTGACGCGCGTGCTGCCGGCGGCTGCGAACTTGCGGTCGGTTTCAACCGTCGCCACGCGCCGCTTGCGATCCGGCTGCGTGAGCACGTGAGCGTTGGAGGCCACCCACGGCAGATCATCATTCGGGTCAACGCCGGTCGCCTTCCCGACGATCATTGGACCAACGACCCCCAGGAGGGCGGTGGCCGACTGCTCGGTGAGGGATGCCATTTCGTAGACCTCGCCTGCTGGCTGGTTGGCGCGGTGCCCACTATGGTGCAGGCGACGCTCCAGCCGCTGGAGTCCGAGACGCTCCAGACGGCGCAGCGCTTCCTCGTCTCGCTTGGATTCGCCGATGGTTCTCTGGCAACGATTCTCTACACCGATCAGGGCGCGAGCGGGCTGGCGAAGGAGTATGTCGAGGCACACTCGGGCGGACGATCTGGTGTGTTGCACGACTTCCGTCGCTTGGAGCTATTTGACGGTCCGTCGCGAAGCGAGATAAAGGAGCGACGGCAGGACAAGGGTCATCGCGCGCAGTTTGTTGACTTGCGGCGACGTCTGACCACGAACGATTCTCAGCACGACATTGATCCGCTTGACTTGATGCAGGTGACGCTTACCGCGCTGCAGTCCGCCGCCTCTGCGCCACAATCCGACTCGAGCCCATCTGGCAACCTCACTTTCCACCCGGCATGACAATCGCCGTAGGGATAGTCCATCACGGCACCAGGACAGACAAGCCGCTGGATCTGGATGGGAGCCTGTCCGTATTGGTACGCGTAAACGCGGACAAGGCCAGCCAAGCGCCGTGGCACGGCTTTGCAGAGAACCACAATGCGCTCATGCACCAAGCGGGCGATGCTCGCTGGTATGTGGCACTTAACCCAGACGTCCAAACCGATGCACAGTCGCTGCTAGCTCTCGTCGAAACCGCCGAAGCGCACGACCTAAGCATAGCTGCCCCGCTACTTGCGAGTCCTTGGGGAACGGCAGGAAGAGCCCGGTCCAGCTTTCCGCTCCCCAGGACGTGGGCACGAGAGGCCCTTCTCGGCCATTCGCCCATACCCGTCAGTAAAGCGGTGGTCCAGGAGTCGTCGTGGGTATCGGGTGCATGTATGGCAATCCGTCTAGATCACACTCAGTTGCGCTTTAGTGAGGACTATTTTCTCTACTTCGAGGACGTAGCCCTATGTTATCGTGCGCATCAGCTGGGCTTTAAGGTGGGCGTCTGTAACAACATAGTTGTGCAGCACGCTTCCGGGTGGAAAGCAACGGATGCGTTGCGATGGAGACGCGGGGTCGAGTTCGCCCGTGGTGCGCTTCAGTTCGCGCAGGTAGCAGGCGCAGCTCGGTTGACAATGCGGGCCGCCGGCCTTCTTCGCTACGGCAGCCGTCTTGTATTGCCACGCCAGAGCGAGGCCGAGCGAGTTGCAAATCAAGCGATTTTCAGGGGACTACAAGATCCGACGGAAGCAGGACTCTCGGAGCTCGCAGAGGACTATAACGCAACGTTGAGGTAGCGTAGGACATGATTGGGCGGATACTGTTTATCACTATCGACCAGCCGCGTGACGACGGCTCCGGCGGCCAAATCGCAAGCTGGCGGCTGCTTCAGTCATACGCGTCCCTTGCCCCTGTGGATCTGGTCGCCATCACGCCGCCCGGAGGCACTACGTCAGCGGATCCGTGCTCGCTGGCGGCAAATACAACGCTGGTACCAGTGTCCGCATTTTACTTTGCCTCCTCGCCGATACGTCTCGGCATAAAGTTCGCGATATCCCAGGTAGGCAAGCGGCCTTACCGCCTGACGAAGTTCGACGTAAGTCACGCACGGGATGTCATTAGATCACAGGTCCAACGCCATGACTATGACCTTGTGCATTTCGATCACCTCTCCTCATTTGTGTATCACAAGTTGATCAAAGGAGCACCGTCAATTCTGATGGAGCACAATGTCGAATCAGACCTCATCGGTCGCATGGCTTCCGAGGATAGTCGGCGAGTCGCTAGAGTCGCACTACGACGTGAGGCCCGTCGAGTCGAAGCCATCGAGGCTCGTATTGTGCACGATGTGGATCATGTTCTGACACTCAGCGAGCATGATCGAGTAGCGCTGTCACGACTTTCCGCTAGCAACGAGGAACAGGTATCCGTGTGGCCAGTACCAATAAAGCCAACTGTTATCGAGCGCCCATCGGAGAGAGCGGTATTCAATGTCCTCGTTCTTGGGTCTCTAAAGTCCGCTGGCCGATGGCACGGATTGACGTGGTTTCTCGACAACGTCTGGCCGCGAGTTTGTGCGCAGGTTGACCACGCGCGGCTTAGCGTCGTCGGAGCGTGTTCAGTGAAGCAAAGAAACGAGCTAGCTGGTAAAGACAGCGTCAAAGTGTACGGATACATTGACGATATAGACAGTCTTCTCCGGGAGGTATCTCTGTGTGCGATCCCACTCTTTGTCGGAGCCGGTATACGGATTAAGGTACTTGAGCTGCTCTCCCGCGGTATTCCATGCATTGGTAGCGAGGTGGCACTGCAGGGGCTGCCCGACATCCGAGGAACAGATCTTGTGCACACAGCCGACGAATGGGTTTCAAGTCTCACGGCGGCCGCGCGCTCGCCGGAGACACTAAGTTTGGCGGCTCGCGATGGGTTGGCTGAACTTCAGAGGACACATTCTCCCGCGGCTGCCCTGACTTCGCTGACCCAAGCAGTGGAGGCAGCCGTGCGGAGGAACGAGACGAGACGCCAAGCGTGATGAGCGATCAATGTACTAATGGCTCCCACGGAGCGCTAGCGCTGGCTGAGCCCGCTACCAAGCAGGGGCAGCAACGACTCGCGGCCATATCGGTCGGGCTGGGCGCGCTAGGTCTCGTGACCCTCTCTATGGGCCTTGCGCTACTGGCCTCGCACGGTTATGCGCCCTTCCTCATCATAGCAGTTCTACTATGCGGAATAGTAGTTTGGGGAGCGCGGCGGCCTGCGGCGGTGCCACTCATCATGCTAGGTGTCGTACTCGTTCCAACGCCCGCATTCGGCCTCGCGAGAGTGCATGGCATACCTCTCGAGCCGAGTCTAGCGGGCATTACCTTCTGTGCTGCACTTGCTCTCTGGTGGCACCGGCGAGCACGGGGCGCCAGCGTTCCATTGAGTGGCTATGCCTTTACAAGCCTGCTGGTACTGATTGCGGCGTCAATAGCGCAACTAGGAATATCCAAATACGCCAAGATTACATCAGTTTACCAGCTGCCCCCATTCTGGATAGCGGGGTTCCTCCTCGGATCGATACTTGCCGCGGATGTACGGATAGCAGACCGTATTGGGCTAATGGCGGTGCCACCTGCCATGCTTGCCATCGCTGAGTCAGTGACCCATCAGCCGACCCTCTGGAGCGACCTGATAGGTGCTAATGGCTTTGATGAAGACTCCACATTCGGAGGCGCGAACCGCGTCGCCTCGACCTTTGGTCACCCATTGGTGGCGGGCGCGGCCCTCGTCATAATTGCGTTTCTAGTGCTCGTCCAATCCGGACGGCGGCCCGGTATCTTCTTTTCAATCGTGGTGACTGGCGCCGTTGTTACGGTGTCGAGAAGTGCGCTACTTGGTCTTGCTGCAGGCGTCTTGATATATTTGACCGGCAACCATCGCCAGCGATCGCAGATCATAGGTGCGATCGCCGTAACAGCGATTATCGGATGGCTCGTGGTCAGCCTAGTCCCAGCTCTCAATGCAGCTTTTGAATCGCGCGTGCTAAATGCACCTACTCAGAATGAGACTATTAGACTGAATTCGTTGCATGAACTTAAAGCTAGCTTTTCAAAGAACGATAAGGAACTATGGTTTGGACGAGGACTTGGGGGCTCGAAGATCTACCTTGGGCAGACGGGCGGTAATCTAGGTTTTGGCGTCTACGATAATCAGTATGTCACGTCGCTCTACGACAGCGGCTTGCCGGTTGTGTTCGCGGTCATTGGGCTGATCGTCCTCGGGATCATTCGCGCACGTCCGAGCGCGAGGATGTTGGCTCCGCTAGCCGCATCAGCGACTACTATCTTCTTTTTCGATGGTCTCTATTGGCCGGTCATTGGACTGCTCTTCTGGATGACGGTCAGCCTAGCGACCGCGCCTACGGCCTCCAGGGCGTCTGCGAGAGCAAATTGAGAGTGCGCCCGCTGACGCTTGCACGGTTCTACCGGCGAGGGTCCCCCGGCGAGCGGGGCGTCCAAAAACACAGCCGGACTTCCGTGGTCGACGTGTCGACCACGACTGTGGCTCGACCCGCGGTCTTGGTTCCGCTTGATCTGGTCCGGTCAAGAGAAGCGATGCCAGTCCCGCAGGAGTTGCCAGGTCCAGCTCTTATCGCCAACGCTCAATGTGAAGTGGTGCCGCGGCAGCGACGAGCCGATTGAGCAGCCGCGGCCATCGCGTTGGTGACAGTCGCTCGCCAGTGCGTTGTTGGTTGAAAGCGACCGTGAGTTTCAGCAACCTTAGCGCCGGGCCGTCGGTGCTCTGTTCGATCCGGTGGTTCTCGATCTATCTACTGCGACGAACAAACCAAGAACGAGCACGCCGGCGGTCGCATACGCGATGCTAGATGCTGTCGACGCACCGACTGCGCCGTATTTGGGGCCGAGCACGAGCAGCAGTCCGATATTGATGACTAGAGTCGCTGCCGTGATTAGAGTCATGAGCAGACGGCGACCAAGCCCAATCATAATGAAGGGTGCTGTTGCTTGACAGATACTGTAGACGACAGCGCCAGCTAGTGAAATCCAAAGTGGCAGGATTGCATGCCCATATGCCTTGGAGAGAAGCAACGGAACGGCGAGTGTGGCGACACCACCAATAGCCAACGCCGTGCCCGTCCCGAAGACGAGGGCGCGCTTGAGACCCAATATGGTGAGCCTTCGTGCCTCGTGTGTGCTGGCTCGCGCCACGTCGGAAAAGCCGATAACGCCGATAGCCGCAGGAACGAGCCAGACGCCCTCCGCAAAGGCGCTCGCGAGTGAATAAACAGCGACGTTGGCCTTTGTACTTATGACGGCCATAACGATGATGTCCAATCGAAACACGGCCAAGCCTATTATGTTGGCCGGGTGTACGCGAGCGGAATCGAGAAAAGTGGGCCAAGAGAAGGCTCTCCAAGAGGGACGCCGTGTCCTGGGGCCGATCGGGACGATGGCGACCAGAACGAGGGTAGCCACCACGTATCCCGCGCCAATCATGGCAGTGAGCGCTACGGTCGACCGGGTGAATGCGAGACAGCAGCAAATGAGAACCACCGTCGCCGCGCCCCGGATGATGTCTGCACGACTATAGTCGCGCATTCGACCCAAGCCGATCGGTATGCCTTGAATGATGCTATATACCATGATCGCCATTGCAGCGGCGGCCACAGTGAGGCGCGCGGCCAGTGAGGAACTACTACTAGGAAGAGACGCGAATGCGAGGCCGACGAGGAGAGGGACCGAGCAGATGGACGCAAGTAGGGCGAACGGCAAGGCTTGGTTCGCAGTCTCACGTGACTTGGCTATCCGAACTGACACCCCGAGCCACATGCTGAAGGACACGGCGGTGCCGATGAGGAGCGCGGCCGCCTGCATCGCCGCAAATGTGCCCCTGCCGGTGGGTCCAAGAAGGCGAGAAGTAATCAGGACGATAAGGGTGCCGGAAGAGGCGACGACTATTCGCGACAGGACGACCAAGGAGAGGCGCCCTTGCGCGAGGCGGGAGATGGTCGCAGCCGAACTGCGGGCGATAGTGCGTACAGTCGAACTTGGCTCTTGCGGATGTGTCATACTCATAGATCTAAGCGGAAGTGGGCTTTAGCGTCATGAGGTACCCACAGCAAGGGCGGGTGCTCATTATTGGCGTCGATTGGCATGGGGACGTGGCGCCGGCATTGCGAGACGGCTTCGAGGAGAATGGGTTTCGCGGGAGGGTTGAATATGGGATTAATCAACGTCGCAGGGGGGTATGGCCCAGATTGAGGGATGAGTTGCTGGCGCATCCACGATTTGGTCCCGCTGTGCGACGCCGTCAGATGGCGAGCGCGGAGGAACGGATCCAAAAGGCCGTGAGGCAGCACCGCCCCGATTGTGTCGTGTGCCTTGCACCAGAGACCTTGAGCCGAGCGAGCATAGAGTGCCTGCTGGAGGCTTCTCGTGTGTGTTGGTGGTTTGCGGACGATCCGCTCGCATATGAGCGTCGTGCTCTGGCGGAGTCGCCGGCTGTGCTCGAGTATGTGACCGAGCAGCGGTCGGTATGTTTTGTGGCCCATCCGGCGTGGAAGGTGGGTTCGATCGCAGATGCGAGATATTTGCCGTATGCGAGCGACTTCTTGCCGGCGAATGGAGTATCGCGAGCCAAGAGGAGGCGACCGGGTCAGTGCGTCGTTGTCGGGTCGCCACGTAAAGAGCGGGCCGTGCTTTTGGCAGACCTCTATTCACGCTTGGGCTCTCGGCTCGCGATATGGGGATGGGGACCGCGAGGACAGCTTGGGATGAACAGCGCCGCGCGGCCGTTCCGAGCGGCTCTTCGTGGCTGGAGCGTTCTGTCGCGGCAACGTACGAGGGACGTATTTGCGAACGCTTCCGTAATATTGAATCTTCAAGATGTGCAAATGCTCGGAGCATGGAACCCGCAAACCTTTGATCTACTCGCGCTTGGCGTGGCACAGGTTGTTTGGAATGAGGCGCCAGTGGATTATCTGGATTGGGCGCCGCCGTTTGGTGTAAGCGCGGACGCGCTCGCCGATCTAGTCGCGGCGCAAATCGACGACCCCGACATTCGGCGGATTTCGGGTGGCCTTGAGGAGGTGGAGGCACGACATCGATGGAGGCACCGCGCGATGACGCTCGTGGAGATGTAAACGACTGCGCATGGTAAGGCGACATCGGCACGCGATCAGTGTGCTGGAAAGCACGCATGTGTGGCCGCGGTCACTGCGGGCTGATGGCGAGAGTCGCGTCGACAAAGAAGTCGACGAGACCGTCCGCTCGAGCGCGCAGATCGGCGATGATCCGGGGGGGCACTTGGCGCGGTTTCGTGTGGACCACCCTAGCGGCGCTTGTGAGGCGGTGTAGGTACCCAAGACGCTCCAGCGCACGATCGACCGTGGGCTGCTCACCAGCAAAGACCGAGTATGTTGGCACTCCCATGAGCGCTGCCTCACGCGTCATAGTGCCGCCGGCCCCGATCACGAGATCGGCCTGGTACATGAGCGAGCGCGAGTCGATGGCGTGGTCTGGCACGACGAGATTGGTCAGGGTGAGCGCTTCTAGCGCTTCGCGTTGCTCGGCATGGCGGACGAGCACGACGATGCGGACGTTCGTGTCGTTGCCCAGTGCTTCGATGGCTTCGCGAAATAGCGGATTGCCGAACTGATGGTAGGCGGCGCGACTCGGCGGTGTGCGTGCCACGACGAGCGGTCTGCCGTCCCGTAGGATGCCGAGCGAGTCGAGCACACCAAGGTCGGGCTCGAAGTCACCGAGGTAGATCTCCTCCTTGAATCCCGGGTAGAAGCGCGTCCGGCGGTCTGTGGCGCCCTGCCTGCGCACGCCAGAGCCGCGCAACGCCTCCGGCATCAGGATGACGTGGGCGAGTCTGAACCCAAGATGGTTGGCCGGCTGACCCTCGTAGTCCATGGCGGTGACGACGCGCAGGCCCAGCGTTCGCGCCGCGACGATCTGACCGTAGGAGTTATGCGAGAGCGCAACGTCGGCGCGGAAGCTGCGCGCCCAGCGCCTGAGCGTGCGGATGCGCTCGACCATCACCTGCGCCTTCTGCGCGCGCGACTTGGGGCTCTGGCCACCGATGATCGTCGCCTCGGGCCAGCGCTTGAGCGTCAGCTCGACGGTCTGGGCGTTGTCGCGCGCGGTTACTCCGACCTCGTGTCCAAGCTCTTCCAGGCGCCGCGCAATCGGAGCGAAGAGCAGCGGGTGCGGGGAGTTGGATAGGTCGATCCAGACCCTCATCGGCTCTTCCTGATCACGTTACGCCTGTAGTCGAGCTGGCATCGGCCACTTCAAGGTTGCGGAACTCAGAGAAGTCGCTGCGGTCGGCCCACGAATAGATCAGCCAGCCGATCTCATACGAACGACACTCGGGGTTAACTGTGAGCAGCCGGCAGGGCGCTCGTCGGCCGGCAACTGTCGGAATCAAGGAGGCTACTCCTCGAGCGTACCGGCGGCCACGCGTGAGAGGGCCCCGGCGGTGAATAGAGCGAAATGTGAGGAAGGGATCGGTTCGAATCATGGTCGTGCCGAGCTCGTTGCCTCCAAAGATCCACTGGTACCCTCGTTTGATTGCCTCCGATGCTCCAGCGATGTTCGCATCGACCGCGGGCAGTAGGAACAGTGGTGCCATCGCCGCCTGGTGCACGGTATAGATCGCATACCAGTCGATGATCTGCGCACGGTCGGCGTCGTAAAACCACGCCCACTCGCCGCGTGCGCCTTGAAATTCGAGAATCACCCGCGTTGCCTCGCGGAAAAGCGTTTCGGCATACGCGTCACCTGTCAAGCGGGTGTACTCGGACAGAGCCATCAGGAAGTAGGTGATGCCGCCGAACGACACGAACCGGCGACGTACCCGGCTGAGTGAGTGGTACGGAAGTAGCGTGTCGCGGTTCATGTACTCGCGCTCGATCAGTGTAAATACGGCGGTCGCGGCCTTTGCCGCTTCGTCGTCGCTCTGCAACTCGGCTTGCCGGACCAGTCCGATCAACAGCCAACAGAGTTCTTGTAGATCGGCGCGGCGTAGTGCCTCTGGCGTTGCGGCGGCAGTCAGTAGTGTGTGCCTCAGGCTGTCGTGTTCGCGCGCATCGTTCGCGAGCACGAACAGCAGGAGCCCGCGGTCGCCGATATTGTCGAGAACGTCGAGGTGCTGATCGAGAAAGCGGTCGATCTCAGTCGCGACGTTCAGTGGACCAAGTGTGGCACGGGGCGCGCGCTGTAGGCCGGCAAGCACATTGATCGTGTACCGCCGGCTAATTGACGAGTCGAAATCGTTGACTGGGGTGCCGTCCTCCAAGCGTGTCGAGTATGAGAATAGGCCAGTTGCTGGCGACTGCATTTGACGTAGGAGAGCTACTCCGTGTTCGACGAGATCAGCCATGTGAGTAGTGCGAGTAGCGTTCCTTGGCGAGCAACCGGTCGACCTTTTCCGATAGGTGAGTTCCCATGCGGCGGAAGTACGAGCCGTTCGCACGCTTCTGGGGTTCTCTGATTAGCGTGCCGGCTACAAGGTCGTCGACGATGGCGAGGCAACCCGTGGCGTGCGTCATCTGGCAAGCGGCACGAATATCGTCGAGGGAGTCTCCCCGGCGCACCTGCACGGCCTCGCGTCTGAGCACGTCTCCCATGTCGTACTCCTCGGCGAGCATCTGGTGTGAGACTGCGATTGGCCGGTCTCGAAGGATGGCCCACCTGATCGTGTCTGCCCCGCGGATCTCGGGAAGCAGGGCATAATGGCCTCCGATTACACCGATCGGAGGAAGGGTCAGGAGGGATCGGGGCACGTACATGCCGGAGAGATTGAAAGCGACATCGGGATGGAATGATCGGACAAAGTCCGCACAATCAGAGTCGCCGTAGCGACTGAACTGCGCGACGGCAAAACCATATTCGCGTGCAGCGTGGTCCAGTCTCCCGCTGCGGATCGGCTCGGTCGACATCTCGGTTGCCATAGTGCTGGCCGTCCGCGGTGAGGCCGCCTTGCGTACGCGCGCGAAGCCATCTCCGAAGGAGTACACACGTCGCGCCACGCCGAGAAGCGCTCGAGTGTCGGAGTAACCATAGACGAGCGCCACGTCATCGACTGAGACCTTTCGGGACGCCAATCCCTCGAGGACTAGGTGCTTGTAGCGATGGCGATCGACGATCGGGAACGCACTGAAGACCGCGATCCTCATGATGCCTCCGGGTTGACATGGTAGAGATAGGCGCCCAGCGCGGAGAGCATTGTGGCCTGTCCCCAGTGGAACGACTCAAGGTTATTGCGTATTCGTCGGTGGATCTGATAGCGGAATGCTCCGTTTGGCTTACGCATGCGATCGAGTGTCCATGTCAGAGTCTTCGACGCAAGCGGGCCGCAAGCCGCGAATCTGTCGCTGAGCCTCGAAAGTGTCTCTATTGCCTGGGCAGCACATTGGATATCGAGCGGATAGGTTCGATCATTGTAGTAGTTAGGCGTTCCGTCCGACCCAAAGAAGTTGGTGATCCAGTAGGTTACGCTACGCTCGATGACCGGCCATGGGACCTCCTCCTCGCCGAGCAGATTATGCCCCGTTAGCAGCGATTCGATCACGTATGCCGTGTGGAAGTTGTCGCTCCAGTGGTAGCGGGGACCGACACCGTAGAGCCATGAGCCATCGGATTGCCAATGATGAAGTGACCACTGGTAGGAGCGGATCGCGATTTCGCGCCACTTGGGTTCGTTCCGTTGGTCCGAGGCTCGTGCGAGGATTGCGGCACCGAGCAAGTTGGAGTTGTGGATCTCGGCGGGAACACCAGGAGCGTAGTGCAGGCAGATGCCGTGGGCATCCTCAGTCATGCCCAGATCCATGACTATGAAATCGGCGACGCGCTCGACGGCATCCCTGTAGCGGGGGTCCGGGATGACGCTGCTCGCGAGTGCCATCGCCTCCGCAATGTGAGCTGACCATACGACGGTCGGCAGGTGCTTTGGAAAAAAGCCGGCGCGACTCGCGAAGTCGAAGTGGTTGCCCCATGAGAGCCCGCGATAACCCGTTGATGGGTGTTGAAGCAACCAGTCCAGAGACGCGGTCGCCGCGCCGAGCCAGTGACGATCCGAGGTCGATGCGTAGAGCCAAAGGTAACCCTTTGCAAAAAAGCTGCGCGCCTTAGTGCTCTCAAGCTTTGGAACCCCCAAGAGGGGACGAACGTTGACTGGGAGTCGCTCACCGACTTGGACGGCAACCCGTTGACGAATGAGCGAGTCGCCGGCCAGCAAGCGCACGATTCGGCTGGCGAGAAGATCGTCGAACTCATAACCACAGTATCCTGCTCGAATGGCGTTGTCGTGCAGCGCGAGAAACGCATCTAATGCACGAGTCATGATGGGCTCGGGCTGTCGATTTCGCTGATTGGCCACTTGGTGCGATTTCGTAAGCCGTGGGAGCGCTAGCCGACGATCAAGGATGCGTAATGGCCTGTCGTCTGGAGGATGTCGGCCACCCGCTCAGCGGCCCTCCCATCCCACAGCGGAGGTGGCTCCGTCACGGTCTTGGGATGTGCGAGCGCGGGCAGGATGTCGTCGATGCGCTCGGGTGAAAGGCCGAGCAGGGTGTTCGTCCCCGCCCGCACCGTGACCGGTCGCTCGGTGTTCTCTCGCAGCGTGAAGCACGGAACGTTGAGATAAGTTGTCTCCTCCTGCACGCCGCCGGAGTCGGTGAGCACGGCCCGGGCGTTGGCCTCCAAGGAGAGGAACTCAAGATAGGAAACCGGCTCTGTCAGCCACACGGCTGGCACCGGTTTCAGGTTCATGCTCTCCATCATCTTACGCGTACGCGGGTGCACGGGGAAGAGGACGGGCAACTCGCGGCTCACGTCATCCAGGCGCGCGATCACGTCCGCCAGTAGCGGTCCGTCGACGAGCGCCGGACGGTGCAGAGTCACGAGCAGATAGTTGCCCGGCTCGACGCCGAGGTTCCTTGCGGCGTTCGCGCTGCGGAAGCGCTCTTCGACGGCGACGAGCGAGTCGATCATCGTGTTGCCGACGAAGTGCATGCGCTCGTCGGCGATGCCCTCGGCCCGCAGGTTCTCGATGGCCTCGTCGGAGTGCAGGAAGAGATACTCGGAGAACTCATCGGCGACGATGCGGTTGATCTCCTCGGGCATCGTGCGGTCGAACGAGCGCAGGCCCGACTCCAGGTGGGCGACCGGGATGCCCAGCTTGACGGCCACGAGCGTCGCCGCGAGCGTCGAGTTGACGTCGCCGGGGACGATCACGAGATCGGGACGCTCCTCTTCCAGCACCGGCTCGATGTGCTCCATCACCCGCGCCGTCTGGACCGCGTGGCTGGCCGAGCCGACGCCGAGCATGTGGTCGGGCGCTGGCACCCCGAGCTCCTCGAGGAAGACGTCGGACATCAGCCGGTCGTAGTGCTGGCCGGTGTGGATCAGCGCGTGGCGGCCGTCCGGCATCCGCCGTCGCAGCTCGGAGATGACCGGGGCCATCTTGACGAAGTTCGGCCGCGCGCCGACCACGTAGGCGATCCGCGTGGCGTGGGCAGAATGGTGGCTGTGGGTTACCGGGGACATGCTCTATCCAGTAACGCTCGGTCTCCTGCTCGTCTTGCGCAGGCGATGGCGCGTGGTCTACCGAGGGAGAAGAATCTGCCGCGCAAGTTGCGAACCGGTGGTTTCGTTCAGTTGCAGGAGTGCCACGAATCAAGCGACTAAACGCGATCGGCAGCTGAATGGACGCTGAGCAGACAAACCGAGGCTTCGAGCAGGTGCTGGGCATCCTCCGTCGCCGCGCGCCGTGGATCCTGCTGTGCTTCGTGCTGGTCGCAGCCGCGGCCTACGGCTTCTCCAAGCACCAGACCAAGAAGTACACCGCGACGGCCTCGCTCGTCTTCAACAACAACCAGGAGGCCCAGCAGGTTGCCGGGCTCCAGGCGGTCGGCAGCAGCAACCTGCTGGCCCAGCAGAACACGAACCTCAAGCTCGTGCAGCTCGGTGACATGGCGGCCAAGACCGCGGGCCTGCTCGGCCACGGACTGACGAAGGGACAGGTCAGCGCGGATCTGAGCGTCAGCGCGCAGGGGGAATCGAACATTGTGAACGTTGCCGCCACCGCGACTTCCCCGGCGCTCGCGGCTGAAATCGCGAACACCTACACCGGCCAGTTCGTAACCGAGCAGCAGAACAGCAACCACGCCTACTACGCCTCCGCACTGGTGCTCGTCAACAAGCAGTTGGCGGCGCTCTCTCCGAAGGAACGGGCCGGCACCGCGGGGCTCGCGCTGCAGAACCGCGATCAGTCGCTGGGGGTCCTCGCCGAACTGCGCAACGGCAACGTCCAGGTCGCGCAGGCGGCGGGCGTCCCGACATCTCCGTCCTCGCCGAAGGTCTCCAGGAACACCGTCCTCGGCGCTGTGCTGGGCCTGCTGCTGGGCCTCGGCGTCGCGTTCCTGCTCGAGCGTCTCGACCGGCGGGTGCGCGAGCCCAAGGACCTCGAGGAGATCTACGGCCTTCCTCTGCTTGGGGTCGTTCCCGAGAGCGCCGCACTCTCGCGCTCCGCAAAGAGCCGCAACGATTCCAGCGTCGCGTTGCCGGCGGGTGAGACCGAGGCCTTCCATCTGATCCGCGCGCACCTGCGCTACTTCAACGTTGATCGCCAACTGCACACGCTGCTTGTGGCCTCCGCCGCGCCAGGGGATGGGAAGACCACCATCGCCCGGCACCTCGCCGCCGCCGCCGCACGCATGGGTGCGCGAGTCCTGCTGCTGGAGGCCGACCTGCGCCGTCCCACCGTCGCCCAGCAGCTCGACATCAAGTCCGGCCCCGGTCTCTCGGACGTGCTGATCGGCGCTGTCACTCTGGCCGACGCCACCCAGCAGGTCGAGGTCGAGGCTCCCTCATTCGATGGACGCCGGGGCCGCGTGCTCGACGTGCTCGTGGCCGGTGCTGCCCTGCCGCCAAACCCGGGCGAGCTGATCGAGAGCCATGCCATGGAGGCTGTGCTCCAGCGCACCAGGCTCTCCTATGACCTGGTCGTCATCGACACTCCGCCATTGACCGCCGTGTCAGACGCCTTCCCCCTGCTGGGCAAGGTCGACGGCGTCATCATCGTCGGGCGCGTCGGTCGCAACCGCCGCGACGTGGCCGAGCGTCTGCACGAGACGCTCACCGGCGCCGGCGCCCCGCTGCTCGGCGTGGTCGCCAACGGCTTCAAAGCGAGCCGGCTCGGCGGCTACGTCTACGGATACACCTACGACTACGCCCCCGCCGGCGGCATCCCGGCCGCGTCCGCCGAGGTCATCTCTCGTAACGGGGCGGTACCGGAGGAGGAGCCTGCGCCTTCGGGTAGGGCTTGAAGCGGGCAACGTCGACCGTGTCGGAACCTTTTGGCCATCTGGCGGAAGTTCGGAAGGACGCTCATGACTGACCAAAACATCGAGAAGCTGAGCCCCTCTCTCATGAGTGGACTATCGGTGTCTCGTAAGGCGAGTGAGGGCCTACAGCTCTTCCGGGAATATCGGAACAGAGCCAAGGTCGGGCCCGAGCGCGAGTGGCCCAGGCTGATCTGGGCCGCCAGTACCTCGACGAGGATGCGGCGCGCGATCTGGCCAACTGGTCGGAGGACGAGCTCTTCTCCAATCAGACGTTCTTCGTTTTGCGGCCGCGTGGCGAGCCGGAGATGACGTGACAATACGAGCAGGTCTCAGTCGCGTGCGCCGACTCGGCGACGAGTTCGCCGGGCGGGCTTTGGTGCCTGCGGGCTACCATCTCACCAGGCGTCACTTCTACAGTCCCATTCCAATCGTCGAGGAGATCCCGACCACTCGCTGGGATGGTCCCTCGGAGCTGCCCGGCGTAGATCTGCGTGTCGAAGATGCCCTAGTGCTGCTGGAAGGCTCGCTTCGGCCGTACCTGTCGGAGTTTTGCCCGCCGCTGAATCCAACCGGGCCTGGGCGCTTCTGGCTTCACAATGGAAGCTACGAGTCGGTCGATGCCGAGACGCTCTACGCGATCCTGCGCGATCTCAAGCCGAGGCGCGTCTACGAGCTCGGGTCGGGCGTCTCGAGCCATGTGATCCATGCGGCGGGCCTAGCCAACGCTCAGCAAGGCAAATCGCTGGAGCACACAATCTTCGATCCGTTTCCCTACCAATCGGGTTTGATGGGTCCAGTGCCCGGAGCCACCGCTCACGCAGTCCGCGCAGAGGACATCGATCCGGGGCAGTTCTCGGCGCTGCAGGCGGGTGATGTCCTGTTCGTCGACACCACCCACACCGTGCGGACGGGCGGCGACGTCACGCACATCTTCTTGGAGATCTTGCCGCGGCTTGTCGTAGGGGTGACTGTCCATGTGCACGACATCTTCCTGCCCTACGAGTATCCGAAGGACTGGGTGATAGACAAACGTCGCGCCTGGGCTGAGCAGTACCTGCTGCAGGCGTTTCTGGCATTCAACCACGCCTTCGAGGTCGTGATGCCCAACTACGCTGTATCGCGTGCCGCACCGGAGGCACTCAAGTGCCTCATTCCGTCGTTCGATCCTCAGACCGTTCGGCCGGGTGGCTTCTGGATCAGGCGAACCTCGTAGTCGCGAATGCTGCTATGTGGCAGCGCCGGCAGCTGTGGTGACCGGCGCCACGAGGGTTGATGGGGAGACCCGCCACCGCGTCTCCCGCCGAGGAGCACGCGACTTTGGCCCCCCAACGGGTATACAGCAGGCATGCACCTTTCTTCGAGACTTCCACGTAACCGCCCGGGCTCGCGCTCGGCCCTCCTGCTCGTGCTGCTCCTCGGAGCCCTTGCGCTCCCCACATCCAGTGCGCTGGCCGCCACCCCAAAGCCAGGCGTCAACACCGCCGGCTCCTCCAACCTGACCTACTCCTCGGCCATCCTCTACGGAAACGTCAACCCGAATGGAGTGGTGACCAGCTACGACTTCCAGTACGGCACCACCCGTGCCTACGGCACCCAGAGCCCCCAGGCCCCGGCGGGCAACGGAACCATCTCGATCAAGCTCAGCCAGACCGTCTCCGGCCTGCAGCCCGCCACGACCTACCACTACCGCATCGTGGCCACCAGCTCCGCCGGCACCACCGACGGCCAGGACCGCACCTTCACCACCCCCAGCGTCCCCCTCTCCGTGCAGATCGCCGGGGCTCCCAACCCCGTCTCCTTCGGCAACCCCTTCCTCGTCGAGGGTCACCTCTCGGGGACCGGCGCCGCCAACCACGAGGTCGCCCTCCAGTCGAACCCCTACCCCTACCTGGCCGGCTTCAAGGACGTGGGCAACCCCGAGGTCACCACCTCGACAGGGGGCTTTTCCTTCCCCTACCTCGGCCTCCTCGAAAACGCCCAGCTGCGGGTCGTGACCGTCGGCAAGCCCGAAGTCGTGAGCCCCGTGGTCATCGAGAGCGTGGCCGTGCGCGCCAGCTTCCACGTCCGTCGCGCCCGCCGTCGCGGCTACGTCTACCTCTACGGCACCGTCGCCCCCGCCGAGGTCGGCGCCCTCGTCGGCTTCCAGCTGCTGCAGCCCGGGCGCTCCCTCAACGAGGGCGGCACCGTCGTCAAAGCCGGCACCTCCGGGGTCTCCGTGTTCGGGCGCGTCGTGCGCACTCCTCGTCCCGGTCTCTACCGGGCGCTCATCAAGATCAATGACGGGGCCCACGTCTCCGCCTACAGCGATCCGATACTGATTCGCTGAGGCGCTTGGTCGTTTCGCCGCTCGCTGGCGGTGCGCGCGAAGGTGAACATGAAGGCGATAGAGAGCCGCGCGTTCGTTAGCCGTGGAACGGCGACCTGCGTTATGCCTGGAGTCAGGCGATCATCACAGTGGCCACCTTCGCTGACGAGCTATTCGGGGAGTTCGACGTGCTCGATCGAATCAGAGACCAGTGTTCGAGCACTTCCGTACGCCCCAGGGACTAGGAGCTGTGGGGTCGATCCAGGGCTGGGAAACTGTCTGCTGGCCAAGCGGAGCAGACCATGCGCGGCACATTGTGCGTGCGCATCCGCACCGGTGTCAGGCGTGGCCACTGGGGTCGCGCCGCGAGCGGATGTCCCGCCACGCCAAACGGTTCCATAGGCCGGAGGAACGGCCGGAAGAACCGCGTCTCCCTCGCCGTTGGTGGTTATGCGAATTGTCCGACCTTCTAAACTCCGCCACCTGAACGTAGGAGACGCCGAACGCTCTCCCTCCGACCTATCGAATGGCTTCTCCCGTAGTACGCACCGAGTGTCGGACGAGAGAGACGCGCCGGACAGCAAGCATCTCGCGACGCGTCGTCGCCGAGACATCCAGGGTTTGCGCGCAGTCGCCGTGCTCTTGGTCGCCCTCAATCACGCGGGCGTTGGGTTTCTGAAGGGCGGCTATGTCGGTGTAGATGTCTTCTTCGTTCTCTCTGGCTATCTGATCACCGGACTGCTTGTGTCGGCAGCCGACAAGGCACGGCCTTCACGGTCAGAGCACAGTGGCCGTAAGCACCTTTTCACGTATTTCTCCGAGTTCTATGCACGCCGGGCGCGTCGAATCCTACCCGCCGCGACACTCACACTAGTTGTCACCGACATCGCGGCGTGGCATCTGCTCAATCTATATCGGGCACATCAAGTCCTGGTGGACAGCATCTCGTCAACCTTCTTCGTAGCCAATTTCCACTTCGCGAGTATCGGCACGAACTACTTTGCGATGGGGCAGCCCCCGTCGCCGCTCCAGCACTTTTGGTCGCTGTCAGTCGAGGAGCAGTTCTATCTCGTCTGGCCGCTGCTCGTCGCGGTCGCTCTCCTGGGCATAGCCTTTCTAGGCCGTCGGGATCGCCACAATGACCAACCGATGTCCCGGGTAGCCCTGCGCGGCTTGGGGATAGTTGCGGTGATCATCACGGTGGCGTCTTTGGCGTATGCCGTGTATGACACGCATCACAGCGCGGTGTCCGCTTACTTCTCGTCACCGGCACGGGCGTGGGAGTTGGGCTTGGGCGCAATCCTTTCGCTCAATGTGCGTCGGGTTGCGCGTCTACCATCAGTGCTGCTAGGGGTTCTTGGTTGGTTTGGTATCGTCGCCATCATCATCGCGAGCACCATGTACTCGGCCTCGACCTTGTTCCCAGGAACCCCCGCTTTGTTGCCGACCATAGGTGCCGCAGCCGTTATTGCAGCTGGGCTCCACGTCGATCAGGCTTCGTTCGCGCCGTCGCGCATCTTGTCGCTGTTGCCATTTCGCTATATCGGTGATCGTTCGTACAGCTTTTATCTCTGGCACTGGCCAGTGCTGATCTTGGCCATGGAGCACGCCGGGCATAGCCTTTCGCTCACCACAAACCTGCTTCTCCTCGCTGGCGCATTTCTGCTCTCCATAGTCACCTACTCGACGTTTGAGAACCCGATTCGTAAAACGGGCATGCTGCCGGGTTCGGTCGCACTCGTATTGTGGCCAGCGGCGATAGCGACCGTACTCTTCGTCAGCTCTCTCAATTGGAGCGACTATCAAAACGCGACTAATTCGGCCCAGTCATACGCTCTGCCGGCATCCCTGGTGGCTCCAGCCCAGGCGTCCTTGCCCCAATCCACTAAGACGGCGCGATCTGGCTGGCGTCCATCGAGTCCAACGGCTCTCGTGGCAGCCGTCGCTGCCGTCGAACACTTGAGCCCCATTCCGTCACCGCTGATACCAGCGGCTCTCACCCTTCCGAGCGAACACCTCTACGAGCCTCCTCAAGGCTGCATCGCACGGGCCGGCCAGACACGCAGCTCAATATGTAGCATAGGAGACACCTCAAGCACGAAAACCATCGTGGTTTTCGGGGACTCGCACGCTCAAATGTGGCTGCCGGCGATCTTGAGCTTTGCTGGGCGCAAGGGATATGGGGTGCGACTAATTCTGCATGAGGGCTGTAATCCATGGCGCTGGGCTGGGCCTGAACGCGTTGGCGAATGTAGCGGATGGTATGAGTGGGCAGTCCCGCAGGTGCGCGCGTTGCGTCCGTCGCTCCTGATCATTGCGACTCATTATGACGTCGCACCCCGGGAGGACGCGGAAATTAAGTTTTCGGGTCCACGTTCCATTGAAAATATTACTGCATTTGGTACCGCCGTTCGGTCGGCGGCGCACCAGATTGTTGTTCTCGGAGACCCGCCCGGACAGGAACAAGAACCGGTCGACTGCCTTGTGGCGTCACATGCCACGATGAAGACCTGTAGTTACTCGCCGACCTCTGGGCAAACCGAAACCAGTGCTGGCATCGAATCGGCGACGAGCGCTTTTGGTGTGTTTCTTGACACCACACCGTGGCTGTGCTATCACGGCGTATGCCCGATGGTCGTCGGCCATACCGGTGTCTACCTCAACCACGATCACATAACGACGACGTATGCAGGCGAGCTCGCGCCACTGTTTAGCGCCGCGCTGACACGAGTGCTCGCGAGCGGTAAGGCAGCCAGGCTACACCGAGCTTCAGCTGGCTCTCATCGTACTGCCGCGGCGGCTCCATCCGCACTGGGCCGCCCGCGGGCGGCTGCCTAGCATCGGATCGTGGCTGCTTTCGAGGGATCTGGGTTTCCGGTTGATGTGAACGGATGCTTGGACGCGGAGGTGCGTCGTCACCGTCGGCAAGCCCGAAGTCGTGAGCCCGGTGATCGTCGAGAGCGTGGCCGTGCGTGCCAGCTTCCACGTCCGTCGGGCCCGCCGTCGCGGCTACGTCTACCTCTATGGCACCGTCGCCCCCGCCGAGGTCGGTGCCCTCGTGGGCTTCCAGCTGCTGCAGCCCGGGCGCTCCCTCAACGAGGGCGGCACCGTCGTGAAAGCCGGCACCTCCGGGGTCTCCGTGTTCGGGCGGACCGTGCGCACTCCCCGTCCGGGCCTATACCGGGCGCTCATCAAGATCAACGACGGGGCCCACGTCTCCGCCTACAGCGATCCGATCCTGATTCGCTAGCGACACGGCCTCGCGGCGTCGCAAAACGCGCTCCCTCTCGGAGAGGCCGGTAGTGGGCCTAGGCCGATGAAGCTCGCTCCGTACCGCGGCACTCGACCACGGCCTGCCGCGTGTCGGCTCGTCGATCACGCAAGACATCGGCCCAACGGGCAGTTCGACGTGCGCGGTGAGCCCGGGCCACTGGGACGAGCGCGTCGCGCCGGGTGTCTCTACGCGCTCTTTCGATTCGGTGTTGGAGATACGCTGATCCGTGTGCGTAGCGGGGTCAATCCGATGCTTTTGCGGGGCCGTCGTCCGTCTCTCTTGGTTGGGGTGATCGTGACGGTTGTGCTCGTTGGCGTTTGTACGGGCCTGGTGTTTCCGCTGAAGCGGGTGACGACCGTGTCCTCGCTCGGGGTTGTCTATCTGCTGGGTGTTGTGATCGTCTCGGCGTATTGGGGACTGTGGTTCGGTGTGGCGATGTCGGTGTTGAGTGCTGCGGCGTTCAACTTCTTTCATTTGCCGCCGGTTGGGCGCTTCACGATCGCCGATAGCCGCAATTGGGTTGCGTTGGGTGCGTTCTTGGTGGTTGCGGTCGCGACCAGTACTGTGAGCGAGCTTGCCCGTGCGCGGGCCGCGGAGGCCGAGCGACGTCGTGCGGAGGCGGATCTGACTGCGGAGATGGCGCAGGTGCTGCTTGCCCGCGCGGGCGTAAAGGACGCCTTGGTGCCGATTGGCCGCCGTCTCGCGGATGTGTTCGGGCTTGCGTGGGTTTCGATCAGCCTCGGTGAACAAGGCGGGGACGCCCGGCGGGAGGCGATTCCGCTGCTCGCCGACGGGCGCAGGGTGGGGACGCTGCTGATCCCTGCCGGGCTGCGTCCGAACGTGACGGCTCGTCTGCGCGAGTGGTTGGTGCCGGCGCTGGCGGCGGTATTGGAGCTGGCCTTGGAGCGCGAGCGACTCGTTGCCGAGACGGTGCAGACCGAGGCCCTGCGGCGCAGCGACGCGGTCAAGACGGCTGTGCTGCGTACGGTCTCCCACGATTTGCGTTCGCCTTTGACCGCGATGGTCGCTGCGGGTGCCGCGGTGCGTGCACCCGAGGTGACGTTGGCTGAGCGCGACGAGCTCGGCGGCCTGGTGGTCGAGGAGGGCGCACGCTTGTCGCGGCTGATCGAGAATTTGCTGGACCTGTCGAGATTGGAGGCGCAGGCGGCTGCGCCGCAGCCCGTGGAGTGCTCGGTTGAGGAGGTGATCGATGCGGCGCTTGCCGCACAACCATCAGACGCTGTCTTTGACGTGCGGATCGACCCGGCGCTTGGATCGGTGCGTGCCGACTTCATGCAGGTCGAGCGTGCCCTGGCGAATCTCATGGAGAACGCGACCCGCCACTCGAACGGGACGCCAGTGGTCGTACGGGCGAGAGCAGCGGGCGAACGGGTCGTGATTCGCGTCGTCGATCGCGGCGCGGGCATCCCGCGGGTGGAGCAGGAACGGATCTTCCAGCCGTTCTATCGAGCGCCGGGCGGAGCGGGCGAGGCCCACGCGGGCTCCGGGCTGGGTCTCGCGATCGCCAAGGGCTTCATCGAGATCAACGGCGGTCGCATCGCAGTCGAGTCCACCCCTGGGCAGGGCGCGAGTTTTGTGGTCGAGCTACCGCTGGTGGGCGAGACGGGAGGCTGATGACAAGCCAGAGGCCGGCCGGGCGGCGGATACTCGCCTGCGATGACGAGCTGAAGATTCTGCGGGCACTGAAGCTGGTGTTGCGCCCGGCGGGGTTCGAGGTTGTGACGGCCGCGAGCGTGGAGGAAGCGCTGGATGTGGTCGCGGTCACGCCGGTGGAGGCGGCGATCATCGACCTCGTGTTGCCGGACGGGAACGGGGTCGATCTGTGCCGGCGGTTGCGGGAGTGGAGTGCCATGCCGATCATCGTGCTGTCCGCGATCGGAGAAGAGCAGGAGAAGGTGCGGGCGCTAGACGCTGGCGCTGATGATTACGTCACCAAGCCGTTCGGCCCACAGGAGCTCGTTGCGCGGTTGCAGGCCGTTCTGCGACGGGCCTCTCCGGAGCCGGAGGAGAGCGTCGTCTCAGCCGCTGGCTTGGAGGTCGATCTGGCAGCCCACGTCGTTCGCCGCGATGGCGAGGAGATCCACCTGACGCGCACCGAGTTTGAACTGCTTCGCGTGCTCGTGCGCAACCGTGGCCGTTTGATGACACACCGCGCCCTGTTGACCGACGTGTGGGGGCCCGAATACGCCGATGACGTCACGGTGCTGCGCGGCCAGATCGCGAACCTGCGGCGCAAGATCGAGCCACCTCAAGGTCCGCGCCGGCACTACGTCCGCACCGAGTCGGGCGTGGGTTACCGGTTTGACCCGAAGTAACTGTCAGTAGAGCGGGCCGCCCCGAGCGCGCAGCCCGAGGCTGGCGATCGCCGCTGCCTAGCCCGAGGTGTGCAGTAGTGACCGCGCCCCCGGGGTGAGCCGGGGGCGCGGGATCCGTCTGGTGGTGCGGGGATTCTTGGGTTGTTCAGTTCCTGGAATCCCT
>SSMU01000026.1 GCA_004799545.1 Phenylobacterium sp.
GAATACGGCGGCAATCGCCACGGCTTCCTGGCCTTCAACGAAATCCACCCCGACTACTACCAGATCCCGCTGGCCGACCGCGAAGCCCTGCTGCGCGAAGAGGCCGAGGCCAACGACGAGGACGACCGCCACGAACCGCGCGGCCGTCGCGGCGGCGGCGGCGAGGCTACGTCCGAGGACGAGGACGACGAGGCCAACGCCTCGGGCGAGGACGATGACGACGACATGGAAGAAGAGCTTGCGCGCCGCCGCCGGCGGCTGATGCGCAAGTACAAGATCCAGGAAGTGATCCGCCGCCGGCAGATCATGCTGGTGCAGGTCGTCAAGGAAGAGCGCGGCAACAAGGGCGCGGCGCTCACCACCTACCTCTCACTGGCCGGCCGCTACGGCGTCTTGATGCCCAATACGGCGCGTGGGGGCGGCATCAGCCGCAAGATCACCACGGCCGCCGACCGCAAGCGGCTGAAGGGCATCGTCCAGAGCCTCGACGTGCCGCAGGGCATGGGGCTGATCGTCCGCACGGCGGGCGCCAAGCGCACCAAGGCCGAGCTGAAGCGCGACTACGACTATCTGCTCCGGCTCTGGGAGAACATCCGTGAGACCACCCTGCACTCGATCGCGCCGGCGCTGATCTACGAGGAGGAGGACCTGGTCAAACGGGCGATCCGCGACCTCTACGACAAGGACATCGACTCCGTTCAGGTGGAGGGCGAGGGCGGCTTCAAGGAAGCGCGCGACTTCATGCGCATGCTGATGCCGAGCCAGGCGAAGAAGGTGCAGCTCTACCGCGAGCCGACGCCGCTCTACGTGAAGTACAAGGTCGAGGACCACCTCAGCCAGATCTACACGCCCACTGTCCCGCTGCGGAGCGGTGGGTATCTGGTGATCAACCAGACCGAGGCCCTGGTCGCCGTCGACGTGAACTCCGGCCGCTCCACGCGGGAGCGGAACATCGAGGCCACGGCGCTGAAGACCAACATGGAGGCGGCCGAAGAAGCCGCCCGGCAGCTCCGCCTGCGCGACCTCGCCGGCCTGATCGTCATCGACTTCATCGACATGGATGAGTCGAAGAACAACCGGGCGGTGGAGAAGAAGCTCAAGGACTGCCTGAAGGACGACCGCGCCCGCGTGCAGATGGGCAAGATCTCCGCCTTCGGCCTGATGGAAATCTCCCGCCAGCGCCGCCGCTCCGGCGTGCTGGAGGGCACCACCCACGTCTGCGAACACTGCGGCGGCACCGGCCGGGTGCGCTCGGTGGAATCCAGCGCGCTGGCCGCGCTCAGGGCCCTGGAGATCGAGGCCCTGAAGGGCGGCGGCGAAGCCTGCCTCACCGCCCCGCCGGCCGTGGCGCTCTATATCCTCAACGAGAAGCGCGCCCACCTGGCCCGGCTGCAGCAGGCGTTCGGCCTGTTCGTCACCGTACTGGTGGACGAGGACATGGCCCACGCCGACCACCTGATCGAGCGGACCGCCAGCGAGACCCGGCCCGACCATGCGCCGATCCCGCAGCTGGCGACCTCTGCCTACGACCCCCTCCCCGAAGCCGACGACCTCGACGACTACGAGGACGAGGAGGACGTCGACGACGAGGAGATCGAGGACACCGACGACGACGAGCCGGAAGCGCGCGCCGAGGGCCGCGCCGAAGCGCGCGGCGAACCTCGCACCGAAAGCCGCGCCGAAAACCGCGATCGCGACGACGAGGGCCGCTACGAAGACGGCGAGGGCCGTCGTGGTGGCCGCCGTCGCCGGCGTCGCGGCCGCCGCGGCGACGAGCCGCGCGAAGCCGGGGCCGCCCACGAGCCGCGCGCCGACCAGCCGCCGCGTCCGGCCGATGCGCCGCGCGGCGATGACGACGACGGCGGCCATGGCCGCAGGCGCCGCCGCGGCCGCCGTGGCGGTCGCCGGATGCGCGACGAGGGCCGTCCCAACGAGGCGTTCAGCTGGACGCGGCCGTGGGTGCCCTATGGCGACGATCCCTTCGTCTGGTTCGACCCGGCGGAGGACATGAAGAAGCCCGCCCCGGCGGCCGCCAACGACAGCCGCGAGCCCCCGCGGGCTGCTGCCGCCGAGGCCGCCCAGCCGGCGCCCGCCGTCTCCAGGTCGCGCCCGTCCGAGCACGCCGACGACATGTGGGTCGAGCTGCCGGCCGAGGACGAGAAGCCAAAGCGCGCCCGCCGTGGTCGCGGCCGTGGCCGGCGTGGCGCCGAGAGCGAGGTCGACTCCGCGCCCGACGCCCTGGCCGACGCCCCGCCCGCCTCGGCGGTCGAGGTGACCCCGGAGCCCGAAGCTGAGCGGGAGGCCCAGCCGGAGCCGGTCGCCGCCGAGCCGGCGGCGCCCGCCAAGCGGTCGCGCAGCCGCAAGAAGCCGGTTGAAGCCGTCGCTGAGCCCATCGCCGAACCGGTCGCCCAGGCGCCGGAACCGGTGGCCGCAGCCCGCGCCCCGGCGCCTCGTCCGGAGCCGGAGCCGGCCCCGGCGCCTGTGTCCAGGGAGCCCGATCCGGCCGAGATCGGCGCGCCACCTGCCGCACCCCGCAAAGGCTGGTGGCGGCGCGGCTGAGCAGTTACAGTCCCGAATAGGCGCGGGGGCGGCATAGACGAGTCACAGATGGTCGCCCCTGCCCGTTCGCTTCCCCGCATCGCCCTGGCCGTGACCGTGACGGCGAGCCTCCTGGTCCAGCCGGTGGCGGCGGCCGCGCAGGAGGTGCCGGGCGAATTCCTGATCCGCGACACCGAGATCGAGGACATCCTGCGCGCCGACGCCACGCCGCTGTTCAAGGCGGCGGGGCTCGACGCCAGCCATATTCAGATCGTCATCGTGGGTTCCAGGCCCGACGACATCAACGCCGCCGCCGCGCCGGGCGCGATGATGGTCAACACCGCCCTCATCCTGCAGACCAAGAACCCCAACGAGCTGCAGGGCGTCATGGCCCACGAAGTGGGCCACCTGGCCGGCGGCCACTCGGCCCGCTCCGGCGATATGACCCGGGCCGGCATGGTGCCCTTCATCCTGACCATGGGCCTGGGGATCCTGGCCGCCGTCGCCAAGGCAGGCGACGCCGCGGCCGGGCTGATGGGCAGCGCCCAGTACTTCAGCGCGCTCGGCATGATCGGCTACAGCCGCGAGCAGGAAGGCCGCGCCGACCAGGCGGGGGCGACGATCCTCGAGAAGGCCGGCCTCTCCGGCCGTGGCCTCGCCGAGTTCTTCAACAATTTCCGCTACCAGGAAGTGTTCAGCCAGTACCGCCGCTACAAGTACTTCATCGACCACCCGCTGTCGTCGGACCGGATCGATTCCCTGCAGGCCCGCGTCGCGGCCCAGCCGCACTTCAATCAGGTGGACACGCCGGAGCAACTCGCCCTGCACGAGGTGATGAAGGCCAAGCTCGAGGGCTTCCTCGAGCCGCAGGTGGCGATCGTCAAGTTCTCCGAGACCGACCGCTCCTATCCGGCGCGCTACGCCAGGGCGATCGCCTATTACCAGATGAAGGAGCCGGACAAGGCGCTGCGGATCATCGATCCCCTGCTGCAGGAGCAGCCGAACAACCCCTACCTCTACGAGCTGAAGGGCCAGATCCTGTTCGAGTACGGCCGCGCCAAGGAGGCCGAGGCCCCGCAGCGCAAGTCCGTCGAGCTGAAGCCGGAAGCGCCCTTGCTGCACATCAACCTCGCCCAGACCCTGGTGGCGCTGGACGACAAGGCCAAGGTCGCCGAGGGGATCATCGAGCTGAAGAAGGCGATCGCCGTCGAGAGCGACAACGCCGACGCCTGGCGGGTGCTCGCCGAGGCCTACGACAAGGAACACGAGGACGGGCTCGCCCGCCTGGCGACCGCCGAATACCAGTTCGCGATCGGCGACCTGAAGCAGGCCCGGGTGTTCGCCATGCGGGCCCGCGACCGCCTCGACCGCAACTCGCCGGAGTGGCGCCGCGCCACCGACATCGTGCTGGTCTCCAAGCCGAGCCGCGACGACCTGAAGGACCTGGCCAGCGAAGGCTCGATCTCGCGCAATCAGGTCAACTGACCTTCGCAAGCCTCGGAAAAACCCAAGATTTCGCCGATCTGGACGCCATGAACCGCACTCGCCGCACCGCCGTGGCGCTCGCCACCCTCCCCGCCCTCTTCGCCGCCCTCGCCCTTGCCGGCTGCCAGAAGACCGATGACGCCGTCTTCGGCCAGCGGGTGCACGCCTATCTGATGGCCCACCCGGAGGTGATCCGCGAGGCGGCCGACAAGCTGCAGCAGAACGAGCAGGTGGCCGCCGCCAAGGCCTCCACCGACGCCATCAAGAAGTACCGCGCCGCCCTGGAGAACGACCCGCGCGACATCGTGGTCAATCCGGCCGGCAAGCTGACGGTGGTGGAATTCTTCGACTACCGCTGCGGCTACTGCAAGCTGGCCGCGCCGGAGGTGGTGAAGCTGATCCAGCAGAACCCCGACATCCGCTTCGTCTTCAAGCAGTTCCCGATCTTCGGCGAGGTCTCCGACACCGCCGCCAAGGTGGCGCTCACCCCGGCCGCCAAGCCCAAGGCCCTGGCCCTCTACCAGAGCTGGATGGCGGAGAAGGCGCTGGACGACACCCTCCTCGACCACGACCTGACCGCCGCCGGCGTCGATCCCGCCCAGGCGCGCAAGGCCGCTGCGGATCCCGCCATCGCGCGGCAGATCCTCGACACCCGGGCGCTGGCCGAATCCCTCAAGATCGCCGGCACCCCCGCCTTCGTGGTCGGCGACACCCTGATCCCCGGCGCGGACATCCCGGCGCTGCGTGCGGCGATCACCATCGCCAAGGACGGCGGGCTGAAGAAGCTGGGCTAGATATCCGAGTGCGCGCCGGCCGCGTGTCACGCTAGGCTCACCCCATGAACGAACGGGTGGTGGTGATCGGCGCCGGCATGGCCGGCCTCTGGACGGCGCTGGCGCTGGCGCCCACCGGCCGCGAGGTGGTGCTGCTGGAGCGCGATCCGCCGCCGCCCCAGGGCGATTTTGGGGGTGACTTGGGGGGCGACGGCCTCGACGCAGCCTTCCACGACTGGAGCCGGCGCGGCGTCGGCCAGCTGCGCCACAGCCACGCCTTCCTGGCCCGCCTGCGCCTGTTGATCCGCGACCAGCACCCGGAGCTGCTCGCCGAGCTGATGGCCGCCGGCTGCCGCGAGCTGAGGTTCGAGGACGGGCTCACCGACCTGCACAGGGCGCGCTTCACACCGCAGCCCGCCGACGCGGACCTCTCGATCCTGACCAGCCGCCGCACCACGCTGGAGCTGGTCATGCGGCGCTATGTGACGCGGCTCGCCGGCGTCAGCCTGCGCACCGGCGTCTTCGTGCGCGACCTGACGATTGCGGCGGGCCAGCCGCCGCGGGTGACGGGCGTGACGCTGGAGGATGGCGAGGCGATCCCCGCCGACCTGGTGGTCGACGCCAGCGGCCACACCTCGCAGACCATCGACCAGTTGGCGGCCGCCGGCGTCGCTATAGCCGAGACCAGCGAGCCGTCCGGGGTGATCTATTTCACCCGCCACTACCGGATGCGGCCGGGCGCTGAAGAGCCGCCGCGCGGCCAGGCCTCGGCCACGGGCGACCTCGGCTACCTGAAGTTCGGGGTCTTCCCCGGCGACAACGGCTGCTTCTCGGTGACCCTCTGCGTGCCCGAGGTCGAGGAGGAGATGCGCAAGGCCGTGGTGGCGCCGGAGACCTTCGACGCGGTCTGCGCGCAGCTGCCGGGCGTCGCGGCCTGGATCGAGCCGGCGCGCGCCGAGCCGGTCAGCCGGGTGTTCGGCATGGGCAAGCTGGAGAGCCGCTGGCGGGACCTGGCGCCCGGCGGCCAGCCGGCGGTGCTGGGCTTCTTCCCCGTGGGCGACAGCCTGGTGCGCTCCAACCCGCTCTATGGCCGCGGCTGCTCGTTCGCGGGCGTCAGCGCCTATCTGCTGCGCGGCGCCCTTGAGGCCAGCGCCGATCCGGCCGAACGGGTGCGGCTCTACCAGCGGGCGACGGAGAGCGAGCTGCGGCCCTACTACGACGCCATGCGCCGCGCGGACCAATCGGCCATCCGGCGGGCGCGGCGGGCCCTCCTGCCGCCGCGCAAGCCCTCCCTGCGCGCCCGCATCCTGCAGAGCTTCGTGGAGGACGCGGTGACCGTGGCGGTGCGCTCCGACCCCGACCTGCTGCGCGCCTCGCTGCGCGGCTTCCACATGCTGGAGGACCCGCAGGCCTGGCTGCGGCGGCCGGACGCCCTGATCCGCATCCTGGGCTATTGGGCGCGCGGCAAGCGGGCCAACGCCGCCGCCTATCGGCCCAAGCTCGAGCCGGAGCGGCGCGAGATGCTGACGGCGGTGGGCGTCTCACCGGACGCCGACGAGGCCCGCGTGCGCGCCGCGGCGGCCTGAGAGTCCTAGAAGACCATCAGGGCCGCGCGGATCGCCATCACCAGCAGCACGACCGAACCCAGCATGAAGACGCCGAAGCGGGCCGGTACGGCGTTGACCGTCACCTGGATGAAGCTGTGCACGATGCGGATCGCCACAGCCAGCCATCCAGCCGATCGCCCCCGGCCATGGCGAGCACGATGGCGGTCGCATAGAACAGCGTCGGCTGCTCCATCAGGTGGTTGTAGTTGTCGGCCTTCCACTGCACCTGCGGCGGCAGGCGCTCGGTGAACTCCGAGGCCGGACGGCGCGGGTCGTAGGTGAGCTTCAGGCGCAGCATCGCCGGGATGCGCGTGACGTAGAGCCAGGCCCACATCACGAACGACCAGAGCACCAGCGCCACGATCGGCGCAAACATCGGATTGAGCGGCATGGACATCCCTCCCCAGGTGAGTCGTGGGGGTGAGCATATCCGCGTTCGGTTAGTCCGCCTTGCGCGGGTCCCAGGCGAAGGCGCCGGAGGCGATCTGGTCGCGGACCGCTTCGGGGCCAAGCGCCGAGGCCTTGTCGAGCTCGGCGATCTCCGGCGGCACGAACCAGTGCAGGCGGCTCTCGTCGTGGTAGGCCTCCCACACCACCTTGGCGACCTCGACCGGCGGGATGGCGCGGAACATCCCTTCCTTGGGGGCGGCGTCGATGGCCCCCGGCGGCAGGATCGGGGTGTCGATCAGGCCCGGCAGGACGTCAGCGACGCGGACACCCATGGCCCTGAACTCCACCGAGAGCGCCTCGGTGAGGCCCTTCACGGCGTGCTTGGTGGCCGAATAGACCGCGATGCCGGGCATGCCGAAGGTGGCCGAGGACGAGGAGGTGGTGAAGCAGAGCGAGCCGGGCGTCGCCTTGAGCAGCGGGATCGCCTCGTAGATGCCGATCAGCACGCCCACCAGGTTCACCTGCACCACGGCCAGGATGTCCTCGAACGGCTGCTCGGCGAAGGGGCCGCCGCGGCCGATGCCGGCGTTGTTGTAGAGGATATCGAGGCGCCCGCCGGCGGCCGGGCCGAAGTCGTCGAGGGCGGCGCGATAGTCCGCGCGGTTGGTGACGTCGAGCCGGCGGACCAGGCAGTTCTCGGCGCCCAGTTCCGCCTTGAGGTCCTCGAGGCCCGCCTCGTTGACGTCGTAGCCGCCGACGAACCAGCCTTTCTTTCCGAACAGGCGCGCCGTCTCGCGCCCCATGCCGGAGGCGGCGCCGGTGATGAAGATCGACTTGCGGGCCTTCCTGGGCATCAGATCAGGCCTGACAGCGGCGACGAGGGGTCGGCGTACATCCGCTTCGCCATCCGGCCGGCGAGGAAGGCTTCGCGGCCGGCGATGACCGCGTGTTTCATGGCGCCGGCCATGCGGATCGGGTCCCTGGCCTCGGCGATGGCGGTGTTCATCAGGACGGCGTCGCAGCCCATCTCCATGGCCAGCGCCGCGTCGGAGGCGGTTCCGACGCCGGCGTCGACCAGCACCGGCACCCGGGCCTGCTCGATGATCAGGCCGAGGTTCAGCACGTTCTGGATGCCCCGCCCGGAGCCGATCGGCGCGCCCAGCGGCATGACGGCGCAAGCGCCCGCGTCCTCCAGCTTCTGGGCGTAGACCGGGTCATCCGAGCAGTAAACCATCACCTGGAAGCCATCGGCGACCAGCATCTTGAGCGCCCTGAGCGTCTCTTCCATGTCGGGGAGCAGGTGCTTGGTGTTGGAAAGCACCTCCAGCTTCACCAGGTCCCAGCCGCCCGCCTCGCGGGCCAGGCGCAACAGGCGCACCGCCTCCTCGCCCGTGTAGCAGCCGGCGGTGTTGGGGAGGTAGGTGAAGCGGTCGGGCTTCACATGGTCGACCAGCCTCGGCTGGCCGGGGTCCGAGAGGTTCACGCGGCGCAGGGCGACCGTGACGATCTCGGCGCCGGCCGCCTCGGCCGCCGCGGCGTTCTGGGCGTAATCCTTGTACTTTCCCGTGCCGACGATCAGCCGCGAGGTGAAGGTGCGGCCGGCGACGGACCAGGTGTCGTGGGTGGGTTGGGAGCCATCCATGCGTCAGCCGCCTCCGATGAAATGCACGATCTCGATCCGGTCGCCGTCGGCGAGCGCGGTGCGACCATAGGCCGAGCGCGGCACGATCTCCAGATTGCGCTCCACCGCCACCTTGCGGGCGTCGAGGCCCAGGGCGAGGACCAGTCCCGCCAGATCGGCCAGGCCATCGAAGGCCCGCTCTTCCCCGTTGATCGTCAGCTTCATGAACGGTTGCTTGTGACCCTTCGCCCCGACCGTTACAAGACGCGCCGAACCTGCGGCGGAGCCGAATGCCGAAACCGATCTATGTGCTGAGCGGCCCCAACCTCAACCTGCTGGGGACCCGCGAGCCGGAGATTTACGGTCATCAGACACTGGAGGACGTGCGCCGGCTGTGCGAAGCCCGCGCCGCGGCCCTGGGCCGTGAGGTGGTGTTCCGCCAGTCCAACCACGAAGGCGAGCTGATCGACTGGATCCAGGAGGCGCGCGAGGCGGCCTCGGCCCTCGTGATCAATCCCGCCGGCTACGGCCACACCTCGGTCGCCATCCTCGACGCCCTCAAGGCGGTCGGCGTGCCGGTGGTGGAATGCCACCTTTCGAACCCGGCGGCGCGCGAGGCGTTCCGCCGCAAGACCTTCGTCTCCCTGGCGGCCACGGGCGTGGTCTCCGGCTTCGGCGCCGCCAGCTACGAACTGGCCGTCGAGGCCGCCGCCGGCCTCACCCGCTAAGCCTCACCAGATGCGAGGACCCAATATCCATGGCTAGCAGTCCCAAGGCCCCCGCCGATCCCATCGACGCGCGCCTGGTGCGCAAACTGGCCGACATCCTCACCGACACCGGGCTGTCGGAGATCGAGGTCGAGCACGGCGGGCTGAAGATCCGGGTGGCCAAGCAGCTGACCGCCGCGCCCGTCCAGTACGCGGTTTCAGCCCCTGCCGCCGCCGCGGCGGCTTCGGCGGCGGGCCCTGCTGCGGCTGCAGCGCCGGCGGCGGCGCCGGCCGCGCCCGTCCACGCCGGCGAGGTGATCAAGTCGCCGATGGTCGGCACCATCTATATGCAGGCCCAGCCGGACTCGCCGCCGTTCATCAAGGTCGGCGACACGGTGGCCGCCGGCCAGACCCTGATGATCGTCGAGGCGATGAAGACCATGAACCCGATCCCGGCGCCCAAGGGCGGCAAGATCGTGGAGATCCTGGTGGAGGACGCCCAGCCCGTGGAGTTCGGCGAGCCGCTCGTGGTCATCGAGTAGCCCCATGTTCGAGAAGATCCTGATCGCCAACCGCGGCGAGATCGCCCTGCGCATCCACCGGGCGTGCAAGGAGATGGGCATCGCCACCGTCGCGGTGCACTCCGAGGCCGACACCGGCGCCATGTGGGTGAGGCTGGCCGACGAGAGCGTCTGCATCGGCCCGCCGCCAGCCGCCAAGAGCTACCTGAACATCCCCTCGATCATCGCAGCCGCGGAGATCACGGGGGCTCAAGCGATCCATCCAGGCTACGGATTCCTTTCGGAAAACGCCCGCTTCGCCGAGATCGTCAACGCCCACGGCTTCACCTTCATCGGGCCGCGCCCCGAGCACATCAAGATGATGGGCGACAAGATCACCGCCAAGCAGGCGGTGAAGGCGGCCGGCATCCCGGTGGTGCCCGGCTCCGACGGGGCGGTGACCACCGAGGAGGAGGCGTTCCGCGCCGCCAAGGCGATCGGCTTCCCGGTCTTGATCAAGGCCGCGGCCGGCGGCGGCGGGCGCGGCATGAAGGTGGCCCTGAGCGAGGCCGACCTGTTCGAGGCGGTCAGCACCGCCCGCGCCGAAGCCCGCGCAGCGTTCGGCGACGACGCGGTCTACATGGAGCGCTACCTGCAGACCCCGCGCCACATCGAGCTGCAGGTGGTGGCCGACAGCTACGGCAACGTCTGCCACCTGGGGGAGCGCGACTGCTCCCTGCAGCGCCGCCACCAGAAGGTTCTGGAGGAGGCCCCCTCCCCGGTCATCGACGCCGCGACGCGGGCGAAGATCGGCAAGGTGGTGGTCGATGCGATCAAGGCGATCGGCTACCTCGGCGTCGGCACCATCGAGTTCCTCTACGAGAACGGCGAGTTCTTCTTCATCGAGATGAACACCCGCCTGCAGGTGGAGCATCCGGTCACCGAGGCGATCACCGGCATCGACCTGGTGCGCGAGCAGATCCGCATCGCGGCCGGCGAGGCCCTGTCGTTCCGCCAGGAGGACGTGGTCTTCGAGGGCCACGCCATCGAGTGCCGGATCAACGCCGAGAACCCGCGCACCTTCACGCCCTCGCCGGGCATGGTCACCGACTTCCACGCGCCCGGCGGCCTGGGCGTGCGGCTCGATTCAGCCCTCTACGCCGGCTATTCGATCCCGCCCTACTACGACAGCCTGGTCGGCAAGCTGATCGTCCATGGCCGCGACCGGGCCGAGTGCATCGCCCGGCTCTGCCGCTGCCTCTCGGAGATCGTGGTGGCCGGCATCGACACCAACATCCCGCTGTTCCAGGAGCTGATGTCCAACCCGGACATCGTCCGCGGCGACTACAACATCCACTGGCTGGAAAACTGGATCAAACACCAGGCCCCCTAGAGCGCGTCAGGCGAAGGTGGATACCGGCTTCGCCGCCCGACGCGCTCTAAACTATTGAGGATAGACCCTTCTTATCCGGTTCAGGTGAATCCACCTCAACCGGGAAGGGTCTAGAGCTTCGGTGTAATCTTCGGCCATGGAGACCTTCTCCGCCCGCGATCTGCTGGCCTGCTACGCCCGCGGCGTCTTCCCAATGGCGGACGCGCGGGAGGACGGCCGCGTCTTCCTGATCGACCCCGAGCGGCGGGGCGTGATCCCGCTGGAGGCGTTCCACGTGCCGCGGCGGCTGGCGCGGACCGTGCGCGCCGAACCCTATGAGATCCGCATCGACACGGCCTTCCACGAAGTGGTGCTGGCCTGCGCGGCCGCCGCGCCGGACCGGCCGGAGACCTGGATCAACCGGCCGATCGAGGGGCTCTACCTGAAACTGCACGACATGGGGTTCGCCCACAGCCTCGAGTGCTGGCAGGACGGCGCGCTGGTCGGCGGCCTCTACGGCGTGGCGCTGAAGGGCGCCTTCTTCGGCGAGAGCATGTTCTCCCGCGCCCGCGACGCCTCCAAGGTGGCGCTGGTCCACCTGGTGGCGCGGCTGGTCTCAGGGGGTTTCCGCCTGCTCGACACCCAGTTCATGACCGAGCACCTGGCGCAGTTCGGCACGGAGGAGATCGGCCGGGCCGACTACCACCAGCGGCTGGCCGCGGCGCTGGCCGTCGAGGCCGAGTTTCAGCGGGCGGGGGCGGGCGCGGCCGCTGACGGCGGCGTCGCCGTCCTGCAGGCGATCAGCCAGGCGTCGTAGACCGGATGCTCCAGCGGGTTGAGGCCTGGCGAGGAGGCGTACATCCAGCCCTTGAAGGCCTGCCTGGGCGGCAGCACCGGATGGCCCAGCTCGGCGCGCGGCTGGGAGAGCACTTCCACATAGGCGATGGAGTCCTCGGTCGGTTCGTCCGGCGCGGTGTGCTCGCAGGCCCTGACGGTGAAGATCAGCGTTTTATAGCGGACCGGCCGGCCCACCTGGGCCTCGAAGCGCAGGGTCTCGGCGGTCACCTTGTCCAGCGCCTGGATGACGGCGATGTCGTAGCGGGGGCGCCGCTGCGGGGTCTCCGGCGCCTTGGCCTGGGCGGCTTCGGCCGGGGTCGGCGGCGCCGGCGTCACTTCCTTCTCGCTGATCGGCGGCACGACGGCCGGCTGCGGGGTCCCGACGTTGGCGGGCGGCGCCTCCTCCGAGGCGGCGGGCGGGGTCGGGGCGGCGGGCGGAGCCTGCGGGACCGGCGGCGACGGTGGGCTGGCGGGCTGGGCGGCGACCACGCCGGCCGCGGCCAGGACCATCAGGGATGTCAGCAGGACGATGCGGGGACGGCGGACCATGCGCGCTTACTCGGGCGTCCAGGCCTCGTAGTCGCCGGTGGCGCGCTGGCGCTCGCCGCCGCGGCCGATGGCGCCCTGCGGCTTGTAGGCGTGGATGGTGCCGGTGAGGTTCGGCAGATGGTCCTTCTCCCACGACCGGCGCAGCAGCGGCGTCGTGGTCGGCGGGTCGACGAAGGTGTGGTGCAGCCAGCCGTGCCAGTCGGGCGACACCTTGGAGGCCTCGGCGTAGCCGTTGAAGATCACCCAGCGGCGCTTGTGGCCGTCGTAGCTGTCGCGCGTGTCCTTGGCCTCGAAGTAGCGGTTGCCGGTCTCGTCGCGGCCGATGAACACGCCGCGCTTGAGGATGGTGAAGCGGATGCCGAGCGTGGCGCCGTTCCACCAGGTGAAGAGGCTCTTCAGGAAGCTGATCACAGAGGCTCGCGGGGTTCGGGAAGGGGCGGTTGCGGGCGGACTATAGGCGGGGGTCCCGGCAGCGTCCAGCCGAAGGCCTGCGGCAAGATGTTGGGGATGAACCGGTCTGCGACCGCAACATCTATTGCTCCGTGAGCTTTCCGCCGCCAACCTGCCCAGCGAGGGAGTCGCGCTCATGGGCGGGCATGCGCCGGGAACGGCGGTCGAAGGACGCATCCTGGAGCTGGCCGGCCGGCTGGTCGAGGTCGAGGCCCCGGCGCACTGGACCGCGGCCCAGGTGGAGGCCTGGCTCGACTGGGCCGACGGCGAGACCGATCTCGCCCGCGCCATCGCCGATCATGTGGAGGACCTCACCGTCAAAGCGCAGGCCAAGGGCCTGCTGAAGGACGTCCGCGCCCGCACCCTGTTCCGCGACGAGCTCACCGAGGCCCTGCTGGCCGGCCGGATCGCGCTCGGCCGCGGGCCGGCCTCCGGCGCCGCGCCGCAGGTGCTGGCGGCCGGCGATCCGGCGCTCGCCGGCGCACTCGAGGCGCTCTGCGCGATCCATCGCGGCCGCGAATCCGCCCGCCTGGCCGGCGCGGCGCTGGCCGGCCGGCTACAGGCGGTGATGGAGGCCGTCCTGCGCTGCGAGGGCGCCGCCGACGCCTGCGCCGACCCGCAGCAGAACCCCACCCTGGCCCGGGCGGCCGATGCGGCGCGCGCGGCCGGCGCCTCCGACCCGATGATCCTGGAGGCCATGCTGCTGGCCCGCGCCGGCGAGACCGCCTGGACCGCCGCCGAGCTGGCGGCGCCTTCCGGAGAGCTGCAGCTGGTGATCGGCGGCGATGCTGGGCCGGAGGTCGCCCGCGCGGCCTGGCTGACCGGCGCGGTCGCCGTCGCCCCCGACCTTGCGACCGCCCAGGCGATCGCCTCCGGGGCTGCGAGCCCGCGGGCCGCCGTCAACCTGATGGCCTTCTGGGCCGACGAGACCTTCGACATCGAGGCCTTCGAGGCCGCCATCGCCCTGGCAGCCAAGGCCCTGGTCGCGGCAGATGAGGGCCCGGCGGCGCTCGGCCTGGCGGGCCTCGGCGACTGGCTGGTCAGCCATGGGCTGGACTATGCCGGCCCCGCGGCCCGCGAGACCGCCGCCGAGCTCTACCGCGCCGCCGCCGGCGCCGCCGTGCACGCGGGCCTGTTCGAAGGTGGCGTGGCGCTGTTCACCGATCCCGAACTGGAGCTGCGGCTGGGCGCCTCGGGCGTCGCGGGCGAGCCCTGGCGCGGACCGGTCGTGCTGGCGGAGGGCCTGGACGGCGCGCCGCTACGCGCCCTCTCGGACGCCGCCCAGCGGGGCCTAGCCGCGGTCGGCGGCGACCGTCAGGCGGCGCACCGGCGGCTGCTGGGCCACGGCGATCTCGCCGACGCGCCCGGCATCGGCCGCGCCGCCCTGATCGCCCGCGGCTTCACCGACCACGAGGTGGCCGCCGTCGAGGCCGCCCTGATCGAGGCCGCGCGGCTCAGCGACGCCTTCCGCCCGGCGGTGATCGGCGACGGCTTCGTGCGCGACGTGCTGGGCGCCTCGGCCGCCCAGCTGGCCGATCCCGACCTCGACGTCCTGGGCCTGGCCGGCTTCACCCGCGAGGCGACAGCCGAGGCCGAGGCCCATGCGCTCGGCCATCCGGGCCTGTCAGACGCCCCCTTCCTGGACGCCGACCAGCAGGCGGCGTTCCGCACCGAGGCCGAGCTGGGCGCCGCGCCGCGTCTCGCCATGCTGCGGGCGATCGGCCCGGCCCTCGCCGTCCCGCCGCTCGCCGAGGTCCGCCTGGCCTGGCGCGCCACGCCCGCCGAGGTCGCGGCCATCCTCGCCGACGCCGGGGTGGCCGTGCGTGTCCGCCGCGAGGATGCGCCCGCCGACGCGGTGCTGGAGATCCCGACCCTCACCGAGGCGCGGACGCCCCGCGAGGCCATCCCGGTCACCGAGGAGCGGATCATCGAGCGGGTGGTGGAGCGCGAGCGGACCCGCCGCAAGCTGCCCGACCGTCGCAAGGGCTACATCCAGAAGGCCGCGGTGGGCGGCCACAAGGTCTATCTGCACACCGGCGAGTACGACGACGGCGAGCTGGGCGAGGTGTTCCTCGACATGCACAAGGAAGGCGCCGCCTTCCGCTCGCTGATGAACAACTTCGCCATCGCGGTCTCCATCGGCCTGCAGTACGGCGTGCCGCTGGACGAGTTCGTCGACGCCTTCGTGTTCACCCGGTTCGAGCCGGCGGGTCCGGTGACCGGCAACGACTCGGTGAAGTCGGCGACCTCGATCCTCGACTACATCTTCCGCGAGCTCGGCATCTCCTACCTGGGCCGCCATGACCTGGCGAACATCGACGAGAACGCGCTGAACGCCGACGGCCTGGGCGAGGGCGAGGGCCCGAGCTCGACGGCGGAAGAGCTGCCGGCTTCGCGGTTCATTTCACGGGGCTTTTCGCGCGGCGCGGCGCCCGACAACCTGGTCTTCCTGCCGATGGCCCATCGCGCGGCGGGCGCTGGCGCGCTGGGCGCGGCCGACGTCTGCGCGGCCTGCGGCGACGTGGCCGTGGTGCGCAAGGGAGCCTCGCTGATCTGCGAGACCTGCGGCGCGCGGGCCGGTCGGCTTACAGAGGATCAAGGCGGCTAATCCCCCAACAATTACCGCGAATTAAGTGGCGCCTCACCGGGGGTCGGCGCACAGGGATGGAGAACTCCAGAGGTTGCCGTCCATTCCAATGCGTCGTCTGATCCACACCCTTCTCGCCCTCACTGCCCTGGCGGCGGCCGCGCCGGCTGTGGCCTATGCCGGCGACAAGGAAATCCCCCGCCTGACCACCTTCGGCGGCTCCTGCCCGCGGTGCGAACTGTCGGGACGGCGCCTGCGCGGCGCCCAGTTCGTCGGCGCCAACTTCCAGGGCGCGTCCTTCGTCGGATCCGACCTGCGCGAGTCGCACGTGATGGCGTCCAACTTCTCCGACGCCAACATGAGCCACGTCGACCTGACCGATTCACAGCTGGTCGGCGCCATCTTCAAGGGCACGAACCTCACCAAGGCGCGCCTGCGCGACGCCCAGGCCAGCGGCGGCACCTTCACCAACGCCAACCTGGCGGGCGCGGACCTCAGCGACACCGCCGCCCAGGGCGCCATCTTCACCGACGCGACGATGGGGAACGCCACCCTGCGCGACACCGACCTCACCGGCGCTCAGCTGCGGCGGGTGACGGCCCGCGGCGCCGACTTCACCGAGGCCACCCTGCGCGGCGCCAGCCTGTCAGACGGTCATTTCGAACACGCCTCGTTCCGCGACGCCGTGCTCGACGCCGCCCAGCTGTCCGGCGCCAACTTCGACGGGGCGGACTTCACGGAGGCCAGCCTGCGCCACGTCCAGTTCGGCTCCGCCGACCTGTCGCGCGCCAAGGGTCTGACCCAGGACCAGCTCGACGACGCCTGCGGCGACTCCCGCACGCGCCTGCCGCCCGGCCTGGTGGCTCGCTGCTCGGGCGTGCGGATCAGCTACCACGGCCACGTGGTCATCCCGCCGCCGCCGGCCCCTCCGGCGCCGCCCGCGCCCCCGGCCCCGCCAGCCCCGGCCCGTTACCTCGTCGACATCGAGCGCAGCTACTGAAGCTAGGCCTCGGGCCTAGACCTTGATCGGCGGCGCCAGGCGGATATGCAGCTCTTTCAGCTGCTTATCCTGAACATCTGAGGGCGCGTTCATCATCAGGTCCTGCCCCTGCTGGTTCAGCGGGAAGGCGATGACCTCGCGGATGGCGGTCTCGCCGGCCAGCAGCATGACGATCCGGTCGATGCCGGGGGCCAGGCCGCCGTGCGGCGGCGCCCCGTGGCGGAAGGCGTTCAGCATGCCGCCGAACTGCTCCTCGACCACGTTCGGCCCATAGCCGGCGATCTCGAAGGCCTTCAGCATGATCTCCGGCAGGTGGTTCCGGATCGCGCCGGAGCACAGCTCATAGCCGTTGCAGACGATGTCGTACTGGTAGGCGAGGATGTCCAAGGGATCCTTGGTGGTCAGCGCCTCCAGCTCGCCCTGCGGCATGGAGAACGGGTTGTGCGAGAAGTCGACGTGGTTGGTCTCCTCGTTCATCTCGAACATCGGGAAGTCGACGATCCAGACGAATTCGAAGCGGTCCTCGTCGATGAGCTTCAGGTCGGTCCCGACCTTGGTCCGCGCGGACCCGGCGAACTTGTAGAAGGCCTTGGGATCGCCCGCGACGAAGAAGGCCGCGTCGCCCTGCCCCATCCCGATCTGGCCCATCAGCGCCTCGGTCCCTTCCGGGCCGAGGTTCTTGGCGATCGGGCCGCCCCAGCCGCCCTGGTCCTCGCTCCAGAAGATGTAGCCCAGGCCCGGCTGGCCCTCGCCCTGCGCCCAGGAATTCATCCGGTCGCAGAAGGCGCGTGAGCCGCCCTTGGGCGCGGGGATCGCCCAGACGGCGTTCTTCTTGTCTTCGAGGATGCGGGCGAACAGCCCAAATCCGCCGCCGCGGAACCGTTCGGAGACGTCGGCCATCTGGATCGGATTGCGCAGGTCGGGTTTGTCGGTGCCGTACTTGGCGATGCTCTCGCGGTAGGCGATGCGCGGGAACGGATAGGGCGTCACCGGCTTGCCGTCGGCGAACTCCTCGAACACGCCGTGCATGACGGGCTCGATGGCGGCGAACACGTCCTCTTGGGTGACAAAGCTCATCTCGACGTCGAGCTGGTAGAATTCCAGCGACCGGTCGGCGCGCAGGTCCTCGTCACGGAAACAGGGCGCGATCTGGAAATAACGGTCGAAGCCGGAGACCATCAGCAGCTGCTTGAACTGCTGCGGCGCCTGCGGCAGGGCGTAGAACTTGCCGGCGTGCAGCCGCGACGGCACCAGGAAGTCGCGCGCGCCCTCCGGCGAGGACGCCGTCAGGATCGGCGTCTGGAACTCCAGGAAGCCCTGGCCGATCATCCGGTTGCGGATCGACTGGATCACCTTCGAGCGCAGCACGATGTTTCGGTGCAGGGTCTCGCGGCGAAGGTCGAGGTGGCGGTTCTTCAGCCGGATGTCTTCCGGATAGTCCGGCTCGCCAAACACCGGCAGCGGCAGCTCGGCGGCTTCCGACAGCACGGCCAGGTCGCGCACCCGGACCTCGATCTCGCCGGTCGGCAGGTTGGGGTTGGCGGTCTCCGGCGAGCGGGCCACCACCTCGCCGTCGATACGGATCACGCTCTCGGCGCGCAGGTGCTCGACCACGGCGAAGCCGGGGCTGCCCGGGTGCAGCACCAGCTGGGTCAGGCCATAGTGGTCGCGCAGGTCGACGAAGATCAGCCCGCCATGATCGCGCTTGCGGTGGATCCAGCCCGAAAGCCGTACGGTCTGGCCGGTGTCGGCGGCGCGAAGCGCGCCGCAGGTGTGGGTGCGGTAGGCGTGCATTTCTTCTGGGAAATTGGGTGATTTACGAGGCGCGGAAGGGCGCATGTAGGGGGCGGAAAGTCAAGGCGCGCTTCCCTCCCCTTGAGGGGAGGGTGGCGCGAGCGAAGCGAGAGCCGGGTGAGGAGGTGTGGGCCAAAACTCCGAGGTCGGCGCCCAACCCACACGTCCCTACCCTGGCCGCTGACGCGGCCTGTCCCTCCCCTCCAGGGGAGGGAAACTACCGCTCCGGATGCAGCAGCGCCTGGTAGGTCAGGGTCCGCGCCATGGTCCCCAGATCGTCGCCGCCGCTGCCGCCCAGCCGCTGGATCATGCCCACCATGAACAGGTCGTTGGTCGGATCGATCCAGAACCAGGTTCCGGCCGCCCCGCCCCAGCTCATGGTGTTCTTGCCCTCCAGAGTGCCGGCCGCGCGCGGGTCCTTCACCACCATGAAGTCCAAGCCGAAGCCCACCGCCTCGTTGAAGCGGACGACGCTGGTGCCGTTGGAGTTCACCAGCACGCTCCTGGGGATGACGTTGGTGTCCATCAGCTCGATGGAGGCGGGCGACAGCACGCGCACGCCGTCCAGCACCCCGCCGTTCAGGATCATCTGGCAGAAGCGGGCGTAGTCCATGGTGGTGGAGAGCAGGCCGCCGCCGCCCGATTCCATGGCCGGCGGCTTGGTGTAGTCGGGCGCCTTGCCGCCGAAGAGGTCCTTCACGTCGGCCATCTTCTTGGTGTCGGGATCGGTCTGGTAGAGGGCCGCCAGGCGCCGCGCCTTCTCAGGACCCGTGTAGAACCCCGTGTCGTTCATCTTCAGCGGCGCGAACACCCGGTCATGCAGGAACTGGCCGAACGTCTCCCCGGACAGCTTCTCGACGATGTAACCCTGGATGTCGACGGCGGAGGAATAGGACCAATCCGTGCCCGGCTGGTACATCAACGGGATGGTCGCGGTCCGCTCGATCATCTCGTGCAGGCCGCTCGCGCCCAGCACCTTCTTCTCGCGGTAGAGCTTGTCCACCGGGTGCTTGTCGCCGAGCCCGTACCCGAAGCCGGCAGTGTGGCTCATGATCTCCCGCATGGTCGGCGGACGCTTCATGTCCTCGACCTCGGTGATCTTGCCGTCGGCGTCGGCCTTGACCATCACCTTGAGGTTCTTGAACTCCGGCACGTAGCGGGTCACCGGGTCGTCGAGCCGCCACTTGCCCTCCTCGAACAGGATCATCATCGCCACGCCGGTCAGCGGCTTGGACATCGAATAGATGCGGAAGATCTCGTCCTTCGGCATGGGCTGGCCGGTGGCGAGGCTGGTCTTGCCGTAGGTCTTGAACGCCACGACCTTGCCGTGCCGCGCCAACAGGGTCGTCATGCCGGCCACCCGGCCCTGGGCCACGACGCCCGCCATATAGTCGTCGAGCCGCTTCAGCCGTGCGGAGTCGAAGCCCACCGCCTCCGGCGCCACGGTCTGGCTGAGCGCCGGGGCCGCAGGCTTGGCGGCGGGCGCCGCTACGGCCAGCGGCGCGGCGAACAGCGCGGCCGCGGCCAGGGCCGTGGCGAGATAGGTTCGGCAAGTCATGGAACGTCCCCTCTTTTGAGGAGGACCTTAGGCCGTCCGCGCGCCGGCGCAAATTGCCGGCGCGTTACGAACTGACACGGTTTGTCATACAGCCGCTCGAATGTGGCGGAACGACGCAGTTCTTGTAACGGTTGCGCCTCGAACCGCTCGACCGGGGAAATCGCAACGCACAGTAGCGATGTTACCGAAACCTCACGGCGCAAGGTCAGGGGTCTCAGGGCGTGTCGTCCGCCTGACCGGAGCGTTACCGGGAGGGCGTGCCGTGAGCTTGCCGAATCGCTGGCGATTCCAGGAATGGATCGGCCGCAACGACCCGTCCGAGACCTCGCCGATCGTGATCGGCGGCTGCGGGTCGAGCGGCACCACCCTGGTCCGCCACATCCTCGACCGGCATCCGGCGATCTTCTGCGGGCCGGAGAGCACCCTCTTCCTGACCCGGATATCCTCGCCCGCGGAGCTCGCCGACCGGTTCGGTTTCGACCTGCCGGAGGTGTCGCGCTGGCGCCGCCTCAGCCGCTCCCGCGTCGAGTTCATCGAGCGCTTCCAGCGCGCCTGCCTGGCGCGCAGCGGCAAGCAGCTGTGGGCCGACAAGACGCCGGAGAACCTGCGCTGCTTCCACGCCATCCGCAGGCGCTTCCCTCAGGCGAAGTTCGTGCACGTGATCCGCGACGGCCGCGACGTGGCCTGCTCCCTGCGCCAGGCCCGCTGGATGCGGCTGGAGAAGATCACCGGCGACGCCGACCGCGCCTCGCCCCAGGCCCTGGAGGCCTGCATCCGCTACTGGGCCGAGCGGGTGCGGTTCGGCCGCTCGCTGGCCGGCGATCCGCGCTACCACGAGATCCGCTACGAAGACCTGCTCAGCCGGCCCGAGGCCACCCTGCGCGGCCTCACGGCCTTCCTGGGCGTCGACTGGGACCCGGCCCTGCTGCGCGCCGACGACGGGGCCTCCGAGCGCGGCGCACGTTCGCTCTTCCAGTCCTCGGTCGGCCGGTGGCGCGACGAGCTGTCCGCGGGTGACGCGGAGATCATCGACCGCCACGCCGGCGACCTGCTGGCGGAGCTGGACTACGCCGACGGCGCCGACTGGGCCGGGGGGCTTCCCGCCGTGGCGCGGCCGCGACGTGCGCAGGCCGCCAACGGCGCGCCGCTTTCGCTTCGCCAGCGCGGCGTCAAGGCGCTGAAGCAGCTGCGCCGCGACGCCTATGCCGCCTGGTTCGCCCTGCTCGACCGGCGCTTCCCGCACCTCGGCCGGCTGCTGGGCGTCCTGGCCCTCGTCTACCTGGTCATGCCGTTCGACCTGATCCCGGACCGCACCCCGGTGTTCGGCTACATGGACGACGCGGCGGCCCTGGTGCTGGCGGCCGGCCTGATCAAGTGGCTCGCGCCCGCCGGCCTGTGGAGCGAGCAGCGCCACGCCGCGGCCCTGCATCTCAGCCGCCACATCTGGGCGATCGGCCCGCGTGAGGCCCGCGCCTAGGGCAAAGCCGCCCCCTCGCCGGGCGCGGCCGGATCAGCCTAGTCTCGGCGTCCATGAAGACGCTGCTCATCGTCTGGCATTCGCGGACCGGGGCCGCGCGGCAGATGGCCGAGGCCGCCGCCCGCGCGGCCAGGCCCGAGGCGGGTCTCACCACGCGCCTGGTGGCCGCCACCGACGTGCAGCCTCAGGACCTGCTGGCGGCCGACGGCTATCTGTTCGCCTGCCCGGAGAACCTGGCGTCCATGTCGGGGGCGATGAAGGAGATGTTCGACAGGACCTACTATCCCTGCCTGGAGCGGCTGAACGGCCGGCCCTACGCCGTCCTGATCGCCGCCGGCAGCGACGGGGAAGGCGCGGCCCGCCAGATCGCCCGCATCGCCACGGGCTGGCGGCTGAAGGCCATTGCCGAACCGCTGATCTTCAACACCAACGCCCAGACGCCGGACGCCATCCTGGCGGAGAAGACGCTCTCCGCGGCAGAGCTCACGCCCTGCGCCGAGCTGGGCGCGGCGATGGCGGCGGGCCTGGCGCTTGGCGTGTTCTGAACGACCTGAGCCTAGGCGCGCCGCAGCTGTTGGACGCAGGCCCTGAGCAGGGCGGTCTGCGCGGTCGTGGTCCCGCCGGCCTTGAGCTCCTGCAGGGCGCCTTCGAGCGGCTCGCCGCGGTGGCGGGCGCCCAGCTTCCAGACCTCGGCGCGGATTTCCGCGGCAGACGGCGCGAGCCCGTCAAGCCAGCTGAAGATGCCCATGGCCCTACATCTCCCTCACGTGCTGCGCGGGTCGGCGTTGGTGCTGCGGCGATCGTTGAGCAGCGCCTTGCGGCCGCCGGGCGCCGCGGAGGAGCGCGGATCGGAGAGGTCGCGGCGCACGGGCTGCTGGTTGCGGGGGCTGTAGGCTTTCATGGGCGACCTTTCAGGTCGGAGGATCAGGTCTTCGCCGCGGCGGGCGCCGCATGGGTGGACCCAAGCGCCGGACCCCCGGACGAGACCGCTCAGGTCTTGGAGCGCTTGGCCTTGGCCGGGGCCTTGGCTGGAGCCTTGGCCGCGACCTTGGGACTATGCGGCACGACCACGTCTCCGGGAATGGCCAGCACCTGGGCCACCCCGCCCCTCGCCTCAACCGCGCGGGCGGCGAAGGAGGCGGCGTTGACGGCCTGGTCGCGGCTCGCGTAGTCGCCGTAGAACACATTGTCCCGGGTGATGAACCAGGTCTTGCCCCGCTGGCCCAGCCGGAAGACGGAGCTGCGCACCGGGGTGCCGTCGTTGAAGCTCATGAGCGGGCCGCCAGGACGTGCGGGAGGAAGGGCGCCGCGGGAGCGGCGGCCGCGCAGGCCAAGTGGGCTGCAAACAAGACCGACATAGGAGCTGTCTCAAGGGACGCCGCGTCGGGGATGATCGACCGCTTCGTCGGCGGCACACGCCCGACGGCGCACGCCATGGCTATGGGCCCTTTCCGGCGAATTAGCCAGCACCGCCCGGGATTTGGCCCGCAAGAGGGCGCGGCCTTGCCCTAGACCCTGTCCCGCTTGGCTTGAATCAAGCCAAGCGGGATGAACAGGGTCGTCCGCTCTTCGTTGAGAGCCCTTTTTGTCCACTCACGATGATCCATCGTGAGTGGAAAGGGCTCCGGACGCTGCAGCGCAGCAAGGATTTTGCGCCTTGCCTGCCGGTTTGCGCTGATGTCTACCAGCCGCGGCCGGGCGGCGCGCAATCCACGGCCGCCGCGCCTGGCCAAAGCCGGCCCCCAAGGAAGCCCCGAGGACGACGTGACCGACCAGCCGACGCCCCCCGTGGTCTCCTCCGCCCTCGACCTGATCGGCCGCACCCCGATGCTGGAGCTGACCGGGTTCGACACCGGCCCGTGTCGCCTCTTCGTCAAGCTGGAGAGCGCCAATCCGGGCGGTTCGATCAAGGACCGCATCGCCCGTTCGATGATCGCGGCGGCGGAGGCCGACGGCAGCCTCAAGCCCGGCGGCACCATCGTCGAGGCCACCGCCGGCAACACCGGCCTGGGCCTGGCGCAGGTGGGCATCCTCAAGGGCTACAAGCTGCTCCTCGTCGTGCCCGACAAGATGGCCCGCGAGAAGATCCAGCACCTGCGGGCCATGGGCGTCGACGTCCGCATCACCCGCTCCGACGTCGGCAAGGGCCACGCCGAATACTACCAGGACATGGCCGCCGGGATCGCCGCCAAGCTGAACAACGCCGTCTACATCAACCAGTTCGAGAACCCGGCCAATCCGCAGGCCCACGAGGACACCACGGGCCCGGAGATCCTCAAGCAGATGGAGGGCGATGTCGACGCCGTGGTGGTCGGCGTCGGCTCCGGCGGCACGCTCACCGGGCTCGGCCGGTTCTTCGCCAGGGCCTCGCCGAAGACCGCCATGATCCTGGCCGACCCGGTGGGCTCGATCCTGGCCCCGCTGGTCGAGCGCGGCGAGACGGTGGAGCCCGGCTCCTGGGTGATCGAGGGGATCGGCGAGGACTTCATCCCCAAGAACTGCGACCTCGACTTCGTCAAGAAGGCCTACGAGATCCCCGACAGCGAGAGCATCGCCACCGCGCGGCTGCTGCTGACCAAGGCCGGCATCCTGGGCGGCTCGTCCTCCGGCACGCTGCTAGCCGGGGCCCTGCGCTACTGCCGCGAGCAGACCGAGCCGAAACGGGTGGTGACCCTGGTCTGCGACACCGGCTCCCGCTACCTCTCCAAGGTCTACAACGACAGCTGGGTGGTCGAGCAGGGCCTGGTGGACCGTCAGCTGCACGGCGACCTCCGGGACCTGATCGCCCGCGGCGCCTCCTCCGGCGAGACGGTGACGGTGGGCCCCGGCGACACCCTGCTCACCGCCTACAACCGCATGCGCCAGGCCGACGTCAGCCAGCTGCCGGTGATCGACGACGGCCGGCTGATCGGCCTGGTGGACGAGAGCGACCTCCTGGAAGCCGTCGAGGACCGCCGCACCGACGCCCGCTTCCGCCAACCGGTCTCCACCGCCATGACCGCCAAGCTCTCCACCCTGCAGGCCAACGAGCCGCTGGACGCCCTGCTGCCGATCTTCGAGCGCGACCAGGTCGCCATCGTCATGGACGGCAAGGAGTTCCTCGGCCTGATCACCCGCATCGATCTCATCAACTCCCTGAGGCGCCAGGCTTGACCGACGACACCCATCCCAAGGGCCAGGGCAAAGGCAAGAACCGCCTCGACTTCGCCACCCGGGCGATCCACGGCGGCCAGCATCACGACCCCTCCACCGGCGCCGTGATGGTGCCGATCTACGCCACCTCGACCTACGCCCAGACCTCGCCCGGGGTGCACCAGGGCTTCGAATATTCCCGCAGCCACAACCCGACGCGGTTCGCCGTCGAGCGCGCCATCGCCGACCTGGAGAGCGGGACCCGCGGCTACGCCTTCGCCTCCGGCCTGGCGGCCATCGCCACCCTGCTGGACGTGCTGGACGCCGGCGACCACGTGATCGCCTCGGAGGACCTCTACGGCGGCTCGTTTAGGCTGTTCGACAAGGTGCGCAGGCGCTCGGCCGGCCTGGCGTTCAGCTTCGTCGACCTGGCGGACCTCAGCGCCGTCGAGGCGGCGATCACGCCGAAGACCCGGATGATCTGGGCCGAGACGCCGACCAACCCCCTGCTCCGCCTGGCGGACCTCCAAGCCATCGCCAAGCTCGCAAAGGCCCGCGGCCTGATCGCCGCGGCCGACAACACCTTCGCCAGCCCCTACATCCAGCGGCCGCTGGAGCTGGGCTTCGACGTGGTCATGCACTCGACCACCAAATACATCGGCGGCCACTCCGACGTGGTCGGCGGCGCCCTGGTGGTCGGCGAGAACGCGGACCTGCAAGAGAAGCTGACTTTCCTTCAAAACGCGGTGGGCGCCGTGGCCTCGCCGTTCGACAGCTTCCTGACGCTCCGCGGCCTGAAGACCCTGTCGCTCCGCATGCAGCGGCACTGCGAGAACGGCCTGGCCATCGCCAGCTGGCTGGAGGGCCGCCAAGGCGTCGCGCACGGGGGCGTGGCCCAGGTGATCTATCCGGGCCTCGCCAGCCACCCGCAGCACGACCTCGCCAAGCGCCAGATGCACGGCTTCGGCGGCATGATCTCGGTGGTCCTCGACCGCGACCTGGCCGGCACGCGCGCGGCGCTGGAGCGTTTCCAGCTGTTCACCCTCGCCGAAAGCCTGGGCGGGGTGGAGAGCCTGGTCGAGCACCCGGCGATCATGACCCACGCCTCCATCCCCGCCGAGACCCGCGCCCGCATCGGCATCGCAGACTCGCTGATCCGCCTCTCGGTCGGCGTCGAAGCGGCGGAAGACCTGATCGCCGACCTGGAGCAGGCGCTGGGCTGAGGCCGCGCCGCGAGTTTTTTTCAGCCACGAACCCACACGAAAAACACGAACGCGCCCTGCGCGCGGTAGCGCGCGAGATCGCCCCGCGGCCTTGGATTCGATCGCGCCTGCGGCGCAGCCAGCGCCGACCGTTCGTGTTTTTCGTGTGGGTTCGTGGCTAAAAATCGGAAGCCGCCGCCAACGCGGTGCGGCCGGACCGGACGCCCCCCTTACCGCACGCCCACGATCTCCACCTCCGCCCCATTCACCCGCGCCTCATCCCCCACCGACTTGCCCAGCAAGGCCGCGGCCAACGGCGACACGTACGACACGCTCCCCCGCGCCGGGTCGGCCTCGTCCTCGCCGACGATGCGGTAAGCCTGGCGGCGGCCGTCGTCGCGTTCGAACTCGACGGTGCGGCCGAACAGCACCTTGGCGGGATCTCCGGCCGGCTCGGTGAGCTGGGCCGTGGCGCGGCGCGCCGACCAGTAGCGCAGGTCGCGGGTGGCCCTGGCCATGGCGGTGCGGTCCTGGGCGATGCCGCCCTTCTCCTGGGCGGCGGCGTAGGCGGCCCGCGCGGCGGCCAGCTCCGCCTCGATGGCCGCGAGGCCGGAGGCGGTGACCAGGTTGGGATGCGGCGAGACGGGACGGTCCGGCAGGTTGGCGGCCTGGGACTCGTAGTCCTCCTCACGGGTGAAGGCGACGGCCATGGGGGGAATGTGGGCCCTGCGGGGGGCTAGGGGAAGGCCGCCCGGCTCAGGCCGCGCCGTAGGTGAGGTAGCCGCGCTCGACCATGCGGCGCAGCGCATCGTAGGCGGCGGCCAGTTCCTCGTAGGCCTCGCGCAGGTGGGCCAATTCCTCGATCTGGTCGCGGCTGGGCGGGTGGGCGGTCTGGCTGGACTCCAGGGCGGCGGCGGCCCAACGGGCGCGGGCCTGGGCGGCCGCCAGGCCGAGCCGCTGGAAGTGCCCCGCCTCCACGCGGCCGACCACCGCGCCCATCACCTCCTTGTTGGCGACGAAGGCGGTGTAGTCGATCTGCTCGAGCGCGCCGCGCAGCTGGCGCTGGGCCTTGGCGTCGATCGGATCGTCCGGCTCGAAATGGTCGCCCATGGTGCGGCGCGCGCCTGAAACTCGGGTGGACATGGAAGCCCCTCGCGGGTCGTTTGGGAGGAACGGTGTAAGCGGGGAAGGCTAAGAAATGTTGAGCGGACCTCCAGCGAGGGCCGCGAAGCGGCGCCCATTTGTCCCCGAGGCCCAACTGGGTAAGGTCCCAGGTCGACACCGGCTTGGGGAGCTATCGATGAGCCTTCGGACAGCGGGTCTTGTGCTGGCCTGCGCCCTCAGCCTCGGCATCACCGCCCCAATCCAGGCGCATGCGGGGGCGCAGCAGAGCCCCGGCGCGCTGGCCGGCGACGCCGCCGACCACGGCGACTACGCGACCGCGCTTCGTCTGGCTCAGCCTCTGGCGGAACGCGGCGACCCCGAGGGCGAGAACATCATGGGCCTGCTCTACCATTTCGGTTGGGGCGTGCCGAAGGACCCCGCGAAGGCGGTTTATTGGTATTCCAAGGCCGCCGAGCAGGGCGTCCAGGCGGCGCAGAACAACCTCGGCGGCATCTACGCCGATGGCGAGGGCGTTCCGCGGAACTACGAGCTGGCGGTGAAATGGTACCGTGCCGCGGCCGCGACCGGCGCGCTGCAGGCGATGACCAACCTCGGCCAGATGTACGAGGACGGCCACGGGGTGCCGAAAGACGACAAGACAGCCATCGACTTCTACCGAAAGGCCGCGAGCGCCGGCTACGCGCCGGCGGAATACGACCTCGGGCTCATGTACGAGTCGGGTCATGGCGTGCCGCGAGACTGGGCGCAGGCTGCGGGCTGGTACCGCAAGGCGGCGGAGGGGTTCAGGCATCAGGCCGGGCTCGCGGGGGACATGCCGGACGCGCGGGGGCAATGATGCGGCGGAGGCCGCTCACCCTGCTTGCGCCAACGGCGCTCCAGTCTGCGCAAAGCCAGCCCTAATCGTAGCCGCCCTAGTGGTTCGGGCTAGGTCAGGTCTTCGCGAGTTGGCGCGCCGCGTCGCATCCCTAGACAACGGCGCTTTGAAGCACCCCCACACGCGGGCCGCGGACGTTCCCTGGCCGTTGTCGGCGGAGGAGACGGAGCGCCCCTGCACGAAGTGGCCGTCGGGCAGAACGCGGGCCGGCGCCGAGCAACAGAGCCCCGATGGACAGGGCGAGCATTCCTGGCCAAGCTCCATCTCAGACAGTGGAGGGGCAGGCGATGGGCGTATTGAAGACGGCGAGCTACGGCGATCTGTTCGGGGCGGCGTTCGCGGTTGGCGCGTCGTTCTGGGCCGCCATGGGTGTGCTGGGATTGCTGGTTGCGGTGGCGTCGCCCCAGCTCTTCCAGATGAACGGAACGCCAAGCGGGAATTCGGGCCAGGCGCTCGGCGTTCTCGTCGTCATGCTGGTCGTCCTCATGGTCCTGAACACCACGATTGCGGCGGCCGGCGCGGGCGTCTGGGTGTTCGCGCGACGGTTCCTGCCGCGGGAGAAAACCGCGACTTGAGGACCGGCCGACGACTGGCGCCGCGTCCGCAACCCGCACCTGTTCCATCTCGACGTGGGCGAGGCCGGCGTCTGGCTGGCCGACGAGACGCTCGACGGCTCCGAGGGGGTCCGGCGGGGTTAGCCCGTGGCCGCCTTGGCGCCTGTGCTATAGTGAACGGAGCGCGAACACCGCGCCCGGTCTTTGACAGGTCACATACGGGAAAAAGCCACGCCCCCTTACGGGCGTGCGCGCGCACGGAGCCGTGCGAAAACTGTTTCGTTCGGCGGGGCTACTTGGGCCGGAAGCGCTTGTTGGCGGGGAACCCCTTGGGGGCGAGCTTGCCGGCGCTGGCCCGGCGGCCGAGCCACTCGCGCCACTCGGGCCAATTGCGCGTACGACCACTGGCGTCGACGGTGTCTAATCCTTCCTCCGCCTTGAAGGCCGTGGCGTCGCGCAGGGCCCCTTCGCGGTAGGCCTGCAGCTTGACGCCCTTGCCGCGCGGCATCTCCGGCAGCTCGGAGATCGGGAAGACCAGCAGCTTGCCGTTGTCGCCGATCACCGCCAGGTGGTCGGCGTCGCCGAGCGGCAGGCTGACCAGGGCCAGCTTGGCGTTCAGCACCTGCTTGCCGGCGCGGCGGAAGGCGATGGCCTCGGCCTCCGGCAGGATGAAGCCGTAGCCCTCCTTCGAGGCCAGGAGGCGCTTGGCGCCCGGCCGGTGGACGAAGACGTCGACGATGTCGACGCGGTCGTCGAGGTCGATCATCAGGCGGAGCGGCTCGCCGGCCCCGCGGGCCGAGGGGAGCTTGTCGCAGCCGAGGGTGAAGAAGCGGCCGTCGGAGGCGAAGATCAGGAGTTTGTCGGTGGTCTCGGCCGGGACCAGGAAGCCCAGCTTGTCGCCCTCCTTGAACTTCAGCTCCGAAGGGTCCTCGACGCGGCCCTTGGCGGCGCGGATCCAGCCGCGGTCGGAGAGGATCACGGTGATCGGCTCGCGCACGATCATCGCCTCGATCGCCGCCTCGGCGTCGACCTGCGGGGCGTCGGCGAAGATCGAGCGGCGGTCGTTGAGCTTGCCGAGCGCGGTCTTCACCTGGCGCAGGCCGGCGGCCACCAGCTTCCACTGGGCGTGCGTCGAGGCCAGCATGCCCTGGATGCCGTCGCGCTCTTCCGACAGCTCGGCGTGCTCGCGGCGGATCTCCATCTCCTCCAGCCGGGCGAGCTGGCGCAGGCGGGTGTTGAGGATGGCGTCGGCCTGGATCTCGGTCAGCGCGAAGGCCTCGATCAGCCTCTGCTTCGGCTCCTCCTCGTAGCGGACGATGCGGATCACCTCGTCGAGGTTGAGGTAGGCGATCATCAGGCCGTCGAGGATGTGCAGCCGGGCCTCGATCTTGGCCAACCGGTGGCGGGCCCGGCGGACCAGCACCTCGCGGCGGTGGGCGAGGAAGGCTTGCAGCGCCTGTTTCAGGTTGAGCACGCCGGGCGTGCCGCGGGCGTCGAGGACGTTGAGGTTGACGCTGAAGCGGGTCTCCAGGTCGGAGAGCCGGAACAGGCTCTCCATCAAGACCTCGGGCTCGACGTTGCGGCTCTTGGGCTCCAGCACCAGGCGGACGTCCTCGGCGCTCTCGTCGCGCACGTCGCCCAGCAGCGCCGCCTTCTTGCTCTCAATCAGGTCGGCCAGCTGTTCGACCAGGTCGGCCTTCTTCACCTGGTAGGGCACCTGGGTGACGACGATCTGGTACATGCCCTTGCCGAGATCCTCCTTCTCCCACAGCGCCCGCAGCCGCACCCCGCCGCGGCCGGTGTCGTAGGTTTCCAGGAGCGAGGCGTGCGGCTCGACGATCACGCCGCCGGTCGGGAAGTCCGGGCCCTTCACGTGGACCATCAGGTCGGCGGTGGTGGCCTCGGGGCTATCGAGCAGCAGCAGGCAGGCGTCGATCAGCTCGCCGGCGTTGTGCGGCGGGATCGAGGTGGCCATGCCGACCGCGATGCCGGTCGTGCCGTTGGCCAACAGGTTGGGGAAGCCGGAGGGCAGCACCACGGGCTCGTCGTCGGAGCCGTCGTAGGTCGGCTTGAAGTCGACCGCATCCTCGTCGATGCCGTCCAGCAGCAGGGTGGCCGCGACCGTGAGCTTGGCCTCGGTGTAGCGCATGGCCGCGGCGTTATCGCCGTCGATGTTGCCGAAGTTGCCCTGGCCGTCGACCTGGGGATAACGCTGGGCGAAGGCCTGGGCCATGCGCACCAGGGTGTCGTAGATCGACTGGTCGCCGTGCGGGTGATAGCCGCCCATCACCTCGCCAACCACCTTGGCGCACTTGCGGGCGGCGGCGTCGGGGTTCAGCCGCATCTCGCGCATGGCGTAGAGCACGCGGCGCTGCACGGGCTTCAGCCCGTCGCGCACGTCGGGCAGCGCCCGGTCGGTGATGACGCTGAGCGCATAGGCCAGGTAGCGGCGGCTGAGGGCTTCGCTCAGCGGCTCGTCGATGATCCGGTCGCCGGGACCGGCGGATGAGGGCGGCGGGGTGTCGAGGGGCATGGGAATCAGTCGTCGGGAACCTGCGCCCGTTCTAGCGCGCGGCCGGCGGGCCGTCGCCGCGGCGGATGATCTTTTCCACGCCGATCAGTCGCCGAGCCGCTCGGCCTTCAGGACCTCGGCGGTGCAGGCCTGGATCGTCAGGCGGGCGTGGTGTGGCGGCGCGGGCTCCTGCGGGCCGGAGAGCGGCCAGACGCGCATCTCCTCGACCATGTCGCCGTTGGCTTGGGGCATGTGGCTGTCGACCAGCAGGCGGGCGCCCTTCGGATCGCCGTAGAGCCCGCTTCAGGGCCGCATCGAGATGGTCCAGGGCACGAAGCTCGCCGGCGCAGGCGGGCGGCGGCGGCCTGGTGGCGCACCCGGCGAGGGCGGCGGCGAGGATCAGCGGCAGGACGCGGATGGCAGGCATTTCGAAGGCTCCTCTTGACGCCAACGTTTACTAGCGTAATCACTAGGACGATTACAGGGGTAAACGTTCATGAAGATCAGCGCGGCGGAGAGCGTGGTGATGGAAGCCCTGTGGCGGCGGGCGCCGCAGACGGCCGAGGACGTCGCCGGCGAGGTGGCTGAAGGCCAGGGCTGGACGGAGGCGACGGTGAAGACCTTGATCAATCGCCTGCTGAAGAAGGGCGCCATCGCGGCGACGCCCGAGGGACGGCGCTACCTCTACACACCGGTCATCGCGCGGGCGGCCTATGTGGAGGCCGAGAGCCAGGGGCTGCTTGACCGGTTGTTCGAGGGCCGGCTCGCGCCATTGGTCAGCCACTTCTCGCAGAACCGCAAGCTGACCCCTGAGGACATCGCCGACCTGAAGCGGCTGATTGCGGAGTTGGATCGATGATCGGCGCAATGCTCACGGCCGTGCTGGCGGCCAACCTGGCCGCGGCCCTGGCGGTGCTGGTGGTCCTGCCGCTCCGGCCGCTGATGCGGCCGAGACTCGGCGCGCGGGCGGCCTACGCCCTGTGGATCGGCCCGCCGCTGGCGGCGCTGGCGGCGCTGATCCCGCATCGGCAGGCGGCGGACAATCCGTTGGCGCCCTTCGTGGCCCGCGCCGGCCAGGCGGCGGCGCAGGCCCTGCCCGCCCCGGCGGCCCATGCCCTGCCCGGCGTGGCGGCGGGGCTGCTGGCGCTGTGGGCGGCGGGCGCGGTGATGACCGCCCTCCTGCTGGCGCGCCGGCAGGCCGCCTTCGTGAGCTCGCTCGGCCGGCTGAGCCGCCTGCCCGGCGAAGATCAGCGGCTGGTCCGGGCCGAGCGCACCGGCACCGGGCCAGCCCTGATCGGCGCCTGGCGGCCGCGGATCGTCACCCCCGCCGACTTCGAGACCCGCTTCGCGCCCGACGAGCAGGCGCTGATCCTGGCGCACGAGCGCACCCACCTGGCCTTTGGCGACGCGGCGATCAATGCGCTGGCCTGCGCGGTCCAGTGCCTGGGCTGGTTCAACCCGCTGGTCCACCTGGCCGTCCGCGCCCTGCGGATCGACCAGGAGCTGGCCTGCGACGCCGAGGTGCTGGACCGCTTCCCCGAGGCCCGCCGGCTCTACGGCGAACTGCTGCTCAAGACCCAGCTCGCCACCGAATCCCTGCCGCTCGGCTGCCACTGGCCGCCGCACGCCGAACATCCCCTGAAGGAGAGGATCGCCATGTTGAAAGCCCCGCAGCCCGCCCGGCCCGAGCGCCGCGCCGGCCTCGCCGTCGCCGCCCTGTTCGGCCTGGCCGCCGCCACCTGGGCCTGGACCGCCAGCGCCGAGGCGCCGAAGCTGGTCACCCAACCGGACTGGGTGGTCAAACCCGTCGCTGCGGACGTCAAGGACGTCTATCCGGCGAAGGCGCTGAAGACCAACCTCGGCGGCGGCGCGACGATCGGCTGCGACGTGGCCGCCGACGGCAAGCTCCTGAAATGCAAGGTTCTGAAGGAGAGCCCGGCGGGCGCGGGCTTCGGCAAGGCGGCTCTGAAGCTCTCGGAGCGCTTCCAGATGAAGCCGATGAGCAAGGACGGCGTGGCGACCGGCGGCGGCAAGGTGCGGATCCCGATCCGCTTCATGATCCCCGGGAAGCCCGCGCCCAGCGCCTAGAGCCGCCCGGCCTCACGCAGCCGGTCCACCAGCCACAGGCGGGCCGGCGGCAGGGGGCGGTTCATCGGGTTGAAGATGAAGGCCGCCAGGAAGTGGGCGGTGAGATCGAGGCCGGCGGCGACGTCCCCGGCCTCGAGCCGCGACTGGGCCGAGAGCAGGAAGGGCGGCAGGGGCAGCATCCGGTCCTTATAGGGCTCGCCGGCCCCGCGGCTGACCGCCCGGCCAGTCTTGGGGCTGACGTAGATCAGGTCGTCGGTGCTGCCGGTCGCCGCGCACTTGGAGAGGTCCAGGCCGAAACCCAGCTCTTCCAGGAGGCCCGCCTCGAAGCGCACGAAGACCGCGGGCCAGATGTCCGGGTGGGCCAAGCTTTGGGTCAGCGCCTGGAAGGCCAGGTAGGCGCCCGGATGCGGCTCGCGCTCCGGCAGGGCCCCGGCGGCGACGGCGGCGGCGGCGGAGAGGCCGGCCAGGGCCAGGGCGTCGTCGAACAGGGCCGACGGCCCCTCCCCCATCGGCTCCAGGCTGGCCGAGCCCAGCTGGTCGGCGGTCCGCGCGCGGAAGCGGGCGATCACCGGCGCGCCGGCCTGCAGGAAGGGCTTCATCTTACGTGACGCCGCGCCCGCCACATGGGCGGCGTACTTGCCATGGCTGGCGGTGAGCAGCTCGACCACGGCCCCGGTCTCCCCGTGGGCGCGGGCCTGCAGCACGAAGGCCTCGTCCTCGAATTCCATCTCAGGGGCTTGGTAGCACACCCCCCGCCGTCATCACCCGGCTTGTCCGGGTGACCCAAGCTGAACCGCAGGATCGGCGACGCCGCTTGGGTCCCCCGGATCGCCCTCGCGGGCGACCGTGGGATGACGGCCGCTATTTGTGGCCGCCCTCATACGCCTTGATGCGGTCGGTGGTGTCCTTGGCGAGATCGTTGGGGATCGGGAAGGTGAGCGCGTACTGGGCGACCTTCCAGCCGTGCGGCCCTTTGACGAGGACGCCGGTCCCGCGGCTCGTGCCATAGCTCTTGGAGTCCAGCAGCTCGTCGAAATAGGCCACGCAGCGGCAGGGGATGGCCGCGATCGTCAGGTGACGTTCGCGCGAGGCGTAGACCCAGCCGTGGCCGGCGGCGAAGGGGGCCTTGGCGTAGGCCTTGAACGCCGGGACGCTCCAGCGCTCGTGGGCGTCGGTGCCGATGAACAAGCCGTCCGGGGTGAAGAGGTCGAAGTAGGCCTTGAAGTCGGAGTGGGCGGCGGCGGCGTGGAAGGCGTCGAGCACGCGGGACGCGGCGGCCTCGTCGGACGAGGCGGCGAACGCCGGCGTAGCGAGGAGCGCCGCCGCAAGCGCCAGGCGCCTAAGCATCGAAATCCAGGCCCAGGCTGCCGTAGAGCTCCTTCTTGTCGGCCCAGGTCTCGTCGACCTGGACGTGCAGGAAGAGGTGCACCTTCTGGCCGAACAGCTCGGTGAGCTCCTCGCGCGACTTCTGGCCGATCCACTTCAGGGTCTGGCCGCCGGCGCCCAGCACGATGGGCCGCTGGCTCTCGCGCTGGACCGAGATGGTCTGCTCGATGCGCACCGAGCCGTCGGCGCGCTCCTCGAACTTGGTGGTGTCGACGGTGGCCGCGTAGGGCAGCTCCTCGTGCAGGCGCAGGTAGATCTTCTCGCGGGTGATCTCGGCGGCCATCAGCCGGGCCGGCAGGTCGGCGGTCTGGTCCTCGGGATAGAACCAGGGGTTCTCCGGCATGCGTTCGGCGAGGGTGCGCTTCAGGTCCTCGACGCCGGCGCCGGTCTTCGCCGAGATCATGAAGACGTCGGAATAGACGCCGGTGTCGAACAGCCGCTTCGACAGCTCCAGCAGGGTCTCGCGCTTCATGCCGTCGATCTTGTTGAGCGCCAGGATCACTTGCTTGCCGTGGGCCTTCAGCCCCTCGACGATCGAGACCACGTCCTCGGCGGAGCGGTGGTCGGCGGGCTTGGCGCCCGGCTGGGCGGCGGCCAGCTCGGCCGGGGCGTCGACCAGGTGGACCACGGCGTCGGCGTCCTCCGCCCCGCCCCAGGCGGCGCGGATCATGGCGCGGTCGAGCCGGCGGCGCGGCTGGAAGATGCCGGGGGTGTCGACCAGCACCACCTGGGTGTCGCCGGCGATGGCGACGCCGCGCACCGGGAAGCGGGTGGTCTGGACCTTTTGCGTCACGATCGAGACCTTGGCGCCCACCAGTCGGTTGGTGAGCGTCGACTTGCCGGCGTTGGGGGCGCCGATGATGGCGGCGAATCCGGCGTGGGTCATGGGGCCTCCGCCGCGCGCTGCAGCAGCTGCTCGGCGGCGCGCTGCTCACCCTCTTTCTTGGAGCCTCCGGCGGCGACCTCGGGGGTCAGCCCCTCCACGAACACCTCGATCTGGAAGCGCGGCTCGTGCGCGAGGCCCTCCTGGGAGACCACCCGGTAGACCGGGGCCGGCCGCCCGCGGCTGAGGGCCCATTCGTTGAGCATGGTCTTGGGGTCTTTCGTTGGGCGGTTGAGGTTCGCTAAGGGGATCGCCCAGGCCGTGAGCACGAAGCGTCGCGCCAGCTCCAGGCCGCCGTCAAGGTAAAGCGCCGCGATCAGCGCCTCGCAGGCGTCGCCCAGCACGCGCTCGTTCTTGCGCATGCCGGTCTTGCCCGCCCCGCCGCCCATCCGCAGCGCCGCGTCGAGGCCGACCTCGCGGGCGACGACGGCGCAGGCGTGGGCGTTGATCAGGGTGTGGAACAGCTTGGTGAGCTCGCCCTCCGGCGCCTCGGGCAGCTTCTCCATCAGCTCGTCGGCGACGATCAGGTTCAGCACCCGATCGCCGAGGAACTCCAGGCGCTCGTTGTGCGAGGCGCTGGGCGCGCGGTCGCCGACGCTGGCGTGGGTCAGCGCGCGCTCCAGGAGGTCGCGGTCGGCGAACACGTGGCCGATCCGCTGCTCGAGCTGGGCGACGGCCGCGGCTCGGGCGGTCATCCGACAGCCGTCATTGCAGGAGGTTGAAGAACCGGCTCGGCCGGGCGTTCATCACCCAGGTCCAGGGCTTGAAGATCGAGGCGCCGGGGCTCCAGGAGAGCAGGATGACCTGGGCCTTGCCTTCGAGGTTCTCGGCCGGGACATAGCCCACCCCGCCCGCGGCCGGCGGCACGCGGCTATCCGAGGAGTTGTCGCGGTTGTCACCCATCATGAAGTAGTCGCCCTCGGGCACCACATAGGCGTCGGTGTTGTCGAGTTCGCCGTCGGGACCGAAGTCGTTGGTGACGTAGGTCTTGCCGCCCGGCAGGGTCTCCTTGTAGCGGAACACGTCGCGGACGAAGCCGTAGCCGGAATCCTCCTTCACCGCGCCTAGGTACTGCCGCGGCACCTGCTGGTCGTTGAGGTAGAGCAGGCCCTTCTTCATCTGGATCTTGTCGCCCGGCAGGCCGATCAGCCGCTTCACGTAATCGACGTGGGTGTTGCTGGGCAGCTTGAAGACCACGATGTCGCCGCGGTGCGGCGGGTGGGCGAAGATCCGGCCGCTGAACAAGGGCGGGCTGAACGGGATCGAGTGCTTCGACCAGCCATAGGAGAACTTCGAGACGATGATGTAGTCGCCCTCGTAGAGGTTGGGCTCCATCGAGGCCGAGGGGATGGTGTAGGGCTGGAAGAAGATCACCCGCAGGAACAGCGCGATCAGCAACGCGTAGACCACGGTCTTGATGATCTCGACGACTTCGTTCGCCGCGCCGGACTTGGTCGGTTGGCTCTGTGCGGCCACGTTCTCGCTCATGGATGGTCCCGAAAGGCGTCCGGCGCGCCGGACGGGTGCTTGCTACGCGCTGGATTAGACGGGAGCAAGGCCAAGCACCCGTGAACTTTGGGTCATGACGCCGCCCTCTCCCGCCGGCGCGCCGTCAGCCGCGCGTGAGGGCCGGATAGTAGACGACCAGAACAGCGACCATCAGCGCCACCAGCACCAGGGGCGCCAGGATCTGCGCCCAGCGGGCCCGCACCGTAAGCGCCAGGATCACCGGCGGCGTCATGGCCAGCACGGCCCAGTTCTCGTTCGCCCAGGCCTGCACGCCGGCCGCCAGGGCCGCGGCGTTGGCCACCAGCGCGAACAGGATCAGCACCAGGAAGGTCAGCAGATAGGTGCGGCCCTCCCGCTCGTGGAAGGCCCGCAGGTCGAAGCTGTCCCCGTCCTCGAAGTCGGGCGTCACCAGGGCGCAGACGAAGTACTGGCCGATGACCAGCACGAAGCCGAAGGCGATCGCCGCCAGCGGCATGGTGTCGAAGCGATGGAAGTCCCAGAGGCTGATCCAGTTGGTGCACAGGAGCAGCAGGGCGTTCAGCATCCAGAGCGCGTGGGGCCAGGAGAAGACCAGGCTGCGCCGGTGGCGGATCATCCGGGTGATGGCGAACAGCAGATGGGTCAGCGCCAGGGTGTAGATGAACGAGAAGAACAGGATGATGAATTCGAACGGTCCCACACGAGCCCCCATCGCGACCTGGCCGACCGTGCCTGGGTAACACGGACTCGGCCGATGTCAGCTAGGATGGGGGCCTATCCCACCGCACCGGAGCCCGTCATGCCGAGCCGCGAGACCGTGGACGCCTTCATCGCCCAGGTGATGAGCGAGGACCATGTGGGGGCGATCGAGGCCTGGTACGCCGAGGACGCCGCCATGCAGGAGAACCAGGGCGAGCCGAGGGTCGGGCGCACCGTGCTGATGGAGGGCGAGCGGCGGATGCTGGGGCGCATGGCGGGCGTCAAGACCGAGCTAGTCGGCGGCCCGCTGGTCGACGGCGACACGGTGGCGATCCGCTGGCGCTTCACCTTCACCACGCCGGACGGACGCGAGCTCAGCCAGGAGGAGGTCGCCTGGCAGACCTGGCGGGGCGAGCAGGTGTGGCGCGAGACCTTCTTCTACGATCCGGCGCAGATGCGCTGAGCCAACCCTCAAGCCGCAGTGTCGCTGTAATTATCTCGTCCGGCGAGACAGAATGCGGTTAACCGATTCCACAAACACGACGCTAGCAGAAAAAGTCTTCCCCAAGTCCTCGATCGGCTCAATGAGCTCCGGGGGCAGCTCTTCTAAAATTAGAAAGCCTATCGCCAAGCGTCCCACCTTCACGGACCCCATCAATGACATAAGCGATGACTTAAGGACGATAGCCTGAATTAGATTTAAATCTTCTATATTTGGCGACGGCCCAGTCGAATTCTCCAATGTATGAGCTATCTTCGACGCTAGTTGTCCCATAAATTGAGACAAAGCACCCAGCCAAGAGAACGCTATCCGTCGAGAAGAGCTTTCGAATAACATCCCCCGAGAGGCAAGATTGAAGCCCATTGCACAAACTATCTTGCCAAGATTTCCCGGAATCTCCGCGAGATAAGCGGCCCACTCCTCCGATAGCCGCTCATGGAGCGGCCCTCGAAGTGGCCGGAGAGCGAGGCGGCGAAGTCGCTCGGCTATCCACGGCATCCACGCATCAAACTCGCTTCGAAAGATCGCGGCCAACAGGGCCACAATCAAAGCGGTTCCAAACGCTAAGCCCAACTTAGCCTCCCGATCATCGGCTGAAGTTCGGCCGCTGCATTTCGCGCAGCGCGAGCGCCTTCTGCAGTAACGGAATAAAAGCGACGACGCGGACGACCCAACACTTGCGGATCGCCTTCCTCCCAATGGCTTTGCAGCCACCCAGCTCCCTCTAAACGAAGGAGGATGGGATATAGCGTTCCTGTCGCCAGCCTTGTGATCCTCGCGACTTCCGCACCCGACAGCTCGGGCTGGGAAATCACCGCCTCCAGGACTTTGAGCGTCTGAGAGGTGATCTGTGGTGAACGTGCCATAGCAGAGACTCTACATAGCCCTATATAGAGTGTCAATACAGCTCTCCACGCGGCGACAGGCCTTTGCGAGTTTCGCCTGGTGGATCAGCGGCCTTGCCCTACTCCGGCACCGCCTCGATGATCACGAAGGCCTGGGCGTAGGGGTGGTCGTCGGTCAGCGTCAGGTGGATGACCCCGCGATGGCCGGCGGGGATGATCTCGGCCAGGCGCGCCGCGGCGCCGCCGGTCAGCGCCATGGTGGGCTGGCCGGAGCGCATGTTGACCACCCCCATGTCGCGCCAGAAGACCCCGCGCCGCATGCCGGTGCCCAGCGCCTTGGCGCAGGCCTCCTTGGCGGCGAAACGCTTGGCGTAGGAGGCGGCGCGGTCGGGCTTGCGTTCCGAGCGGGCGCGCTCGATCTCGGTGAAGCAGCGGTTGGTGAACCGCTCGCCGAACCGTTCGAGGCTGGCCTCCACCCGGCGGATGTCGGAGAGGTCGGAGCCCAGGCCGAGGATCACGCGGCGCGCACCGAGCGGGCTTCGTCCATCAGGGCCCGCATCCGTTGGATGGCGGGGCCGAGGCCGATGAAGATCGCCTCGCCGATCAAGAAGTGGCCGATGTTGAGCTCCATGACCTCGGGGATGGCGGCGACCGGCTTGACGGTCTCGTAGTCGATGCCGTGGCCGGCGTGGACCTCGAGACCCAGGGCGGCCGCCTCGCGGGCGGCGTTCCGGAGCTTGTCCAGAAGGACGGCGGCCTCGGGCGAGCGCTCGCGGACCGCGTCGCAGTAGGCGCCGGTGTGCAGCTCGACGACCGCGGTCCCGGCCGAGGCGGCGGCGGCCACCTGGTCCAGGTCGGCGTCGATGAAGCAGGAGACGCGGATCCCGGCGGCCGACAGCCGGCCGATCAGCGGCTTGATGGCGTTGTGGCCGCGAGCGACATCGAGGCCGCCCTCGGTGGTCACCTCCTCGCGGCGCTCCGGCACCAGGCAGGCGGCGTGCGGCAGGTGGGCCAGCGCAATGGCCTCCATCTCCGGCGTGACGGCCATTTCCAGATTGAGCGGCCGGCCGCGGCGCCGGGTGATGGCGGCCAGCGCGTCGATGTCGGCGTCGGAGATGTGCCGGCGGTCCTCGCGCAGGTGGGCGGTGATGCCGTCGGCCCCGGCGGCCAGCGCCATTTCCGCGGCGCGCACGGGGTCGGGGTAGCTGGCGCCGCGGGCGTTCCGCACGGTCGCCACGTGGTCGATGTTGACGCCCAATCTCAGCTTGGTCATGCGCGCAGCCTCTTCGAGCCCGGCTCCTCGGCCGGCAGCTTCGCGAGCTCGGGCGGGATGGCGTCGGGGGCGTAGGAGGGAACGTCCAGGGTGGCCAGGGCGACCAGCGGGAAGCCGACGTCGGCCTTGCCGCCGGAGCGGTCGACGATGCAGGCGCAGCACAGCACCTCGCCGCCGGCTTCCTCGATCGGCTCCACGGCCTCGCGGAACGAGCCGCCGGTGGTGATCACGTCCTCGATCACCACGACCTTGGCGCCCGGCGCGATCTTGAAGGCGCGGCGCAGGCGGAAGGCGCCGTCCTCGCGCTCCACATAGAGGGCCGGCACGCCCAGCCAGCGGGCGGTCTCGTAGCCCGGGATGATCGCGCCGACGGCCGGCGAGACGATCACGTCGGGCTTGCCGAACTGGGCCTCGATCTTGGCGGCCAGCGCCTTGCAGAGCCGCTCGGTGCGCTCCGGATACTGGAAGACCAGGTTCTTCTGCAGGAACATCGGCGAGTGGCGGCCTGAGGCCAGGATGAAATGGCCTTCGCGCAGGGCGCCGGCGCCGCGGAATTCCGCCAGGACGTCTTCGGTGTTCATGGCCTCCGAAATAGTGCGGTTTGGGATGGATCGGAAGAGCGTGTGCTGGCGGGCGAGCGACAAGCTTCACCGCGGCGGCTAGGCTTCGATTCATGCCCGCCGAGATCGCCCTGCCCGAAGCTGCCGTCGCGCCGGCCGCGCGCGCCTTCTTCGGCCATCCGGCGGGGCTGGCGTACCTGGCCTTCATGGAGGCTTTCGAGCGGTTCTCCTTCTACGGCATGCAGGCGCTGATGGTGCTCTACATGGTGAGCCAGCTGCTCAGGCCGGGGCACATCGAGCACGTCGCCGGGTTCGGCGCGTTCCGGGCCGGGCTCGAGGCGGTGTTCGGGCCGATGAGCCCGCAGGCGCTGAGCTCAGAGGTGTTCGGGCTCTATGCGGGCTTCGCCTCGGCGACGCCGGTGTTCGGCGGGCTGATCGGCGACCGTTGGTTCGGGCAGAAGAAGAGCGTGCTGGTCGGCGGGGCGATGATGGCGGCCGGCCATTTCCTGATGGCCTTCGAGGCGCCGTTCCTGTTGGCCCTGGTGCTGCTGATGCTGGGCTGCGGCCTCTTGAAGGGCAATGTCTCGGCCCAGGTGGGCAACCTCTATGTGGGCGCGGACCGCCGGCGCGAGGCGGCGTTCCAGGTCTTCTACCTGGCGGCCAATGTCGGCGTGTTCTCCGCGCCGCTGATCTGCGGGACGCTCGGCGAGGTCTATGGCTGGCACTGGGGATTCACGGCAGCCGGGGTCGGCATGCTGGTCAGCCTGGCGATCTATCTCAGCGGCTACAGCCGCCTGCCGCCGGACCGGCTGGAGGCGGCGGCCGCGGCGGCGGGGGAGCGGCCGAAGCTGACGCGGGCGGACGCGCCGACGCTGCTGGCCATGGGCGTGTTGTTGGTGGTGGTTGCGCTATTCTGGGTGGCCAACGGCCAGGTGCTGAACGCCTACATGATCTGGGCCCGGGCCCATCTCGACCGGCAGGTTGGGGCGCTGACCCTGCCGGTCACCTGGCTGCAGGCGGTGCAGGCGGGGCTGGCGATCGGCATGGCGCCGCTCCTGATCCGGCTGTGGGACGCCCAGGCGCGGCGCGGCCGCGAGCCCAATGCGCTCGGCAAGATGGCGATCGGTTGCGGGCTGGCGGCGGCGGCCTATCTGGTGCTCGCCCTGGCGGTGGTGCTGAGCGGGCCTGCGAAGGTCCCGCTGGCCTGGGCGGTGGGCTTCCACTTCCTGGCCCAGACCGGCTACCTGTTCGTCTATCCGATCGGCATGGCGCTGTTCAGCCGCGCGGCGCCGGCGGCGATCAACACCCTGATGATCGGCGTCTATTTCCTGAGCGTGTTCGCGGGTTCGCTGCTGGTCGGCTGGGTCGGCCAGTTCTACGAGAAGATGAGCCCGGCCGCCTTCTGGCTGCTGCACAGCGGGGCCGCGGCCGGCGCCGGCCTGATCATCCTGGCGCTCTGGCGGCCGCTGAACCGGGCGCTGATGGGACCCTCGCGATGAAGCTCTACCAGACCTACGCCTCGCCGTTCCCGACTCGCGTGCGCCTCCTGCTCTACGCCAAGCGGATCGACGTGGAGATCGTCGAGCCGCCGGGCTTCCACGCCTCGACCGAGGCCAAGGGCGACTACCTGAAGGTCAATCCGATCGGCCGGGTGCCGACGCTCGTTCTGGACGACGGCCGCGCCCTGCCGGAATCCGAGGTGATCTGTGAGTACCTGGAGGACGCCTATCCGGAGCCGAGCCTCAGGCCCGCCGACCCGTTCGAGCGGGCGAGGATGCGGCTGCTGAGCCGAATCTGCGACTTCTACCTGGTGATGGCCATGGTCCCGCTGTTCAGCCTCTCGGCCCGGTCGCGGCGGCATTGGACGCCGGAGGCGGTGACGGCGGCGACCGGCAAGGTCGCCGAGGCCCTGGCCTATCTGGAGGGCTACATCGGCGAGGCGGGCTATGCGGTCGGCGGCGCGCTCAGCCAGGCCGACGGGGCGATCGCGCCACAGCTGGTGCTGGCCAGCGAGTGGATCCCGGCCCTGTTCGGCACGCCCGATCCCCTGCCCGCCCTGCCGCGGCTCTCAGCCTACTGGCGGGCGATCCAGACCGACCCGATCGTCGTCCGGCTGATCGCCGAGACCCGCGACGCCATCGCAGCGCAGCAGGCGCTCTCGAAGCGGCTGGCGGACGCTGCGAAGGCCTAGCTCTTCGCGCGGTCGACGGTCTCGACGCTGGGATTGGCGCGGAGCGCCGCGGCGATGTGGGTGAGGTGCTTGGCGTCGGTGACGTCGACGTCGATGTCCACGTCGAAGAAGTCCGACTGGCGGTGGTGCATGCGCAGGTTGACGATGTTGCCGCCGGCCTCGCCGATCACCGTGGCGACCTGGCCCAGCACGCCGGGCGCATTGCGGATGGTGGCGCGCAGGCGGGCCCGCGCAATGGCGTTGCGCTCGGCCTCCGGCGTCCACTGCAGGTCGCGCCACAGTTCCTCGCGGTCCTCGAACTCAGCGAGCTTCTCGCAGTCGATGGTGTGGACGGTGAGTCCCCGCCCGTCGTTCTCCAGGATGCCGACGATGCGGTCGCCCGGCACCGGCGAGCAGCATTCGCCGAAGTTGATGGAGACGCCGGGCGTCAGGCCGCCGCCGCGCACGTAGAGCTTGGCCTGCTTGCCGCCCTCGATCCGCCGGCGGGCGGCGGCGGCTTCCTTCTCGGAGACCTTGAGGCCCGGGAAGATCGCCTCCAGCACCAGCGGCGGGGCGACCCGGCCGCGGCCGACGGCGTCGAACAGCTCGTCCTCGTTGGCGGCGGCGAAGCGGTCGAGGGCGGGCCGGAGCGAAATGTCCTTCAGCGTCTTGCCGACGCTCTCGAAGGTCTGCTGGACCGTGGCCCGGCCGAGCTTGATGAACTCTTCCTTCTCGGTCAGGCGGATGTGGCGGCGGATGGCCGAGCGGGCGCGGCCGGTGACGGTGAGCGAACGCCAGTCCGGCGGCACGGCGGGCTTGCCGCCGCGGATCACCTCAACCACGTCGCCGTTCTGCAGCACGGTGCGCAGCGGCTTCAGCTCGCCATTGATCTTCACGCCGACCGTGGTGTCGCCGATGTCGGTGTGGACGGCGTAGCCGAAGTCCAGCGCCATGGCGCCGCTGGGCAGGCTGACCAGCCGGCCCTTGGGCGTGAACACGAACACCTGGTCGAGGTACATCTCCAGCTTGGCGTGCTCGACCAGCTCCTCGGCGTCACCGCCGTGCTCCAGCACCTGGACCAGGTGGCGCAGGTTGACCAGCGGGTCGCGGCCGCCGGCCTCCTTTTGGTGCTCGACGTCGAAGCCGTACTCGTCTTCCTGGTTCTTGTAGCGCCAGTGGGCGGCGACCCCCTCCTCGGCCACCAGGTCCATGGTCTCGGTGCGGATCTGCATCTCGATCCGCATGCCCTTGGGGCCGACGATGGTGGTGTGCAGGGAGCGGTAGTTGTTGCGCTTGGGCGTGGAGATGAAGTCCTTGAACCGCTCGGGCACCGAGGGCCAGGCGCGGTGGATGACACCCAGCGCCCGATAGCAGTCGTCCTCGGTGTCGACGATCACCCTAAAAGCGTAGATGTCGGAGAGCTGGGAGAAACCGATCGATTTGCGCTGCAGCTTGCGCCAGATCGAATAGGGATGCTTCTCGCGGCCGTAGACGCGGGCAGGCACCCCGGCGTCGTCGAGCTTGCCGGCGATCTCCTCGGAAACCAGGGACACCGCCCCGCCCTGCTGGGCGCGCAGGGTGTCGAGCCGGCGCAGGATGGCGTTGTGGGCCACCGGATTGAGGTGCTCGAAGGCCAGCTCCTCCAGCTCCGTGGTCATCCGGTGCATGCCGATGGAGCGGGCGAGCGGGGCGTAGATGTCCAGGGTCTCGCGGGCGATCCGCTCGCGCTTGGCGGCCTGCTTGATGTAGCCGAGGGTGCGCATGTTGTGCAGCCGGTCGGCGAGCTTGACCATCAGGACGCGGACGTCGCGGCTGATCGCCAGGATGAATTTCCGCAGGTTCTCCGCCTGGCGCAGGTGCTCGGAGGAGAGCTCCAGCTTGGAGAGCTTGGTGACGCCCTCGACCAGCTCGCCGATCTCGGCGCCGAACAGCTCGTCGATCTCGGCGCGCGTCACGGGCGTGTCTTCGATCACATCATGAAGAAGCGCGGTGACGATGGTCGCGGTGTCGAGGCGGTAATCGGTGAGGATGCCCGCCACCTCGATGGGGTGGGCGAAATAGGGGTCGCCGGAAGCGCGCTTCTGCGCCCCGTGCATGCGCATGGCGTAGACATAGGCCCGGTTGAGCAGGCCTTCGTCGGCGGTGGGATCGTAGGAACGGACCTTCTCGATCAGCTCGAACTGGCGAAGGATCTTGGGACGGGCCTTGGGAGCCGCGGAATCCTTTAGAGACTCCTTTGGGCCGTCCTTCACCACGGCGGCGGGTGGGGCCGCCTCTTGTTGGGTCAGCGGGTCTGCGCCTTCTGGGCTCAGTACCGCTCCTCCTGACCGCCATCGCGGTCGCTTTGCAGGGCGCGCACCAGCTCCATCTCGCTCATCTGCGTATGGGTCGGGTCGGCCAGCAGGGCCAGGGTCTCGGCCTCTTCCTCGGCTTCCGAGCGCTCATCGACGCGCTGCAGGGTGCCGATCACGCCTTCGCGCAGCTCTTCGGGATCGACCACGTCGTCGGCGATCTCGCGCAGGGCCACCACGGGGTTCTTGTCGTTGTCGCGGTCGACCATCAGCTGCGAACCCGCGGAGATGCCGCGCGCGCGGTGCGCGGCCAACAGCACGAGGCCGAAACGGTTGGGGACCTTATCGATGCAGTCTTCGACAGTGACGCGAGCCATGGAATCCTCAAGGCGGAGAGAGAACTGCACAAGATAGAGGTTGGGGGGAAATTGTGCAACGCCGCAAAGGCGAGGCGCGGGCGCACATCCCTCCTCTTCAGGGGAAGGTGGACGAGGCGAAGCCTCGGCCGGGTGGGGGTGTGTGGGTCAAACTCCGAGGTCGGAGCTTGAGCGTGACTCCCCCACCCTGCCCGCTTCGCGGGCTTCCCTCCCTAAAGAGGAGGGATGGGCCCCGCATCCCGGCCCACCGTAGCAGTCGCCGCCAAGTCCGCCGCCGTCCGCTCCAACACGGGATGCACCCACCCCGGCGCGATCTCGGCCAGGGGGCCCATGACGAACAGGCGGTCGTGGGCGCGCGGGTGGGGCAGGACCAGGCCGGGGGCATCGATGACCTGCCGGCCGTAGGCGATGAGGTCGAGATCGAGCGTTCGCGGGGCATTTCGGGCTTCGCGTGTTCTTTCAAACGCTTGTTCGATGGAAAAAAGCGCCTCCAGCACGGCCCGCGGCCCCTGCGTCGCCTCGACAAGCGCGACGCCGTTGCGATACTCAGCTTGGGACGGATCGGGCCAGGCGGCGGAGCGCCACCAGCCCGACCGCGCCAGAACAGGCAATCCTGCCTGAGGGAACCGCGCCAGAGCCGCCTCCAGAAGCGCCTCGGACGAAGCGAAGTCGCCGGCAAGATTGCTGCCTAGGGCGACCACCACCGCCGCGTCGAGGGCCTCAGCTCCCGCCTTTAGGAATTTGGATTTTATGACGTTCTACCCCACGGACCGATTGGCGCTCTTCATCGACGGGGCGAACCTCTATTCGGCCGCCAAGGGCCTGGGCTTCGACATCGACTACCGCAAGCTGCTGGAGGAGTTCCGCAAGCGCGGCGTGCTGGTGCGGGCCTACTACTACACCGCCCTCGTGGAGCATGAGGAGTATTCGCCGATCCGGCCGCTGGTCGATTGGCTGGACTACAACGGCTACCGGCTAGTGACCAAGCCGGCCCGCGAATACACCGACGGCCAGGGGCGCAAGCGCTGGCGCGGTGACATGGATGTGGAGATCGCCGTCGACATGCTGGAGATGGCCGGCCCCGCCGACCACCTGGTGCTGTTCTCCGGCGACGGCGACTTCCGCTGCCTGGTGGAGGCCGTGCAGCGCAAGGGCGCGCGGGTGACCGTGGTCTCGACGGTGAAGTCGACCCCGCCGATGGCCTCCGACGACCTCAGGCGCCAGGCGGACAATTTCGTCGACCTGGCCGACCTCGCCGACATCATCGGCCGACCCTCGCGGCTGCCGCGGTTCATCCAGGAGAGCCGCGACCAGGAACGCGACCGCGAACGCGACCCAGAACGCGATCATGGGGCCGATGCCGACGCCTGAGCCGGCCGCGGCCTATCCGCCCGAGGCCCCGGCAGACTGTCCGCTCTGCCCGAGGCTGGTCGCCTATCGCGCCGCCAACCGGGCGGCCCATCCCGACTGGTTCAATGGCGCGGCGCCCTCGTTCGGCGACGAGGATGCGCGGCTGCTGGTGGTGGGCCTGGCGCCCGGCCGGACGGGCGCCAACCGGACCGGGCGGCCGTTCACCGGCGATTTCGCGGGCGTGCTGCTCTACGAGACCCTGCTCAAGCTGGGCTTCGCCACCGGGCGCTACGAGGCCCGGCCGGACGACGGGCTGCGGCTAGTGGACTGCATGATCACCAACGCCGTGCGCTGCGCCCCGCCGGGCAACAAGCCGGAGACCCTCGAGGAGGCGACCTGCCGGCCGTTCCTGGCCAGCCGGATCGCCGCCCTGCCCCGCCTGAAGGTGATTGTCACCCTGGGCGACGTCTCGCGGCGCAATGTGCTGCGGGCCCTGGGCCGCAAGGCCTCGGACGGCGTGCCGGGCCACGGCTCGGAGTTCACCGCCGGCCCCTACACCCTCTTGAACAGCTACCATTGCTCCCGCCTCAACACGAACACCGGGCGGCTGACCGCGCCGATGTTCGAGGCGGTGTTCGAACGGGCGAAGGCCCTGCTCGCGACCTGATTTCAAAGGATCCACCTCGATGCGCCTCACCGCCCTGCTCGCGACCGCCGCCTTCGCCGCCCTGGCCGGCGCTTCAATGGCCGCCGCCGAACCGAAGGTCGATCCGGCCCTGCACGACCAGGCGCTGGAGACCCTGAAGCGCGGCGTCGCCTTCCGCACCGTGATCCCCGGCGACCAGGTGCCGGCCTATGCGGTCTATCTGAAGGATATCCTGGTCAAGTCGGGCTTCCGGCCGCAGGACGTGACCATCGAGCCGGTGGCCGGCAGCGCGACGCTCACCGCCCGCTATCCGGGGACCGATCCCAAGAAGAAGCCGATCGTGATCATCGATCATATGGACGTGGTCGAGGCCAAGGCCGCCGACTGGACGCGCGACCCGTTCACCCCGGTGGTGGAGAACGGTTATGTGTTCGGCCGCGGCTCCGACGACGACAAGTTCGACGTCTCGATGATCGTCACGGTGCTGTCGAAGCTGAAGCGCGAGGGCTGGAAGCCGGGCCGGGAGGTGATCCTTGCGCTCTCCGGCGACGAAGAGACCATGATGCAGACCGCCCGCAAGCTGGCTCAGCAGCTGAACGGCGCCGAGCTGATCCTGAACGGCGACGCCGGCGGCGGCGAGCTCGCCGAGGACGGCCACCCGGTCTACTACGGCCTGCAGGCGGCGGAGAAGACCTACGCCGACTTCCACATCACGGTGACCAATCCGGGCGGCCACTCCAGCCGGCCGGGCAAGACCAACGCCATCTACCAGCTGAGCCGCGACCTCGGCCGGCTGGCCGCCTACCCGTTCCCGGTGATGCACTCCGAGATCACCGACGCGGCGTTCAAGGCCGTGGCGCCCACCGCGCCCGGCGCGACCGGCGAGGCGCTGCGCCGCTATGTGGCCAACCCCGGCGACCAGGCCGCCATCGACGTGCTGAGCGCCGATCCCGACTACATCGGCCAGCTGCGCACCACCTGCGTGGCGACCATGCTGAGCGGCGGCCACGCGGCCAACGCCCTACCGCAGAAGGCCGAGGCCACGGTCAACTGCCGGATCTTCCCCGGCACGCCCTCAGAAGAGGTGCGCAAGACCATGGAGAAGGTGATCGCCGATCCGGGCGCCACGATCACCCGCCTCGACGACGGCTCGATGGACGCCCCGGCCTCGCCGCTGCGCCCCGACGTGCTGGCGGCGGTGACCAAGGCGGTGCACGCCCGCTATCCCGGCCTGCCGATCGTGCCTTCGATGTCGGCGGGGGCGACGGACAGCATGTTCTACCGGGCGCTGGGCATGCCGGCCTACGGCGTCTCCGGCGTGTTCATGAAGTCCTCCGACGACTTCGCCCACGGGCTGAACGAGCGGGTTCCGGTGGCCTCGATCGACGGCGCCCTCTTCCAGTGGGAGAGCCTCCTGAAGGACCTGGCGAAGTAGGCCGGCGACCTCAGCGGGCCCAGTACTGGTAGCGCCAGGCCAGCTCGAAGCCGGCCTTGCGGTAAAGGCTGCGCGCCGGGTTGTCCTCCTTCACCTGCAGGAAGACCCGCTCGACGCCGCGGGTGGCGGCGGCGCGGCCGAGGGCGGAGAGCACCCGGCTGGCCAGGCCCTCCTTGCGCCGGTCCGGCGCGGTGCGCATGCCGTGGATGCCCGCCCAGCCGCCGCCGAAGGTGATCACGCCCACGGCCAGGGTCCGGTCGCCCTCGCGGACCGCGCCGAACAGGGCGTCCGGCGAGCGGCTGAGGTTGCGGACCCGCGCCGCGCTCTCGGCCCGGTCGAAGCCTTCGCCGGAAAAGGCCGCGATCCAGCCGGCGTCCGGCGCGGCGACCACCTCGCCCGGCTGGCCGCCCAGGGCGATCAGACCCGACGCGGTCCCGGTCTTCATGATGGTAGGCGTGTGGGCGGCGTAGCCGCGGCGCAGCAGCTCGGCGCGGGCGGCGATCAACCCTTGCGTCTCGGCCAGCCGGAAGGCCGCCGGCCGCCGCGCCCTGCGGTAGGCCTCCTCGATGGCGGCGATGGGCGCCGGGCCGCCGACGTGGCGCAGCGGCACGGCGCTCTTGGCGCGGCCGATGTCGCCGTCGTCGATGGGGACCAGCCAGCCGTCGAGCTCGATCACCCGCTCCGGGGCCACGGAAGCCACGATCGCCCGCTCCAGGGCTTCGATTTCCAGGGCGTCGAGCATCGCCAGCGCATCCCCCCGCGGAACCGGACCTAGCCTTTATCCCGAAGCAGCCGGGCCTTGTCGCGCTGCCAGTCGCGCTGGGCGGAGGTCTCGCGCTTGTCGTAGGCCTTCTTGCCCTTGGCCAGCGAGATCTCGAGCTTGGCGATGCCGCGGTCGTTCCAATAGAGCTTGGTCGGGATGATGGTGCGGCCTTCGCGCTGCACCGCGCCGATCAGCTTGTCGAGCTCGCGGCGCTTGAGCAGCAGCTTGCGGTGGCGGCGGGGCTCGTGGTTCCAGTGCGGGCCGGCCTGGGCGTAGGGCGGGATGTCGGCGTTGACCAGCATGAGGTCGCGCCCCTCCACCGCCGCGTAGCTCTCGGCGATGTTCGCGCGGCCGTTGCGCAAGGATTTCACCTCAGAGCCGGTAAGCATCAGCCCGGCCTCGAAGGTGTCCTCCAAAAAGTAGTCGTACCGCGCGCGGCGGTTCTCGGCGATCAGCTTGCCAACCATGTCAGATCAGCCCCGCGTCCCGCATGGCCGCCACGACCTCGATCCGCGCCCCCTCGGAGCAGGCGACGATCGGCAGGCGGGCCTGCTCGGAGCAAAGGCCCAGGTGGGCGAGCGCGAACTTGGTGGGCGACGGCGAGGCGTCGGCGAACAGCGCCTTGTGCAGGCGGATCAGCCGGTCCTGGCCGTAGAGCGCCCCGGCCCATTGGCCGGCCAGGGCGTCGTTGTAGAAGGCGGCGCACTGTTCCGGCGCGACGTTGGCGGTCACCGAGATGCAGCCGTGGCCGCCGTGGGCCATGTAGCCGAGCGCGGAGGGATCGTCGCCCGACAGCATCACCCAGTCCTCGCCGCACATCAGCCGCTGGCCGCTGGCGCGGCCGAGATCGCCGGTGGCGTCCTTGATCCCCACCATGTTCGGCAGTTTGGCAAGGCGGGCCAGGGTGTCGTTGGAGATGTCGACGCTGGTCCGCGAGGGCACGTTGTAGATGATCACCGGCAGCTGAACGGCGTCATTGATCGCCTGGTAATGGGCGTAGAGGCCCTCCTGGCTCGGCCGGTTGTAGTAGGGCGTCACCACCAGGGCGGCGTCGGCGCCCACCGTCTTGGCGTGGCGGGTGAGTTCGATGGCCTCGGTGGTGGAATTCGAGCCCGCGCCGGCGATGACTGGCACGCGTCCTGCAGCGGTCTTCACGCACAGCTCCACCACCCGGCGGTGCTCGTCGTGACTGAGGGTGGCGCTTTCCCCGGTGGTGCCTACGGGAACCAGCCCATGGACCCCGCCGGCGATCTGGCGCTCGACCAGGCGAACGAAGGCGTCCTCATCCACCGCCCCGTCGCGGAACGGCGTGATGAGCGCCGGAAGGACGCCGCGGAACAAAGGCTCGGACATATTGCGCAAATTGCCGTGAAGGGACCGCTTGTTAAGCGAATTTCCAGATTGCCGCGACAATATGGGTGAGTGGGTGAGGCCCGCAATGTCCGTATCATTCCTTTCGCGTGGGGACGCCAGTCCGTTGGGGGACTTCAGTTGATGGCCAAGGCCCGCAAAATCCTCCTGATCGCTGGCAGCGTCCTGGTGGCGAGCGCCGCGGCGCGCGCTCAGCCCGTCGACCCGATCGGCGACCTGCTGTCGAGCGCCCCCGCCGAGACGCCCGTCGAGGCGGCGGCGGTGGTCCATTCCGGGACCGGCACGCTCAGCGCCTCCGACGTTTCGCTGATTCGCCGGGCGATCGATTCGGCCCGCCATGGCGACGTGAACGGCGCCCACGCGGCCATGGGCGGCATCACCGATCCGCTGGCGCGCCAGGTCGCCACCTGGGCCCTGGTCGACGCCGACGGTGATTCGCTGAGCTTCTACGAGGTGGCCGCCGCCAAGCGCGACCTCGCCGACTGGCCGCACGCCCAGCGCCGCGACCTGGCCGCCGAGCGGCTGATCGCCGCCTCCGGCCAGCCGCCGGCCCAGATCGTCCAGTTCTTCGCCGGCGACCCGCCGGACACCCCGCAAGGCGCCATGGCGCTGGCCTCGGCCTATCGCGCGCTCGGCAGGACCGCCGAGGCGGCGACGCTGATCAAGCATTGGTGGCGGGACAAGAGCTTCGACGCCGACACCCAGCGCACCATGCTGGCCCGGTTCGGCGACGTGCTGACCGCGGACGACCATGCCCGCCGCGTCGACATCCTGCTCTACAACCCCTCCAGCATGGCGGCCCGCGACCTGTTTCCGCTGCTGGCGGCTGATCAGCTGCAGGCGGCGGAAGCCCGCCTGGCCTTGAAGACCAATGCGTCCAACGCCAGCGAGCTGGCCGCCGCCCTTCCCGCCAGCGTCGCCGGTAACCCCGGGGTGATCTTCGAGCGCGCCGCCTACATGCGCCGCCACAACCTCGACGGCCTGGCGCTGGCCATGGTGAAGGACTTCCCGCGCGACATCGCCACGCCCGAGCAGGCCAAGGCGGTCTGGGAAGAGCGCCACCAACTCATCCTCACCGCGCTCAGGAGCGGCGATGCGCGGGCGGCCTATGCGGCGGCCGATTCCGGCATGACCTTCGGGACCGAGTGCGCCGACGCCGAGTTCTATGCCGGCTGGATCGCGCTGACCAAGTTGAACGACCCCGACAGCGCGGCCCGCCACTTCGCCACCATCGACCGGATCGGCGTCTCGCCGATCACCCGGGCGCGGGCGCTCTACTGGGAAGGCCGCGCGGCCGAGGCGCGCCACGACAAATCGACCGCCGACGGCTTCTACGAGGCTGCGGCGGTGCACAACACCACCTTCTACGGCCAGCTGGCCGGCGAGAAGCTGGGCCGCAAGCTGATCCTGGCCTCCGATCCGGAGATCACCGCAGCCGACCGCGCCCGCTTCGAGGCCCGTCCGGCGGTGCAGGCGACGCGGCTGCTCTACGACCTGGGCTACCGCGACCTCTACAAGGCCTTCGTGCTGAACCTCGACGACCTGCTGGGCTCGACCCAGGAGGAGGCGCTGCTGATCGACCTGGCGCGCGGCTACGGCGACCAGGACCTGTCGATGAAGGCGGCGCGCGGCGCGGCCCAGCATGGCTTCATCCTGCCCCAGCGGGCCTATCCGGTGCGCACCCCGCCGCAGGTGGCCGACGGCGCCGAGCCGGCGCTGGTGCTGGGCATCACCCGCCAGGAAAGCGGCTTCGACCCCTATGTGCGCTCCGGCGTGGGCGCGCGCGGCATGATGCAGTTGATGCCGTCCACGGCCTCGGTGCTGGCGCGGCGGATGGGCGTCTCCTACGCCCCCGGCATGCTGGACGAGCCGGACTACAACATGCGCCTGGGCTCGACCTTCCTCGGCAAGCTGGTCGACCAGTTCTCCGGATCCTACGTGATGGCGGTGGCGGCCTATAACGCCGGCCCCGGGCGGCCGACCCAGTGGGCGACCTATTGCGGCGACCCGCGCAACGGCAGTGCCGACCCGGTGGACTTCATCGAGTGCATCCCGTTCTCCGAGACCCGCAACTATGTGATGCGGGTAATGGAGGGCATGCAGGTCTATCGCGCCAAGATGAACGGCGGGGTGGCCCCGATCACCCTCAGCGCCGACCTGCGCCGCGGCGGCTACAGCTACCATGTGGGCCCGGCGATGCCGGCGGTGGAGACCAATCTGCAACCGGTGGCGACCGTGGCCGCGCGCAGCGACAGCCCGCAGGTCGAGACGAACTAGGCGGCAGCCGGCTTCGTCCGAATGTAGGCGACCACGAACAACACGCCCCAGACGAAATCCACGCTGCCGATGGCGAGGGTGGAGCCGATCACCCGGCCCTGGGCGGCGAGCGTCCAGAGCGCGGCCAGCCAGGTGAATTTCTCAAGCATGGCCACCACCATGAACGGCCGGAAGCGCGCCGGATCGCGGCTGATCACCAGGAACATCACCTGGAAGACCATGGCCGCGCTGAGGTAGCCGTAGAAATATTCCGGGTGGGTGATGGCCGGCGACACCCGGCCGATCGCGCCTTCCAGGAAATAGAGCGGGGCCAGGGTGACGAGGCCGTAGGCCCCGGCCACTAAGAACACCCACGTGGCGAAGCGCATGGCCGGCTAGTCGATGACCAGGCCGTTGATCAGGCCGTCGAGGGTGACCTCCACCAGCTCGTCACGGTCGGCCCAGGCGAAGCCGGGGCGGGTCGCCAGCAGGGCGACGACGCCGTGGCAGGACATCCACAGCGCCTGGGCGGCCGAGTCAGCCGAGCCATTGCGCAGGCGCCCGGCGGCGGCGACCTCGCGGACCACACCGGAGAACACCTCGTAGCACTGCAGGCCGAGGTCGTCGGCGGGGCGGGTCCAATCCGCGCCGCTGGCCGGCGGCGGGGCGCAATAGACCAGCTGGTAGGCGTTGGGATGCTCCATCCCCCAGCGCATGTAGGCCTCGAGCATCATCTTGACCCGGACCACGGCGTCGATCGGCTTGGCGGCGATGTCGCGGTTGCGTTCCAGGAGGAGGCCGATGGTGCGCTCGCAGATCTCCAGCAGGATCGCGCTCTTGTCCGGGAAATGCATGTAGAGGGCGGTGGAGGACACCCCCACCTCGTCGGCGATCTTGCGGATTGTCGCCCCGTCGTAGCCCTCGGCGACGAAGATCCGTTCGGCCGCCTTGAGAATCTCCGCGCGCCGCAGATAGCCATCGCCCTTCGCCTTGCGCGAAGATCGACGGGTCGTCGTGCCAGCCACCGTCACCGGATTTATGTCTCCCCAACCGCCGGTAGCGGAACCCAATTCACGCAAAGTGACAAGCCTGTAACTTCCCGGCCCTCACCTGGACGCTGGACGAGGCTCCGCCCGACCGCGTAAGGGGCCGCCATGACCGCCGCCGGGCCAATCGTCGCAGCCGCCCCCGCCGTGATGCGCACCGAGGGCTGGGGCGACTACGCCCTGCTGGACTCCGGCCACGGGCGGAAGCTGGAACGCTATGGCCCCTACGCCGTGGTGCGGCCGGAGCCGCAGTGCCTGTGGGCGCCGCGACTGGCCGAGAGCGCCTGGGAAGCGGCCGACGCGGTGTTCGAGCCCTCCGACGAGGACGAGGCCGGCCACTGGCGGTTCAAGGGCCGGACCAAGGAGAGCTGGCCGCTCAGCTGGGGCGCGGTGAAGTTCCAGGGGCGGTTCACCAACTTCCGGCACCTGGCCTTCTTCCCCGAGCAGGCGGCGAACTGGCGGTGGCTCGACAGCCAGGTGCGCGCCGCGGGCGGCCCAACGCAAAATCCACAGCCGCGGGTGCTGAACCTGTTCGGCTATACCGGCGTCGCCAGCCTGGTCATGGCCGCGGCCGGGGCGGCGGTGACCCATGTGGACGCCTCGAAGAAGGCGGTGGCCTGGGCCCGCGAGAACGCCGAGCTCGCGGGGCTGGCCGAGCGGCCGATCCGCTGGATCACCGAGGACGCGCGCAAATATGTGCAGCGCGAGGCCAGGCGCGGCTCGAAGTACGAGGGGATCATCCTCGATCCGCCGAAATATGGCCGCGGCCCCGGGGGCGAGGTCTGGCGCCTGTTCGAGGACCTGCCTGAACTTGCCCGCCTATGTGGCGAACTTCTTTCGGAAAACGCCTCGTTCCTGGTGCTGAACGCCTATGCCGAACGGATTTCCGGCGCGGCGCTGTCGGGCCTGCTGGCCGAGGTGCTGAAGGACCGGGCGGGCACGATCGAATGGGGCGAGTTGGCCCTGGTGGAAGAGGCCGGCGACCGGCAGATCGGCATGAGCTTCTACGCGAGATGGTCCCGATGAGGGGGTCGATGTGAGCGCACGGATCACTTCGCTCGCCAACCCGACGGTGAAGGCGGTGCGCGCCCTGCATCTCCGCAAGGAACGCGACGCGACCGGCCTGTTCGTGGCCGAGGGGCTGAAGACCGTCACCGAGGGCGTCGAGCTGGGCCACGCGCCGGCCATCCTGTTGCATGGGCCGGAGGCCGTGGGCCATCCGCTGCTGGAGAAGGCGCTGGCCGCGACCCGGAGCCAGGGCGGCGAGGCCATCGAGGTCACCGAGGCGATCCTCGCCAAGGTCTCGCGGCGGGACAATCCGCAGGCGGTGGTCGGCGTGTTCCGCCAGGCGTTCCGGCCGCTGGCGGCGATCGAGCCCGGGGCCGCGCCCTGCTTCGTCGCCCTGCACCGGGTGCGTGACCCGGGCAACCTCGGGACCATCGTGCGCACGGCCGACGCGGCCGGCTGCGGCGGGGTGGTCCTGGTGGGCGAGTGCTGCGATCCCTATTCGGTGGAGGCGGTGCGCGCGACCATGGGCTCGATCTTCGCCGTGCCGTTGAGCCGGGCGTCGGAAGCGGAGTTCGCCGCCTGGCGGACGAGCTGGCCGGGCTCGGTGGTGGGGACGCTGCTCTCGGCTGAGACCGACTACCGGCAAGCCGACTACAAGGCGCCGGCGCTGATCCTGATGGGCAACGAGCAGCAGGGCCTGCCGCGGGAGATGGCGGCGCTCTGCGACGTCAGTGTGAAGATCCCCATGCGCGGCCGCGCCGACAGCCTGAACCTGGCCGTGGCCACGGGGATCATGATCTACGCCGCGACAGAATAGGTGGTTTTGGACCAACCGCATCCATGACGTCGCGGGTGTGAAATCGGCCTCGGACTCCCTGCCGGCCGACACCTGACATGTTCGAGAAGGGTGGAAAGCGCACGGACGAGGCGACTCCGCCCCGGAGCTACGCCGCGTTGATGGCTTCTCGCTCGCGCAGCTTGTCCCGCTCGGGGGGCGACAGAACCTTGGGATCGACGACCGGCCGGTCCGAGGTGGTGTCGAAGAAAGGGTTATTGCGGAAACCGCCGGTGAAGCGGGCGCGAAGGCGATTGCGGACTAGCCAAAGGGCGAAGCCCAGCACGCCGAATGACTTCGGTTTTGGCTCCCCCCGGGCGCCACTCGTGAAGGCGCAGAATCGAACCGGACCGAACGACTTCGCCACCGTGGGGGCAGAACTCTCCAGGCAGGCGCGGGACAGGCCGACGAAGGGGAGTTTGCTCGTCGCCGGGGTGTTGCCGATTGGGGTGTTGCAGCAGGCGGCGTACCAGCGAAGCAAGCCGTTCTCGGAGAGGCGGATGCACGCAAGGTGCTGCGTGCCCTCGTTGAGCTGAACGTCCTTCGGCAGGACCTGAATGTTCTCGCAGCCGCCCCGCGCATCAAGCAGCTCAGCGTCGCGTCCGAGAAATCGGGCGAACGCCTGGCAGTCCTTACAATAGCAGATCGAGTGGTTCGTGAGGCGTTCGCGCTCGACCGTGCCCGTCAGGGCGCCGCAGTTGCATCGTAGGGGATGGGTCATGGCCACCACAAAAGAGAGAGGTTATAAAAGAGAGTATCTCTTTTTCTGATGCAGCCATAGGCTTGAGTCAATGATGCCTGAATGCACGATTGAATCGTCACGGCGCCGCCCCAAGGGGGACAAGCGCGCCCGCACTCGCGCCACGCTCATCCAGGTCGCCGCACAACTGGTCGAGGAGAAGGGCTACGAAGCGGTGACGCTTCAGGAGGTGGGCCGCCGCGCCGGTATGAGCAACGGCGCCATCTACGGCAATTTCAAGAACCGCGAGGACCTGCTCTCCGCCATCGGCCCGACCTACTGGCCGCAGGTCCGGCCGCAAGTCGCGCCGCGCGCCAGTTTCGCCGAAATAATGCGGGCAGTGGCCGAGGCCCTAATTGCAGTGATGCCGGCGAGGGCGCAGGTGGGCGCCGGCCGCCTGAGGGGTTTGGCCTACACGCTCACCAACGACGGCCTTAAGGCCAACGCGTCGGAAATCGCTGCCGGGAGGTACGCTGCCGCTGTTTCTTGGTGGCGTGAGGCGATCCCCGACGAGAGCCAGTTGCCGATGCCGACGGAGGACTTGGTCCGGGTGATCGGCGTTTTGATCGAGGGTTTCACTCTTCAGCGCCTGCTCACGCCGGAGCTGATCTCCGACGAAACCATCTACGCCGCCTTCGCCGCGTTGGCGCACGAGCGGCCGAAGCCGCCAGGGACGTAGGGCGCTTGTCAGCGCCAATGTCCGCTAAGGGTCGAAAGCGGTCTCTAGGTCCTTGCCGGGAATGAGACCTTGCGACAAGAGCCTCAGGCCCTGAGCGCCTCGAGGTTGCGGAAGCTTTCGCCCAGCATCTCCAGCACCGGCCGGACGAACGGCGGCTCGTGCTCGACGAAATATTCGGTGACGCCCTCGGCGTAGGCGGCCGCCAGCAGCCGCGGCCAGTCGATGATCCCCTGCCCCACCGAGGTGGTCTGGACGCGGAAGGCGAAGTTGGGCTCGCCGCCCTTCGCCACGTCCTTGACGTGCATCATCCGGAAGCGGCCGGGATGGGCCTTCAGCAGTTCGACCGGGTCGCGGCCGGCTGCCACCACCCAGCCGGCGTCCATCTCGAACTGCACGAGGTGCGGGTCGGTCTCCCGCACCAGCACGTCGAAGGCCGTCCCGCGGCCCAGTGGGGCGAACTCCGGATTGTGGTTGTGGTAGGCGAGCTGCAGGCCCTCGCGCTTCAGGGCCGCGCCCTTGTCGTTCATGAAGGCGGCGGTGGCCTTCCAGTCGTCCGGGGTGAGCTCGGCCGACAGCCGGGCGAGCATCGGGCCGACGCCTTCGCCGTCGCGGGGCTTCAGCGTCAGGCGCTCGGGGAACAGGAAGGTCGGCATGACCACGTGGCGCGCGCCCAGGACGTGCATGTCGGCGGCCAGGCGGCCGATGTCGCCGGAGAGCGTTGGCTCCGGCCCGGTCCCGCGCGGCTGGACGTGGGCGCTGGTGCAGGCGAGGTGGTTGGCGTCGAAGGCGGCGCGCAGTTCCTGCGGCGTGCGGCCCGCGTAGCCGGCGGTCTCCACCGTGCGGTAGCCGATGGCCGCGACGGCCTTCAAGGTGGCGTCGAGGTCGCGGCGCAGCTCGGCGCCGACCGAGTAGAGCTGCAGGCCGATGGGCAAGCGGTGGCTCCGGAAGAAGGGACGAGGCGCGGCGCGGGCCGCCCTGGCGGCGAAGGCGAAGGCGGCGGACGATGCGACGAACCCGCGGCGTGAAACGATCATCCTGGCCTCCCCCAACCTGGCTTTGGCGGCCAATGAGCGGCGCCGCAGCGGGCTTGGCAAGTCGTCACGTCCCGCGCGGCTTGGCGCGGGTGGTGGGCGTCGCGGCGGCGGGATCCTCCGGCCAGAGGTGCTTGGGATAGCGGCCGCGCATGTCGCTGCGGACGTCCTTCCACGAACCCTTCCAGAAGCCCGGCAGGTCCTGGGTGGTCTGGATCGGGCGGTGGGCGGGCGAGAGCAGCGCCAGGGTGAGCGGCGCGCGGCCACCGGCCACGGCGGGATGGTCGGCCAGGCCATAGACCTCCTGCACCCGGACCTCGAGCCGCGGCCCACCGTCGGCGGCGTAGTCGATGGCGAAGCTGTTGCCGGTCGGCGCGGTCCAGCGGGCCGGCGCCTCCGCGTCAAGCCGGCGCTGCAGGTCCCAGGGGACGAGGGCGCGCAGGGCCGCGTCCAGGGCGTCGGGCTTGAGGGCCGCAAGCGACCGGACGCCGGTCAGCAAGGGCGCCAACCAGTCGTCGAGGCGGGCGATGAGCGCGTCGTCGGTGAGGTCGGGCCAGGCGGCGTCGAAGCCGCGCAGGAAGGCGACACGCTGGCGCAGCGCCTCGGCGGCGGGGCCGAAGGGAATAGCGTCCAGGCCCTCGGCGCGGACGCGGTCGGCGAGCGCGCGGGCGATGAGCGCCGGGTCGGGGTTCTCCTCGATGGTCTCGCGTACGGCGAGACGGCCGAGGCGCAAGGTCCGCTTGGCGCGCAGGCGGCCGGCGGCGCTCTCCTCCAGCCGATCCTCCTCGATGAGCTGGGCTTCGAAGGCGACCAGCAGCTCCGCCTCCTCCAGCGGGGCGGCGAGCAGGATGCGGTCGCGGCGCTCGGCCCCGCCCAACTCGCCGATCGCCAGCCAGGTCGCGCGGGCGAGCGCGTCGGTGGGCTCGACGAAGGCGCCGCGGCCGCTGGTCAGCTGGAACTCGCCCTGCGGTCCGCGCGCGCGGGCGATGCGCTCCGGATAGGCGAAGGCCAGCAGCAGGCCGTCGGAGATGGCCTCGCCCTTCCCGGCCCGGCCAGCCAGTCCCGCCCAGCGATCTGCGAGCGCCTTGGCCTCGCGGGCCCTAGGGCCACGGTCGCGGTCGAGGGCGTCGAGGCGATGGCGCAGGTCGGCGTCGCGGCCGCCTAGGTTCCGCTCGGTGACCAGGGCCGCGATCCGGGCGGCGCGGGGCGCCTGGCCGGTGTCGGCGGCCTTCAGGACCATGTGGGCCAGCCGGGGGGCTAGCGGGACCTCGGAGAGGGCGCGGCCGTGAGCGGTGAGCAGGCCCTCGGGCGTCAGGGCCTCCAGGCGGATCAGCAGGCTGCGGGCCTCGGCGAAAGCGGCGGCCGGTGGCGGATCGAGGAAGGCGAGACCGGCCGGATCCTTGGCGCCCCAGCGGGCCAGGTCCAGGGCCAGGCCCGAGAGGTCGGCGTCGAGGATCTCCGGGTCGGCGTAGGCCGGCAGCGCCCGGGTCTCCGGCTCGTCCCACAGGCGGTAGCAGGCGCCGGGCTCGGTGCGGCCGGCCCGGCCGCGGCGCTGGTCGGCGGCGGCGCGGGAGACGCGGACGGTGGCCAGCCGGGTTAAGCCGCTCGCCGGGTCGTAGCGCGGCACGCGGGCCAGGCCGCAGTCGATCACCACCCGGACGCCCTGGATGGTCAGGCTGGTCTCGGCGATCGAGGTGGCGAGCACCACCTTGCGTTTGCCGCCGGACGCCGGGGCGATGGCGCGGTCCTGGGCGGCGGGGTCGAGGGCGCCATAGAGCGGCGCGATCTCCACCTCCGGGCGTTTGGCGAGGCGTTCCGCCAGACGTTCGGCGGTTCGCAGGATCTCGCCCTGGCCAGGGAGGAAGACCAGCAGGGAGCCAGGCTCTTCGGCCAGGGCGCGTTCGACGGCGCGGACCACCTGATCCTCCAGGCGGACGCGGTCGTCGCGGCCGAGATAGCGGGTCTCCACCGGGAACATGCGGCCCTGGCTTTCGACCACCGGGGCGTCGCCCAACAGCCGCGAGACCGCTGCGCCGTCGAGGGTGGCGGACATCACCAAGAGGCGCAGGTCCTCGCGCAGCAGGCCTTGGGCGTCACGGGCCAGGGCCAGGCCAAGGTCGGCGTCGAGGCTGCGCTCATGGAACTCGTCGAACACCACGCAGGCGACCCCGGCCAGCTCGGGGTCTGCGAGGATCATGCGGGTGAAGACGCCCTCGGTGACCACCTCGATTCGGGTGGCGGCGGAAATCCGCGACTGCATCCGCACGCGGTAGCCGACGGTCTCCCCGACCCTCTGGCCGAGGGTCCCGGCCATCCGTTCGGCGGCGGCGCGGGCGGCCAGGCGGCGGGGTTCCAGCACGATGATCTTGCCGTCGCCGCGCCAGGGCTCGGCCAGCAGTTCGAGCGGCGTGACGGTGGTCTTGCCGGCCCCCGGCGGGGCGACCAGCACGGCGGCGTTGCGCGCGCGGAGCGCCGCCTTCAGCGCCGGCAGGGCCTCGTGGATGGGAAGGGCGTCGCTATCCAAGATCCGTCATCGCCGGGCTTGTCCCGGCGACCCATGAACACCGTGAAAACGAAAGAGGCGCGACCGCACCGCCGCGCCTCCATGAAGAACTCTTGCGATCATGGATGGCCGGGACAAGCCCGGCCATGACGTTCCCTATGTTTGCGGTCAGCCGCCCTTCTTAGGCAGGTCGACGAAGGGCTCCGGCTCGCCGCCGGTGACCACGATCCCCCGCCCGAGCTTCGATGCGCGAATGCCGTAGAGGAAGTAGACGACGATGCCCACCACCAGGTAGCCGAGGAAGAAATTCCGGGTGACCGGCGTGTTCATCAACGTCTTCAGGAGCACCAAGCACATGATCGCGCCCAGGATCGGCACCACCGGATAGAGCGGCGTGCGGAACGGCCGCTTCAGGTCAGGATCGCGCACCCGCAGATAGATCACCGTAATGCAGACCAAGGTGAACGCCGCCAGCGAGCCCACGTTGGACAGGTCCGACAAGGCGTCCAGCGACAGGAAGCCGGCCGCGACCATGGCGGCGATGCCGACGATGATGGTGTTGATCCACGGCGTCAGGAACTTCTTGTGGACCGTGGCCAGCGCGCTAGGCAGCAGGCCGTCGCGGCTCATGGTGTAGAAGATCCGCGTCTGGCCGTAGAGCAGCACCAGCATCACCGACGACAGGCCGGCGATGGCGCCCAGCTTCACGAGCACCGAGAACCACTTCAACCCCATGGTGTCGGTGGCGAGCGCAATGGGCGCCGGCACGTCGAGGAGGTTGTAGGGCACGATGCCAACGAGCACCGCTGAGGTTAGGATGTAGAGCACGGTGCAGATCACTAGGGCGCCCAGGATGCCGATCGGCATGTCCTTGCCAGGATTGCGCGACTCTGCGCCGGCCGTGGAGACCGCCTCGAAGCCGAGGTAGGCGAAGAAGATGATCGCCGCCCCGTGGATGACCCCGCCGATGCCGTACTTGTGCGAGGTGTCGCCATTCCACACCGCGGTCAGCGCGCGCCCGGTCTGATGCCACATGTCCATGTTCGTCCCCGGCGGACGGCCCGGAATCTCGACCGGCACGAGGGGGGCGAAATTCGCCGGGTGAACGTAGCGAACGCCGATGACGATGAAGGCGATGACCACCGTCAGCTTGATGGCCACGATGATGTTGTTGACCGTGGCCGACTCGGTGACGCCGCGGATCAGCAGCAGCGTCACGAGGCCGATGATGATCAGCGCCGGCAGGTTCATGACCCCTGTGGCGATCACGTGGCCTGCAGCGTCCTTGACGGCCACCCCCGGGGCCGCCGTGAGCGCAGCGGGTATCGATAGGCCCATGTCGTGCAGCAGGCTTACCGTGTAGCCGGACCAGCCGACCGCCACCGTGGACGCCGCCAGCCCGTATTCGAGAAGCAGCAGCAGGCCCATGACCCAGGCCGCCCCCTCGCCCATCGAGGCGTAGGTGTAGGAATAGGCCGAGCCGGAGACCGGCAGGGCTGAGGCCAGCTCGGCGTAGCAGAGCGCCACGAAGGCGCAGAGCGTGCCTGTGATGATGAAGGAGATCATGATGCCCGGGCCGGCGAACTGCGCCGAGGCCCGACCGGTCAGCACGAAGATGCCGGTCCCGATGATGCAGCCGATGCCAAGCAGCACCAGGTTGAGCGCCCCCAGCGAGCGCTTCAACTCGCTATGCTCGTGTTCGGCCTGAATCTGGCCGACGGATTTGCGCAGGAAGATGCGCCCGATGCCCGAAGCGTTCGCCATACGGCTGATGTCCTTGTTGCCCCGACTCCCCGCAGGGAGCTTTGGGGCACGCTAACCGGGCCACACGCCCCCGGCAATCTCCGCCCGAAAACCGCGAGGCGCCGGGCCGCTGGCTTTGTTGTGGTTTCGGCCGGGCTCCCTATTCTAGGTCGCCACGCCAGTTCGAACGGAACGCCGCTTGTCCGCCCCGCCAGACCCCCAGCCCGTGATCCGCGCCGTGATCGCGCCGGTGACGCCGCTGCAACAGAACTGCACCATCGTCTGGTGCGCCAAGACCATGAAGGCCGCGGTGATCGATCCCGGTGGCGAGGTGCCGCGTCTGCTGGGCGCGCTGCAGCAGTACGGGCTGACGCTGGAGAAGATCTGGATCACCCACGGCCACCTGGACCACGCCGGCGGCACGGCCGCCCTAAAGGAGGCCACCGGCGTCCCCATCGAGGGACCGCATCCGGACGACGCCTTCTGGATCGACCAGATCGACGCCTCGGGGGTCAAGTGGGGCATGCCCGAGGCCCGCAGCTTCACCCCCGACCGCTGGCTGGACGACGGCGATGTGGTGACGCTCGGCGAGACCGAGTTCGAGGTCTACCACTGCCCGGGGCACACGCCGGGCCACATCATCTTCTTCCACCGCCAGGCACGGTTCGCCCAGGTGGGCGACGTGCTGTTCCAGGGCTCGATCGGGCGGACCGACTTCCCGCGCGGCGACTACGGCCAGCTGATCGCGGCGATCACCGGCAAGCTGTGGCCGCTGGGCGACGACGTGCGGTTCGTGCCCGGCCACGGGCCGATGTCGACCTTCGGATACGAGCGCAAGACCAATCCCTTCGTCGCCGACGAGGTGCTCGCGGAGGCCTGAACCCGTCTCGCGCCGCGACTCTTTCGGCGGGAGGTGATTTCAAGCATGAAATCCAGATGTTACGGTGGGCGCCCAAACATGGGTCGCATGGAGCTTACGATCGACATGCCCACCGCAGGCGCCCGCATCCTGATGGTGGACGATGATCCCGGAATCCGCGACGTGGTGTCCGACTTCCTGGGCCGCCACGGCTACCGCGTTTCCACCGCCGCCGACGCCCGCGAGATGGAGCAGGCGCTGGAGGGCGGCCCCGTCGACCTAATCGTGCTCGACATCATGTTGCCGGGGGAAGACGGGTTGGCGGTCTGCCGGCGACTGGCCTCCGGCGACGCCGGCCCGCCGATCATCATGCTCTCGGCCATGGGCGAGGACACCGACCGGATCGTCGGCCTCGAGCTGGGCGCCGACGACTACCTGGCCAAGCCGTGCAATCCCCGCGAACTGCTGGCCCGCATCCGCGCGGTGCTGCGCCGGTCGGACACCCGGGCCGGGACCTCGGGCGTCGGCGCCAGTTGCGAGTTCGCCGGCTGGGCGCTCGACCTGGTCCGCCGCGAGCTGCGCTCGCCGCAGGGTGTGGTGGTGAACCTCTCCTCCGGCGAGTTCTCGCTGCTGCGGGTGTTCGTGGAGCGGCCGCAGCGGGTGCTGACCCGCGACCAGCTGCTGGAGCTGGCCCGCGGCCCCGACTCCGACGCCTTCGACCGGGCGATCGACGTGCAGATCAGCCGGCTGCGGCGCAAACTCGACGACGGCGGCGGCCAGGACCTGATCCGCACGATCCGCAACGAGGGCTACATGTTCACCCCGAAGGTGCGCCGGCTGTGAACCTGCTCAGCCGCGGACGACCGACCGCCTCGCTGTTCGTCCAGCTGCTGACCTTGACCCTGGTGACCCTGATCGCCGCCGAGGCGATCAGCGTGCTGCTGATCTTCAACCTGCCGCCGCCGATGCCGGACTTCTACCGGCTGAGCGAGATCGAACAGGTGATCCATGGCGGCAAGCCGGCCTATGCCGAGCGGCGGCCGCTGCAGGTCCGGGTCAGTAACCGGGTCTCCGGCATCCCCATGGAAGGCCAGAGCGCGCCGATCATGACCGGCGAGCTCGCCAAGGGGCTGGGCGTCTCGGTCGACAATGTGGTGATCGCCCGCGACAACAACCCGTTCGCCGACCGGCGGGTGTTCCGCACCATCCGCGACCGGCTGGCGCGCGAGGGGGTGCGCGAGGAGCACTTCCTGGTGGCGCCGTTCCAGGTGGAGTTGCGCCGGCCGGACGGCCGCTGGACCATCGTCAGCCCGCAGCCCGGCTTCGGCCTGGGCGCCTGGCAGCAACGGATCGCCATCTGGTTCGTGTTGTCGGCGGTGGCCATGGCGCCGGTGTCCTACATCTTCGCCCGGCGGCTCTCCGCGCCGATCCGGCTGTTCGCCGAGGCCGCCGAGCGGCTCGGCCGCGACCCGCAGGCGCCGCCGCTGGCGCTCAGGGGCTCGACGGAGATCGCGGTGGCGGTCGGGGCCTTCAACGACATGCAGGGACGGCTGCGCCGCTATGTGGAGGACCGCACGGCCATGGTCGGCGCGATCGCCCACGACCTGCGCACCCCGCTGACCCGGATGCGGTTCCGCATCGAAGCCCTGCCCGACGACCAGCGCGCCAAGATCCAGACCGACATCGAGCAGATGGAGGCGATGATCTCCGCCGCGCTGACCTTCGTGCGCGACGCCAGCCAGCCCGGCCAGCGCACGCCGCTGGAGCTGTCGTCCCTCTTGGAAAGCCTCTGCGACGAGATGAGCGAGACCGGCGCCGCCACCGAGGTTGAGACCGGCGAGAAGGTGATCCTGGAAGGCGACCCCATGGCGCTGCGCCGGCTGTTCGCCAACCTCTTGGACAACGCCGTGAAGTTCGGCGGCCACGCCCGGGCGCGGGTGTTCCGCCAGGACGCCAATGCGGTGGTCGAGATCGACGACGACGGGCCGGGCATCCCGCAACAGGACCGCGAGCGGGTTTTCGAGCCGTTCTATCGCCGCGAGCCCTCCCGCAACCGGCAGACCGGCGGCGCCGGACTGGGCCTTGCGATCGTCCGCTCGATCGCCCGCGGGCATGGCGGCGATGTCGCCCTGGTCAACCGGATCGGGGGCGGCCTGACGGCCCGCGTACAACTCCCGCTTTAGGAAACCGGGGGACAGTGTTCACCCGAGCGTGACTGAAACTCCCCCCGGCCGATACGCAACCTTGGCCGCGCTTCGTTGGTTAGCCTGACCGCAACCCCGCGAGACGCCAATGTTTCGGATCGGAAAACAGGAACCGACCTTCCGCCCGGAAACGGACGTGCCAATGTGCGTCCGACCTACGCACGACCGCCTGACACACGGTCGCGCCGGCGTCCCGCTCGACTAGGAGAGCTGGACTGATGCCGACTATGGAAACTGGAAAACCCCGGGCGCGTCGTGGCTTCGCCGCGATGAACCCTGAACGCCGTCGCGAAATCGCCCGCAAGGGCGGCGCCAGCGTGCCGAGTGAGAAGCGCAGCTTCGCCAAGGACCGCGATCTCGCGGCCACGGCCGGCCGCAAGGGCGGTGAAGCGTCGCGCGGCGGTGGCCGCACGCGGACCCGCGAAGGTTAGCTGCGCAGAAGCGCTATGCCGAAGGCGGGATGGGCGTTGGCCCACTTCCGCTCGAGCTTCCAGCCCGCCTGGTTCGCCAGGCGGGCAAAGCCGTCCAGGGTGAACTTGTAGGAGTTCTCCGTGTGGAGGGTCTCCCCGGCCTTGAAGGCGAACCGCCGGCCGGCGACGTGGACCTCCTGGTCCCGCAAACTCTTCAGATGCATCTCGATGCGGTGTTCGGCGCCGTTCCACACCGCCTTGTGGGCGAAGCCCTCCAGGTCGAAGTCGGCGCCCAGCTCGCGGTTCATCCGCGCCAGCAGGTTCTTGTTGAACGCCGCGGTGACGCCCAGCCGGTCGTCATAGGCGGCCACCAGGTCGGCCTCGGCCTTCTCCAGATCGATCCCCACCAGGAAGGCCGCGCCCTTGCCAAGCAGGCGCCGCGCGCCGGTCAGGAAGGCGATCGCCTCTTCCGGCGTGAAGTTGCCGATCGTCGAGCCGGGGAAGAAGCCCACCGTCGGTCGGCCCCCGAGCGCGGCCGGCAGCTGGATGGCGCGGGTGAAGTCCTCGACCAACGGCGCGAGCGTCAGGCGCGGATAGTCGCGCCGCAGGCTGTCGGCCGCGGCGCGCAGGGCCTCGGTGCTGATGTCGATGGGGGCGTAGGCGGCGATTTGCGGCGCGGCGTCGAGCAGGATGCGGGTCTTGACGCTGGCGCCCGAGCCGAACTCGACCAGGGCCGCGCCGGCCGGGATCACCTGGGAGATCTGCGCGGCCTGGGCGCGCAGCAGCGCGATCTCGGTGCGGGTCGGGTAGTAGTCCTCGAGCGCGGTGATCGCCTCGAACAGGCGCGAGCCCTCGGCGTCGTAGAAATACTTGGGCGGGATGGTCTTCTGCGGCTGTGAGAGCCCGGCCAGGACATCAGCCTCGAAGCTGGTCTCGGCGGCGGCCTCGGAGGGCTGGGCGGCGTCGCGGGCCAGGCGCACCCCGGAGAACATCCAGCGCTGCTGCGGATAGAAGAAGTTGCGATAGCTCGGCCGCACGTGGCCGCCCGGCGTCACGCAGGCCCCGCCGCGCAGGACGAACTGGCCGGCCATGAACTTGCCGTTGTATTCGCCGACCGCGCCCTCGGCGGGCTTGAAGCCCGGATAGGGGGAATAGGCGCTGCGGGTCCATTCCCAGAGGTCGCCGAACATCTGGCGCAGCCCATCGCCGGGCGGCGCGGGCGCGGGCTCAAGGCGGCCGGAGGTGGCGAAGGCGCCCTCCACCGGCAGGCCGCGGGCCGCGCGCTCCCATTCCGCCTCGGTGGGCAGGCGGGCGCCGGCCCAGGTGGCGTAGGCGTCGGCCTCGTAGAGGCTGACGTGGCTCACCGGCTGGGTCGGATCGATCGGCCGGAGGCCGTGCAGGGTCATCGCCGACCAGCCCTCGCCGGCCGGATGCCAGTAGAGGGGGCTGGTCCAGCCCTCGGAGCAAACCAGCGCCCAGCCCTCGGAAAGCCACAGTTCGGCGCGCGCGTAGCCGCCGTCGGCCATGAAGGCCAGCCACTCGCCATTGGTCACCAGCCGGTCGGCGAGCTCGAAGGGCTCCAGCCAGACCTTGTGGCGCGGTGTCTCGTTGTCGAAGGCGAAGCCGCGCCCGCCGCCGGCGTCGGCGCCGATCTCAGCCAGCCCTCCCTCGAAACGCTGGAAGCCCAGGGGCGCGGCCGGCGCCGCCGGCCAGCTCTTCGGCGGCGCATAGGCCGGATAGAGCGGCGAGGCGGCGAACAGGTGCAGGATATCCATCAGGATCAGCTCCTGATGCTGCTCCTCATGGGCCAGGCCGAGGTCGAGCAGGGCCTCGAAGCCGCCCGCCCCCTGCGCCAGCAGGCGCGCCATGCCTTCGTCCACGTGGGAGCGGTAGGCGAGCACGTCGTCGAGCGAGGGCCGGGTGATCAGGCCGCGCCCGGGCCGCGGCTGCCGCGCGCCCAGGGCCTCGTAGTAGGAATTGAACAGATAGCCGAAGCGCGGATCGAATGGCCGGTAGCCGGCCAGCCTGGGCTCCAGCAGGAAGGTCTCGAAGAACCAGCTGGTGTGCGCCAGGTGCCACTTGGTGGGACTGGCGTCGGGCATGGACTGGGCCTGCTGGTCCTCCGGCGTCAGGGCCCGGGTCAGGGTCTCGCTGGCCTGGCGAACCGCGCGATAGCGGAACAGCGCATGGGGTTCGGTGAGGCGGGCGGCGATCTGCGCCGGCTTCTCGGGCTCGCTCATGTCGCCTCCCAGTCCGCCGAGGTGTGGTCGCGGAGCGCGCAATTCAAGGGTGAACGGAGGCGAATCTCCCCCGCAGCGCCAACGCGGCCTGGCTGAGGATGTTCCCCGAATCCCGATAGAATCCAGCGTCGCAACCGTCGGAACAGATAGCTAGGGGATGCGTTCACCGACCGCTGAAGAACGAGTGGTAGAGGTCCGTCGGACCGATTGAGGGCAATATGGAGACGACGTCCAGTTGGCGGGACGAAGTCGTCGCTATGATACCGGCCTTGCGCGCGTTCGCATGGTCGCTCTGTCATAACGGCTCGGACGCAGATGACCTGGTGCAGGACACGCTGATCAAGGCGTGGACCAATCGGGAGAAGTTCGAGCCGGGCACCAACCTGCGGGCGTGGCTGTTCACGATCCTGCGCAACACCTACTACACCAACGTCCTGCGCCGCCGCCGCGAGGTGCGCGACGAGACGGGGGAATACGCCGCCACCCTGAGGACACCTCCGACCCAGGACTGGAGCGTGGCCATGCGCGCGCTGCAGGCCGCCTTGCAACAGCTGCCGGACGAGCACCGCGAGGCGCTGATCCTGGTGGGCGCGGCCGGCCTCTCCTACGAAGAGGCCGCCGAGATCTGCAATTGCGCGCTGGGCACCATCAAGAGCCGGGTGAACCGGGCGCGGGCGCGTCTCCTGAAGATCATGGACGCCGACGACGCCACCGACGTGATGGCGATCGAGACGATGACGGCGGCGGGCGGCCGGGCCTAGACCCGGCAAAACCTAGCCCTTCGCGACGCGCGGCTTCTTCGCCGGCGGCTGGGTCTGGGCTTCGAGCTGGTCGACGATCGAGATCAGCCGCTCAGGCGTCGGCCTGGCCTGCAGCTTGCCGAACATGCCGCGCAAGGTCTTGTCGAGCGCTGTCGCCTTGGCGCGGTCTGGCGCCGATTTCCTGGCCATTGGTCCCGTCCACGCAGGGTTGCATTGGATACCGAAGCTTGGCCTGCGGCAAGCTGCGAAGACGTTACGGGCGCGGCCGCCTAATATATTCATCGTCGCGGAAGGAAAAGGACGTGCGCGCCCTATTTCGCGTCCGGATAGACCACCGGCAGCACGAGGGCCGACGGATGGGCCGCATCCATATAGATGCTGTTGTTGGCCACCCGGGGCGCCAGGCTGTGCTCGCCGGGCGCCTCGCCGGTGTTCGGGTTGACCTCGAAGCGCGGACTGTTGGTCGAGGTGATGTGCACCGCGATCCGATGGCCCTTGGCGAAGGTGATGGCGGTCGACCACAGGTCGATGGTCAGTTCCTCCGGCGCGCCCGGGGTCATCATCCTGACCTGGTCGGGCATGCGGCCATCGCGGTAGCGGGCGCGGACCGGGGCGTCGAGCACCAGGGCCTCGTAGCCATCCGGGTACACATCCACGAGCTTGGCCATGAAGTCGGTGTCGGGGCCGTCGGTGGCGCCGTAGAGCTCGACCTTCACCGGGCCGGTGACCACCACGTCCCTGTCCAGCACCGGGGTCTGGAAGCGCAGGTAGTCGCCGCGCTCGGGGATCGCCCGCTGATCCATGGGCCCGCGCTCGAAGGTGAGGTTGGCGCCGCCGACCGTGGGCACCGGATTGGCCGGATCGTCGGCGTAGGTGAGCTTGGCGGCGGTCGCGGTGGGGGCCTTCAGGCCGAGCGTCTTGTCGGGTTCGAGGTAGTAGCGCACCTCGCGGTAGGCCGGCGGCCAGTTGGCGGCGTGCAGGGTCTGGTTGGTCGGGGAAAAGGCGCCCTTTTCCGCCGGGCCCATCATCACATAGCTGACCGGCGGCTCGGCCATGATGCCGTTGTCGATCCCCTTCAGCCAGTAGTCGAACCAGCGGATCTCCTGGTCGCTGGCCAGCGTCAGCCGGTCGAGGCCGGGATATTCCAGGTCACCCGACAACGGCCCATGGCCGAACGGGCCCATGAACAATTTCTGGTTGCCCCGCGCGCCCTTGGCGCCCTGGTTCTGCAGGTACTCGAAGTTCGAGATGTTGCCGTGGTTGAAGATGTCGTACCAGCCGCCGACATTGTAGATCGGGATCTGGATGTACTTGCGGTTCTCGCTCATCGCCGAGCGGTTCCAGAAGACGTCGTCGACCACCCGCTTGCGGCCCTGATCCAGCACCTCGTCGGCGATGCCCTGGCCCTTCTGCCAACCGATGGTGTCCTTTTCCTTCAGCACCCCGCCCATGTAGCTGTTCTGCAGGAGGTCGAAGGGGGCCACGACGACATAGGCCGCCTTCAGGTGCGGCGGGGCGGCCATGGCGGCCTCGTTGGAGGTGATGCCCATGGCCGAGCCGCCGGAGAGGCCGACCTTGCCGTTGCTCCAGGGCTGTTTCGCCGCCCATTCGACGCTGTCGTAGCCGTCCTCGATGTCGTTCTCGAAGGCGGCGTAGAAGCCCTGGGAGCGGCCCTTGCCGCGCACGTCCTGCAGCACGAAGACGTAGCCGGCGTCGGTGTAGTGTTTGGCCTGCTTGACCAGGGCTTCGCGCATCTTGACGCCCTTGGGGTCCTTCTCCGGATCGATGCGGCCGTCCTTGAGATAGGGCGTGCGGGTCATGACCACTGGCCAGGGTCCCTGCCCGGCCGGCTTGAAGACATTGGCCGCGAGCCGGGTCCCATCGCGCAGGACGGCATATTCCTCGACCGCGCCGGGCGGCAGGCCGGGCCACTTGGCGGGCTTGGCCGCCGGCGCCGCGGCCACAGCCGGTTTCGCCACGGTTTGCGCCAGCGCCGGCGGCGCGCCCGCCGCGAAGCTCAGGACAAGGGCCGATGCGACGGCCAGACGCCTTGCTGCGATCATCTTGATGTTCCCCCGCAGCGGGTCTTTGCGCCCGCCGAAATGTCGTCGCCTGAAATGGCGCAGGGCCCAGCCCACGCAGCCGCCATCTAACCACAGCCTTGACGCAGCCGTCAGCGCCCGTTTGATCCGCCGATGACCTCGACCCGCGCCGACGCGCAAGCCCTGGACGCCGCCGATCCGCTGGCCCGCTTCCGCGACGCCTTCGACCTGCCGGCTGGCGTAATCTATCTCGACGGCAATTCCCTGGGGCCGCCGCCCAAGGCCGCCCTCGCCCGACTGTCGGAGACCGCCGCCTCGGAATGGGGCCGCGACCTGATCCGCAGCTGGAACACCAACGGCTGGATGGAGGCGCCCCTGCGGGTGGGCGGCAAGATCGCCGGCCTGATCGGCGCCAAGCCGCACGAGGTGACGGTGGCCGACTCGACCTCGGTGAACCTGTTCAAGCTGGCCGCCGGCGCCCTGTCGCTGCGGCCGGGCCGCACCACCCTGGTCGCCCAGGCCGGCGACTTCCCCACCGACCTGCACATCCTGCAGGGCCTTGGCGAGCTGATGGGCGACCGCGCGCGGCTGAAGATCGTGCCCGAGGGCGAGCTGGTGGAGGCCATCGACGCGGACACCGCGGCCTTCGTCCTGACCCACGTCCACTACCGCTCCTCGCAGCGCTGGGACATGGCGGGGATCACCGCGGCGGCCCAGGCCAAGGGCGCGCTGGCGCTCTGGGACCTTAGCCATAGCGCGGGCGCGGTGGCGGTCGATCTGAACGGCTGCAACGCCGACCTGGCGGTGGGCTGCGGTTACAAGCACCTGAACGGCGGGCCGGGCGCGCCGGCCTTCCTGTTCGTGGCCGAACGGCACCTGGGCGCCATCCGCCAGCCGCTGACCGGCTGGTTGGGCCATGCCGAGCCCTTCGCCTTTGAGGACGTCCACCGCCCGGCGCCGGACATCCGCGCCATGACCACCGGCACCCCGCCGATCCTCAGCCTGGCGGCGCTGGAGGTGGGGATCGACCTGCACCTGTCGGCCGACCGCGCCGCGGCGGAGGCCAAGGGCGGCGCGCTGTCGGACCTGTTCATCGCCCTGGTGGCGGCCCGCTGCCCGGAGCTGACGCTCGCCAGCCCCCGCGCCGCGGCGGCGCGTGGCCTGCATGTCTCCCACACCCACCCGGACGGCTATGCGATCGTCCAGGCGCTGATCGCCCGCGGCGTGATCGGCGATTTCCGCGCCCCCGACGTGCTGCGCTTCGGCTTCTCGCCGCTGTTCACCCGCTTCACCGAGGTCTGGGACGCCGTCGAGGTGCTGGCCGAGGTGATGGCCAGCCGCGCCTACGACCGCGCGGAGTTCCGCGCCAGGGCCGCGGTGACCTGAAGATCGGGGGAGAAAGGGGCGCAGCTTCCTGCGTTGCCCCGCCAATCGCCTTCCGTTATGACGAGCGGCCTTGCGGACCAGGCCCGTGACGCGCGCTGAGCGCCCGCGCCGCCTGTCCCGCGGGATCGGGAGAAAACCCGAGCAAAATCAATTGGTGACGTGGCCGAGTGGCTGAAGGCAACGGTTTGCTAAATCGTCATACCCGAAAGGGTATCGAGGGTTCGAATCCCTCCGTCACCGCCATCCCGCTTCGCGAGCCAGCGCGCAGCCCTTCAACTCCAGTCCGAACCCTTCGGCGGCCTCAGCCGCGGGCCAGCCACTCGCGCGCCTGGCGCTGGGCCTCGGCGACGTCTTCGGTGGCCATCTCGTCGGCGAGCTCTCGGCGATAGATCTTGGCTTCCACCGAGCCGCGCATGGCGGCCAGGTTGAACAGCATGTGAGCCGAGACGTAGTCGAGCGGCGCGCCGCCCTGCCCTGTGGAGTAGAGAAGACCCAAGCGGAACAACTCGTCGCCTGAAGCATCCGGCTTCGGCAACGGCAGGCCTTGGTTCGCGATGTCCATGCCGTGCAGCATGTTCTTCGTCCCCGTGTCAGGTGGCGAGATCCAGTTCTTGGAGCTCTGATCCGACCTTATCAACATCCACAGAACTCTAGCCGGGCTGAACACATGGTTAAGGCGTCCGTTGTCCTACAGTCATATTCAGATGACGGCGCCCATTTTGGGGATTTTGACGCACCGAAGACTGGCGATGGCCATATGGGCGGTGCGTTCACCGAGGCCGGCCGGCGATCGCCGCCGCGTTCAGGCTCAGTTCACGCGGGCGCTGCGATAAGGGCCCCTCGACTGTAAATGGCTTTTGAGACAATCAGAGGTATGAGACGCGTCCTCCCCACGCTCGCCCTAGTGGCCGCGGCCCTCGGCCTTACGCCGTTGGCCGGCGCCGCGCTCGCGCGCGAGCATGGCGGCTGGGTGCAGGTCGACGATCGTGAGCACGGCCGCGGCGCCCCGGCCTGGGCGCGCGGGAGTGAGCGCGGCGGCGGAGAACGTGGCGGCGGAGAACGCGGCGCCGGAGAACGGGGCGGCGAGCGTGGCCCGCCGGCCGGCTGGGTGCGCCCCGGCGGACGGCCGCAAGGCCCGGCGCCGGAAGCCTACTACGCCCCGCCGCCGGGAGCCTACGCCCCTCGGCACGGCTACGGCATGCGCCGCGGCGGCTTCCTGCCCCCGGAGGTGCGCGGCATGTATGTGCCCGATCCCGGCCGCTATCACCTGCGCCCGCCGCCCCGCGGCTACACCTGGGTGCGGGTCGGCAACGCCTTCCTGATGATGAACCTGGCGACCGGCCAGATCTTCGACGTGGCGCCCGACTGATCCCCCACTGATCTGGGGCTAGCTAGCCGAGGCCGAGCTTAGCCCTGAGCAGCTGGTTGACGGTGGCCGGATTGGCCTTGCCGCCGGTCTCCTTCATCACCTGGCCGACGAACCAGCCGATCGCCTGGGGCTTGTCCTTCACCGCGGCGGCCTGGCCGGGATTGCCGGCGATCAGGGTGTCGATGATGGTCTCCAGGGCGCCGCTGTCGGAGACCTGCCTGAGGCCCGCCGCCTCGACGATCGCGCCGGCCCGGCCCTCGCCGGCCCACATCCGCTCGAAGACGTCCTTGGCGATCTTCGAGGAGATCACCCCCTCCTCGATCAGCTGGACGAGTTCGGCGATGGCGTCAGGCGCGATCGGGCTGTCGGCGATGTCGAGGCCGCCGGCGGTCAGCCGAGCCGCCAGGTCGTTGGTCACCCAGTTGGCGGTCAGCTTGGCGTCGCGCCCCTTGGCTGCCGCCTCGTAGAAGTCGGCGCGGGCCTGTTCGGTGATCAGCACGCCGGCGTCATAGGCGGTGAGCCCGTATTGCGACTGCAGGCGGGCCTTCTTGGCGTCGGGCAACTCCGGCAGCGAGGCCTCGATGGCCTTCACCCAGGCCGGGTCGAGCTCCAGCGGCAGCAGGTCCGGATCGGGGAAGTAGCGGTAGTCGTGCGCCTCTTCCTTGGAGCGCATGGAGCGCGTCTCACCCTTGTTCGGGTCGAACAGCCGGGTCTCCTGGTCGATCTTGCCGCCGTCCTCGAGGATCTCGATTTGCCGGCGGGCCTCGTACTCGATGGCCTGCTGCATGAAGCGGAACGAGTTGACGTTCTTGATCTCGCAGCGCGTGCCAAGCGCCCCGCCCGGCTTGCGGACCGAGACGTTGACGTCGGCGCGCAGGTTGCCCTTGTCCATGTCGCCGTCGCAAGAGCCGAGATAGATGAGGATTGTCCGTAGCTTCTTGACGTAGGCTACAGCTTCTTCGGAAGACCGCATGTCGGGCTTGGAGACGATCTCCATCAGCGCAGTGCCGGCCCGGTTGAGGTCGACGTAGGTGGCGTTGGGGTCCTCGTCGTGCAGGAGCTTGGCGGCGTCCTGCTCGAGGTGCAGCCGCTCGACGCCGACAGTGAAGGTGCGGCCGTCGTCCAGTTCGACGATCACCTCGCCCTCGCCGACGATCGGGTCCTTGAACTGGCTGATCTGGTAGCCTTGCGGCAGGTCCGGATAGAAGTAGTTCTTCCGGTCGAAGTGGCTCTTCAGGTTGATCTGCGCCTGTAGGCCCAGGCCGGTGCGCACCGCCTGCTCCACGCAGTAGCCGTTGATCACCGGCAGCATGCCGGGCATGGCCGCGTCCACCAGGCTCACCTGCTCGTTGGGGCCCGCGCCGAAGCCCACGGCGGCGCCGGAGAACAGCTTGGCCTTGGAGGCCACCTGGGCGTGGACTTCCAGGCCCAGCACGATTTCCCAGTCGCCGGTGCGGCCTTTGATCAACTTGCTCGTCTCGCTCATGTGGGTCTCACTAGCGCCGCTCGACGTGCGCGGAAAGCCGATATCCGCGCCGGGGCCCCTGCACGCTTCGCCTTGCGTGGGAAGGAAAAACAGGGCTCATTCCGCAGTTCAAACTCCCGTTCGGGGAATAAGGGGAAACATCATGAAGACCATCATCGCGGCAGGCCTCTTGGCTGTCACCGCCCTCGTCGCCGCGCCGGCCTTCGCCCAGGCGCCCGCCGGCTCGACCACGACGACCACCACGACGACGACGACGGCTTCGGCCAAGCTGAGCGTGGACACCACGCCGATCTCCGACATCATCAAGAACCCAGCCGGCAAGGCGGTGCTGGAGGCCAACCTGCCGCAGATCAGCCAGTACTACGACCAGATCGGCGGCATGACGCTGAAGCAGGTCCAGCCGATGAGCCAAGGCGCCATCACGGACGACATGATCAAGAAGATCCAGGCCGACTTCGACAAATTGAACGCCGGCTAAGCCGTCACCTCTCGTTGGGAAACCACACCATGAACAGCAAGCTCGCCGCGACCCTGGTCGCCCTCTCCGCCGTCGCCGCCGTTCCGGCCTTCGCCCAGACGCCCGCCGCGCCCGCCAACGGCGCGGCCGCCGCTGCCGCCATGGCCTCCGGCCCGATCTCGGTCGACAAGACCCCGATCAGCGAAATCATCAAGAACGAGAAGGCCAAGGCCGCCCTGGAGACCGCCCTGCCCCCGATCACCCAGTACTATGACCAGATCGGCGGCATGACGCTGGCCCAGGTCGCCCCGATGAGCCAGGGCGCCCTGGACGACGCCAAGCTGAAGGCCCTGCAGGTCGAATTCGACAAGATCAACGCCGCCGGCAAGTAGGCCGGACCGCAGCTTCCGATCAGACCTCCCTCGCGGCTGCCGCGGGGGAGGTTTTCTTTTTGCGCGCCTAGTTGGCGGACTTCAGGCCCGCCACCATCTGGGGTTCGGCGGGCGCGGCGGCTTTCAGCAGCGGCGTGACCAGCTCGTCGAAGCTGCGGTCGTCGAAGGCGCCGGCCTTGGCCCAGCGCACGACACCGCTGCGGTCGATGACGTAGCTCGTCGGCACCCCGTCCTTGACGCCGTAGTGGAAGCCGCCGCCGGCGGCGGTGGCGATCGGATAGGACAGCACGCTGGCGAGCGGCTTCAGCTTGTAGGCCGGGACGTCGCTCTCAGTCATGACCGCGAAGATCTTCAGGTCGCTGCCGGGGTGGGTGCGCAGGTAGTTCTCGAACACCACCATCTCGACCTTGCACGGGCCGCACCAGGTCGCCCAGTAGTTCAGGATCACCACCTTGCCCTTGAGGTCGGCCAGCTTGACCCTGTGGTGATCGAGGGTGGTGACGGTGAACGGCGCGGCGGGTTTGCCCACCTCGTCGGCGTAGGCCGTGGCGACCGACCCCGCCAAGGCGATCGCCAGAGCTAAGCCGTAGATTTTCAAAGCTTTCATGCCGCCGGCCCTAGTCGAGCGCACGGCGTTCGTCGAGCCCGCGGACTGTCGCAGCCCAGGCCCGTCACCACCACTTCTTCGGCTTGCCGCGGAAGTCGGCGGCCTTCTCCACGGCGCCGGCCAGGGCGAACAGCGTGCCTTCGTCCAGCGCCCGGCCGATCAGCTGCAGGCCAAGCGGCAGGCCGGACTTGTCGACGCCGGCCGGCACGCTGATGCCCGGCAGGCCCGCCAGGTTCACCGTCACCGTGAAGATGTCGTTCAGGTACATGGCGACCGGATCGTCCGACTTCTCGCCGAGGCTGAAGGCGGCGGACGGCGCGGTGGGGGTCAAGAGGGCGTCGACCTTCTCGAAGGCCTGGTCGAAATCGTCGGCGATGCGGCGGCGGACCTTCAGGGCCTTCAGGTAGTAGGCGTCGTAGTAGCCCGCGGAGAGCACGTAGGTGCCGATCAGGATGCGGCGCTTGACCTCGGCGCCGAAGCCGGCGGCGCGGGTGTTCTCGTAGGTCTCGGTGAGGTTGCCGCCCTCGACGCGCAGGCCGTAGCGCATGCCGTCGTAGCGGGCGAGGTTCGAGGAGGCCTCGGCCGGCGCCACGATGTAGTAGGCCGGCAGGGCATATTTGGTGTGCGGCAGGGAGACCTCGACGATCTCGCAGCCGGCGTCCTTCAGCCAGGCGATCCCCTGTTCCCAGATGGCGTCGATCTCAGGCGGCATGCCCTCGACGCGGTATTCCTTGGGCACCCCGATGCGCAGGCCCTTCACCGGCTTGCCGACGAAGGCCGCGAAGTCCGGCGTCTCCACCGGCAGGCTGGTGGAATCCTTCGGGTCGTGGCCGGCCATGGAGGTGAGCAGGATGGCGGCGTCCTCGACGGTGCGGGCGATCGGCCCGGCCTGGTCGAGGGAGGAGGCGAAGGCGACCACGCCCCAGCGGGAGCAGCGGCCGTAGGTGGGCTTCATGCCGACCGTGCCGGTGAAGGCCGCGGGCTGGCGGATCGAGCCGCCGGTGTCGGTGGCCGTGGCCCCCAGGCAGAGCTCCGCCGCCACCGCCGAGGCCGAGCCGCCGGAGGAGCCGCCCGGCGTCAGGGCCGCGTTGCCGCCCTCGGCCCGCCAGGGATTGACCACCGGTCCGAAGGCCGAGGTCTCGTTGGACGAGCCCATGGCGAACTCGTCCATGTTGAGCTTTCCCAGCATCACCGCCCCGTCGCGCCAGAGGTTGGCGGTGACGGTGGATTCATAGGTCGGCTTGAAGTCGCCGAGGATCTTCGAGCAGGCGGTGGAGCGGACGCCCTCGGTGCAGAACAGGTCCTTGATGCCCAGGGGCGCGCCGTCGAGCCGGCCGGCCTCGCCGCGGGCCCGGCGCGCGTCGGAGGCCTTGGCCATGGCCAGCGCCTTCTCCGGCGTCTCCAGGACGAAGGCGTTGAGCGCGCGGGCGGCGGCCACGGCGTCCACGTGCGCCTGGGTCAGCTCGGCGGAGGAGAAGCGCTTGGCCGTCAGCCCGTCGAGGGCGGCCTTGAGGGTGAGCGCGGTGAGCTCGGACATCTATTCGATCACCTTGGGCGCCACGAAGAAGTGGTGCGCCGCCTTGGGCGCGTTGGAGAGCACGCGGTCGGGATCGCCGCCCTCGGTGACCACGTCCTCGCGCATGGGCAGCGGGGTGTGGATGGCGGTGGTCATCGGCTCGACGCCGGTGGTGTCGACCTCGCTCAGTTGCTCGATCCAGTCGAGGATGCCGTTGAGCTCCCTGGCCAGGGTCTCCAGCTTCTCTTCCGGCTCGGCGATCCTCGCCAGCCTCGCGACCTTGCGCACGGTCGCTGCGTCGATGGCCATCGGCCCCTCCGTAACTCCAGGGGCGTGGGTTAGCCGCGCCCGACGTGCTTTTGCAAGCGATGACCGCTATGAGCGGCCCATGCCGGTCTTCGACCTCACCGACCTGCCCGCGGGCGGCGCGCTTTTCGGCCTCGACCTGGGCGAGAAGACCATCGGGGTGGCGGTCTCCGACAGCAACCGGATCATCGCCAGCCCCCTGGAGTTGATCCGCAAGACCAAGTTCACCGCCGAGGCCGAGCGGCTGTTCAAGCTGATGGACGGGCGGCGGGCCACCGGCATCGTCATCGGCCTGCCGGTCAACATGGACGGGACGGAAGGGACGCGCTGCCAGTCCAACCGCGCCTTCGGCCGCAACCTGATCCGGCTGCGCGACGTGCCCCTAGCCTTCTGGGACGAGCGGATGAGCTCCATGGCGGTCAACCGCATGCTGATCGGCGAGGCCGACGTCACCCGCGCGCGGCGCGCCGAGCTGGTCGACAAGGCCGCCGCCGCCTGGATCCTGCAGGGCGCCCTCGACCGGCTGAGGAACCCTCCGCTGAGCTAGAGCCCGCCCGCGAACAGGTCGCGCTTGCCGATCTGCACCCCGTGGTGGCGCAGGATGGCGTAGGCCATGGACAGGTGGAAATAGAAGTTGGTGGTGGCGAAGCCGGAGAGCCACTGGCCGATCGGCAGTGTGGGCTCCATCCCCCCGAGGTTCTGCGTGTGGGGGGTGTCGTCACGGCCGGCGAACTGCGCAGCGGTGAGGCCGCCGAGGAAGGTCTTGGTCTCGGCGATGGCGGCCTTCAGCCCGGCGAGATCGACGTCGTCGCCGATGTCGGGGAGGACCTCCAGGCCGGCGGCGCGGGCGGGCCACGAGCGGGCGAAGTTGATGACGTTGCGGGCCTGGAAGCGCAGCGGATGCATGTCGGCGATCAGGCGCCATTCCAGCATGTCGGCGTCGGAGACGCCCTTGGACTTGGCGAACTCGGCGCCCTTGCCGAGCACGTGGTCGAGCGTGGTGAGGCCCTTGCCGTAGAGATCGACGAAGCTGAAGAGATTGACGCCCATGGACTGTCCTCGATGAAGTGAGGGGCTGATATGGGCCGCGCCGCGCGCAGAGCAAAGCCTCATCCGATGACGCTTGGCTTCGCTGGCGCACTCCCCTAAGACGCCCCTTTAATGAGCGCCGCCCCGCCTGGTCTGAACGAGGTCCTGCAGCGGACCTTCTCGTTTCCGAAGCGGCACTTCCTGTCCGTGCTGGACCTGAACGAGGTGGAGGTGGCCAACCTCCTCGACCTCGCCGACGGCTTCGTCTCCCTGAACCGCCAGACCTCGAAGAAGCTCGACCTGCTGAAGGGTCGGACGCTGATGAACCTGTTCTTCGAGAATTCCACCCGCACCCAGAGCTCCTTCGAGCTGGCCGGCAAGCGGCTGGGCGCCGACGTGGTCAACATGAGCCCGCGCCAGTCGTCGATCTCCAAGGGCGAGACCCTGATCGACACGGCGGTGACGCTGAACGCCATGCAGCCGGACCTGCTGGTGGTGCGCCACGGCTCGTCGGGGGCGGCGTCCTTGCTCTCCCAGAAGGTCACCTGCTCGGTGATCAACGCCGGCGACGGCCAGCACGAGCACCCCACCCAGGCCCTGCTCGACGCCCTCTCCATGCGCCGCGCCTTTGGCCGGATCGCCGGGCTGAGGGTGGCGATCTGCGGCGACATCGCCCACTCCCGGGTGGCCCGCTCCAACGTCTCCCTGCTGCAGATGCTGGGCGCCGAGGTGCGGCTGGTGGGCCCGCCGACCCTGCTGCCACCGCAGGCCGAGCGCTGGGGGGCGGCGATCCACCACGACATGCGCCAGGGCATCGCCGGCTGCGACGTGGTGATGATGCTGCGCCTGCAGCTGGAGCGGATGGACGGGGTGATGGCCCCCTCGCAGCGGGAGTATTTCCGCTTCTTCGGCCTCGACCGCGAGAAGCTGGCCTGCGCCGCGCCGGGGGTGCGGGTGATGCATCCGGGGCCGATGAACCGTGGGGTGGAGATCGATTCCGACGTCGCCGATGACCTGGCCGTCAGCCTGATCCAGGACCAGGTGGAAATGGGGGTGGCGGCAAGAATGGCGGTGCTGACCTCGCTGGCGGCGCGGCTGGAGAACGACCGGTGAGCCGGCCCCTCGCCGTGACCAACGTCCGGCTGGTGGACCCGGCGTCGGGCTACGACGGCCCGGGCGCGGTGCTGATCGTCGAGGGCGTGATCGCCGACGTGGCCAGGGGCCAGGGGCTCGGGTCGCTCTCCAAGGACGTCGAGGTGATGGACGGCGCGGGCGGCCTGCTGCTGCCCGGCCTGGTGGACATCCGGGTCAAGACCGGCGAGCCCGGCTTCGAGACCAAGGAGACCCTGAAGTCTGCGGCCCGCGCCGCGGCGGCCGGTGGGGTCACGACCATCGTCGTGCAGCCTGACACCCACCCGGTGGTGGATGAGCCCTCGGTGGTGGACTTCATCCTCAGGCGGGCCCGCGACATCGAACTGGTCAAGGTGCTGCCGGCCGGCGCCGCCACCAAGGGCTGCGAGGGCCAGCGGATGGCCGAGATCGGCCTGATGGCCGAGGCCGGCTGCGTCTATGTCACCGACGCCGACAAGCCGATCGTCGATTCCAAGGTGTTCCGCCGGGTGCTGGCCTACGCCAAGGCGTTCGGCGTGCTGGTGGCGCACCGACCGGCCGATCCGTGGCTGTCGGCAGGCGCCGCGGCCAGCGAGGGCGAGTTCGCCTCGCGCATGGGCCTGCCCAGCATGCCGGCCGCGGCCGAGAAGATCATGCTGGAGCGCGACCTCGCCTTGGTCGAGCTGACCGGGGCGCGGCTGCTGGTCGATCAGGTGACCACCGCCACCGCCCTGGAAGCGCTGAAGCGCGGCCGCGACCGCGGCCTGCCGGTGGTCGCCAGCACCTCGATCAACCACCTGAGCTTCAACGAGATCGACATCGGGGACTACCGCACCTTCTGCAAGCTGGACCCGCCGCTGCGCAGCGAGGACGACCGGCAGGCGGTGATCGAGGCCGTGGCCTCGGGCCTGATCCAGGTGATCGTCTCGGCCCACGCGCCCGCCCCGCCCGAGGACAAGCGTCTGCCCTATGACGAGGCCGCGCCGGGCGCGGTGGGGCTGGAGACCCTGCTGCCGGCCCTCTTGGCCTTCCACCACGAGGGCCGCATCCCGCTGATCGACCTGATCCGCACGGTGACCTCGGCGCCCGCCGACCTGCTGGGCCTGCCCTCGGGGCGCCTGGCCAAGGGCGCGCCGGCCGACCTGGTGTTGTGCAATCCGAACACGCCCGTGGTCATCGACGCCGACAAGCTGACCTCGAAGTCGAAGAACTCGCCGTTCGACGGCCGCCGGCTGCAAGGCAAGGTGCTGATGACCGTCGCCGATGGGCGGGTGGTCTATCGGGCCTAGTCCCCCGTCGGCGTGACCCCGGCCTTCTCGATCATCAGCACGACGACCCGGCCGCGGGCGTGGGGGAAGTGCATGACGCCTTTCGGCACGGTAAAACCGTCGTTCGGTCCGAGGCTTACGGTACGATCCTCAAGTTCGATGTCGAGCTGGCCTTCGAGCACGAAGAAAAACTCGTCCTCGGCGTCGTGCTTGTGCCAGTGGAAGTCGCCCTCCAGCACGCCCAGCCGGACGACGGCGTCGTTGACGGCGCACAGGGTGCGGTTCCACCAGGGGGCCTGGGCGGCCGCGATGGCGGCCACGTCCATGTGCTCGCCGCCCTCGAACATCACCGCGTCGGTAGCGATGTCGTAGCGGTCCATGAGCTTGTCCATCTCGCGTCCTCCGGGTTAGACCCCTGAGGACGCACCTTATCGGGACTTAGCCAACTGGCAATATGTCTATCGTCGTTCCCCTGAAGGCGCTGGGCAATGAGCGCCGCCTGCAGATCCTGGAGTGGCTGAAGGCGCCGCGCGCTCACTTCCGCGAACAGGTCGACGGCGATCTGGTCGACGACGGGGTCTGCGCCGTGCTGATCGCCGAGAAGCTCGGCGTAAGCCAGCCGACGCTCAGCGAACACATGCGCATCCTGGTGCAGGCCGACCTGGTGATCCCCAAGCGGATCAAGCAATGGACCTTCTACCGCCGCAACGAGCCCGCCATCGCGGCCGTGAAGGATGCCCTGTCGACGGAGCTTTGAGGTCCGGCTAGACCATAGGCATGTTCGAAGGCCTCTCTCTGATCCAGATCGCCCTGGCCGTGGTTGGTGGCTACCTCCTGGGCTCCATCCCGTTCGGCGTGCTGGCCACCAAGTTCGGCGGCGGGCCGGACCTGCGCACCATCGGCTCCGGCAGCATCGGGGCGACCAATGTGCTGCGCACCGGGCGCAAGGACCTGGCGGCCATCACCCTGCTGGGCGACGGCGGCAAGGGGGCGGTGGCGGTGCTGATCGCCTGGCTGGCGACGCGGGACAACACGCTTCCCGCCCAATCGAGCCTGACCGCGCTGGCGGCGGGCTCCGCCTTCCTCGGCCACCTGTTCCCGATCTGGCTCGGCTTCAAGGGTGGCAAGGGCGTGGCGACCTTCTTCGGGACCCTGCTGGCGGCCGCCTGGCCGGTCGGCCTGCTGGCCGGCGCCACCTGGCTGCTGATGGCCTTCCTGTTCCGCATCTCCTCGCTGGCGGGGCTGACCGCCGCGGCGTTGGCGCCGGTGTTCGTCTTCCTGCCGTTCGTTCACCGGCCAGAGCAGATCGCCTACCTCGCCCTGTTCATGGCGGTGCTGATCTACGTGCGCCACACCCCCAACATCCGCCGCCTGCTGAAGGGCGAGGAGCCGCACATCGGCGGCGAAAAGAAAGCCGCGGCGTGAGCCGAGCGCTCTCGGACGCCGAGCGCCGCGCCTGGCTGCGGCTGGCGCGTACCGAGAACGTCGGCCCTGTCACCTTCCGCGAGCTGATCCGCCGCTATGGCGACGCGACCGAAGCCCTGATCGCCCTGCCCGAGCTGGCGCGGCGCGGCGGTCGCGCAGCGGGGATCCGCGTCCCGGCCGAGGCGGAGATCGACCAGGAGCTGACGGCCGGGACGACACTGGGCGCGCGATTGCTGGCGGCCTGCGAGCCGGAGTTCCCCACGGCGCTGGCCGCCATCGATCCGCCGCCGCCGGTGCTGTGGGCGCGTGGCCGGCTGGAGATGCTGGACCGGCCCGCCGTGGCCATCGTCGGCGCCCGCGTCGCCTCGGCCGCCGGCCAGCGGTTCGCCCGCGGGCTGGCCGCCGAGTTGGGCCAGGCGGGCTATGCGGTGGTCTCCGGCATGGCGCGCGGCATCGACGGCGCGGCGCACGAAGGGGCGCTGCCCACCGGCACGCTCGCCGTGCTGGCCGGCGGCGTCGACGACATCTATCCGCCGGACCATGCGGCCCTCTACGCCCGGATCGTCGAGGCGGGCTGCGTGGTCTCGGAGAACGAGCCCGGCCGCACGGCGGTGGCCCGCGACTTCCCGCGCCGCAACCGGATCATCGCCGGTCTTTCCCGCGCGGTGGTGGTGGTCGAGGCCGAGCTGCGCTCCGGCTCGCTGATCACCGCCCGCCTGGCCGCCGAACAGGGGCGCGAGGTGCTGGCCGTGCCTGGCTCGCCGCTCGACCCGCGGGCCAAGGGGACCAACGACCTGATCCGCCAGGGCGCGGCGCTCTGCGAAGGCGCCGAGGACGTGCTGCGGGCGCTGGAGGGCCTGCGCACCATGCGCGAACCGGACGCCGACCCCTTCCAGCGCTCCGGTGGCGACGAGGCGGACGACGCCCTGCGAGAGCGGGTGGCCGCCCTGCTCTCCCCCACCCCGGTCTCCCGCGACGAACTGGTCCGCGCCACGGGCGCGCCGCCGTCGGCGGTGTTCGCGGCCCTGGTCGAGTTGTCCCTGGCCGGCCGCGCCGAGCTGCTGCCGGGTGGCATGGTGGCGACGGCCTAGGGTCGCGATCCGTCAGGCGTCCACGGGCGCAGTCTTGAACCGCGCGACGAAGAAGGTGAAGGCCGGCAGCAGCAGGCCGCCGTAGATCGGCATGTACCAGTCGAACTGCTTGAACGGACCGCCCAGGGCGAACACCCAGACCACGAATGACAGGGTCGAGATGAGGAGTTGCCGCCAGTCCTTCACGTGGAGAACGATGCTCAGGTAGAACCAGGTGGCCGCCACGCCGACGGCGAAGATCGCCCAACCGAGCCAGGACGGCGCCTTGGGCGCGGTGGTCAGCAGGGCGGCAAGCGTCAAGTACAGGGTCACCACCTCGGCCGGGACATATTTCAGCAGCCGGTCCTTGTAGTGGTCCTCCGGCGGCGGCGTGGGTTCCCCGGCCTTGCGCGCCAGAACGGGCGCGCCAAGGGCGCGCGGAGCGTAGGTGACGACGGACCGGCTCATGCGGGGCTCCCTTCGGGATCGCTGGCGGACAGCAGGGCGAGGAAGAACTCGTACTCAGCGACACCCGGCTCGAACACCTCACCGGCCTGTCGCCGGACCGCGGCGCGCAGCTCCTTGGGCAGATCGCGGAAGTCGCGTTTCGCCGTGTCCAGGATCGCCTCGCGGACCCCCTCGTCGTTTGCGCGCAAGAACTCGACCGTCAGGGTTCGCAGGGAGGCCAGCACGTCGTCGAGGCCGGGTTCGTACTTCGGCTCCAGGCCCTGGCGGATGCGCTCCACCGCACGCCACATCTGGTCGAAGGCCAGCGAGGTGTTGGCGATGGCGTAGAAGGTGCGCGAACCCGCAGCCGCGCGCAGCCGCTCGCGCATGGCCGCCACCCGATCGCCGGCCGACGGATGGGTGGCGTTGAATTTCAGGCCGAAGGCCTCCATCGCCATCCGCACGCGCAGCCCGAACTCGGCGCCGGCATAGAGCATCTGGCGCTGCGGCCCGCCAGGCTTGGGCGCCAGGACATAGTCGACCAGCCAGCCGCAAGCGGTGGCGTCGGCGGCGGCCTCGCGCCGGCGGACCTCGGCCTCGTCGCCCGGCGGCCGCGTCAGGTCGCCGTTGTGGATGTGGGCCAGCTCATGCAGCAGCAGGAAGCATTCCGCGTTGCAGGCGATCGCGTCGGCCCAGGCGCGCTGGGCCGCGGTCGCCGGGAAGGCCTGGCTCGTGGCGACCCCGTGGACGTCGAAGTTGCCGAACAGCTCGGCGATCTTCGCCTCCACGCTCTCGGCCGATAGCGACGAGGCCTCGGCGTCGCGGAACCGGCCATCGTCGCTGGCGGCGATCGCGCGGGCCGCGCTGTAGATCAGCCGCATCTCCCCGCTGTGCATCTCGATCGCGTAGCCGCGGCCATGGCGGGTGACGTAGGTCGATGGGCTCAGCTCGCCGACCTCGCCGCTAACGATCTCCCCGCGCGCCACCATCGCCTGAAGCTCGGGCGTCGACATGGCGAGCGCCACGCCGAACAGCCCCTGCCAGTTGGCCGGCGTGGGCTGGTAGATCGGCGGATGCTTGTGTTGCCGCTTCGCGAGATAGCGGGCGGGCGTGTTGAGATTGAAGAGGTCGGCGATCGACATGCCATCCCCCGATGACAGGCTTGACCATAGCACATCCGGCCGCCCGCGATCCGGTTGCGTGTACGGCCATCACAATTGACCGGTGCGCCACGAGACTATGACCGCGGTCACAGCCCGATCTTGCGTTCCGGCCGTGCGCCGCCCTATGCCGGACGCGACGGCGGGAGAGACGAGATGGTGCGGGTGTGGGCGTTGGCGGGGATGGCCTTGGCGCTGACGGCGGGCCTGGCGCACGCCCAGGACGCCGGCCCGATCAGCCCCCGGCGGATGAGCGCGGTGGTCAAGGAGATCGCCTCGGACGCCTATCAGGGCCGCGCCCCCGGCACGCCCGGCGAGGCCAAGACCGTCGCCTACCTGATCGCCCGGTTCAAGGCGCTGGGCCTGGAGCCCGGCGGCGAGCATGGCGGCTGGACCCAGGCCGTGCCGCTGATGCGCTTCAACCTCTCCGGCGAGCCGAAACTGGCGTTCGAGGCGGGCGGCGCGACGATCCCGCTGCAGCAGAGCCAGCAGGTCATGGTCCAGACCACGCGGCCGACCGCCCACGTCCACATCGACAAGGCCCCGCTGGTCTTCGTGGGCTATGGCGTGAGCGCGCCTGAGCGAAAGTGGGACGACTTCAAGGGCGTCGACCTGCACGGCAGGGTCGCCGTGGTCCTGGTCAACGACCCCGATTTCGAGGCCAGGCCCGGCGAGGACGCCTACGGCCGCTTCGCAGGCCAGGCGATGACCTACTACGGCCGCTGGACCTACAAATATGAGGAGATGGCCCGGCGCGGCGCGCTGGGCGTGCTGATCGTCCACGAGACTCCCGGAGCGGGCTACGGCTGGTCCACCGTCCAGGCCTCGAACGGCGAGGGCTACGACATCGTCCGCGCCGATCCGGCGAAGGACCACACCCTGATCCAGGGCTGGATGCAGCGCGAGGTGGCGGCCGACCTGTTCAAGCGCGCGGGCCTCAACCTCGAGACGCTGAAGGTGGCGGCGCGGCGGGCGGACTTCCGGCCGGTCCCGTTGACCGGCGCGACCTTCTCGGCCGACTACGGCGTCACGTTCGACAAGGTGCTCAGCCACAACGTCATCGCCAAGCGGACGGGGACCACCCGTCCGAAGGAGGCGGTGATGTTCGGCGCCCACTGGGACGCCTTCGGGATCGGCGCGCCGGACGCGGCCGGCCAGCGCATCCGCCACGGCGCGGCCGACGACGGCACGGGCGTGGCCGGGGTGCTGGAGCTGGCCCGGGCGTTCAAGGCCCAGCCGCGGCTGGCGCGGACCACCGTCTTCGCCGTCTGGACCGCCGAGGAGCGCGGCCTGCTCGGCTCGGAGTGGTACGCGACACACCCGCTCTACGATCCGGCCCTGACGGTCGCCAACTTCACCATGGACACCCTGCAGCCCGTGGGCCTGTCGCACGACGTGGTGCTGGTGGGTGCGGGCCAGAACGACCTGGGCGACCTGCTGGCCACCGCGGCGGCGTCTCAACACCGCACGGTGACGCCGGACGCCCACCCGGAGCGCGGCCTGTTCTACCGCGCCGACCACTTCTCGCTGGCCAAGCGCGGCGTGCCGACCCTGCTGCTGATGAGCCTGGGCGGCGGGCCGGACTTCGTGCAGGGCGGCCGCGCGGCCGGCGACCGGTGGATCACCGAGTTCACCGCCCACTGCTACCACCAGCCCTGCGACGCCTGGAGCCCGGACTGGAACCTGGCCGGCGCGGCGCAGGACGTCGACCTGCTCTACATCATGGGCCGCGACCTCGCCGCCGACGGCGCCTGGCCGCAATGGAAGGCGTCGTCCGAGTTCAAGCCGATCCGACAGGAAACGGCGGCGAGGCGGAAATGAGCGCCGCCGGCATGCGGCCGGCGAGCGCCGAGGACGCCCCCGCGATCCGCGAGCTGACCCGCGCCGCCTACGCCAAGTGGGTTCCGCTGATCGGGCGCGAGCCGAAGCCGATGACCGCCGACTACGAAGCCGCCGTGCGCCGCCACCGGTTCGACCTGATCCATGACGAGGGCGTGCTTGTCGGCCTGATCGAGACGATCGAGGAGCCGGACCAGCTGCTGATCGAGAACGTGGCCGTGGCGCCGGCTTTCCAGGGGCGCGGGCTCGGCCGGCGGCTGATGGCGCAGGCGGAAGCGGTCGCCCACGCCGCCGGCTACGACCGAATCCGGCTCTACACCAACCAGCGTTTCACCGACAACATCGCCCTTTACCTGCGGCTCGGCTACGGCGTCGACGGCGAGACTCAGGTCCACGGTGGGGTCAGGGTCGATATGAGCAAGCGCCTCGGCGAACCCGCCCGTCGGGTTTGAGCCCCCTAAGGGGGCTCCTCGCGCTGCGGTCTCAAGGGCGTTGACAGGGGCTAGGGCGCGCCCCCACCTTCCGGCCTCTTTTTCGGCCGACGAGCGGCCCCGCAGGACCAGATCACCCCCAGTATGAACGTCGTCGTCGTCGAGAGCCCGGCCAAGGCCAAGACCATCAACAAGTACCTGGGCTCGGGCTATACGGTCCTGGCGTCGTACGGCCACGTGCGCGACCTGCCGGCCAAGGACGGCTCGGTCCGGCCCGACGAAGACTTCGCCATGTCCTGGGAAGTCGACGGCAAGGCCGCCAAGCGGCTGGCCGACATCGCCACCGCCGCCAAGGGCGCGGATCGCATCATCCTGGCCACCGACCCCGACCGCGAGGGCGAGGCGATCAGCTGGCACGTGCTCGAGGTGCTGCGCCAGAAGAAGGCGCTGCGCGACCTGCCGGTCGAGCGGGTGGTGTTCAACGCCATCACCCGGACCGCCGTCACCGAGGCGATGAAGAACCCGCGCGCCATCGACATGGAGCTGGTGGACGCCTACCTGGCCCGCCGCGCGCTGGACTATCTGGTGGGCTTCACCCTCTCGCCGGTGCTGTGGCGCAAGCTGCCGGGCTCGCGCTCGGCCGGCCGCGTACAGTCGGTGGCGCTCCGGCTCGTCGTCGACCGCGAGATCGAGATCGAGGCCTTCCGGACCCAGGAATACTGGACCGTGGAAGCCGACGTCTCGGCCGGCGCCGAGCCCTTCGTGGCCCGGCTCGCCAAGTACGACGGCAAGCGGCTGACCAAGTTCGACCTGGGGAACGAGGCGCACGGCTTCGCGGCCCGCGACGCGGTCAGGGCCGCGAGCTTCACGGTCAGCGCCGTCGAGAAGAAGCCGGCCCGGCGCTCGCCGCCACCGCCGTTCACCACCTCGACCCTGCAGCAGGAGGCGTCGCGGAAGCTGGGCTTCAACGCCCAGCGGACCATGCAGGCCGCCCAGAAACTCTACGAGGGCATCGACATCGGCGGCGAGACCGTCGGCCTGATCACCTACATGCGGACCGACGGGGTGCAGACCGCGCCGGAAGCCCTCGACGAGGCGCGCCAGGTGATCGGCGGGCTCTACGGCAAGGAATATGTGCCGGAGAAGCCGCGGATCTATGCCACCAAGGCCAAGAACGCCCAGGAGGCGCACGAGGCGATCCGGCCCACCAGCCTGGCCCGCAACCCCGGACGGATGCATCTCGATGGCGACCTCGGCCGGCTCTACGAGCTGGTCTGGAAGCGGATGATCGCCTCGCAGATGGAGGCCGCGCGCATCGAGCGGACCACCATCGACCTGGACAGCGCCGACGGGAAGCTCGGCCTCCGCGCCACCGGCCAGGTGGTGCTGTTCGACGGCTACCTGGCGGTCTACGAGGAAGGCCGCGACGATCCGGAGGACGAGGACGGCGGGCGCCTGCCGCAGGTCCGCGAGGGCGCCGAGTGCCGGGTGATCGCGGCCCGGGCCGACCAGCACTTCACCGAGCCGCCGCCGCGTTATTCGGAAGCCAGCCTGGTGAAGAAGATGGAGGAGCTCGGCATCGGCCGGCCCTCGACCTACGCCTCGATCCTGACCGTGCTGCGCGACCGCGCCTATGTGCGGATGGAGAAGAACCGCTTCATTCCCGAGGACAAGGGCCGGCTGCTGACCGCCTTCCTCGAACAGTTTTTCGGCAAGTACGTGGAGTACGACTTCACCGCCGACCTCGAGGAAAAGCTCGATCTGGTCTCGGCCGGCGAGATGGAGTGGAAGGCGCTGCTGCGCGAGTTCTGGAAGGACTTCCACGCCAAGGTCGCCGAAATGGGCGAGCTCAGGATCACCAACGTCCTGGACGCCCTCGACGAGGCGCTGGGGCCGCACCTGTTCCCGGTGAAGCCGGACGGCTCCGACGCGCGCGCCTGCCCGGTCTGCGGCTCGGGGCGGATGGGGCTGAAGTCCAGCCGCTTCGGCCCCTTCATCGGCTGCTCCAACTATCCGGAATGCCGCCACACCCGGCCGCTGTCGGTGGACAGCGCCGAGGGCGACGAGGCGGCCGAGCGTGAGCTGGGCGTCGATCCCGACAGCGGCCTCGGCGTCTTCCTGAAGGCCGGCCGCTTCGGCCCCTATGTGCAACTGGGCGAGGGCGAGAAGCCCAAGCGCTCCAGCCTGCCCAAGGGCTGGCTCCCGGCGGCCATGGACCTGGAGAAGGCGCTCCGGCTGCTGAAGCTGCCACGCGACGTGGGCGCCCATCCCGAGGACGGGGCGATGATCACCGCCGGCATCGGCCGCTACGGGCCCTTCGTGCTGCACGCCGGCACCTACGCCAACCTATCGAACGCCGACGAAGTGTTCGAGGTGGGGGTGAACCGCGCGGTGGCCCTGCTGGCCGAGAAGCGCGGGGCGGCCAACGCCCGGCGCGGCGGCGAGCCCACGTCGCTGAAGGACCTGGGTCCGCACCCGGCCGACGGCCAGCCGATCCGCGTACTGGCCGGCCGTTACGGGCCCTACGTCAAGCACGGCGCCACCAACGCCACCATCCCGCGCGGGACCGATCCGGCGGCGCTCTCCGTCGAAGACGCGGTGAAGCTGATCGCCGAGCGCGAAGGCAAGGGGGGTGGCAAGAAGCCGGCCCGCAAGGCCAAGGCTGCGGCCAAGGCCTCGCCCGCGACGAAGAAGGCGCCGGCCAAGAAGAAGGCCAAGGCGAAGGCCTAGACACCTTCCGCAGGGAGTGGGGGATGCCGAAGACGCAAGCCAACGGGATCGAGCTCCATTTCGAGCGAGCCGGCGCGGGCCCGCCGCTGCTGTTCATTTCCGGCACCGGCGGCGACCTGCGAGTGAAGCCCAATGTGTTCGACGGGCCGCTGACCAGGACCTTCGACCTCTTGGCCTACGACCAGCGCGGCCTCGGCCAGTCCGAGAAGCCCGACGCCCCCTACAGCATGGCCGACTACGCCGATGACGCCGCGGCGCTGATGGACAGCCAGGGCTGGGACCAGGCCCTGGTGATGGGCGCCTCGTTCGGCGGCATGGTGGCCCAGGAGCTGGCCCTGCGGCATCCGGGCCGCGTCCGCCGGCTGGTGCTGGCCTGCACCTCGCCCGGCGGGGCCGGCGGCGCCTCCTTCCCGTTCCACGAGATCGAGCACCTGAAGGGCGAGGCCCGCGCCCGCCACATGATCCCGATTTCCGACACCCGCCGCGACGACGCATGGGCCAGGGCCCATCCCGACCAGTACGCAATGTTCGTCGAGATGGCCGCCGCCGATCCCCATGCGGGCGAACCCGGCCACGCCATGGGCGCGCATCGCCAGCTGATGGCCCGCGCCGCGCACGACACCTGGGACCGGCTGCCGGACATCGCCTGCCCGGTGATGATCGCCGCCGGCCGCTACGACGGCGTCGCCCTGCCCGCCACGCAGGAGCGGATGGCCGGGCGCATTCCGGGCGCACAGCTGCAGGTCTTCGAAGGCGGGCACCTGTTCATGATCCAGGACCGCACCGCGATCCCGGCCATGGCGGCCTTCCTGCTGGGCTAGCCGGCGGCCAGTTCGAGGATCTCGACGATATCGGCCGGGCCGCTTATCGGCCGTGGATTCACCCGCACGCCGGCGTCGTGCATGGTGTGCTCGGCGATGGCCTGGAACTTTTCGGGGCCGATGCCGACGCTCTTCAGGTCGGTGGGCAGGCCGAGGCCCCGGGCCAGGCGGCGCACGGCCTCGGAGGCCGGGTGACCCTCGGCGCCCATCAGCCGGGCGACCAGGGCCTGGCGCTCCGTTCCCGCCGCCTCGTTCCACTTGAGCACCGCCGGCAGGGCGACGCAGGAGGTGATCCCGTGCGGCACGCCGTAGCTGCCGCCCAGGGTGTGGCCGATGGCGTGGCTCGCCCCCATGCCGCGCCCGGCGCCCGCGCCGCTGATCGCCAGCCACATGCCGAACTGGCAGTCCTGGCGGGCGTCGAGGTCCGTGGGATCAGCCTGGGTGGCGGGCAGGCCTGCGGCGAGGCGCTTCAGCCCCTCGGCGGCGAGCGCGTCGGCGTAGGGCGCCCGGGCCGGATTGCAGAGCTGTTCGACCGCGTGGTCGACCGCCTTCAGCCCGGTGGAGAACCACAGCTGCGGCGGCGTGGCGAGGGTCATGGTCGGATCGAGCACCACGGCGCGCGGGGCGAGCAGCGGGTGGGTGTAGCCCTCCTTGGCGTGGCGGCCGGTGTCGGTGACGCCGGCGAAGGCGGTGAACTCGGCGGCCGAGAGCGTGGTCGGCACGGCGACCATCCGCACGCCCGGCGGGACCTTGGCGACATCGACGCGGCCCTCGCCCCGTCCGGCGCGATAAGCGTCGAGCTCGTCGGGGCGGCCGAGGCCCGCCCAGAGCGCCAGCTGCATCACCTTGGTGGCGTCGATCACGCTGCCGCCGCCCAAGGCCACCAGCAGGTCGGCCTGATGGCGGCGCGCCGCCTCGGCGCCGAGCATCACGCTCTCGCGCGGCGAATGGGCGCCGACCCCGGCGGCGATGCCGACGCAGATCTCGCCCAGGGCCTTGGCGAGGTCGGTGGCCAGGGTGTGGGCTAGCGAGTTGTTGGTGACGATCATGATCCGGCGGAGGCCCGAGGGGGCGGCGAGCTCGCGCAGCACCTCGGCGGCCGGGCGGCCGTAGGTGACGAAGTCCTGGTGGGGGAAGCGGTGGGTTCCGGTCAGCATGGCGCAAGCTTAGTCCTGAAAAACCGCCGGGGCAGCCGCCAAGGAACAGTGGTAAGGACGCCCGACCGATGGCCAGACCCAAACACCCGAAATCCGCCCCCAAGGCCCGCCCGCCGCAAGGCCTGCCCGACCGCGACACCCTGCTCGCCTACCTGCATGAACACGGCGAGGCCGACCGCGCGGGCCTGGCCCAGGTGTTCGGCCTGAAAGGCGCCGACCGCCGGGCGCTGCGCCAGATGCTGCAGGCCCTGGAGGCCGAGGGCGCGCTGGGCCGCCGCGGCCGCAAGGGCTTCGCCGAGACCGGAACCCTGCCCGAGGTCGGCGTGGTCGACGTGGTGGAGCGCAATCCGGACGGCGACCTGCTGGTCAAGCTGACCAAGGGCGAGGATGCGCCGCTGGTGGTGCTGGCGCCGGACCGCAAGGCCGAGGCCGGCCAGGCGCCAGGGCTCGGCGACCGGCTGCTGGTGCGCTTCGAGAAGCTGCCGGGCGGGGAGTTCGAGGCCCGGCTGATCAAGCGGCTGGGCCAGAGCGCCCACCGCCTGCTGGGCGTGATCCGCAAGGCGCGGCGCGAGGTCCGCGTGGAGCCTGTGGACCGCCGCTCCAAGGACACCCTGGTGCTGGACGCCGCCGAGGGCGAGGCCCTGCGCGACGGCGATCTGGTGCTGGCCCAGGTGACGGGTTCGACCGGCCGCTACGGGCCGCACAAGGGCAAGCTGCTGGAGGTGGTCGGCCGCGAGGACGATCCGCGCGCCGCCTCGCTGATCGCCATCCACACCCACGGCATCCCGATGGGCTTCTCCCCCGCCGCGGAAGCCGAGGCCGAAGCGGCCCAGCCGCCGACGCTGCAGGGCCGCGAGGACCTGCGCGCCGTCCCGCTGATCACCATCGACCCGGCCGACGCCCGCGACCACGACGACGCGGTCTATGCCGAGCCGGACAAGGAGCCGGGCAATCCGGGCGGCTGGATCGCCTGGGTGGCCATCGCCGATGTCGCGGCCTATGTGCGGCCGGGCTCCGCGCTCGACGTGGTGGCCCGCGAGAAGGGCAACAGCGTCTACTTCCCCGACCGGGTCGAGCCGATGCTGCCCGAACGGCTCTCCAACGGCCTCTGCTCGCTGCGCGAAGGCGAGAACCGCGCGACCCTGGCGGTGCGGATGGTGTTCGGCGCCGACGGGCGCAAACGCTCGCACCGCTTCGTCCGCGGCCTGATGCGCTCGGCCGCCAAGCTCTCCTACGAGCAGGCCCAGGCCGCCATCGACGGCCAGCCGGACGAGAAGACCGGGCCCCTGCTGGAGGGCGTGATCAAGCCGCTGTGGGCCGCCTACGCAGTCCTGAAGAAGGGCCGCAACATCCGCTCGCCGCTGGCGATCGAGAGCGCCGAGCGGAAGATCACCATCAACCGCGAGGGCGAGGTGGCGGCGATCACGCCCCGCGCCTCGCTGGAGGCGCACCGGCTGATCGAGGAGTTCATGATCCAGGCCAACGTCTGCGCGGCCGAGACCCTGGAGGCCAAGCGCACGCCGCTGATCTACCGGATCCACGACGCGCCCAGCCAGGAGAAGCTGCAGGCCCTGGTGGACTTCCTGGGCACCATGAACATCCCCTGGACCAAGGGCGAGGCGCCGCGCACCGAGCGGTTCAACCGGCTGCTGGCCGACACCCGCGAAACCCCCAACGCCGAGATCGTCAACGAGGTGGTGCTGCGCACCCAGATGCAGGCGATCTATTCCACCGAGAACATCGGCCACTACGGATTGAACCTCGACCGCTACGCCCACTTCACCTCGCCGATCCGCCGCTACGCCGACCTGATCGTCCACCGGGCGCTGATCAAGGCCCTGGGGCTGGGCGACGACGGCCTGACCGACCGCGACATCGCCACCCTGAAGGAGACCGCCGAGCGGATCACCTTCGCCGAGCGCCGGGCCATGGCCGCCGAACGCGACGCCACCGACCGCTACGTCGCCGCCTTCCTGTCCGACCGCGTCGGCGCGGAGTTCGATGGCAAGATCACCGGCGTCACCCGCTTCGGCCTGTTCGTGCGGCTGGCCGAAACCGGGGCCGACGGCCTCGTGCCGGTCTCCACCTTGGGCGGCGAATATTTCGTGCACGACGACCGGGCCCACGCCCTGGTTGGCGAGCGCACCGGGGCGCGCTGGCCGCTGGGCATGACCGTGCGGGTGCGGCTGCGCGAGGCGACGCCGCTCACCGGCGGCCTGCTGTTCGACATGCTGAGCGAGCCCATGCCGGCCGATCCCAATGCGCCCCGACCCAGGCTCGGCATGCGTGGCCGCGGCGACCGGGGTCCCGGCGGCGGCGCTTTCAAGGGCCCGCTACGCGGCGGCCAGCCCGGCCGGCCGAAGAACATCCGGAACGGCCGCAAGAAGGGCGGCCCCAGGCGCTAGGTCGGCTCGATCTCCTTCACGAGTTCAGGATCGGCCAGCGCCGGCTTCCGCAAAGGCAGGCTTTCCAGGCGCCGCCGGGCGGTCATACAGTTGTTTGATGACTGACGCCGACGCCGTGATCCGCAGGCCCGAGGGCCCGCCCCGCATCCCCGGAGCCCCGGCCGTGCGCCCGAAGAGCGCCGCCACCCTGATGATCATCCGCCGCGACGGGCCGAAGCCGCGGGTGCTGATGGGCAAGCGGCACGGCGGCCATTCCTTCATGCCCGACCGCTGGGTGTTCCCCGGCGGCCGGATCGACCGGGCCGACTACCGCGCGCCCTTCGCCACCGACCTGAAGCCGGAGGTGGCGGCGGTGTTCGACGCCCACCTGAAGCCCGGCAAGGGCCGCGCCCTGGCGCTGGCGGCCGTTCGCGAGACCTTCGAGGAGGCAGGGCTGCTGCTGGCCAAGGCCGCGCCCCCGCGCCCCGCCGCCGGCCCCTGGCGCGCCTTCGTCGAGCAGGGCGCGCTGGCCGATCTCGCCGCGCTGGACGTCGTGGCCCGCGCCATCACCCCGCCGATGGTCGGCAAGCGGTTCGACACCTGGTTCCTGCTGGCCGACGCCGAGCGGCTGATGAGCTTCGAGCGCCAGCCGGACTGCGGCGAACTGGAGGAGATCGCCTGGGTCGACTTCGACGAGGCCCAGGCCCTGCCGCTGCCCTCGGTCACCCGGATGATGATCAAGGAATCGGTCGAGCGGACGAGGGACCCGTCGCGGCCCAAGCCCTTCCTGCGCTTCAGGGCCGGCGCCATGCGGCCGGCCCATCTCTAGCGCGCCGCCTAAACCGCCAGGCCCTCATAGGCCCGCGTCTGGAATTCGGCGGCGGCCTTCATGCCGGGCAGCCTCGGCAGCTTGCCGTCCTTGCCCGGGGCGCCGGGCAGCACCTCCGGCAGCCAGATGGTGATCATGTCCTGGGCGGGATCGCCCTGCCACCAGCCGCCGAACAGGCCGGGCCAGCCGAAGGCGCCGGCCGAGCCCGCGCCCTGACCGGCCGCCGCATAGGCCTTGGGATCCCGCACCACCGACATGCCGAGGCCGAAGCCCTGGGTCTTCCAGTTGGCGACGAAGGTCGGGATCTGCCGCTGGGCCGCGGTCAGGTGGTCGGTGGTCATCAGGCGGACGGACTGCGGCCGCAGCAGGCGCTTGCCGTTCACCTCGCCCTTGCCCACCAGCAGGCGGGCGAAGGTCAGGTAGTCGTCGACCGTCGAGACCAGGCCCTGGCCGCCGGAGGTGTAGGCCGGCGGCCCGGCGCCCACGAAGGACGGGGTCGGCAGGGGCGCGAAGTGGCCCGGCGAAGGCGAAAGGTAGGGGGTGACCAGCCGGTCGCGCTTGTCCGGTGGGACCCAGAAGTCGGTGTCGGTCATGCCCAAGGGGCCGAACATCCGCTCCATCAGCACCTGCCGCAGGCTCGTGCCCGCCGCCCGGCCGACGATGAACCCCAGGACGTCGATGGAATGGCCGTAGTTGAACCGCTCGCCCGGCGCATAGGCCAGCGGCAGGGCGGCCATGGTCTTCATCCAGGCGTCGGGCGACAGCGAGCTCTCGAGCCCCATCCCGACCTTGGCCTGCAGCGCGCCGGCCAGCGGGCCCTGCGCCAGGAAGCTGTAGGACAGGCCCGAACGGTGGGTCATCAGGTCCTCGATGGTGATCACCCGCGGCGCCGGATAGGTGTCGTCCAGCGGCCCGTCGGCCCGGCGCAGCACGCGCATCTGCGCGAACTCCGGCGCCCAGCGGGTGATCGGGTCGCTGAGCCGGATCCTGCCGTCCTCGACCAGCATCAGGGCGGCGGCCACGGTGATCGGCTTGCTCATCGAGGCGATGCGGAAGATCGTCGAGCGTTCCATCGGCAGCCGCCGCTCGATGTTGCGGAAGCCCACGGTGTTGAGCTGGACGATCTCGCCCCGGCGCCAGATCAGCGACACCACGCCGGGAACGTCACCGTTGGCCACCGCCGCCTCGGTCACCGCCTTGGCGCCGGCCAGTCCTTCGGGCGAGAGGCCGCTCGACCGGGCGAAGGCGCGGGGCGCGCCGAACGCCGCCGCGCCGACCGCCAGCGCTGTCCTCCGGGTCAACTGATGCATGGCCGTCCCCTCCGTCCGCTTCACTATTTGATAATATGAATTATAAAATAATTGTCCATATAAAATATTCGGAGTTATCCTGAGGCATGAGTTCAGCCGCCGCCATCGAACCGCGCCGCCAGCCCAAGGGCGACAAGCGGGCCCGCACCCGGGCCAAGCTGGTCCAGGCGGCGATCGAACTGGTCCGCGAGAAGGGCTTCGAGCGCACCACCCTGGCCGACGTGGCCCAGCGCGCTGGCGTCACGACCGGCGCGATCTACGGAAATTTCGCCAACCGGGATGAACTGTTCCTGGCGGTCGCGCATGTCCGCGCCGCGCCGATCATCCCCCAGGTGCACGCCGGCATGAGCTTCGCCGAGCACATGCGCGCCCTGGCCGAGGCGGTGGTGGCGGCCGTGCCGGCGCGGCGCGACGCGATCTTCGGCACCTTGTCCTTCCAGGCCTACACCCTGACCCACGAGGAGATCCGCCAGCAGGTGTTGGCCAACTCGGCGGAGGTCTATCGCCGGACCGCCCGGGGCATGCTCGCCCTGCTGCGCCCTGAGGACCTGCCGATGCCGGCCGAGACCCTGGTGCGCGTGCTGCACGCCATGACCGACGGCCTGCTGCTCAAGCGCATCCAGATGCCGGAACTGGTCCCGGACGAGGTGATCTACGCAGCCTTCGCCGCCATCGCCGGCGAGCGTTCGCCCGAGCCGTCCTAGCGGGCGAACCTCAAGCTTGCGCCGACATTGACTTTGAGACGGCGATCCGTATGTTCCGCCGCTCTTTCGAACACCCGCCGGCGGGCGACCCCGCTTGGCCCCGCGCCTAAGGACCTGCCATGGCGAAGCCCGCCTCCATCAAGATCCGCCTCAATTCCTCGGCGGACACCGGCTTCTTCTACGTGACCAAGAAGAACGCCCGCACCAAGACCGACAAGCTCGTCATGAAGAAGTACGACCCGGTGGTGCGCAAGCACGTGGAATTCCGCGAAGGCAAGATCAAGTAGCGATCCCAACCGTCTGGTTTCTTTCGAAGACGCCCGGGATCGCCCGGGCGTTTTTCATTTGGGGACCGAGATGACGCAGACGACGGAACGGCCCGGCCTGACCCCCGACCAGCGCCGCGCCTTCGACGCGCGGGGCCTGGTGAAGCTGCCGGGCGCGGTCTCCCGCCGCGCCGCCGCGGAGATGGCCGACCGGCTGTGGGCCGAGCTGGTGCGGAAAGACGGGATCGAGCGGGACCGCCCCGCCACCTGGCGCACGGAACGCGTCTACGGCTTCCAGGCGCTACAGGCGACCGGGGCCTTCAAGCCCATGGCCAGCCCCGCGGCGCGGGCGGCGCTCGACGATCTGCTGGGCGCCGGCTGGATCGAGCCCACGGCCTGGGGCCAGCCGCTGGTCTGCTTTCCCATCGCACAGGCCTGGAACGTGCCGCGCCAGGGCTGGCATCTGGATGGGCCCGCCGATCCGCAGGCGCAGCGCAGGATGATCGGCCGCCTGTTCGTCATCCTGGCGCCCCTCGCGGCGCGGGGCGGCACGACGCTGGTGGCGACGGGCTCGCACCGGATCGTCATGGCGCTGGCCGACGCGGCCGGGGTCCAGCTCAGCTCGGGCAAGGTTCGCAAGCGCCTGCAGGAAGAGCATGCCTGGTTCGGCGAGCTGATTGCAGGCGACGAGGCCGAGGATCGCATCGCGCGCTTCATGGAGGCCGAGACCGAGGTCTCAGGCGTCCCGCTGCGCCTGGAAGCGATGACCGGCGAGCCGGGCGACGCCTGGCTGATGCACCCCAACATCCTGCACACAGGCTCGCCCAATGCCCTCGATGCGCCGAGGCTGGTGCTGTCGCAGTTCGTCCAACCGAAGGTGGGCTAGGCCGCCTTGGCGATGACCCGGTTGCGGCCGGTGGCCTTGGCCTCGTAGAGCGCCTCGTCGGCGCGGCGCAGCAGGGCCTGGGGCGTATCGGCCTCCCCGGTGCTGGCCGCCACCCCGATCGAGATGGTGACGCTGAGCAGCTCCTCGCCGCCCAGCACGCGGAACGGCGAACCGGCCACGTGCAGGCGCACGCGCTCGGCGATGCGGTGGGCGTCCTTCAGCCGGGTGTCGGGCATCACCACCACGAACTCCTCGCCGCCGTAGCGGACCGGCAGGTCGATGGCCCGGACGTTGGAGGCCAGGCGCACGGCGAACTCGCGCAGCACCTCGTCGCCCACCTGGTGGCCGAAGCTGTCGTTGATCTTCTTGAAGTGGTCGATGTCGATGACCAGGGTCGCCACCGGCTCGCCGCCGGCCGCGGCGCGCTTGATCAGCGCCTCCAGGCGGGTCTGCATGTAGCGGCGGTTGTGCAGGCCGGTGAGCTGGTCGGTGACCGCCAGCTCCAGCGAATGGTCGAGGTTGTCGCGCAGGTAGTCGGTGTAGCGCTTGCGGCGGATCTGGGTGCGCGTGCGGGCGGCCAGCTCCTCCGGGTCGATCGGCTTGGCCAAGATGTCGTTGACCCCGATCTCGAGGGCCTTGACCACCTTCGGCCGGTCGTCGAAGTCGACCACCGCCAGGACCGGCAGGTTGCGGGTCGCCTCGTCGGAGCGGAGCTGGGCGGCCAGCCTCAGGCCGTCGAAGCTGCGGGCGGCGGTGTTGACGATCACCAGGTCGACGGCGCCGCGGGCGGTGAGCAGGGCCTTGTCGGGGTCGCTCTCGACCACCGGACGGTGCTCGATGGACAGTTCCAGCAGCATGCGCTGCGCTTGCCGGGCGTTGTCGTCGACCACCAGGATGCGGCCGCCGGCCCCGCCCAGGCGGGCGTGGGCGCCGGCGATCACGCCCATGCGGCGCCCGGATGCCTCGCGCTCGCGCAGTTCGTCGATCACCGCCTTCAGCCGGGTCAGGCTGCGGACCCGGGCGAACAGCATGACGTCGTCGATCGGCTTGGTGAGGAATTCGTCGGCGCCGGATTCCAGCCCCGCCACCCGGTCGGCGCGACCGTCGAGGGCGGTGACCAGCACCACCGGGATATGCCGCGTCTCGGCGTCGTCCTTCAGCCGGCGGCAGACGGAGAAGCCGTCCATGCCCGGCATCATGACGTCCAGCAGGATGATGTCCGGCTTCTCGGCGGCGGCCATGGCCAGCGCCGTCGGGCCGTCGCCGGCGGTCAGCACTTCGTAATATTCCGAGGCCAGCCGCGCCTCGAGCAGGCGGATGTTGGCTTCGATGTCGTCGACGACCAGGATGCGGGCGGACATCGCCGTCAGACCAGCAGGCGGCGGATGGTGTCGAGGAAGTGCGACACGGAGATCGGCTTGGAGATGTAGGCCTCGCAGCCGCCCTCGCGGATCCGCTCCTCATCGCCCTTCATGGCGAAGGCGGTCACCGCCACCACCGGGATGTGGGCCAGGTCTTCGTCTTCCTTCAGCCACTTGGTGACCTCGAGGCCCGAGATCTCCGGCAGCTGGATGTCCATGAGGATCAGGTCAGGGCGATGTTCGCGGGCGAGCGCCAGCGCCTGCAGGCCCTCACGGGTCTGCAGGGTGTCGTACCCCTGAGCTTCGAGCAGATCATGAAAGAGCTTCATGTTCAGCTCGTTATCCTCGACGATGAGGACCTTCTTGGCCATTCCCGACCCGAACTCTGTTTCGTGGAGTGCGCCGCGAATGCGGCCTGCCCCACCTTCCGAGAGTTGATCACACGGATATCCTTAAACTTCGTTAGCCGCGTCCGGAGCCCAAGTGGCCGAAACCGCCGCCCTTTCCGCCCCAAGCCTTGAAAGCCTTGGGCTTTCCACGAACCGCCCGCTGGTGATCGTGGATGTGGATGAGGTGCTCGGCCTGTTCATGAAGGGGTTCGGCGGCTTCCTGGCGACCCGCGGCTATGATTTCCGAGTCGATCGGTTCGCCCTGTTCCAGAACATCTATCCGGCCGGGGCGGCGGAGCATCTGGACCTGGAGGCGGGCCGGGCGCTGTTCGACGAATTCTTCGGCGGCCACTGCGGCGAGATCGAGCCGGCCCCCGGGGCGGTCGAGGCCCTGATTCGGCTGAGCGCGCGGGCCGAGATCCTGATCCTCTCCAACGCCCCGCCCCAGGCCGAGCAGCTGCGCGGCGACTGGCTGCGCCGCCACGGCCTGCCGCACCCGCTGATCCTCAGCACCGGGCCGAAAGGGCCGATCACCGCCGCCCTGGTCGCCCAGACGCCGCAGCGCACCGCCTTCATCGACGACCTGCTGCCGAACCTCGATTCGGTGCGCGAGCACTCGCCGTCCACGGCCACCTTCCAGCACGTGGCCGACGAGCGGCTGCGGCCCTTGGCCCCCTCCGCGCCACAGCGTCATCCGCGGATCGACGACTGGGCCGAGCTGGCCGCCGCCATCGAGGCGGCGATCCACCGCTAGGGCTTGGATGGCGCGGGCGGCGGCAGGGCGTCGGTGCGCGCCATGACCACGGCGTACTTGTCGGCGTAGATCTGCTTCCAGCCGGGCTTGGCCCTCAGCGCCGCCACGATCCCTTCCTTCGGCTGGGTGATGGTCCAGGCGAAGCCGTACTGTTTCAGCGCCTGGTCGAGGGCCGGCTGTTCGCCGGCGTTGATCTGGCCGTAGCGCTTCACATAGGCGTCGCCATACATGTCGGCGCGGCCGTCGATGAAGGTCTTCACGCCCTTGAAGATCAGGTAGCCGCCGAAGTTGTAGGCGTTGAACACCGGCTTTGCGGCGAGGCTCGGCGGCACGTGGGCCAGGGCCGTGATCGGGGTGATCGCGTCGTCCTGCCGCGCGAACGGCACGACCAGACGCACCACCACCAGCACGGCCACCACCGCCGCCAGCAGCACGCGCGCCTGCACGGTCATGACCTGGGACTTGGGCTGGCGGTTGAAGGCGCGGCCGATCGGCTCGGCGAGCAGCAGCGGGGCCACCGCCGCCAGCACCAACTCGTGGCGCTGGTGCTGCAGGGCCATGTGCAGGATGAACAGCAGCAGCAGCAGGCGCACCAGCGGCACGCGCACACCCTTGGCCAGGCAGACCAGGATGGTCAGCAGGATGCCGGCCTCGAAGGGGCCGAAGGTCCCGAAGCTGGCGGGCCGCCACTCGATGATCTTGTCGAGCGTGCCCATGAACATGATCTGGAACGGCGAGATCAGGCCGGCGAAGCCGTGCGGCGTGGCGAGCGCCGCCAAGAGGGCGACGACGCCGAACAGGCCCCAGTCGCGGATCACCTTCAGCCGGTTCGCGCCGCGGGCCAGCAGGGCCTCCAGGCCAAAGCCGCCCAGCAGCACGAAGCCGAAGATGAAGCTGCCGTGCAGGTTCGCCCAGACGGCCATCAAGAGGGCGATCCACCAGCGCGGCGCGCGGCCCGCCTCGCGGGCGGCCATCAACTCCAGGGTCCAGCCGACCAGGATCGGCAGCATCAGCAGGTGCGGCCGGGCGAGCACCGTCGGGCCGATCACCAGGAAGGCCATCACCAGGGCCGCCGCCTGCCCGAGCCGGCCGAGCCAGCGGCCGACCCCGCGCGCCAGGAGCCAGGCCGCCAGCCCCATGGAGCCGGCGAACAGCAGCATGATCCCGATCCAGCCGCCGGCCCGATAGACCGCCGCCATGATCACCTCGGCCAGCCATTCGTGGCTCGCCCAGGGCTTGCCGGCGTAGGTGTAGGAGAACACGTCGGTGTGCAGCACCTGGCGGTGGTCGATCATCCAGCCGCCGGCTGTGATATGCCAGAAGGTGTCCGGGTCGTTGAAGACGTTCCCCTGGAACATCACGATGATCATCGAGAAGGCGACCGCCAGCAGGCTGGCCGGCGAGAAGGTCGCCATGCGGGCGGCGACGCCGTCGATGCGGCTCACAAGGCTGACGGTCATGTCCCCCACGCTAGGGCCTGATGAGTTCAGGTCGAACGATCTGAACTCTGAATCAGGCCCTACCTTTTTGAATTCGAGCACGATTCAACGATCAGGCGATTCCGCCTGATCGCATCGTGCTCGAGGGCGTGTTGCTGAAGCAGGGCTTTACGACCTTCCACCCCCCGGCGCCCAGCGAACAAAATCAGCTATATCACCCGCATGATCCGCATCGGGGTGGACTTCGGCGGGACCAAGATCGAGGCCGCGGCGCTGGACGCCGAGGGCCGGTTCCTGGCGCGCGTGCGCCGGCCCTCGCCGCCGTCCTACGAGGAAGGCCTGGCCGTGGTCCGCGACCTGGTGGCCGAGGCCGAGCGCGAGGCGGGCGTCACGGGCGCGAGCGTTGGCGTCGGCATCCCGGGATCGGTCTCGCCGCGGGGCGGGCTGATCCGCAACGCCAACTCCACCCGCCTGAACGGCCGGCCGATGCAGGCCGACCTGGAGCGGGGCCTGGGCCGGCCGGTGCGGCTGGCCAACGACGCCAACTGCCTGGCGCTGTCGGAGGCCACCGACGGGGCGGGCCGGGGTTTCGGCGTGGTGTTCGCCGCCATCCTGGGCACCGGCTGCGGCTCCGGCGTCACGGTGGACGGCCGGCTGGTCGAGGGCGGCAACGGCGTGGCCGGCGAGTGGGGCCACACCCCCCTGCCCTGGCCGACGGCTGAGGAGTGGCCGGGCCCGCTCTGCTGGTGCGGCCATCGCGGCTGCCTCGAGCTGTGGATCTCCGGCAGCGGCCTGGGCCGCAGCTGGCGCGAGGGCGCGGACGGCGCGGCCGCGGTGGCGGCCGCCCACACCGGCGACGCCTCCGCCAAGGCGGCGCTCGACGCCTACGTCGACCGGCTGGGCCGGGCGCTGGCGGTGGTGGTCGACATCCTCGATCCCGATGTGATCGTGCTGGGCGGCGGCATGTCGAACGTCGAGGCGCTGTATGGGGCCCTGCCCGCGGCGATCGCCCCGCACGTCTTCTCCGACATCTTCGAGACCCCGGTCGTCAAGGCCGCCCACGGCGATTCCTCCGGCGTCCGCGGGGCCGCCTGGCTCTGGCCGCTAGAGCCATGAAGGCGTTCTGCCGCGACTGCTTCTGGACGGGCGAGGCGGCCGTGAAGCGCTGCCCGTCCTGCAGCTCGCCACGGATCGTGGCGCACCCGGACCTCGACAGCCTGGCCATCGCCCACATGGATTGCGACGCCTTCTACGCCAGCGTCGAGAAGCGCGATCGGCCGGAGCTCCGCGACCGGCCGGTGATCGTCGGCGGCGGCAAGCGCGGGGTGGTGACCACCTGCTGCTACATCGCCCGCATTTCCGGCGTGCGCTCGGCCATGCCGATGTTCAAGGCGCTCAAGGCCTGCCCCGAGGCCGTGGTGATCAAGCCGGATTTCACCAAGTACGTCTTCGAGAGCCGGCGGATTCTGGGCATGGCCAGCGAGCTAACGCCGCTGGTCCAGAACCTGTCGCTGGACGAGGCCTGGATGGACCTCTCCGGCACCGAGCGGCTGCATGGCGCGCCGCCGGCCCTGACGCTGGCCAGGCTGCAGGCGCGCATCGAGGCGGAGACTGGCCTGACGGTCTCCATCGGCCTGGCCGCCAACAAGTTCCTGGCCAAGATCGCCTCGGACCTCGACAAGCCGCGCGGCTTTTCGGTGATCGGGGCCGAGGAGGCGGAAAGCTTTCTGGCGCCGCGCAAGGTGGCCATCCTGCCGGGCGTCGGCCCGGCCATGGTCGCCTCGCTGGAGAAGGCCGGCTACCGCACGGTGGGCGACCTGGCCCGCGCCGATCCGAAGGACCTCGTGGAGCACTGGGGCTCGCACGGCCTTAGGCTTGCCCAGCTGGCCCACGGCCGCGACGCCCGCGTGGTCAACCCCAACGAGGCGCGCAAGGGGATCAGCGCCGAGACCACCTTCGAGACCGACCTGTCGCGGGTCGCCGACCTGGAGGACAAGCTCGCGCCGCTTTGCGACAAGGTGGCCCGCCACGCCCGCGCCGACGGCCTCGCCGGCCGGGTGGTGACCCTGAAGCTACGCACCACCGACTTCCGCATCGTCACCCGGCGCCGGACGATCCCCGTGCCGACCCAGACCGCCAAGACCCTGTTCGCGGTGGGCCGCGAGCTGCTGGCCAAGGAGGCCACCGGCCGGCCCTGGCGGCTGATCGGCATCGGCGTCGCCGACCTGGTCGAGGCGGGCGCCGTGGAGGACGACTTCTTCGCCGGCGACGAGCGTCGCGCCCTGGCCAGCGAGCGCACCATCGACACCCTGCGGGCCCGATTCGGCGCCGGGGCCGTCACCTCCGGCCGCATCCTCAAGCTGAAACGTCAGCACGAGACGGACTGAGGCGGCCGCGCGGCCTTTGCATCGCAATTCGACGCCGGTTGACCGTTCCCGCGGCGCCCGTGACGATTCGGCCCTTCCAAATGAGAATGTTTTCCATATCTAATCATCGAGGGGCGACGCTTCGTCGGCGCCAGGAGAATCGTTGGATGGCCGAGCGCAAACAAGGTGATCAGGCCACCGGCATTCGAACGGCGGTGGTCACCCAGACCAAACCGAAGACCCAGAAGCCCTCAATGTACAGGGTTCTGCTTTTGAACGACGACTACACTCCTATGGAGTTCGTGGTCTATATTCTTGAGCAATTCTTCAACAAGTCGCGCGAAGATGCGACTCGCATCATGCTTCTCGTGCATCAACACGGGGTCGGCGTCTGCGGCGTGTACACCTACGAAGTTGCGGAAACAAAAGTCGCCCAGGTCGTTGATACCGCTAGGCGTCACCAGCATCCGCTGCAGTGCACCATGGAAAAGGATTAGAGGCACTTGCCTTCATTCTCGCGCCAGCTCGAAGAGTCCCTTCACCGCGCCGTCGCCTACGCCAACCAGCGCAAGCACGAATACGCTACGCTTGAGCACCTGCTGCTCTCCCTCGTCGACGACGAGGACGCGGCCTCGGTGATGCGGGCCTGCGATGTTGACCTGGCCGCCCTTCGCACCACCCTCACCAACTATGTGGACAACGAACTCCGCTCCCTGGTGGTTGACGACGGCGAGGACGCCAAGCCCACCGCCGGCTTCCAGCGGGTGATCCAGCGCGCGGTGATCCACGTGCAGTCCTCCGGCCGCGAGGAAGTGACCGGCGCCAACGTGCTGGTGGCCATCTTCTCCGAGCGCGAGAGCCACGCCGCCTACTTCCTGCAAGAGCAGGACATGACCCGCTACGACGCGGTGAACTATATCGCCCACGGCATCGCCAAGAAGGCCGGCGCCGGCGAGCAGAAGCCCGTCAAGGGCGCCAGCGGCGATGACGACGAGAAGCCCACCGTCAAGACCGGCGGCGAGGCGCTCGAGGCCTACTGCATCAACCTCAACGAGAAGGCCAAGCAGGGTAAGGTCGATCCGCTGATCGGCCGCGCGGTCGAGGTGGAGCGCTGCATCCAGATCCTCTGCCGGCGGACCAAGAACAACCCTCTGCTGGTTGGCGACCCGGGCGTCGGCAAGACCGCCATCGCCGAGGGCCTGGCCCGCAAGATCATCAACAAGGAAGTCCCCGAGGTCCTGGCGGGCGCGACCATCTTCTCGCTGGACATGGGTTCGCTGCTGGCCGGCACCCGCTACCGCGGCGACTTCGAAGAGCGCGTGAAGCAGGTCGTCAAGGAGCTGGAGAACCACGCCGACGCGGTGCTGTTCATCGACGAGATCCACACGGTGATCGGCGCCGGCGCGACCAGCGGCGGGGCGATGGACGCCTCCAACCTGCTGAAGCCGGCGCTGGCCTCGGGCACCCTGCGGTGCATGGGCTCGACGACCTACAAGGAATTCCGCCAGCACTTCGAGAAGGACCGGGCCCTGGTCCGGCGCTTCCAGAAGATCGACGTCAACGAGCCCACCATCGAGGACACCGTCAAGATCCTGAAGGGGCTCAAGACCTACTACGAGGAGTTCCACAAGCTCCGCTACACCAACGACGCCATCCGCGCGGCGGTGGAGCTGTCGGCCAAGTACATCACCGACCGCAAGCTGCCCGACAAGGCGATCGACATCATCGATGAGGCGGGCGCCTCGCAGATGCTGGTGCCGGAGAACAAGCGGAAGAAGACGATCGGCCTGAAAGAGGTGGAAGCGGTGGTCGCCAAGATCGCCCGCATCCCGCCGAAGTCGGTGTCCAAGTCCGACACCGAGGCGCTGAAGCAGCTGGAAACCGACCTGAAGCGCGCGGTCTACGGCCAGGACGAGGCGATCGAGCAGCTGTCGGCGGCCATGAAGATGGCCCGAGCCGGCCTGCGCGACGCCAACAAGCCGATCGGCTGCTACCTGTTCACCGGCCCGACCGGCACCGGCAAGACCGAGACCGCCCGCCAGCTGGCCGGCACCCTCGGCATCGAGCTGCTGCGGTTCGATATGAGCGAGTACATGGAGCGCCACACGGTGAGCCGCCTGATCGGCGCGCCCCCCGGCTACGTGGGCTTCGACCAGGGCGGCCTCTTGACCGACGCCGTCGACCAGCATCCGCACGCCGTCGTGCTGCTCGACGAGATCGAGAAGGCCCACCCCGACGTCTACAACATCCTGCTGCAGGTGATGGACAACGGGCAGCTGACGGACTCGAACGGCAAGAAGATCGACTTCCGCAACGTGGTCCTGATCATGACCACCAACGCCGGCGCCTCCGACGCCCAGCGCAACTCGATCGGCTTCGGCCGCGGGAAGCAGGACGACGAGGCGGAAGAGGCGATCAAGCGGGTGTTCACGCCGGAGTTCCGCAACCGCCTCGACGCGGTGGTGAACTTCCACGCCCTGACGCCGGAGATCATCCGCCAGGTGGTGATGAAGTTCGTGATGCAGCTGGAAGCCCAGCTGGCCGATCGCCACGTCACCATCGAAGCCACGGAAGAGGCCACCGACTGGCTGGCCAAGAACGGCTTCGACGAGCTCTACGGCGCCCGGCCATTGGCCCGGGTCATCCAGGAGCACATCAAGAAGCCGCTGGCCGACGAGATCCTGTTCGGACGGCTCATCAAGGGCGGTCACGTGCAGGTGGTGCTCAGGGACGGCAAGCTGGCCTTCGAGATCGAGGGCGGCGACCGCGAGCCCGGCGCCCCGGTGGTCGAGAACCCGGCGGTGGACGCCGAAAGCGCCCTGCTCACCGAGCCCTAGCCGCGAACCAAAAGCTGAGATCGCAGAGCCCCGGACCCGCAAGGTCCGGGGCTTTTCGCGTTCAGGAGACGAAGGGCTCGCGAGTCATCTCGCGAAGCGCGGTCAGCACGGCCCGCGGCCGCACCGGCGCACGCCGCCCGGCGATCCTCGGCCAGCGCCAGCCGCGGGTCCGCACGTCGGGCGGCAGGCGGACGCTCAAGCGGCCCGCCTCGACGTCGGAGGTCATCGGCGTGAAATAGAGGCAGTCTTCGAAATAATAGTGCGCGACCAGCGACTTGCGGGTGGATCCTGGCGTCGTGATCGGCGTGCCGCCGTGCGCCAGGTTGGCCGCCCAGACGAAGGCCTGGCCCTTGCGGATGAAGAGCTCGCTCGGCTTCAGGCCGCTGCCAGCGATCACCGTGGCGAAGCGGGGCACGAAGACCCGCTCATAGTCCTCCGGCCCCGGCGCATCGGAATTGACGCCGACCTCGCGCATGGTGAGCAGCGGCAGGCGGTGGCTGCCGGGGTAATAGACCAGGGGCCCCGCGCCCGGCTGCACGTCCTCCAGCGCGATCCACACGCCGCACATGAAGCGTGCGGGCAGGCTTGAAAAGTGGATCACATCGGAGTGCAGCGGCTGCTCGCTGCCCTGTTGGAAATTCAGCGTCTGGAAGGCGAAGGGCCGCCGCCCATAGGCTGCGGCCAGCGCCCGCCGGATGGTCGGATCCAGCGCCAGCCGGCGGATGGCCCGCGACCGGCGCCAGGCGTCCTGCACCCGGCTGGCGCCGCGCATCAGCCGCTCGGCGTCGGCGGCGGCGCGGTCGCAGAGCGCACCGGCCTCGGCGCCCAGGTCCAGCACGGCGCCGCCCGTCTCCTGCATGTCGCGGACGAAGCCCCGCAGGTCCGGCGCGACGCCCGCCAGGTCCCGCGCCGGATCGAAGGCCGGATCCTCGAACAGGGGGACCTCGGGTCGTGAGCTCATGCGATCTTGGCGGCGATCAGTTCGGCCAGGGCCTTGAGCTCCGCCGGATCGGCCATGCCGCCCCCGCCGTGCCGGCCAAGCGGCACGCCCTCCCAGCGCGGGATGATGTGGAAATGCAGGTGGAAGATGGTCTGGCCGGCCGGGGCGCCGTTGAACTGGGTGACCACGACGCCGTCGGGATTGAGCGCCGCCCGCACCGCCCTCGTGATCCTTTGAACGCCGAGGATGAGGGGTTGGAGAACCGCCGGGTCCTCGTCCATCAGGTTGCGCGCGGTCGAATGCTTGGGGATCACCAGGGTGTGGCCCCTGGCCTGGGGGAAGACATCCATGAAGGCCAGCACATGGTCGTCCTCGAAGACGCGGGCCGCCGGCGCCTCGCCGCGCAGGATCTTGGCGAAGATATTGCCCTGGTCGTAGGTCCCGTCCAAGCTCATGGCGTGCTCCCTGAAGCCTTGTGTTTGGTAGCAAATCGCCCGGGAGGGGCAAACACGATGACCACCGCGGAGACCAAGGCGAAGGCGCCCAGCGGCCTCACCCCGCGCCAGGAGAAGTGGTTCGCCTCGGTGCAGGCCAGCCTCGAGCGGGACACCGGCAAGACGATCGACGAATGGGTGGCGATCGCCAAGACCTGCCCGGAAACCCGGCCCCGGGCCCGCACCCAGTGGCTGAAAGAGCACCACGGCCTGGGGGTCAACCGCGCCGCCCATGTGCTCTCGGTCGCCTTCCCCTCCGACATGCGCTGGGACCAGCCGGAGAAGCTGCGCGACGCCCTTTGGACCGACCCCGCCTCGCGGGCGATCTTCGAGGCCGTGCAGACGGCCGCCACCGCCCTCCCCGAGGTGGTCGTGGGCCAGCGCAAGGCGGTCACAGCCTTCTCCCGCAAGGTGCAGTTCGCGGCCGCGCGTCCGGTGAAGGGCGGCACGGTCATGCTGGGCCTGGCCGTCGAGCCCACCGCGGATTCCCGGCTGGAAGCGCCAAAGAACGAGTCCTGGTCGGAGCGCCTGAAGGCGCGGATGCCGCTGGCCAGCCCCGCGGCTGTGGACGCCTCGGTCGCGGCCCTCCTGAAGCAGGCCTGGGAGCGGTCCTAGCGGCCCAGTTTGCCGCGCAGCACCTCCTCGGCCTTCGCCAGATCCGGATCGTCCGCCCGGCAGAGATCGGCCGCCGTGCGTGGCACGACCACGTCCGGCGCCGTCGCCTGGTCCCCATAGTCGCGGCCGTCCGCCCCCCAGACGCCCTGCACCGGCACGGTGAGCACCCAGCCGTCGGGCAGCGGAAAGCGGTCGCTGCTCAGCAGCAGGCCGGCCGTGGGCCGGCCCACCAGGGTCGCGCCGCCGAACTGGCGCATCATCTTGGCGAACCCCTCGCCCGCGCTGGCCGTCTCACGATCGGTGACCACCACCACCTTGCCCCGGTAGCGGCTCGGCCCGAGGTCCTCGGTGGCGTAGAGCGCCGCGCCCTGCCCGGCCTGCACCGCGGCGAAGACCGCCGCGTCCGTATAGGCGCCGTGGGTCGGGGGCAGCTTGTCGAGGTCAGGCTTGGCGACGGGCCGGCCCAGCGCCTTCAGGTAGGGCCGCGCCAGCAGGGCCACGACCGGCCGGCTGTCACCCGCGACGTAACTCACCAGGCGCAGCCCGGAGAGATTGCCGCCGGAGTTTCCGCGCACGTCGATCACCAGGCCGTCGGCGACCTTCAGCTCGGCCATGGCCTGGTCGGCCAGCGCCGCGGCGCCGTCGTCAAAGCGGCCAATGCGCAGATAGCCCAGGGTCAGCTTGGGCCCGACGGCGATCTGGCGCCATTCGAAGGCCGGATGCTGCGGCGGCCAGAAGGCCCCCTCGTGGCGGACTGTGAGGCTGCGGCGCCGGCCGTCGCAACCGGTGACCGCAAGGGTCGTGGCGGCGCCCAGCGGGGCGCTGAGCGGCGCCGCGGCGCTGGCGAGACGATCGCCGACCCGCAGGCCCTGCCGTTGGGCGTCGGAGAGCGGAGCCACCTCGACCACCACCCGCCGGCCGTCGATCAGCTCGGTTCGCGCGGCGATCCCCACGCCGCCCTGCACGGCGTCGCGCGGCGGCCGGCTGAGATAGAGGTGCGAGACATGCAGCTCATCGAGCATGGCGTTCGCCAGCCGGCTGAAGCCCGCATCGTCGTGCACGGCGCCGACCCGGGCGCGGTAACGATCCCCGATGGTCCGCCAGTCCGCGCCGTGGAAGCCGGGATCGTAGAAATTCTCGTCGACGGCCTTCCAGACCTGATCGAACAGCGCCGCGTAGGAGGTTTCCGTCGCCGAAGCCGGCGCGGCGGCGCTCGCGGCCAGGATCAAAGCCGCCCATGCGGCGGCCACACGTCTGGCCATCATCCCCAAGCCCCAGACCTAAGTCCCCAGAGACACGATGACCCGCGACCGCGGCTCGGCAAGTTAAGTTAAGGCAATGGTTGGGCTCTTCAGCCCTCCCTGCGGAACGGGGAATATTCCTCGGTCAGCCATTCCATGTCGGCCTCCACGCCTTCGCGTTCGCGGCGCAGGAAGTCCTCGACGGGGGCCCGGAGCGCCGGATCGGCGATGTAGTGGGCGGAATAGACCGGCTTGGGCAGGTAGCCGCGGGCGATCTTGTGCTGGCCTTGCGCGCCGGCCTCGACGCGGGGGAGTCCGTGAGCGATCGCCCAGTCGATGGCCTGGTAGTAGCAGAGCTCGAAATGCAGGAAGGGAACCTCCTCGACGCAGCCCCAGTGGCGGCCGTAGAGGCAGTCGTCGCCGATCAGGTTGAGCGCCCCGGCGATCCAGCGCCCGGCCCTGCGGGCCATCACCAGCAGCACCCGGTCGGCCATCCGTTCGCCCAGCAGGGAGAAGAACTTCCGCGTCAGGTAGGGCCGGCCCCACTTGCGCGAGCCGGTGTCCATGTAGAAGCCGAAGAAGGCGTCCCAGTGCGCTTCGCCGAGGTCGGCGCCGGTCAGCGCCACGATCTCCACGGCGTCCTGCGCCTCGCGCCGCTCGCGGCGGATGGTCTTGCGGCGGCCGGATGACAGGGCGCCGAGGAAGGCCTCGAAGTCGGCGTAGCCGGCGTTCTCCCAGTGGTACTGCTGGCCCTCCCGTTGGCCGAGGCCGTGGGCGCCCAGCCAGGTCCACTCGGCCTCGGTTGGGAAGTTCACGTTGAAGGAGGAGGCGCCGTACCGCTCGCAGAGCGTCAAGGCGCCGCTGGTCAGGTATTCCCAGCCCTCTTCCGCCGCGATGTCGGGCCGCACCAGGAGGCGCGGGCCGGTGGCCGGGGTGAAGGGCGCGGCCGACAGCAGCTTGGGATAGTAGCGCCCACCCGCCCGCTCATAGGCGTCGGCCCAGGCGTGGTCGAAGATGTATTCCCCCTGGCTGTGGGACTTCAGATAGAGCGGCATGACCGCGGCCGGCTGGCCCGCCTCGTCGTCGACCACCAGGTGCTGCGGGCCCCAGCCGGTGCGCTCCACGGCGCAGTTGGCCGCCTCCAGGGCATCCAGGAAGTCGTAGCGGATGAACGGATTGCCGGCGTAGGCGGGCTGCGCCGCGCAGGCGTCCCACGCCTCGCGCCCCACCTCGGCGATACGGCGGCAGACCCGGACCGCCGGCTTCAGCTTCACGCCTTGAAGCCCTCGAAGATCAGGTTGTCGCAGGCCTCGCGCACCGCATCCCACTGCTCGGGCTTGCGCACCGTCCAGGCCACCACCGGCATGCCGTCGGCGCGGTGGCGCGCGGCCTTGTCGGAGGGCAGCATGTCGAGGCCAAGCGCCAGGAAGTGCGGCTTGGCGATCGCCACATGCTCCAGCTGGGCGAAGGACCGGCGCTGCGCCTCGCTCATGTGCGGCGCACGGTCATAGGAATAGCTGTCGAGGCCGCGCAGCACGCCGGGGAACCGCTCGGCGAACCAGGCGTGGGAATAGGGGTTGAAGCCGATCACGCAGACCGGCCCCGCGTGGTCGATGAGGATCTCATGCACCCGCTGCTCCAGCGGGCCGACCTTGCCGTAGGCGGTCTTCAGCTCGACGTGCACCAAGGCGCGGCGGCCGACCAGGGCCAGGGTCTCGGCCAGGGTGGGGATGCGTTCGTCGGTCCCGGCCAGGCGCAGGTCGGCGAGGTCGGCGGCGGTGCGGTCGGCGATCCGGCCGGAGACCCCGGTCATCCGTGTCAGGTCCTCGTCGTGGAAGACCATGGCCTCCCCGTCGGCCGACAGCTGGACGTCGAGCTCGATGCCGTAGCCGGCGGCGCAGGCCGCCTGGAAGGCGCCCAGGGAATTCTCCGGCGGTCCGTCGGGGCTCCACAGCCCGCGGTGCGCGACCGCGGGCGCGAACAGCCGCTCCCAGGCCTCGCCGAAGCGCGCCTTCACGACACCGCCACCACCGCGTCGACCTCCACGGCGAAGTTGAGCGGCAGCCGGTAGACGCCGACGGCGGAGCGCGCATGGCGGCCGGTCTCGCCGAACACCTCGACCATCAGGTCGGAGGCCCCGTTCAGCACCTGGGGGATGTCGAAGAAGCCGGGGCCCGCCTGGACGAAGCCGTTCAGCTTGACCACCCGCTTCACCCGCCCGAGATGGCCCTCGCAGGCGGCCTTCATCTGGGCCAGCAGGTTGATCGCGCAGATGCGGGCGGCGCGCCGGGCGGTTTCGGCGTCGACGTCCTCGCCCACCACGCCCTTGACGCCGCCGGCGGCGTCCACCGAGACCTGGCCGGAAATGTAGATCAGATCACCCATCCGCACGAACGGCGCATAGTTGGCGACCGGGGGATTGGGCCTGGGCAGTTCGATGCCGAGTTCGGCGAGGCGGTCTTCAACCTGGGACATGGGCAAGCTCTAGCCCCGGCTCGCCCCAGAGAAAAGAACGGCCATGAGAAAAGGCCCGGACCTTGCGGTCCGGGCCTTCTTCAGACGCTTGGCGTCAGGTCGTCGCTTAGCGGACGGCCTGCAGCTTGCCGACCACGTCGGTGACGCGCTCGTTGATCGGCTTGACGCTGTCCTTGAAGGACGCGGCGAAGATCTCGCTCATCTTGGTGACTTCGCTGACGTAGGTCTCGAAGGCGCCCTTGGCGAAGCTGGTCTGCAGCTCGAAGAACTCCTGCGGGGTCTTCGCGGCGGCCAGGGTCTTGGCGTTGCTCACCTGGGTCTCGAAGGCGGACTTCGAGTAGGCGACGGCCGAGGCGCCCAGCACTTCGGCGCCCTTGGCGGCCGCGGTGACCGAGGCCACGACGGCTTCGAGGTTCTTCTTGGAATGGGTGTTGGCTTCGGCCAGGGCGGCCACGGTCTTCTCGACACCGTCCTTGAAGGCGGTGTTGGCGGCGGTGGTCATCTGCTCGACGGTCGCCTTGGCGGCGTTCAGCTCGGGCTTCAGGGCCTCGGCGGCGGCCTTGGCGGGCTTCAGGGTTTCAGCGGCGGCGTCCATGAATGGCTTCCTTAGGGTCTGGCGGTGTGTGGCGGAATCGCGCGGTGCAGCAAACGAGAGTGCAACTTCCCCGACTTGCCCTCGGTCTCTCATGCTGCAGTGCAGCAGTCAAGTGAATTATTGTGCACTGCACAATGACAAAAGCGTGACCGACGCCGCCGCGACAATTCGGCCCGTTCAAGACCTGTTTACTCTGCCGCAACCGTCTCCGTGTGATGGTAAGGACATTCCGGCGCCGCTCTTGCAGCGCCTCTAACGTTCAGATTCGACGGACGAAAGCATGATCCAGCACGCCCGCCGCCTTTTTGTGTCCCTCGGCTTGGCCGCCGCAACCCTGTTCGCGGCCACCCCACCGGCGGCTCAGGCGCAGATCCCGGACTTCCGGAATTTCCTGGAATCCACCCAGACCCGCTATGCCGGGATCGTCGTCGACGCCAAGACCGGCGAGGTGCTCTACGACCGCCACGCCGACGCGCCGCGCTATCCGGCCTCCATCACCAAGGTGATGACACTGTACCTCACCTTCGAGGCGCTCTCCTCCGGCAAGCTGCATCTGGACGACCGGGTGGTGTTCTCGCCGCACGCCTCGGCCCAGGCGCCAACCAAGCTGGGCGTCCGGCCGGGCGATTCGATCAGCGTCGCCGAAGCGATCCAGGGCATGTGCATCCTGTCGGCCAACGACGCCGCGGTGGCGATGTCCGAGAAGCTGGGCGGCAGCGAGAGCCGCTTCGCCGCCCTGATGACCCTGCGCGCCCAGGAGCTGGGCATGCAGAACACCCATTTCGACAACGCCAACGGCCTGCCCGACAGCCGCAACATCTCGACGGCGCGGGACATCGCGATCATGTCGCGGGCGGTGATGCGGGACTACCCGCAGTACTACCACTACTTCAGCCAGCGGGCCTTCACCTTCCGTGGCCGCTACGTGCAGAACCACAACCACCTGCTGGAAGGCGTGCCCGGCGTCGACGGCCTGAAGACCGGCTTCACCAACGCCTCGGGCTTCAACATCGCCATTTCCGGCGTGCGCGACGGCCGCCGGCTGATCGTGGTGGTGCTGGGCGGCCCGACGCGGGTGTCGCGCGACCAGAACGCCGAAGACCTGCTGCTCACCGGCTTCAACGTCATGCGCCGCCGCGCCATGGGTGAGAAGCTGACCATCGCCCAGAACCTCTATGAGCCGGAGCCTTCGGGCCCGGTGATCCGTCCGCCTTCCGAACAGGGCGACGGCGACCAGGACGCGCTGAAGATCGAGCTGACCTCGGCCCCGCCGCCCCGCGCCAACATCAGGATCGAGTCGCACAGCCGCCACGAGAAGGCCCGCGCCGAAGCCTGGGCCGTGCAGGTGGGCGAGTTCCGCAGCCACACCGACGCCAAGGAACAGATCGCCCTGGTGAAGCGCAAGTTCGGCCAGCACTTCGACGGCGCCGAGGGCGCGGCCGAAAAGGCCGGCCGTCGCTACAAGGCGGTGTTCAGCGGCTTCTCCGAGGCCGACGCCAAGGGCGCCTGCCGCGCGCTCCGCGCCCATCGCCTGGCCTGCGCCGTGGTGCGGGCAAGCTGATCGGCCATCATTCCTGAGCGCGAAGGCCCGGAGTTCGCGCTCCGGGCCTTTTCATTTCTACTTCCGCAGCAATCGATCCCGAGCCGCATTAAGCTGTGACGCCAAGCCTGTGGTGCCGCCTTTGTCGGGGTGGGCGAGGCGCATGAGGCGGGTGTAGGCGGCCTGGATCTCCTCGGTCGTCGCCTCCGGGCCGACCCCCAGGATCGAGCGGGCTTCATCGGCGCTCATCCGCTCGCGCACCGGCGCAGGCCGCTTGCGGGTGTCGACGCGGGCCGAGGCCATCAGGCTGAGCCCGAGGACCAGCAGCAGCACGGCGGGCAGCCAGGCTTCGCGCAAGATCAGCACCACGGCCGCCACGAAGGCCGCGATCGCTCCGGCGGCGGTGAGGTAGCGCCATTCGCGGCGGATGCGGATCGGCCCGCCTCGGCGGCCCGCGGCGACCAGCACCAGCAGCACCGCGCAGCCCAGGATGAGATAGATCATCGCCTATTCTGCGGCGATCGGCTCCGCATCGGCAAACCCGGAAAGCCCCAGGGCGCTCATCAGGGCCCGCAGCTCCTGGCGCGCGGCCACGTGCTGCAGGCTCATGGCCACCGGCCGGATCAGCGGCGACAGGTCGGCGATGGTCAGGCCGAAGGGGAACAGCTCGCGGTAGATCACCCGGTCCCTGAGGCCCGGGCCCACCCGGAAGCCGACCTTGCGGGAGAGCGCCTGCACCCGTTCGTCCAGGCGCTTGCGGTTGCGGGCCTCGGTGGGGGCCAGGCGGTTCCTCAGCACCACCCAGTCGATCATCTTGCGGTCGATGGCGGCGCGCTGCTTGCGGCACTCCCAGACCGTCTCGGAATAGAGGCTGTGGCGCATCAGGTCCAAGGTCACCGGGTCGACCACGCCCAGCATGTCGAAGTCGACGAAGCTGTCGTTCATCGGGGTGACGATCAGGTCGGCCCGCGCGTGGGCCGCGCGGCTCACCGCCGTATCGCTGCCGGGCGTGTCGATGAGCACGAAGTCGGCCTCGCCGATGGCGCGGGCGAAGGCCTCCTCGAAGCGGGCCACGGCGTCATCGCCCGCCGCCACCGCAAACTCGGCCGGCATCGGGGCGAGCGCGCCATTGGCCGCCAGCCAGGCGCGGCGGTTGGCGAAGAAGTGGGCCATGGACTGCTGGCGCAGATCGAGGTCGAGTGTCGCCACCCGCGCCCCGCCGTGCAGCAGGGCGACCGCCGTATGGATGGCGATGGTGGACTTGCCCGCCCCGCCCTTCTCGTTGCCGACCACGATGACGCTGGCTTGCGGCATGGGGTTCTCCAGATGCGCCGAGGCCGAGGACGTCCCGGGCCGCGCGATTCGAACGGGCGTTAGGTGAGCGTGCGCCGCCCCCTCAGGTCAACGCGGCGGGTTGCATCAGGCTGTGGATGGACTTGGGTTTCCGCCCTCGCCATAAGCGGCGCCGTCCACCGGAGCGCCCATGGCCGAGATGTCCCCGCCGATCGTCCGCACCGCAGCCGAGCTGCGCGCCCGGGTCGCCGGCTGGAGGGCGGCCGGCGAGCGCGTGGGCCTGGTCCCCACCATGGGCGCCCTGCACGCGGGGCATCTGTCGCTGATCCGGCTGGCCAAGGCCCACGCCGGCCGGGCGGTCGCCAGCCTGTTCGTCAATCCCACCCAGTTCGGCCCGAACGAGGACTTCGCGGCCTATCCGCGTGACGAGGCCCGCGACGCCGAGCTGCTGGCCAGCGTCGGCTGCGACCTGCTCTACGCGCCGGGCGTGGCGGAGATGTACCCTGAGGGCGCCTCGACCACGGTGACGGTGGTCGGCGTCTCCGAGCCGCTGGACGGGGCCGCGCGGCCGGGCCACTTCGCCGGCGTCGCGACGGTGGTGGCGAAGCTCCTGCTGCAATGCGGGCCCGACATCGCGGTGTTCGGGGAGAAGGATTACCAGCAGCTGCAGGTGATCCGCCGGATGGTCCGCGACCTGGACATCCCCGTGGAGATCCTGGGGGCGCCCACCGCCCGCGCCGACGACGGCCTCGCGCTGTCCTCCCGCAACGCCTACCTGACGCCCGCCGAACGGCTGGCCGCGCCGGAGTTGCACCGGGCGCTCGCCGCGGCCGTCGAACAGCTGCACGCCGGCCGCCCTGTGGCGGAGGTGGAGGCCGAAGCGATCGCCCGCCTGGTGGCCGCCGGCTTCGGCCCGGTGGACTATGTGGAGGTGCGCGGAGCCCTCGACCTGGCGCGGCTTGGGCCGGGCGCGGCGCGCGGTCCAGCCCGGATCCTGGCCGCGGCCAAGCTGGGCCGGGCGCGGTTGATCGACAATCTGGCGGTCTGATCCAGGCGCCTCGACTGTGGCGCGTCGCCGCACAGTGACGCCGTTGTCGCACCCGCGCTTTCGGGCTTGCGGCGCGGTTTGTCGCCTTCGGCCGCCCAGGCTAGGTCCGCACAATGGCCAAGCTAGGATGGCAACCTTATTGAGGGCTTAACTTCGGCTACAGCTACGCTTGTTAACAACGCGGGTCGCCGAAATGGGGCGAGAGCTTGACCGGTAAGCGTCATATATTGACATAGCTACGGTAAAGCTATGCGACATCTTGTCGGAACCTGCTCGTAACCTTCTCGCGGCTATCTTGCCTGGCGCGCCGACGGGGCGTGCGCCGCAGCACCGGATCCGCACATGGCCTATCTGAAGTACGACGGCTCGATCGCGACGGAAACGGCTGCGCCTGTCACCAACTTCTATGGCACGTCGGGGGTGGACACCGAGACCGGGACCAGTGGGCCGGAGGGGTTCTGGGGCCAGGGCGGCGATCTGATGATCGGCGGCAGCGGCGACAACACCTACTACC
>SSMU01000027.1 GCA_004799545.1 Phenylobacterium sp.
CGCGCGCTCAGATTATCGGAAAGCACGGGGCGGCCGGCCGGCGCGCGCGATTTCGTTGACGACCTCGAACGCAGGCTGGGCCGCACGCTTGCGCGCCGCGCGCCAGGCCGCAAACCAAAGGCGGCTCCAGAGGGGCAGGGCGTATTGCTGTGATACGATGGTGCGACGGTGATTGAGTAACACGACGAGCGTGTCTTGCGAAACCTCAACCACGGAGAGCGGCAATATGGTCGGCTTTTTTCAGAGGTCTACACAACAGCCATCATTGAAGACATCAGCAACGCGGACCGCGATGATATCATCGTGTTTGCTCGCGCTTGCAGGTATAACTCTGCAATCTTGTCAAGCCTCAAATTCACCACCGACGGGTTCAAATATGAGTTCGCGCACGCCGCCAAGCGCACAAGACCTTGCCGATTCGCTCGTGTTATCAACGCGTGAGTTTTGCATTCGTTACGTGGTTGATGGCGAGGATCTCGCCGACATCGTTGGAAGACTTGGCGTTTCGAAACACGTTTATGACGTGCACGGAAAAGCTGTCACGCGCTACATGCTCGACCGCCCTGGCTTTCCGGAAGTTACGATAGCTGAGGAGGCGCCGCCACACAGCGAGTGCTCGGTCTTGCTTAGATCTGTAGACCCAAGCGATCAAATGGCAATCGTTGCGCTTTTTAATCAGGACCTCCGGTTAAGCGGCTACAAGACAACCAAGCCGCACCATGTACCGACGCCCGGGGTGTTGGATGATGGCTCGTCTTACTCGCTGGGTGCGGTCTGCGTTCACGGCAAAGCAACGGCTTTGCTTTCGATCCTACCTTCTTCGCAAGTAAGAGGGCACCTTCTGGGTGCCCAGCTTGGCGGGTCTGGTGATGTAGCTGAGAACCTCGTTACACTTGAACAAAATCCTGCCAACAGCCCCGTTATGCGCTCGTTTGAAAATCAAGTACGAGCAGCCGTTGAAGGTGGTCAAACCGTGCAGTACTCGTCGACTCCTATCTACAATGGGTCCAACTTGGTCCCGCGTGGCATAACCTTGAGTGGCAGTGGTTCGGGGGGATTCAAGCTGAACGTGACGGTCCTCAACCCTCCAGGATATTAGGCGAATGCCAGTCCCGGCATTGAAGGAAGCACTGCCCCCCCCCCCCCAAGTCCCCCGTGGAAGCATCGGGCGACTGGTCGGCAGTCGAGGCAGCTATGCGGGTGACCTTGCCTGCCGACTATAAGGATTTCATTGCTACATACGGCAGTGGCACCATCGGCAACTTTATAACAATATTTAATCCCTTCTCAGAGCGTCCAACGTTGAATCTCCTGAACCAGTCGGTCAAGCAAATCGACGTCCTGAACGAGCTGCACGAAAATTTTGGGGAACCTCGGCCATACGATTTGTACCCTGTCGTGCCCGGTTTGTTGCCCGTAGGAATGACGGATAACGGGGATATCGTGCACTGGCTGACCGACAGAGATTCTGTCAATTGGACAATTGTCGTCAACGAAGCTCGTAGCCCTGACTATGAGCACTTCAACTATAATCTATCGGAATTCATATCGAGCTTGTTAGAGAACTCTGCTAGCGTGCGTGCGTTTCCTCATTCCATCTTTCAGAATGGCGTCACATTTCGGAGCCTCTAACGATGCGAGATTTTGCATTGATTTCGTCTCCTAAGGACATCGAGATCGCTTGCAAAAGTGGCGATCTGGTTAAGGCTCTTCTACTACCGCGAGAATTGGGCGGATGTGATGTTGCCGAGAACGTTGTGTTTGTTCCGCCCGATATCGCTCAAGTGAAGGAGGGTTCGACCGCGGAGATTTGCGCGGCGATACGAGCGGGGTTGAATGAGGTTAAAGTGTATCCGGAGTATCGAGGATCGAGTTTCGTTCCGACAAAACTGCTGATAACCGCCGCACGGCCAGACGCAAGGCCGGAGTTGGAGATCGAGATTAGTATTTGGTGAGAAAATCGCCTGTGCCTTCCGAAAACCTCATCGCGGCGGAACCCGCCCATACCGGTGATGCAATCCGCCGACGCGTGAGCGCGAAGTGATCTCACCCTCCGCCTCAACGGCGCGCGAATTCGGCGCGTCCTTGCCGAGCGCCGGGTGCGGCCGGTCGTTGTTGTAATAATCCGCATAGTCGCGCAGCACGCGGCGCAGGTGCGCGGCGTTCCAGATGATCAGGTGGTCGAGACATTCGCGGCGGACCGATCCGATCAGTCGCTCGACGTGACCGTTCATCCACGGCGAGTACGGCCGGATTGGTCGGTCGCGCACGCCCATGGCGCGCACGCGACGGCGGAAGACCATGCGTAGCGCCGTCATTGTCGCGCACGAGAAACCGTGGCCTCGTCCCAAGGAAACGCCTCGGTGATCTGCTGGGCGAGCCACGGCGCGTTGGCGTGGTCGGTGACCTCGACGTGCAGGATGCGGCGACGACCGTGACCGAGCACGACCACCGGAATT
>SSMU01000028.1 GCA_004799545.1 Phenylobacterium sp.
GTGGCAAGCGGTTGGCCGTCGTCGAGCGCGTGGGCGCCCCCGGCGTGGCGCGCGGCAAAGCGGCCCAACGGCTCGCCGCCGGCGGGCAGTACGGCGAGCACCGTGTCGAGGCGCTCGAGCAGCTCGCGAGCTCTCGCCGCGTCTGGCTCCAAGCGCTTGAGCAGCGACCGCCCTGGTGTCGCTCGATCACGAAGCGGTGCCAGGCGCGATGTCGGTCCGGCTCAGTCCTGTTGCGGCCCGACTTGAGCGTCAAGGACATCCTCGCACGCCACGGCGAGAGCGAGCTGAACCCGGAGGAGTTCGGGGAGCACTTCAGGCACCTTGGCGTCGATCCAAAATACCCGTCTTCTGGCTCTGCAAAGCCAAATCCGACATGCTCAGCCCCGGTCTGGATTGTCCGCGATTTGCGGGGATATGCGGCGGTTACGCCCAGCAGCAGCGGCTTGCTGGGCATAGCTCACGCATCGGTGACGAGCCCTGCGGAACCGAAACAGCGTTTTCGACCCGCACACGCGAGCACCACCCACGCAAATGCAGGCTCAGGGAATCCGCAAGAGCGGGACTCAACGATGCGCGAAAACGGGAACAGATAGCCCGCAAAAGTGCTGTTGCCGGGGATCTCCGCGGCGATGATGAGCTGACCGGTGGTCGCGACGGCCTGCGCGCTATAGCCCTGGATGAACCCTTGCTGCGCCTTGACCGACCGCGAATCGGGGTCGGTCAGGTCTCCTCCAGCCCAGCGAGATCCTCCACGCTGATCAGCACGGCCGCAGGGCGTCCGTTGCGCGTGATCATCACGCGCTCGTGCTCACGCTCAACCCGATCAACCAACGCGGAGAGATGATCGCGCACGCTACGCAGAGGCTCAGTCGTCACGGACACCATTGTGGCGCTTGAGCGCGACAACGTCAGCGCTCATCATCCCGTCGCGATCGAAAATAAAGCTATCTGTCTGTTCCGCTTCCTGTCGAGATCTTGTCGATTTTACGCCGGCTTGATAATCTCAGACTATGTCATTTGCATACGCCGAAGAGGCGATCCACGTCCACGACACCGGCCATCTGTCCGACCGCGAGATCGCCCGAGCCACCGGAGCAGCGCCCAGTACCGTCAGAGAATGGCTGGCCCGCAGGAGCGCCCCGAGCGGGGTCCGCGCTGAGCGGTTGGCCGAGCTCTCCTCGCTGGTCGAACGCCTAGCACGAGTGATACGCCCCACCTACATACCCGTGTGGCTCAGCAAGCCGATCCCCGCGCTCGACGACGACAAGCCGATCGACCGCATCGCCCAAGGCGACTACCGCTCAGTCGCGCGCCTGATCTCAGGCCTCGAGGACCCGGGCGCAAGCTGACGTGCCGCTCGACGTCACAGCGCTCGCCGTGCGCGGACGCTGGGTCAAACACACCCACCCAGGATCACCACCGCTCCCCGTCCGCGACCCATCGCCGGACAACCGCTGGCAGCGGGGAGACGTCGTCGACGCTCTCTACCTCGCCGACAGCGAGCAGACCGCTTGGGCCGAGTGGTACAGACATCTCGCAGAGCGGGCGATCCCTCCACTCGCGCAGATGCCACGCGACATCTGGAGTTGGCAAGTCGACGTCGAAGTCGCCGACCTCTCGACCAAGCAGCACCTTGGCGCGGTAGGACTGCCCCTCCCCACGCCAGGCCGCAAAAACTGGCCCGCCTACCAGCACGTAGGCGAGCAGCTCGCAGCAGAAGGCTGGAAAGGCCTCCTCGCGCCAAGCGCCGCACGAACAGACGGCACCGTCCTCTGCCTGTTCCGCGGCAATCGCACCCCAGACGGTGCCGAACCAATCCCTCCACCACGCCGCATCTCCGAACCACCGCCACCTCCGACCGGCCTGCGCACATGACGGCCCGCCTCCCGCGAAGCACGCGACCGGTGCCAAACGCTGGGACTTCCCCGTCCCTGGTGATACCTTCAAGACCATGGCCCACACTCAGACAGCCCCTACCGACTCGCTGAAAGTCGGCGACCATGTGGTCTCGAAGATCCCGGGCATCGACTGGAAGGGCGTCATCGTCGAGGACCTTGGGCCCCTCGGTGTCGACGGCAGCGAGATCTTCGTGATCCGCGTAGGCGACGAGGACGAAGGCCGGCACTTCAATGCGCGCGCTGAAAACCTTGAGCGCGTAGCGGCGTAGCCGCCTTCAGTCGACGGCGCAGCGATCTATTGCGTCGGCAAGCTGGCGAAGGTCGGCGCCGAGAGCGCGCAGAAATCGCATGGCCGTGTTCCACCGGATGCCGCGTTGTCCACGCTCGTTAGCTACTCAACGGACCGCCATTACGCGCCGATATCGTCACTGCGATGAGACGGCCCAGGTGGCTCATGGAGCGGATCCAGCCGATGTTCGATCGTGTCTTTGGGTGTCAAACCGGGTCGGAGCGCGCCGAAGTTGGACCGTCTGCTCTGGTTCCGCGGCTACTACCTGCGCCCCCTGCCCTTCATCGTGGTTGTGTGGGCGCTTCTTCTCGTAGTGCGCGTCAGCTGGGTGTTCTTGGCGGTCATTGCGCTGCCGTGGATACTTGGCTTCGCCATTCTGAACGTGGAAATCCGCCGCGAGCAGAGACCGCCCCACAGCTGAGCGTTGGCCGCGTCCATACGGGCAGGTTCCCGAATCGCAACAGGCGGGAGGGTCGCTGGCGTGCCAGCGCGTTGACCCCGTTCCGAAAACAAATTGGACCCCAATTGGACCCCAACCAGATCCTCCGCCGCCTGCGACTAAACCCAAAACCACGGGATTTGCAGGCCATTCCTTAGGGGTGAGCGAGGGGACTCGAACCCCCGACCGCCTGGACCACAAGCACACCCCAACCACCACAGTTTTTGGCTCTAGCAAGCCAAATCTGGCATGGTCTAGCTTGCTTTGGATTGTCCGCAATTTGCGGGGATATGAAGCCATTACGCCCAGCAACGACGGTTTGCTGGGCAGAACTGCCGGTGCGGCAAGTGTCGCCGGATCACCTCATCGAGACCGGTAGACGTCGCGCCGATGCTCAACGCGCAGCACGACCACCTCGCGCCGCTGCTCGTCGATGCGATAGAGAACACGGTAGGTGCCTCGGCGTGCCGAGTAGATACCGCTCAGCTCACGCTGCAGAGCCTTGCCGACCCGACGAGGCTCCCCCACGAGCGCCGTCGTGAGGAACTCGATCACAGCCGTCGCCACAGCCTCGGGCAGCCCCTCGGCGAGCGCGCGAGCCGCGGGCGGCGTGACGATTAGCTCGTACTCCTCGGCGCCGCTCACGAGCGCAGCTGGCGCACGGCCTCGACGCCGCGCACAACATCGCCGCGTCGATATGCCTCATCTGCCTCGCGAATGTCCGCCAGAGCCTCAGGATCGCTTAGCACCGACAGCGTCTCCTCCAGCTCGGCGAGGTCCTCAGCGCTAATCAGCACGGCCGCGTCACGGCCGTTCCTCGTGATCATCACGCGATCGTGCTCACGCTCGACCCGATCAACGAACTCGGAGAGATGGTCGCGCACGCTGCGCAAAGGCTCAGTACTCATAGCCACAATTGTGGCGCACGGACGCGAGGACGTCAACCCCCTACGCCGCGACCGATGATCGCCGAAGAAAGCCAGTTTGAGTGCCTTGACCACCGTGTCCGCGCCGGCAGTCCGCTTTCTCGCCCTCAACCACACAATGAGCAGCGCGCTTGACAGGTTGGATAAGTTCTACTGCCCTGAACCAGCCCGCAATTCGGGGTTAGTCATCCATGCGGCCGATCAAACCTGCCCACATCACCATTGCCGCAACGATGGCCGCAACGGTGCTCGGCGGCTGCGGAGATACCGGGGAGAGCCAGCACGCACGCGCCGCCAGGGAACTCCGGGTACCGGTGCCCGTGCTGATCCACACCCAGCCGCGTCAGGCGACTCTGTACGCGGCTGCCGCCCAGACACTCGACCCTACACCCGCCGGAAGCATTCAGCTGCTCTCGGTGGCGCTGGGCTTCCCCGGGGTGCAGCGAGTACTGCAGGCTGACTCCCCGATGATCGCGGGTGTGCGGACCACGAAGACGATCATCAGCTCCGACCGCGCCGGGCAGGTGATGACGTGGGATCCGTCCTCGGGAGCGGTCCTCGCATCCGTCACCCCACCCCGACCCGTCGTCTTGTTCGCAGCGTCAGGGAGCCCAAGCCTCGCTGCGTCGATCGACGACCAGGGGGCGCTCGCCCTGTGGAACCTGGAAAACCCGAGGGAACCTATCGAGATACCTATCGCGGGCTCAAACGGCGCGCTGCGGCAGCTAGCCGCATTTGCGTTCGGGAAACACGACAGCGACCTGTACGCGCTTACGCGCACCGGAAATCTCTACACATACGACGTGCCGACCCACACCCTGCGATCCGTCCGTTCGCTACATCAGACCACAGGAAACCTGCCATGGGGCCACAACGGGGCGATCCCAATCGCAGCTGCCCATATCAGCGAAGAAGCGGGCACTGGCACGACCACCCTCGTGGTCGCAACTGCCCGCGCCGGCGTGGCAAGCATCAAGCTGCCGGTACTGAAGGGTTCGACCCTCATGCCCGCATCGCAGGTCACCGAGACACCTATCGCAGTTCAGGAACAGACATATGGACAGCCCCGGGTCATCCTCGCGACCGCCAGGGGAGTGGTGTTCTGGAACACCAAGACGCAGAGGGCATCGACGGAAGCAACGGGACCGGTGAGTGGCCTCGCTTGGTACCAGGATGAGCTGACCGCCGCAGGGGAACAAGGGATCGCGACCGGCCGATCGCTAAGCACCGACGAAGCAGAGATCCCGCTCAGCCAATGTGGCGGGAGACCCGCCCGGGCGCTCCTTGAAGGGCCAGGCGGCCCGTTGGCACTCAACAGCGACGGGACCCTCAGCGTCGTCACGCAGGAACCGTCGCCGTTGAGCATCCCGACGGATGTCACCGAAGCGAGCACCATCGCCCAGTTCGACCCCGAAGGGGACCTGCTCGAGACATCCGGCACCAACGCAAACCACATCACCAGCCTGATCGTGGTCACCCCCACTGCCCCTGCCAAGACAGCCGCAGAATCCGATCCCCACCGGGTGCTGCACACCTACACCCCCAGCGGCGGGTGGTGGCCGCAGATCACGAGCAACGGCCCCGGCCTGTTCCTCGACACCGCAGACACGGACAGCCAGTATGTGGTTGCCGGCGGGCAGGACCCGACCGGCACCGCCGTCGTGCTCGTATGGGACAAGCAGACCGGCAAGCCCCTGCGCCGCCTCCCACTCACCACCGGCGTTACCACTCCCCCGGGCACGACAGCGGACACGCCGCCGTCAATCGTCCCGCAGGTCGAGCTGCTACCCGGACGGCATCTGCTCGCCGCATACAGCGCGCTGCAGGAGCTAGTGGTTCTGTGGTCCACCACAACCTGGCAGAGGACTGCGACGATCGACGTCGGCCCAGTCGCCGGGTTCAGCGTCAGCCCCGATGAATCGACAATCCTCGTCACATCACCGTCGGATAAACAGTCTGGGCTGTCGGCTGGGAATACCACCACCAGGCTTGTGTTCTACGACACCCAAACCGGCGCCGCCAAGCGGCATGTGACGAGTGAAGGCACCGAACTAGCCGGATACACTTCCGCCGGGAACATCCTCACCGTAAAGAACGGCGTTGTAATAACCCAGCTCAACTCCGACGCGACCGCGCAAATCAAACCGCCTGTCACCATCGAAGCTGGGCACATCAAGAGCATCGCCTGGCGACCCGGTTCGGAACTCGCGGCGACTGTCATCGAACACGGCGGCGTTCGGCTCGTGAATCTCGAAAATGGAGAAACCTCACCCGAACTGACACCGCCCGAAGGTGATCAGGCAGTAGACGTCAGCTTCAACCCCGCCGGAAACTTGCTGGCCGAGAGCAACGGCACGCCCACGGGGAGCTTCCTCCAGCAGGCGCAGCCAAGCATCTGGCGGGTTGGCAACCACGACCTCGAGCAGCGAGCGTGCGAACTGTCCGGCGGCGCCCCCTCGCGAAGCGAATGGGAGACCTGGACGCACGGCCTCCCTTACATGACTCCGTGCCGCTCGATGCCTGCCACCACCGACCGAGCGCCGCGCCAACCACCCGAGGCCCCTGGACGGCCCGTAATGCTCTACCAACACGGCGAATCGATCGAGGCCGCCACGACCGATGGCACGACGCGGGCGGTCGGTACGAGCGAACCCAACAGCTACCCGCCCGTACAGTTCGCCTGGTCGGCCGACGCCTCCGCCGGCTGGCTCTCCCAGGAGCTCCTACATTCGATCACACCGTCCCCGTCCCGTGTGCATTCCGCGCCCTGCCCATGCTCCGGGGTCACGGCAGCCACTGGCGGAGGGTTCCTCGCGCTCCAGAGCGACGGATCGGCGCTACTCCGGTTTACCCCAGCTCTCGACCACTTGCAGCGGACCCAGATCTCAGGTGTCGGCCCGTACCAGACAATGCTCCTCACGATGGCCTCTGGCCGAGCCATCGTCGCTGGATACCCGCGCCCGCTCGACCGCAATACCCCCACCTCGCTATACCTGATTGCCCCGTCCGGGCGAGTACAGACACTTGCCGGAGCGCTGCGCGGTGCGCTCTCCGGCGCTGCAGCTCTCAGTCCATCTGGCGCCATGGTGGCGATACCCGCCGTACTTTCGGGCGGCGCGTGCTACAGCCCCGAACACGTCACGATCCTCAATGTCAGGACCGGCCGGGCTAGCTATCCGGCCATGCCTGCTGGTATCCCGGTGCCCGTGATCCGTTCGCTGCGCTGGTCCTCGCGGGGAACCCTCGAAGCAACGATCGCACCGACCGCGTGCGGCAGCGACGGAGCCAGCCTTACCACCGAGCCTGAAGGTAAGACCTACACGCTAAGTTCAGGACGGTTCACAGCCATAGGGCGACCGGCCCCTTTCGCGAGCGAGACTGGACGGGAAGCTGAAGCAAGCATTACCGGCCCCGTGCCCGTCGCCTTCCCCCAACACGGCACCGTCACGCTGAAGGTTACGACGAGCGGACGCCGGTACACGTTCGCCGGAGTCTCCCAGTTCTCGGTGCGGCCATGAGCCGCCAGGGAAGCAAGCGCCAGCGAGGGTTGCAACAACGGCCTAAGACGCCACCCAACCCCAGCCGCGACGCTAGCTCCAGCTCGAGTGCCGAGCAGGAGAAACCCAGCCGCTGGCGGGACAGCATTGCGTTCTGGTGCGGCGTCATCGTCGCGATCGCGACGGTTATCACGCTCGCAATCACCGCCCTCGGCTCCGGCCACTCCCCCTCAACCGCCGCCGCCAAGGAAGGGCACCTCCAGCTTACCGACGCCTACATCAAGGATGGCCCCGAGGAAGATTTCTCCAACAGCACCGGCCCCCAACGCCAGACCGGCTCATCAACCCCCACCATCGAACTGCTCCTCCTAAACAGCACCACCGCGCGCCAGCTCATCACAGCAGTTCTGATCACGGTTGAAGGTTACGCACGTCTCGAAACATGCTTTTCACAGGGCGGCGGACCCATACCCGAGCCCTACCCCTACATCATCGGCCTGCCCGCCCAGCCGCTCCCCTCCGAACGGGTCCTCGAAGCACACCTACACGACCAAATAGGCCCCGACGAACCCGATCGACTCGCCCTGCGCTTCGCCACATCCGGCGCGGGCGGACTCTCCTCCAGCATCTACAAACTCCACATCGCACTGCGGGCCACCGGTGCGACGAATCCGTTCGATGCCGGACGGTTCATCGTTACGACGCCCGGTGCAATCCTCGGCATCGGCAGCATCATCCCCGTGGAAAACACGTTCCTCGAACAGTTCGTGACCGGGACCTTCAAGTCCGAGTCCTCGCGCCTGCACGTCACTTGGTGCATGAAGCGAAATCTCGCCGCGCTTGAAGCCGTCTTGGGCGGGCACGGCAAACGAACACCGGAACTCGCGCTGCTCGACCACTCAACGCTCGCGAGCCGGTGGGCACAACTACAGGACCACACCCCTGCGCGGCTTGCCGCGACGCGACTGCTCAAGATGGCCGATCCGCTAAACGCTGCGTACGCCGCCGATCAGACCGCGGACCCAGCATTCCAAGCGCAAGTAAAGACGCTCGCCGCGAAGGAACTACTCGCACGGGCCGGACGGGAACTCACCGGGGGCGGTACGCCTTCCGTCTACGGGGAAGGACTCGTGCGCAGCGCGATCGAGCTAGAGCCGAGCGCAGGCGCGCGAGCGATGCTCGCGGAGTTCCAGCGACGGCTCGTCGGACAGGAGCCAGCCGACCTCGCGATGGCGCCTGAAGGTGCCAGCGGATAGGCCCGGACGAGCCCATTGGGGGTTGACGCACGCACACGAAACGTGGGGACGGCTCGAAGCAGACACACACGCCGTTTTCGACTGACCGCAGCGAAATGCCATCCAGGAGGTGCTGATGCCCGACAGATTGCTCGCACTCGAACGACTCTTGCGCGATATGGACGACGACGAGGTCGCGAAGGCGTGGGCCCGTTGCATGCGGACGCTCCGCGTTCGCGAGCTTGTGCGAACAGCGAACACACCCGTGGGCGACTACGCGGAGCGCATCTGCTGTGAGCGCTTCAACCTTGAGCGGAAGGCGTTTGCCGAGAAATCGATCGACGCAGTCGATGCGACAGGTGTTCGCTATCAAATCAAGGGTAGACGGCTCACACCGGAGAATCGCAGCCGACAACTGAGCGCGATCCGCGACGTCGAGCAGGATCCGTTCGACATACTCCTCGCGGTGTTCTTCGATGAGGATCTCAACGTCGAGGAGATATGGAGCATCCCGTGCGAGGTGGTCAAGGAGGCGTCGTTTGTGACCCGAACCAACTCGACACGATTCGTCCTGACCCAAGCCAAGCAGAACGACCCCCGAGTTCGGCGCCTCGTATAGGCAAGATGCTGGTAGGGCCGCGGCTGCACTGGGCCAGAACACGAGTCTGCCGACGCGCGGGACCGTGAACCGTTCGAATTGCTCGCGTTTGGCGGCGATTACGCCCAGGACGCAAAAAACGCTGCCTTACACAACTTTCCTGCCCGCCGAAAAGCCGCCCATTTGCGGCCACTTCGTAAGGGGTGAGCGAGGGGACTCGAACCCCCGACCGCCTGGACCACAACCAGACGGACGGGGTATGGCTGGGTGCTGAGGCCCCGGATTCATTGGGTTTGTTGCTGCTGAGTGCCCCTGGGTTTTCCTCAGATTGGACCCCAAATTGGACCCCAGCCGTGGGAATCTAGCCGTCCGGCCGGCGCTATGCGCTGCCCCAGCGTCTACTAACGGCTCGCCAGGAGAGACATAACACAGCCGATGTCGCCGGCAGACGCGATGACGGTGGTCGACAACGTTGGCACCTTCTGTTCGAGGAAGCCGGCCGGAAGCGGAACGAGCGGCTCACCACACAAGGTCATCGCTACCCGTCCAGTTCCAGCCGCTACTGAAATCCCTGCGGCGGCATCCCAGATCCTCTGGTGCTCGCGGTAAAACCAGTCGAAGCTCCCGAGACTCGCTACTGCTGAAATGTCGAGACACGTGCGGACCATATCCAGGGTCAAGGATGTCGCCTGGGTCTTCGCGACGGCCCCACACAGCGCGAGTCTGCCCTCGAAAGCCCGTGGTGATCTGTCTCTACGGGTAGCGGACACCTGTGTCTGCATGCCATCACCATCAAACGACGCGGTCGTGGCGCGAGCACCGTTTATCAACGGGTCGGCACCTGCTCCATCGACGGTGATCAGGACGCCCTCTCGCTCATGGCCCAGCTCTGGCAGGAAGATAAAGCACGCGACTGGCATGCCTGACTCGATCGCCGCGATCGCGCAACAAAACTCAACTCCACCGTTCAGAAACTCGCGCGTGCCATCTATCGGATCGATCACCCAAACCCTTGGACACGTCGCTTCGCGTGTAAACGCCGTATTCATACCCTCCTCGGCAACGACACACGGCCGAGGATCGAATCGACTAATCAGACGCACGATCTCGCGCTGTACATACCTGTCTGCCTCCGACCACACCGAACCATCACGCTTCGTCCTCACCTCCAGCGCGTTGCGGTGAGTCCCAACTTCGCGGAAGACAGCTCCTAGCTCGCCAGCCAAGCTCTGCCATACGTCAGCATAGTTAATCGTCAACCGCATCATACCCTCGCCCAGTCTCTCGGTAGACAGGCAAGATCCCTCAACCTGCCTTATCGCGCAGCGAAGCATAGAGCACGAGACCGGCCTCGCGGGCTACGCATCGCGCGTCGCGGACCGTTTGTCTGCCACGCGTTATCTCACGGTGTGTGCCACGCGTTATCTCACGGTGTGTGCCACGCGTTATCTCACGGCCGTGGAGCGCGCCACGGCCTCAGCTGCTCGCTGATTGGCGGCCACAGGACGAGCCGCCCACAGCGGTCACCACCGGAAGCGCCTGGGGGCATAAACGACGCTCTCGCCCAGGCGACGCAACTCCATCTGATCGGATACTCTCGGCACATGGATCGGGGCGTTCTAGGGTCTCCGCTACGTAGCTCGCGGCGGTGGACTGCAGCTGACTTCCTTCTTCACGGACGTTATTGCGAGCCGGAGACCATCGCTGACGCAGTCGAGCGTCTCCGCGGTACGACTGAGTCGAGGCTCGCGTTGCTCATCGCCTACCGGGGCGAAACGCTCTTCCATTCGCTGCTCCTGCTCGCTGACGCAAACCGTACACGCGGCAACCGTTGGCAGACGACGCTGCTGACCGGACCTCGCTGGCGTGGGCAGAGCCGATCGCCACTCGAGCGGTTCGCCGAGAAAGAGATCGACGACAAGCAGCTCCTTGTCGAGCTACGGCGGCAGCCCCCATTCGAGCGTATCGCCGCCACGCTGCGCGGGCACCTTCGCATTATGAGCCGCTCTAGCCCCTCTGGCAAGGTCTCCGATGCCGTACCCCTGCCCGCTGCTATTCATGTGATCCTTGTCGACCCGAAACGCGACGACGACTATGAGGTCGACCAGGCTCTCGACGAGCTACTCGTCATGGCGAACGGCAGTGCTGCAGTCGTTGTTCACGGCAATCTCGAGGCCGAGCGTACCGTCGATGCAGCACTTGATCGAATCAGCGGGAAGGCCGCCGGCGTCTTGCACCGTACTAACACGTTGGACCCCTCCGTGACGACACTTTCGGCCTTCGCGCACGCGTTGCTCCGCTCAGCGATCACCTTGACGAACAGCCGACTAGGTAACGTCTACCTCGCTAAGCGCGATGGCGAACATCTTGAGCTTCTCGCCCATGAGCGCAATGCGGCTCCTCGTGCCCTGATCAGAGTGACTGATCCCACGAGCGTCGTCAGTTGGGTCTATCGTCGCCGACGGCCCATGGTCATCAACAACATCCCTGACTTTCTCAGGGTCCATCCCGCCAGTGGCGTGATCGACGTAGCAGGAGCTCAGGGAGAGCCTCAACGCGAGCTCGCGGTACCGATAATTCAACACAGCCTTGCCGGTGGCGCGGGCACCGTCATCGGCGTTGTGAACGTCGAGAAGCTTCGCGGCGATGACGACGACGACGACGGTGGCTACAGTTACCGCGACGTCACGGTTCTGCGCTCAGTCGCACATCGCATTGCGCTTTGGCGCGCCTCGTCGATGGTGCAGCAGACATCAGCGACGCTCGCCGGTCTGATGAAGATGAGTACCAGTGCAGCCGAGTGGCCCGCTGCCGAGCGAACGGCCACAGCGGGAGATGCTCGAATTCCCACCGATGCTATCGCGGCACATGCAATAATCGAGGAGACACTGCGCAGTGTCTATCGCCTGACGCGGTCCTACACGGCGACTATCTGCCTTCTAAGCCCAGATCGTCGGTGGCTTACGCGGTTTGCGTCGTACCCTAACCCGAGGTGTGCAGTAGTGACCGCGCCCCCGGGGTGAGCCGGGGGCGCGGGATCCGTCTGGTGGTGCGGGGATTCTTGGGTTGTTCAGTTCCTGGAATCCCTGGTT
>SSMU01000029.1 GCA_004799545.1 Phenylobacterium sp.
CCACTCGCCCTTGACGACAATCTTGTTGTCCGGCCGGATGCGCCAGGAGACCTGGTTTTTCTGTATGAACCCAATGAGATTTTCCGGGTTCTTGAAGCTGTCCTCGCGGAACGAGACGACCGCGCCCTTGGGCCCCACGTCGATCTTGGCGACATTGGCCTCGCGGCAGAGGCCCTTGATGGCCACCACCTTGAGCAGCTGGCCGGCCTCCGGCGGCAGGGGTCCGAATCGATCGATGAGCTCGGCGGCCAGGGCCTCGCGGTCCTGGGCCTTCTCGGCGTCCGACAGCCGGCGGTAGAGCGACAGCCGCACGTTCAGGTCGGGAACGTAGTCCTCGGGGATCAACACGGCGGCGCCGGTGTTGATCTGCGGCGACCAGCCCCGGTCGTTGGCGACGCCCTCGGCCCCGACCCGCGCTTTCAGCTCGCCCACCGCGTCTTCCAGCATTTGCTGATAGAGCTCGACGCCGATCTCGCGGATATGGCCGGACTGCTCCTCGCCGAGCAGGTTGCCGCCGCCGCGGATGTCGAGGTCGTGGCTGGCCAGCTGGAAGCCCGCGCCCAGGCTGTCCAGCGACTGCAGCACCTTCAGCCGCTTCTCGGCCGACAGGGTGATCGGCTTCTCGAACGGCGTGGTCAGATAGGCGTAGGCCCGCGCCTTGGCCCGGCCCACCCGGCCGCGCAGCTGGTAGAGCTGGGCCAGGCCGAACATGTCGGCCCGGTGGATGATCAGGGTGTTGGCGGTCGGGATGTCGAGGCCGCTCTCCACGATGGTGGTCGACAGCAGCACGTCGTACTGGCCGTCGTAGAAGGCGCTCATCACGTCTTCCAGCTGGGTCGGCGCCATCTGCCCGTGGCCGACCACGAACTTCACCTCCGGCGTCTGCTCGCGCAGGAACTTCTCCAGGTTCGGCAGGTCGGAAAGCCTCGGGGCCACGTAGTAGGCCTGGCCGCCGCGGTACTTCTCCCGCAGCAGCGCCTCGCGGATCACCACGGGATCATAGGGCGTGATGTAGGTGCGCACCGTCAGGCGGTCGACCGGCGGGGTGGCGATGATCGACATCTCCCGGATGCCGCTCAGCGACATCTGCAGGGTGCGCGGGATCGGCGTGGCGGTGAGGGTGAGCATGTGCACGTCGGTGCGCAGCTCCTTGAGCTTCTCCTTGTGCTTGACCCCGAAGTGCTGCTCCTCGTCGACGATCACCAGGCCGAGGTTCTTGAAACTGACCTGCTTGCCCAGGATGGCGTGGGTGCCGATGACGATCTCCACCTCGCCCTTGCCCAGGGCCTCGCGGGTCTCGGCGGCTTCCCGGGCGGGCACCAGGCGCGACAGGCGGCGGATGCGCACCGGCCAGCCCTCGAACCGGTCGGTGAAGGTCTTGTAGTGCTGGCGGGCCAGGAGCGTGGTCGGCGCGACCACGGCCACCTGCTTGCCGCTCATGGCGACCACGAAGGCGGCCCTCAGAGCCACCTCGGTCTTGCCGAAGCCCACGTCGCCGCAGATCAGCCGGTCCATGGGCTTGCCGGCCCCGAGGTCCTCTAGCACGTCGCCGATGGCGGCCAGCTGGTCGTCGGTCTCCTCGTAGGGGAAGCGGGCGCAGAACTCGTCGAACACCCCGTGCGGCGGCTCCATGGGATCGGTGTGCTTGGTGGCGCGCTCGGCGGCGATGCGGATCAGGCCCTCGGCCATCTCCCGCAGCCGCTCCTTGGCCTTGGCCTTGCGCGCCTGCCAGGCCGCCCCGCCCAGGCGGTCGAGCTGAACGCCTTCGGACTCGGCGCCGTAGCGGGTCAAGAGGTCGATGTTCTCCACCGGCAGGTAGAGCTTGGCCTCGCCGCCGTAGTGCAGCTCCAGCGTGTCGTGCGGCGCGCCCTGGACGTCGAGGGTCTTCAGGCCCGCATAGCGGCCGATCCCGTGGTCGATGTGCACCACCAGGTCGCCAGGCGTCAGCGCCGACGCCTCGGCCAGGAAGTTGGTGGCGCGACGGCGGCGTCTCGGCCGGGCCAGCCGGTCGCCCAGGATGTCGGTCTCGGAGATCACCGCCAGGCTGTCGGTCTCAAACCCGGCGTCGAGTGGCAGGACCACCCGCTGCGGGGTCTTCGGATTGGCCGCCTTGGCCGCGTCCCAGTAGGGCGCGAAGGGGACGTTCTTCAGCCCGTGGTCGGCGAGCATGACGCCCAGCCGCTCGGACGAGCCCTCCGACCAGGAGGCGAACAGCACGCGTTTGCCGGCCGCCGACAGCGCCTCCGCATGATGGGCGGTGGCCTCGAACAGGTTGACGCTGTCGCGCTGCCGTTCGGGCGCGAAATTGCGCCCGGCCCGCGCGCCCATGTCGACGACGGTGTCGCCCTCGGCCTCCTGGAACGGCGTGAAGCGGCGGCTGGCGCGCGTCTTCAGCTCCGCGGTCCACTCGTCTTCGTCGAGGTAGAGGCGGGTCGGCTCCAGCGGGTGGTAGTGGGTCTTGCGGTCGGTCTGGGCGCGGGCGTCGTAGGCGTCGCGGAGCATCGCCAGCCGTTCGTCGCGGGCCTCGCGGGCCAGGTGGTCCAGCGCCACCAGACTGCCCTCGGGCAGGTAGTCGAACAGGGTCTCCATCCGCGGATAGAACAGCGGCAGCCAGTGCTCCATCCCGGCGCGGCGGCCGCCCTCGGAGACGGTGGCGTAGAGCGGATCGTCCCCCGCCGCGCCGAACGCCTCCAGGTAGCCGGTGCGGAACCGCGAGATGGCCTCCTTGTCGAGCAGGGCCTCGGAGACCGGTAGCAGGTTGACCTCCTTCAGCTGCTTGGTGGAGCGCTGGGTCTCGGGGTCGAAGGCGCGGATCGATTCCAGGGTGTCGCCGAACAGGTCGAGGCGCACCGGCTCCTCGGCGGCGGGCGGAAAGACGTCGATCACCCCGCCGCGGATGGCGAACTCGCCCTGCTCCGAGACGGTGGAGGCGCGGACATAGCCGTTGACCGCGAAATAGTGCTCGAGGTCGGCGATCTCGACGACATTGCCGGTGCGGGCCGAATAGGAGGCGCGCTGGACGGCCGAGCGGGGCGGCACGCGCTGGATCAGGGCCGGCACGGCGGTGATCAGCAGGCGGGGCGTCTTCTGGTCGAGGCCCTGGGACAGGCGTGAGAGCGCGGTCATCCGCCGGGCCGCGACGCCCGCCGAGGGGCCGGTGCGGTCGTAGGGCAGGCAGTCCCAGGAGGGGAACTGCAGGATCTCCACATTGGGCGCGAAGAAGCAGAAGGCGTCGGCGAAGGCCGAGAGCCGCGCGCCGTCGCGGGCCACGAACACCGTCAGGCCTTTGCGGGCGCGGACGATGTCGGCCATCACCAGGGCGTCGAAGCCCTCCGGCGCGCCGATCAGGTCGAGGCGGCCGGGGTCCTCGGCCACGCGGCGCAGGCCGGCGGCCGTGATCGGTCGCGAGGCGTCATCCGCCATGGTCGTCTCCCCTCACCCCTGGAAGTGTCGTCGGGACCTCAAAGCGGAAGGCCTTGATCCGATCCATGATCGGGCCGGCGAATTGCGGCGGGGTGGGCTCACGATCGACGATCCAGGCGTAGAGGTCGTGGTCCGGGACTTCGAGCAGGATCTCGAACCAGTCGAGCTCCGCGTCGGAGAAACTCGCGACGTGCTTGTCCGCAAACGGCCCCAGGATGAGGTCCGCTTCCCTGAAGCCCCGGCGCCAGGCCCGGAACCTCAGCTTCTTGAGCCGGGCGTCCTGATCAATCGTCATCGAAGAGCGGCGGATATAGAGCGCGCGCCGGCTAAGCGCCAGTCGGTCCAGCAGAAATCAGAAACGCGACGCCGCCCGGCGCCGACGGATCACGGCCCGGCGGAGCCGCCGCCGCTGGAGGTCGAGGCGCTCATGCCGCCGCCGCCGGTGGAGCGGCTGGACCCGCCGCTGGACTGGTGGCTCAGCGCCTCGCGGTCCATCCGCTGCCGCTGCTCCCAGTAGGCCCGCGGCGCGCAATATCGATGCGGGATGTGGCTGCCGACCGGCTCCTCGGTCCAGCAGATGGTGTCGTTCGCGGCGGTCTTGGCCTTCGCCGCAGCCGGCGCAGCGGTGGCCGGGGTCGTGGGCGCGGCGGGCGCGATGATCCCGTCGGCCGGGCTGAACTGGCCGGGCGAGGCGGCGGCGACGGATGCGGCGACAATGATCCCGAGAAGCATGGGCGGACTCCGGACTGACGGGCCGGAGTAGACCGCGAACGGCGGTGGGGGACAAGCCGCGGCGCGGGCCTGCTATCCTGCCGCCATGCGGCCGGAGATTCTGTTCCCGCTTTTTGCGCCCGTGACCTCGCTGAAGGGGGTTGGCGCCCGCGTGGCCCCGCTCCTGGAGCGGCTGGCCGGCCCGATCGTGCGCGACGTGGCGTTCCTGAAGCCGCACTCGATCGTGCGGCGCACGCCGGGCTCGCTCTCGGCCGCGATCGACGGCCAGGTGATGACCTTCGAGGTCACCATCGATCAGCACCAGCGGCCGCGGACCAGCGCCCAGCCGTGGCGCGTACGGGTGTCGGACCCCACCGGCTTCATGACCCTGGTGTTCTTCGGCCGCTTCGCCGACCAGCTGGAGACGCGGCATCCGGCCGGCGCGCGGCGGATCATCTCCGGCAAGGTCGAGGACGACAAGTTCGGCCGCCAGATGGTCCACCCGGACTACATGGTCGACCCGGAGAAGCCGCAGGAGATCCCGGAGCTGGAGCCGATCTATCCGGCCACCGAGGGCCTGCCGGCCCGGCGGGTGCGGACCTTCGCGCTGGAGGCGCTGGAGAAGGCCACGGAGCTGCCGGAGTGGCAGGACCCGGCCTGGAAGGCGCGCGAGCACTTCCCGGCCTGGCGCGAGGCGCTGGAGCGGCTGCACGAGCCGCTGAGCGAGGCCGACCTCTCGCCCATGTCGCTGCACCAGCGGCGGCTGGCCTATGACGAACTGCTGGCCCACCAGCTGGCCCTGGCGCAGCGCAAGGCGGAGCGAAGGCGCGAGGCCGCGGCCCGGATCGCCGCCAGCGCCATCGCCGACCGGGTCCGCGCCGACCTGCCCTTCGCCTTCACCGGGGCGCAGGACCGGGCGCTCGCCGACATCCGCGCCGACCTGGCGGCGGGCGAGCGGATGAGCCGGCTGATCCAGGGCGACGTGGGCTCCGGCAAGACGGTGGTGGCCATGTGCGCCATGGCCGACGTGGCCGCGGGCGGCGGCCAGAGCGCCCTGATGGCGCCCACCGAGATCCTCGCCCGGCAGCACTACGAGACCATCGCCGCGCCGCTCTCGGCGCACGGCATCGGGGTCGTGCTGCTGACCGGCCGTGACAAGGGTAAGCCGCGGGCTGAGAAGCTGGCCGCCCTGGCGTCCGGCGCCGCGAAGGTGGCGGTGGGCACCCACGCGCTGTTCCAGGACGATGTGGGGTTCGCGACGCTCCAGCTTGCGGTGATCGACGAGCAGCACCGGTTCGGGGTCAGCGAGCGCCAGCGGCTGCAGGCCAAGGGCGAGGCGGTCCACCTGATCGCCATGTCGGCGACCCCGATCCCGCGCACCCTGGAGCTGACCGTCTATGGCGACCTCGACGTCAGCCGCATCGAGGAGAAGCCGCCTGGCCGCACCCCGGTCGCCACCCGCGCCGTGCCGATGACCCGCATCGCCGAGGTCGAGGGCCGCCTGCGCCAGGCGGCGGCGGCGGGCGCCCAGGCCTTCTGGATCTGCCCGCTGGTCTCCGAATCCGAGGTCAGCGACCTGGCCGCCGCCGAGCGTCGCGCCGCCGAGCTGACCGAGCGGATCGGCCCCAGCGTCGGCCTGATCCACGGCCAGATGCCGGCGGCGGCCAAGGACGCGGTGATGGCCGAGTTCGCGGAGGGGCGGCTGTCGGTGCTGGTGGCCACCACCGTGGTCGAGGTCGGCGTCAACGTGCCCAACGCCACCATCATGGTCATCGAACAGGCGGAACGGTTCGGCCTGGCCCAACTGCACCAGCTGCGCGGCCGGGTGGGCCGGGGGCGGCAGGAGAGCGCCTGCGTCCTGCTCTACGATCCGCCGCTGTCGGAGACCGCCCAGCGCCGGCTGGACATCCTGCGGCGCACCGACGACGGCTTCCTGATCGCCGAGAAGGACCTGGAGCTGCGCGGGGGCGGCGACGCGCTGGGCCTGCGCCAGTCCGGCTTCCCGGACTACGTGTTCGCCGACCCCTTCGCCCACCGCGACCTGATCGCCGCGGCCGGCGACGACGCCCGGCTGATCATCAACCGCGATCCGGAGCTGACCAGCCCGCGCGGCCAGGCGCTGCGCGTGCTGCAGGAGCTGTTCGACTGGAAGGCCGGCCTCGCCCTGCGCGATGCGGGATGATCCGAATGTCGGCCTTCGGCGGCGCCGTCCGTCGTCCCGGCGAGCCCAGGGGTCAGATCGGCCGAAGCGGGCTTAAGAAGAGGCTTTCGATGAAATATCTTTGCCTGGTCTACATGGAGCCCGGCGCGCTCGACCGCCTCTCGCCTGCGGAGCGAGAGAGCCTGGACCGCGACTCCCGCGGCTACGACGAGACACTGATGGCGGCGGGCGCCTTCGTGGCGGCCTCGGCGCTGCAGTCGGTCAGGACAGCCCGCACGCTGCGCGTCCGCGGCGGCCGCAAGTCCGTCACCGACGGCCCCTTCGCCGAGACCAAGGAGGTGCTGGTCGGTTTCATCTTCATCGAGGCCGCGGACATGCCCGCAGCGGAGGCGGTCGCCGAGGGCATCCCCATGGCTCGTTACGGGACCATCGAAGTGCGCCCGGAACTGGTCTTCTAGGCCCGTGCGACGCCCTGCAGGGCGGCGGCGACGGCGGTGGGCTGAGTCAGGATGGCGAGGTGGTTGAGGGGTAGGCGCTTGGTGGGCCAGCCCTGGTGCTGGGCGGCGTCGGCTTCGGCGCCGTACGCCCCGCTGAGCCGCAGATAGGCCGCGGGCGCGCGGAGCGGCGCATCGGGGGCGGCTTCCTCGAAGAAGGCCGCGGGGATCGGCTCCAGCTCGGCGATCAGGGCGTCGCGGGCCGCCTCGTCGGGGACCAGCTGCTCCAGGGCGCCCGGCGGCCACCAGGCGTACCAGGGCGGCAGCCAGCCGTCGGCGGCGCCGGCGCGCAGCTGGTCGCGGAAGGCGGCCGGGACGGTGTCGAACCAGCTCCGGCCGGGATGCGGCAGGATGGCGTCGACGAAGATCGCAGCGGCGGGCGGTACGGCCAGGCGCGAGGCCAGCGCCGGGAGCAGGGCCCCTGCCCCACTGTGCGCCACGAGCACCGGCGCCTCGCCGGGCGCGATCCGCTCGGCGAGGCCCGCGGCGAGGATCGCGTAGTAGTCGGTCTTGACGCCGCCCAGCCGCGGCCAGGCGGGCGTCTCGGCGACGTGGCCGAGCAGCCGCAGCGCCTCAGCCGTCGCGGCCCAGCTCGACGGGCCCAAGAGCGGGCTGTGCAGCAGGACCAGGCGGGCCACCTAGGCCTCGTAGGCGTCGGCCACCATGCGGTTCAGCAGGCGCACGCCGAAGCCGGTGGCGCCGTCCGGGATGGTCGGCACGCTGGAGGGCTTCTTCCAGGCGGTCGAGGCGATGTCCAGGTGGGCCCAGGGCACGCCGTTGACGAACCGCTGGATGAACAGCGCCGCGGTGATCGAGCCGCCCGGCCGGCCGCCGGTGTTCTTCATGTCGGCGATCATCGAATCGATGTTGCGGTCGTACTGCGCCGGCAGCGGCATGCGCCACAGGGGTTCGCCCTCCGTGACGGAGGCCGCCAGCAGGTTCGCCGAGAGTTCGTCGTTGTTGGAGAACAGGCCGCCGTAGTCGTTGCCGAGCGAGATGATGATCGCCCCGGTCAGGGTCGCCAGGTCGACCATGAACTTCGGCTTGAAGCGGTCCTGGCAGTACCAGACCGCGTCCGCCAGCACGAGGCGGCCCTCGGCGTCGGTGTTGATCACCTCGATGGTCTGGCCGGACATCGAGGTCAGCACGTCGCCCGGGCGATAGGCGGCGCCGTCGGGCATGTTCTCCACCAGGCCGAGGATGCCGATGGCGTTGACCTTGGCCTTGCGGCCGGCCAGCACGTGCATCAGCCCGACCACGGCGGCCGAGCCGCCCATGTCCCACTTCATGTCCTCCATGCCGTCGGCCGGCTTGATGGAGATGCCGCCGGTGTCGAAGCAGACGCCCTTGCCGACGAAGGCCACCGGCTGGGCGGATGTGTCGGCCGCGCCGTTCCAGCGGATCACCACCAGCTGGCTCTCGCGGACGCTGCCCTGCCCCACGGCGATCAGCGAGCCCATGCCGAGCGTCTCCATCTCGGCCTCGCCCAGCACCTCGACCTCCAGGCCCAGGCTCTCCAGCGCCTTCACCCGGCGGGCGTATTCCGCGGGATAGAGGACATTCGGCGGCTCCGACACCAGGTCGCGGGTGAAGCTCACCGCGTCGGCCAGCGCGGCCAGCGGCGTGAAGGCGGCCAGGGTGGCGTCCGCGTCGTCGGCCACCACCTGGGCCTTGCCGATCGAGGGCTTCTTCTCGGCCGGCTCCTTGGTGCGGTACTTGTCGAAGCGGTAGCTGGCCAGGCGGACGCCGAGCGCGGCGTGGGCGGCGAGCTGGGCGTCGGCCTTGGGAAGCTCGATCCTCAGCACCTCGAGGCCGGAGGCCTTGACGGCGGCGTAGGCGGTCGCGGCGGCGTGCTCGGCCCCGACCGCATCGAATCCCTCGGCCTTGCCGGCGCCCACCAGGACCAGGCGGGCCGCCTCGCCCTCGGGGGCGAGGATGTCCAGGGTCTGGCCCTTCTGGCCGGTGAAGCGGCTGGCGGCGGCGGCCCGGGCCAGCTGGCCGTCGAGGCCCGCACCCTCGAACACGATCCGCGCCACGGCGGTCTTCCCGGCGACAGCGGCCTTGGCCGTGACGAACTCGATCTCCATCGGAACTCTCTTCACCATTTCAGCTGCGTCGGGCCTCTAAGCGGCCGCCACGGGCCGGTTGTGTAGGGCGACGACGCGTGATTTAGAACAGCTTCGTGGCCGGGGCGCGCCAAATCCTCCCGGTGATCCGTATTTATTCCGCATGCGCCTGATCGACCGATACCTCCTGAAACAGCTGCTCGGCCCGACGCTGCTCGCCACCCTGGCGCTGACGGCGGTGGCCCTGCTGAGCCAGAGCCTGTCGGCGCTCGACCTGATGGTCAGCCAGCGGCAGAGCGCGGTCGTGTTCCTGCAGGTGACCCTGCTGGCCATGCCGCAGCTGATCAACATGGTGCTGCCGATCGCCCTGTTCGTGGCCGCCCTGGTGGCGCTGAACCGGCTGCACACCGAGCAGGAGATCGTGGTCTGTTTCGCGGGCGGCATGAGCCGCTGGCGGGTGATCTCGCCGGCCATCCGCCTGGCCTCGACCATCGCCTTCATCGCCTTGCTGTCGAACCTCTACCTGCAGCCGGCGGCCTCACGGGCCATGCGCGACGAGCTGTTCAGGGTGCGCACCGACCTCGCCTCGACCCTGGTGCGCGAGGGCGAGTTCACCGAGCCCGCGCCCGGCCTGACGGTCTACGCCCAGAGCATCGACCAGCACGGCGATTTCCGGAACCTGTTCATCCACCAGGTGAAGCCGACCGGCGGCACCACCACCTACATGGCCGACCGTGGTCACATCGCTAAACGGCTCGGCCGGCCGGTGCTGATCCTGCGCGACGGCTCGACCCAGGAGATCAACCAGAAAGGCGTGCTGAACTACCTGACCTTCGACGAATACGCCTTCGACCTGGCGCCGCTCGCGAACCCCGACGAGATGGTCCACTACAAGCCCTCGGACCGCTACCTGCACGAGCTGTTCTACCCCGACCTGACGCAGGCCTGGGAGCAGAAGAACCGCAAGAGCCTGCTGGCCGAGGGCAACGCCCGGCTGGCGACGCCGCTCTACAACATCGCCTTCATGGCCCTTGCCCTCTCGGCGATCATCGGCGGCGGCTTCTCGCGGCTGGGCTACGGGCGACGCATCGCGGCCATGGCCGGGGCGGCGGCGGTGGTCCGCATCCTGGGCTTCGTGGCGCAGGCGGCCTGCGAGAGCGCGGTCTGGCTGAACATCCTGCAGTACGCCCTGCCGCTCGGCGCGGTCGCCTTCGCCCTGCGCAGCGTCTTCCGCCAGCGGGCCGGGCGGTTCATCGACCGGCGGCGGACCCCGCTGGCCGCAGCCCCGGTCGCCGCATGAGGGGCGCCGGGCGCATGGAGCGCTATGTCGCCGCCCGGGTGCTGGCCGGGGTCGGCGCGGCGCTGGCGGTGATCTCCGCGGTGATCCTCTTGGTGGAGTTCGTCGACCTGTCGCGGGGCGTGGGCGTCAAGGCCGACGTCAGCGTCGGCCAGATCTTCTGGCTGACCCTGCTGCGGGCGCCGTCGCTGATCCAGGTGCTGCTGCCCTTCGTCTTCCTGTTCGGCGGGATCGGGGCCTTCGTCGGCCTGAACCGGCGCAGCGAGCTGGTGGCCATGCGGGCGGCGGGGGTTTCCGCCTGGCGGTTCATCCTACCCTCGGCGCTGGGGGCCTTCATCATCGGGATCGGGGCGGTGACGATCCTCAATCCGATCGCCTCGTCGCTGAACAGCAAGTTCGAGCTGGCCCGCGCCTCGCTGATGCAGAACTACCTGGGCGACATCCCGGAGGACATCTGGCTGCGCCAGGGCGACGAGCACACCCAGATCGTCATCCACGCCAAGGCCCGCGACGCCGTGCAGGGCTATGTGCGGCTACGCGGCGTTTCGCTGTTCATCTACACCAAGGCCCCCAACGGGGCGCCCCTGTTCCGCCAGCGGATCGAGGCCTCCGAGGCCCGGCTGATGCAGGGCTACTGGCAGCTGCGCGACGTGCGCGAGGCGACCGCCGGCGAGAACTCCATCCACTCCGACACGATGGCCATCCGTTCGAGCCTCGACGCCGAATCGGCCATGGAGCGGCTGACCTCGCCGGAGGCCATCTCCTTCTGGCGGCTGCCGGAGGCGATTCGGCTCACCGAACAGGCCGGCTTCTCGGCGGCCGGCTACCGGTTGCGGCTGTTCCAGCTGCTTTCGACGCCGCTGCTCTACGCCGCCATGTCGATCCTGGCGGCGGCCTTCTCCCTCAGGCTGGCGCGGCTGGGCGGGCTCGCCGGCCTGGCCGGCGCCGGCGTCGCCCTGGGCTTCGTGCTGTTCTTCTTCAACCAGTTCGCCGGCGCGCTGGCCAAGGCCAGCATCATCCCGCTGTTCGCCGCCGCCTGGGCGCCGGCCCTGGTGGCGTTGCTCTCAGGGCTCAGCCTGCTGTTCTTCACCGAAGACGGTTGAATCCTTGGCCTGCCCGGCTATGCATCGGTGTGGCGGCGCTTCGCGAAGCCCACGCCGGCAAAGGGGAAGCCAAGCTCTATGACACTGCGCCGGCGCCCGCCGTCAGCCGCCGCCAGGCGTGCGCTCCTCGCCGGGGCCGCGATCGCCGTGCTGTGCGCAGGCCCGGCCGCGGCGCAGCAGGTGCACGCCCCCGGCTTCCGTACGCCGAACGTGACCCCGGTCCCCGACGGCCTGAAGCCCGGCGAGATGTACATGGAGGCGGACCAGATCGTCCGCGACGACGAGCACAACATCACCACGGCCGAGGGCTCGGTCGAGATCCGCTACCAGGACCGCACCCTGCGCGCCGACAAGCTGATCTACACCCAGGCCGACGACAAAGGTCAGGGCACGATCCGGGCGATCGGCCACGTGCAGATCATCAACAGCGACGGCTCGGTCGAGTTCGCCGATTCGATGCTGCTGGACGACAAGATGCAGGCCGGCGTCGCCCAGGCCTTCTCGCTCCGGATGCCGGAGACCGACGGAACCCACACCGTCGAGGTGAAGATCGCCAGCGCGACCGTGGTCCGGCGCTCCGAGGATATCCAGGAGCTCAACGAGGCGATCTACACGCCCTGCCCGGTCTGCGCGAACAACCACGCCAAGACGCCGACCTGGTCGATCACCGCCGAGCGGGTGGTGAAGGACACGCCCCATCGCCTGATCTACTTCCGCCACGCCCGGATCCACGTGTTCGGCATCCCGGTGGCGTATTTCCCGATCTTCTGGACCGCCGACCCGTCGGCGGAGCGGGCCTCGGGGCTGCTGACGCCGAAAATCCAGATCTCCGACCGGCGGGGCTTCTCCTACGAGCAGCCCTATCTGTGGGTGCTGTCGCCCTCGGCGGACCTGATCGTCAGCCCGCAGCTGAACACCAAGGTCAATCCGTTCCTCAACCTGCGCTACCGCGAGCGGTTCTACACCGGCGACATCGACGTCCGGGTGGGCTTCACCCACGACTACGACTTCGATTCCACCGGCGAGCGGTTCGGCGACAGCACCAACCGCAGCTACATCCTGGCGCGCGGCGGATTCCAGGTGAACGACGACTGGCGCTGGGGCTTCACCGCCGAGCGCACCTCCGACCCGCTGATCTTCGACAAGTACCAGATCGGCAACGTCTACGAGACGCGCGGCCCCTACCTGCCCGACGACCGCCGGCTGATCAGCCAGATCTATGCGGTTCGCCAGGACCAGCAGACCTATTTCTCGATCGCGGCCATGGACTTCCAGGGCCTGCGGGCTGGCGACAATGACCGCACCTTCCCGTTGGTCGCCCCGCTGATCGAGGCCCGCGACGACCTGCCCGAGGATGTGCTCGGCGGCCGGCTGCGGATCAACCTCAGCGCCGTCGGCCTGACCCGCGACCAGTCGGCGGACAACCAGGCCCTGAACCTGCCCGGCCTCGACAGCCGCCGCGCCACCGGCGAGCTCGACTGGCGCGCCGCCTACACCTCCGGCCTCGGGATCCGCATCGAGCCCTTCGTGGAGGCCCGCGCCGACGGCTACAGCCTGAGCGACGTGTTGACCGGGATCGGCAGCCAGGTGAAGTCCGAGACCACGGGCCGCGTCCTGGCGACGGTTGGCGCCGACATCACCTATCCGTTCTACCGCCGGATCGGGAACGCCACCGTGCTGCTGGAGCCGGAGATCCAGCTCGCCGCCTCGCCGAACGCCAAGCAGATCGTCATCGGCAAGGACGCCTCGGGCAATCCGGTCTACCTGAACGAGGACAGCGTCGCCTTCGAGTTCGACGAGAGCACCCTGTTCCGCTCCGACAAGTTCCCCGGCTACGACCTCTACGAGGACGGCGTGCGGGCCAACGTCGGCGGTCGGGCCGAGGTGCTGTGGGACGACGGGCGGCGGGCGAGCCTCCTGGTCGGGCGCAGCTTCCGGGCCGAGACCAACACCGTCTTCCCCGCCAACAGCGGCGTGCAGCAGACCGCCTCGGACTGGATCGTGGCCGGCGACGCGACGCCGATCGTCGGCGTCACCCTGTTCGCCCGCGCCCGGCTGGATTCCGATTCGCTCGAGCCGCACCGCGTGGAGGCCGGCGTGAACCTGGCCAACAAGTGGGGCTCGGCCTTCGTCCGCTACCTGCGCGACGATTCGAGCCTGCTGGGGCCAACGGTGATCAACGGGGTGGTGATTCCCGCCGGCCAGAAGGTCGAGAACTTCGAAATGGGCGGCGACGTGCCCATCGGGAAGAACTGGGGCTTCACCGCCTACGGCAACCGCGACCTGATCCAGAATGCGTGGGTGCTGCGCGATCTCGGCGTCTATTACCGCGACGATTGCGCACGGGTTGACGTGATCTACAGGCGGGAGGACACCGTCATCGGGCGTCTTGGCCCTGTAAATTCGATTGCCTTGCGCCTAACGCTCGCCACATTGGGCTCTCCATTTACAGTGCGATAGGAAGCAGGCTCCGAGGAGCCGCTTGAAGGAATGATTTCACTCATGATGCGCGCGCGTAACGTCACCATCCCGGCGGTGCGGGTCGCAGCCTTGTCCTTCGTCCTGGCCGCGGCCGCCGCGCCGCTGGCGCTGCGTGCGCAGGACCTGCGGGGCCCCCTGGCGGTCAGCAATCCGGCGCCGGCGCCGGTCACCGCCGCCCCGGCCCCGCCGCAAGGCCTCTCCGAGGCCGTGGCGGCGATCGTCAACGACGAGATCATCTCGACCTACGACCTCGCCCAGCGCGTGCGGCTGCTGGTCGCCACCTCCGGCGTGCAGCCCACCGAGCAGAACCTGCCGCAGTTCGAGCAGCAGGCGCTGATCTCCCTGGTCGACGAGCGGCTGCAGATCCAGGAGCTTCGGCACCAGGAGAAGGAGCAGAAGTTCACGATCATCGCCACCGACGAGGACATCGAGAACGAACTCACCGACATGGCCAAGCAGAACAACATGTCTGTCAAACAGTTCCTGGCGACCCTGGCCGCCCAGGGCGTGGGTCCGGAGACGCTGAAGCAGCAGCTCCGCGCCCAGATCAGCTGGCAGCAGTGGATCCGCGGCCGCTACGGCAGCCGCCTCAGGATCGGCGAGGACCAGATCAAGGCGGTGCAGAAGCGCCTGACGGCCGACGCCGCCAAGCCGCAGTACCAGGTCAGCGAAGTGTTCATCGACGCCGGCCGCGTGGGTGGCATGGAGACCGCCGTGAAGGGCGCCGGCCAGCTGGTGAGCCAGATGCAGGCGGGCGCGCCCTTCCCGTCCGTCGCCCGGCAGTTCTCCGCCTCCGCCTCGGCCGCGGCCGGCGGCGACGTGGGCTGGGTCAGCCCCGGTGAGATGCCGGCGGAGGTCGACGCCGCGCTCGAGCAGCTGCGTCCCGGCCAGTTGTCGCAGCCGATCCCGGTGAAGGACGGCGTCTACATCATCTACCTGCGCGACAAGCGTTCCGGCGCAGGGGAAACCCTGGTCAGCCTGAAGCAGGCGGCGGTGGCCCTGCCGACCACGGCCTCGCCCGGCGACGTCGAGGCGGCGCGGGTGAAGCTGGCGGCCCTGAAGGTCAAGGTCACCGGCTGCGACGACCTGGAGAAGTCGGCGGCCGGCGTGCCCGGCGTGGTGGCCGGCGACCTGGGCGAGGCGGAGATCAACGACCTGGCCCCGCAGTTTCGCGATGCGGCCCAGAGCCTGAAGGTCGGCCAGGTCTCCGATCCGATTCGCACCAACGTCGGCCTGCACCTGGTTGCGGTCTGCGGCAAGCGCTCCTCGAGCGGCCAGCAGCTCGACCATGACCAGATCGAGAGCCGGCTCTACGGCCAGCAGCTCAGCATGATCTCCCGCCGCTACATGCGAGACCTGCGAACCTCGGCGACCATCGAGACCCGGTGAAATCCGGGCCTCTAGCCCTCACCCTCGGCGATCCGGCCGGCGTCGGCCCCGAGATCGTCGTCAAGGCCTGGACAGCGCTGCGCGAGACCGGCCCCGCCTTCGTGGTGGTGGGCGACTACCAGGCCCTGGCCTCGGCCTCCGGCGCGGGCGGCTCCATCGTGAAGCCGGTGCTCTCGCCCGAGGAGGGCGCGCAGGTGTTCGCGAACTGCCTGCCGGTCATCGACCTGCCGCTGCGCGCCCCCGTGGTCGCTGGCCAGCCGTCGGCGTCGGCCGCCCCGGCCATCATCCGCTGGATCGAGACCGCGGTCGGCCTGGCGCTCTCCGGCGCGGTCTCCGGCGTGGTCACCGCCCCGATCGCCAAGGCGCCGCTCTACGAGGCCGGCTTCAAGTTCCCCGGCCACACCGAGTTCCTCGGCGAGCTCACCGCCGCCTCGACCTATGACGGCGCGCGCGGGCCGGTGATGATGCTCACCGCCCAGGACCTTCGGGTCAGCCTGGTCACCGTGCACGAGCCCCTGGCCAAGGTCTCCGGCCTGCTCTCCATCGAGCGCATCGTCGAGGCCGGGCTGGTCACCGCCCAGTCCCTGCAGCGCGACTACGGGATCAAGGCGCCGCGGCTGGCGGTGGCCGCCTTCAATCCCCACGCCGGCGAGGGCGGCGCCCTGGGCCGCGAGGAGGTCGAGATCGTGACCCCGGCGGTGGCGGTGCTGCGCGACCTGGGCGTCGATGCGACCGGCCCCTACCCGGCCGACAGCCTGTTCCCGGAAGAGATGCGCGCCCGCTATGACGCGGCCCTGTGCCTCTACCACGACCAGGCGCTGATCCCGGTGAAGATGCTCGACTTCTGGGGCGGGGTGAACGTGACCCTGGGCCTGCCGATCGTCCGCACCTCGCCCGATCACGGCACCGGCTTCGACATCGCCGGCCGCGGCCTCGCCCGCCCTGACAGCCTGATCGCCGCGATCCGGCTGGCCGAGCAGATCGCCCAGGCGCGGACTCGGGGCCGGACTCGGGCGCGGCGCGGGTGAGCCTCGCCGACCTGCCGCCGCTCCGCGAGGCGCTGGCCGCGCACGGGCTGATGGCCAGGAAGTCGTTCGGCCAGCACTTCCTCCTCGACCTCAACATCACCCGCAAGATCGCCCGCCTGGCCGAGGTCGGCGCCGGCGACCGGGTGATCGAGGTGGGCCCCGGCCCCGGCGGCCTGACCCGGGCGCTGATCGAGACCGGAGCGCAGGTGATCGCCATCGAGAAGGACGCCCGGTTCGCGCCCCTGCTGGAAGCCTTGGCGGCGGCCTCCGGTGGGGCCCTGACCCTGATCCTGGGCGACGCCCTGAAAGTGGACGAGGCGGCGCTGGCCGGCGGCCAATCGGCGCACGTGGTCTCCAACCTGCCCTACAACGTCGGCACCCCGCTGCTGATCAAGTGGCTGACCGGCCCGTGGACCCCGGCGTCGCTGACCCTGATGTTCCAGAAGGAGGTCGCCGAGCGGATCGCCGCGGCGCCCGGAAGCTCCGCCTATGGCCGCCTCGCGGTGATCGCCCAGGCGACGGCGGACGCCCGGGTGGTGATGGACGTGCCGGCCCGGGCCTTTACCCCGCCACCGAAGGTGGACTCGGCCGTGGTGCGCCTGACGCCGCGCGCCGATCGCCCCGCGCCCGACCGGCTCGACGCCCTGCAGAAGCTGACCGCCGCGGCCTTCGGCCAGCGCCGCAAGATGCTGCGCGCCAGCCTCAAGCCGCTCGGCGGCGAGGCCTTGGCGACCGCCGCCGGCCTCGATCCCCAGGCCCGCGCCGAGACCGTCGACGTGGCCGGCTTCCTGCGGCTGGCCGACGCTTGGCTGGAGTTGCGCAAGACCGGCGCTTGAGGCTCCATGCCGGCCCTGGTTTGCCGGAGCCGTAATGCTGACCTTGTTGGGCGTGGCCGTGGTGGTCGTGGGCTTCGCCGCCCGGTTCAATCCGCTGCTGGTGGTGGTGGCCGCCGCCCTGGTCACCGGGATCAGCGCGGGGCTCTCGCCCATCGCCGTGCTCTCGGCGCTCGGCAAGGCGTTCAACGAGAACCGCTACGTCTCGGTGGCCATGCTGGTGCTGCCGGTGATCGGGGTGGTGGAGCGCGCCGGCCTGCAGGAGCGGGCGCGGACCCTGATTGCGCGATTCAGAGGCGTCTCGGTCGGCCCGCTGCTGATCGGCTACATGGCGTTCCGGCAGCTGACCGCGGCGGTCGGACTGATCTCCATCGCCGGCCAGGCGCAGACGGTGCGGCCGCTGCTGGCGCCGATGGCCGAGACCGCCGCCGAGCTGCGGGCCGGCGAGCTCTCCGACGCCGACCGCCAGGCAATCCGCGCCCAGGCCGCCGCCACCGACAACATCGGCGTGTTCTTCGGCGAGGACATCTTCCTGGCGATCGGCTCGATCCTGCTGATGGTCGGCTTCCTGGCGGCCAGCGGCATCGTGCTCGATCCGCTGCAGCTCTCGGTCTGGGCGATCCCCACGGCGATCGCCGCCTTCCTGATCCACGGGACCCGGCTCCTGCTGTTCGACCGGCGGCTGCGCCGCGGCCCGCCCGAGGCCGGCGAATGATCAAGCTGACGGTCGTCTACGTCTTGACCGGCCTGATGTTCGCGGCCTTCGCGGTGCTGAGCGCGCTGGACGCGAAGAACCCCAAGCGGTTCGGCAACGCCGCCTTCTGGGGGCTGGTGGCCTTGAGCTTCCTAGCCGGCGACTACCTCGGGGACCTCGGCAACGGCGTGCTGGTGCTGGGCCTGGCGCTGATCGCGGGTCTCGGCTGGCTCGGCCGCGGCCAGCCGGCCACCACCACGCCCGAGGAACGGAAGGCCCTGGCAGCCCGGTTCGGCGAGAAGCTGTTCGTCCCGGCCCTGACCCTGCCGGTCGTGCTGCTGTTCGGCATACTGGTGCTGAAGCCGCTGCACCTCGCGGGTCAGCCGCTGCTCGATCCCAAGCAGGCGACGCTGATCTCACTCGCCCTGGCCGCCGTGATCGCCGTGGGCGTGGCGCTCATCCTGCTCCGCCAGCCGCTGATCAGCCCGCTGCAGGAGGGCCGGCGGCTGATGGACATCGTCGGCTGGGCCGCGCTGCTGCCGCAGCTGCTGGCGGCGCTGGGGACGGTGTTCGCCCTGGCCGGGGTCGGCAAGGTGATTGGCGGCCTGGTCACCCACTACCTGCCGATGGACACCCGCGCCGCGGCGGTGGCGGTCTATTGCCTGGGGATGGCCGGCTTCACCATGATCATGGGCAACGCCTACGCCGCCTTCCCGGTGCTGACCGCCGGCGTCGGCCTGCCGATCCTCATGCACCGCTTCGGCGGAAACCCCGCGGCCGTCGCGGCGATCGGCATGCTGTCGGGCTTCTGCGGCACGCTGATGACCCCGCTGGCCGCCAACTTCAACCTGGTGCCGCCGGCGCTGCTGGAGCTGACCGACCGCTATGCGGTGATCAAGGCGCAGATCCCCACCGCCCTCATCCTGCTCGTGGCCAACATGGTGCTGATGTATGTCCTCGCCTTCCCCCACTGACACTTCGGAACGGCTGACGCCGGCCCTGGCCTCGCAGTTCGCGAAGATCGCCCTGGGCCACGTGAGCCGCGAATATCCGAACAAGCTCGACCATGTGCTGGAGGGCGACGCGGACGCACGGGGGCCCCGCGACCTGCACCCGATCTTCTACGGCAGCTTCGACTGGCACTCCTGCGTGCACGGCTACTGGCTGCTGGCCAGCCTGCTCAGGCGCGAGCCGGGGATCGCCGAGGCCGGCCAGATCCACGCCCTGTTCGACGCGCAGCTGACGCCGCTGAAGGTGGCGGGCGAGCTGCACTACCTGCAGCGCGGCGCGGCGCGCGGGTTCGAGCGGCCCTACGGCTGGGCCTGGCTCCTGATGCTGCAGGCCGAGCTGCTGCGCCATGACCATCACCGCTGGGCCGCCGCCCTGCGCCCGCTGGCCGAGGCCTTCGCCGACCGGTTCCGCGCCTTCCTGCCCAACGCCATCTATCCGGTCCGCACCGGCGTGCACTCCTCCACCGCCTTCGCCCTGGCGCTGGCCCGCGACTATGCGGAAGTGGCGGGCGACAAGGCGCTCCTGGCGCAATGCCGGACCCGGGTGCGCAACTGGTACCTCGGCGACCGCGACGCCGCCGCCTGGGAGCCGTCGCTCGACGACTTCCTGTCGCCGACCCTGATGGAGGCCGAGTGCCTGCGCCGCTACCTGCCGGCCGAGGAGTTCCGCGCCTGGCTGGCCGGCTTCCTGCCGCACGGCGCGGAGGGCCAGCCGCGGACCCTGTTCGCCCCGGCCACGGTCACCGACCGCTCGGACGGCAAGATCGCCCACCTGGACGGCCTCAACTTCTCCCGCGCCTGGTGCTGGCGCGAGATCGCCGCCGCCCTGCCGCCGGGCGACCCGCTGCGCGGCGAGGCCGAGGCCGCCGCCTCACGCCACCTCGCCGCCAGCCTGCCGCACGTCGCCGGCGACTACATGGGCGAACATTGGCTCGCCTCCTTCGCCCTGCTGGCGCTCACCGCGGGCGAAGCGGCCTAGCGCCCCAGCTCGTAGGTCCCGCTGATCGTCTCTCGCACGGTGAGCTCGCCCGGCGCGACCGGCGTGGCCTGCATCCGCTGGGCGGCCATCATCATCGGCTGCGGCGTCACCGGGCCTGCCCCGCCCTCCCCCAGGCTGACCAGCCGCAGGAGGTTGTAGCCGGTGGCGTGGGCGTAGAGCTCGGCCTTGGCCTGCAGGGCGCGGACCGCAGCCTCCCGCGCCGCGTTCTCGACCGGCGTGGTGTCGGCCAGGCCAAAGCTGATCCCGTGGACCTCATTGCCGCCGGCGTTCACCGCGGCGTCGAGCACCGCGCCAACCCGCGGCAGGTCCCGGACCCGCACCGTCACGGTGTTGGTCGCCTGGTAGCCGGTGCGTTCGGCCGGCGCGTTGGGCGGATAGCGGTACTGCGGGCTGAGGTTCAGGCCCGCGGTCTGCACGTCCTCGGCCTTGACGCCCTGGCCGCGCACCGCAGCAAGGATCGCCGTCATCTTCGCGGAATCGGCCTGCATTGCGGCTTGCGCGGTGGCGGCTTCGGTCGTGACGCCGAGGTCGAGGGTCGCCATGTCCGGCTTGATCTTCACCTCGCCATAGGCCGACAGGTGCAGGGTGGTGGCGTGGAAGGCGGCGTCGCCCAGAGATGTGCTTTGGGCGGCCGCCTGGCCGGCGCTGCTAAGCGCCAGGACCGCGGCGAAGCTGGCAAGACGCAGGGACATCTGGGAAGACCTCGCAAGGGGAGACGGGCGGCGCCCGACGGGGGATCCGCGTGGTCGTACGGCCCAGGTCGGGCGGATTTCAGGCGGGGGCGAGCAGGGCCTCGGCGGCCTCGGTCAGCTCCCACTTGGAGGCCGAATCCGCGTCCTCGCCCGGCCGGCCCTCCCAGCCCAGGAAGCTCAGCCAGCCGCGCTCGCCCAGGGCGAAGCAGCGGCGTTCGCGCTCGAAGCCGGTCTCGACGCGCGAGCCGTCGCGGTAGAGGACGTTGACCAGTTGGCCGCCCTGCAAGGCCTGGCTGAGCAGGTCCCGGCTGACGGGCGAGAGGCGTTCGACGTTCATCGACGGCTCCACAGCAGAGGTTTGCTTGAACCCACGTGCCGCCGAGTCGTCCGCCGACGCAAAGGCCCGCAACAGCCAATCTGTGGATCAAGCGCCGCGGCCTGGGGATGAGCGGTTAGCGCTCGTCGTGCAGCCGTCGCAGGACGGTGGGCGCCAGGCCCGGCAGGTCCTCGGAGATCAGGCCCGGGCCGTGCAGCTCGGCGCATTCGGCGTGGATGTAGGCGCCCGCGCAGGCCGCCTCGAAGCTCTCCATGCCCTGCGCCACCAGGCCGCCGATGAAGCCCGTCAGCACGTCGCCGGAGCCGGCGGTGGCCAGCCAGGGCGAGCCGTTGACGTTGACCGCCGCCCGGCCGTCGGGGGCGGCGATGACCGTGTCCGAGCCCTTCAGCAGCACGACCGCCCCGGCCCGCTCGGCCGCGCGGCGGGCGGCGGTGAGCCGTTCGGGCGCCCCGGCCAGGACCCCCGGGAAGATCCGCTCGAACTCGCCCGGATGCGGGGTCAAGACGTCGTCGCGGTCGAGCACGGAGAACAGCTCCTCCGGGTCGTCGCGGAACACGGTGATGGCGTCGGCGTCCAGCACCAGGGCCGCGCCGGTGCGCGCCAGGGCCAGGACGTTGAGCAGGGTCTGCTCGCTGACCCCGGCGGCCGGGCCGATCACCGCCGCGTCGACCTGCGCCGCGCCCTGCTCCAGCTCCAGGTCGGTCTCGAAGGGCTTGAGCATGATCGCCTCGAGGTGGGCGGCGTTGGCGGCCAGCGCGTCCGGCGGCGACAGCAGGGTCACGAGGCCCGCCCCGATGCGCAGCGCGCCCCGCGCCGAGAGCCGTGCCGCCCCGGTGCTCCAGGCCTCGCCGCTGACCACGATCAGCCGGCCGCGGGCGTGCTTGTGGCTCTCGGCGGTGGGCCAGGGGAAGCGGGCCAGCCAGAGGTCGAGGCCGTTCTCGAAGGTCTTGGACGCGGTCGCGCCCAGCCCGATGTCGGCCACCACCACCTCGCCGCAGCGGCTGCGGCCGGGCTCCAGCACGTGCGCCAGCTTCTTGGCCTGGAAGGTGACAGTGAGCCGGGCCGAGGCGGCGGGGCCCGCGGGCTTGCCGGTGTCGCCCGGCACGCCGCTTGGGACATCGACGGCGACCACACGATCAGAGGCCGCGGCCATCTTCTGCGCGGCGATGGCGGCCTCCCCGTCCAGCGGCCGCGACAGGCCGGCGCCGAACAGGGCGTCGATCACCAGCGCGCCGCCGAAGTCGCCGCTCAGCCGCTCCACCGGGCCGTCCCAGAGTGCGCGGGCGGCCTTGGCGTCGGGCGTCGTGGGCTCGGTCAGGGCGCGGACCTCCACCGGCCAGCCGCGCGCCTTCAGCAGGCGCGCGACCACATAGCCGTCGCCGCCGTTGTTGCCCGGACCGCAGAGCACCAGGGCCGGCTGGGCGCGGAACCGGGCGGAGACGGCGTCGGCGACCGCGGCGCCGGCGCGTTCCATCAGCTCGGAGCCCGGCGTGCCGGCGGCGATGGCGGCCTTGTCGGCCTGGGCGGTCTCGGCGACCGTGAGGATCTGGCGCGGCGCCAACAGGGGCTCCTAGAGGACGCCGGTGACGGCTTCGCGGCCCTTGGCCACCAGGGTCAGGTCGCGGCCGTCGGTCTCCAGTATGGTGATCGAGGCGTGGTCCGGCCGGAAGGCCAGCACCTTGTCCTCTCCCAAGAGCTGCGAGACCACGGCGTTGATCGCCACATAGTGCGAGAACACCGCGGTGTCGCCGCGCGCCCGGAGCGAGCCCACGATGTCGCGCCGCCACTCGTTGTAGTCGAGGTCGCCCTTGATCTCCCCCCAGGTGCCGGAGAACACCTGGCGCAGCCAGCTGCCGCGCTCGGTGGGATTGAGCGTCGCCGGCGTCGGGATCTCGCCGACGATGGGGTCGATCTCCACCGCCACGCCCAGCGCATCCGCGGTGGGCTGAGCCGTCTCCCGGCAGCGGCGCAGCGGCGATGAGGTCACGCGCTTCGGCCGCTCCCCCTCCGGCAAGGCGACCAGCCAGTCGCGGACCGCCGCGGCCTGGGCCCGGCCGGTCTCGTCGAGGCCCGGATCGTCGTCGTCGCCGCCCCAGGTGGAGGCCGGCTTGCCGTGGCGGATCAGGTAGAGGCGCGGCATGGGTCAGTCCGGGGTGAAGAGGTTGATCGGCGTCTCGCCGGCGCCGGCTTGCACCTGGCCTGAGCGCCCGACCTGCTCGCCGCGTTCCAGGTCGGCGAGGGTGGCGGGATCGTCGGGGGTCTGGGCCAGGAAGCGGCGGCCAGCCGCGTCGCGGCCGACGACTATGCCCATGAACGGTCCCTCCCGGCGGTGGACGACGGTGTAGGTCTCGATGACGCCACGGCCCTGTGGCGTCTCCGTGACGTCGGGATGCGGCAGGGCGTCGATCTGGCGCTGCAGCACGGCGGGATCCTCGCGCTCGAAGGGCTTGTCGGGCCGCTTCGCCGAATAGATCCCGGTGGACTGCTTGGTCAGGTACCAGCCGTTGGCGGTGATCAGGCCATAGGCCTCGCGCTCGGCGCGGAGCTTCCCCGCCATCGTCGCGATGGAATGCATGACGTAGTTGTTCCCCGGTCCCCCGGCGTAGGGCAGGCCGCCGGTGACGGTCAGGCCGCGCGGATCGTCGAGCGCCAGGCCCAGCTCCTCCGCCCCCACCTCAACGGCCACCGGGAAGCAGGAATAGAGGTCGATGTGGCGCACGGCGTCCAGGCCGACGCCGGCCATTTCGAAGGCGCGCTTGCCGGTCCAGCGCATGGCCGGGCTGGAGTGGTAGTCCTGGCGGTCGATGGGGTTCCACAGGTCGGCGGCGTCGGCGCAGCCGTGCAGGTAGATCCACTTGTCCTCCGGCACGCCGAGCTCGCGGGCCTTGGCCTCGCTGGCGATCAGCACGGCGGCCGACTGGTCGACCTCCATGATGGCGTTGACCAGCTTCGGATAGGGGAAGCCGATCATCCGGTTCTTCTCGGAAACCGCGACCAGCTCCTCCGGCGACCGCGCGATGGGGAACCAGGCCTCGGGGTTCTTGGCGGCGACCTCGGTGAAGGCTGAGAACAGCTTGCCGATGCGCTGCTGGTGGGCCTCGACCCCGCGGCCGTCGCGGGCCCGCAGCGCGTTCTCGAACATCGGATAGATGTTGATCGGCCGGTTCAGGCCGTGCCGCGCCTCATAGGGGGTGACGCCCGGACGCGGATCGCCGATGCGCTCCGGCGCGGGAAGGTCGAGGTCTTCCTCCGCCGCCCAGTCGTCGAACGACAGGCCCTTGGTGAGCCGCTTCATGGCCGAGCCCAGGAACTCCGCGCCCACGGTCAGCCCCAGCTCCGTCTCGCCGCGGGCGATCCGCTCGGCCAGGGTGTTGATCAGGTACTGGGGCGTGTTGCCGCCCATGTGCGAATAGACGCTCCAGCGGGGGTTCGCGCCGATCCGCTTGGCGAGGCTGGCCGGCGGATTGGTCGAGTGCGGCATCACCCGGCGGCTGCCCTGGGCGTCCACCGTGAAGCCGGCCACGGCCAGGGCGTCGATCGCCGCCAGGCCCGCCGCCCCGACCCCGGCGTCGGCCGCCGCGCGTTCCGCCGCAATCTTCAGCAGGGCCGTCGGACTGGGCGAGACGGCCGGATCGCCGCGGTAGGTGAACTGGCCCACGCCGATCAGAACTGGAATGACGCTGGTCACGATTTCGTCCGCCTCCGCCCGCTTGCGCCGCGATCCTAGGCGCCCAAGCCGCCTCCACAAGGCCATTCCGGTGGCGCCTGCGCCTTGGGCGCCAGGCGCCCATTTATTAGGCGCTGGCCGGTTTGACGAACGCGGACGCTGCACTGCGTCATGCGCGCGCTTGTGCGCGGCGCAGCCACCGTGCTCCGTCCGCCCCGAACGCCGGGGGCGAACACCAGTCGGGCCATGAAGAAAATCGAAGCCATCATCAAGCCCTTCAAGCTCGACGAGGTGAAGGAGGCCCTGCAGGAACTCGGCGTCCAGGGGATGACCGTCATCGAGGCCAAGGGGTACGGCCGACAGAAGGGTCAGACCGAACTCTACCGCGGCGCCGAGTACGTCGTGGACTTCCTGCCCAAGATCAAGATCGAGGTTGTGGTGCCCGACGACCAGTTGGACCGGTCGCTGGAAGCCATCGCCACCGCCGCCCGTACGGGGCGTATCGGCGACGGCAAGATCTTCGTCTCGGACATCATCGACGTGATGCGCATACGCACCGGCGAGACCGGCTCCGCCGCCGTCTAGGCCGCAACTCCAAATCGAGAACGCTTAAGAGGGGATCCCACCAATGCCGACCGCCAAAGACATCCTGGCGCAGATCAAGGAGAAGGACGTCAAATACGTCGACGTCCGCTTCACCGACATGCGCGGGAAGATGCAGCACGTCACCTTCGACATCGACCTGGTCGACGACGACTTCCTGACCGACGGCACCATGTTCGACGGCTCCTCGATCTCCGGCTGGAAGGCGATCAACGAGAGCGACATGAAGCTCAGGCCCGACCTGGCGACGGCGATCATCGACCCCTTCTACCAGCAGACCACCATGGCGCTGTTCTGCGACGTGGTGAACCCGGACACCGGCACCCCCTACAACCGCGACCCGCGCTCGATCGCCAAGGCCGCGCTGAACTTCGTCAAGTCGTCCGGCGTGGGCGACACGGTGTACTTCGGTCCCGAGGCCGAGTTCTTCGTGTTCGACGACGTGCGCTGGGACACCGCCCCCCACCACACCTTCTACGCCTATGACTCGGTCGAGCTGCCGGTCAGCTCCGGCAAGTCCTATCCGGAAGGCAACATGGGCCATCGCCCCGGCCCCAAAGGTGGGTATTTCCCGGTCAATCCGATCGACAGTGGCCAGGACCTGCGCGGCGAGATGCTGGCGGTGATGGGCGAGCTCGGCATGAAGCCGGAGAAGCACCACCACGAGGTGGCGCCGGCGCAGCACGAACTCGGCCTGAAGTTCGACGAGCTGATCACCATGGGCGACCGCCTGCAGCTCTATAAGTACGTGATCCACAACGTGGCCCACGCCTACGGCAAGACGGCGACCTTCATGGCCAAGCCGATGTTCGCCGACAACGGCTCGGGCATGCACGTGCACCAGTCGATCTGGAAGGGCGGCAAGCCGCTGTTCGCCGGCGACAAGTACGCGGGCCTGTCGGACGTCTGCCTCTGGTACATCGGCGGGATCATCAAGCACGCCAAGGCGATCAACGCCTTCTCGAACTCGACCACCAACTCCTACAAGCGTCTGGTGCCGGGCTACGAGGCCCCGGTGAAGCTGGCCTATTCCTCGCGCAACCGCTCGGCCTCGATCCGCATCCCGCACGTGGACAGCCCCAAGGGCAAGCGCATCGAGTGCCGTTTCCCCGACCCGATGGGCAACCCGTACCTGACCTTCACGGCGCTCTTGATGGCCGGCCTCGACGGCATCGAGAACAAGATCGATCCGGGCGCGCCGGCCGACAAGAACCTCTACGACCTGCCGCCGCGCGAGCAGAAGAAGATCCCGGAAGTCTGCGGCTCGCTGCGCGAGGCGCTAGAGAGCCTCGACAAGGACCGCGCCTTCCTGAAGCGCGGCGGGGTGATGGATGACGACTTCATCGACGCCTACATCGAGCTGAAGATGGAGGAGGTCATGCGCCTCGCCCTCCACCCCCACCCGGTGGAATTCGACATGTATTTCAAGTGCTAGACACCGTCTCCTGAGGCGAATGACGAGGGCCGCGGGGCGATCTCCGCGGCCCTTTGTTTTTGCGCGCCAGCCCCTACCTTGAGCTCATGCCCCGCTGGCTTGCCTACCTGATCCCTCTGCTGATCGTCCTGGTCATCGCGCCGGCCATCGGCTGGCTCGGCCATTCGCAGGGCGGCAAGATCAAGCGCGGCGCGGCCATGGCCTCCCTGCTGCTCGGCTTCGGCATGCCGTTCGATCCGCCCAGCCGGCATCTGATCGAGGCGAAGGAGGGCGAGGAGAAGGGGCCTGACGCCGCCGGCGATCCGCCCGAGCCGGAGTCCGAGACGCCCGACGGTTGAGCTTTTCCGCGAGGCCTCTACAAACGGGAAGGATTCTCCCCCATTCGAGGCTGTTCCCGCGTGAAATCGCTCCTCTTCGCGTTCGCCGCCGCCGCGGCCTTCGGGGGCTGCGCCCTCGCCCAGCCCTCCCCCGGCCCGCAGCCCGCGCCCTTGCCGCCGCAGATCGCGCCGCCGCGCGACGTCGCCTATCCGGGCATGCTGACCGTGGCGGTCGACGCCACCGACCTCGACCAGCGGATCTTCCGCGTCCACGAGACCATCCCGGTGACCGGCCCGGGCCCGATGACCCTGCTCTATCCGGAGTGGGTGCCGGGCGGCCACACGCCGCGCAACCCGCTCTACGGCGTCGGCGGCCTGACGATCCGCGCCGGCGGCCAGGTCACACCCTGGACGCGCGATCCGGTGGAGGTGTTCGCCTTCCACGTGACGCCGCCGGCCGGCGCCGCCAGCCTGGACGTGGACTTCGAGTTCCTGACGCCCACCGCGATGGACCAGGGCCGGGTGATGATGACCCCGGAGATGCTGAGCGCCGAGTGGATCGACCTCGCCCTCTACCCGGCCGGCTATTTCATGCGCCGCATCCCGGTCACCGCCAGCATCCGGCTACCGGAGGGCTGGGGCTACGGCACGGCGCTGGAGACCGCGAACGCGGAGGGCGGCGTCCTGCACTTCAAGCCCGTGCCGCTGGACGTGCTGTTCGACAGCCCGATGGCCGCCGGCCGCTATTTCAAGCAGATCGACCTCGACACCTCCGGCAAGTCGCCGGTCAGGCTGGATGTGGTGGCCGATCGCCCCGAGCTGCTGGAAGCCAAGCCCGACCAGATCGAGAAGCACCGCGAACTCGTCCGTCAGGCCGACAAGCTCTACGGGTCGCGCCACTACAACCACTACGACTTCCTGTTCTCGCTCTCCGATCGGCTGGGCGGCATCGGCCTGGAGCATCACCGGTCGAGCGAGGACGGCACGCGGCCGGATTATTTCACCGACTGGGCAAAGAACGCCCCGGCCCGCAACCTCCTGCCGCACGAATACACCCACTCGTGGAACGGCAAGTTCCGGCGGCCCTTCGACCTCTGGACGCCCAACCTCAACGTGCCGATGCAGGACTCCCTGCTCTGGGTCTACGAGGGCCAGACGCAATACTGGGGCTATGTGCTGGGCGCCCGCTCCGGCCTGGTGACCAAGCAGGAGACGCTCGACGCCCTGGCCATGACCGCAGCCACCTATTCCACCGGCCGGCCGGGCCGCAGCTGGCGCTCGGTGGAGGACACCACCAACGATCCGATCATCGCCAACCGCCGCGCCCAGGCCTGGACCAGCTGGCAGCGCAGCGAGGACTACTATTCGGAGGGCCAGCTGGTCTGGCTCGACGCCGACACCCTGATCCGCGAGCGCACCGGCGGTAAGAAGTCGCTCGACGTCTTCGCCCGCGGCTTCTTCGGCATCGAGGACGGCAACTTCTCGGAAGTGACCTTCACCTTCGACGACGTGGTGGCCGGGCTGAACGCCGTCATGCCCTACGACTGGGCCAAGTTCCTCGACGAACGGATCAACCAGGTGGCGCCCAAGTTCCCGCTCGATGGCCTGACCCGCGGCGGCTACCGGCTGGCCTACACCGACACGCCCAGCGACTACTGGAAGCAGAACGAGGCCAACCGGAAGATGGTCGACCTGACCTACTCCATCGGCCTGGCCCTGAACCGCGAGGCGACCATCACCTCGGTGCTATGGGACAGCCCGGCCTTCAAGGCGGGGCTGACGGTGGGCGGCAAGGTCATCGCGGTGAACGGCGTCGCCTACGACGGCGACCTCCTGAAGGAGGCGATCACCGCGGCCAAGACCGGCCCCGCGATCAGCCTGATCGTCAGGGACGGCGACCACTTCCGCGTGGTCACCCTCGACGACCACGGCGGCCTCCGCTACCCGCGCCTCGAACGCCTCGAAGGAACCCCCGACCGGCTCTCGGAAATCTACACGCCGAAATAGGCAGGTTTTGGGAACCACGGAATACACGGATCAGAGCGCGAAACGCTCGGTCTTGGCCTCCGCCAATCCGGAGTTCGTCCAGAGGCTCAAGCCTATTCTGGGAGATTTATCACTACTTATCTGGGCGACTCTGAAGTGTTCGGACAACCCAGTATGAAAAAAGAGCCGCCGGGAGGCCTATATACGCGAAATATTCGCTTCCAGTAAACTTTAGCCCTGCCAAAATAATTAGCAGTATCGAGAACATAACGAGCGTCGGCGTCCATTTGTCGTTCATAAGGCGCTGGCCGTCAGTTGCACATGCTATAGATCTGCTGCAATCCGCAGACAACTTGCGCGCCGACCTAGCTCTTCTGGGCGATCCACCAGTAGGCGGCGAAGGCGAAGCTGGCAGGCGTGAGATAGGCCGCGGCGATCAGCCAGGGCGTGCGGTCGGGCAGGATGGACGACAGCCCGGCCCCGGCGACCACGACGAACAGGATCGCCACGGCGATGCCGCCGACAGCGCCCATATCAACGGGCATGCGGCCCTTGCGAACCGTGATGTCCGGCATGAAGTCCCTCCACAAAATGCCGCTTCTTTGCAGGTCCGACACAGACCCAGGCGGCTTCCCCACCGCCAAGCTGGCCTTAAATTGCAGGGATGACAAGGGGATGACGGTTAACGGCCGCAATCCGACGTTCGGGCGGGCGGTCGGGCCGAATTGCCTCAGGCGCCACGAGGATTAGAGAGGCCCGGCGAGAATCGCCGCAGATTCCGCCGGTTCAAAAGCGTATCCCAGGTCCCATGCCGCCCAAATCCGCCGCCCAATCCGCGCCCGACCTGTTCGGCGACGACGCGCTCAATCCCGTGCCGGCGCCGCCGCTGGCCGAGAGCCATGAGCCGCGCGCCGATCCCGCGGCCGTCGGCGCCAAGTCCTCCAGTGGGTACTCCGCCAAGGACATCGAGGTCCTCGAAGGACTGGAGCCGGTCCGCAAGCGGCCGGGCATGTACATCGGCGGCACCGACGAGCGGGCCCTGCACCACCTGTTCGCCGAGGTGCTCGACAACGCCATGGACGAGGCGGTCGCCGGCCACGCCAAGCTGATCGAGGTGATCCTCGACGCCGAGGGCCAGCTGACCGTCAAGGACGACGGCCGCGGCATCCCGGTCGACCCGCACCCCAAGCATCCCGGCAAGTCGGCGCTGGAAGTGATCATGACCGTCCTGCACTCGGGCGGGAAATTCTCCGGCAAGGCCTACGAAACCTCCGGCGGCCTGCACGGGGTCGGCGTCTCCGTCGTCAACGCGCTGTCCGAACGGGTCGAGGTGACCGCCTGGAAGGATGGCCATGAGTGGCGCCAGGCCTTCACCCGCGGTCGGCCGCTCGGGCCGATCCAGCAGATCGCGCCCACCCGCAAGCACGGCACGGCGATCAGCTTCGCCCCCGACCCGGTGATCTTCGGCGAGGGCGTGGCGTTCAAGCCGGCGCGGCTCTACCGGATGGCCCGGTCGAAGGCCTATCTGTTCGGCGGCGTCGAGATCCGCTGGACCTGCGATCCGTCCCGCATCCACGACCAGACCCCGGCCGAGGCCACCTTCCGCTTCCCCAACGGCCTGGCCGACTTCCTGGCCGAGCGGGTGAAGGACATCGAGACGGTGACGCCGGAGCCGTTCACCGGCCGCTACGCGCGCCCGGGCGAGACCGGCAAGGTGGAATGGGCGGTGACCTGGACCCCGGCCGGGTTCGGCGAGGCCGACGGCTTCATGCAGTCCTACTGCAACACCGTGCCGACCCCGGAGGGCGGGACCCACGAGGCCGGTTTGCGCGCCGCCCTGACGCGGGGCCTCAAGCAATATGCGGAGCTGACCGGCGAGAAGCGCGGCGGCCTGATCACCGCCGACGACGTGACCGCCCAGGCCGGCGCCCTGGTCAGCGTGTTCGTCGCCAACCCGGAGTTCCAGGGCCAGACCAAGGAGCGGCTGTCGTCCTCGGACGCCCAGCGGCTGGTGGAGACCGCCCTGCGCGACCCCTTCGACCACTGGCTGGCGGCGCAGCCCAAGTCGGCCACGGCGCTCTTGGAATTCGTCATCGAGCGCGCCGAGGAGCGGCTGAAGCGCCGCCGCGACAAGGAGGTCGCCCGCGCCTCGGCCACCCGCAAGCTCAGGCTTCCGGGGAAGCTGGCGGATTGCTCAGGGGGCGCCATCGACGGCGCCGAGCTGTTCCTGGTCGAGGGCGACAGCGCCGGCGGATCGGCCAAGCAGGCCCGTGACCGCAAGACCCAGGCGATCCTGCCCCTGCGCGGCAAGATCCTCAACGTCGCCTCGGCCTCCACCGACAAGACCGGCGGCAACAAGGAGCTGGCCGACCTGATGCTGGCCCTGGGCGCCCAGGGCGGGCTGAAGTTCAGGGAAGAGGACCTGCGCTACGAGCGCATCATCATCATGACCGACGCCGACGTGGACGGCGCCCACATCGCCAGCCTGTTGATCACCTTCTTCTACCGGACCATACCGGACATGATCCGGTCCGGTCGCCTCTACCTGGCCTTGCCGCCCCTCTACCGGCTGAGCCACGGCGGCAAGGCGGTCTACGCCCGCGACGACGCCCACCGCGACCAGCTGCTGGAGACCGAGTTCAAGACCAAGAAGCCGGAGATGAGCCGCTTCAAGGGCCTCGGCGAAATGATGCCCGCCCAGCTCAAGGAGACCACCATGGACCCGCGCACCCGCACCCTGGCGCGGATCACCCTGCCCCGCTCCGAGGAAGCCGTGGCCGACCTGGTGGAAGCCCTGATGGGCCGCAAGCCCGAGCTCCGCTTCCGCTTCATCCAGGAAAACGCCGAGTTCGCCGTCGGCGACCTCGACGTCTAGGCACGGTCTCGACGGCCTTTGCGCGCCGCGCGGTCAGCGCACCGATCACCGCGCGGCCGCAGGCTGACCCCCCGACGGAGATCGTCAGTGGATCTGTGACAGCTTCCGCTCGCAAATCGTCGACTCCATGCGCGAGCCAGAGATGTCCCTGGGGTTGACGGGGCCAGCGCCGCTGAAGCAGGCATTGATCTCCTCGCGCGCTTTGGCGCAGGCCTGGTGGCGGAGCATTCTAAGCCGCAGTTCGTCGCGATTCGCCGCGGTCGCGGCGAGGTTGTTGCAGAAGTACGGTCCCTCCCGGAAGCAGCGGGATTCCATGCGCTTCTCGCGCCCTCGGTATTCGGCCCAATCGCATTTATCCGGCTTGCCGGAAGCCGCGAGGGCGGGCGCGACGGCGCCCAGGGTCAGCGCGATCGCGGCCAATCCGGCGATCAGGATGGTCCTGACAGGCATCGAGCCTCCTCCGGGGTCTTGCCCCCCGAGAGTCAACATAACCGCGTTCTCCGAGGGGTCCAGTCCGCCCCGCCGCCGACCTCAACGTCCGACCGCGAACGCGGGCCCCGCATTGACAGACCTCGGAGCTGGCGCGCAGTCTCCCGCACAGGCTGATACGGCCGGCCGCCTGCGGCCCTTCGGGGCTACGGTGAACGTATCCAAGTGGCTTCGATCCTTTGCTCCCTGAGCGAACGGGTCAGCAAGGCAGGCGCCTGACGCGCTTCGGTTCGCTCGCAAGGCAAGGGATGGATATCCATGCGCGACTTCCGCGACGCCAAGGCCATGGCGCGCACGCTCCGCGAGGCGCTCGCCGCCAAGGGCGCGACGATCAGCAACAGTGAAGCGCTTGAACTGACGGCGAAGATGTTTGGCGAGCGGGACTGGAACACGCTCGCGGCCGCCATCGAGGCCTCGCGCCGCCGCGAGGCGGCCTGGACGCGCCTCGAGGACGTCTACGCCAGCAACCAGCCGGTGACCGGCTTGATCGTCGGGCGCGTGAGGGGCGGTTTCACCGTGGATCTCGGCGGCGCCGCGCCATTCTGGAACAGTCCGCCTAGCCGGCGGACCGGCTGGCGCCGCGGATCTGCTGCGCGACGTGCGGCATCACCTGGTCAAGCAGAGCCAGGCAGTCCCGATAGCCGGCCAATCCATGCTCGTAGGGGTCCGGAATGCCGCCCTGATCCGCGTTCGCAACCATCACCCGCGCCGGGTCCGCGCCCAAGGCCGAACGGACCCTCTCCGCCTCGTCGTGGCCGACGCAAACGATCCATCGGTATTGGTCGAGGTCCAGGTCCCCGATCCAGCGGCTCCTATGCCCGGCCAGATCGACCCCGCGGTCCTTCATGCACGCGACTGAGCGGGAATTGGCCGGACGGCCCGCCAACTCCTCACTGACGCCAGCGCTTTCGACCAGGAAGGCGGCGCCAAGCTGCTGCTGAAGCACCGCCTGCATCATCGGGCTGCGGCTGATGTTGCCAACACAGACGCAGAGAACCTTTTCCATCAACCGATGAAACCCCGAGGGCCCACGCCGTCAACGTCCGAGATGGGTCGAAAGCGGGCGCTCGCTCGTCGCCCAAAGCGGGCGTCGCAACGTCGCTTGAGGGGGGTTAGCCGCCCTCGCCGCCCAGGGGCTCAGCCGAGCCGTCCGGGAGGACCCTCAGCCTCTGGACAGGGATAGCCGGCGCGCCGCGCGGTCAGGGCGCCGATCGCCGCGCAGCCGGGGCCTGACGCGCGGCGGAGATCGTCAGCGGATCTCTGACAGCCTCCGCTGGCAAACCGACAAGGACGTGCGCGCCTCCTGGACCGAGGGGCTGACGGGGCCAGGGTTGCTGAAGCAGGCGTAGAGCTCCTCGCCGGCCTTGATGCATCTCTGGTTGCGCAGCAGCCTGAGTTGCAGTTCGTCGCGGTTCGCCGCGGTCGCGGCCATGTGGTGACAATTGGTCGGTCCTTGGGCGTGGCTGCAGGCTGGCGCAACGCGCGGCTCGCGCATTCGGCAGACGACGGGATCGCATCTGTCCGCCTTGGTGCAGGACGGGGCCGCGAAGGCGGGCGCGATGGCGCCCAGGCTGAGGGGGATCGCGGCCAATCCGGCGATCAGGATGGTCTTGATGGACATCGAATGTTCCCCGGGGTCTTGTCCTCGGGGGCCAACATAACCGCGTTATCCCGGCCATCCAATCCGCCTCGCCGCTGGCCGGGGATCGCACCCTGGAAGCGGACGCGCCGAAAGCTCGCCAGGGGTGGAGGCGAGCGCTCGGTGTCGCCCAAGCTGGTGTCGGCGGAGCCCGTGACCGCGCGCCTTCGCTCGTCCGCGTCGATTTTTCCTTGACTCCCTGCGGACTATATGTTCCTCTTTTGTTCTGATGACCTCGACCCTCGACGAGACGCGGATGAAGATGCTGGGCGAGCTCGCGGAGCTCGGCCTGGTGCTGGCCCGCGACCTGCAGCAGGCGGCGCTGACCGCCAAGGAGCTGGACGAGAAGGTTCGCCTCGCCGACGCCTTCCATCGCGTGGGCCGTGGCGTGCGCCAGAGCCTGGCGCTGCACGCGCGACTGGAGCGGGACGCCCAGCGCACCGAACGCGAAGATGACGCCGGCCGCCCCTCGCCGGTCGAGGCCAAGCGCGTCCAGCGCAAGGCCCAGCTGAAGAGCGTCGTCGAGCGGCTGATCTGGACCGAGCGGGAAAAGCTCGACGAATCTCCCACCACCCTGCGGCTGCGCCTGGCCCAGATGCTCGCCGCAGAAGCCGAGACCGAAGACTTCCTCGACCTCGACGCCGAAGCCCAGGTGGCGAACCTGTGCCGAATCCTTGGCCTCATCCCGCCCGCGGTTCAGGACGGCGGCGCCGGTCTGGCGCTGCGTCCGGCCGGCCGGTCGCCGGCCCCCAACGGCGGGGCCGATTTCTCCTCCTCCGCCTGACCGTCGGGCTAAGGCGGCCCAATCACCGAGGCGCCGCCAGCATGGCCTCGCAAACTTCGACCGCCTTCTCCGCCCGCTGGATCTGCGAGGCGCCTTGGCCATCGCGCTCGCAGTAGGCCAGGGCCTTGCGGGCCGAGAGGCAGGCTCTGTTGTGCTGCAGCCGCTGTGTCAGCAGCGACCTGTTCTCCGCCGGGACGCCGTGGCAGCTCAGCGCCGCATCGCAGGCCTTGTTCACCTGCCCCTGGCGCTTCGTGGACTCGTGCGGCGTGCAGCGGTCTGGGTCGGTCGCGAGCGTCGGTCCGGCCGCCGCCAGCGTGACGGACAGCGCCGAAAGACCGGCGATCAGGATGGCTCTGGAATGCATGGGAAACCCCCAGGCCGACGCCTGCTCGGGTTCGGGCTTGCGCTGCCGCGCCGGGACCGTGGGCGCGATCCGCAAGTGGGGCAACCCATGGTTCCGCTTGGACCATGCTTGTCCGCGGCGGCGGAGACCGCCAGACTGTCCCAAACGCGTGGGGGAACGGCCATGGGATGGCGATCGGGATTCGCGGCCGCGACGGCGTTCGTGGTGGTCTTGGCCGCCGCCGTGGCGTCGCACGCCCAAGGCGCCGCGCAGAGCGCCGCCGCCCCGAACGGCGAGGCCCTGTTCAACACCCGCTGCAAGGCCTGCCACGACCCGGCCCAGGGCCGCGCCCCGGCCCGCAACGCCCTGGCCGTCCTGCCCCCCGGCCAGATCGTCGAAGTGCTGACCTCCGGCGTCATGGCGCCCATGGCCGCAGGCCTCTCGGCCGACGAGAAACAGGCGATCGCCACCTATCTCACGGCGGCGCCGGCGGCTGGGCCCGACGCCCATCCGGCGCCGGTCGCCGCCGCCAGCCGGCGCGGTCCCGCCCTGCCCGCCAACGTCGGCGTCGATCCCCTGTGCCAGACCGCACCTCCGCCGATCCGCGAGAGCGGGTCCGATTGGGGAAGCGTCGGGCTCGACGCGGGCTCCCGCCGCTTCCAGCCCCACCCGGGCCTCACCAAGGCCGAGGTCCCGCGGCTGAAGCTGAAGTGGGCCTTTTCGATGCCCGGCGGCGCCATGCCGACGGTGATGGGCGACTGGCTGTTCACCACCAACCGCAACGGCAAGTTCTACGCGCTCGACGCCAAGGCCGGTTGCGTCCGCTGGGTGACCGAGGGGGTCGGCTCGCGCACCACCCCGATGATCGTGAAGACGCCGATCTCGCCCTCCGGCTGGGCGACCTTCGTTGGCGAGCGCAACCGCACGGTCCGCGCCTTCGACGCCCAGACCGGCAAGGAGATCTGGCGCAGCGCGCCACTCGAAGCCAATCCGGTGGCCGGGATCACCGGCACGCCGGTGGTCTCCGGCGGCCAGCTGTTCGTGCCGATGAGCTCGGGCGAGGAAGGCGCGGCCATGCAGGCCAGCTATCCCTGCTGCTCGTTCCGCGGCTCGCTGAGCGGTCTCGACCTGAAGACCGGCCAGGTCCAGTGGAAGACCTACGTCATCGCCGAGCCGCTGCATCCGACGACCAAGACCCCCGCGGGCGTTCAGCTGCAGGGTCCGGCCGGCGCGGCGATCTGGTCGGCGCCCACCGTCGACGCCAAGCGCGGCCTGGTCTACGTGGCCACCGGCGACAGCTACACCGACGCCCCGACCAAGGGCGACGACGCCATCGTCGCCCTCGAGATGGCTACCGGCAAGATCCGCTGGAGCCATCAGGTCACCGAACGCGACAACTTCGTCATGGGCTGCAACGAGGCCCAGCGGCGGGCCAACTGCCCGACACCCGTGGGCCCGGACTACGACTTCGGCGCCTCGCCGATCCTCTTCCGCCTGCCCTCCGGCAAGGAGGTGCTGCTGTCGGGCCAGAAATCCGGCACGGTCTATGGGATGGACCCCGCCAGCGGCCGGCTGATCTGGAGCGCCAAGGTCGGCTCCGGCTCGGCGCTGGGCGGCATCGAGTGGGGCATGGCCGCCGACGACAAGCGGCTCTACGTGGCCAACGCCGACCTCGTCCTGCTGTTCGACGAGGCCTTGAAGGCCCAGGGCAAGGGGCCGCTGGAGGGCGAGCCCGCCGGACCCGCCAGGCCCGGCCTCTCAGCGCTCGACCCGGCGACCGGCAAGCTGCTGTGGACCACGCCCGCGCCTGAGGCGGCTTGCCACTACGCCGGCGACCAGTCGCGCAGCCCGGTGCCCGGCCTCTGCATCCGCGCCCAGTCGGCGGCGCCCTCGGTGATCCCCGGCGTGGTGTTCTCCGGCACGCTCGACGGCTGGTTCCGCGCCTATGACGCGGCCACCGGCCAGATCCTGTGGGCCAGCTCCACGACCGCCCAGACCTACGACACCCTGAACCAGGTCAAGGCCCAGCCCGGCGGCAGCATCGACGGCCTCGGCGCGGCGGTGGCGAACGGCATGGTCTATGTGATGAGCGGCTTCAACGGCGCCTCGCGCACGGGCGGCAATGGGGTGAACGTGCTACTGGCCTATTCCGTGGACGGCCGCTGATCTTAGGAACGGGGCCGCCGTCGCACACGTTTCGTTTCCGGACGGAGGTCCGTGCATGACCAAGAAGATCAAGAGCTTCCTGCCCAAGAAGATCGCCGGCGTGAAGGTGCCGAAGTCGGTGCGCCGAGGACGGTTCGGCGAACTGCTCGCCTCGCCCACCGGCCAGGCGCTGATCGCCGAGGCGGTGCAGCGCCACCATGCCGAGCTGGAGACCGACACGCCGGTGGCCGGCGCCGAAGGCTGGACCGAGCGCGACGCGGCCGCCAATCCCGGCGATCCGCCCCCCAAGAAGAGCCTGCCGCCGCTCGGCGTAGGGCCCCTCTGAGCCACCTTCGACGCCCCATCGCGGCGCCTATGTGAACTCCCGGATGAAGCACGCGTTGACTTAGGCGACATCGCCCGTATTTTCCGCCTCGCGCGGCGACCTCCGCCCGCGCCGCAGCGGCAGGCCGACCCACTCCGTTTGGGCCGACCGCCGCCTTATCAGTAAGCAATGACCGAATTCACAGAACTGGGCCTGTCGCCTGCGACCCTTCAAGCCGTCGCCGACGCGGGCTACCACACCGCCACCCCGATCCAGGCCGACGCCATCCCCGTGGTGCTGCAGGGCCGTGACGTCCTGGGCATCGCCCAGACCGGCACCGGCAAGACCGCGGCCTTCACCCTGCCGATGATCGACAAGCTCGCCGCCGGCCGCGCCCGGGCGCGGATGCCGCGCGCCCTGGTCATCGAGCCGACCCGCGAACTTGCCGACCAGGTGTCCGAGGCCTTCGAGAAGTACGCCAAGGGCCAGCGGCTCTCCTGGGCGCTCCTGATCGGCGGCGTCTCGTTCAGCGACCAGGAGCAGAAGCTCGACCGCGGCGTCGACGTGCTGATCGCCACCCCCGGCCGCCTGCTGGACCACTTCGAGCGGGGCAAGCTGCTGCTCACCGGCGTCCAGATGATGGTGGTCGACGAGGCCGACCGGATGCTCGACATGGGCTTCATCCCGGACATCGAGCGGATCTTCAAACTGACCCCGCCCAAGCGGCAGACGCTGTTCTTCTCGGCCACCATGCCGCCGGAGATCACCCGGCTCACCAAGCAGTTCCTCAACGATCCGCTGAGGATCGAGGTGGCCAAGCCCGCCACCACGGCCGAGACCATCACCCAGAACCTGGTGCGCATCCCGACGACCGACCCGAAGGCCAAGCGCACCGCCCTGCGCGAGCTGATCGGCCGGGCTGACGTGAAGAACGGCATCGTGTTCTGCAACCGCAAGTCCGAGGTGGACGTGGTCGCCAAGTCGCTGCGCAAGCACGGCCTCGACGCCTCGCCGATCCACGGCGACCTCGACCAGCAGATGCGCATGCGCACCCTGGCCGCCTTCCGCTCCGGCGAGCTGAAGCTGTTGTGCGCCTCCGACGTCGCCGCCCGCGGCCTCGACATCCCCGACGTCAGCCACGTGTTCAACTACGACGTGCCGCACCACGCCGACGACTATGTGCACCGGATCGGCCGCACCGGCCGGGCCGGCCGCTCGGGCCAGACCTTCATGATCGTGACGCCGGCGGACGCCCGGAACCTCGACAAGATCCTCAAGCTGGTCGGCGGCACGCCAACGGAAATCACCCTCGACCTCGACTGGGCCAACATCAAGGACGAGCCGCGCGCCCCGGGCCGTGGCGGCCGCGAGCGGTCCGGCGGCCGGGACCGCGGCGGTCGGGAACGGTCCGGACGTGGCGGTGATCGGGGCGGTGATCGGGGCGGCGACCGAGGCGGCGATCGCGGTGAGCGCGCCCCACGTGGCGAGCGTCCGCAACGCGACGCCGCGCCGGAGGTGATGGCTGAAGCCCCCGCACCGGTGGCTCCCGCGCCCTCGCCCGTGCGCGCGCCTGCCCCCGCGGCCCAGGCGCCTGCGCCGCGCGAGGCCGACGCCGCGCCGGCGCCCCGCGAACGCCGGCCGCGCGCCGAGCGGCCTGAACGTCCCCTGCCCCCGCCGCCGGTCCAGGCCGAGCGCCCGGCCCGGCAGAACCAACGGGGCGGCGGTGGCGGCCGCCGCGATCGCGAGGACGGCGACGACGTCGTGGGCTTCGGCAGCGACGTGCCGGCCTTCCTCACCCGCGCCCCTGCGCCCCGCCGCGACGACTGACGCGCGGCCTTAACCGGTCGTTTGGCTTCCTCCGGCTAAGCTCCCGCCTCAAGGGAAATCTCGCCGCCTGGCCCGGTGGCGCTCTTGGGGGACGTGACGGACCATGTCGGCGGAAGTCGAAACCTCGCTTCGCGCGCCGAAAGCCTACGACCTGGCGCGGCAGGCGATCGCCGCCATGGAGGCGCACAAGGTCTGGCCCACCGCGCTCAATTTCGAGCTGTGGTGCCACTATGTGACCGCCAAGGACAGTGAGCTGGCGGTCGAGATCGACCAGATGCTGGAGGCCGGCGAGCCGTTCACCGACGCGGTCGGCGAGACCCTGGCGGCCCGCTTCCTGCCCAAGCAGAAGCTGTCCGGCGAGCTGCTGGATGCCGGCGAAGCCCTGTCGAAGGAATTGGACTCGGTCTCCCGCGCCATCGAGATCGCCCGGGAATCCAGCGAGGCCTACGGCCAGGAGCTGGCCAACGCCAAGGAGTCCCTGGCGGGCGAGGACACCGGTCAGATCAAGGCCATGGTCGAGAGCCTGACCCAGGCCACCCAGCGCGTGCGGGAAGAGAACGAGACGCTCGAGGGTCAGCTGGCCGACACCACGGCCGAGATGGGCCGGCTGCGCGAGAACCTCGAACAGGCCCGCCGCGAGGCCATGACCGATGGTCTGACCAGCCTGGCCAACCGCAAGGCCTTCGACGAGGCCCTGCAGCGCGCCTGCGCCCACGCCGACGCCACCGGCGAGACGTTGAGCCTGGCGGTGCTCGATATCGACCACTTCAAGGCCTTCAACGACACCTGGGGCCACCAGACCGGCGACCAGGTGCTGCGCTACGTGGCCAGCGTCATCGGCCGCGCCGGCAACAGCCTGCGCACCGCCGCCCGCTACGGCGGCGAGGAGTTCGCCCTGGTGTTCCCCGGCGAGAGCGCCCGCGAGGCCCTGGTCATCCTGGAAGACATCCGCGTCGAGGTCGCCTCGCGCGTGTTGAAGCGCCGCTCCACCAACGAGGACCTGGGCGCCGTCACCCTGTCCGCGGGCCTCGCCGAACGCCAGGCCGGGGAAGCCCCGGCCGCCCTGGTCGAGCGGGCCGATACGGCGCTCTACGCCTCCAAGCGCGGCGGCCGCAATCGCACCTCCGCCGCCGACCCGATCGCCGCCGCCGCCTGAACCGACGGTTTTCCACTAGGCTTCCGTGGGGGTATGCTCCCTTAATCGAACGAACGATCGTTCGAGGGAGGACGCCATGGACGGCAACGCCGCCGCGCCGAAGGTCAAGACCGAGGTCAGGGACCGCATCGGGATCATCACCCTCTCCGATCCCTCGACGCTGAATGCGGCGGGCGTGGAGCTGACCGCCGAGCTGCAGGCCGCCGTCGAAGGCTTCATCGACGACGAGGCGGTGCGCGCCATCGTGATCACCGGCGAAGGCCGCGGCTTCTGTTCGGGGGCGAACCTCTCCGGCGGCCGGGTCGACGGCCGGTCGTCGAAGGGCCCGAACCACGGGCTGATCAAGGTCTACAACCCCTTCGTCAGCACCTTACGGAAGTCCCCTAAGCCGTTGATCGCCGCCGTGAATGGCGTCGCGGCCGGCGTGGGCGTCTCGCTGGCCCTGGCCTGCGACCTGATCGTCGCCGCCGAGAGCGCCTACTTCCTGCTGGCCTTCCGCCGCATCGGCCTGGTGCCGGACGGCGGCGCCACCTGGCTGCTGCCGCGGCTGATCGGCAAGGCGCGGGCCATGGAGCTGATGCTGCTCGGCGAGAAGCTGCCGGCCGCCACGGCGCTCGACTGGGGCCTGATCAACCGCTGCGTCCCCGACGCCGACCTGATGTCCAAGGCCCTCGAGCTGGCCGGCGCGCTGGCCAGCGGCCCGAGCTCGCTCGGCATGACCCGCAACCTGGTCTGGGACGCGCTGGACGCCGACTGGCACATGCAGATCGAGGCCGAGGCCTTCGCCCAGGGCGACGCCTCGCGCAGCGAGGACGCGCGGGAGGGCATCACCGCCTTCCTGCAGAAGCGGCCGGCGGAGTTCAAGGGCCGCTAGAACCTCACGAGGGACTTCCGATGAAGCTCGTTCTGACCATTCTCGGCGTGCTCATGGTGCTGGTGGGCTGCGTCTGGATCCTGCAAGGGATCAACGTCCTGCCCGGCAGCTTCATGACCGGCCAGATGCAGTGGGCGATCTACGGCGCCGTGGTCGCCGTGGGTGGCATCATCGTGGTGATCTGGGCGCGGCGCAGGCCGGCCGCCTAGCTCAGAGCCCGGTCGCCCTGCGGCGCAGCCGCTCGTACTCCGCCTCGATCATCCGCTCGCGGATGTGCTCGCCGTCGGCGTAGACCGCCGCGGCGTGGGCGGCGATGCCCAGGCCCCAGCCGATCATCGGCCAGTAGAACCACAGATGGTCCGGCGTGGTGACCATGTTGATCAGGAACAGGCCCGCATTGACGATGGCGTAGGCCATCAGATGGGCGCGGAAGCCGAGCTTCATGTCGGCGCGATGGGTGGCGATGCGGCGCAGGTCGGCGTCGTCGGTCATGGTCATGTCCCCGGGCTTCCGCCGAGCATAACGCTGTTCCGAGCGCCTAATCCAGCTTGGCGGGCTCGATGGTGACGCTCTCGCCGCAGCCGCAGGCGTCGGTCTCGTTGGGATTGCGGAACACGAACTTGGCGGCGAGCTTCGTCGTCTCGTAGTCGATCTCGGAGCCGATCAGGAACAGCACGGCCTTGGGCTCGACCAGGATCGTGACGCCCTTCTCCTCGATGACTTCGTCCAGCGGCTCGACCTTGTCGGCGTATTGCAGGACGTACTCCTGCCCCGCGCAGCCGCCGTTCTTCACGCCCACCCGCAGGCCCGCATAGGGTGTCTCGGCCTTGGCCATGATCTCGCGCACCCGCTCGGCGGCCGCGTCGGTCAGGGACACGACCTTGGGCCTGGGGCGGCGCGCGCGGGGGGCTGGGGTGAACTCGAGGTCGGCCATGGTCAGAACATGTTCAACTGCAGCTTGGCCTCGTCGGACATCCGCGAGGGATCCCACGGCGGATCGAACACCAGCTCGACCTTGCAGGACTTGATCTCCGGGATCTCCTTCACCGCGTCCTCGACCCAGCCCGGCATCTCGCCGGCCACCGGGCAGCCGGGGGCGGTCAGGGTCATGTCGATGACCACGTCCTTGTCGTCGGAGACGTCGACCTTGTAGATCAGGCCGAGCTCGTAGATGTCGACCGGGATCTCCGGATCGAAGACGGTCTTCAGCTTCTCGATCAGCTGATCGGTCAGGGCGTCGAGCTCCCCTTGCGAGAGCTTCGAGGCCTGTCCTTCGATGGCGGTGGCGTCATCCATGCTATCTACTTGCGGGCTCACGCGAAGAAGGCCTGTGTCTTGAAGAGCGCGTCGACGAACGAGTCGGCCTCGCGCTCAGTGTTATATAGGGCGAAGGAGGCCCGCGCGCTCGACGTGACGCCGAAACGCCGCATCAGGGGCTCGGCGCAGTGGGTGCCGGCGCGCACGGCGATGCCGTAGCGGTCAAGGATCTGGGCCACGTCGTGGGCGTGGGCGCCGTCGACGGTGAACGACAGGATGGCCCCCTTCCCCGGAGCCTCGCCCAGCACCTTCAGCCAGTTTGCGCCCGCCAGGCCCTCGCGGACCCGCTGGTAGAGCCGATGCTCGTGGGCGGCGACAGCCAGGCGGTCGAGACCGCCCAGCCAGTCGATCGCCGCGCCCAGGCCGATCGCCTCCAGGATCGGCGGGGTGCCGGCCTCGAAACGGTGCGGCGGGTCGGCGTAGGTGATCTCGTCGAACGAGACCTGGCCGATCATCTCGCCGCCGCCCTGGTAGGGCGGCAGCTCCGCCAGCCGCTCGGCCTTGCCGTAGAGGATGCCGATGCCGGTCGGGCCGTAGAGCTTGTGGCCGGAGAAGACGTAGAAGTCTGCGTCGATGGCCTTCACGTCGATCGGCTTGTGGACGATGGCCTGGCAGCCGTCGAGCAGCACCAGGGCGCCGGCCGCATGGGCCATGGCGGTGAGCTCGGTGACCGGGTTGATGGTCCCCAGCACGTTGGACATGTGGCTCAGCGCCACCACCCGCGTGCGCGGTCCCAGGAGGCTCTGGAAGGCCTCGAGGTCGAGCACGCCCTGGTCGGTGATCGGGGCGAACTTCAGGACCACGCCCAGCCGCTCGCGCAGGAAGTGCCAGGGGACGATGTTGGCGTGGTGCTCCATCTCGGTGAGCACGATCTCGTCGCCGGGAGCGAGCCGCGCCCCCAGGCCCGCGGCCACCAGGTTGATCGCCTCGGTGCCGCCCTTGGTGAAGACGATCTCGCCGGGCTCGGCCCCGATGAAGGCGGCCACCTTCTTGCGGGCGCCCTCGTAGGCCTCAGTGGTCTCGTTGGCCAGCGTGTGCAGGCCGCGATGCACGTTGGCGTAGGAGTGCTCCATGGCGTGGGTCATGGCCGCGATCACCGCCCGCGGCTTCTGGGCCGAGGCCGCGCTGTCGAGATAGACCAGCGGCTTGCCGTTCACCTGGCGGGCCAGGATCGGGAACTCGGCGCGGATGGCTTCGGCGTCGAAGGCCATCAGCCGACCCTCAGCCGGTCAGCGGCCCACAGGCGGGCGACTTCGCGCGCGCCCTCGTGGCCGATGCGGTCGATCACCTGGCCGATGAAGGCCTCGGTGAGCAGGGCGCGCGCCGTAGCGTCCGGCATGCCCCGCTGACGGGCGTAGAACAGGGCGTCCTCGTCCAGCGCGCCCACCGTGTTGCCGTGGCTGCAGGCGACGTCGTCGGCGTAGATCTCGAGCTCCGGCTTGGCGTCGACCTCGGCGCGATCGGAGAGGATCAGGGCGTGGTGCTCCATCCGGGCGTCGGCGCGGTCCGCGCCCTGCGCGACCACGATACGGCCCTGGAACACGCCGCGCGCCTGATCGCGGACCACGCCCTTGGTCATCTGCGAGGTGACGCCATCGGTCCCCTGGTGCGTGACGATGGTCGTCTGATCGGAATGGCGCTTGCCGGACAGCAGGTAGACCCCGTCGAGCCGCAGCTTGGCGCCGCCGCCGGGATGGGCGACGCGGGTTTCGATGCGCTGCCGGCGGGCGCCGCCGGCGAGCACGGTCTGGGCGTAGTCCGCGTGGGCGCCCAGACGGACCTCGGCCTCGCTCACCGAGACGCCCTCGGCGCCATCGGCCGCCAGTACGATGCGCTCCAGCGAAGCGCCGTCGCCGAGATCGATGGCGAGCGAGGCGTGGCCGACATAGCCGCCTTCATCGCCCTCGTAGCTTTCCAGCAAGGTCAGCCGGCCGCCGGCCGCCACCGAGACCTCGACGCGGGTGGTATGCGAGCCCGAGCCGCGGGAGACGAGGCGCAGGGCCATGGTCGCCTCGGCGCCGGCCGCGATCCCGATCTGCGCATCGTTGCGGCCGTTGGCGATCAGGTGCGAGGCTTGGACCAGATGCTCGAAGGGCCCCTGCCCCACGCCGCGCGGATCGACGGGCGCGGAAGCTTCCGGCACGGCGCGGATCAGGCCATGCAGGTCGGTCCAGCGCCAGTCCTCGTCGCGCTTGCCGGGAAGCTCAGAAGGGTCCCGGTCGCGTATGGCGGCGGCCAGGTTCAAGCCGCCCTCGCGTACTTGTCGTAGCCGTCGCGCTCCAGCTCGTGGGCCAGCTCCGGTCCGCCGGAGGCGACGATCCGGCCGCCGGCCAGCACGTGCACCCGGTCGGGTTTGATGTAGTCCAGGAGCCGCTGGTAGTGGGTGATCACCAGCATGGCGCGCGTAGGCGCACGCAGGGCGTTGACCCCATCGGCGACGATCTTCAGGGCGTCGATGTCGAGGCCTGAGTCCGTCTCGTCGAGGATCAGGAAGCGCGGCGACAGCACCGCCATCTGGAGGATCTCCATCCGCTTCTTCTCGCCGCCGGAGAAGCCGACGTTGAGCGGCCGCTTGAGCATCTCGAAGTCGATCTTCAGCGCCGCCGCCTTCTCGCGGGCCAGCTTGAGGAAGGCGGGCGCCGCGACCTCGTCCTCGCCGCGCGCCTTCTTCTGAGCGTTGAGCGCGGTGCGTAGGAAGGTGAGCGCCGGCACGCCGGGGATCTCCAACGGGTACTGGAAGGACAGGAAGACGCCGCGGGCGGCGCGTTCGTCGGGGGCGAGCGCCAGCAAGTCCTCGCCGTCCAGGGTCGCGGAGCCCGCCGTCACCTCATAGCCGTCGCGGCCGGTGAGCACGTAGGAGAGCGTCGACTTGCCGGCTCCGTTCGGGCCCATGATGGCGTGCACCTCGCCGGCCGGCACATCGAGGGTCAGGCCCTTGATGATCTCCTTGCCGTCAACGGCGGCGTGCAGGTCTTTGACGGAAAGCATCTAGCGGGTCTCGTCGACGAGGAACTGGGCCATGACCGAGAGCGCCTCTTCGAGGGTCTCGACCGTGAGCTGCTTGCGCGGCGCCGCCGCGCCGGGGTTGGCGGTGCGCTTGTCGGAGAGGGTCACACTCGCCTTGCCGGCCTCGAAATAGGCGGCGATGCGGAAGTCGTGGTGGTCGATGGAGACCGTGTAGCGGCGGCGGTCGACGATCAGCTCGCGCTTGGCCAGGAACTCCGCATCGGCCTGCAGCGCCTCCAGCAGCTGGGTGGCGCGGGCCAGGTCCTCTTCCTGCTGCTTGCGCTCGGCCTCGTCGCGCTTGCGCCGCTCCATTTCGCGGCGGGCGAACTCCACCTCGAAGGCGTCCTTCAACGACAGCGGGCGCGACGCGCCCTTGCGGGTCTTCGAAGTCATCCGACGCTTCCCTCAAGCGAAATGGCCACCAGTTTCTGGGCTTCCACGGCGAACTCCATGGGCAGCTCCTGCAGCACGTCCTTGACGAAGCCGTTGACCAAAAGCTGGACGGCTTCCTCCTGGCTCAGACCGCGTTGCATCACGTAGAACAACTGGTCTTCAGAGAGCCGCGTGGTCGTGGCCTCGTGCTCGAACACCACCTGGCCGTTGCGCGCCTCGATATAGGGCACGGTGTGGGCGGCGCAGGACTTGCCGATCAGCAGGCTGTCGCACTGGGTGAAGTTGCGGGCGCCCTTGGCCTTCGGGTGGGCCGAGACCAGGCCGCGGTAGGTGTTGGACGACTTGCCCGCGCTGATCCCCTTGGAGATGATCCGCGAGCGGGTGCGCTGGCCCAGGTGGATCATCTTGGTGCCGGTGTCGGCCTGCTGGCGGCCGTTGGTGATGGCGATCGAGTAGAATTCGCCCGAGCTGTCGTCGCCGCGCAGGATGCAGGACGGGTACTTCCAGGTGATCGCCGAGCCGGTCTCGACCTGGGTCCAGGAGACCTTGGAGCGGTCGCCGCGGCAGTCGGCGCGCTTGGTGACGAAATTGTAGATGCCGCCTTTGCCGGTCTCCGGATCGCCCGGGTACCAGTTCTGGACGGTGGAATATTTGATCTCCGCGTCGTCGAGCGTGACCAGCTCGACGACCGCGGCGTGCAGCTGGTTCTCGTCGCGCATGGGGGCGGTGCAGCCCTCGAGGTAGGAGACGTAGGCCCCCTTGTCGGCGATGATCAGGGTGCGTTCGAACTGGCCGGAATTCTCGGCGTTGATCCGGAAATAGGTCGAGAGCTCCATCGGGCAGCGGACGCCCGGCGGCACATAGACGAAGCTGCCGTCGGAGAAGACCGCGGCGTTCAGGCAGGCGAAGTAGTTGTCGGAGACCGGCACGACAGAGCCCAGGTACCGCCGCACCAGCTCCGGGTGCTCGCGGATCGCCTCGCTCATCGAGCAGAAGATCACGCCGACGGCGGCCAGCTCCTTCTTGAAGGTGGTGACCACGCTGACGCTGTCGAACACCGCGTCCACCGCGTAGCGCGGCGCGCCCTCGACGCCGGCCAGCACCTCCTGCTCGCGCAGCGGGATGCCCAGCTTCTTGTAGGTCTCGAGAATCTGCGGATCGATCTCGTCGAGGCTCTTGGGGCCGGCCTTGGTCTTGTGGCCCGCGTAGTAGTAGCTGTCCTGGTAGTCGATGCGCGGGAAGGAGACCTTGGCCCAGTCAGGCTCCTCCATGGCCAGCCAGCGCTCGAAGGCGTCGAGCCGCCAGGCCAGCATCCACTCCGGCTCGTTCTTCTTGGCCGAGATGAAGCGGACGATGTCGGCGTTCAGCCCCTTGGGCGCGAACTCCTGGTCGATGTCGGTGACGAAGCCGTGCTTGTAGCGCTCGAGGCTCTCGACGTGTTCGACGGTCTGGCGGACGGCGGCCATTACGAAACTCCAACCGCGGTGCGGCGCGCGGCGTGCCGGTGGTGGGCCTCTGACCAGGCGTCGGCGAAGCGGAGCCAGTCGGCCTCGGCGGTGGCCCAGCCGCCGGAGACGCGGATGCCGCAGCCAGCGAGCGCGCCCTGGCCCATGGCTTCCAGCACGGGCGAGGCCTTGACCTTGCCGGACGAGCAGGCGGCGCCCGCGCTGACCAGCACGCCGGCCAGGTCGAGGGCCATGACCTGGGTGTCGGAGGCGAAGCCGGGGGTGGCGATGCAGAGGGTGTTGGGCAGCCGGGGCGCGGCCTGGCCCATGACCACGGCGCCGGCGGCCGTCAGCCGGGCGGCGGCGGCGTCGCGCCAGGCCTGTTTTTCTTCGACATCGACGGCTTGATTCATAACCTTAAGTGCTGCTTTAGCAGCTGCGCCGAACCCACTGATTCCAGGGACGTTCTCAGTTCCTCCGCGCCGGCCGCGCTCCTGGCCGCCGCCGTGCTGGCGACGGGACAGGACAGCCCGGGGGCCGAAGGTCAGCGCACCGACGCCCTGCGGGCCGCCGAGCTTGTGGGCGGAAACGGAGAGCGTGTCGGCGCCCAGCGCGCGGCTGTCGACCCCGATCTTGCCGGCCGCCTGGATGGCGTCGACGTGCAGCCAGCCGTCGGCGGCGCGGACCAGGCCCGCCGCCTCGGCGACCGGCTGGATGACCCCGGTCTCGTTGTTGGCCAGCATCAGGGCGACGAACGGCTTACCGTCGGACGCGTCCCAGCGGGCCAGCCGTCCGGCCAGCCAGGCCAAGTCGGCGACGCCGCGGCCATCCACCGGCAACACCTCGACGGCGACGCCGGACGCCCGCGCGGTCTCCTGCACGCTGTCGTGCTCGATGGCCGAGACGATCAGGCGCCGCGCGCCCGTAGCCACGGCGCTCTCGATGGCCAGGGCGTTGGCCTCCGTCCCGCCGCTGGTGAACACCACGGTGGCGGCCGGCGCGGCGATCAGGGCCGCCACCTCCGCCCGCGCCTGCTCGACCCGGGCCCGCGCGGCGCGGCCGGCGGCGTGCACGGACGAGGGATTGCCGACGCTGGCCAGGGCCAGGGCCACCGCCTCGGCCGCCTCGGGCCGCACCGGCGCCGTCGCGTTGTAGTCCAGATAGGTCATGCGGCCTGCCGGTCGGACTTCAGCCGGCCCTGGGCTACGTCGGCCAGGCTGACGGAGGCGAGGTAGTCCTCGATCCGCTCGCCCAGGTCGGCCCAGAGATCGTGGGTCAGGCAGCGCTCGCCCTTGATCATGCAGCCCTTGCCGGCCCCGCAGCGGGTGGCGCGCAGCGGCTCGTCGACCGCGTGGACGATGTCGGCGATGGAGGTCTCGGTCGCGCCGCGGGCCAGGCGATAACCGCCGCCGGGGCCGCGGGCGCTGGTCACCAGGCCGCGGCGGCGCAGGCGGGCGAACAGCTGCTCCAGATAGGACAGCGAGATCTCCTGGCGGGCGGCGATGTCGGCCAGGGCCACGGCGCGCACCGCCTCGGTCTCGCGGCGCGCGAGGTCGACCATCGCCATCACGGCGTAGCGGCCCTTGGTGGAGAGGCGCATGGCATCAGCCCTTTCCTAATCTGCGCGTCCGCGCGGGCACGTCGTTTTTGCGCGCATCCGGCCCGGGCTATGCTACAAGCCGCCGCCTTGCGCGGGGCCTGCCAGCCCGTCCCGGCCGAATGGTTGGGACTTAGGAAGACCAAGCGCAGCAGTCAAGTATTACGGCCAATTCTCAAGGCCCGGCGCTCAAGAGGGTTTTCATGCCAGAAGTGGTTCTGACCGGCGCGGCCGGCCGGATCGAGGGACGGTACTCCCAGGGCAAGAGCGAGACGGCGCCGGTGGCGCTGATCCTGCACCCGCATCCCAAGGCGGGCGGGCAGATGAACAACCCGGTGACGGTGCAGCTCTTCCACCTGTTCATGAAGCGCGGCTTCTCGGTGCTGCGGTTCAACTTCCGCGGGGTCGGCCGCTCCCAGGGCGAGTTCGACGGCGGCATCGGCGAGCTGGCCGACGCGGCGACCGCGCTGGACTGGCTGCAGTCCACCAACCCGGCGGCCAGCCAGTGCTGGGTGGCGGGCTATTCCTTCGGCGCCTGGATCGGCATGCAGCTCCTGATGCGCCGGCCGGAGACCGACGGCTTCATCGCCGTCTCGCCGCCCACCAACGCCTACGACTTCTCGTTCCTGGCCCCCTGCCCCGCCTCCGGCCTGATCCTGCACGGCGGCGCGGACAGCGTGGTGCCGGCGGTGGACGTGGAGCGCGTGGTCTCCAAGCTGCGCACCCAGAAGGGCATCACCATCGACTACGAGGTGATGGAGGGCGGCAGCCACTTCTGGGTCGAGAACCTGCCCGACCTGGAAAACCGCATCGGGACCTATCTGGACAAGCGCCTGGCCGCGGAGCCGGCGTAGGGCCGGGTGCGGCAAGCGGCCGGGGGCGGCGCTAGCCCCCGCCTCAGACCCATGGCAACCTGCGGGCTCGCCTGGAGCCCGCCGCCATGACCTCGAAGCTTGCCGCCGATCCCCGCATCGATCCGCGCCTGAAGGCCTTGTTCGGCGGCTGGCCGGATCGGCCGCCGGCGGGGGATATCGCCGACCGCGAAGCCTTGATCGCCGAGGCGAACACCCCGCAGGCGCTGGCGGCCGAGGCGGCGATGAGCCTGCTGTTCGACGCCTGCGACAGCGAGGCGAACGCGCCGTCCGCGGGCCTTTCGATCCGACGGGACAGCTTCACCTCGGCCCCCGACGGCAATCAGGTCCAGGTGGCGATCATCCGGCCCGAGGGCGCGGAGCGGCTTGCCTGCATCGTCTACCTGCACGGCGGCGGCATGCAGACCATGTCGGCGCTCAACGGCCTGTACCAGGCCTGGGGCCGGATCATCGCCGCCCAGGGCGTGGCGGTGGTGATGGTGGACTTCCGCAACGCCCTTCGCCCCTCCTCCGCGCCGGAGGTGGCGCCCTTCCCGGCCGGCCTGAACGACTGCGTCTCGGGCGTGAAGTGGGTGGCCGCGAACGCGCAGTCCCTCAACATCGATCCGGAGCGGATCGTGGTGGCGGGCGAGAGCGGCGGCGGCAACCTCACCCTCGCCACCGGCCTGAAGCTGCTGCGCGACGGGGACATCGGCCTGATCCAGGGGCTCTACGCCTTCTGCCCCTATATCGCGGGCGTCTGGCCCCACCCGGACAGCCCCTCATCGGTCGAGAACAACGGCATCCTGCTGGAGCTGCACAACAACCGCGGCGCCATGGCCTACGGGATCGAGGCCCTGGCGCGGCGCGATCCCCTGGCCTGGCCGGGCTTCGCCACCGAGGCTGACGTGCAGGGCCTGCCGCCCACGGTGATCAGCGTCAACGAATGCGATCCCCTTCGCGACGAAGGCGTGAACTTCTACCGCCTGCTGCTCAGGGCCGGCGTGCCGGCGCGGGGCCGCCAGGCGATGGGCACCATCCACGGCACGGAGATCTTCTCCATCGCCTGCCCGGAGATCAGCCGCGACGCGGCGGCGGACCTGGCGCGGTTTGCGCGGCTGTCGGGGGCCGGGGCGCCGGTGACGGCGTTGCGTCAGCCGGAGCCGGCGCTGGCATAGTTCCGGCGGCGAGCTCCGGGGGTGCGGCGGAGGGATGCGGCTCCGCAATAGCGGCGTTGCGCCAGGAGCGGACATTGCACAGCGGTTCGACCGCCGACGACCGGATGTACATCACCCGCCAAGGCTAGGCCCGCACCCCGATCCAGATGACGTGCCGCGCCCCCTTGCTGGCGCCGCTGGAGCGGACCTGATTCTCCTCTGTCCTGAAGCCGGCGCGACGCAGCCGGGGCGTGAAGCCCAGCTCCGGGCCGGCCGACCAGATGCCCAACACGCCGCCGCGGCTCAGCGCCTTCTTCGCCCTGGCCAGCCCCGCCACGTCATAGAGGCTGTCGTTGCCGGTCCGGGTCAGGCCATGCGGTCCATTGTCAACGTCGAGCAGGATGGCGTCCCAGCCGACGTCAGACTGCGCGATCACCTCTCCTACGTCGCCGCGGTGGATCTTCACCCGTTTGTCGTCCAGGCTGCCACCGACCACGTCCGCCAGCGGCCCGCGCGCCCACTCGATGACCTTGGGCACGATCTCGGCGACAGTGATCTGCGCGCCCTTCGGCAGCTCGGCCAGGGCGGCGCGCAGGGTGAAGCCCATGCCCAGTCCGCCGATCAGCACTTTCGGGCTGCGCCGGTCGCGAATCTTCGCCGCGGCCATCGTCGCCAAAAGCTCCTCCGAGCCGTAGAGTCGGCTGTTCATCAGCTCGTTGCCGCGCTCGGCCATGATCGAGAACTCGGCCCCGCGCTGCATCAGTCGGAGTTCGCCGCCTCCCGGCGCCGTCGCCGTGTCGAGATGCACCCATCGGATCATCGCCGCCCGTAACCCAACGGCGCGATCGAGGAAAGCCACGGCGGCCGCGGACTCTCCCAACGTCTCAGTTGAGTCACGAGCCGGCGTGCGCTTCGTCCCTACCCCGCCGTCACCGCCTCCACCTCCGCCGCGGTACACCCGAACTCCCGCAACAGCGCCTCGGTGTGCTCCCCGATCCCCGGCGCCATGCGGGGCG
>SSMU01000003.1 GCA_004799545.1 Phenylobacterium sp.
CCGACGGCTCCACCACCACCCAGGGCTTCGACGCCGGCAACGGCGCAGGCGCGGCCTACACCACCACCACCAGCCCGCCCGCCGACGCCACCGGGGCTGCGACCTCTCCGCCCCCGGTATCCATCCCCGGACAGGTGTTCACCTCGACCGGCATCGACACCCTGGTCGGCACGGCCAACGCGGACACCCTCAACGCCAGCGCCGGCCCCGACGTGCTGACCGGCGGCGGCGGCGCGGACCACTTCGTGTTCGCGACCGAGCCCTGGGCGCCGGTGCACATCACCGACTTCCAGGTCGGGACCGACATGCTCGACATCAGCGGCCTGCTGCGCACCGCCGGCTACACGGGCTCCGATCCGGTGGCGGACCACTATGTGATCCTGCAGAGCGACGGCGCCGGGGGCACCGAGGTGCTGTGCGACCCCGACGGGACCGGCACGGCTCACCCATGGCCCGACTACATCATCAACCTCGACAACACCGTCGCCACCACCTGGGCCCAGCTCGAGGGCGGCGCCACGACCGTCTCCCCGCCACCGGCCAGCCCGCCCCCGCCGCCCGCCGTCCCGGGCATGGTGCTGACCTCGACCGGCATCGACACCCTGGTGGGCGGTGCGGGCGCCGACACCCTGAACTCCAGCGCCGGCCCGGACGTGCTGACCGGCGGCGCGGGCGCGGACCATTTCGTGTTCGCCACCGAGCCCTGGGCGCCGGTGCACATCACCGACTTCCAGGTCGGGGCCGACGTGCTCGACATCAGCGGCCTGCTGCACGCCGCCGGCTACACGGGCTCAGACCCGGTGGCCGACCACTACGTGATCCTGCAGAGCGACGGGAACGGCGGCACGGAAGTGCTGTTCGACCCCGACGGGACCGGCACGGCCCACCAATGGCCGGACTACATCATCAACCTCGACAACACCGTCGCCACCACCTGGGCGCAGCTCGAAGGCGGCCCAACCGCCGCCCCGCCGGCCAGCCCGCCCCCGCCGCCCGCCGTTCCCGGCGTGGTCCTGACCTCGACCGGCATCGACACCCTGGTGGGCGGCGCCGGCGCCGACACCCTTAACTCCAGCGCCGGCCCGGACGTGCTGACCGGCGGCGCGGGCGCCGACCACTTCGTGTTCGCCACCGAGCCCTGGGCGCCGGTGCAGATCACCGACTTCACCCCGGGCGTCGACAAGATCGACGTCTCCGGCATGCTGCGGGCGGCGGGCTACACCGGCTCAGACCCGTTCGCCGACCACTACCTCAGCCTGGCGAGCGACGGGAATGGCGGGACCGAGGTGCTGTTCGATCCGGATGGCGCGGGGACCGCCCATCCCTGGCCGGACTACATCATCGACCTGCAGGGCGTGGCGCCGTCGAGCGTGACGGCCAACGACTGGATCACCCACTAGCCGCTTCAGGCGTCACCAGGCTCCGCCGGCGATGGTCGGCCGGGGCCTGGGACCGAGGGGCGCGATGCAGCGCCGCGCGAGGTCGGTGAGCGGCAGCTCCAGCCGGCGGTGGGCGAAGACGCCGACGATGGCCACCAGGATGAAGGCCGCGGGGAACAGGGCCCAGGCCACGGCGGGGCCAAAACCCGCCAGCCTCTCCGCCGCCTTGACCACCACCTGGGTGCAGAAGAAGTGGGTCAGGTAGGTGGAATAGGAGGCTGCGCCCAGCAGCTGGATCCAGCCGGCCTTCAGGGTCAGGCCGGCGCGTTCGGCGACCAGGCCGCAGGTCACGATCACCACCGCGGGGACACCGAACATCAGGGCGCGGTCGGCGCTCGGCCAGAGCCAAGGCCCGGCCAGCATCACCGCCAGGGCGACGATCCCGAGACCCGCGGCGGGCAGGCCCCAGCCCTTGCCCGGCAACCGGTCGCGGACCAGCAGAGCGCCCAGCACCATGCCGGCGCCGAACTCGCAGACCATCGGCGCGGTATAGAAGGCGAGCACCGGATTGGCCGGATGGGCGACCTGACCGTAGAGGGCGGCGGCGGCGAGGACGGCGATCGACAGGCCCAGGCCCGCCAGTCGTCCCGGCAACATCAAGCCCAGGGCGAAGATCGCGTAGAAGGCCACCTCGTAGTTCAGCGTCCAGCCGACGAACACCACCGGGTGCATGGACCCGTCCGGCCGGGCGTAGGGGATGAAGGCCAGGGACTTGGCCAGCTGCGCCGGGTCGGCGGTGGTCGATTGCAGCAGGCTGGGGGCGATCAGGGCCACGGCGAACACGGCGAGCGTGATGGCCCAGTAGAGCGGCACGATGCGGGTGGCGCGGTTGCGCAGGAAGCCCTGCGGCGTCTGCTTCCGCCCCGAGGTGGTCACCACCATGATCAGGCCGCTGATCACGAAGAACACGTCGACGCCGGAGTTGCCTAACACCATCAGGCCCGGCTTGAGGCCGGCGAGCTCGGCCAGCCTCTCAAGGTGGACGAACACCACCAGGAAGGCGGCCAGGCCCCGGAGCGCCTGCACGTTAAGCAGCATGAACCAAAGCCCCTTCGCGACCAGTGCGCGCCCGGTGGGCCGTGGGCGCGCGTGAGCAATAACAGCGACGCTGGCGGAAGGTTCATGAGTGCGTGGGCGCTGCGGCGGGAAAGCGCTCTTGCGACAACGCTTAGGCCCACCGTCCGGATGGGGCCGAGGTGGCGCGCCAGTGGGCCGTCGTAACCCGCCGCAGCCTGGCGAATCTAAGCGCTCCGGCCGCCCGCCGGAAGCCCATGCCTCACGTGGGGTGAGCCTTGACGATCCGGCCGCGGCGTCCCGAAGCTTGAAGTCGCGCCACAGAGCGCGTCGGGGAGGCCGCCATGGACTATGAGACGATCCGCTACGAGACGGCGGGGCCCGTGCTCACCATCACCCTGAACCGGCCGGCGAAGCTCAACGCCTACACCGCCCGCATGGGCGCCGAGCTGGCGGACGCCTATCAGCAGGCCGACCAGGACGACGCGGTGCGCGTGGTGATCCTCACCGGCGAAGGCCGCGGGTTCTGCGCTGGGGCCGACATCTCCGATGGGGCGGCGAGCTTCGACACCTCGCCCGGCGGCACGGGGGCGAAGAACTTCGGCGCGGGTCGCGGCGCCTCCGGCCAGGCTTCGGGTTTCGGGGGCGCGGGCTTCGTCGGCGCCATCTTCAACTGCCGTAAGGCGACGATCACCGCCTTTAACGGCCCCGCGGTCGGCGTCGGCGTCACCCTCGCCCTGCCCACCGACATCAAGATCGCCTCGGCGAGCGCCCGGTTCGGTTTCATCTTCGCCCGCCGCGGCCTGGTGCCGGAGGCGGGCAGCGCCTGGTTCCTGCCCCGGCTGGTCGGCCTGCCGCAGGCGCTGCGCTGGTGCCTGACCGGCCGCATCTTCGACGCCGAGGAGGCGCTGCGGGGCGGCCTGGTCAGCGAGGTGGTCGCGCCGGAGGACCTCCTGCCGCGCGCCCAGGAAATCGCCGCCGAGATCGCCGAGACCACCGCGCCGGTCTCCATCGCCCTCACGAGGCAGATGCTCTGGCGGCTGAGCGCCGCGGAAAGCCCGCTGGAGGCGCTGAAGGTGGACGGCGGCTTCGCCATGGCGCTGGGCGCCACCGGCGACGTGCGCGAGGGCGTCTCGGCCTTCCTGGAAAAGCGGCCGCCTCAGTTCCCGGGCCGCGTCTCCGACGGCATGCCGGCCGGCTATCCTTGGTGGGACGCGTAGAGGCGGCGCTCCGCCCCGGGCTCGCATCTTGGATCGCGATGGGCGCGCCGCTCGCCTGAGACGCTCAGATCGGGGTCTTGTGGAGCACCCGCAACGCCAAGCCCCAGGGCTCGGCCGCGAAGACGCCCGCATTCGCGAAGCCGCCGCCGTTGTTCATCAGCAGCACGACTGAGCGGAAAGGCGACCTCTGCGTCAGCTGCACCACCGCAAAGCCGGGAACTTGGCCTCCATGACCAATGTACCGCGGCCCGCCCTCCTCCCGGCTGAGCTCCAGCCCGGCGCCGTAGTGGCAAACCCGGCCGGTCGCGCAAAGCTCGTCGACCGCCAAGGCGCCATCCTTCAGTCGAGTCGGCGTCAACATGAGTTGCAGGGTTTCCGGACGCAGCACGCGGCCGGCGAGCAACGCTTCGTGCCACAGGCACAGGTCCGGCCCCGTCGAACGCAGGGACGCCGCGCCCTGGAGCGGCTTCAGGTTAAGGAACGCCGCATTCTGAAATCGGGCCTGCAGGAACATCGGCTCGTAGCCTGCGACCCGGCCCGGCACGACCTCAAAGCTGTCGTCTTCGGCGGTCCTCGCAAGGCCCAGCGGGCCCGTAAGCTCATCCTGCAGAAAGGCGGCGTAGGTCTTCGACGAGGCCACCTCGACGATCCGCGCCAGGATCGCGAAACCCAAGTTGCTGTAGCGGAACGCCGTCCCGGGCGGTCCGCCAAAACGGATGGTGGCCGAGGTCTCCAGATGCTCGAGCGGGTCCTCCGTCCCGTCCGGGCAGCCGTAGACGATATGGTCGCCGGGATGCTCTTGGGCGTGCTCATCGACCTCGAGACCCGAGGTGTGGGTCAGCAGCCGATCGATGGTCAGCCCACCCCCCGACGGCAGCCGCGGAATGAACTTCGCGACGCTATCTGTCAGCGACAGCGCGCCCTGGTCCTTGAGCCTGAGGATCGCCGCCGCGGTGAACTGCTTGGTGATCGAGCCGATCCGGAACACCGAATCCTCGCGAAGTGGAGCCTCGCACTCGATATTGGCCAAACCCGCGGTGTAAGTGGTCGTCCTGCCGGCTTCGCGCACCGACAGCGAGATGCCGGGCGCCATTCCACGCCGAACCAGGGCCTCCAGCGCCGACTGGATGGGGTCGGCGGGGGCCGCGCTGCGGGCCGGCGCGGCAAGAGCCAGCGCGGGCAGTGTCAGCCCGGCGGAGGCCGCCTTCAGCCACGCGCGCCGCGTCGTCGCCTGGAATGGCTCGTCAATCATCGCGCGGACCCCGCGGTCATCGCTCTTCCCGGCGACGCGGCGTCGCGGCTCGCGGCGGCCACCTGCAGATTGGCTTCCAACTGGTCGTACGGCAGGCCGGCTTGCATCAGGGTCCCGGCGACGGTCGTGTAGAGGTCATCGAGCGCCGCGCAATGGCTGGAGGGATTGCGGAACTCACCGTCAGCCGACCATCGGTGTTCCGCCGCGCCCCCGCCGCACACCGGCCACCAGCAACAGGTGCGGCAAGCGGTCGGAGGGTCGGCGAGTTGTCGGATCAGCTGGGCGGCCTCGGAGCGGAACAGATCTTCGGGCGCGCTGGTCAGCACGTTCAGCGTCGGCGCCAGCCCCGCACGATGCGTCGCCATGAAGGTCACGCCGCCATTCTCATCGATGTGAAGACCAGGACGATCGGCCCCTTCCTTCGCGAGCGACACCGGTTGGCCGATCTTTAGCTGATGCAAGATCGGATAGAAGGGGTAGCACGCGATGTTCGGATCATCCTCGGAGATCCATCGCAGGAAGAGTCTGGACAGCGCCGGCGCCGCCAGCTCGCCATCCTCCCCCAGTTCGATCTCGACGCCGCGCACGCCGGGCAGGGCCGCCAGCCGGTCGTAGAGCTCCACATCGCCGGGTTCGCCGGCGCACCGCACCTGCACGGCGGGGCCGCGTCCGCCGGACGCCGCAAGCTCTGCGATGAAACCTCTCAGCCTGGCCTCCCAGTCGTCCGGCGGCGCCTCGCGCCCTGCGCCGTTCAGCAGGACCTTGCTGCAGGCCTCCATCCGGGCCACCAGCCCGCCCAGCCCCGGCTTGAGCGCGCCAACCGGCGCCTGGAAGAAGAGCTCCAGCGCCACATGATCGCGCAGTCCGTCGCGCAGTCGGCCAAGCCAGCGTTCTTCCCACGGGCCCATCTGGGCGCGCTCGTCCAGCAGGACGTCCAGATAAACCTCGCCGGCGCCACCCTGCCTGGCTGCGCGCCGCAGATACCGTGCGATCGATCCGGGGCTGACCGCGGGGCCGCCGGCGCGAGGGACGACGACCTCCGCGGTCAGGGTATTCATCGATCGCCCCTAGGCGACCCGTTGCGCGGAGGCCGTCTCCGCCGGGGCCGCGAACCGCGGATCGCTCCGAAACCGGTCCTCCCAGGAAACCGAGATGCTGTTGGACAGCCGTCGCAGCGCAGGCAGCTCGTAGGGCAACGGCTGGGACTGCGTTCCCAGGCCCAGGAAATCCGCGACCTCCTCGACGCGGGCCGGCAGATCCGCGACGAGATCCTCGTAGAAGAGCACGTAGGGGGTCACGTCCAACGCCTGGAAAATCCGCGCCCACAGCCGATTGCAGTCCCGGTTCCAGACGACGCGGCGTTCGATCGCCTCGAAGTCGTAGGGGACCTCGGGCATGACCTCGCCCGGCTCGGGGAAATAGCTGCGCGTGTGTTCGGCCTTATAGAGCGAGATCGCCTGCGCCACCTCATTGCGCCTCGCCAGATAGATGATCTTGTTCGGCTCGACCTGGCCGAAGAGATACGGGGTCAGGTCGAGCAGCGACAGGAAGTGCGGCGCCAGGATCTTGTAGCCGAAGACCCCGTTCGGGCTCGTGCGCCGGGCCCGGAGCAGCTCCAGGTAGTCCTTGTCGGTCGTGAGCGCGTGCCGCTCACGGTAGTGCTCCATGATCTCGGGATTGAAGTAGGACGCCGGCGCCCCGAAGACGCCGCGCCGCCACAGGCTCGTGGCCAGCAGCGTGCTGCCGCTGCGCTGGGTGCAGGCGATCGCATAGGTCAGCGAGAATGCGCCCGCATAGACCGGCAAGTCGAAGAGGGGGCTGAAGGTCTGCACCGTCACCTCACCTAGGCGCGCGGTCTGCGGCGCGTGACGCGCCGCAGACCGCCTCCTATCATCGGAACTGCTATCTCGGGCTCGTCGTCGTCGTCGTGGTGGTGCCCGAGATGGTGCCAATGGCTTTCGTGATCGGCCCGCTGATCGTCCCGCCCGTCGTCGAGGTCGTCGACGGCAGTGGGGGGTTGCAGGTCGTCGAGGTCGTCGAGCTTCCGTCCGGAAAGGTCGTCGTCCGGCTACTGCCCCCGTAGGGGCACGAGGCCGCGCCGATGGCGCCGGACCCACCTGGCCGCTGGTTGGTGATACGCTGGGTGACCTGCACGCTCCCCGACTTGCCGCCGCCGCCGGCGACCATGGCCAGGATCGCGCCGCGGAGTTCGGTGACGTCGCCTTCGCCCGACGGAGCGGCTGTCGCGCCCTGTTGGCCCATCCGGTTCTTCAATTTCGCTAGCAAGCTGTCCACTGCGTCCTCCTTTGGTTGAACGCGCGATCGTTCTCTACTTTTTGGAGATCGTCAATAAGTAGTATCGCATGACTAACTCCTCTTTTTCGTGTTCTACGGAAGCGCGTCTGCGCGTAGGACGCCGCGCTGACAGTGAGGATGCATGGCTGCCCTTAGGGTCGAGCTGAGCGCGGCGGGCGAGTTCCACGCCCGGGACAGCCACGCGCTGCCCCGCCGGCCGCTTGACTGGACGTTCAATCCTGCGCCGTTGCCGCCGCCGAACAGCGCTGCATTCGACCGCCTGGTCCGGCTCCGCGAGCTCAACGGCGCCCTGGCGGTTTTCGGGGCTAGACCGACGAGGCCACGCAGCACGGAAGGCGCACCCGTGCGCTTGGCGGCCAGCGTCTACCAGACGGGCCGCGCGGACGATTGGTTGCTCGCTGACGCGGAGGTGTTGTTCGCGATCTCACAGGCTGCGCCGCCGTTTCCCGCATCAGGCGGAGCGGAGGGGTTTGTGGACTACCTGCTGACCCTGCATCGGCTCGTGGGGGCGCAACTCGCCGTGAAGAATCGCGCTGGTGCGCTCCGATCGCAGACCAACGTCATCGTCGGTCTGCATCAAGGCCAGCGCAATCTGGTGCTGCCGTCGCCCGAACCGGAGCGGCTGCGCCCGATGCTTGGAGACATCCATCGGTTCCTGCTGTCCGACGGCGGGCCGTCGCCGCTGGTCAAGGCTATCCTGGCCAACTACCAGCTCATCGCCACACAGCCGTTCTTCGACGGCAACAGCCGCGTCGCAGCCCTGATGGCAGAAGGGTTCCTGCGGCGGGAGGGCGTGATCGACGCGCGCCCGATGCCCATCCGGCTCGGCGTCGAGCCGATCCTCGGCGATATGATGGAGGCGCTCTACCTTGTGCTGCGGTGCAGCCAGTGGACGCGCTATGTGGACGCCATGGTGACGGTCCTGAACCGGACGATCGCGGCTGTGCGCGATGTTGAACTCGCGCCCTGAGCCTAGACGTCACGCCCCAGCCAATGGGCGCCGCCTCAGCCAACTGGGCTCGGCGCGCGCGCCGTCATTCCACCCGAAAGCACCTCGAATGCGCGCTTGTCCCGCACGGCGATCACGCGATCCGCGCCGGCGACGGCCGCCTCGCGGTGCGCGACGAAGATGCGGGTGATGTCCAGGCCCTGCAGCACCTCCATCACACGCCGTTCGTTTTCGGGATCCAGGTTGGCCGTGCCCTCATCGAGGAAAAGCACCTTCGGGTCGCGATAGAGCGCCCGCGCCAGGAAGATGCGCTGCTTCTGGCCGCCGGACAGCACCGAGCCCATGTCTCCGACCAAGGTGAGATAGCCCATGGGGAGGTTCACGATGTCCGAATGCACCTGCGCGGCCTTCGCGGCGGTCTCGACCTTCTCCATGTCGAGATCCGGCTCGAAGAAGGCGATGTTGTCGGCGATGGTCCCGCCAAACAACTGGTCGTCCTGCATGACCACGCCAATGCGATCGCGGAAGGTGCGAACGCCGAAAGCTCGCAGCGGGGCGCCGTCGACCAGCACCTGCCCCTCCTGCGGATCGTAGAACCCCAGCATCACCTTCAGCAGGGTGGTCTTGCCCTGGCCCGAGGGTCCGACCAGGCACACGAACTCCCCCGGCGCGACGTTCAGGTTGATGTCTTTCAGAACCCATGGCTCGTGATCGGCGTACCGGAAGGACAGGTCGCGCACGGCCAGGCCACCGTCGAACCGGCGGCCGCTGACAACCGGCTCGTCGATCGTCGGCTCGGGTTCCGCGTGCGTTATGTCGGCCAAGCGTTCCAGATGGATGCCGAGCGACTTCCAGGTGAAGTACTGGCCGACCAGGCTGGCAGCCGCCCCGGTAAACTGCGCGGTAAAGCTCTGGAAGGCGACCAGCATGCCGAGCGTCAGGTGGCCGTCGATCACCAGCCGCGCGCCGATGAACCAGACGACGATCGTCTGCAGGCCGGACAGCAGACCCAGGGCCAGGCCGCCCCAAAGGCTCGCGCGACGCATGACCACGGTGTTGTTGATCTGCGCCGACTGCTCGTTCTGCCAGAGGCTGATGCGCTCGCGCTCACGTCCGAACACCTTGAAGGCCCGGGCGCCGCGCAGCGTCTCCAGGAAGGTGGATTGGACTCGCGCGGCGAGATGAAGGCCTTCGATCTGCCGCTCCCGGTACCAGGGGAAGGTCAGCAGCCTCACACCGAAGAGCAGTACGATCGACCCGAACTCGATGGCGCTCAAGAGCTCGGAATAGACGCACATCATGGCCACCGCTAGGAGCGCCATCACGCTGTTCAGCAGCACCGACGAAATCGAGGTGGTGAAGACCGACTGGGCAGGCGCGAGCGAATTGAACCTCGACAGCATGTCGCCCAGGTGGCGCTTCTCGAACCAGGAGACCGGCAGACGCAGCACATGCCGAAGCAGGTTCGACTGCATCTGGTACGAGAGTTGCGTCCCCATGTAGAGGTCGATGAAGCCTCGCAGCAGACTGACACCTTGGTTGATCACCAGCAGTCCGACCATGCCCAGGGCCAGCGCGCCGAGCAGGTCGGCGTCGCCCTTGGTCAGGACATCGTCGATGACCATCTGATTCAACATTGGCGAGAACAGCGCGATCACCTGCAGCGCCATCGCCAGGAGGAAGAGCTGGACCACCGACGGGAGGACCCCGCGGGCCCGGCTGAACAAGTCCCCGAGCCTGGCCTTCTCCGCGCTCTTCTTCGGCGCGAAGGCCGGGGTCGGCGTGAACTCGAGCGCGACGCCCGTGAAGCTCCGGCTCGCCTCATCGAACGTCAGGGTCCGCGCGCCCCGCGCCGGGTCATGGATCCACAAGGTCTTCCCGCGCACGGCCCGCAACACCACGTAGTGGCGCAGGTCCCAATGCAGGATCGCAGGACACTTGAGCTGCGAAAGCGCACGCAGCTCCAGGCGGACCGGACGCGCCGCGAAACCCAGCCCGTCGGCCATGTCCATGACCGCCTTGAGGGTCGTACCCTTGAGCGAGGCGGAAAATCGCCGCCGGAGCTCACCCAAGCCGTAATGCTGGCCATAGAAGCCGGCCACCATCGCCAGGCACGCGACGCCGCACTCGGCAGCCTCCGATTGAAGGATCATCGGCAGGCGACGGGTCTCGAAGAGCCCTGCGAACGCCGGATCTTGCGATCTTGCGGCCGACGCCATCGGTCGCGACCTCGCTAGCTAGGGGTTAATTCGACAACTTACTCGACGTATGATTGTGTAGGCAAGACAGCAACAGATTTGCGGAGCGGCCATGTCGCTATTTCGCGAAGAGGTCATCCAATCCCAGCGCCGGCGGTTGTTTGGCGACGTCACCATCCATCAGCCGGTGGCGTTGCACGTGTCCTGCGGCGTCGCCCTCGCCGGCGTGATCGGGGTCTGCGGCTGGCTCGCCCTGGCGACCTATGCGCGCAAGGAAACCGTCTCCGGCTGGGTCACGCCGGAGGCCGGCGTCTCCGAGGTCTACACCTCTCGCGCCGGCGTGGTGACGCAGCTGCTCGTAGCCGTGGATCAGCGAGTGGCGGAGGGCGCGCAGCTGGCGACGGTCTCGCTCGACGAGTCGGGTGCAGACGGAAGTCTCGCGGCGCAGCAGCGGGCCCAACTCGAGGCGCAGCTGGGCAACATCGAAACCCAGCTCGCCACGAGCGGCAGGACCGACGCGGCCGACACGCAACGGCTGTACGCCCAGGCGGCCTCTTTCCGGGCCGAAGCGACGCACTTGAGGGACGAGCAGCACCTCGGCGAACAGCAACTGAGCATCGCCAAGCGCCAGCTGTCGGACATTCAGCCGCTGATCGCCAAGGAGTTCATCTCCAAGCTCGACGTCGACCGCTACAGCCAACAGGTGATCGCGCAGCAGCAGGCGGTCGCCGATCTCGCGCGCCAGGCCCAGGCAAAGGAGGCCGAGGCCGCGAGCACGCGGAGCCAAGCGGAGGCAAGCCCACAAAAGGCTTCATTCGACGCCGCCCAATTGCGCTCTTCAGAGGCCGCGCTCCGGCAGGCCCTGGCCGAGCTGAACCTACACGACCGACTGTTCATCCGCGCGCCGATCGCCGGCCGCGTCACCGCGATCAACGTCAAGGCCGGAGAAGCTGCTCGCTCGACCGTCCCGCTCTTTGCGATCGCCCCGGAGACCGGACCTCTCGAGGCCGAGGTGTTCGTCCCGACCCGCGCGGCCGGTTTCCTCGCGCCGGGACAGCCGGTGAAGATCACCGTTGACGCCTTCCCTTCGCAGCGCTTCGGGACGCTCAACGGACGCGTCGCCACCATCAGCCGCTCGCCGATCCAAGCCGGCGAGATGGCTCTGCCCGTCGACCTAAAAGAGCCATCCTACCGGGTGACGGCCCGATTGGACGCCGACAGCATCAAGGCCTACGGCCAGGCGCGGGCGCTCAGACCCGGCATGACCTTGAAGGCTTTCATCACCACCGCTCGCCGCTCATTCCTCGAGTGGCTGCTCGATCCGCTGCTGGCGAATCGCTGACTGTGAATGCCGGTTGCGGCTTTGGCCGCGGCGGCGCGTTGGTAGGCCGAGTGAGGATCGAACTCACGACCATTCGATTAAAAGTCGAATGCTCTACCGCTGAGCTATCGGCCCGCCGGCGCCGGACCTTGAAGTCCCTGCGAAGCGGCGCGGACCATAGGCGCCGCACGGACCCAGGGCAAGGGCGGCGCCTTCCAACCGGCGCGCCGTCGGGTAGATTGCCGACTCGATGCGCGCCGTCCTCCTTGCCGCCCTGCTGACCAGCGTCCTGCCGCTCGCCGGCTGCATGACGACCGACGCGGACAATCCGGACCGCGTCCAGACCACCGCCCAGGCTGAGCGGGAGGGCGTCGAGGGTGCGGTGGGCGCGCCGCTCCGCGACCTCAACCTGCTGCGCACCAAGATCCCGGCGGTGCTGCTGGAATCAATGTCCGATCCCTACTACCGGCCGCCGGGCCGGCTCGGCTGCGACGACATCCTGGCCCTGATGGCGCCGCTGGAGATCGCGCTCGGGCCCGACCTGGACACCCCGAAGGACGCCGAGGGCATGGGCCACAAGGGCCGCGGCGCGACGCTCGGCGCGGTGGCCGGCGCGGCGGCCGGGGCCGTCCCCTTCCACAGCTGGATCCGCAAGCTGTCGGGCGCCGAGCGCCACGACGCCTATGTGCAGGCCGCGATCACCGCCGGGGGCATCCGGCGCGGCTATCTGAAGGGCCTCGGCGAGGCGCGCGGCTGCCCGCCGCCGGCCACGCCCTCGCACGTGCTGACCGGCGCGCCGATCATCGACCAGACGGTCAGGCCGCGCTATCCGACGCGGCTGCCGCCCCCGCCGCCACCCGGCGCCGCAACGCCGCCAGACGTCCCTCCGCAATAGCGGCGCGGATTTCCGCCATCAGGGCCTGGAAGAAGGCCAGGTTGTGCCAGGACAGCAGCACCTGGCCGAGGATCTCGTCGGCCTTCACCAGGTGATGCAGGTAAGCCTTTGAATAGGCGGAGCTCGCGGCAACCGGGATGCTGGCGTCGAGCGGGCTCTCGTCCTCCGCGAAACGGGCGTTCTTCAGGTTGATCGCGCCCTCCCAGGTCCAGGCCTGGCCGTGGCGGCCCGAACGGGTGGGCAGGACGCAGTCGAACATGTCGATCCCCCGCGCGGCCGCCTCGACGATATCCAGCGGCTTGCCGACCCCCATCAGGTAGCGCGGCCGATCGGCGGGCAGCATGGCCGGCGCATAGTCCAGCACCTCCACCATGCCCGCATGGCCCTCGCCCACCGCCAGGCCGCCCACCGCATAGCCGTCGAAGCCGATCTCGATCAACCGCTCGGCGGATTCGCGGCGCAGGGCCTCGCTCTGACCGCCCTGCTGGATGCCGAACAGGTCCTGGGTGTCGCGCTGGCCGAACGCGGCCTTGCAACGCTCCGCCCAGCGCGCCGAGCGGCGCATGGCCTCGGCGGCGCGCGCCTCGGTGGTCGGCAGGCCCACCAGCTCGTCGAGCTGCATGACGATGTCGGCGCCCAGCAGGTCGGCCTGGATCTGCATCGACCGCTCGGGCGACAGGGCGTGGCGCGAGCCGTCGATGTGGCTCTGGAAGGTGACCGCCTCTTCGCTGACCTTGGAGATCTTGCCCAGCGACATGACCTGGAAGCCGCCGCTATCGGTGAGGATCGGCTTCTCCCAGCGCATGAATTTGTGCAGGCCGCCGAGCCGGGCCACCCGCTCGGCGGTGGGCCGCAGCATCAGGTGGTAGGTGTTGCCGAGGATGATGTCGGCGCCGGTCTCGGCCACCTGGTCGACGGTCAGCGCCTTCACCGTGCCGGCGGTGCCCACGGGCATGAAGGCGGGCGTGCGGATCTCGCCGCGCGGGGTGGAGAGTAGGCCGGTGCGCGCCGCGCCATCGGTCGCCGTGACCTGGAAGGGGAAGGCCGCCATCAGGCCGCCCGCCACAGCAGGGAGGCGTCGCCGTAGGAATAGAACCGGTAGCCGGTGGCGATGGCGTGGGCGTAGGCGGCCTTCATCGCCTCGGCGCCCGCGAAGGCGCAGACCAGCATGAACAGGGTCGACTTCGGCAGGTGGAAGTTGGTCATCAGCCCGTCGGCGGCGCGGAACCGGTAGCCCGGGGTGATGAAGATCTCCGTCTCGCCCTCGAAGGGCCGGACGACGCCGTCCTCGCCGGTCGCCGATTCCAGCAGCCGCAGCGAGGTGGTGCCGACGCAGACGATGCGGCCGCCGGCGGCGCGGGCCAGATTGAGGCGCTCGGCGACCTGGGCGTCGACGTCGCCCCACTCCGGATGCATGCGGTGCTCGGCCAGGTCGTCGGTCTTCACCGGCAGGAAGGTGCCGGCGCCCACATGCAGGGTGACGCGCGCGGTCTCGACGCCGTGCTCGGCCAGCCGCCCCAGCAGCTCCGGCGTGAAGTGCAGGCCGGCGGTGGGGGCGGCGACCGAGCCGTCCTCCTCGGCATAGACCGTCTGGTAGTCGGTGCGGTCCTGGGCGTCCTCGCCCCGCTTGGCGGCGATGTAGGGCGGCAGCGGCATGGCGCCCCGCTCGGCGATGGCGGCGTCGAGGTCGGGCCCGGAGAGGTCGAAGGCCAGCGTCACCTCGCCCCCCTCGCCCTTGGCCTTCACCGTGGCGTCCAGGGCGCCTAAGAAACAGGCGCGATCCTCCGCCTCCCCGAACACGATCCGGTCGCCCTCCGCCAGCCGCTTGCCGGGTCGCATGAAAGCCGTCCAGGCGTGGGCCGAGAGACGACGGTGCAGGGTGGCCTCCACGGCCACGCGGCTGTCGTCGCGGACGCGCACGCCCTTCAGCCGCGCCGGGATCACCCGGGTGTCGTTGATCACCAGGATGTCGCCGGGCGCCAGCAGCTGAGGCAGGTCGGCGACGCTGAGGTCGGCCAGGGGCTCGCCTGGCCGCACCAGCAGCAGGCGCGCGGCGTCGCGCGGGACCGCGGGCCGAAGGGCGATCCGGTCCTCCGGCAGGTGGAAATCGAAGTCGGCGAGGCGCATGGAGCCCGCCTGAGGCCACGCGGCGGCTGGCGCGTCAAGCGCGGGCGCTGCTAGACGCTACCGATGGGCCTCGCTCGACTCGTCCTCTCGATCCTGCTCGGGCCGCCCCTGTGCCTGGTCGCCGCGATCTGCGCCCTGGCGGCGGTTGCGGCCCACCAGGGACGCCACAGCCTGCAGTTCGACATCCTGGCCCACTTCGCGCCCATCTGGCTTGCCGGCGCGGTGGTCTGCGCGCTGGTGGCGGGCCTGCTGCTGCGCGGCCTCTCCCTGTGGATGATCCTGGCCCTCGCCGGGGTCGGTCTGGTCGCGGCCGGGTCGCTGATGCTGCCGGAGTTCACCCGCTCGACCGGCCCCCACGCGCCCGCCGGCCATCCCGGCCAGTTGAAGATCATCCAGTTCAACGTCTGGGACCGCGACACCGACCCGACGCGCACCGTCGACTGGATCGTCGCCCAGCGGCCGGACATCGTGATCCTCGAGGAGACCACCCCCGCCTTCCGCCGGCTGATGGAGGCCAAGACCGGCTGGCGGCCGGCCTGCCGCGACTGCGAGGTGATGATCTATTCCCGCCTGCCGCCGCGCCCGCTGCCCGTCCCGAGCCTCGAGGGGCCGTCGCCAGGGCCCTTGGCCCACGTGGCGTTCGACGACGCGTTGGGGTCGTTCCCGGTCGTGGGCGTGCACTACGCCTGGCCGACCGACGCGGACGACCAGCAGAAGCAGGAGACGCGGCTGGCCGCCGTGCTCGACACCCTGCCCCGCGACCGCGCGATCCTGGCGGGCGACTTCAATTCGACGCCGTGGTCCTATTCGCGGCGGCGGTGGGACGCCCGCTTCGGCCTGATCCGGCGCGACCGCGCCCTGTTTTCCTGGCCGGCGGGGACCTCGATCTGGCCGCACGTCACGCCGCCCGTACCGATCCTGGCCATCGACCACGTCTACGCCGGTCCCGGCTGGGCGACCGTCAGTGTCGAGCGGGGGCCGAAGCTGGGCTCGGACCACTATCCGGTGGTGGCTATCCTGGCGCCTGTCGCGCGGCCTTGAGGGCGGTTTCCAGCCGCGTGCGCTCGGCGGCGTGGCCCTCCTCCAGCGCGGCGATCTTCTCGTCCAGCCGGGTCCGCTGGTCCTGCAGCTTGCCGAGCGCCGCCTGGTGTGCGGCGTCGAGCCGGGTAAGCCTCGCCTCCAGTTCGGCGAGCTTCTTCAACGCCGCCTTCGAAGGCCCGGCGGGTTTGGCGGGGGCTTTGCGGACCTTCAGCCTGGCGAGATCGCCGCGGCCGCCGGCCGGACGGCGCAGCACCTCGCCGGGCCGGACGCTGGCGGCCTTCACCAGCTCGGCGTCGTCGGTCTCGTGCGCCAGGCCGGTCTTGAACAGGTCCTGGCGGCTGCCCCAGGCGGCGAGCGCCTTCGGCTTTGACGCGGCGGCGACCACATAGTCGGTGAGCCCGTCGGAGGTGATGAAGACCTTCAGCCGCGGCGCCACCGCCGACCGTCCTCAGGCGTCCGCCGCCACCTTCGCCGAGACGATCTTGCCCGGGTTGCGCGGCGGCTCGCCCTTCGGCAGGGCGTCGACGTTGTCCATGCCCTCGGTCACCTCGCCCCAGACCGTGTACTGGCCGTCGAGGAACTTGGCGTCGTCGAAGCAGATGAAGAACTGGCTGTTGGCCGTGTTGGGCTGGTTGGTGCGGGCCATGGAGCAGACGCCGCGCACGTGCGGCTCGCGGCTGAATTCGGCCTTCAGGTTCGGCTTGTCGGAGCCGCCGGAGCCGGTGCCGGTGGGATCGCCGCCCTGGGCCATGAACCCCGGGATCACCCGGTGGAAGACCACGCCGTCGTAGAATCCCTCGCGGGCCAGCTCCTTGATGCGCTCCACGTGGCCGGGCGCGAGGTCGGGCCGCAGCTTGATGGTCACCGGCCCGGTGTCGAGCTCGAGGAGAAGGGTGTTTTCGGGATCCATCAGCGCACCTCAGAAGGGATTTCGACGTCACAGGCGGAGAAGTCCGCGCCCCGGGCGCGGCGCATGCGGTCGATCGCGCCCCGGAACCAGGGGCTCTTGGGATCAATCACCCGCACCTTGGGCCGCTGGGCCTCGGGCAAATCGGCGAGCAGGCGGACACGTTCCATGCGGTCCATCGGTTCGGTCGGCGGCTCGCCGACCTTGATGGCGGTGACCACGTCCTGGCCGGCGATCACCCGGCCCCACGCCGTGTAGCGCTTCTCCAGCGAGGGATAGCCGGCCCGCATCAGGAAGAACTGGCTGTTGCCGGAATCCGGGTTGTCGTCGCGGGCGAAGCCGGCGATGCCGGGGCAGAACAGCGCCCAGCCGGTGACCTTCTGGTCCTTGGTCATCGGCGCCAGCATCATCGACTGGGTCATCACCGGCACGGTCTTCACGAAGCCGATCTCGTCGACCGTCTGGTCGGCCACCATGATGAAGGGCGTGTCGGCGCCGCGGCGGAAGGTGAACTCGCCCGGGACGTTGGGCTTGTCGGAGCCGCCGCTGCCGGTGTTCTGCGGGTCGCCGGTCTGGTCCATGAACTTCTCGACCACGCGGAAGAACTTCAGGCCGTCGAAGAAGTTGGCGTGCGCCAGCTCACGCATGCGCTGCACGGTCTGCGGCGCGACCTCGGGAACCATCTCCACGAAGATGCGGCCCTTGCTGGTGTCGATCACCAGCACGTCGTTGGGATCGGGGGTGCGCCAGTCGGCGGGGCCCGGCTGGGCGGCGGCGATGGCCTCCGGGGCGGCGGCGGCGGACCGGTGGGGCGCGGCCGAGGCGGCGGGAACGAGCGCGGCGAGGGCCGCCGCGGCGAGCAGGATGGTTCTCATGGATGTCCTCGTAAGCGAGCCTGAGCGCCTGCGCTAGAGGCGGCCGACCTTGGCCAGCAGCCTGTCCTTCACCTCGGGCCCCACGAACTTGGAGACATCGCCGCCCAGGAGCGCGATCTCCTTCACTAGCTTCGAGGCGATCGCCTGGTGGCGTGGGTCGGCCATCAGGAAGACCGTCTCGATCTCACGGTCGAGCTGCTGGTTCATGGCGGTCATCTGGAATTCGAACTCGAAGTCCGCGACGGCGCGCAGGCCGCGGACGATCACGCCCGCCCCGACCTCGCGGGCGAAATGCATGGTCAGGCCCTCGAAGGGCTGGACGACGATCTCCGTGCCGTCCCGCAGATGGTCGACGGCGGCCTCGACCAGCGCAACCCGTTCCTCGAGGGTGAACATCGGGCCCTTGCCGGTGTTGACGGCGACGCCCAGCACCAGCTTGTCCACCAGCTTGACGGCCCGGCCGATGATGTCGGTGTGGCCGTTGTGGATGGGATCGAACGTCCCCGGATAGAGCCCGACGCGCTTCATGCGGCCTTACCGTCCCCCGACTGCTGCTGTCGCCTTTCGCCGCCGGGCGTCGTTCTGGCAAGCGCAAAGTTGACGCTCGCAGCCTAGACCTCGGTCCCGGCCTCGCCTTCAGGCGGCTGGTCGTCAGGACCTGCCTCATCGCCGTCCACCGCCTCGTCGCCGTCATCGGCCTCACCCTGGTCGGGCAGCCGCTCGACGGAGACCACGTGCTCGTCCTCGTGCTTGCGGAAGATGATCACGCCCTGGGTGTTGCGGCCGGCCAGGCGGACCTGGTTCACCGGCACCCGGATCAATTGGCCCTGGTCGGAGACCAGCAGCAGCTGGTCGCCCTCTTCCACCGGGAAGGAGCCGGCGAGCCGGCCGCCCTTCTTGGTGAGGTCCTGGGCCAACAGGCCCTGGCCGCCACGGCCGGTGCGGCGGAACTCATAGGCCGAGGTCCGCTTGCCGAAGCCCTCGGTGGAGGCGGTGAGGATGATCTCCTCCGCCGCGCCCATCTCGGCGATCCGCTCCATGCTCAGGCTGATCTCCGGCGCCACGGCGTCTTCCTCGTCGGAGGCGCCGGCCTCTTCACCCTCGTCGGCGTCGCCGCTGGCCTTGGCCATGGCGCGCGCGTGCTTGACGTAGGCGGCGCGCTCCTCCGGCGTGGCCGGCACGGCCCGCAGGATCGCCATCGAGATGACGCTGTCGCCCTCGGCCAGGCGGATGCCCCGCACGCCGGTGGAATCGCGGCCGGCGAACACCCGGACCTCCTCGGTGGCGAAGCGGATGCAGCGGCCGAGCGCGGTGGTCAGCAGGATGTCGTTCTGGCCGGCGTTGCAGACGCCCACGCCGATGATCGAGTCGCCCTCATCGAGCTTCATGGCGATCTTGCCGTTGCGCTTGATGCCGATGAAGTCGCTGAGCTTGTTGCGACGCACGCCGCCCGAGCGGGTGGCGAACATCACGTCGAACTGGTCCCAGGTCGCCTCGTCCTCGGGCAGGGGCAGGATGGAGGTGATGGTCTCGCCGGGCTCGATGGGCAGCAGGTTGACGAAGGCCTTGCCGCGGCTGGTGGGCGTGCCGATCGGCAGGCGCCAGACCTTCAGCTGGTAGGCCTTGCCGCCGCTCGAGAAGAACAGCATCGGCGTGTGGGTGTTGGCGGAGAACACGCGGGTCACCGCGTCCTCATCCTTGGTCGCCATGCCGGCGCGGCCCTTCCCGCCCCGGTGCTGGGTCCGGTAGAGGGCCAGCGGCGTGCGCTTCACATAACCGCCGTGGGTGACGGTGATCACCATCTCCTCGCGGGCGATCAGGTCCTCGTCCTCGACGTCGGCGTCGCCTTCGACGATCTCAGTGCGGCGCGGCACGGCGAAGGCCTCGCGAACCTCCACCAGCTCCTCGCGGACGATCGCCATGACCTTCTCGCGGGAGGCCAGGATGGTCAGATAGCCCTGGATCGCCTCGGCCAAGGTCTCGGCTTCGCCGAAGATCTCGTCGCGGCCGAGGCCGGTGAGGCGCGAGAGGGTCAACGCCAGGATGGCGCGGGCCTGCTCGTCGGTCAGCCGGATCACGCCGTCGACCACCATCGAGCGTGGGTCGGCGATCAGCTCGACCAGGGGCAGCATGTCGCCGGCCGGCCAGTCGCGGGCCACCAGCCGCTCGCGCGCCTCCGCCGGGTCCTTGGATGAGCGGATGATGTGGATGAACTCGTCGATATTGGCGACGGCGATGGCCAGGCCCACCAGGACGTGGCCGCGGTCGCGCGCCTTGCCCAGCTCGAACTTGGTCCGCCGGACGACGACCTCCTCGCGGAACTCGACGAAGGCGCCCACCATCTCGCGCAGGCCCATCTGCTCGGGCCGGCCGCGGTTGAGCGCCAGCGCATTGACCCCGAACGAGCTCTGCAGCGGCGTGTAGCGATAGAGTTGGTTGAGGATCACGTCGGCGGGCGCGTCGCGCTTCATCTCGACGACGATCCGCATGCCGTCGCGATCGCTCTCGTCGCGCAGGTCGGAGACGCCCTCGATCCGCTTCTCGCGCACCAGCTCGGCGATCCGCTCGACGAGGGCCGCCTTGTTCAGCTGGTAGGGGATCTCCGTGATGACGATCGCCTCGCGGTCCTTGCGGATCTCCTCGACGCTGGCCTTGCCGCGCATGATCACCGAGCCTCGGCCGGTCATCAGCGCTTGCCTGGCGCCGGTCCGGCCGATGATCTCGCCGCCGGTCGGGAAGTCCGGCCCGGGCACGATGTCCAGCAGCTCGTCGAGGCCGATGTCGGGGTTGTCGATCAGCGCCAGGCAGGCGTCGATCACTTCGCCAAGGTTGTGCGGCGGGATGTTGGTGGCCATGCCCACGGCGATGCCGCCGGCCCCGTTGACCAACAGGTTGGGGATCCGCGAGGGCAGCACCACCGGCTCGCTCTCGGAGCCGTCGTAGTTGTCCTTGAAGTCGACGGTGTCCTTGTCGAGGTCGGCGAGGATCGACATGGCCGGATGCGCCAGCCGGCACTCGGTGTAGCGCATGGCCGCCGGCGGATCGTTGTCCACCGAGCCGAAGTTGCCTTGCCCGTCGATCAGCAGCAGGCCCATGGAGAAGGGCTGCGCCATCCGCACCAGGGTGTCGTAGATCGCGACGTCGCCGTGCGGATGGTACTTGCCCATGACGTCGCCGACCACGCGGGCCGATTTCACATAGCTGCGGTCCGGCGTGTGGCCCTGCTCGTTCATCGAGAACAGGATCCGCCGGTGCACCGGCTTCAGCCCGTCACGGACGTCGGGCAGGGCGCGGCTGACGATCACGCTCATGGCGTAGTCGAGGTAGGAGCGCTTCAGCTCGGTCTCGATCGCGATAGGCGCGATGCCCCCGCCAGCGCCCATCGGAGCGCCCCCGTGCCGGTCGGCCGGAGGTGTGGTGTTGTCGTCGGTCAAGGGAGGGGGTTCGCCGTTCGAATCGAGACGCTTATGTGGGGATTGTTGTTAGCATTCTGAAGGGGTGAACGCCAACGCAAGCGCGCGCGCATACGCGCGTACGCGCGAGTCAGACGGGCGGACCTTGCGTCGCCGCCATCTCCGCGAAGGTCACGGCCCGCGGCGTGAAGGACTTGAGCCGCCCCGCCGCCAGCCGAGCGTCGAGAGCGTCCAGGAACGCCTGCGGCTGCTCGATCGGCAGGTCCTGCAGCCCGTCCGGGCCGAACCGCCACCACGCCAGCGCCTGGAAGCGCTCGACCAGCGGCTCGGGGAAGCGCAGCCGCAGCTGGCGCGCAGGCGCGCCCACCATCACCGCGTAGGCCGGCACATCGTCCAGCACCAGGGCCCGGGCGCCGATGATCGCCCCGTCGCCGATGCTGACTCCGGGCGCCACCATGGCCTCGTCGCCGATCCACACGTCATGGCCGATGCGCACCGCCAGCTCGCCGCGGTCGAAGGGGTGAGCGAGCCGGCCGCCCTCCGACGGGAAGTCGGCGTAAAAGGCTGTCAGCCCCTGCAGCGCCTCGGGGCCGTAGGAGAAGGGCGAGGTGCTGGCCCAGGCCGCCGGGTGCGGCTCGGCCATCCAGCGGACCCCCTCGCCGATCGAGCCATAGCGGCCGATGCGGACATGCCAGCGCAGGGGCGAGTGCGAATAGCTGAAGGCGCCCATGGCGCCGGGCAGGAAGTCGCCCGCCAGGATCTGGCTGTAGGGCTCCAGCCGACAGTCCTCGTTTCCGGAGAGCCTGTCGCCCACGCACCAGCGGTCGCCGCGCCAGGCGGCGTGGAACACCCGCCGGCGACGCAGCAGGTCCAGAAGCGGCGGGTTGACCTCCAGGACGGCCATCGCGGCCCTCTAGCATGGGCGGCTTCGCGGGCGACAGCCTGACGCGTGACCGGCGCGCCCGAAACCCTTAGGTTCCCGGCCATGCAGCTCAGCCCCGGCGATCCCGCGCCCTGGTTCAAGGCGGCCACGCCGTCCAATCCGGAATACCATTTCGACACCGCCGCGGGCCGCTATGTGCTGCTGGGCTTCCTGCCGACCGAGGTGGACGCCCGGGCCGCGGCGCTGAAGGCGCTGGTCGCCCACCAGGCGATGTTCGACGACGTGAAGCTCTCCGCCTTCGTGGTGGCGCGCGATCCGCAGACCATGGCCAGCGCCCGCGATGTGCGCGGCCTGCGCTGGTTCCTGGACGGCGACGGCGCGATCTCGCGGCTCTATGGGGCGCTCGGCGACGACGGCGCCGAAGCCTTCTCCTGGCTGGTGCTGGACCCCACCCTGCGGGTGCTGGCGACGGCCCCGATCGAGGCGGTGGAGGGCCTGTTCCGCGGCCTCGCCGCCCTGCCCCCGCCGGCCGCCCATGCCGGGGTGCCCATGGCCACGCCGGTGCTGGTGGCGCCGCGGATCTTCGAGCCGGAGCTGTGCCGCACCCTGATCGACCTGCACACCACCCAGGAGGCCCGGTTCACCGGCGTCATGCGCGACCAGGGCGAGGTGACGGTGGCGGTGATGGACGCGTTGAAGGTGCGCCGCGACGTGCTGGTCGAGGACGAAGGCCTGCAGGCGGCGATCCGCGAGCGGCTGGAGCGGCGGCTGTTCCCGCTGATCGAACGGACCTTCGCCTTCCAGGTCACCCGTATCGAGCGCTACCTGGTCAGCTGCTACGACGCCGCCGAGGGCGGGGTCTTCCACCCGCATCGCGACAACGTCACCTTCCAGACCGCGCACCGCAGGTTCGCCTGCTCGCTGAACCTCAACGACGACTTCGAAGGCGGCGACCTGCGGTTTCCCGAGTTCGGCCCCCAGGCCTACCGGCCGCCGATCGGCGGCGCGGTGGTGTTCGCCTGCGGCCTGCTGCACGAGGCCATGCGGGTCAGCGCCGGGCGGCGCTACGCCTTTTTGCCATTCTTCAGCGATGAGGCGGGCGCGGCGGTGCGCGCCGCCTACGACGCCCGGGTGGCGGGCCGTGCGGCGACGGGGCCATGAGGCCTGCGGCGCATTCGCGGATGCCAGGCCGACACGACCGCGCCATAGTGGCGCCCTCCGCAATGCCTATATGCCGCCCATGAAACCGCTCGCGCCCGCCCTCATCGCCCCCACCCTTATCGTGCTATCCGTCGCCGGCTCCGCAGCCGCCGCCGAGCCGCCGATCCAGCCCGGCTGCTGGGAGTCCACCAATGAGGTCACCTCGCCGATCCACTCGACGACCACCACCCGGCGGCTGATCTCGGCCACCGACGTGGACAAGTTCCTCGGCGGCCCGATCAACCACCACTACACCTGCGTCTACCCGACCCACCGGGTGCATGCCGGCCGGCTCGCCATGAAGGGAACCTGCACCGACAACAAGGGCCGCAAGGTCGAGGTCGATGGCAAGGGGACCTACACGCCGATCAGCTTCCACGTGGAGGCCGAGATCGCCACCACCCTGCTGGGCCTGCCGATCGTCGGCCACGCCACGACCGAAGCGCACCGGCTGGGCGACGCCTGCCCTGCGGCGGCGGCGGCGCCCGACAAGTCCCCGTCCTAAGGCGCCGTCGGGCCTAGAACGGGATCTCGTCGTCGAGGTCGGCGGAGAATTCCTCGCGCGGGCCGGCGCTCGCCGCCCGCGGGCCGGCGGATGAGGAGAAGCCGCCGGAATAGCCGCCCTCGCCCTGCTCGGCCTCGCCGCCGCGGCCGTCCAGCATGGTCAGCTCGCCGCGGAACTTCTGCAGCACGATCTCGGTGGAGAACTTCTCGACGCCGGCCTGGTCGGCCCACTTGCGGGTCTGGATCGCTCCTTCGAGATAGATCTTCGCGCCCTTGCGCAGGTACTGCTCGGCGACCTTCACCAGGTTCTCGTTGAAGATCACCACCCGGTGCCACTCGGTCTTCTCCTTGCGCTCGCCGCTCGAGCGGTCGCGCCAGGATTCGGAGGTGGCCACGCGGAGGTTGGCGACCCGGTCGCCGGAATTGAGGGAGCGGATTTCGGGGTCGGCCCCGAGATTGCCCACCAGGATGACCTTGTTGACGCTGCCCGCCATGTCGATGTCCTAAGCTTCCGTGGTTGCGGGCTTTCGCCCTAGCCGCCGCAGGCTAGCGGGCCGTTAAGGCTTCTGCAACCAAATGTTCCGCCTTCGTTCTAGTCGGGACGGCGGTTCTCCACAGACTATTGCTGCGGCATGGCGCCCGGGATCGCCAGGCGACCGTCGCCGGTGCGCACCAGGGCCAGGTAGCGCGGACCTTCCAGGGAGGTCGAGGTGAAGACCCCTTCCCTTTGCAGGAAAATGAAATTCGCCTGATAGGCGCCGAGCAGTTCGTCGGTCGAACCGCCCATGCTGAGGAACTTCAGCCGCATGGCCTCGAGGTTGGCCGCGCAGGTCTCCAGGCTGGGGGTCGCCACCACCTTGTTGAACCTCAGCTTGCCGGCCTTGTCGGCGACCACGTGGTAGCAGATGCCCGCATCGCCGATCGGCTCGGTGCGCTTGGCGCAGGCGCTCAGGCCCAGGACGGCGGTGAGCGCGATCAGGCCGAGGGGGAATGCGGTCCGGGTCATGGCGGAGAACCTACACAAGTAAACAGCGGCGCGCGAGACCGTCAGCCGGCGGCCGGGCCCGGGATCGCGGGCGTGCAACCGGCAGCCGGCTCGCTCAGCGTCCGGAAGCTGCGGTTGTCGGCGGAGACCTCGATCCGGCCCGGCACCAGCCGCACGGTCTGCTGCGCCCAGCGGCCGTAGGCGGCCTCCCCCGGCTTCTCGCAGCGCCCGGCGAACAGGGTCTGGACGCAAGCAGCGAGCGTCATGTCGGCGGGCAGCCGTCGCCAGCCGGCCTCGTAGCGCCAGCAGGCGCCCGTGGGCCCCGCGGCGGCGGTGGCCTTGGGCGCGGCCGCCGCCGCATCCGGCGGCGGCAGGGGCGTCACCACGGCGCGGCCCGGCTGGGCGGCGGCGAGCGCGCCGGTCTGGTCGACGCCCACGTCGAGGGCGTCGGTGGCCACGCCATTGCGTTTGGCGCATTCGGCCAGGGTGAACTCGCCAACCGACTTGCCGGCCACGAAGCAGCGCAGCGGCCGGGTGGCGGCGACCTTGGTGTCCGGAGCCTGGGTGGAATCGATCACCAGGCCGCCCTTGGAGGCGGGCGGCGGCGGGCGGACCTCGCCGCGATGGCTGGAGGTCATGGCGAAGGCGATCGCCAGGCCGGCGATGAGGGCCGCGCCTCCGCCGCCTGCGATGAGGGCGGCCGTCTTACGGCCGGGCTGACGATCCATCGCCCTCCGCTAGCATCAGCCGAACAGGCTGAGAAGCGAGGCGTTGGGATCGGTCGAGCTGGAGGGCGACGAACTGGAGCTTTGCCCGCCGGTCAGGCGGTCGAGGGCGGCCTGGTAGTTGGCGATCTGGTTGGTCAGATAGGCCGGCACCGTGCCGCTGCTCGCGGCCGCGGTCGGGTCGGGCGGGGTGGCGGCGGTCTTCAGGTCGGCATAGATCGACTGGGTGGTGGTGATGGCGTTGCCGAGCGCGGTCAGGGCCGAATTGATGTCCGCCGTCGAGTTGAGGTCGAGGTTGGCGGGCAGCCGCAGGCCGTAGGTCTGGGCGCCCTTGTCAGCTGGGACCACGCCCTTGGTCGGGTCGACGACGGTGGCGCGCACCATGCCGGCCTTCAAACCAAGCGCCGTCAGCGCGTCATGGCCCGACGGACCGGAGATCAGGTTGAAGGTCTCGGTGGTGGTCTCGGGGGTCAGCTCAAGCTTCACGCCATCGCCGCTGTCCACCTGCTGGACGTTGATGTCGAAGAAGCCGGCGTTGCGGATCTTCTGGGTCAGGGTTGCGACGGTTTCCGTGGGGTCGATGGTGATCGTGCGGGCCGGGAAGTTGCCGGCCTGGATCTGGAAGGAGTCGCCGGCCCTCGCCGAGGTCGCCGAGGTGATCAGCGGCGAGGTGTCGGACTGGATCGTGCCGGTCGGCAGGCCCAGGCGGTCGAGCGCGCTGCCGCCGCTGGCGTCAACGGCGATCGATTCCGGCACGTCCATCTGGTCGGTCGAGGTGAAGCGCCGCGCGTAGGTCACCGCGCCCGCGCCCACGTTGAGGCCGGCCACGAAACCGTCCTGCTGGCCCAGCGGCGTCAGGCCGCCCGGCAGCGTCGTCTGGGTGGTTCCGGTCAGCCAGACCTGGCCGCCGGCCACCGTGGCCCCGGTCACCTTGTCCGAGCCCGCGCCGCCGTAATAGGCCACCGCGTCGCTGGCGGTGGAGGCGAGATTGGTGGAGATCTGCGCCCCGAAGCCGTCCATCTGGCCGCCACGGGCGCTGGTGGTGTTGCCGACATTGAGGTTGGCGGCCGTGCCGCCGCCGATCAGCAGGTTGCCAGTGCCGTCCAGGCCGATCGCGTCGACCGAGCCACCGCCGAGCGTGCCGAGGTTGCGGCTGCCGGTCAGCGTCATCTGTTTGGGATTGGTGACGTCGAAGCTGCGCACCATGCCGCTGGAGCCGTCCTGGCCGGCCACATAGACGGTGTTGTTGCTGACCACGATGCCGGAGACGCTGTCGTCGGCCGAGGAGCCGAACTGCTTGGTCGAGAGCACCTTGCCGTTGGCGTCGTAGGCCGTGAGGTAGCCGTCCTGGCCGCCGGCCGAGGCGCCGCCGGCGATCGAGCCCTGGGTCTGGCCGGCCACATAGACGTTGCCGCTGCCGTCGAAGGCGACCGCGGTGGCCTGGTCCGCGCCGGATGCGCCCTGCCGTTGGCTCCAGACCTCGTTGCCCTGGTTGTCGTAGAGGGTGGTGAAGCTCTGGCTGACCGTCGGATCAACGCCGGAATCGCCGACGTTCAGATCGCCGGTCACCGAGCCGGCGATCGCCACCTGGCCGGTGGCGCTGACCGCCAGCGACATGCCGCTAGCCGTGGTCCCGGCGCCCAGGGTGCGGGTGTAGACGATGTTGCCGGCGGAATCGTACTTCAGCAGCACCGCGTCCTGGTTGCCCTTGATCGGCTGGCCGTTCACCGTGCCGGTGGCGTCGGCCAACATATAGACCGAGCCGTCGGCGCCGGTGGTCGTTGCGGCGACGTTGCTCACCCCGGCCGGCAGCTGCTCGGAGAACACCTGGCCCGCGGTGTAGTTGGTGTCGTTCGGCCGGTGCGCCGCATCGGAGCCGTCGCCGGCCTCCAGCTTCATCAGCTGTTGGTGGGTGTCGTCGGTGGTGGCGGGCGTCGTCGGAGTGCTGGTCGCCGTGCTGCTGGACGATGACGGCAGGGCCGGATTGCCGGCCGTCGAGCTGACATAGACCGCCGCCTGGGTGGTCGGCGCCGAGAAGGTCACCGAGCCGGCCTGCAGGCCGCTGAACGAGAAGGCGTACTGGTCCTGGGCAGGCGCGATGGTGGTGACCACGCCGCCGATGGTCATGGTCTGGGCCGCGGTCGTGGTGGTGGCCACCGACACCCGCGTGGCGACGCCCGCCGCGGTCAGCTGGGTGTTCATATAGGCCGCGACCGTGCTCATGGTCCGCGGCGTCGAGCCCATGTCCGCCAGGTTGAAGTTCACCGTGGCGCTACCACCGTTGACCTTCTGGATGGTGGCGCTGAACTGCACGTTCCCTTGGAACGCCGCCACCGGCGCGCTGGTCGAATTGGCGGCGATCGGGGCGGTCGTATAGGTGTCGGAGCCCAGCACCGTGCCGGCGATCGGATCGACCTTCGGGATCACCGCCGAAGAGGTCTCCGAGGACGTGACCGTCCCCTCGGTGAGGCGGAACTCGTCGAACGTGGTCGTCCCGAGGTAGCTGCTGAGCTCGGTCATGCCGCGCTGGAAGGCCGCCTTGATGGCCGGCAGCTGGAATTGCGAGGTTGACGGGTCGTTGGCGGCGGTCGCCAGCGCCTGCAGCATCTGCAGCCCCTGGTTCACCGCGAACAGCTTCTTGTAGTCGGCGTTGGCGTTCGACACGTCGACCTGCGCCGCGCTCTCGTTGATGAACTTCTGGCCGCTCAGGGCGGCGGTCACCAGGGAGTTCTGGGTCGGTTGGGCCGTGCCCGAGGCCCAGGGCGCGTCGGGCACCGCCGCCGCGGTGGTCGACGTCGCACTGCTGTTCGCCGCCGAATTGCCAAGCGCGGCCACGGCCTGGCTCGTCTTGGCCTGGTACCAGCTCAGCAGGATGTTCGGATCGAAGCCAATAGTCACGACGCGACGCCCTAGGACAGACTCACCGCTCCAGTGTCGGCGAGCAGGGCTGACGATGCGTTAAGATCGCGGCGATTTCCGCAGGCGGTCGCCTGAGGGGGCGCCTAGTCGTCGCGGAACAGCGACAGCAGCGCCTGCGGGGCCTGGTTGGCGACGCCGGAGCTCTGCCCGGACAGCATCTGCTGCACCGAGAGCGCCTGCAGCCGCGCGGTGTCGGCGGAGAGGTCCGTGGTCCCGCCGGCCCCGGCCAGCGAGCTCTGCAGCTGGCTGACCACGCCGAGCTGCGCCTGGATCTGGTCCGACTGGCCGCCCATCTGGCCGAGCTGCGTCGCCACGGAACTGCTCGCCTGATCCACCTGGTCCAGCAGGCTCGCCAGGTCGTCGGAAGAGCCCGTGAGGTCGGTCCCAGCCAGGCCGACCACCGGGCCTGCGGTGGTGAAGTCCTGCGGCGTCAGGCTCAGCGTCGTGTTTCCGCTGAGGCCGGCGTTGAACTGCAGGTCGCTGCTCGAGGCGCCGTTCAGCATGGTGACGCCCTGGAACGAGGCTGAGCCGGCGATCTGGTCCACCGTCTGCAAGAGCTGCTGATAGTCGTCGTTGAGCGCGCTCTGCTGGTCCGGCGTCGAGTTGGTCTGGGCGGCGACCACCTTCTCGCGCATCGTCGCCAGCAGGTCGGCGATCGTACCGCCGGCGCTGAGGCCCACGTCAGAGATCGAGGCGGCCTTGTTGAGGCTGTCCTGGACCGACAGGATGGCGTTCACGCTCGGGTCGTTGGACCCCGAATAGATGACCGCCGGGTCCTGGCTCGAGTCGGTGTTGGTGTCGGCGCCGGCGGGGGTCGCCGTCGTCGAGGTGCGGTTGGCCTGCGCATTCTCCTGCGCCAGCAAGGCCGCCAGGGAACTTCCATTCACGCTCGTCACCATCTCACGCCCTCGTTCGTCAGCTCAGAGGCGCGGTCCGCGCCCGATAGCCTAGAAGAGCCGTGAGTCCCTGCTTTGTGGTTAACAAAACGCCAATTGGCCGCGCGCCGATGCGTCGGCGGCGGTGGGACCGCATTTCGCGGCCGCTGCGAAGCCCGCCTGCTGCGGGCGAAGAAACCTTCAGGCCTTGGCCTTGACCACGGACCCCGCGGTGTAGCCGTTGGCCTCGGGCAGCTGGACCACCTGTTCCCGCGGGAGCTCGAGCACAACGGCTCCGGTCCGGCGGTCGATGGTCTTGTAGACGTAGCCTCCGCCAACCCCAGGATCCGGTTCGATCACCAGCCGCAGGTCGGCGGGATCGTCCTGGATGATCGCGGCGTCGGACTGAGGCGAAGGCGGTGCGGGCGCCGGCGTGACGCCGGAAGCGGGCAACGCGATCTTGAGATTGAGCTTGGTCTCCATCGGTGTTCCATCCGCCGGATGGACCGGAAGACGGCTCCTCTTGCCAAGAAACGGCGGGGAGGTCGCCCTCCCCGCCGCCGACTTGAGACGGCGGCCGCGCCTAGGGCGCGACCGTCGAACCTTAGCGGAAGAGGCCGAGCAGAATGCCGGTCGACTGGTTGGCGATCGACAGCGCCTGCACGCCAAGCTGCTGCTTGGTCTGCAGGGACTGCAGGTTGGCGCTTTCCTGAGCCAGGTTGGCGTCGACGAGGTTGCCCACGCCGGCGGTCAGGCTGTCCTGCTCCTGCGACACCAGGGTGATCTGGTTGTCGATGGAGGTGGAGTCCACGCCGAAGCTGGACATCCCTTGGGTCACCGACTTCATGGCGGCGTCGATGGTGGTCATCGCCGAAGCCGCCGCCGCACCCGTGCCGTCGGCCCAGGCCGTGGAGGCGCCCGTCACCTGGTCAACGGTGGCCGTCGTCGCCGGAGCGGTGACGGTGCCGGCGGTGACCGTCAGCGCGCCGGAAAACACGGTGGCCGCGTTCAGGCTGTTGTGCGCCGAGGTGATCTTGATCGCGCCGTCGGAGGAGCCGATGGCCGAGATGGCGCCCGACGAGGCGTCAACCAGGTTCACGCCGTTGAACGACGCCGACGCGATGACGTTGGCGTAGCTCTGAGCGAGCTTCTGGAACTGGGTCTGATACTGAGTGCGCGAGTTGTCGTCGATGCCTGCGTCGGAGGCTGACAGGGCGGCCTCACGCATCTGCGTCAGGATCGACGTCATCTGATCACCGGCCTGCAGGGTCGTGTCGAGGACCGACTTGCCGTTGTTCAGAGAGTTCGTGACCGCATCGAGCGAGGAGGCTTGCGCCTTCTCAGTTTGCGCGATGGCCCAGACGGCGCCGTTGTCCTTGGCGCTCGCGATCTTCAGGCCGGTCGAAACGCGGTTCTGAGTCGTGGCGAGCTGGTTTTGCGTGTCGGCCAGGCTCTGGAGAGCCACCATGGCGCCGACGTTCGTGTTAATGGAGTTCATAGCCATTGCACTAAATCCTTCTTCTCAGGTCCGACGTCGTTCTGGCGCCGGGGGCTTTTTGCCCGCTTGCCAAGAAGCATAGTCAGCCTTGACGGCTGGTTAAAATCCTGAAGAAAACCTCGAATCGCTAGGAAAAACTGGCCCCCAGGACCAATCCGACCCGGCAAATCTGGCCTAGTCTCGCCGCAACTTTCGCCAGCGCGCACGACAACACGAAGCCGCCGGAGGCGGGCCGGTCGAGGGACGGATTCGATTTCGGGAGACGCCGTCAGGCGGCGGCGGAGGACGCGTCGTTGCGGGGCTCGAGCCCCTGCATCATCAACTTGTTGACGTCGATCAGCGGGCCGAACTCGGCCTCGTTGCGCATGATGGCGCTGGTGTGGCGGTTCACCCAGAGGCTGAGCGAGATGATGTTGGCCCGCAGCTGCCGGGGCAGTTGGTTGGCCGAGCCCGCGCAGTCGGTGGCCAGCACCGACCACATGCGGCGGTTCCAGTCGAGCGCGTCCATCCGCCCGGACAGGTCGCCGCGATCGAGCTCGGCGGCCGCGATCAGGGCGCGAGTGACCTGGCCGAACAGCCGGTACTCGATGTCCCTGGGCGATTCAGCCCTAGCGGCTGCTTGTTGGTACGCCTGTACCGACATTCCCCAACCTCTCGTCCTCGTACTCAATCAACTTCCGGCAAAGCATGAGAGCCTTGTAGTACTCGCCGGACATGCACAGCTTCGAAATCTCGACGCAGTCCACCAGGATCTTGGCGTTGCTGATCGCACCCATGAACTCGGTCAGACGCTGCGCGAACTCGTGATAGTAAGTCTGGGCCCCACCCTCATCCAGGTACATCATCATCACGGGAAAATAGATGCGACGGGCGGGCGTCGTCGCGTCGTCCGCCTGCATGATGTCCTTTTCCCGCAGCACGGAGGCCTTGTTCTGCAGGACCAGGATCCCCCGGCGGTCGCCGTTCTGCACGACAGCCCCGTTGAGGACGAACTTCTCTCCCGGCTTCAGCGATAGTTTGAGCGGCACGTCGGCTCCTGATCCCTCATGGCTGCGAACCGCTCCCTCTCGATTCGCGCGGAATCCCATTGTCGCTGTTCAGCGGGCCCGACGCACATCACGCATACCGTGAGAGGCGTTAACGCGGCCTTGCAGCGCCGCAACGCCGGCTGAAACATGCCGGAACGCCCACGACGGCTGGGGGTTGAACCTTCTAGGGACGCCGCGCTGCGGCCCACGCCTTCAAGGAGACCTCCCATGGCCGGCGGCCACTTCGACGCGGATTCCGACGACTTCGACGCCCAGGACCAGGCGGAAACCTTCGACGAGAGCAATGTGGTCGGCGGCGAAGGCGATTCCGAGCTGGGCTTCGAGTCGCCCTCACGCCCGGCTTCGGACATGCGCACCTTCGAGGAGCTGCCCGACGTGGAGGACTACACCACCGCCGACGGCGACCGGGACGACGACGAGGCCCTCGCCCTCGACGCCGACGAGTTCGACGAGGACGCCGTCGACGACAACGACACCGAGGAGGACGACGAGCTCGACTACCGCGCCGCCACCGAGGAGCGCGAGGACGACCTCGACGGCCTGGGGCCGGAGGACGGCTTCAACGAGGACCGCATCGACGCCCGCAGCGACATCGAGGGCCTGGGCGAGGACGTCGAGGACGCCGACCAGGTCACCGGCGGCGAGGACGACTTCACCAACTTCCAGTCCAAGGGCCTCGACGACGACGACCTCAAGCGCCTCGGCTATTCCGAGGACGGCCCGGACGGCGCCCGCGCCAAGCCGAACGAGCGTTAGGTCTGTCCCTCCCCCGGTGGGGAGGGACAGACCGCGAAGCGGTCAGGGTCGGGAAGTGCGGGCCAGGACTCCGACTCCTGAGCTTGATCCCCACTCGCCGCCCGGCCTGAGCTTCGCTCGGTCCACCCTCCCCGTTGCGGGGAGGGATTGGCCCTTGAATGTCTTGCGCCGCCCTTTAGTCTGCCCGGTTGAAACAACTGTTCGAAACGCGGGCCGTCGCCCGCCCGGGAGCCGGAATGAGTCATCGTTTTCAAGGCACGGAAGACTACGTCGCCACGGAAGATCTGAAGATCGCGGTCAACGCCTCCATCGCGCTCGAACGTCCGCTGCTGATCAAGGGCGAGCCCGGCACCGGCAAGACCGTGCTGGCCTACGAGATCGCCAAGGCCCTCGATGCGCCGCTGATCACCTGGCACATCAAGTCGACCACCAAGGCCATCCAGGGCCTCTATGAATATGACGCGGTGACCCGGCTGCGCGACAGCCAGCTCGGCGACGTGCGGGTGAAGGATGTCGCGAACTACATCAAGAAGGGCAAGCTCTGGGAGGCGTTCGAAAGCGAGCAACGCCCGGTGCTGCTGATCGACGAGATCGACAAGGCCGACATCGAGTTCCCGAACGACCTCCTGCAGGAGCTCGATCGGATGGAGTTCTACGTCTACGAGACCAACGAGACCATCAAGGCGGCCGTCCGCCCGATCGTGATCATCACCTCGAACAACGAGAAGGAGCTGCCCGACGCCTTCCTGCGCCGCTGCTTCTTCCACTACATCCGCTTCCCCGACACCGACACGATGAACCAGATCATCGAGGTCCACTATCCGGGGATCAAACAGAAGCTGGTCGGCGAGGCGATCCGCATCTTCTACGACATGCGCAAGGTGCCAGGCCTGAAGAAGAAGCCCTCCACCTCCGAGCTCCTCGACTGGCTGAAGCTGCTGATGGTCGAGGACATCGACGCCGAGGCGCTGAAGGAGAAGGACCCCACCAAGCTGATCCCGCCGCTGCACGGCGCCTTGCTGAAGAACGAGCAGGACGTGCACCTCTTCGAGCGCCTGGCCTTCCTGGCGCGGCGCGAGGGCGCGGGCTCGCGGCCCGGACAATAGGCGGCGGTAACAGCCGTTACATCGAATTCACTCGCTTTCTGAGAGGGCTCCGGCCAGATTCCTCGCGCGCCTTCAGGCGAAGTGGGTACCGGTTCGACGCCCGGAAGGCGCGCCAGTCAAAAGCGGGCGCGCATCCGGACGCAAAAGGTGGGACCACTTTTGCTGGCTGTCGCGCTCAGAACGGACGGAGCCCTTTCTATGCGAGCCATCGCCCTTGCTGCAGTGTCGACCCTGGCGCTGAGCGCCGCGGCCTGCGCGCCCCACGTCAACTATGCGGCGCGGACCAAGCTCGACTGCCCCGACACCCAGGGCGAACTCACCCGCACGAGCGTCGCCCCAGACGGCCGCTCCTGCCTCTACAAATCCGGCGACGTCGAGGTGGCCCTGCAGCTGACGCCGGTCAGCGGCGGCGACGCCTACGCCACCCTGAAAGGCGTCGAGACCTCCCTGGTGGGCGCACAGGACGACAAGGCCGACAGCGCCGCTGACAAGGCCTCCGACACCGCCGACAAGGCGTCCGACACGGCAGCCAAGCCGGCCGAGAAGGCGGCCGCCCCCTCCCCCGCCGCCACCGACGCCGTGGGCAAGGCGGCCCGCGAAGCCGCCGACGACGCCGGCCACGGCAGCGTCCACGACAGCGACTGGAACAGCGACGACAAGTCCAGCGTCGAGGTCGACAAGAACGGCAAGACCGTCGACCACGCCCACGTGAGCCTGCCCGGCATCCACATCGACGCCGACGGCGACAACGCCAAGGTCGACGTGGCCGGCATCCACATCGACGCCAACGACGACCACCAGACGATGCACATCATCCGCGACGTGCGCCTGCAGGGCGAGGCCTTCTCCCGCGAGAAGCGCGGCCTGCGCGCCACCTTCATGGCCAAGCGCGAGAACCTGCCCGGCGGCTACGAGTTCGTGGGCTACGAGGCCTCAGGCCCCAAGACCGGGCCGCTCACCGTGGCCATCGTCAAGTCGCACGACGACATCGACAACGGCAACCGGCTCTACCACGACATCGAGCGCCTGGTCCGCCGCAACGGCGGCGCCTAACCCGCCGGCTGCACCTCGACCACCTTGTAGGTCAGCGGACGGCCGTCCTCGTCGGTGATGGTCACGTACTCGCCCACGGCGAAACGGTGCTCGCCCAGCCGGTAGACCGGCTCGTCGTCGTTGGCGTCGGTGTCGTCGTAGTCGAAGAACCAGCGCTGGCCGCGCCGCGCCAGGCGGCCGTCCACCGGATCCTCGTCCGGCGAGAAGCGGCGCACCACGCAGCGCTCGCGGCTCTTCGAATAGCTGCCCTCGTCGAGATGGCCCTCGCCGGTCAGCGGCGCGGTCAAGGCATAGCCGCGATGATCGTCCCCGCCGGAGAATTCCGTTCCGGGATTGCGGGCGAGCCGCATCACGATCCGCGAGAGGGGCATGGGCATGGGATGACCTCGTAAGCTAGTGCGATAAGAACAACGACGGACGGTCGGAATTCAAGAGCGTCCTCGTCGTTCCACCGAAGATGAATTCCTGCAGGCGCGGATGGCCGAAGGCCCCGGCCACCAGGATGTCGGCGCCGGCGTCACGGGCGGCGGCCAGCAGGGCGGGCGCCGGATCGCCGGTCTCGGGCAGCAGCACGATCTCGGCCTTCACGCCTCGGGCGCCGTAGTAGGATTGCAGGCGGCTGGGATCGAAGGCCCGCGAGCTGGCCTTGGGCGCGGCCAGGATCACCGCCGTCTTGGCCTTCTCCAGGAGCGGCAGGGCCAGGCGCGCGGCGCGCGAGGCCTCCTTGCCGCCGTCCCAGGCGACCGCCACCACGCCGCCGATCTTCAGGCCGTCGCGGGCGATCAGCACGGGGCGCTGCTCGTCGGCCAGCACCTGTTGGAAGGCCTCGCCCAGCGGCCCGCGGCCGCGCGCCGGGTCGCTGGTGAACACCACCACGTCGGAGAGCCGGCTCTCCGCCGAGAGCCCCGCCCACACCGGGGTCTGCAGGCTGACCAGCTGTTTCTTGGCGTAGCCGCAGGCGTCCATCACCGCGCGCGCCGCCTTCTCGCCGGCCTGGGCGGCTTCCTTCAGGGTCTCGAGCGCGGTGGTCTGCACCCCGCCCATGAACCCCTCGCCCATCCAGGGCATGACGTCGGCCACGTCGGCCGGCGTGTAGACGCCCGACAGCTCGGCCCCGAACGGCTCGGCCAAGAGCGCCGCGGCCTCTACCGCCGCACGGTCCCCCTGCCCGCCCGACAGCGGCGTCATGATGCGCGCCCAGCTCATCCCGTCGTCCTTCGCGTGACCTTTCGAACCAAGACCCTATGCTCACATTGATCTTCGTCAGGACATGCGCCAGTCCCTGATCTGAACATTGGAGGGAATGCGTCGGTGAGGAAAGGGCTGCGTCGCGGCAAGCCGGAGCCCCGCGCCTGGCAGAGGATGCTGTCGGGCCGCCGGCTCGACCTGCTCGACCCCTCGCCGATGGACATCGAGATCGAGGACATCGCCCACGGCCTGGCCCGCGTAGCGCGCTGGAACGGCCAGACGATCGGCGAGCACGCCTTCTCCGTCGCCCAGCACTGCCTGGTGGTCGAGGAGATCATGGCCCACGTGCGGCCCGAGGTGGAGCCGCGCTGGCGGCTGGCGGCCCTGCTGCACGACGCGCCCGAGTACGTGATCGGCGACATGATCTCACCCTTCAAGGCCGCGCTCGGGGTGGATTATCGCACCTTCGAGGACATGCTGGAGACCGCCATCCATGTCCGCTTCGGCCTGCCCGCCACGACGCCCGCCGACATCAAGGCGCTGATCAAGCTGGCCGACCGGGCCTGCGCCTTCTTCGAGGCGATCCAGCTGGCCGGCTTCAGCCACGAGGAGGCGCTGGAGATCTTCGGCGCGCCGCCGGTGGGCTACAGCCTGCACATCGAGCCGCAACCGGCGTCCGTCGCCCAGGAGCGGTATATCCACCGCTACGACGTGCTCTCCGAAGCCGCCGGCTACCGGGGCACGGACGTGGCTTTCGATACGGAGTGAAGCGTTGCAGCTGATCGTCTGCGGACTGGCTGACGTGGAGCCGCTGATCGCGGCCCGGCGGCCGTCGCACATGATCACCCTGCTCGATCCCGCCAGCATGATCGAGACGCCCGCCGGCCTCGCGCCGGAGCGCCACCTGCGGCTGGGCGTCAACGACATCAGCGAGCCGATGGAGGCGATGATCCTGCCCGACGAGGACATGGTCCGCCGGATCCTCGCCTTTGGCCGCACCTGGGACGGGCGCGAGCCGATGCTGATCCATTGCTGGGCCGGGATCAGCCGCTCGACGGCGACGGCCTTCGTGCTGGCCTGCGAGCGCAGTCCCGAGACCGACGAGCGCGACATCGCCCGCGCCCTGCGCCAGGCCGCTCCGCACGCCGCCCCGAACCGCCGGATCGTGGCCCTGGCCGACGAGCTGATGGACCGCGGCGGCCGCATGGTCGCGGCCGTCGACGCCATGAGCGCCTACGACGTCACCGCGCCCGAAGCCTTCGACTTCCCCGCCCGCCACCCATGAGCCCGCCGGACACGCCCTTCTCCGCCCCGGCCCCCGACCCGGCCGTCGTGATCGGCCTCTCGGCGGTGGTGGTCGCCATCGCCGAGGGCGAGGCCGAGGTGCTGACCGTGCGGCCGCCCAACTCCGACCTGGAGGGCCTGCCCTTCGGCCCCTTCGATCCCGGCGGCCACCGCACCTTCGAGCTGGCCATGCGCGCCTTCGTGACCGAGCAGACGCGGTTCAACCTGGGCTACGTCGAGCAACTCTACACCTTCGGCGACAAGGGCCGCGACGCGCCGCTGGCCGACATGGGGGCCGCGTCGCCCGCTTCCCGCGTGCTCTCGGTGGGCTACCTGGCCCTGGCCCCGGCCGCCGTCGACACCCACGCCCCGCACACCCAGTGGCGGCCCTGGTCGCGGTTCTTCCCCTACGAGGATTGGCGAGCCGGGCGGCCGGGGGCGCTTGGCCCGATCGCCGAGGCCCTGCGGCGCTGGGCCGAGCGCGGCGCCGACGCCCCGCAGCGGATGGCCCGCATGCGCCTGGCCTTCGCCCTCGACGGCGCGCCGTGGAACGAGGAGCGGGTGCTGGAGCGCTATGAGCTGCTCTATGAGGCGGGCCTCGCGCCGGAAGCCGTCCGCGACCGTGGCGAGGGCCAGGCCCTGCCCGCTCCCCTCGCCGCCGCGGTGGGCGAGGCGATGTTCTCCGACCACCGCCGCATCCTGGCGACCGCCGTCTCGCGGTTGCGCGGCAAGCTCAAGTACCGGCCGGTGATCTTCGAGCTGATGCCCGAGGCGTTCACGCTCTCGGCTCTGCAGCGCGCCGTCGAGGCCATCGCCGGCGTCGCCCTGCACAAGCAGAACTTCCGCCGCGCCCTGGAGCGCGCCGACCTGGTCGAAGGTCTCGGCCGCATGGACGCCGACACCGGCGGCCGCCCCGCCGAGCTGTTCCGCTTCCGGAGAGAGCTGCTGAGCGCGCGCCCGGTCTCGGGGCTGAGCCTGCCACTGCTGAGAGATTGATTTCCCTCCCCTTCATGGGGAGGGTGGCCTTCGCGCAGCGAAGGACGGGTGGGGAGCTCACGATCAGGCTCAGGGCTTGGACCTCTATTCCCCACCCCGCGCGCCTTCGGCGCGTCGACCCTCCCCATGAAGGGGAGGGAAAGCTAGGCGGCCTTCTTCGCCTCGCCCGCGACCTGCCGCGCCGCCCACGCCGCCTTGATCTCGGTGCTCGTCTCGCGGCTGCCGTCGGGGCTCCAGCCGGGCGGGCCGAACAGCCAGCCGAGGGCGTGGCGGGGCCTGCGGACGAGGTCCTGGGCGATGGCGATCCATTCGTGGAAGGCGACGCGGACGATGTTGAAGGTGCCGAGGTTCTTCACCAGGCCGTAGCGGCAGGGCTCCTCGTCCAGCTCCGGCTGGAAGCTGCCGAACATCCGGTCCCAGATGATCAGGATGCCGGCGTAGTTGCGGTCGAGGTAGCGCGGGTTGCGGGCATGGTGCACCCGGTGGTGCGATGGCGTGTTGAACACCGCCTCGATCGGGGCCGGCAGCCGGCGGATCGTCTCGGTGTGGATCCAGTACTGGTAGACCAGGCTGATGCCCTTCTCGATCGCCACCATGGCCGGCGGGAAGCCCAGGAACGACAGCGGCAGCCAGAGCAGCCAGGTCCCCGCCACCCCGCCGGTCCAGGTCTGCCGCAGCGCCGTCGAGAGGTTGTAGTGCTGGCTCGAGTGGTGGTTGACGTGGCTGGCCCACCAGAAGCGCCGCTCGTGGCTCAGCCGGTGGAACCAGTAGTAGGTCATGTCCTCCAGCAGGAAGACCGCGATCCAGGCCCACACAGCGGTCATCGGGATCGTGAAGATGCGGTGGTGATAGACCCACACCGCCGCCGCGAAGCTGGCCCCCGCCGTCAGCACGCCGGCCACCGTCGAGCCCAGGCCCATGAACAGGGAAACCGCGGTGTCCTTGGTCTCGTAGCGCGCCTCGACCTTGTTCAGTCGGGCCAGCACGATCTCCAGGATCACCGTCAGGATGAAGAACGGGGTCGCCAGGGTGACCGGATCGAAGCTCATGCGGCGAGGTCCTTGGGCGGCCAGGCGTCCAGCGCGATCACCGCCCGGGGCGCGGCCACATCGGCGATCTTGAGGGTGATCCGGCCGTCGCGCAGCGCCGCGGCGGCGGCCTCAGCCCAGGGGATCTGGCGGGTGGTGTAGCCGTCGCCAAGCCGGCTCAGCACCAGCGCCTCGGCGCCGGACCTAGCCAGCGCGCCGGTCCCGTCGGTCGCCACCCAGACGGCCTCGATCGTCCGCTCCGGGAAGTCCTCGGCGAACAGGGCGCGGGCCCGGGCCTCGTCGAGCGGCGCCTGCGGCCGGGCGATCTTCGCCCAGGCGGCCAGGGCCACCATCGCCGCCACGGCGAGGGCGGAGACCGCCACCTGAATCAGAAACGCTGCGTTCAAAGCTGTCCGCCTCCCCGCGTTATGTCGCGAGCCGGGGCCGACGGGTCAAGGAAAAGCCCTCCCCGGCAACCGGAGAGGGCTGATCCGTCGCGCTATTCTTGGTCGCGCAGCCGGACGCAAAGGTGGTTTCCACTTTTGCTGGCTGTCGCTCCGAACGCCTAGAATTTATACGCGTAGGCGATCGACCAGACGTCGGCGTGGTCGCTGGAGCCGTGGGTGAACTCCTCGCGGGTGTAGTCGGCGCGCACGCCGTTCTTGGCGTCCCAGTGGTACTGGGCGCCGACGCCATAGTTCCAGGAATCGCCGTTGGCCCCGGCCGAGAGGCCGCTGGCTGTCCCGCCGACCCCCGACACGGTCACGTCGTTGACCGTGCCCCTGGTGTGGCCGTAGCCGACGCGGGCCAGCAGGTCCCACTGGGTGTTCAGCGGCAGGAAGCCCACGCCGTAGATCGCCTCCTGGTGCTGCAGCTTGGCCTTGCCGGTCACCTCGGCGCCATTGACGGTGGTGTCGAAGCTGTCGCCCTTCACCCCGCCGGCCAGCTCGCCTTCCACGCCCAGCCAGTTGTTGAACCGGTAGCCGAGCCGGCCCTGGATCGCGCCGAGATTGACGTTGTCGAGATGGGTGTCGTCGTAGCCGAGGGTCGCATAGACGCCGGTCGGCGGCGCGGTCTGGGCCGCCGCGATGGCGGGGACGGCGCAGGCGAGAACGGCGGCCGAGGCCGCGAACATGACAGCTTTCATGGGGTGGAAACTCCTACTCAAACACTCGCGAACAGCTCCCCAGCACCCGCAGGTGACCTCCAACACCGGCGGCTTTGGGTTGGTTCTTGGGCCAAGCTTTGTTCGGCATGTATCTGTGGCCCTACGGCCACAGGGCTGATGACCGAACCCCGCCCCGTGCTATCAGTCGCCGCTCGTCAGTCGGAGACCCGCCTTGCCGGACGCCGTGATCGCCGCCACCGGGCTCTACACCCCGCCCCACAGCCTCTCGAACGAGGAGCTGGTCGAGACCTTCAACGCCTATGTGGCGCGCTTCAACGCCGGCAACGCCGAGGCCATCGGCGCGGGCCAGATCGAGGCGCTGATCCCCTCCTCCGCCGAGTTCATCGAGAAGGCCTCGGGCATCAGGTCCCGCTTCGTGGTCGACAAGACCGGCCTGGTCGATCCCGAGCTGATGCGCCCGAACATCCCGGAGCGGTCCAACGAGGCCCTGTCGGTGCTGGCCGAGATGGCGGTGGACGCCGCCGACGACGCCCTGGCCCGCTGGGGCAAGCCCGCCAGCCACATCGACGCGGTGATCTGCGCCGCCTCCAACATGCAGCGCGCCTATCCGGCCATGGCGATCGAGATCCAGAACGCCCTGGGGATCGAGGGCTTCGCCTTCGACATGAACGTCGCCTGCTCCTCGGCCACCTTCGGGCTGAAGGCGGCCCACGACTTCATCGTCTCCGGCTCGGCCGACGCGGTGCTGGTGGTCAATCCGGAGATCTGCTCGGGCCACCTCAACTTCCGCGACCGCGACAGCCACTTCATCTTCGGCGACGTGGCGACGGCGATCATTGTCGAGCGGGCCGACCGCGCGCTGACCGGCTGGGACATCATCGGCACGCGGCTGAAGACCCAGTTCTCCAACAACATCCGCAACAACTTCGGCTTCCTGAACCGCGCCGCGCCCGAAGGCGCCGGGGCGAAGGACAAGCTGTTCGTGCAGGAGGGCCGCAAGGTGTTCCGCGAGGTGGTGCCGATGGTCGCCGAGATGATCATCGAGCACGCCGCCGACCTGGGCCTCGATCCCACGGGGCTCAAGCGCCTTTGGCTGCATCAGGCCAACATCAACATGAACGAGATGATCGGCCGCCGGGTGCTGGGCCGCGAGCCGGCGCCGGGCGAGAACGTGATCATCCTCGACGAGTACGCCAACACCTCCTCGGCCGGTTCGATCATCGCCTTCCACAAGGCCAACGACGACTTCGCCCCCGGCGAGACCGGTCTGATCTGCTCGTTCGGCGCCGGCTACTCCGCCGGCACGGTGTTCGTCAGGAAGCGCTAGGCGTCGGCTTCGGGTGCGCCGCCTTCCAGTCCATGGCGGCGCGGATGCGGCGGGCGACCGCCGGGTGGTCGTAGAAGATCACTTCTTCCAGCCGGCCCGGCGAGTCGTAGCGGTACTCGATGGTCTTCACGAGCGCGCGGGCCAGGCCGTCCGGCTCGTTGAAGTTGACCAGGGAGAAGTGGTCGGCCTGCGCCTCGGTGATGCGGATCACCGAGTTGACGATCGGCGTGCCCAAGAGGCCCAGCACCGCCAGCAGGATGCCCACCACCGGATAGCCCGCCGGGTCGGCCAGGCCGCTCACGCCCTTGGCCCCGGTCAGCCGCAGGACGAGCCCGAACAGCCGGTCGACCAGGAACAGGCCGATCAGGGTCACCACGCCCAGCGCGAAGGTCAGCCAACCCCAGTGGCCGAGCACGTAGTGGCCCATCTCGTGGCCGACCACAGCGCGCACCTCGGCGAGGTCGGCGTCCTTCTTGAACATCACGTCGCTCATGGCGACGCGGGCCGTGCCGAACGCGCCGGCCACGTTGGCGGAATAGCGGTTCGACTGCTTGGAGCCGTTGTAGATCAGGATCTTGTCCGACGGGACGCCCGCCTGCTTGGCCATGGCGACCACCGTGTCGCGCATCGCTCCGGGCGGGGCCGGCGTGTAGGTGTTGAACAGCGGCTCGATGAGAATCGGCTGCAGCACGTTGAAAGCGAAGAAGCCCAGCGTCACCACGCCGGTGGCCCACAGCCACCAGGTGCGCGGCGCGCGCCGGATCAGCGCATAGACCAGGCTCGCCAGGATCACGAGCAGCACGATCGAGATCACCGCGCCCAGCAGGTGCTCGGAAAGCCAGCCCGCGAACGGCTGGCTGGTCAGGCCGTAGGACTTCTCCCGCCACCAGCTGGAATAGGCGTCCCAGGGCAGGCCAAGCACCAGTTCGGCCAGGCTGCTCACCGCGATCACCGCGGCCACCGCAAGCCATGGCCGGGGCTTGCCCCGCTCGACGCCGTTGCGGACCCGCACCAGCACCCCGGATCGCAGGATGATCAGGGCGACGATCACCGCCACCACGGCGCCCCAGAGCAGCAGCCAATGGCCGCCCTGCGTATAGGCCTTGGCCTTGGCGTGCAGCTCTGGCGGCAGCTGCGCCAGATAGGCGGCCGTGGCCGCCGCCGGATTGAAACCCTGGATCATCTCAGTTCCCCCGAACCTCGCCGCCAGAAGGCGTGAAATCTGTCCGACTTGTCACGTGGAAACTCGGTAATGTGACGCTAGCCTCGGCCCTAGACCGATCCGTTCGTCTGAACCGCCTGGCGCCGGCCGACCGCGTGCGCATCTGGTGACGCCACGCCGATTGCGCAGTCCGCGCGCGGGGCGCTAGGCTCCACGTCGGAGCTGACGTGTCGGGGGGCGCGTGGACAGGATGGCGAACAGCATCTGGCGGGGTGGGGCGTTGATCCTCTGCGCCGGCCTGGCCGGCTGCGGCCAGCCCAGCTGGCGCGATCCGGCCACCGCGAAGGGCACGGCCGCCGTGGCGCCGGAGGTGATGAAGATCGTCCTCGCCCGCGGCGGCGTCGCCAAGCCCAAGGCGCCCGCCCGGCTGACCACCACCGACCCCGTGCCCCCGCCACCGGCCTGGGCGGCGAACCTGATCGGCAAGCCGCTCGCCGCCGCCTTCCCGAAGCTCGGTGGCTGCCTCGGCAATACCGACGGGGTGAAGCAGCGCTACGTGGGTCCCGCTCCTGGCGCGAAGGTGGTCGGCTGGGGGTGGGATCCGGCCCGGGCCAGCGTCGTGCCCCACGTGGTGGTCGTCGACCGCAACGCGGTGATCGCCGGCGCTGGCGACAGCGGGGCCCGCCGGCTCGACGTGCCGCAGGCCCGCCCGGACATCACCTCCGACCATGCGGGCTGGGAGGTCTATACCCCACTCACCACCGGACCGCTGGAGGCCTATGGCGTGCTGGCGGACGGCAAGACCATCTGCAGATTGGGCCACCTTGACCTCTGAACGCACCGTGGCCGGGATGGCGACGCCGGGAAAGCCCCGCTGGATCCTCAGCGCCGTCTACGCGGCGCTGGCGACGGCCTGCGTCTGCTGGCCGGCCTGGCCGGGGATGATGACCTACGACAGCCTCTACGCCTACGAGGAGGGCCGCTTCGGGATCCAGACCATGCTCTGGCCGCCGATGCACGCCTACCTGTTCTTCCTCAGCGCCCACCTGAGCGCCGGGACCTGGGGCCTGTTCGTCGGCCAGACCTTCCTGCTGTTCTTCTCAGGCGCGGTCGCGCTCAACCTGCTGGTGGCGCGCCGCGCCTGGGCGATCGCCGGCCTGGGGATCTTCACCGCCGCCTTCATCAATGTGCCCGAGCTGCTGGGGACCGCGGTCGTGCAGTGGCGGGATGTGACGACCACCAGTTTCACCCTCGCCGGTCTCGCCGCCTGGCTGGTCGCCGCGCGCTATCGTTCCCGCGCGGCGCTTGGCGCGGCGGTCGCCAGCTTGGCGCTCGCCGTCTCGCTTCGCTACAACGCCATCCTGCTGGTGGTGCTGATCGCCCCGCTGATGATCGCGGTGCCGTTCCTCGGCCGTCCGACGCCGGCCAGGACGCGGGCCCTGGTCGCCGGCCTGATGGTGCTGGGGTTCGGCCTCGCCTGGGCCTCCACCCAGTGGCGGCTGCCGGACCTGCACAAGCTGCCGCCGGCGCACAATTTCGTCGGCGTCCAGGAGTTCGACCTGATCGGCGTCTCGGCCTGCGCCGACCGCACCTACCTGCCGCCCGGCATGACCGCCAACTGGCCGATCACCCCGGCCCAGATCCGGCAGGCCTACGACCCGCGCCACGTGAACATGGCCTTCCGCACCTTCCCCGGCGCGCCGCGGATCATGGACACCGGCGTGCATGGCCAGGTGGCCGCCGCCTGGCCCGCGGTGCTGATGGCCGAGCCCGGCTGCTATCTCGCCCACCGTACGGCGGTGTTCGTCGAGCAGATGGGCCTGGACCGCCAGACCCTGTTCATGCCGGGCGCCTTCGCCATCGACCCCAACCCCTATGGGCTGACCGCCGCCCACCCGCAGGCCATGGCGACCCTGGGCCACGCGGTGGCGGTGGGCGCGAACCAGCTCTGGCGGCGGCCGATCCTGCTCTACCTGCTGGCGCTCTTCGCCGTAGCCCTGCTGTGGTTCCGGCACAGCCGCGGCAACCTGCTGTTCCTGGCCCTGCTGGGCGGGGCCTTCGCCTATCCGGCCGCCCTGTTCTTCGTCGGGCCGGCGGCGGACGCCCGCTACATCTTCCCGTCGAACGTGCTCTGCGCCCTGATCGTCGCCGCGGCGGCGGCGATCCTGATGGACGAACGGCGGCCGAAGCCTACAGCGCCTTCTCCAGCACCACGAAGCTGAGGTCGCCCCGCCGCGGCTGGCCGTAGCGCTCGTCCTGATAGGGCCAGGGCCGCGTCTCGCCGGTCAGCGCATAGCCACGCCGCTGGTACCAGGCGATCAGGCTGTCGCGGATCGCCACCACGGTCATGCGGATGCGCCGCGCGCCCAGCTCCGCCGCCGCGGCTTCAGCCACCGCCAGCAGCTCGCGCCCGGTCCCCTTGGCCTGCAGGTCCGGCCGCACGGTCAGCATGCCGAGATACCAGGTCTGATCGTCGCCCACCGGCTCCAGCCAGACGGTCCCCAGCAGCGGCCCGCCCGGCGCCTCGTGCAGCATCAGCAACCGCGCGCCCGGCGTCTCGGCCAGGTCGCGGGCCAGGATCGCCGCGTCGGTCCGCTGGCCGTCGATGTAGTCGGCTTCCGTGGTCCAGCCCCGCCGCGAGGAGTCGCCGCGATAGGCGGAGTTCACCAGGGCGGCGACGGCCGGCAGGTCGTCCGCGGTGGCGACGGTGAGCGGCGCCAGGGCCTAGCGGTCCTTCTCGCGCTCGCCGATGGCGGCCTGCGCCGCCGCCAGGCGGGCGATCGGCACGCGGTAGGCCGAGCAGCTGACGTAGTCGAGGCCGATGGACTCGCAGAAGGCGATGCTGGCCGGGTCGCCGCCGTGCTCGCCGCAGATGCCGAGCTTGATGTCCGGCCGCGCCGCGCGGCCCCGCTCGGCGGCGATGCGGATCAGGTCGCCGACGCCCTCCACGTCGATGGTCACGAAGGGATCGCGCTCGAAGATGCCCTTCTCGATATAGGCGTTGAGGAACCGGCCGCTGTCGTCGCGGCTGATCCCGAAGGTGGTCTGGGTCAGGTCGTTGGTGCCGAACGAGAAGAATTCGGCGTACTCCGCCAGGTCCGCGGCGCGGATCGCCGCCCGCGGCAGCTCGACCATGGTGCCGACCTGGTACTCGATCGGGCGGCCCTGCTCGGCGATCACCGCCGTTGCGATGCGGTCGGTGAGCTCGCGCAGGAACTTCATCTCCTCGCCCTTGGCGACCAGGGGATGCATGATCTCCGGGATCGGCGCGGTCTTGCCGGAGGCGGCGATCTCGCAGGCCGCCTCGACGATGGCGCGCACCTGCATCTCGTAGATCTCGGGATAGGCCACGCCCAGCCGGCAGCCGCGGTGGCCCAGCATCGGGTTCACCTCATGCAGCTCCTGCGCCCGGCGCAGCAGCTTGGCGGCGTCGAGGCCGGTGGCTTCCGCCACCGCGGCCACGTCCTCCTCGGTGTGCGGCAGGAACTCGTGCAGCGGCGGGTCGAGCAGCCGGATGGTCACCGGCAGGCCCTCCATGATCTGGAACAGCTCGACGAAGTCGGCCCGCTGCATGGGCAGGATCTTGGCCAGGGCCAGCTCGCGGCCGGCCTTGTCGTCGGCCAGGATCATCTCGCGCACCGCGGCGATCCGGTCGGGATCGAAGAACATGTGCTCGGTGCGGCACAGGCCGATGCCCTCGGCGCCGAACTGGCGGGCCGTCTTGGCGTCGAGCGCGGTCTCGGCGTTGGCGCGCACCTTCAGCCGCCGGACCGCGTCGGCCCAGCCCATCAGGGTCGCGAAGTCGCCGGAGAGCTCCGGCTCGATCATCCTGACCGCGCCCTCCAGCACCTCGCCGGTCGAGCCGTCGATGGTGATGATCTCGCCGCCCTTGAAGGTGCGGCCGCGGGCGCGGAACTCGCGGGCCTTCGCATCGATGTGCAGCTCGCCGGCGCCGGAGACGCAAGGCCGGCCCATGCCGCGCGCCACCACCGCGGCGTGGCTGGTCATGCCGCCGCGCGCCGTGACGATGCCGCGGGCGGCGTCCATGCCGCGGATGTCCTCCGGCGAGGTCTCCTCGCGCATCAGGATCACCGCCTCGCCGGAGCCGCCCAGCTTCTCGGCCTCCTCGGCGGTGAACACCACCTTGCCGGTGGCGGCGCCCGGCGAGGCCGGCAGGCCGGTGGCGATGACGTCCCGCGGACTGCCGGGATCGATGGTCGGGTGCAGCAGCTGGTCGAGGCTGGCGGGCTCGACCCGCATCACCGCTTCTTCCCGGCTGATCAGGCCCTCGCTCGCCAGGTCGACGGCGACCTTCAGCGCGGCCTTGGCCGTGCGCTTCCCGTTGCGCGTCTGCAGCATGTACAGACGGCCCTTCTCCACCGTGAATTCGATGTCCTGCATGTCGCGGTAGTGGCGTTCCAGCCGCTCCACGACCGACTTGAACTGGGTGAAGACCTCCGGCAGCGCCTCCTCCATGGAGGGGCTCTTCTCGCCCATCTCCTCGCGGGCGATCTTGGTCAGGGCCTGGGGCGTACGGATGCCGGCCACCACGTCCTCGCCCTGGGCGTTGATCAGGAATTCGCCATAGAGCCGGTTCTCGCCGGTCGAGGGGTTGCGGGTGAAGGCGACGCCGGTGGCCGAGCTCTCGCCCATGTTGCCGAACACCATCGCCTGGACGGTGACCGCCGTGCCCCAGCTCTCCGGGATGTCGTGCATGCGGCGATAGAACTTCGCCCGGTCGTTCATCCAGCTGGCGAAGACGGCGCCGACCGCGCCCCACAGCTGGGCCTGCGGATCCTGCGGGAAGGGCTCGCCCAGCTCCGATTCCACCGCCCGCTTGTAGTCGGCGACCACGGCTTCCCAGTCGTCGGCCGAGAGGCCGGTGTCGACGGTGACGTCGAGCCGGTCCTTATGCTCGTCGAGGATCTCCTCGAACATATGGTGGTCGAGGCCCAGGACCACGTTCGAATACATCTGGATGAAGCGGCGGTAGCTGTCGAAGGCGAAGCGCCGGTCGCCGGCCAGCTTGGCCAGCCCCTCGGCGGTGGCGTCGTTCAGCCCGAGGTTCAGCACCGTGTCCATCATGCCCGGCATCGAGGCCCGCGCGCCGGAGCGGACGGACACCAGCAGCGGGTTGGCCGGGTCGCCGAACCGCTTGCCGGCGATCGCCTCGATGGCCGTCAGCCCCTCGGCCACCTGGGCCTTCAGGTCGGCCGGATAGGTCGACCCTTGCGCATAGTAGTGGGTGCAGCACTCGGTGCTGATGGTGAACCCGGGCGGCACCGGCAGGCCGAGCGACGACATCTCGGCCAGGTTGGCGCCCTTGCCGCCCAGCAGGTTCTTCATGGAGGCGTCGCCGTCGGCCGTCCCGCCGCCGAAGGTGTAGACCCAGCGCGTCGTCGCCATCGTACCGACCGTCATCGATCCTGTTATCCTGTGACCAGACTGAAGTCCGCGACCCGCCCCATGGCGTCGCGCACCTGGGCTAGAAGCCGCAAACGGTTGTCGCGTTCCGCAGGGTTATCGGAGTTCACTAGCACCTTGTCGAAAAACGCGTCCACGGGCGCGCGCAGGTTGGCGAGCTCGCGCATGGCGGTGGCGAAGTCCTCCTTGGCCAGCGCCTTGCCGATCTCGAGGTCCACGTGGCCGATGGCGTTGATCAGGCCAGCCTCTTCCGGCGGCGCCTTCGGCATGTCGACAGGCTCGCCGGTGGGCAGCGCGCCCTTCTTCTCCTCGGCCTTGAGGATGTTCACCGCCCGCTTGTAGCCGGCCAGCAGGTTGGCCCCGTCCTCGCTCTGAAGGAATGCGTCCAGGGCGTTGACCCGGCTGACGATTCTGACGATGTCGTCGTCGCCCAGGGCGAACACCGCATCCACCAGGTCGTGCCGCTGGCCCTCTTCCCGCAGCAGCACCTTCAGCCGGTCGGCGAAGAAAGCGAGCAGCTCGTCGGAGACGAACGACTTGAGCGGCAGCCGCGTGCGGGATTGCAGGAGGATGCGGATCACGCCGATCGCCGCGCGCCTCAGGGCATAGGGATCGCGGCTGCCGGTCGGCTTCTCGCCGATGCCGAAGAAGCTCACCAGGGTGTCGAGCTTGTCGGCCAAGGCCACCGTCGCCGCCACCGCCTGCACCGGCACGGCGTCGGCGGGACCCTGCGGCCGGTAGTGCTGGCGGATGGCGTCGACCACCTCCGGGTCATAGCCCTGGGCCTCTGCGTAATAGGCGCCCATCACCCCCTGCAGCTCGGGGAACTCGCCCACCATGTTCGAGACCAGGTCCGCCTTGCACAGCGCCGCGGCCATGATCGCCCAGGCCTTGGTCTGGGCGTCGTCGCGGACGTAGGGGGCGATCTCGCCGGCCAGGGCCTCGATGCGGGCCGCCCGCTCGGCCATGGTGCCCAGCTTGGCGTGGAAGGTGACGCCGCGCAGCTTGGTGAGCCGGTCCTCCAACGGGACCTTCTTGTCCGCCTCCCAGAAGAACCGCGCATCGTTCAGCCGGGCCGACAGCACCCGCGCATTGCCCGCCGCGATCAGCTTGCCGCCGTCCTCGGCCTCAATATTGGCCACGGTGATGAAGTGCGGGACCAGGAAGCCCGACCGCGGGTCGCGCACCGCGAAGAACCGCTGGTGCACGCGCATGGAGGTGCGGATCACCTCCGGCGGCAGGTCGAGGAAGGCCGGGTCCATGTCGCCCATCACCGGCGTCGGCCATTCGGCCAGGCCCGCCACCTCGTCCAGCAGGCCCTCGTCCTCCACCAGCTCGAAGTTGCGCGCGAAGGCCAGGGTGCGGGCGGCGTCCATGATCACCGACTTCCGCTCCTCCGGGTCGAGCACCACGAAGTGGCGGGCAAGCCCGTCCTGGTACTCGTCGAAGTCGCGGGCCCGGAACGCCTGGGCCGGGCCCATGAACCGGTGGCCCTCGGTCAGGTCGCCGCTCGCGATCCCGTCGATGGCGAACGGCACGATCTCGCGGTCGAAGACGCAGAGGATGCGATGCAGCGGCCGGACCCAGCGCAGGGTCCCCGCCCCCCAGGTCATCGACTTCGGCCAGGGGAAGCCCCGCACCACGGCCTCGACGACCTCCGCCACGATCTCAGGCGTCGGCCGGCCGGCCCGGTGCAGATGGGCGAAATAGACCCCGTCCTTCTCGACGAGTTGGTCGCGCGTCAGGCCCGTGGAGCGCAGGAAACCCTCGATCGCCTGGTCCGGCGCGCTGACCTTGGGACCTTTGCGCTCCTCGTGCCGGTCGGGCTGGGCCGCCGGCAGCCCCTCGGCCACCAGGGTCAGCCGCCGAGGGCCCGCGAAGGTCTTCACGGCTTCGGGCAAGAACCCCTCCGCCGCCAGCCGTTCGCGCACCATCCGCTCCAGGTCCCGCGCCGCCTGCGCCTGCATGCGCGCGGGGATCTCTTCGGAGAACAGTTCAAGAAGAAGCTGGGGCATGGCTCAGAACAGAGCCTTTTTCTTGTATTGCTCGGCTCGCTCCAGGGCGGCTGAATCCGGCGCGTTGCCGCCCTGCTGGGCGACGTAGGCTTCGGCGCAGGCCTTGGCCAGGTCGCGGATGCGGCCGATGTAGCTCTGCCGTTCGGCCACAGCGATCGCCCCGCGGGCGTCCATGACGTTGAACAGGTGGCTGGCCTTCAGCACGTGGTCGTAGGCCGGCAACACCAACGCCTGGCCCTGCCGTCCGCGCGCGGCCAAGATCCGCGGGACCTCGCGCTCCATGTCCTCGAATTGGCGCTTCAGCACCTCGACGTCGGCCACCTCCTGCTCGAAGGCCGAGAACTGCTGCTCGTTGGCCAGGTAGACGTCGCCGTAGCTGAACTCGTCGTTGAACCGCAGGTCGTAGACGCTGTCGACGTTCTGCAGATAGAGGCTCAGCCGCTCCAGGCCGATGGTCAGCTCGCCGGCCACCGGATGGACGTCCAGGCCCCCCACCTGCTGGAAGTAGGTGAACTGGGTGATCTCCATCCCGTCGCACCAGACCTCCCAGCCGAGGCCCCAGGCGCCCACGGTCGGGTTCTCCCAGTCGTCCTCGACGAGGCGGATATCGTGCAGCTTCGGATCGATGCCGATCGCCTTCAGCGAGCCCAGGTAGAGCTCCTGCAGGTTGTCGGGGTTGGGCTTCAGGATCACCTGATACTGGTGGTGCTGGTGCAGCCGATTGGGGTTCTCGCCATAGCGGCCGTCGGCCGGGCGGCGCGAGGGCTGCACATAGGCCACCTTCCAGGGCTTGGGACCCAGGCTGCGCAGCACGGTCATCGGATGCAGGGTGCCGGCGCCGATCTCGACGTCATAGGGCTGCAGGATCACGCAGCCCTGCGCGCTCCAATACTCGTGCAGTTTCAGGATCAGCCCCTGAAACGAAAGCGGCTTGTCGGGCATGGGATGGGGACTGTTCGCAGGCGCAAAAAAAGTCGGCGGACCATAGGGCCCGCCGACCTTCGCTTCAAGCCGAACTCAGGCTTGTAAAATCAGAGGGCCTTAGTTGCCCTTGGCGGCCGTGTGCTTGCCCGCGTGGGACATCGGGCCGCCGTACTTGGCGCGGTTCTCGGGGGTGTCCGGCACCGGGCCGTTGGTCGTCGTCGAGGTGGTGACGCTGGCGTTCTGGCCGGCGACGTCCGCCGCGGTCGTGGTGCTGGACGTGGTCACGCCCGTGCTCGAGGTCGAGGTCGTGCCGGTGACCGTCTGGTCGCTGCTCGCCGATCCGGTGCTCGGATAGGCGCCGGCCGGCGTCGTGCTGGTGGTGGATGAGGTGGATTGCGCGTAGGCCGCGCCGGCCATCAGCAGTGAAGCTGCGCCGGCGGCGACGAGGTACTTAAGGGTCATCTTACATCAGGCTCCTGTCGTTCCCGAACAATCGAAGCCCCACCCCGCTTCCCTATAGCTACGGTTAGCCCCCCTTTTTGGTTCCCTTTTTCTTGGCCGGAGCCGGCGCGGGCGGTTCGGCGGCGGCCGGTGCGGGCTCGGCGGCGACCGGGGCGGCCTCGGGGACGGAGCCCTGCTTCAGCACCTGGTCGACCACGTCGATCAGCCCGTTGGAGGCCCGCACGTCGGCCTGCAGGATATTGGCCTGGTCGGCCTTGAAGGTGGGCGTGGTGCCGTCGAGGACGATGTGGTTGCCCGCCCCGTCGTTCACCGGACCGTGGGCGTCCTTGAACTTCGAGGTGTCGACCTCGGCGTTGATGATGTGGTGCAGCAGCAGCTTCTGCAGCCCCGGCAGGTCGGCCATCAGCTGGGCGGTGGGCATGTAGGCCGCGAACGCCGCGTCGGTGGGGGCGAACACCGTCAGGTGCGGCTGGTTCTTCAGGACCGGCGTCAGGTTGGTGGCGTCCAGCGCCTTGATCAAGGTGGTGAACTGGCCGGAGGCCACCAGCGTCTGGATGAGGTCGCCGGCGGGTGTGACCGGCCGGAACGCCGGCGCGGCGGCGGGGGCCGCAGCGGGCGCTCCGGCGACGCCCTGCTTCACGGCGCTGGCCGTGCCCTGCACCGCGGTGTTGGCCGGCGCGTCGGTGGTCGGCTTGCCCGTGGCGGCCTGCGCCTGGGCCTGGGTCTGGGCGGTCTGCGGGGTCTGGGCCCAGGCGGCGCCGCAGGCTCCCGCGATCAGGGCGGCGGTGGCGGCGGCGGTCAGCAGGCGGGTGGCGGTCATACGGCTCCTCGAAGGAATGGGCGTCCCGGGTCCCAGGCCCTGAACGGGATCTGGGCGGCAAGGCGTGACGCGCGGAAAGGGCGCGGAGTTTCCAACCTCACGCCTTCGTGAATCAAGCCCCCATCGCACGTCGGCGGCGCCCTATTTTGCGGCGCCGCTTGCGCATGCCGCCCAAGGAATAGGCGCAAAGCGGCTTCTTGCCGTGCAGGTCGTCCTGCGTCGGCCCGTGGCGCGCTCCAGGGCCGATAGCGTTCGCTCGTCGTCGCGAGGGGGACCAAGCGGGCGGCTCAATGGACGTAAACCATGGCGGTGGGGCCACTCCTCAGGAGCGGTCGCGCGGGAGCGAGCGATGAAACTCATCAAGGCGATCGTGAAGCCCTTCAAGCTGGACGACGTGCGCGAAGCGCTCGTCGGCGCCGGCGTAGAGGGGCTGACGGTCTCGGAAGTCAAAGGCTACGGCCGGCAACGGGGCCAGACCGAGATCTACCGAGGGGCGGAATACCAGGTGAACTTCCTGCCCAAGGTGCAGCTCGAGGCTGTGGTCGAGGACTCCGCGGTCGGCAAGGCGGTGGAGGCCATCAAGGCGGCGGCCGCCACGGGCAAGATCGGCGACGGGAAGATCTTCGTCCTGAACGTCGAGGAAGCCGTGCGCATCCGGACCGGTGAGACCGGCGCGGCCGCGCTCTGAAATGCGCACCATTCGGGACAAGGGGAAATTCGAATGACCTTTTTCAAGCTAAAGCGGCTGGCGGCCATAGCGCTCGTCGCCGCCCTGGCGGGAGGCCCCCTGGCGGGCTCCGCCTTCGCCCAGACAACCAACACCGCCGCCACCAACACGGCGGCGACCAACACCACCACGGTCTCCAACACCACGGCGACCAATACGACGGCGACGGCCGCGCCTGCCGCGGCTCCGGCCGCCGCCGCCCCGGCCGCCACGCCCGCGCCGAAGATCGACACCGGCGACACCGCCTGGATGCTGACTTCCTCGGTGCTGGTCCTGATGATGACCATCCCGGGCCTGGCGTTCTTCTACGCCGGCATGGTGCGCAAGAAGAACATCCTGGCCACCCTGGCCCAGAGCTTCGCGGCCACCGCCCTGATCACCGTGCTGTGGATGATCCTCGGCTACTCGATCGCCTTCACGCCGGCCGCGGGGGACATGAACAAATACATCGGCGGGGTGAAGTACCTGCTGCTCGGACCAATGGGGCTGAACGCCACCAGTTCGCTGGCGCCGACCATCCCTGAGTCCGTCTACATGTTCTTCCAGATGACCTTCGCGATCATCACCCCGGCGCTGATCGCCGGCGCCTTGGCCGACCGGATGAAGTTCTCCGCCTTCCTGGCCTTCATGGGGGCCTGGCTGCTCATCGTCTACTGCCCGATCGCCCACTGGGTGTGGGGCGGCGGCTGGCTGGGCACGGCGGGGGCCCTGGACTTCGCCGGCGGCACCGTCGTGCACCTGAACGCCGGCACCGCGGGTCTGGTCGTGGCCCTGATGCTCGGCAAGCGCAAAGGCCTCGGCACCGAGAACATGGCGCCTTACAACCTGGCCTACAGCGTGATCGGCGCCTCGCTCCTGTGGGTGGGCTGGTTCGGCTTCAACGCCGGCTCGGCGGTCACCTCCAACGTGCAGGCGGGCATGGCGGCCGCGGCGACCCAGATCGCCACGGCGGCGGCCACCCTGGCCTGGATGGTCTGCGAGTGGGTCATCGCCAAGAAGCCGTCCGTCCTCGGCATGGTGTCGGGCGCGGTGGCCGGCCTGGTGGCGATCACGCCGGCCTCCGGCTTCGTCGACCCGATGGGCGCGCTGATCATCGGCATCGCCGCGGGCGTGGTCTGCTACATCTCGGCGGTCCACGTGAAGAAGGCGATCGGCTACGACGACGCCCTGGATACCTGGGGCGTGCACGGGGTGGGCGGAGCGCTGGGCGCCCTGCTCACCGGGGTGTTCGCGTCGAACGCGATCAACTCGTCCGCCAAGGGCTGGCTGCACGACCACAACCCGCACCAGATGATCCTGCAGCTGGAGGACGTGGGCGCGACCTTCTTCTACTGCGGGATCATGACCATCGTGATCCTGCTGGTGATCAAGTACACGATCGGCCTACGGGTCTCCGAAGAGGTCGAGGTCGAGGGTCTCGACATCAACCTCCACGGGGAAGTGGTCCAGGGTTAACCGCCCGGAAATTCGGAGAGTTGGGAACGGGGGTCCTTCGGGGCCCCCGTTTTCGTTGGGAGCCCTACTCCGCCACCGGCGGCACCGGCTCTAGCTTCTCACTGCCCGCGAACAGGCCGTCCAGCCGGTGGCGCATGGAGCGCTCGAACTCGGCCTTGTCCGATGAGGGCGGACGGGTCAGCGACAGCTCCTTGACCATCGCCTGCTTGATCCGGCCCACGGCCTCGTCGTCGAGCACCCCGGCGCGGACCAGCTCCCCGGTCAGCTTCAACAGGCCGACCGCGGTGACCGTGGCCCGCAAGCCGACGATCCGCATGCTGTCGTGGAGGCGCTTTTCTTCTCGCTCGTCCATGAGCTTTCCTCCCCAGGGGCTCTGGTCACTTCCGTCATAGTGTCGTCATGCGCGGCCCATGGGAAGCGAACCTAGTCCGGATCCGGCCAGGGCCCGCCCAGGCGGCACCTTTGGACCCACCAGCCGGGCGCCATGGCCTCCAACCGCTCCGCCAACCCCTCGGCCTGGATGTCGCTGGCGCAGAGCGCGAAACAGCTGCCGCCGGAGCCGGAGACCCGGGCCAGCAGGCATTCCGGCTCGCTGGCCAGGGTCTGCAGCACCGCGCCGACCTCCGGCGCCACGGCGATCGCGGCGGCCTCAAGGTCGTTGCGCTGGCCGGCCAGCCAGGCGGCGAGCTCGACAGCGTCCTCGAAGGCGTCCGGGGTTTCCGGCGGCGTGACGTCGCCGAACCGGCCGGCCGCGTCGAGCCGCCGATAGACCTCCGCGGTCGCCACCGGAACGCCCGGGTTGACCAGCACGGCGTCCAGCGGCGGCAGGCCGGGCGCCGGGCTCAACCGCTCGCCCCGGCCCTCAGCCACCACCGGCCGTCCCCACAGGCAGGCGGCGCCGTCCGCGCCGAGGCTGGCGGCCACGGCCTCCAGCCGCGCATCGTCGAGGTCCGGAGCCACCGCCGCTCGCAACAGCCGAAGCGCCGCGCCGGCGTCCGAGGATCCGCCGCCCAGGCCCGCGGCCACCGGCAGGCGCTTGTCCAGCGACAGGCCGAACGGCATGACCGGCCTGCGCACCGCCGCGATCAACGCCCGGGCGGCCTGGAGCACCAGGTTGTCATCCCCGCCGGTGAGCCCGCGGCCGAACGGCCCGTGCACCGCCAGGTCCAGCGCCTCCGCCTCATGGGCCCCCACGCGGTCGCCGACGTCGGCGAAGGCCATCAGGCTGCAGAGGGGATGGTAGCCGTCGGCGCCCGGCGCGCCGACGTGCAGGAACAGGTTGACCTTGGCGGGCGCGAACGCGACGCGCGCCACGGGCCTAGACCCTGTCCCAGTTGGCGCAGCCAACTGGGATGAACAGGGTCGTCGCTTTCTTGCTGGCGCGCATCCTCATCGCCAAACCGCTTCCCACTTTGGCGGGACGCGCGCTAGTGCTCGGCGAGCTTCTGCGTCGGGCCATCGGGACCGGCCGCCGAGGCGATCTTGGCCTCCGCGTCGGCCTTGATCTTGGCGTCCGGCTGCAGGGTCAGGACACGGCGCCACTGGAACATCGCCTCGTCCTTGCGGCCGACCTTCCAATAGGCGTCGCCCAGGTGGTTGTTGATCTCCGGGTCGCCGGCCTCCAGCTCGACCGCCTCCTCGAGCTTCTCGGCGGCCTTCTTGTAGTCGCCCATCCGGTAGTAGGCCCAGCCCAGGCTATCCACCATGGCGCCCGAGCGGGGGTCGGAGGCGACCGCGCGCTCGACCATGGCCATGGCCTCCTTGAGGTGTTCGTTGCGGTCGATCCAGGAGTAGCCGAGGTAGTTGAGCAGCTCCGGCTCGTCGGGCTGGGCGACCAGCGCCGCCTTCAGGTCCGCCTCGGCGTCGGCCCAGCGGTTGATCCGCTCGTAGGCCACGCCGCGCGCGTAGAGCAGCCGCCAGTCGGGGCTCTTCTGCTGGGCGATCAGGCCGGTGAGCACCGCGGCGGATTCGTCGAACTTCTCGTCGGCGCGCAGCAGGTCGGCGAGCGTCATCCGGCCCTCGGTCTCGCCGGAGGCGGCCGCCTGCCGGGCGAGCTTCAGCGCGGTCTCCTTGTCGCCGTCGTTCTGGTAGGTCCAGGCGAGCTTCGACTGGGCGGCGGCGTATTCCGTCGAGCCCGGCTTGGGCTTCGCATAGGCCTCCCGCGCCGCGCCCTCGTCGCCCGCCGAGGCCATCAGGTCGCCGACCATCACCCAGGCTTCGTCGCGGTCCGGGTCGAGCCGCAGGATCATCCGCAGGTAGGCCAGCGCCACCTGGGCCTGCTTGGCGGAGATCATCACCGCGGTGGGCGCCAGCAGCGCCTCGGCCGCGCCCTGTTTCAAGCTGGGGGTCGGAGGCGCGGCGCGGCCGGCCGTGGCGCGGGCCAGGGCCTGCTTCATCGCCACGTTCTCCGGCTCCTGCGCCAGGGAGGCGTTGTAGACCACGATGGCGTCGGCCCGGCGGCCGCGCCGCTCCAGGAAGCCGCCGTAGGCCAGGCTGGCCATCTCGCCGCGCGCGCCGGCCGCCAGCGCCGCCTTGAAGTCGGTCTCGGCCTCGTCGTAGCGCTTGGCCCGCTCATAGAGCGCCGCCTGACCGAGCTGGCCGAAATAGTCGACGATCCGGTCGCCGCGCACCTGCGGGCGGACCAGCGAGCCGTCCACGTCGCCGGCCTCGGCCGCCGCCCAGGGGGCCAGCAGGGCCGCGGCCGGGCGGTGCGGGAAGCCGATGGAGTCGCCGGCCAGCAGGGCCTGGGCGTCCTTGCCCTTGCCGTCGGAGATCGCCTTGACCGCCTGGGTCAGCCGGCCGAGCCGCTTGGCGGGCTCCGAGGCGTCGGCGCCGGTGGGGGCGAGCGCCGCCGCCCGGTCGATGTCGCCGGCCAGCAGGGCCGAGGTGAAGGCCCGCTCCGCCACCAGCCCATCGTCGGCGGTCTCCAGCCGCGCCTGGTCGAAATACTTCGCGGCCTCGGCGCTGTGGCCCTCGTTGAGCGCCGCCTCCCCGGCCAGGAACTTACCGTAGGTCGAGGCGATGGCCGGGTCCTGCGCCTGCGCGGTCGGCTGGGTCGCGGTCGCGCAGCCTCCGAGGATGATCAGGGGAGCGGCGGCGATGAGCAGGCTTAAGCGCATGGGGGAACCTTCGGCCGATCGGATGACGGCTGCAAGCGCGGCCTAAGCGCACGGCAAGGCGAGATCAGGGCGCGGCGATTACATGTTGGGATAGTTCGGGCCATCCCCGCCCTGCGGGGTGGTCCAGACGATGTTCTGCGACGGGTCCTTGATATCGCAGGTCTTGCAGTGGACGCAGTTCTGGAAATTGATCTGGAACCGCGGGTTCTCGCCCTTGTCGTCGTAGAGCACCTCGTAGACGCCCGCCGGGCAGTAGAGCCGCGCCGGCTCGCCGAACCTGGGCAGGTTGACCCCGATCGGGATCGCCGCGTCCTTCAGCTTCAGGTGCGCCGGCTGGTTCTCGTCGTGGTTGGTGTTCGACAGGAAGACGCTCGACAGCTTGTCGAAGCTGAGCACCCCGTCCGGCTTGGGATAGACGATCGGCTTGTAGTCCTCGGCGAGGCCGGTGGCCTCCGCGTCGGTCTTGCCGTGCTTCAGCGTGCCGAACAGCGAGAAGCCGCCGAAGACGTTGACGAAGTGCATGTCGAATATGCCCAGCGCCGCGCCCATCAGCGTGCCGAAGCGCGAGAGCAGCGGCTTGGCGTTGCGGACCTTGTTGAGCTCCGTCCTCACCCAGGAGGCCTGGTAGGCGTCGTCATAGGCCTTCAGCTCGTCGCCCGCCCGGCCGCCCTGGATGGCGGCGAAGGCGGCCTCGGCGGCCATCATGCCGCTCTTCATGGCGTTGTGGCTGCCCTTGATGCGCGGCACGTTCATGAAGCCCGCGCTGTCGCCCAGGAGCACGCCGCCCGGGAAGTAGAGCTTGGGCACGGATTGCAGGCCGCCCTCGCTGATCGCCCGGGCGCCGTAGGAGATTCGCCGGCCGCCGGCCAGATACTGCGCCACGTCCGGATGGTGCTTGAAGCGCTGGAACTCGTCGAACGGCGACAGCCAGGGGTTCTTGTAGTTCAGGTGCACCACGAAGCCGATGGCCACGTAGTTGTCGCCGAAGTGGTAGAGGAAACTGCCGCCGCCGGTCTTGTCGTCCAGCGGCCAGCCGGTGGTGTGCTGCACAAGGCCCGGGACGAACACCTCGTCGGGCACCTGCCACAGCTCCTTGATGCCGATGCCGTGCTTCTCCGGTTCGCGGCCCTCGCCCAGGCCGAAGCGCGCCTTCAGCACCTTGGCCAGCGAGCCGCGCACCCCCTCGCCGATCATCGTATATTTGGCGTGCAGCTCGATGCCCGGCTGGTAGTCGGGGCCCTTGTTCCCGTTCTTGTCGATGCCGAACACCCCGGCCACCACGCCCTTCACCGCCCCGTCGGCGCTGAACACCAGTTCCGAGGCCGCCATGCCGGGATAGATCTCCACCCCCAGCCCCTCCGCCTGGCCGGCCAGCCAGCGGCAGACGTTGCCCAGGGAGGCGATGTAGTTGCCGTGGTTGTGCATGTAGCTGGGCATGGCGAACATCGGCAGCTCGAGGCTGCCCTGCGGGCCCAGCAGCAGGAACTTGTCCTTCGCCACCGGCGTCTCCAGCGGCGCGCCGAGCTCCTTCCAGTTCGGGAACAGCTCGTTGATGCCCTTGGGATCCAGGACGGCGCCGGACAGGATGTGGGCGCCCACCTCGGAGCCCTTCTCCAGCACGGCGACGGAGATCTCCGCCCCCGCCTGCGCCGCCAGCTGCTTGAGCTTGATCGCCGCCGACAGGCCGGCGGGACCCGCGCCGACGATCACCACGTCGTACGCCATGGCCTCGCGGCCGGAATCTGGATTGGCGGAGTCCGGGTTGGCGGAGTCAGGGCTGCTCCCAGGCGCGCCGAGGTCTTCGCTCATGCCGTTCTAGCTCCCTCGAGTCCGGCGAACGGGCCCGCGTCGGGCGCCGCCGATTCCCTCGCGACTTATCGGAAGCTCACGCGGCGGCGGTCAAGCAAAACCCCTCGCCGGCTGAGGGAGGCGCCCGGCTACTCCGACAGCCGCAGGCGTTCTGGCGGCGTGTCCGAAGGCCATCGGTCGACGCAGACCCCAAGCGCGGCGATCTGCTCGCCGTTGCGGCAGAGCTCAACGCCCAGGTGGTGGGGACTGGCCCGCAGCAGGGCGTCGGCCGCGTCCCGCGCCGCGCCCTCGTCCACCGCCGACACCAGATGCAGGGTCGGCACCGTGTAGCGGTCGTCGTGAATGAAAGCTTCAAAGGTGTTCATCTGACGCGTGGTCATCGCTAGCACTGAGTCTCCCTTCCACGATGCCGATCGGACGGGGGGAAGGCGCTCGGAAGTTTATGCGGCATCCGAATACCTCACGCCTAGCCATCAATACGGTTTCTAGACCCGGCTCAACATATTTCCGCATGTTTCAGATGTGTGAACCGCTGCCGCTTGCAGAAATTATCCAACCCGCACATCCCGCTCACTATCACCCCGTTCCGCTGCTGGCCCGTTCTGCGCAATAGATGTTTTATGAGTAAGGAACGTCTTTGGCGACATATGCGTTAACATCTGAGTTGACGTCAAGTGAGATGATAACTAGGAAATCGGGCGGCGCCTTGCGAGCCTGTCGAGGAGTGGAAGATGCCTGAGTCCGGCCGAGACGAGCGGCTGCAGATCATGCTGACCGAGGAGGAGCTGCGCGCGCTCGACGACTGGCGCTTCGCCCAGCGCATGCCCAGCCGCGCCGCGGCCATCCGCGAGCTCTTGCGCCGCGGTCTGGCCCACGAGGGCGTCCTCGACCTGGACGGCCGCACCAAGTCCAAGCAGTTCGGGGTGGTGGCGAACGCCTCCGAGGGCGACGGCGCCGAGAGCTGACGCCCGGACGGCTCACGACGGGCCAACGGCTGGGCTTGTGCGTTGAATGCGATAGGCGCGGGGCCTAGGAAGACCAGGTGAGCGAGACCACGGACCTTCGGACCCCTGCGCCGGCGTCGACGGCGGGCGCGGCCGCCGATTTCAAGGCGATCTTCGAGGCCTCGCCGGGTCCGATGCTGCTGATCGCCGCCGACCCGCCGCGCTTCACCATGGTGGCGGTGAACGCCGCCCACGCCGCGGCCTTCCGCACCACCCCCGATGTGTTGCTCGGCCAGGGCCTGTTCGAGGTGTTCCCCGATCCGCCCGATCCGGCGGCCGCAGCCTTCATGGACACCATCCGCCAGTCGCTCGAGCGGGCGATCGCCACCGGCCGGCCGGACGAGATGCCGGTGCAGCCCTACGCCGTGCTCGGCGCCGACGGCGAGGCGGAGGAGCGCTACTGGGGCGCCACCCAGACCCCGGTGTTCGGCGCCGACGGGCGGCTCACCCACGTCCTTTCCACGGTCTACGACCTCACCGCCCAGGTGAAGGAGCGGCGCATGGCCGAGGCCCGCGCCCTCTTGATGCGCGAGGTCGACCATCGCGCGCGCAATGCGCTGACCGTGGTCCAGGCCATCGTGCGGCTCACCGAGGCCGGAACCACCGAGGGCTTCAAACAGGTGGCCCTGGGCCGCGTCGAGGCGCTCTCCCGCGCCCAGACCTCGCTGGCCCGCCGCAAGTGGGAGGGCGCCGCCCTCAAAGAGGTTGTCGAGGCCGAGCTCGCCGCCCTCGCCTTCCCCGGCGCCACGCGGGTCTCCGGCCCCACCACCCTGCTGCCGCCGGAGCAGGTGCAGGCGATGAGCATGATCCTGCACGAACTGGCCACCAACGCCGCCAAGTACGGAGCCCTCAGCGTCGCCGACGGCTCGGTGAGCGTCACCTGGCGCAAGGACGGCCCGGCCCGGATCCTGCTGTGCTGGACCGAGGCCGGTGGGCCGCCGGTCGGCGAGCCCGCCATCGGCGGCTTCGGGTCGCGGCTGATCCGCCAGCTCGCCCGCCAGCTCGGCGGCGCGGTCCGCTATGACTGGCGGCCGGAAGGCCTCTACCTCGAGCTCACCGCGGCCGTCTGAGCGGCCCTAGGGCGCGGAAAACCCGTCCCTGAGGAAGGCCTCGGCATAGCCGCAGTGCATGGCCACGCCGCGGGCCATCACCCGCTCGTCAAGCACCATGCGGTTGGAGTGCAGGGCGCAGCAGCTGCGGAAATCGCCGCCCTCCGGCGTGGCGCCCAGGAAGACCATGGCGCCGGGGACCTTCTGCAGCACATAGGCGAAGTCCTCCGCCCCCATCACCGGCGCGCCCAGCCGATGGAACACCCCATCGCCGTAAAGCCCCGCCACGACCTGTCCGGCCAGGTCGACCGCGCGCCCGTCACAGATGGTCACCGGGAAGCCGCCGATGATGTCGGTCTCGGCCGAGGCGCGGTGCGCCGCCGCGATGTTCGCAGCCACCCGCTGGATCCCTTCGTGGGCCAGGCCGCGCGAATGCTCGGAGAAGGAGCGGATCGTCCCCTCGATCACCGCGCACTCCGGGATCACGTTGTTGGTGGTTCCCGCCTCGATGCGGCCGACGGTGACCACCACCGGATCGAAGGCCGGCACGGTGCGGGTCACCATCGCCTGGATGGCCATGACGATCTCGCAGGCGATCGGGATGGGATCGACCGCATCATGCGGCTGCGAGGCGTGGCCGCCCTTGCCGGTCACCAGGATCTCGAAGCGGTCGGCGGCGGCGAGCAGCGGGCCGGGGCGGCTGCCGAAGCTGCCGGCCGGCGCGTTGGGCGTCACGTGCAGGGCGAAGGCGGCGTCGGGCAGCGGATCGAGCAGGCCGTCGTCGATCATGTGCCGCGCGCCGTGGAAGCCCTCCTCCCCCGGCTGGAACATGAACAGCACCGTGCCCGCCAGCTCCTCGCGTCTGGCCGACAGGGCCTTGGCCGCGCCGACCAGCATGGCCACGTGGGTGTCGTGGCCGCAGGCGTGCATGGCGCCGATGGTGCGCGAGGTGAACGCAAGGCCGGTCTCCTCGGTGAGCGGCAGGGCGTCCATGTCGCCGCGCAGCAGGATGGTGCGGCCGTTCTCCGGCCCCTTCAGCACCGCCACAAAGCCGGTGGTCGACGGCCCTTCGCGATATTCCAGCGGCAGGCCGGCCAGCGCCGCCTTGGCCTTGGCCGTGGTCAACGGCGTCTCGAGCCCCAGCTCCGGCTCTTCGTGGATCGCCCGCCTGAGCGCGATCAGCTCCGGCAGCAGGGCCTCGCCCGCGGCGGTCCAGTGGGCGGCGAGCGGAAGTTGCGTCATGGGCGGCTCCAGTGTTGCGCCGCCACCTTACCCCTGCCGCGCGCGATGCCTAGGCGTCCGCGCCAGCGTCCACTTGAGGTCCTCGGGGTCGAGCCCGTCGCAGACCTCGGCCATCCACAGCAGGAACAGCTCCAGCTCGTCGTCGATGGCCGTATCGTCCAGCGGGCGCGGCTCGTAGCGCGGCCAGAAGGCCGAGACGATGGCCATGGAGGGCCGCCCGCGGCCGAAGTCGCCCAGCTCTATGGCGAACAGGTGGCCCTGGGCGCTGCGCCAATAGGCGCGCCCCGCCCGGAACCCCAGCGCCCGCTCCAGCGAGGCCGCCACCTCGGGCCGCACGTCCAGCTCCTGCTCGAAGATCAGCGGATCGGCGCGCAGGCCCGCCAGCTCGACCGCGGTCGGCGTCACGAATTTCACGGCCTCGCTCCCACCGTGCGATCCAGGAAGGCCACGATGTCGGCGGCGATCTCCGGCCCGCGGTCGTCCTGCAGGAAGTGGGTGGCCCGGTCGTAGGTCTTTGGCCCCTCGGCGTGCGGCAGCAGCTCCTTCAGCCGCTCGGCGTATTCGATCGGGAACACCTGGTCCTCCGGCGCCCAGATCAGCTGGATCGGCACACCCGCCAGCCGGGGCAGCTGGCCCTGGATCCAGGCCATGTCCGCCCAGCCCCGGTCGCCCTCACGCAGCGGGATCGAGCGGGGCCAGGTCAGCGTCACCGTCTCGCTCTCGCGCTCGTCATAGACGTGGTGATAGCCGCGCGCCTCCTCGGCGGTCATCCCGCGCCGGCTGGTCGCCGAGGGGCCGGCCCCGGAGAGGATCTTCAGCCGCTTCATGAAATAGGGCCCGATCACCGGCGCATGCCAGGTGGTCCAGGGCCGCGCCGAGGTGTGGAAGCGGCCCTTGTAGTCAGTGAACAGCCAGGTGTTCATCAGGGTCAGGGCCGCTACCCGGTCCAGCCGCGTCAGCGCCGCGCCGGTCCCCTGCGGCCCGCCCCAGTCCTGGCCGACGATCGCCATCCCCTTGAGGTCCAGCTGGTCGATCAGCGACACCAGGTCGGCGATGTGGTGCGCCAGGCTGTAGGCGGCGTCGATCCTGGGCTTGTCGGAATAGCCCGCGCCGATGCAGTCCGGCGCGATCACCCGGTAGCCGGCCGCCGTCAGCGGCGCCACGAAGTCCCGGTAGAGGAAGCTCCAGGTCGGGTTGCCGTGCAGCAGCAGCACCGGCCGCCCTGTCCGCGGCCCCTCGTCGATGAACGCCATCCGCCGGCCGTTGACGCTCAGCTGCGCCTGCGGCCAGGGGAACATCGGCGTCAGCCAGTCGGGCTTTTCGAGCAGCACCCCACCCCTCCACCGCTCAGCCCGGCGAAAGCCGGGACCCAAGCCGACTCTCCGCTGAACCCGCCCCCCAGGCAAATCCGCAACTCCGCGTGGATCCCGGCTTTCGCCGGGAGGAGCGGATGATAGTGTTTGCGGGTGCCCAACCCCTCCCCCACCGCCGCCTACGAGAGCCTGCTCGCCTTCTGGGCCGACGGCGGGGTCGACGCCATGCTGCTCGACGAAGCGGTGGACCGCATCGAGGCCGGCAAGATCGCCCGTCCGCCGCCGCCCGCCCGCAAAGCGGCGCCCGCCCCGGCCGCGGCGCCGAAGCCCAGCCTCACAGGCCAGCCGGACATCTCGGCCGCCCTGGCCGAGGCCCAGGCGCGCGCCGCCGAGGCCGGCGACCTCGAGGCGCTGGCCGCCGCCATCGCCGCCTTCGACGGCTGTCCGATCAAGTTCGAGGGCGCGGCCCGTCAGTCGGTCTTCTACCGCGGCCGCCCGGACGCCCCGGTGATGGTGATCGGCGAAGGCCCGGGCGCCGAGGAGGACATCCAGGGCCTGCCCTTCGTCGGCCGCGCCGGCCAGCTGCTCGACCGGATGCTGGCCGCCGCCGGCCTCACCGACCGGGTGCTGATCACCAACACGGTCTTCTGGCGCCCGCCCGGCAACCGCACGCCGGCTCTTCACGAACAGATGATCTGCGCCCCGTTCCTGCAGCGGACCATCGCGCTCGTGCGGCCGAAGATGCTGCTGCTGGTTGGCGGCGCCTCGGCGAAGTCCATGCTGCAGCGGGACGAGGGAATCCTCTCGATGCGGGGCCGTTGGTTCGAGTGGAAATCGGCTGACGGATCGCTGGAGCTGCCGGCCCTTCCGACCCTGCATCCGGCCTTCCTTTTGCGGCAACCTGCGGCGAAGAAGCGCGCGTGGATCGACCTCCTCACCCTCACGGAGAGGCTTGATAGACCGGAGCGGCCCAGCTAGCCCTTAGGCGGGGACCAAAAGACAAAGGGGCCGCGAACCGCCTTCGGGGACGTGGGGGGGGGCGCACGCGGAAGACGGCATGCCGCTGAAGACGCGCCTGCGGGTCGGGCTCGCCACCTTCGTCCTATCCGCCGCCATGGCGGCGCAGGCTGCGGCTGAAACCCCGCACGCCCTCTCCAACACCGACGCCGAGCGCTATGTCGCCGCCTTCCAGGACGTCGACCGCGGCGACTTCATCGACGCCCAGATGCAGAGCGCGACGATCCGCGACAAGTCGCTGCTGGGCTACCTGTCGTTCAGCCAGCTGATGCACCCGACGGCGCACAAGGCCGCCTTCGACGAGCTCTCCGCCTGGCTCGCCAAGTTCCGCGACCTGCCGGTGGCCGACCGCATCTTCGCCCTGGCCTCGAAGCGCAAGCCCGCCGACGCCGCCGATCCGCCGCAGCCGGCCATCCTGATCGGGACCGACCCCACCCACGCCACCGCCCAGCCCGCCATCTCCGAGCGCGCCCAGAAGGCCCGCGAGGCCTACTACGCCGGCGACGTCCAGCGGGCCCTCGACCTGGCGCCGGCCGCCGGCGAGCGGTTCATCGCCGGCCTCTCCGCCTATCGCCTGCACGCCTACGACCGCGCCGAGGGCTTCTTCGCCGACCTGGCCCGCGACCAGGGCCAGGACCCCTGGACCCGCGCGGCCGGCGGCTTCTGGGCCGCCCGCGCCGCCGAGAAGCTGGGCGAGCCCGACAGGGCGATGACCTTCCTGCGCGCCGCCGCCCAGTCGCCGGACACCTTCTACGGCATGATCGCCGAGCGGAAGCTGAAGCTCGCCGCCGGCCGCGACGCAGGCCCGCCCTCCATCGACAGCCTGATCCGCGCGTCCTACGCCCTGCCGGCGCCCGAGGTCTCCGCCTTCGTCGGCGAGAACGACCGCGCGCACCGCGCCGCCGCCCTGGCCCAGATCGGCCGGCTGCAGGAGTGCGGCGAGGAGCTGCGCGTCGGCCTGGCGCTCGCCCACTCCACCGACGAGCGCACGCGCTGGTCGAGGCTCGCCAATACCCTGGGTGTGCCGACCATCGAGGCGCCCGTGACCGGCGGCGCGCCGCGCATCGCCTCGATCGCCGCCTATCCGACGCCCGACCTCCAGCCCCGCGCCGGCTTCACCCTCGACCGGGCCTTGGTCTACGCCATCGTCCGCCAGGAAAGCGCCTTCAACCCCGGCGCCGTCTCGCCGAGGGGCGCGGTCGGCCTGATGCAGCTGATGCCCGACGCCGCAGCCCATGCGGCCGGCGACGACAAGCTGAAGTCCGACATGAGCCCGCTGTTCGACCCAGCGTTCAACCTGCGCGTCGGCCAGGACTACCTGAGTTGGCTGATGCAGCGCGGCGTCGGCTACGACATCCTGAAGACCGTGGCGGCCTACAACGGCGGCGCCGGCCTGGTCTCCAGGACCGCCCAATCGATGGGCGGCGAAGCCGACGACCTGCTGCTGGTCGAGAGCCTGCCGGCCTCCGAAACCCGCGCCTATGTGCAGAAGGTGATGGCCGGCTACTGGACCTATCGCCGGCTGTTCGGCGAGCCGAGCCCGACGCTGGACGCCCTGGCCGCCGGGGCCCACGAGGTCGACGCCCGCCTCGACCTAGCCGATCCGGGGGCCGCGACCCAGGCTGCGGCGCAGCCGTGGCAGATCGGGATGCGCTAGGGCCGCGGCCTTGGCCTTGCCGATCAGCACGCCGTAGGGCGCGAGCTTCAGGAAACCCCCGCCTTCGCCCGCCAGCACGCCCTCGCGCCCGCCGTTCCGCAGGTGCGCCGCCAGGGCCTCGAGCCAGCCGGCCCGCGGCCGGAAGTCCGCCCCGATCACCAGCAGCAGGTCCGACTTCGCCGCGGCGATCGCCTGGGCGGTGTCCGTCGCAAGCTCCGCCCCGGTCTCCTCGCGCAGCACCGCCAGCAGCTCCGCCGGCCCGCCGCCGACGATCGCCACGTCGCGCACCAGGCCTTCCACGGCGGCCGAGGTCAGGGCCGCCAGCACGCCCGGCAGCCGCTCGCCCTCCCCGCCCGCCTCGACGATCACCGACAGCATGCCGCGACCTGCCCGCCCCGCGATGGCCGCGTCAATAAGTTCTTGTTTTGTTCCAAGTGAAACACTAGCGTCGGCCGGTGACCACCTTCACCCAGCAGATCCGCGGCCGCGGGGCCCGCTCAAACCGTTCCGGCAGGTATGAGGCCGAGGCGCGCGAGGCCTTCGACGACGGCTGGACGCTCGACGACGAGGTCGTCGACAGCATCGCCACCACCGTCTCGCCCGAGAAGGCCAAGGTGATCATCAGCCACAACGACAGTCCCGACGTCGGCTTCTCCGCCTCGATCAACCCCTATCGCGGCTGCGAGCACGGTTGCATCTACTGCTACGCCCGCCCGGCCCACGCCTACATGGGCCTCTCCCCCGGCCTCGACTTCGAATCCAAGCTGTTCTTCAAGCCCGAGGCCGCGCGCCTCTTGGAGCGGGAGCTGAGCAAGCCAGGCTACGTCCCTGAAATCATTCATATCGGCGGCAATACCGACCCCTACCAGCCGCAGGAGCGGACCCTGCGCATCACCCGCCAGCTGATCGAGGTGATGGACCGCTTCAACCAGCCGTTCTCGGTGATCAGCAAGTCGGCCCTGGTGCTGCGCGACCTCGACATCCTGGCGTCGATGTCGAAGAACAACCTGGTCCGGGTGGCGATCTCGATCACCACCCTGGACCGCAAGCTCGCCCGCTCCATGGAGCCGCGCGCCGCCACGCCTGAGAAGCGGATGGACGCGGTCAAGCGCCTGGCCGACGCCGGCGTCCCAGTCATCGTCATGTTCGCCCCCTGCATCCCCGGCCTCAACGACCACGAGATGGAGGCGGTCCTGGAACGCGCCGCCGCGGCCGGCGCCAAGGGCGCGGGCTATGTGGCGCTGCGCCTGCCCCTGGAGATCAAGGACCTGTTCAAGGAGTGGCTGGCCACCGACCACCCCGACCGGGCCGGCAAGGTGATGTCCCTGATCCGCCAGATCCGCGGCGGCAAGGACTACGACAGCCAATGGGGCAAGCGGATGAAGGGCGAAGGCCCCATCGCCGCCCTGATGTCCCGCCGCTTCGCCACCGCCCGCAAGCGCTACGGCCTGGACGCCAAGCTGGACCCCCTAGATTTCACCCAGTTCGCCATCCCGCCCAAGGCGGGGGACCAGCTCAAGCTGTTCGGGTGAACAAGAACCTCTCCCGTCAGGCGGACGGGAGAGGGGGACGACGAAGTGGTGGAGAGGGCAGTCACATCATGAGAACCAGCAACAAGACGCTCAAACAGGCCCGGAAGCTTCGGAAGCAGATGTCGCTTCCCGAGGTCATGCTCTGGAAGCGCCTCCGGGGCCGAGGCGAGGGACACCCCGCGTTCCGCCGCCAGCATCCCATCGGGCCTTACGTGCTCGACTTCTTCTGTGCACACGCCCAGCTTTGCGTGGAGATCGACGGGGGATCGCATGGGTTCAGCGGGCGGTCCGAGGCGGATCGGCGACGCGATATCTTCCTGCTGGATCAGGGCATCCGCACGATCCGGCTCGCGGCGGCGGAGGTGATGGCCGATCCTGATGGCGCCGCGCGACAGCTCTTCGAGATTGTGGGCCGGGCCGCCCCCTCCACCGCTTCGCGGTCCCCCTCCCCCGTCCGCCTGACGGGGGAGGTTCAGCGCTGAAACACCCCCACCAGCTCCACGTGCGGGGACCATAGGAACTGGTCGACCGGGAGCACGCGCTCCAGCCGGAAACCGGCGTCGATGAGGGTGCGGGCATCTCTCGCGAAGGTGGCGGGGTTGCAGCTCACCGCGATCACCTGGCCCACGGCCGAGCGGGCGAGTTCCGCGGTCTGTTCAGCGGCGCCGGCGCGGGGCGGGTCGAAGACGGCCACGTCGATCCGTTTCAGCTCCTCCGCGAGCACCGGGCGACGGACCAGGTCGCGGGCCTCGGGGGTGACGGCCTTGAGGCCCGGCGCGGTGGCCAGCCCGCCGGCGAGGGCGCGGATCGCCTCGGGGGAGAAGTCCGCGGCCAGGACCGGCGCAATCTGGGCGAGCCGGAAGGTGAAGGTCCCCACCCCGCAGTAGAGGTCGGCGATCCGGGACGCGCCCGCCGCGGCGTCGGCCACGAACTCGGCCATGGCCGCCTCGGCCTGCGGCGTGGCCTGCAGGAAACCGCCGGCCGGCAAGGCCACCGTCGCGGGCCCAAGCCTGACGATCGGCTGGCGGGCCAGATAGGCCATCTCGCCGTCCAGGGTGACACTGGCGAGGTCGGCGGCCGCCGCCTGGTCGGCGAGGCGCATCCGCGCGTCGGCGGAGAGCCCGCCGGACCGCCGCTCGACGCCAGAGATGTCCACGTCGAGGCCGGTGTCGGTGAGCGTCACGTGCAGGGTCGGCGCCGACTTCGGGTGCTCGAACAGCGGCGCGGCCAGCCGCTTCAGGGCCGGAATCGCCGCCTGTAGCCGGGGATCGGAGATCGGGCAGACGGCGATGTCCACCAGGTCCCAGGACTTGCGCGCCTTGTAGCCCAGTCTAGCGGCCTCGCGGCTTCCCTTGCGGGCATGCAGGGCGATGCGCCGGCGGGTGGCCGGCTGGGCGGCGAAGGGCGGCAGGATCTCGGTCTCGATCCGCTCGCGGGCCAGGGTCCCAGCCAGCCGTTCGACTTTCCAGGCCAAGTAGGGCGCGTGGTCCCAGTGCTGCAGGGCGCAGCCGCCGCAGGCGCCGAAGTGCGGGCACGGCGGCGCGACGCGCTCGGGGCTGGCGCTCAGCACCTCGACCAGCGTCCGGCGCTCGCCGCCGCCCACCGCGACCACCCGCTCGCCCGGCAGGGTGAAGGGCACGAAGGCCGGGCCCGCGGCGACCCCGTCGCCCTCCCCGCCCACCGCCTCGATGGTGAGCTCACGCGGCGGGCCGGACGGCGGTGAAGGATGGTTGCGGCGCGGCTGAGCTCTCATTTGCCGCAGCCCTATCACGGCGCGCGCGTCCCAGATGAACGAAGATGAACGGGCCGCTTAGCGTCCATTCAGACAACGGCGGTCATAGTCAGGGTCGAGAGCGGCTCACGGCCGCCCAGCAGATTCGAGAAGAGGGAATATCCATGAACCGTTCGAGCATCGCCAAGGGCGTGGCGGCCGCGGTCGCCGGCGCGATGGCGCTGAGCGCCGTTGGCGTCGCGGCCCAGGCCCAGCCCTACCCCGCCCCGGCCCCCTACGGCGGCGGCTATGCTGCGTGCCAGCAGCAGGCGCACAGCAACGGCCTGCTGGGCGCGATCATCGGCGGCGGCATCGGCGCGGTTCTGGGCAGCAACGTGGCGTCCAACCACCACCGCTCGGACGGCGGCCTGGTGGGCGGCGGCGTCGGCGCCCTGGTGGGCGCGAGCGTCGGCTCGTCCTCCGCCAACTGCAACCGGCCGGGCTACGCCGTGGCGCCCCCGCCGCAAGCCTACGCCCCGCCGCCCGTGGCCTACGCCGGACCGCCGGCCCCCGCCTACTATGGTCCGCCGCCCCCGCCGCCGGCCTTCGCCTACGGCTATCGCGGCGAGCGCTTCCGGATCGCCCGCGAGGTCGGACCCGACGGCTGCACCCTGGCGGAGAGCCCGGTCTATCTTCCCGACGGCCGCGTCGAGCGCCGCTTCGTCCGCGCCTGCATGGGCCCGGACGGCCTGTTCCACGTCGTCGGGTAAGCCCCGACAGCAACTCTGGTCGAGCAGACTGAGCGCCGTCCGGTCCGCCGGGCGGCGCTATTTCCTTGCCCACAGCAGCATCTCGCGATTGCCGTCGCCGCCGGTGATCGGGCTGTCGGCGGTGGCCTGGACGCGCCAACCGGCAGCTTCCAGAAAGCGGGCGACGCCCGCCACCGCGTCCGCGGGCCCCGCCGGGTCCTTGACCAGGCCGCCCTTGCCCACCCGCTCGGGCCCCAACTCGAACTGCGGCTTCACCAGGGCCACCAGGTCGGCGTCCGGCGCGGCCAGGGCCAGGGCCAGGGCCGCCGGCAGGGCCTTGGCGAGGCCGATGAAGCTGACGTCGGTGACCACCAGGCCCGGCGGCTCCGGGACCCATTCGCCGGTCAAGGACCGGGCGTCGAGGCCTTCGAGGCTGACCACCCGCAGGTCGGCGGCGAGGCTGGGATGCAGCTGGCCACGGCCGACGTCGACCGCGTAGACCTTCGCCGCGCCGCGGCTCAGCGCCACCTCGGTGAAGCCGCCCGTCGAGGCGCCCACGTCCAGGACCACGCGGCCAGCCACCGGGATCGGCCAGAAGTCCAGGGCGTGGACCAGTTTCAGCGCGCCGCGACCGACCCAGGGATGCGCCGCCGTCGCGACGATCTCGGACGTTTCGTCCAGCAGCTCGGAGGCCTTGGCTACCGGCCGGCCGTCCGCGGTCACCCCGCCCGCCTCGATGGCGGCCCGGGCCTTGGCGCGGCTCTCGAAGAGGCCGCGCGCGACCAGCAAGAGGTCGGCGCGGGTCCTCAGGCGGGCTCCTCGACGAACAGCTTCTTCAGCTCGCTCTTGAGGATCTTGCCGTTGGCGTTGCGCGGCAGGGTCTCGTGACGGATCAGGATCTCCACCGGCACCTTGAAGGCCGCCAGCCGCTCGGCCACGTGGGCGCGCAGCTCCGCCTCGGTGGCCTCGGTCCCGGGCTTCAGGGTGACCACGGCGACGGGCTCCTCGCCCAGCGTCCGGTGCGGCTTGCCGACCACGGCGGCGTCCATGATCGCCGGGTGGTCGTAGAGGACGTTCTCCACCTCCACGCAGTAGATGTTCTCGCCGCCGCGGATCAGCATGTCCTTGGCCCGGTCGATGATGAAGCAGAAGCCTTCGTCGTCGAGGCGGGCAAGGTCGCCGGTGCGCACCCAGCCGTCGACATAGGTCTGGGCGGTGGCCTCGGGCTTGTTCCAGTAGCCCTTGCAGTTCATCGGCCCGAACGACCAGAGCTCGCCGACGACCCCCACCGGCAGCACGGTCTTGCCATCCTCGACGTCGCGGATCTCCAGCGCCGCGACGGGCGCCGGCGGACCGCAGCTGTCGGGGCGGTTCACATAGTCCTCGGCGCCGTTGGAGGTGACCGTGGCGCAGGTCTCGGTCATGCCCCAGCCCTGGCCGGGCTGCGACTTCGGGAAGGTCTCGCGCAGCCGCCGGACCAGCTCCGGCGCCGAGGGCGCCCCGCCGTAGGCCACGCTCTCCAGCGAGGAGAGATCGTAGTTCTCGCGCGCCGGATGCTCGATCAGCTGCCAGGCGATGGTCGGCACGCCGCCGGCCGACTGGATCTTCTCGCGCTCGATCAGCTCGAAGGCGCGGATCACATCCCACTTGTACATCATCACCAGCTTGGCGCCGCCGAAGGTCGAGGGGTTGAGCACGGCCATGCAGCCGGTGACGTGGAAGAAGGGCACCGAGATCAGCGAGGAGCGCTGCGGACCGTTCGGATCGGGCGCCGGCGGCACCTCGCCCCGGCGCAGGAAGCTGCGGGCCCCGGCCGCGGCCCCGGTGAAGACGGCGGCGTTGACCGCCCGCTGGGTGGCCAGCGCCCCCTTGGGCTTTCCCGTGGTGCCGGAGGTGTAGAAGATGGTGGCGTCGTCGTCGGGCCCGATCTCGGCGTCGGGCAGGCCGACGTCGGGCAGGTCCTTCCAGGCGTTGGCCCCGCCGATCACGTCCTCCAGCCGGGTCACCCGCGGATGGGCGAACTCTTCGTCCTTGGTGCGCGAGACGAAGACCCGCACCAAGTCCGGGCAGTTGGTCAGGTGCTCGGCCAGGCGCTCGTAGCGCTCGGCGTCGCAGACCACGATCCGGGTCCCGGAATCGGTGAGGCCGTATTCCAGCTCCGGCCCGGTCCACCAGGCGTTCAGCGGGGTGACGATCGCGCCCAGGGAGGCCGCGGCATAGAAGGCCACCACCCATTCCGGCAGGTTGCGCATGATCACCGAGACCCGGTCGCCCTTGCCGACGCCTTCGGCGGCCATGGCCCGGGCCAGCACCGCTGTGGCGCGGAAGAAGGCCTCGAAGGAGACCCGCTCGTCCTCGTAGACCAGGTAGATCCGCTCGCCGTGCGCCCGCGAGGCCTCGACGATGGACCGCAGGGTCGGCGGGGCGTTCTTCCAGACCTTGGTGCGGATCCCACGGATATCCCGCTCCTCGACCTCCGTGACGGTCCCCGGCGCGGTGATCAGCGCATGGGCCTGGGCGATCGACATGGCGGGCCAGCCGGGCGGTAGCGCAGCCTCGGACATAGAAGCGTCTCCTACTCTCGCGCGCCGGTCTCTCGCCTGCGCCGCGTCATAGGTGAACAAGCATAACCCAGGCCGCCGCGCAAACGGCTCTTCCCTTCCCGTTCACGGGAAGGGGGGACCGTCGGCCGACCCCGGCGAAAGTCGGGGGAAGAGCCGAGGGTGGGAAGGGCGAGACCCAGGCTGTGCGCCGGCCCTCCCTCTCCACCGCTCGCTCTTCGGCGAGCGGTCCCCCTCTCCCGCTTCGCGGGAAAGGAAGTCACCGCACCCCGTAGAGGGCCATCACGTCGCGGCGGAAGGCGGCCTGGCTGTCGGGGCGGGAGTAGAACATGTGGCCGCCCGGATAGACGTGCAGCTGCACGCGGCCGGGGTCGCCCATCGGCGGCATCTGGTCGACAATCAGCTGCGAGGCGAAGAACGGGCAGCTGAGGTCGTCGTAGCCGTGGGCGATCATCACCCTGAGCTTGCCGTCGGCGGCCACCGCCTGGCGCAGGTCGGAGACGCTCTCGACCTCCTGGAACCAGCCCTTCTCCCAGTCGCGGTTCACGTCGTTGGACAGCGCATTGTAGCGGCCCTCCACCTTCCAGCCGACCTGGCGGGTGATGAAGTCGACCATGGCGCTGGTGGTCGGCGCGATGATCGCATCGAGGATCGGATCGCCGGCCCGCTGCTGCTCCGACCAGGGATAGGGGTCCCAGGTGGTGACGTTGGAATCATAGACCGAGGCCAGCTTGCCCTCGCGGCGGTAGAGCTCGCGCAGGAAGGTCTGGTCGTCGACGCGGCCACCCATCTGCTTGACCAGGGCCGGATCGAGGCCGGTGTAGCGGGTGACGTGGTCGACGATGCGGTCGACGGCGGCGGCGTCCTGGCGGCCCTTGAGCAGATCGACGGCGAAGTCCGATCGGGCGTAGGCCTCCACTTCGCCGAGCGTCTGGGCGTTGAGCGGCTTGCCCTGGCGCTCGTAGTTGGCGGCGGCCATGGACGGCAGGTTGACGATGTAGGGCAGCGGCGAGATGTCCTCGAAGGCCTGGGTGCGGGCGTCGAGGAAGGGCGAGACCATCACCACGCCGGAGGGGCCGACGCCCAGTTCGCGCTGCAGGTAGTGGGCGATGGCCGGCGCCCGGTAGCCGCCGTAGCTCTCGCCGACCACATATTTGGGCGAGGCCATGCGGCCGTTCTTCACCAGCCAGTCGAAGACGATCCGCGACAGGTAGGCGACGTCCTCCTTGACCTGGAAGAAGTCCTTCTTGGTCTCGTCGGGATCGACCAGGGAGCGGGAATAGCCGGTGCCGACCGGATCGATGAACACCAGGTCGGTGAAGTCGAGCCAGGTGCCGGCGTTGTCGATCAGGCGGACGGGGTCGGAGGGGCTGTCGCCCTGGGCGCCGAACTGGATCCGCTTGGGTCCGATGGCGCCCATGTTGAGGTAGACGCTGGCCGCGCCCGGGCCGCCGTTGAAGGCGAAGGTCACCGGCCGCGCCGGGTCGTGCGGGCCGTCGAGCACATATGCGGTGAACACCACCTCGGCGATCTTCTTGCCCTTGGCGTCGCGCACCGGCAGCGAGCCGACGGTGGCGGTGTAGCTCACCGTCTTGCCGGCGACATGGGTCACCTGCTTGATCGTGGCGTCGGCCGGGAACGGCGGCAGGTCGGTCTTGTCCTTGTCGCCCCCGCTCTTGTCGGCCCCCTTGGCCGCATCGACCTTCGGCGGATCGTCGGCGGCGAAGGCGTTCGAGGCCATCGCGAGGCCGGACGACAGGACAAGCGCGGCCACGGCCGCTGTCAGAAGCTTACGCATGCAGGAATCCCCCGTTGGTCGGCGCAGAATGGCCAAGACCGGGGCGGCCGCAAGTTAAACCCTGGAGAGATTTCGCCGATCTGCGGGCGCTGCGGGCAAGGTCGTGCCCGGGTCGTCAGGCGGAGGAGCCGCGGGGCTCAAGTTGCTCCCCCACAGGGGGAGCTCCGGCGAAGCCGGTGAGGGGGTTTCCGCTCAGAAGGTCGGGCTGGGAGGCGGTTGAGGAAACCCCCTCCGGTCCTTCGGACCACCTCCCCCTGGTCGCGCTGCGCGCTGGGGGAGGAATTTGGAGCTCCCGGCAAACCCTAGCGATGTGGGTGTCGACATCTTCGGCGAGGAAGTCGTCGCGGAGTTCGGCTTCGTCGAGGCGGTCGTCGAGGGCGTCGAGCAGGGGTTCGGCGTCGGAGGCTTCGTGCTCGGTCCAGATCAGGCGTTCGACGG